>NZ_JBEYCR010000001.1:0-1208173 GCF_040632845.1 Streptomyces sp. NPDC016459
CATCCGAAGATGGACGGGGTATCAACTAATCTGGCGTTGATTTTTGGCACGCTGTTGAGTTCTCAAGGAACGGACGCTTCCTTTGTACTCACCCTTTCGGGCTTTCCTCCGGGCTTCCCTTCGGTATTTCGTGTTTCCAACCTTACCAGATCGTTTTCCGTACCGTTTCCGGTTCGGGGTCTGTATCCGGTGGCCTGTTGGCTGCCTTTTGCCTCTCGGCGTGTTCACTACTTTAGCTGATCCATTCGGCGACTCATAATTGAGTCGATCGAATTCCAATTCCGGCATGCCGGAAAAGGCCCCTGCGAGGGGCGTCATGTTCAGTAGTGGATGGCCGCTGCGGGGTGCTCGAACAAGCAGGCCCGTAACCAGCTGCTCGGGCTACGTTAGGCGCTTGGTCGGCCGGAGTCAAGCCTCCGCTTCCGGGGGCTGTGGGGGCGGTACGGACTCACCGTCGGGTCCTCGTCGATCCAGAAGCGCCAGGGGTGCGGGGCGCCGTCGCCGCCCACGCCGGTGCGGGGGCCGGTGCGGATGCGGTCCGGGTCGGGCGGGGTGCCGGTGAGCAGGGTCAGCGGGGCGTCCGGGGCGGCGCAGGTGTCCGTGCCGTTCAGGGAGAGGGCGACGTCGAGGGCCGTGGCCAGGCGGGCCGGGCCCTTGGCCAGCTCGCGGTCGTATCGCGCCGAGCGCCGGCGTGCGCGGGCCCGGTCGGCGCCCAGGAGGAACTCCCCCGCGCGCAGAAGGACCCCGCTCGCCTCGCCCTCCGGGCCGCACACCAGGTTGAGGCAGTGCCACATGCCGTACGTGAAGTAGACGTACGCGTGTCCGGGTGGGCCGAACATGACGGCGTTGCGTGCCGTGCGGCCCCGGAAGGCGTGCGAGCCGGGGTCGATCGCGCCCGCGTACGCCTCCACCTCCGTGAGACGCAGTTCCATCCGGCCCTCGTCTGAATTGCGGACGAGGGTGCGGCCGAGGAGGTCGGGGGCGACCTCGAGGACCGGGCGGTCGAAGAACGTCCGCGGGAGCGGCGTACGGTCGGGGCTCTCACTCATGGCGTCCGAGCGTAGTGGGGTCGCGCGGGGAACCGGCTACGGTCGTCGCGCGTATGTAGGGGTCAGGACCGACAAGGAGTGACATTCATGGGATTCAAGAAGCTGCTCGCGAGCCTTGGTGCCGGTGGGGCCAGCGTGGAGACGGTGCTCACCGAGGCGAACGTGGTTCCGGGCGGTGTCGTCCAGGGTGAGGTGCGGATCCAGGGCGGCAGTGTCGACCAGCGGATCGAGGGCCTCTCCGTCGGGCTTCAGGCGCGGGTCGAGGTGGAGGGCGGCGACCAGGAGCAGAAGCAGGACATCGAGTTCGCCAAGGTGCGCCTGGGTGGTGCCTTCGAGGTGAAGGCCGGTGCGGTGCACGTGGTGCCGTTCGGTCTGGACATCCCGTGGGAGACGCCGGTGACGTCCGTCGCCGGGCAGCAGCTGCGCGGTATGAACATCGGGGTGAAGACCGAGCTGGAGATCGCCCGCGCGGTGGACTCCGGTGATCTGGACCCGGTCAACGTGCACCCGCTGCCGGCGCAGCAGGCCATTCTGGACGCCTTCCTCCAGCTGGGCTTCCGTTTCAAGAGCGCGGACATGGAGCGCGGTCACATCCGGGGGACGCGGCAGAAGCTG
Organism: Streptomyces sp. NPDC016459; assembly: GCF_040632845.1. NCBI lineage: Bacteria > Bacillati > Actinomycetota > Actinomycetes > Kitasatosporales > Streptomycetaceae > Streptomyces > Streptomyces sp. NPDC016459. The sequence continues at coordinate 1,665 of NZ_JBEYCR010000001.1, forward strand.
CCCTTCTACCAGGAGATCGAGTTCTTCGCGCCGCAGCAGTACCGGGGGCTGAACCAGGTAGAGGTCAGCTTCGTCGCGGACGACCGCGAGATGGACGTCGTTCTGGAGATGGACAAGAAGCCGGGTCTGTTCGGTGAGGGAAGCGACTCCTTCCGTGCCTTCAAGGTGGGCCTCGACGACTTCCACGCCACCGACTGGGCGGCTTACCTGAACCAGTGGCTCGCCGAGGTCGGTGGCCGTCGCAACTGGCTCTAGGCCCGGCCCTGACGGGGACGCCTCGCCTGCGGCACGTCGGACTCGGCCCGCGGTTCCACGTGCTGGGGCGTGTCCGGCCGGTCGGTGAGTACGCGGCGCCGACAGCCGTCTGATCGTTCGTTTGTTGTTTGCCCGCTTCTGGTCTTGGAGAGATCAGAAGCGGGCATCTTTTGTTGCGCGGGAAAATTGCGTTGTCCGACCCCGGCCGGCCCGGCCATCGTTGATCCAGGCCCCACGGTCCCGTCCGGGGCGGGGCCTGCACACGGGAGGTGGGCACAATGCGGGACACACTGGTACTCAACGCGAGCTTCGAGCCGCTTTCGACGGTCACTCTGAACCGTGCGGTGGTGCTTGTCCTGCAGGCCAAGGCCGTCGTCGAGCACGCGCATCCGGAACTGCGGGTGCGGGGTGCCGCGGTCGACCTGCCGGTGCCCCGGGTGATCAGGCTCTGCCGTTACGTACGGGTGCCGTTCCGAAGACAGGCGCCGTGGTCGAGACGGGGGGTGCTGGTCCGGGACCAGCACCGGTGCGCGTACTGCGGGCGGCGGGCGACGACCGTCGACCACGTGGTGCCGCGTGCCCAGGGCGGTGGGGACAGCTGGCTGAACACGGTGGCCTCGTGCGCCGAGGACAACCACCGCAAGGCCGACCGGACGCCGGAGCAGGCGGGGATGCCCCTGCTGCACCAGCCGTTCGAGCCGACGCCGGCGGACGCGATGCTGCTCTCGATGCGGGCGAGCGAGCGGTCGGCGCTCCCCGAGTGGCTGGCGAAGGCGGCCGCGTAACGCTGTCCCGTACGGCAAGGGCCCGTCTCTCCAGGTGGTGAGAGGCGGGCCCTTGGCGTCGTGCCTGCGGGTCGGCTAATTGAGCGTCAGCTGGAGGATCGCGGCGATGCCGACCGCGATGATCACTCCGCGCAGGACCGTGGGCGGCAGTCTCCGGCCGACCTTGGCGCCGATCTGGCCGCCGATGGTGGAGCCGACGGCGATGAGCAGGACGGCCGTCCAGTCGAAGTCGGCGACGAAGAGGAAGAAGACGGCGGCGACGCCGTTGACGAGGGCGCCGAGGATGTTCTTGACGGCGTTAATCCGTTGCAGGGTGTCGTGGAGCAGCAGGCCCATGAGGGAGAGGTAGAGCACCCCTTGGGCGGCGCCGAAGTAACCCCCGTACACGCTGGCGAGGCACAGGCCGACGAGGAGGGCGGGGCCGCCGTCGGGGTGGGCCTCGGTGCCGGTCTGTTCGCGGCGGCGCTTGACGGCGGCGGCGATGCGGGGCTGGAGGAGGACCAGGACCAGCGCGAGGCCGATGAGGACGGGGACGATCGTGTCGAAGGCCCGGGAGGGCAGGGCCAGGAGCAGGATCGCGCCGATGAGGCCGCCGACGAGGGCGGCGCCGCCGAGGCGGAGGATGCGGGCCTTCTGGCCCTTGAGTTCGCGTCGGTAGCCGATGGCTCCGCTGATCGAACCGGGGACGAGTCCGAGGGCGTTGGAGACGTTCGCCGTGATCGGGGGGAGTCCGGTCGCGAGCAGGACGGGGAACGTGATGAGCGTTCCCGATCCGACGATGGTGTTGATGGTGCCGGCGCCGATGCCGGCGGCGAAGACTGCCAGTGCTTCCCAGATGGACAACGCCATCTCCTTACATGGTCAGTGAGTCGCCTCCCCGCCGTGACGTCGTCAGGGTCGAGGGGCTCGCACCGATCATGCACGAGAGGTACGTGTACGGGTCAGTCAACCGGCGGTTCGTCTCGCCTTTCGGCCCCGCCGCCCTTGGTGTTGAAGCCGGGAGCACCGCCGCCCACGTTGCCGAAGGCGCCGGAGAGGCCCTTGAGGGCGTCGCCGATCTCGCTGGGCACGATCCAGAGCTTGTTGGCATCGCCCTCGGCGATCTTCGGGAGCATCTGGAGGTACTGGTACGAGAGGAGCTTCTGGTCGGGGTCGCCCGCGTGGATGGCCTCGAAGACCGTGCGGACGGCCTGGGCCTCGCCCTCGGCGCGCAGGGCGGCGGCCTTGGACTCGCCCTCGGCGCGCAGGATCGCCGACTGCTTCTCGCCCTCTGCGGTGAGGATGGCGGACTGACGGGTGCCCTCGGCGGTGAGGATCGCGGCGCGCTTGTCGCGCTCGGCGCGCATCTGCTTCTCCATCGAGTCCTGGATGGAGGTCGGCGGCTCGATCGCCTTGAGCTCGACACGGTTGACGCGGATGCCCCACTTGCCGGTGGCCTCGTCGAGGACGCCGCGCAGGGCCGCGTTGATCTCCTCACGGGAGGTCAGGGTCCGCTCCAGGTCCATGCCGCCGATGATGTTGCGCAGGGTGGTGACGGTGAGCTGCTCGATCGCCTGGATGTAGCTGGCGACTTCGTAGGTCGCGGCCCGGGCGTCGGTCACCTGGTAGTAGATGACGGTGTCGATGTTGACGACGAGGTTGTCCTGGGTGATCACCGGCTGCGGCGGGAACGGGACGACCTGCTCGCGGAGGTCGATCCGGTTGCGGATCGAGTCGATGAACGGGACGACGATGTTCAGTCCGGCGTTGAGCGTGCGGGTGTAGCGGCCGAAACGCTCGACGATCGCCGCGCTCGCCTGCGGGATGACCTGGATCGTCTTGATCAGGGCGATGAAGACGAGCACCACCAGAATGATCAGGACGATGATGACTGCTGACATCGAGTTCCCCGTGCCCTTCGCTGCCGGTTGACTGCCGGGTGGTCTTGCATGATCGAGTTTCGCAGACGACGGAACGTCATGGGCGAGGTTCGGTCACATGACGACGGCGGTCGCTCCGTCGATCTCGACGACGTCGACCTGGTCGCCCGGTTCGAAGGTCTGTCCGGAGTCGAGCGCGCGGGCCGACCAGATCTCGCCCGCGAGCTTGATCCTGCCGCCTCCGGAGGCGTCGACCCGCTCCAGGACGACGGCCTGACGCCCCCTCAGGGCGTCGACACCGCTGGCCAGTCCGGGGCCGCCGGCGCGGTGGCGGGCGGCGATCGGGCGTACCACCGCGATGAGCGCCACGGAGACGACGACGAAGACGAGTACCTGGGGGACGACGCCGAAGCCGAGGGCGGCGGTCACCGCCCCGGCGACCGCTCCGACGGAGAACATGCCGAACTCCGGCATCGCGGTCAGGACCAGCGGAATGCCGAGCCCCACCGCGCCGATCAACCACCAGACCCACGCGTCGATGTCCACGGGGTCATGGTAGGGCGGGTGGGGCCCTCGGGGACAGGGCGCGGGCGGCTGTGCGGGACGCCGGCGCTCCGGCCGGTCACTTCAGGGGCAGGCCGTGGGCGGTCCAGCGGTCGGCGACGCGCTCGACGACGAGCGGCAGGCCGAAGCAGAGCGAGAGGTTGCGGGAGGTCAGTTCCATCTCGATGGGGCCCGCGGCGAGGACCTTGCCCTGACGGATCATCAGGACGTGGGTGAAGCCGGGCGCGATCTCCTCGACGTGGTGGGTGACCATGATCATGGAGGGGGCGTACGGGTCGCGGGCGAGGCGGCCGAGGCGGCGGACCAGGTCCTCGCGGCCGCCGAGGTCCAGGCCGGCGGCGGGCTCGTCGAGGAGCAGGAGCTCGGGGTCGGTCATCATCGCGCGGGCGATCAGGGTGCGCTTGCGCTCGCCCTCGGAGAGGGTGCCGAACTTCCGGTCCAGGTAGTCGTTCATCCCGAGGCGGTCGAGGAAGGCCTTGGCGCGCTGCTCGTCGACCGGGTCGTAGTCCTCGTGCCAGGTGGCGGTCATGCCGTACGCGGCGGTGAGGACGGTCTGCAGGACGGTCTGTCCCTTGGGGAGCTTCTCCGCCATCGCGATGCCGGCCATGCCGATGCGGGGGCGGAGCTCGAAGACGTCGGTGCCGACGCCGCCGAGCTGCTCGCCCAGGACGTGGGCGGTGCCCTTGGTGGGGAAGAGGTAGCTGGAGGCGATGTTCAGAAGGGTGGTCTTGCCGGCGCCGTTGGGTCCGAGGATGACCCAGCGCTCGCCCTCCTTGACCGACCAGGAGACGTCGTCCACCAGAGCCCGTCCGTCGCGGACCACGGATACGTCCACCAGCTCCAGTACATCGCTCATGAGCGCGTTGTCTCCCCTTGCGGTCGAGTCGAGTCGTCGCCTTGCGCCGGTGGGCGCGGCGTCCAGGGAAAACCTACGTTATCGACGGAGCGGGGCGGTCCCTGGGCCTGTCCGGAGGGGGAGCCCGTGGGACTTTCCGGACAGGGTCTGGGGCTTCCTCCGAGTCCTTAGTCTTGGGGGATGCTTTCGGAACCACGCTCAGGACGCCTGGCGGCATGGGGCAACGCCCTGCTGGCCGGGGCGGTGTCGCCGGACGAGGCGGCGATGGCCATTGTCGGGGAGGACGCGGTGCACCGCGTGGAGGGGCTGCCGGGTGAGGCGGTGCCGGTGGGACTGACACTGGCCCTCGGCCGGCTGCGGCGGCTCGGGGTGACCGGGTGGCGGGTGGCGCTGCCCGCGCCGGGGCATCCGCTGGGGCTGAGCGGACCGCCGGACTTCAACGCGCGCGCGTTGGAGGCGGAGGAGGCGGTGGTGGGCTTCGGCGCCCCGTACGGTCTCGTGCCGGAGGTCTCCGAGGCGGGTCCCGCGGGTGACGTGCACGTGGAGGTGGTCTGGCGCTGTCTCCCGGTGCGGGAGGCTCCGCCGGCGGACGTGCCGTCGCTCGGCGAGGCCGAGCGGGAGCTGGCGGAGGCCCTGCGCGACGCCACGGTCGTACTGACCCGGTTGGACGTCGCGGCCTCGGGCCCGGTGGCGGACGCGGCGCGTGAGGCGTACCGGGCGCGGGCGGAGGTGGGGCGGGAGGTCCTGGCCCCCGGGTATCCGCCGCGGGCGGTCCGGGTCCTGGAGCTGGCGCAGCGGGTGGGGCTGCTCGTGGACCTGGCGTACGACCACGGCCACGGGGGCGCGGTGAGCGCCTCCGAGATGGCGGCGCGGGGGCAGGCGCTGCGGCCGGTGGAGCGGGTGGCACGGCGGGCTCAGGTTGCGGCGTACAACGCTTACGTGGAGGAGAGGGAGCGGGAACGGGGGGTCTGAGCTCTGGTCCGCTGGGGGGTCGGGGGCGGGAGGCGCGTCCCAGGTGCGGCACGGGCCGGCCCCCGGGGGGTGTCCCGGGGGCCGGTGGTTCGGGGTGCTCAGTGGTTGACGGCGTGGTTGCCGAAGGCCGGGTTGAGCAGACCGATCACGTTGACCGTGTTGCCGGAGACGTTCACGGGGACGTGGACCGGGACCTGCACCAGGTTGCCGGAGGCGACGCCCGGCGAGTTGAGGGCCTTGCCCATGGCCTCGGCGCCGTGGGCGGAGGCGACACCCGCACCGGCGGCGACGATGCCCCCGGCGACCATGGTGAGGGCGGCGGCCTTCTTGAGGTTCTTCACTTGGTACATCCTCCTGGTCATCGCTGCGGCAGGTCCGCCGCAGCACGCCATGGAGAACGCCGCACACCCCGGAAGGTTGCGCCGAACGGGGGACATACACACGACGGTATGAATTACTGAACGGTCGTGCGCCCCGGCGCGCAGGGGGCGCGTCAGTCGGTGAGACCGTGTCGGACCGCCCAGAGTGCCGCCTGGGTGCGGTCCGCGAGGTCGAGTTTCATGAGGATGTTCGAGACGTGCGTCTTGACCGTCTTCTCGGAGAGGACGAGCGCGCGGGCGATCTCGCGGTTGGAGCGGCCGTCCGCGATCAGGCCGAGGACCTCGCGCTCCCGCTCCGTGAGCGTCGAGCCGCGTCCCGTGCCGGCCGGGGAGTCGTCCTGGGTCAGGAGCGCGCCCGCGACCTCCGGCTGGAGCAGGACGTGCCCCGCGTGGACGGAGCGGATCGCGCCGGCCAGCGCGTCGGGGTCGATGTCCTTGTAGACGTACCCGGAGGCGCCTGCGCGGAGCGCGGGGACCACCGTGCGCTGCTCGGTGAAGCTGGTGACGATCAGGACCCTGGCCGGGTTGTCGAGCGCGCGGAGCCGCTTCAGGGCCTCGATGCCGTCCGTACCGGGCATCTTCACGTCCATGAGGACGACGTCGGGGCGGAGCTCCTCGGCCCTGGCGACGCCCTCCGCGCCGTCGGAGGCCTCCCCCACGACCTCTATGTCGTCCTGTACCTCCAGGAAGGTGCGCAGGCCCCGTCGGACGACCTGGTGGTCGTCGACGAGGAGCACACGGATCCGCTTGTCAGCCACCGGGAACCTCCATCTCGATCGTGGTGCCCTCGCCCCGGGCCGAGGTCACGGTGAGCGATCCCCCGACGCCGCTCGCCCGGTCCCGCATGGAGACCAGGCCGAGGTGGCGTCCGGCGCTGCGGACCGTACGCGGGTCGAAGCCCTTGCCGTCGTCGGTGATCGTGAGCCGCGCACCCTGGCCGCTGCGGGTCAGGGAGACGGTGACGAGTTCCGCGTCCGCGTGCCGCAGGGCGTTGTGCAGGGCCTCCTGGGCGACGCGGAGCACGGCCTCCTCCTGCGCGGCGGGCAGCGCGCGGGTGCCAGGGCTCTCGAAGGTGACCCGGGCGGTGTGGGCGCGGTCCAGGACCTGGATGTGGGTGCGGAGGGTGTGGACGAGGCCGTCCTCGTCGAGGGCGGCGGGGCGGAGCTCGACGACGGCGGCTCGCAGTTCGTCGGCGGCCTCGGCGGCGAGGGAGGCGACCTGCTGGAGCTCGCCCTTGGCACGGGCGGGGTCACGGTCGACGAGCGCGGCGGCGGCCTGGGCGGTCAGCCGGAGGGAGAAGAGCTTCTGGCTGACGGCGTCGTGCAGCTCGTGGGCGAGGCGGGAGCGCTCCTCGGCGATGGTGAACTCGCGGCTGCGCTCGTACAGGCGGGCGTTGGTGAGGGCGATGGCCGCGTGCTGGGCGAGGATCGCGAGCAGTTCCTCGTCCTCGGCGGTGAAGCCGCAGCCGCCGGTCTCCCTCGGACAGCGCTTGTTGGCGAGGAAGAGGGCGGCGAGGATCTCGTCGCCGTCCCTGACGGGCAGGCCGAGGAAGTCGGACAGCTCGGGGTGGGCATCGGGCCAGCCCTCGAAGCGGGGGTCGTCGCGGACATCGGCGAGCCGCTCGGGCTCGGCCTTGTGGAGCATCGACGCGAGGATGCCGTGCTGCCGGGGCAGCGGGCCGATCGCCCTCCACTGCTCGTCGCTGACGCCGTCGACGACGAACTGGGCGAAGCCGCCGTGGTCGTCGGGGACGCCCAGGGCCGCGTACTCGGCGTCGAGCAGCTCCCGGGCGGAGGCGACGATCGTCTTGAGGACGTCACGGACCTCCAGGTGGCGGCTCATCGCCAGCAGGGCGGTGCTCACAGCGGCCAGGCCGGAGCTCGGTCGATGGCTCATGCGGTCACCGTACCGGCGGGTCGTGACCGTGCGTATCGGCCCGGGGGCGGCGGTGGAGGGGGACCGGGGACCTAGGTCGTAGGGCCCGGGGAGGGCGGCGGGGTCCGCACCCAGCGCGGCGAGGACCCTTCCTCGTCCTCGGGGATAAGGGGCCTGACTGTGCGCATTGCTCACGCAACGCCCGGTGAGGTTGTTACCCGCCCGATGTGAGCCCGCGCATAGGACCCAGGTCACTTACGAACGTTCCTAGTGGAGCTCAGGGAGCCGGTCAGGGTGGGGTGAGCCCGACATAAGGGTGCTTCGGTGGCTCGTGCACGGGCCCCTGATCCACTACCCCGGATCGTACGTCACACCTTTGCCACAGGATTTTGCTGCCGCTAAGAATTGCCAACGTCGCCGCCGAGCAGGCGTAGCGCCACTCCTGGCGGAGCGACTCCCAGCGATTCGAAGAGGTAGTCCGGAATGTCTGCGAACACCCCTGGCCACAGTCGTGGTCTGAAGAAGACCCACAAGGCCACGATCGCCGGCGTCGCCGCTCTGGGCGCCGCCGCGCTCACTCTCTCCCTCGTGCCCGGCAACGGCGCCACCGAAACGGAGCCGGTGGCTCTGTCCGGTACCCAGCAGGTGGCCTGGTCGTACAACGCGAACAGCCCCCAGGCGAAGGCGCTGGCCGCCAGCGTCACCGAGCAGCAGACCACCATCGGTCTGAAGGCCAAGCTGGAGGCGGAGGCGAAGGCCAAGGCCGACGCGCAGGCCAAGGCGAAGGCCGCGGCCGCCGCCAAGGCGAAGGCGGACGCCAAGGCCAAGGCCGAGGCGAAGGCCAAGGCGGACGCCAAGGCCAAGGCCCAGGCGCAGGCGAAGGCCGCGGCGAAGAAGCGTGCCGCGGAGAAGGCGGCCGCGAGCCGTTCCGTGGCCCGTACGCCGGTCTTCGCGAACAACCTCGACGGCTGGATCCGCGAGGCGCTGTTCATCATGGACAAGCACAACATCCCGGGCAGCTACAACGGCCTGCACAAGAACATCATGCGCGAGTCCAGCGGCAACCCGCGGGCCATCAACAACTGGGACATCAACGCCATCAACGGCGTCCCGTCCAAGGGCCTGCTCCAGGTCATCTACCCGACCTTCAAGGCCTACCACGTCAAGGGCACCGCGTTCGACCAGTACGACCCGGTCGCCAACCTCGTCGCCGCCGCCAACTACGCGGCCGACCGCTACGGCTCCATCGACAACGTCAACAGCGCGTACTGATCCTTTCGGACCGCTGTCGTACGCCGAAGGGCGGCACCCCCTGTGCGGGGGTGCCGCCCTTCGGCGTACCGGCGTGCCCGGCGACTACTTGCGCATGACCTCGGGCTCGTGGCGGCGCAGCAGCCGCGCCACGACGACGCAGCAGACGACGGCCATGAGCAGTTGGACGCCGAGGTCCAGGCTCCACTGGGCGACCGTGTGCTCCCACAGCGGGTCGGTGTTCGTGGGGTTCTTCGGATCCCACGGCGGCATGAGGCGGGCCAGGTCGAGGGTGGTGCCGGCGCCCGCGATGCCCCAGCGGGAGGGCATCAGCCAGGCGAACTGCTCCAGGCCCGGCGAGCCGTACACCTGGAAGAGGATGCCGGTGAACACGACCTGGATGATCGCGAACATCACCAGGAGCGGCATGGTCTTCTCGGCGGTCTTCACCAGCGCGGAGATGACCAGGCCGAACATCATCGAGGTGAGACCCAGGGCGATGACCTGGACGCACAGCTCGACGGCCGGGGGCATGAAGAGGCCCTCCTCGGGCAGCGCCCGGGTGGAGAAGCCGATGCCGCAGATGATGACGCCCTGGAAGGCCGTGATCAGGCCGAGGACGATGACCTTGGACATGAGGTACGCGGAGCGGGAGAGGCCGGTGGCGCGCTCCCGCTCGTAGATGACCCGTTCCTTGATCAGTTCTCGTACGGAGTTGGCCGCGCCGCTGAAGCACATGCCGACCGCGAGGATCAGCATGATCGTGCCGGCGTCGCCGTTGAAGCGGGACGGCGGTGTCGGCGAGCCCAGGCCGAAGTCGGCGGGGATGACCACCGAGACCGCGCCGAGGACGGCCGGCAGGATGACCATCAGACCCATGAAGCCCTTGTCGGAGGCGATCACGGAGACGTAGCGCCGGATCAGGGTCAGCAGCTGGGAGCCCCAGCCCTGCGGCTTGGGCGACCGGGCCATCGCCTGCTGCGGCATCTGGACGGGCTGGGCGGCGACGGAGTCGATGTCCGCGGCGTACATCTGGTAGTGCTGCGAGCCCTTCCAGCGGCCCGCCCAGTCGTAGTCGCGGTAGTTCTCGAAGGCGGAGAAGACATCGGCCCAGGTGGAGTAGCCGAAGAAGTTCAGCGCTTCCTCCGGCGGGCCGAAGTACGCCACCGAACCGCCCGGTGCCATGACGAGGAGCTTGTCGCACAGGCCCAGCTCGGCCACCGAGTGGGTGACGACGAGGACCGTGCGGCCGTCGTCGGCGAGGCCGCGGAGCAGCTGCATCACATCGCGGTCCATGCCCGGGTCGAGGCCGGAGGTCGGCTCGTCCAGGAAGATCAGCGAAGGCTTGGTGAGGAGCTCAAGGGCGACCGAGACGCGCTTGCGCTGACCACCGGAGAGGGAGGTGACCTTCTTCTCCTTGTGGATGTCGAGCTTGAGCTCGCGCAGCACCTCGTCGATCCGGGCCTCGCGCTCGGCGGGCGCGGTGTCACCGGGGAAGCGGAGCTTGGCCGCGTAGCGCAGCGCCTTCTGGACGGTCAGCTCCTTGTGCAGGATGTCGTCCTGCGGGACCAGACCGATGCGCTGGCGCAGCTCGGCGAACTGCTTGTAGAGGCTCCGGTTGTCGTAGAGGACATCGCCCTCGTTGGCCGGGCGGTAGCCGGTCAGCGCCTTGAGCAGGGTGGACTTTCCGGAGCCCGACGGGCCGATGACACCGATCAGCGACTTCTCCGGGACGCCGAAGGAGACGTCCTTGAGGATCTGCTTGCCGCCGTCCACGGTGACCGTGAGGTGGCGGGCCGAGAAGGAGATCGAGCCGGTGTCGACGAACTCCTCGAGCTGGCCGCCGACGAGCCGGAACGTCGAGTGGCCGACGCCGACGATGTCCTGCGGGCCGAGGAGGGCCGTGCCGCCCTTGGCGATCGGCTGACCGTTGACGTACGTGCCGTTGTGCGAGCCGAGGTCGCGGATCTCGAAGCGGCCGTCGGGCGTCGCGTGGAACTCGGCGTGGTTCCGCGAGACCTGGAGGTCGGAGACGACCAGCTCGTTCTCGAGGGCACGGCCGATGCGCATGACGTGGCCGAGGGACAGCTGGTGGAACGTGGTGGGGCTACGGTCGGCGTAGGCCGACGACGCCCCCGCGGCGGCGCCGTGCTGACCGTGACCCTGCTGGTGCGGGACCTGCTGCTGCGGTACGTGCGGCTGCGCGGGCGGCGGGCCCTGCTGCCAGCCCGGCTGCTGGGGAGCCTGCTGCTGCGGACTCTGCTGCGGCGGCGGGGCCTGGTGGGTGAGCCATTCGGCCTGCTCCGCGGCCTGGTGCGCGGGGACCGGCTGGGCCACCGGGGCGTGCTGGTGCCCGGCCTGCTGCTGCCCGGCCTGCTGCTGCCCGACCTGCGGTGCGCCCTGGGCTCCGGCGGCGAGATTCAGCCGCGGGCCGTCGGTCGCGTTGCCGAGGTGGACGGCCGAGCCGGGGCCGATCTCCACCTGGTGGACCCGCTGCCCCCGCAGGAACGTCCCGTTGGTGGAGCCGTGGTCCTCGATGACCCAACTCCGGCCGCCCCAGCTGATGGTGGCGTGGCGCCACGAGACCCTGGCGTCGTCGATCACCAGGTCACCCTGCGGATCGCGGCCAAGGGTGTACGACCTGGACGAATCGAGCGTCCAGGTCCTTCCATTCAATTCCAGTACGAGTTCTGGCACTCCATGCCCCACTACTTGTCCCCCGATGTACCCCCGTCGCTGGGAGTCTAGGGATGGCGAACATCGTGGGGAACTATTTCAGGCCCGGTCCCCTCTCCGAAAGTCGGGCAGCGTGAAGACCCGGGAGAGGGTCCCGCCGGGGCGGGCCGACGGCCGCTCGGGTGTCCGCTACGCGGGACGGGGGGTCGGGCGGCGGGCGGTGCCCGATACGGTGGAAGCACCATGAGCGCATCGCACACCTCAGACGTTCCCACCCTTCTCGTCAAGATCTTCGGGAAGGACCGTCCCGGGATCACCGCGGGACTCTTCGACACCCTCGCCGCCTACTCCGTCGACGTCGTGGACATCGAGCAGGTCGTCTCCCGCGGCCGCCTCGTCCTGTGCGCGCTCGTCACCGAGCCGACCGTCGCGTCGCAGGGCGAACTCCGGGCCACCGTGCACAGCTGGGCCGAGTCCCAGAAGCTCCAGGCCGAGATCATCTCCGGTACGGGTGACAACCGGCCGCGCGGCAGTGGGCGCTCCCACGTCACCGTGCTCGGGAATCCGCTGACCGCGGAGCAGACGGCGGCCATAGCGGCCAGGATCGCGGAGACCGGCGGCAACATCGACCGTGTCTTCCGGCTGGCGAAGTATCCGGTGACGGCCGTCGAGTTCGCCGTCTCCGGCTGCGAGACCGAGCCGCTGCGGACCGCCCTGGCCCCCGAGGCGCACACGATCGGCGTCGATGTCGCCGTGGTCTCGGCCGGGCTGCACCGGCGCGCGCAGCGGCTCGTCGTCATGGACGTCGACTCGACGCTGATCCAGGACGAGGTGATCGAGCTCTTCGCGGCGCACGCGGGCTGCGAGGACAAGGTCGCCGAGGTCACGGAGGCCGCGATGCGCGGCGAGCTGGACTTCGAGCAGTCGCTGCACGCGCGGGTGGAGCTGCTCGCCGGGCTCGACGCCTCGGTGGTCGACAAGGTCCGCGCCGAGGTGCGGTTGACGCCGGGGGCCCGGACCCTGATCCGTACGCTCAAGCGGCTCGGCTACCAGGTCGGCGTCGTCTCCGGCGGATTCACGCAGGTCACCGACGACCTGAAGGAGCGGCTGGGTCTTGACTTCGCCTCCGCCAACACGCTGGAGATCGTCGACGGCAAGCTCACCGGGCGGGTGACCGGCGAGATCGTGGACCGGGCGGGCAAGGCGCGGCTGCTGCGCCGGTTCGCCACGGAGGCGGGGGTGCCGCTGGCGCAGACCGTGGCGATCGGCGACGGGGCGAACGACCTGGACATGCTGAACGCGGCCGGGCTCGGTGTGGCGTTCAACGCGAAGCCGGTGGTGCGCCGGGCGGCGGACGCGGCGGTGAACGTGCCCTTCCTGGACACCGTGCTGTATCTGCTGGGCATCACCCGCGAAGAGGTCGAAGCGGCGGACGGCCCCGAGGAGCAGCTGCACTGAGCGGTGGCGGCGTGGGTGCGGCGGACCCGTGTACGCCGAAGGGGCCCGGTCGTCGGATGACGGCCGGGCCCCTTCGGGTACGGATCGGACGTACGGCCGCGGATCAGGCGGGCGCGGAAGGCGTGTGGGTCAGGCGTGCCGGTCGGGCACACGGGTCAGGCGTACGGGTCAGGCATGCGGGGTCCAGAAGTCGACGAGCCGGGCGGCGCCGTGTTCCAGGGACTTCCAGTCGCCGCTGAAGGTGAGGACGGCGAAGGCGGAGGTCGGGAAACCGCTGCGGTTCATCCGGGGGAGGACGTCGCCCTCGGACTCGCCGGCCAGGGCGTCGGCGAGCGCGTGCATGCCCGGGTTGTGGCCGATGACCAGGAGGTCGGAGACATCGTCCGAGGTCTCGCTGAGCAGGGCGATGAGCTCGCCGAGCGAGGCCTCGTACAGCCGGTCCTCGTACACGGTCCTGGGGCGCTGCGGCAGTGCGTGCACGGCCAGCTTCCAGGTCTCGCGCGTTCTGACCGCGGTCGAGCAGAGGGCCAGGTCGAAGCCGATGCCGGTCTCGGCGAGCTTTCGGCCCGCCAGGGGGGCGTCCGCGCGGCCTCGCTCGGCGAGGGGGCGCTCATGGTCGGACTCCTGGTTCCAGTCCGCCTTCGCGTGTCGGAGCAGCACGATCCTGCGGGATGTATCGACGCTCATGGTTCTCAGCTTCGCATGAAACGGCTCACATCGACTCAGAGAGAGAGCGTTTGCTGGATCTGCTCCAGGACCCCGCCGACCGCCGGGTCACCCGCGGTCGCGCGGGCGCCGCCGGGGCCGGCCATCAGCAGCAGCAGAGCGGTGAACGCGGCCACGGGCAGGACGAGTGCCCACCAGGGCAGCCGGGTGTCGACGCCGGTCGGCAGGGGCCGGGTGCTGGTGTGCGATCGGGCCGACATGGCCGCCTCCGGGGGGATGGGGAACCGTTTTCCGCTTGGTCTCCAACCTATGGAGCGGGCTCCCTCCGGCCCATCAGGTGATCCACCCAGTTCACCCTGACACTCACCCCCTAGGGGATGCGGGGGTTGTCCCCACCCCCCGGGTTCACGGGGAGGCGAGGGTGGCGATGACGGCGATGACCAACGAGATGCCGAGCATCGCGCCGAGCACGAGGAGCAGCTTCTTCTGGCCGTTGGGGGGATGGGGTTCGAGGACTGGCATGACGACAGTCTCGCATCTCAGCACTCGTCCTCGACCGTCCGGTCCCGGCCTGCCAGGGTTCCGACGATCATCTGGGGCACCATGAGGCCGCCCATGAGCGCGATCGGCAGTCCCCAGCCGCCGCTGTGCTGGTAGAGCACGCCGACGAGGAGGGGTCCGGGGATGGAGATGAGGTACCCGACGCTCTGCGCGAAGGCGGAGAGCCGGACGACTCCGGCGCCGCTGCGCGAGCGCATGCCGATCATGGTGAGGGCGAGCGGGAAGGCACAGTTGGAGACGCCGAGCAGCAGCGCCCAGGCCCAGGCTCCGGCGGCCGGGGCGAAGAAGAGGCCGGTGTACCCGGCGAGGCCGCAGAGGCCGAGGGCGACCACGATCGGGCCCTGGGTCTTCATCCGGGTGGCGAGCCGGGGGATGACGAAGGCGAGCGGGACGCCCATGACCATGGTGACGGCGAGGAGCACGCCCGCGGTGGTGGCGGGGACGCCGGCGTCGCGGAAGATCTGCGGCATCCAGCCCATGGTGATGTAGGCGCCGGTGGCCTGGAGGCCGAAGAAACAGCCGAGGGCCCAGGCGGTGCGGCTACGGGTGACGCGCGGCGGGGCGGCGGCGTCGGTCGTGGTCGTAGGTGTCGCTGTCGCCGGCGTCGCGCTCGGGACGGCGCCGGCGGCCGGGTCCGTAGGTGTCGCTGCGGCCGGGGACGCGCTCGGGACGGTGCCTGGGGTCGCGACCGTCTTTGCGGGCGCGCTCGTGGCGGCGCCCGGGGGCGCGGCCGCAGGCGCCGCTGTCGTCTGGGACGCGCTCGTGCCAGCGCCCGCTGTCGCGGCCGTCCTTGCGGGCGCGCTCGGGGCGGTGCTCGACGTCGTGGTCGGGCCTTCCCCCGTACGGGCCGTCTCGGCGCGGTCGCGCAGGAGGGGGATCCAGGGCAGGACGGCGAGCGCGGCGACGGCCGCCCAGACGCCGAGTCCGATGCGCCAGTCGCCGCCGAGGGCCTCCGTCATCGGCACGGTCGCGGCCGCCGCGACGGAGGTGCCGAGCGCGAGCGCCATGGAGTAGAGGCCGGTCATGCTGCCGACGCGGTCGGGGAAGTACCGCTTGACGATGACGGGCATCAGGACGTTGCTGACGGCTATGCCCATCAGGGCGAGGGCGCTGGCGGCGAGGAATCCCGCCGTACCGCCCGCGAAGGGGCGCAGGACCAGGCCGGTGAAGATCGCGGCCATGCCCGCGCAGACGACGGCGACGGGGCCGAAGCGGCGGGCGAGGCGCGGGGCCGTGATGCCGAAGACCGCGAAGCAGAGCGGGGGTACGGAGGTGAGGACGCCGGCGACGCTGCCGCTCATGTGGAGGCCCTCGCTGACCTCGTCGAGGAGGGCACCGAGGCTGGTGATGGCGGGGCGCAGGTTCAGCGCGGCCAGGACGAGTCCGACGGTGACGAGGCCGAGGGTCCAGCGGTGTGCGGGGGCGGCGGGGCCCGCCGGGCCGGACGGGGTGCCCGGGCCGGGACCGTGCCTGGTCGTATCCGACGACGGCGCGGGGCCGGGTACGGGTACGGGGACGGGAGAATCGCCGGCGGTGGCGGTCGCCCCGGCCCGCGGCGCGGAGGTCGCGGTGGCCGCCGGGGCGGTGGTGGTTCCGGACGGTCGTGCGGTGGGGTCGGGGGTCGGCTCGTCACGCATGGGACCATCATAGAATCATGGGATGATTGATTGTCCAATCTCGAACGAATGGGAAGGTGTTCCATGGCCCTCGGTCACCCGCGGCGCGCAGGTCTCTCCGATCAGGTGATCGCCGAGCTGCGGAACCAGATCACCTCGGGCGAGTGGCCGGTCGGTTCACGCATCCCGACGGAACCCGAGCTGGTCGAGCAGCTGGGAGTGGCCCGTAACACCGTGCGTGAGGCGGTACGGGCGCTCGCCCACAACGGACTGCTCGACATCCGCCAGGGCTCCGGTACGTACGTCATCGCCACCAGCGAACTCGCCGGGGTCATGCACCGGCGCTTCGCCGGCTCCGACCCGCGGCACGTCGCCGAACTGCGCTCGACCCTGGAGTCGTCGGCGGCGCGGCTCGCGGCGCAGCGGCGCACCGAGCGGGACCTCAAGCAGCTCGACGCCCTGCTCCTCCGGCGCGAGGAGGCGTGGGAGTCCGGCGACGCGGAGCGGTTCGTGACCGTCGACGCGGCCTTCCACCACGCCGTCGTCGCCGCCTCGGGGAACGAGGTGCTCACCGAGCTCTACGCGGACCTGGGCGACGTCCTGCGGGAGTGGCTGCGCGACGACGTGGGGCAGGAGCTGCGGCCCGAGAACCACATGGACCACGCGCGCCTGGTGGCGGCGATCCGGGACGGCGACGCGGAGCGGGCCGGGACCGAGGCGGCCGGCTATCCCTTCATGTGCCTGCGGAGCCCGGCCGCTGAGCCGGTCACGGAGTCCGGTCCGCCGGCTGGTGCGTGACCCAGGCGGACCGGACCTCCTTCCAGCATCGTCCGGTGACCTGGGCGTGGGCGGCGGGCTCGACGTCCACGGGGGTGCTGTCGCTGTCGACGTCCCACCAGCGCTCGCACTCGACGTGGAGGCGGACCCGGTCGGTGCGCGGGTACGGGTTGCGGCAGTGGGCCGTGACGTGGGAGCCCTGGACGACGGTGCGGCAGGAGGCGCCGAAGTTCTCCGGCTCCTCGGTCGCGGAGGCGGTGACGGGGAGCTCCTCGGCCGGGGCGGGGGCTGCCCGTACCTCGGCGGCCACGGCTATCCCGGTCAGCAGGACGGCGACCGAGGCGAAGGCGCCGAACGCGTCGCGTATCGCGTGCATATCCGTACCTCCTCCCCGTCCGTCGAAGGAACCGCAGTCGCAGGAACTTCACGCTCTGCCCCAGTCTGGGGTGATTCGCGCGACTTTTCGACTCGGGCAGGGGTTGCGGAACGGCGAGGGCCGTGGTCCACCCCCCAGGGGCGGGCCACGGCCCTCTACGGCTACGGGAGTCGCTACGCGCCGATCGCGTGCAGACCGCCGTCGACGTGGATGATCTCGCCCGTGGTCTTCGGGAACCAGTCGGAGAGCAGCGCGACGATGCCGCGGCCGGCCGGCTCGGGGTCGGAGAGGGTCCACTCCAGCGGGGAGCGGCTGTCCCAGACGGAGGCAAGCTCGCCGAAGCCCGGGATGGACTTGGCGGCCATGGAGCCGAGCGGCCCCGCCGAGATCAGGTTGCAGCGGATGTTCTGCTTGCCCAGGTCACGCGCCATGTAGCGGCTGGTGGCCTCCAGGGCGGCCTTGGTCGGGCCCATCCAGTCGTACTGCGGCCAGGCGTACTGCGCGTCGAAGGTGAGGCCGACGACGGAGCCGCCCTGGTTCATCAGCGGCAGCAGCGCCATGGTCAGCGACTTCAGGGAGAAGGCGGAGACGTGCATGGCGGTGGCCACGGACTCGAACGGCGTGTTCAGGAAGTTGCCGCCGAGCGCGTCCTGCGGGGCGAAGCCGATCGAGTGCACGATGCCGTCGAGACGGTCACCGAGGTGCTCGCGGACCTGTCCCTCCAGACGCGCGAGGTGCTCGTCGTTGGAGACGTCCAGCTCCAGGACCTTCACGTTCTCGGGCCGGGGGAGCTTCCTGGCGATGCGCTCGGTCAGCGTCGGCCGGGGCCAGGCGGTGAGAATGATCTCCGCACCCTGCTCCTGGGCCAGCTTCGCGGCGTGGAAGGCGATGGAGGACTCCATCAGCACACCCGTGATGAGGATGCGCTTGCCCTCGAGAATTCCGCTCATGTGATCAGTGACCCATGCCCAATCCGCCGTCAACCGGGATGACGGCTCCAGTGATGTACGAGGCGTCGTCCGAGGCGAGGAACCTCACCGTGGCGGCGATCTCCTCGGGCTGCGCGTAGCGGCCCAGGGGCACCTGGGACACGATGCCCGCGCGCTGCTCGTCGGTGAGCACCGCGGTCATGTCGGTGTCGACGAAACCGGGGGCGACGACGTTGAAGGTGATGTTGCGCGAGCCCAGCTCGCGCGCGAGAGAACGGGCGAAGCCGACGAGGCCGGCCTTGGAGGCGGCGTAGTTGGCCTGACCCGCGGAGCCCAGCAGACCGACGACCGAGGAGATCAGGACGACGCGGCCCTTCTTGGCACGCAGCATCGCGCGGTTGGCACGCTTGACGACCCGGAAGGTGCCGGTGAGGTTGGTGTCGACGACGGACGTGAAGTCGTCCTCGGACATGCGCAGCAGGAGCTGGTCCTTCGTCACGCCGGCGTTGGCCACGAGGACCTCCACCGGACCGTGCTTCTCCTCGATCTCCTTGTACGCCTGCTCCACCTGCTCGCCGTCGGTGATGTCGCACCGGACGGCCAGGAAGCCCTCGGGCGGCTCGCCGGAGCGGTACGTGATCGCGACCTTGTCGCCGGCCTCGGCGAACGCGCGGGCGATGGCGAGGCCGATGCCCCGGTTTCCTCCGGTGACGAGAACCGAGCGGCTCAACGGATCACCCTTTCGATAGCGGTCTGGTAGCCGAAAACCTATCGGTATCGCCCCCGACATGAGGAATCGACCTCCGACAGTGGCGTAGGGGCGTCACTGTCGGATCCCTACAGCTCGGAGGCGGTACGGGGCGGCCGCCCTCCACCCCCGGAAGAGCCCCACCCCGCCCCTGAACTGGCCCTCCGTCGTCCTACGGCACCCGGAGGTCCGCCTGGGAGAGTTCGGCGCCCAGCTCGTCGAGTGTCCGGTCGTACAGCACGGACCGGTGCGCCAGCACGTTCCTCGCGGTCACGAGGAGCCGCAGGAGCCGCGCGTCGCCCGGGGCAGGGCGAGCGCTCCGCTGACGTGCGCCCGGAGCAACTCGCCCACCTGCAGCTCCACGAAGGCCCGCTCCGGGGCGGCGCCCAGGTGGGCGGGCGGACGGTCGGCGTAGTCGGCGACGAGTGCGGCGACCGGCCTGTTGAGGTGGCCGAGCGCCCGTACGGCGAGGCGCTGCCGGGCCTCCTCTATCCATGGCGAGAGGACCCGCTGCTGCGCCTGCGACACCGGCGCGTCGAGCCTGGCCCGTACGTCGGCGGCGCCGGGCCCGGCCGTCGGGGCCGCGGGGTGCCAGACGGCCACGTGCGCGCGGAGCCGGCCCTCCCAGGAGACGACGGCGCCCGAGGCCCACGCCTGACGGAGCTCCGCGCCCGGCCGCAGCAGTGCTCCGATCCTCCGCAACGGCGGGCAGCCGGCCGGGCCGGGGACGGGTGTCCGTGCGAGGCAGCTCCCGAGTGCGGCGCCGGGCGTGTGTTGCGAGCCGTCCCACTCCAGGGCGAGCAGCCGGGCGAGGTCCAGGTCGGGGCCGCAGATCTCGACCACGGTCTCGGTCCGGACCGCGCGGCGGATCCGCTCCCTCAGCGGGTCGCGGTCACGGCCGGAGGTGTCGGGCCCGTGGTCGAGGATCGGCTCCTTGGCCTGCTTCGACGTACGGAACAGGGCGTCGGTGTCCTCGATGAGCCGGTCGATGTCCTCCGCCCGCCACAGCTCCTCGCCCAGGGCGCGGAAGCCGGGCGGGCCGGCGTACTGCGCCGGGTGCTTGCCGGACCACTCGATGACCTCGTTCAACGCGGGATCCCCGACCGCACCGGCATCGGGATCCCCGTCCGCACCCGCACCCGCACCCGCACCCGCACCCGCACCGAGCAAGTCGGCCTCGTGCGGGCCCTCATCCTGATCCTTTGACGCCGCCTCGAACCGAGGACCTATCTCGTGCGCGTCCGGCGGCGGGCTGCTGTCCGCGGCCGTCTGTAACGCCGCCTCGTGGCGCGTCGCCAGCGGTCCCCCCGGGAGCCGGCCCGTGCTGGGCATGAGCATCCCGTAGAGGGCGCAGCGGGCGAGCGGCGGGTCGAGTACTCGGAGCATGGCGAGGAGTTCGTCGAGGGTGGGGTCCGTCAGGGCGCGCTGCGAGAACCCGTACTCCGTGGGGAGTGCCTCGACCGCCCAGATGAGCCCGCAGGCGGCGATGCTCGTCAGCTGGCCCTGCTGCGCCTTGGCCAGCCGGACCCGTGCCGCGTGCAGTTCCCGACGCGAGGGTGGGGACGGCGGCCGGTCCGAGGTGTGGGCGTGCTTGTCGCCCCGTCAGCAGTGGTGCCGGGTCAGCAGGGATCTGAGTGCGTCCTCGTCCAGCGACGACAGCCAGGACCTGACTCCGTTCACCCACCCGTGCATGGCGTCGATCATCTCATCCCATCGGCGCGGGTGCTATGCCCGTGCTCTATTCCGCTGCCTCAAGACGCCGTGGACGAAGGCGGGTTGGCGCGGGTTACGCCGGGGGCGCACGTCAATGCGCCGACTCCGCGGCCCGTCCCGTGATTGACTTCCGGGACAGTTCGACCCCCGCCTTCCGATCGCCGAGAGCGAGGCCGCTCGTGGTCCATCAGATCGACCCTTCGTTCGTCGCGCTGCCCCTACGGGCGCTCGCCGACGCGGCGCTCGCCCGAGCGCGCGCGCTCGGTGCCGAGCACGCGGACTTCCGTCTGGAGCGGGTGCGCAGCGCCTCGTGGCGGCTGCGTGACGCCAAACCGTCCGGATCCTCGGACACCACCGACCTCGGGTACGCGGTGCGGGTGGTGCACGGCGGGGCCTGGGGGTTCGCGTCCGGGGTCGATCTGACCATGGACGGGGCCGCGCGGGTCGCCTCGCAGGCCGTGGCCATGGCCAAGCTGTCGGCGAAGGTGATCGCGGCGGCCGGTTCGGACGAGAGGGTGGAGCTGGCGGAGGAGCCGGTGCACGAGGAGCGCACCTGGGTCTCCTCGTACGAGATCGACCCCTTCTCCATCCCCGGCGAGGAGAAGAGCGCGCTGCTCGCCGACTGGAGCAGGCGGCTGCTGCGGGCGGACGGCGTGGCGCACGTGGACGCCTCGCTGCTCACCGTCCACGAGAACAAGTTCTACGCGGACACGGCGGGCACGGTCACCACGCAGCAGCGGGTCCGGCTGCACCCGCAGCTGACGGCGGTCGCCGTCGACGAGACGACCGGCGAGTTCGACTCGATGCGGACGATCGCGCCACCTGCCGGGCGGGGCTGGGAGTACCTGACGGGCACCGGCTGGGACTGGGACAAGGAGTTGGACGAGATCCCGGGGCTGCTCGCCGAGAAGATGCGGGCGCCGAGCGTGGAGGCGGGGCGGTACGACCTGGTCGTGGACCCGTCGAACCTCTGGCTGACGATCCACGAGTCCATCGGGCACGCCACCGAGCTGGACCGGGCCCTGGGCTACGAGGCGGCGTACGCGGGCACCTCCTTCGCCACCTTCGACCAGCTGGGCAAGCTGGCCTACGGCTCCTCGATCATGAACGTGACGGGTGACAGGACCGCCGAGCACGGGCTCGCGACGGTCGGGTTCGACGACGAGGGCGTCGAGGCGCAGAGCTGGGACCTGGTGAAGGACGGCACCCTCGTCGGCTACCAGCTGGACCGGCGGATCGCGAAGCTCACGGGTCTCGGCCGGTCGAACGGCTGCGCCTTCGCCGACTCCCCCGCGCACGTGCCGGTGCAGCGGATGGCGAACGTCTCGCTCCAGCCGGATCCGGGCGGTCTGTCGACCGAGGATCTGATCGGGGGTGTGGAGCGGGGCATCTACGTGGTCGGTGACCGGTCGTGGTCGATCGACATGCAGCGCTACAACTTCCAGTTCACCGGGCAGCGGTTCTTCCGCATCGAGAACGGGCGGCTCGCCGGGCAGCTGCGGGACGTGGCGTACCAGGCGACGACCACCGAGTTCTGGGGCTCGATGGAGCAGGTCGGCGGACCGCAGACGTACGTCCTCGGAGGTGCCTTCAACTGCGGGAAGGCCCAGCCGGGCCAGGTCGCCGCGGTCTCCCACGGCTGCCCGTCCGCCCTCTTCCGGGGCGTCAACATCCTGAACACCACGCAGGAGGCCGGTCGATGAGCGCCCGCGACCAGATCTGCCGGGGGTCCGGGGGGCGTCCCCCGGGCAAGCACCGTCTGAACACCACGCAGGAGGCCGGTCGATGAGCCGCGTCAGCAAGCCGTACGAGATCGTCGAGCGGGCCCTCGAGCTGTCCCGCGCCGACGGGTGTGTCGTCATCGCGGACGAGGAGTCCTCGGCCAATCTGCGCTGGGCGGGCAACGCGCTCACCACCAACGGCGTCACCCGCGGCCGTACGCTCACGGTGATCGCGACCGTCGACGGCGCGCAGGGCACCGCCTCCGGTGTCGTCTCCCGGTCCGCCGTGACCGTCGACGACCTGGAGCCCCTGGTCCGGGCCGCCGAGGCCGCCGCGCGTGCCGCGGGGCCCGCCGAGGACGCCCAGCGGCTGGTGGCGGACGTGCCCTCGTCCCCCGACTTCACGGACGCCCCGGCGGAGACCTCGTCCGCCGTCTTCGCCGACTTCGCCCCGGCGCTCGGCGAGGCCTTCGCCCGTGCCCGGTCCGGCGGCCGTGAGCTGTACGGCTTCGCCAACCACGAGCTGACCTCCACCTACCTGGGTACGTCCACGGGCCTGCGGCTGCGCCACGACCAGCCCAACGGGACCCTGGAGCTGAACGCCAAGTCCCCCGACCGCTCGCGCTCCGCCTGGGCCGGACGCTCGACCCGGGACTTCAAGGACGTCGACCCGGCGGCGCTCGACGCCGAGCTGGCGACCCGTCTCGGCTGGGCGGAGCGACGGATCGAGCTGCCCGCCGGGCGGTACGAGACGCTGCTGCCGCCGACCGCCGTGGCCGACCTGCTGATCTACCAGCTGTGGTCGTCGACTGCCCGGGACGCGGTGGAGGGTCGTACGGTCTTCTCCAAGCCCGGCGGCGGCACCCGGCTCGGCGAGACCCTCTCCCCGCTGCCGCTGACCCTGCGCAGCGACCCGAACGAGCCGGGTCTGGAGTCCGCGCCGTTCGTGATCGCGCACTCCTCGGGCGACGACTCCTCCGTCTTCGACAACGGCCTGCCGATCGCGCCGACGGACTGGATGCGGGACGGCAGGCTGGAGCGCCTCATCACCACCCGGCACACGGCGGAACTTACTCGGTTGCCCGTGGCGCCCGGAGCGGGGAACCTGATCCTGGACGGCGGCGGCGAGCGTTCCCTCGAGGAGATGGTCGCCTCGACGGAGCGTGGTCTGCTCCTCACCTGCCTCTGGTACATCCGCGAGGTCGACCCGGCGACGCTGCTGCTCACCGGGCTGACCCGGGACGGCGTCTACCTCGTGGAGAACGGCGAGGTGGTCGGCGAGGTGAACAACTTCCGGTTCAACGAGTCGCCGGTGGACCTGCTGTCGCGGGCCTCGGAGGCGGGCCGGACCGAGAAGACGCTGCCGCGCGAGTGGAGCGACTGGTTCACCCGGGCCGCGATGCCCGCCCTGCGGGTGCCCGACTTCAACATGAGCTCGGTCAGCAAGGGGGTCTGACCCACCTAGACTGGGCGACGGCACCACCGCAATCGATCAAGGAGACGGACGACCGTGACGGACATCGTCGACGAGCTGAAGTGGCGCGGGCTCTTCGCCCAGTCCACCGATGAGGACGCACTGCGCAAGGCTCTCGCGGACGGTCCCGTCACCTTCTATTGCGGTTTCGACCCGACCGCGGCCAGTCTCCACGTCGGGCACCTGGTCCAGGTCCTCACCGTGCGCCGGCTCCAGCGGGCCGGGCACCGGCCGCTGGCGCTGGTCGGCGGGGCCACCGGTCAGATCGGTGACCCGCGGCCGACGGCCGAGCGCACCCTGAACGACCCCGAGACGGTCGCGAACTGGGTGAACCGGCTGCGGACGCAGATCGAGCCGTTCCTCTCCTTCGAGGGGGAGAACGCGGCGATCATGGTGAACAACCTGGACTGGACCGCCGGCATGTCGGCGATCGAGTTCCTGCGGGACATCGGCAAGCACTTCCGGGTCAACAAGATGCTGACCAAGGACTCCGTCGCCCGGCGCCTGGAGTCCGAGCAGGGCATCAGCTACACCGAGTTCAGCTACCAGTTGCTCCAGGCCATGGACTTCCGGGAGCTGTACCGCCGCTACGGGTGCACGCTCCAGCAGGGCGGCTCGGACCAGTGGGGCAACCTGGTGGCCGGGCTCGACCTGATCCACCGGCTGGAGCCGGGTGCTGAGGTGCACGCGCTCGCGACCCCGCTGATGGTCAAGGCGGACGGCACCAAGTTCGGCAAGACCGAGAGCGGGGCCGTCTGGCTCGACCCGGAGATGACGACGCCGTACGCGTTCTACCAGTTCTGGCTGAACGTGGACGACCGGGACATCTCGACATACATGCGGATCCTGTCCTTCAAGTCCCGCGAGGAACTGGAGGAGCTGGAGCGGCAGACCGCGGAGCGGCCGCAGGCGCGTGCCGCGCAGCGGGCGCTCGCCGAGGAGCTCACCACCCTGGTGCACGGCGCCGAGCAGTGCGCGGCCGTCATCAACGCCTCCAAGGCGCTGTTCGGGCAGGGCGACCTGGCCGAGCTGGACGAGGCGACGCTGGCCGCCGCCCTGTCGGAGCTGCCGCACGCCCGGGTGACCGCGCTCGGCCAGGTCGTGGACCTGTTCACCGAGGTCGGTCTCGCGCCGAGCAAGTCGGGCGCGCGCCGCACGGTGAAGGAGGGCGGGGCCTACGTGAACAACGTGAAGGTGACCGCAGAGGACGCCGAGGTGTCGGCGGACGAGCTGCTGCACGGCCGCTGGCTGGTGCTGCGGCGCGGCAAGAAGAACCTGGCGGCGATCGAGTTCGCCGGCGCGGAGGGCTGAGTTCCGCCCCCGGGACGCACAGAGGGAGGCCCGGTACGGCGTGTGCCGTACCGGGCCTCCCTCTGGGCCGGATCACGCCCGTCGGCGGTTGCCCTTCATCGAAGCCCACAGCATGTCGCCCACTCCGACCACGGCCACCGCGCCGATCAGCTGGAGCAGGTGGCGGGTCCAGTCGATGCCCTTGGTTTCGTTGACCCCGATCCACGTCGCCACGGCGTTGCCGAGGACGCTGCCGAGAATGCCGAACACCACCGTCAGCCACAGCGGGATCTGCTGCTTACCCGGCAGGATCGCCTTCGCGATCAGACCGAGGACCAGTCCCACGATGATCGCCCACAACCAACCCATCGTCGCCTCCTTGTCCGCATGTGGGCCCAGTCTCGCCCTCCCGGCCATACGCCGCATGTCGGACAGCGCCATCCGTGCCCCCGGCCTCGTCCGCGCCGGGTGGCGGGCGTACCGTGGAGTAGAGGTCCGGACCGGGTGCGTCCGGCGCGACCGGTGGGTGGTGAACGGCGATGGCGAAGCGTGACGGAACCGAGGTCTTCCGGATCACGGGGGCCCGGCAGGGGCTCGCCGACGATGTGCGCGGGCGGCAGCGGCGCTACGTCATCTCGATGACGGTCCGGACGCTGTCCGTGATCGCCGCCGCGGTGCTGTGGAATGTCGAGCGGCACGTGGCGATCGTGGCCCTCGCCCTGGGCATCCTGCTCCCCTATGTCGCCGTGGTCATCGCGAACGCGGGGCGGGAGTCCACTCCGTCCCTTCCCTCCACGTTCGTCCCCCCTCCGACGCGGCCCGCGCTGGACCCCGGAAACCTCAGGAACAGCTCAGATCAATCATGAAGTTCCAGTGCACCGCACCCCATGTGCCGTGACATACTTCCTACGCGCTCCGCATCCCCCGTCGGAGCGACGGACCGATGCCGGGCAGCTCCCCCCGTGGCTGCTCGGCATCGCTGTTGCTGGACAATGATCAGGTGATCAACCATCCGGTGAGCGAAGAGAAGCCGATCTGCTCCGCCAAGGGGTGCCGCGCCGACGCCGTCTGGGTGCTCGCGTGGAACAATCCCGCGCTGCACACGCCCGAGCGTCGCAAGACCTGGCTCGCGTGCGAGGAGCACCGCGAACACCTCTCCCAGTTCCTGGGGGTACGGGGTTTCCTCAAGGACGTCGTGCCGCTGACGGACTGGGTGTCCGCCGACACCTGAGGCCCTTCTCGCCCCGCGCTCAGCCGCCGATCGCCGACATCGGGCGGTCGGGCTGGAGGAAGCCCGGGTCGTCGAGGCCGGAGCCGGCCTTCTTGCCCCACATGGCCCGCTTCCAGAGCGCCGCGACCTCGGCGTCCGGCGCGTCCGAGCGGAGCGTGGCCCGCAGGTCCGTCTCCTCGGTGGCGAACAGACAGGTCCGCACCTGACCGTCGGCGGTGAGCCGGGTGCGGTCGCAGGCCCGGCAGAACGGGCGGGTGACGGAGGCGATGACGCCGACCGTGTGCGGTCCGCCGTCGACGACCCAGCGCTCGGCGGGCGCCGAACCGCGCTCGTCGGCGCCCTCGGGCGTCAGGGTGAAGCGGGTGCGCAGCGACTCCAGGATGTCCCCGGCGGTGATCATGCCGTCGCGCTTCCAGCCGTGCTGGGCGTCGAGGGGCATCTGCTCGATGAAGCGGAGCTCGTACTCCTGCTCCACCGCCCAGGCGAGGAGGTCGGGTGCCTCGTCGGCATTGAGCCCGGGCATCAGGACGGCGTTGACCTTGACCGGGGTGAGGCCGGCGTCCCGGGCGGCGGCCATGCCGTCGAGGACGTCCTGGTGGCGGTCGCGCCGGGTGAGGGTCTTGAAGACGTCGGGGCGCAGGGTGTCGAGGGAGACGTTGACCCGGTCGAGGCCGGCGGCCTTGAGGGCGGCGGCCGTGCGCTTCAGTCCGATGCCGTTGGTGGTGAGGGACATCCGGGGGCGGGGCTCCAGGGCCGCGCAGCGCTCGACGATGCCGACGAGGCCGGGGCGGAGCAGCGGCTCGCCGCCGGTGAAGCGGACCTCGGTGACGCCGAGGTCGGTGACCGCGATACGGATCAGCCGGACGATCTCGTCGTCGGTGAGCAGGTCCGGCTTCGCGAGCCACTGCAGTCCCTCTTCGGGCATGCAGTACGTGCAGCGCAGGTTGCACCGGTCCGTGAGCGAGACGCGCAGGTCGGTTGCCACCCGGCCATAGGTGTCGATGAGCACTTGGGCCCCCTCCCCGTCTTGCGGTTGCGTGTGGTTCGAGCCTACGCGAGGACACGGACATCGAGCAGGGCAGATTGTCACGGGACCGGCGAGGCCGCGTCGTAGAACTCTACGACGCGGCCGTCCGGGAATAGCGGAACGTATACGGTCCGGTGCGCTCCGGTCAGTGCTTGACCGCGGCGGCGACCCCGACCCCGGTGAGGGACTTGACCTCCAGCTCCGCGTACTTGCCGGCGTCCGGCTCCTCCTTGGAGAGGATCGAGCCGAGCCAGCCGAGGAGGAAGCCGAGCGGGATCGAGACGAGGCCGGGGTTCTCCAGCGGGAACCAGTGGAAGTCCACGCCCTTGAACATCGAGGCCGGCCCGCCGGAGACGACGGGCGAGAAGAGGACCAGGACGACGGAGGAGACAAGGCCGCCGTAGATCGACCAGAGCGCGCCCTGGGTGGTGAACCGCTTCCAGAAGAGCGAGTAGAGGATCGTCGGCAGGTTGGCCGAGGCGGCGACCGCGAAGGCGAGGGCGACGAGACCGGCGACGTTGAGGTCGCGGGCGAGGGCGCCGAGCGCGATCGACACGATGCCGATGAGGACCGTGGACCAGCGGGCGGCCCGCATCTCCTCCTTCTCGGTGGCCTTTCCTCGCCTGATCACGTTCGCGTAGATGTCGTGCGCGAAGGACGAGGAGGAGGCCAGGGTCAGACCGGCGACCACGGCGAGGATGGTGGCGAAGGCGACGGCGGAGATGACGGCGAGGAGGATCGCGCCGCCGGTGGAGTCGGCGCCGCCGCCGACCTCGAGGGCGGTCAGCGGGGCCGCGGTGTTGCCCGCCTTGTTGGACGCCTTGATGGTGTCGCCGCTGAGCAGTGCGGCGGCGCCGAAGCCGAGGACGATCGTCATCAGGTAGAAGGCGCCGATGATGCCGATGGCCCAGTTGACCGACTTACGGGCGGCCTTGGCGGTCGGCACCGTGTAGAAGCGGATCAGGATGTGGGGCAGTCCGGCGGTGCCGAGGACGAGGGCGATGCCGAGGGAGATGAAGTCCAGCTTCGAGACGGAGCTGAGTCCGTACTTGAGGCCGGGCTCGAGGAAGGCGTCGCCCTTGCCGCTGTTGGTGGCGGCGGCGCCGAGCAGCTGCGAGAGGTTGAAGTCGAACTTCAGCAGGATGAGGAAGGTGATGAGGAGCGTGCCCGCGATGAGCAGGACGGCCTTCACCATCTGCACCCAGGTGGTGCCCTTCATGCCGCCGATCGTCACGTAGACGATCATCAGGACGCCGACGAGGGCCACGATCGCGACCTTGCCGCCGTCGCTGGTGATGCCGAGGAGCAGCGAGACGAGGACGCCGGCGCCCGCCATCTGGGCGAGCAGGTAGAAGATCGAGACGACGATGGTGGAGGTGCCGGCGGCGGTGCGGACGGGCCGCTGGCGCATCCGGTAGGCGAGGACGTCGCCCATGGTGAAGCGGCCGGAGTTGCGCAGCGGTTCGGCGACCAGGAGCAGGGCGACGAGCCAGGCGACCAGGAACCCGATCGAGTACAGGAAGCCGTCGTAGCCGTAGAGGGCGATGGCGCCGCTGATGCCGAGGAAGGACGCGGCGGACATGTAGTCGCCGGAGATCGCGAGGCCGTTCTGGAAGCCGGTGAACTGGCCTCCGCCCGCGTAGAAGTCGGCGGCGCTGCGGGTCTGGCGGCCGGCCCAGACGGTGATGATCAGGGTCCCGATGACGAAGGCGCCGAAGAGGGCGATGATCAGCGGCCGGTGCTCGCTGGTGGCGCTGTCCGCCGCGAGCAGGACGGGGGTGCTCATGCGTCGCCCTCCATACGGTTCCTGATGGCCTCGGCCTTGGGGTCGAGCCGGTTCGCCGCGTGCCGCGAGTAGAGCCAGGCGATGAGGAAGGTGGTGGCGAACTGGCCGAGGCCGAGGACGAGCGCCATGTTGATGTTGCCGAAGACCTTGGTCCCCATGAAGCCACCCGCGTAGTTCGAGAGCAGCACGTACAGCAGGTACCAGGCGATGAAGGCGAGGGTCAGGGGGAAGGCGAAGGAGCGGTACGTACGGCGCAGTTCGCCGAACTCCTCGCCCTGCTGCACCTCGACGAACTGTTCCGTCGTGGGTGCGACGGGGGCGGATGCGGCCTCCGTCCCGTCTCTGGGCGGCGGCGGTGCTTCGGTAGCCACGGAATCTCCTCGTGACGCGGGGACGGACGGCATGGTCAAGGGGGCCTCACCAGGGGTGCGGGAGCCGGGGTTCCGAACGGAGCCCCTCCCCTGCACAACGGCACGGAGCGGGATGCGAAGCGGTTCACGCCGGGGATTTATTCGTACAGATCTTCATGAAGTCTTCTCAACTCATTGAAGCGCCGGGAAGATCAGCGATAGCTTCACTCGTCATGCACCTGTCCGCACGCAAACCCGTGTGCGGGCAGTACATACGGATGATGTGGAGAACCCATGGCTCATCTGGGATCGAGGCGCGGCCGAGCTCTTGCTCTGCCGGTTGGTCTCGCGCTCACGGCCTCGCTCGGCTTCCTTCCCTCCGGCGCCGCCTCCGCCGCGGAACTGAGTGACGCACCGACGTCCGCCGTGGCGACGAACGGGCCGAAGCTGACGTACGTCGTCAACGTCGCGGGAGGTCGCTGGACCGCCTCCTCGGTGAAGAAGGCGATAGCCGCCGCGGGTGGCGAGGTGGTCGTCTCGTACGACCGCATAGGCGTGATAGTCGTCCACTCGCAGAACCCCGAGTTCGCGAAGACGATCCGCACGGCGCGTGGTGTGGTGTCGGCCGGTGCGACCCGTACCGCCCCGCTGTCCGCGCAGACGGACACCTCCGTCGACGAGGGCGCCCAGACGCTGTCCGCGGCCGAGGCCAAGGCCGCGGCGGCCACGGCGTCGGACGAGCAGGATCCGCTGGAGCCCCTGCAGTGGGACCTGCCGGCCATCAAGGCGGACAAGGCCCACCAGAAGACGCTCGGCAGCAAGCGCGTCACCGTCGCCGTCATCGACACGGGTGTCGACGACACCCACCCGGACCTGGCGCCGAACTTCGACGTCAAGGCCTCCGCGAACTGCGTGACCGGCAAGCCGGACACCACCCCCGGCTCGTGGCGCCCCAACCCGGGCGAGAGCGACCACGGCACCCACGTCGCCGGCACGATCGCCGCCGCCAAGAACGGCATCGGCGTCACCGGTGTCGCCCCGGGCGTGAAGGTCTCCGGCATCAAGGTGTCGACCCCGGACGGCTTCTTCTACACCGAGGCCGTGGTCTGCGGCTTCATGTGGGCGGCCGAGCAGGGTGTCGAGGTCACGAACAACAGCTACTACACCGACCCGTGGATGTTCGCCTGCAAGAACGACGAGGACCAGAAGGCCCTCATCGAGGCGGTCACCCGCGCGACCCGCTACGCGGAGCGCAAGGGCACGGTCAACGTGGCGGCGGCCGGCAACTCGAAGTTCGACCTGGCGGCCGACACGATCGTCGACAACAGCAGCCCGAACGACAGCACGCCGAGCGGCCGGGTCATCGACCCGAAGGAGTGCCTCGACTACCCGGGCATGCTGCCGGGCATCGTCACCGTCTCCGCGACCGGGGCCAAGGACCTGAAGGCGTCCTACTCCAACTACGGTCTCGGTGTCATCGACGTCGCCGCCCCCGGCGGTGACCGCACCGAGTACCAGACCCCGGACGCCCCGGCGGTCAACGGCCGCATCCTGTCGACCACGGTCAACGGCGGCTACAACTACAAGGCCGGCACGTCGATGGCGGCGCCGCACGCGGCGGGTGTCCTCGCGCTCATCAAGTCGACGCACCCCCACGCGAGCCCGGCGGCCCTGAAGGCGCTGCTGTACGCGCAGGCCGACGACCGCGCCTGCACCAACCCGTACGACATCGAGGGCGACGGCAAGATCGACGCCGTCTGTGAGGGCGGCAAGAACAAGAACGGCTTCTACGGAGCCGGTCTGATCGACGCGCTGGACGCCGTCCGCCGCTAGTCGCGGAGGTCCGGTGAGGAGGGTCCCCGTGCGTGTGCCGCACGGGGACCCTTTCGCGTGCGCCGCAGGGGGACCCTTCGCGTGGCACGGAGTGCCACACTGCCGTCATGGACAACACGGTGCGTACGGGTACGGAGTTGCTGTGGTCGGCCCTCGGCGGCGATCCCGCCCTGGTCGACCGGGTGGCGTTCACCGGGCCCTCCGGGCTGCTTCCGGCCCGGCTGCCGGTGATGGACCTGGCGCGGGCGACGGTGGCGGCCTGTTCGCTCGCCGCCGTCGAGCGGGCGGGGCTGCCGGGGCCGGTGCGGGTGGACGACGGGGCCGTCGCCACCGCCTTCGTGAGCGAGCGTCATCTGCGGGTCGACGGGCGGGCGCCGGTGAACTTCGCGCCGCTCTCCCGGTACTGGCGGGCGGCCGACGGGTGGGTCCGTACCCACGCCAACTATCCGCACCACCGGACCGCGCTGCTCGCCGCTCTCGACGTGCGGGAGGAGTCGGTGGAGGCCGTCGCGGCGGCGATCGGCGAGCGGCGGGCCGTCGAGGTCGAGACGGCGGTGTACGCGGCCGGGGGCCTCGCCGTCGCCCTGCGCACCCCCGCGGAGTGGGCGGCGCACGAACAGGGCCGGGCGGTGGCGGCGCGGCCGCTGCTGACCCGGGAGCGGCTCGACGGGGCCCCGCCCCGTCGCCGTGCGGGCCGGCTGCGGGTCCTGGACCTGACCCGGGTGATCGCCGGGCCGGTCGCGACCCGGACGCTCGCGCTGCTCGGCGCGGACGTGCTGCGGATCGATCCGCCCGGCAACCCCGAACTGCCCGACCAGCACGCGGAGACGGACGTCGGGAAGCGGACCGCCGCGCTCGATCTGGACCGGCCGTCCGACCGGCGTACCTTCGACGCGCTCCTGGACTCCGCCGACGTCCTGGTCACCGGCTACCGGCCGGGCGCCCTCGACCGCTTCGACCTGCACCGGCCGGGGCTCGTCACCGCCCTGCTCTCCGCCTGGGGGGACTACGGGCCGTGGGGCGGGCGGCGCGGCTTCGACTCCCTGGTCCAGGTGGCGACCGGGATCGGCGTGACCGAGGGCTCGGCGGAGGAGCCGGGCGCGCTGCCCGCGCAGGCCCTGGACCACGGCACGGGTTATCTCCTCGCGGCCGCCGTGCTCCGGTCGCTGACCGAGCAGGACCGGGATGGCGGCACGCGGCTCGTCCGGCTGGCGCTCGCGCAGACGGGCCACTGGCTGACGCACGCACTGCCCCGG
This sequence comes from Streptomyces sp. NPDC016459, assembly GCF_040632845.1. Taxonomy (NCBI): domain Bacteria; kingdom Bacillati; phylum Actinomycetota; class Actinomycetes; order Kitasatosporales; family Streptomycetaceae; genus Streptomyces; species Streptomyces sp. NPDC016459. The sequence continues at coordinate 33,950 of NZ_JBEYCR010000001.1, forward strand.
TACGAGCCCGACCGGTACCTCACCGAGTCGGACGGCCCGCTGGGGCGGCTGCGACACGCGCTGTCGCCCGTGGCGTACGAGGGCGGCCCGGCGGGCTGGTCGCGGCCGCCGGGCGTGGCGGGCGCGGACGCGCCCGCGTGGCTCACCCGGTGAACCACGGCCCCTGTCACGGCGTGACGAGGACCTTCAGGGCCGTGCGCTCGTCCATCGCCTTGTAGCCGCCGGGGACGCCGTCGAGGCCGACGGTCAGGTCGAAGACCGGCGAGGGGTCGATGGTGCCGTCGAGGACGTCCTGGAGCAGTTCCGGGATGTACGCGCGCACGGGGGCGACGCCGCCGCGCAGCGCGATGTTCCGGTCGAACATGACGGAGAGGTCGAGTCCGGTGCCGCTGCCGTGGGGGACGCCGACGTAGCCGATGGAGCCGCCGTCGCGGGCGATGGCGACGGCGGTCCGCATGGACTGCTCGGTGCCGACGGCCTCGATGACGCCGTGGGCGCCCTGGCCGCCGGTGAGTTCGCGGACCGCCGCCTCTGCGGCCTCGCCGCGCTCGGCGACGACGTCGGTGGCGCCGAAGAGGCGGGCGATGTCGGTGCGGGCGGTGTGCCGGCCGAGCGCGATGATCCGCTCGGCGCCGAGCCGCTTGGCCGCGAGGACACCGCAGAGGCCGACGGCGCCGTCGCCGACGACCGCGACGGTGGAGCCGGGCCTGACGCCGGCGCCGAGGGCCGCGTGGTGGCCGGTGCCCATGACGTCCGAGAGGGCGAGCAGCGCGGTCAGGAGCCGGTCGTCGGAGGCGGCGTCGGCGGGGAGCTTGACGAGGGTGCCGTCGGCGAAGGGGACCCGGACGGCCTCGCCCTGGCCGCCGTCCGAGCCGACCGAGCCCCAGAAGCCGCCGCGCGGGCAGGAGGTCTGGAGCCCCTCGGCGCAGTGGTCGCAGGTGCCGTCGGACCAGACGAAGGGGGCGACGACGAGGTCTCCGGTGGTGAAGCCGGTGACCTCGGCGCCCGCCGCCTCCACGACACCGAGGAACTCGTGGCCGATGCGCTGACCCGGCTGCCGGGCGGACTCGCCGCGGTAGGCCCACAGGTCGCTGCCGCAGACGCAGGCGCGCAGGACGCGGACGACGACGTCGGTGGGGTCCCGCACCACCGGGTCGGGCACGTCCTCCACCCGCATGTCGAAGGGAGCGTGGATGGTGGTGGCGCGCATGGCGGACGGTCCTTGCTGTCAGACAGTTGTACGACATTCACCGTACATCGCGTGGAGCGCTCCCGCCGTCAGGAGGCACTGCGCCCCGATATAGGTCAGCATGACCCAGAAGTCCGGCGCCGGCAGCTGGGGCCAGTGGGCGACTCCGGTGGCGATGAGGGTGTCGGACAGCAGGAACAGGCCGCCGCCGAGCCCGGCCAGGAGCCCGAGGGAGCCGGCGCGGTAGGCCATGGCGGTCAGGAGCAGCGAGTAGCCGGCGACCGGGACCCTCAGGTCGGCGGGGAGGTCGGGCCACAGGAGCACGACGGTGCCGACGAGGACGGCGGTGTACGCGGCCGCCAGGGGTACGGACGTACGGCGCCGCCCGAAGAGGACGAGGTAGCAGACGTGTCCCGCGGCGAAGGACCCCATGCCGACGAGGAAGGCCCAGTCGGCGTCCGAGAGGAGGAAGACGTCGCCGCCCCAGCCGAAGAGGAGCGCGACGACCAGCGGCTTCGGGGCGCCCCTGGTGACCGCGTACGCGGCGAGCAGCGGCATCAGGAGTGGCTTGGCGAGCTGGTGACCGAGTTCGGCGCCGGCGACCAGGGAGATCAGGTCGACGGCGGCCGCGAGCCCGAAGGCGGCGAGGAGCGCGCGGGGGGCGAGCGGACGGGAGGCGGCCGGGACGGCACGGGCGGGTGCGGGGCCGGCGCTCACGCGGCGGGCTCCGGCGCGGGCTCCGGGAGGGTTCCGGCGCTCTTCGGCACGTCGGCGGTCGGCGGGCCGGGTTGCCAGCCGGGGCCTCGGAAGACCCGGCCGGCCCGCTCGCGCCAGTCGCGCGCGGCCCGGAGGTCGCGGGCGATGGCGGCGTACTCGTGGGTGGCGACCCGGAGCGGGTTGTACGTCTCGATGTTCTTGGTGAGCCCGTAGACGGGCCGGTCGGTCTCACCGACCCAGGAGCCGAACATCCGGTCCCAGACGATGAGGATGCCGCCGAAGTTCCGGTCCAGGTAGCCGCCCTGGGAGGCGTGGTGGACGCGGTGGTGCGAGGGCGTGTTGAGGACGTACTCGAAGGGCCCGGGCAGCCTCCCGACGCGCTCGGTGTGGATCCAGAACTGGTAGACGAGATTGACCGAGTAACAGAAGGCGACGGCGGCCGGGTGGACGCCGAGGGCGATCATCGGCAGGTAGAACGGCCAGGAGGTCACGCTGGTCCACGGCTGGCGCAGGGCGGTGGTGAGGTTGAATTTGCGGCTGCTGTGGTGGACGACGTGGCAGGCCCAGAGGACGCGGACGACATGGTGTCCGCGGTGCTGCCAGTAGTAGAGGAAGTCCTGCGCGAGCAGCATGAGCGGGATCGTCCACCACAGGACGGGGACGCGGAGCGGGGTCAGCTCGTAGACGGCGGTGTAGATCGCGACCACGGGGATCTTCCACAGCGCGTCGAAGGCCAGGCTCCCGAGACCCATGCCGATGCTGGTGGCGGCGTCCTTGGTCTCGTAACCGGCGGCGTCCTCGTCGGGGTGGATCCGGTGGCTGACCATCTCCAGGACGGTGAGCAGGACGAACGCCGGTATGGACCAGAGCACGACATCGGGCAGGTTCGGCATGCCGTCGACGGTAGGGGCGGGAGGCGGGGCAGGGCTAGACGTTGTTACCAACAAGTATGCGAGACGCCTTGTCAGCAAGCTTTGGCACCTTCCGACAAGGCACCCACCGCCAAGGCGCCCTCCGGCCGAGCCGCGAAGGACAAGGGGGTCCGCACGCTGGGGAGTTGGGGAAACCGAGAAGCCTCCGGGGACACCCGGGACGGAGTTGTCGGTCGTGGGCCGTATTCTCAGTGACCGTGCTTGACGACCGTACGACAGCAGCGACATGGCCGGCCGCCTACCCGCAGGGGTACGCGGTCGTCGACGTGGAGACCACCGGACTCGCCCGTGACGACCGGATAGTGTCGGCTGCCGTCTACCGGCTGGACGCCCAGGGAAACGTCGAGGACCACTGGTACACCCTCGTCAACCCCGAGCGCGATCCGGGCCCGGTCTGGATCCACGGACTGACCACGGACGTCCTGGAGGGCGCGCCGCTCTTCCCCGAGATCGCGGCGGAGTTCGCGGCCCGGCTCGACGGACGGGTCCTCGTCGCGCACAACGCGATGTTCGACTGGCAGATGATCGCCCGGGAGTACGCGCGCGCCGAATCGGCCGCGCCGGTGCGGCAGCGGCTGTGCACGATCGCGCTCGCCAAGGAGTTGTCGCTGCCGCTGCCCAACCACAAGCTGGAGTCCCTGGCAGCGCACTTCGGCGTCGTGCAGCGGCGCGCGCACAACGCGCTGGACGACGCGCGGGTGCTCGCCGAGGCGTTCCGGCCGAGCCTGCACGCGGCGGCCGAGCGTGCCGTACGGCTGCCGCTCCTGGAGTGCCGGCCGTTGACCGAGTGGGCCTCGTCCCCGGAGCGGCCCCGGATCGGCCATCAGGCCGGCCCGTCCTCGTACCGGACGAACAGCTGGCGTCCCTCGCGGAAGCGTCCGCCGTGCCCGTATCCCAACCCCGGCCGGTACGAGACGGACAGACCTCTCAAACAGGGCATGCGGGTGGCCTTCTCCGGGGACACCTCCGTCGACCGCGAACTCCTCGAGGACCGCACGGTCGACGCCGGTCTCCACGTCGCCGGCAGCGTCTCCCGGCTGACCAGCCTCCTCGTCACCAACGACCCGGACGCCGCAACCTCCAAGACGCTCAAGGCCAGGTCCTTCGGCACGCCGATCGTCGACGAGGCCGCCTACACCCAGCTGCTGCGGGACGTGGCCCCGGCAGACGGGTGACACCCCGGGCCCGGCGGGCGTGCCGAGCTGCGCATTCCCGCCGGGAGCCCTCACCCTGTGGCGCATGGCACGTTGTGAGGTCTGCGGAAACGATTACGGCATGTCCTTCGAAGTCCACGCGCAGGGCGCGGTCCACGTCTTCGATTGCTTCGCCTGCGCCATCCACCGCATGGCGCCCATCTGCGAGCACTGCCGGGTCCAGATCATCGGACAGGGCGTCGAGGTCGACGGCAGCTGGTACTGCGGCGGCCACTGCGCCCGTGCGGAGGGAAAGGTGGGGATCGTCGACAGGGTGTGAGGAAACGATCCTGGGCCCGGCCCCCGAGCAAGCCGAACCCCGGCGCGTGCACCCCATCGACCGAGTTGTACGGTCATGGGGTGTACCGCTTCCTGTTGTCCCGGCAGTGGGTGATCCTCACCCTCGTCGCCCTCGTCCTCGTCCCGACGATGATCGAGCTGGGCTTCTGGCAGTTCCACCGGCACGAACGCCGGGTCGCCCAGAACGCCCTGATCGCGGACAGCGTCGCGGCGAAGCCGGTCCCGGTCGAGGAGCTCACCTCTCCCGGCCACACGGTCCCGCGCTCCGACTACTGGCGGCCCGCCACGGCGACCGGCACCTTCGACACCGCCCACGAGGTCGTCGTCCGCCGCCGCACCAACTCCGACGACCGGGTCGGCGTGCACGTCCTGACCCCGCTGCTCCTGAGGGACGGCCGGACCGTCCTGGTCAACCGCGGCTGGGTGCCTGCCGCCGCCGACCAGCACTCCTTCCCCGCGGTCCCGCCCGCCCCGAAGGGCGAGGTCACGATCACCGGGCGTCTCAAGGCCGACGAGACGACCGGCGCCAGCGGCATCAAGGACCTGAAGGGTCTGCCGGACCGCCAGGTCATGCTGATCAACAGCACGCAGCAGGCCCAGCTCATCGGCCGCGAGGTGCTCGGCGGCTACCTCGAACAGATCACCCCCGAGCCGGCCGGGAACATCCCCGAACTCATCCCCGAGCCCGACCACGACTCGATCGGCGCCCACATGGCGTACGCGGTGCAGTGGTGGCTCTTCGCCGCCGGGGTCCCCGTCGGCTGGGTGATCCTGGTCCGCCGGGAGAGGCGCGACCAGATGGCGGCGGCCTCCTCCGGCACCCCCGAAACCCCCGAGCGGGACGCGGAAGCGATTCAGGCCACCCCGTCCCGCTGATTGACCACCCCTGCGGGCGGGAACAGCCCAGAGCGTGACGCAAAGTATCGACGACTACGCCCTCATCGGCGATCTGCAGACCGCCGCGCTCGTCGGCCGTGACGGATCGGTCGACTGGCTGTGCCTGCCCCGCTTCGACTCGGCCGCCTGCTTCGCCTCGATCCTCGGCGACGAGAACAACGGCCACTGGCGGATCGCCCCCAAAGGTTCCACGACCTGCGCCACGCGCCGGTACGCCGAGGACTCCCTCGTCCTGGAGACCTACTGGGAGACCCGCACCGGCACCGTCAAGGTCGTCGACTTCATGCCGCAGCGGGACAAGGCCCCGGATCTGATGCGGATCGTGGAGGGCGTCAGCGGCAGCGTCGAGATGAGCTCCGTCGTGCGGCTCCGCTTCGACTACGGCTCGGTGGTCCCCTGGATGCGGCGCACCGACGGCCACCGGGTCGCGGTCGCCGGCCCGGACGCGGTGTGGCTGCGCAGCGAACCGCCCGTGAAGACCTGGGGCCAGCAGTTCTCCACCTGCTCCTCCTTCACCGTCGCCGCCGGCGAGAAGGTGGCCTTCGTCATGACCTGGCACCCCTCGCACGAGCCCCGCCCCGCACTCATCGACCCCTACGAGGCACTGGAGCACTCCCTCGCGGACTGGCGGGAGTGGGCGTCGCTCTGCACCTACCGGGGCCCCTACCGGGAGGCGGTGCTGCGCTCCCTGATCACCCTGAAGGCGCTCACCTACGCCCCTACCGGCGGGATCGTGGCCGCCCCCACCACCTCCCTGCCGGAGGAGCTCGGCGGCGTACGGAACTGGGACTACCGGGCCTGCTGGCTGCGCGACTCCTCCCTCACCCTCGGCGCGCTGCTCTCCGCCGGATACGTCGAGGAGGCGGCCGCCTGGCGGGACTGGCTCCTCCGGTCGGTCGCGGGCGACCCGGCCGACCTGCAGATCATGTACGGGCCCGCGGGGGAGCGCCGGCTCCCCGAGACGACCCTGCCGTGGCTGCGGGGCTACGCCGACTCGGCACCGGTCCGGACCGGGAACGCGGCGGTGGACCAGTTCCAGCTCGATGTGTACGGCGAGGTCATGGACTCGCTCTACCGCGCGCGTGAGGCCGGGATCCCGGCGCAGCGGCACGCCTGGAACCTCCAGCTGAGCCTGCTCGGCTTCCTGGAGTCGACCTGGCGCGAGCCCGACGAGGGCCTGTGGGAGGTGCGCGGGCCGCGCCGCCACTTCACCCACTCGAAGGTGATGGCCTGGGTGGCCGCCGACCGGGCGGTCCGCACCCTGGAGGCGGACCCGTCGCTGCCGGGGGACGCGGCCCGGTGGCGGGCGATGCGGGACGACATCCACGCGCAGGTGTGCGCCAGGTCCTACGACCCCGTCCGGAACACCTTCACCCAGTCGTACGGGTCGCTCGAACTGGACGCGGCGACCCTCCTCATCCCCCAGGTCGGCTTCCTGCCCTCGGACGACCCCCGGGTGGTGGGCACGGTGGAGGCGGTGCGGGCGGAGCTGCTGCACGAGGGCTACGTGCGCCGGTACAGCACCGACTCGGGGGCGATCGACGGCCTGCCGGGCGGGGAGGGCACCTTCCTGGTGTGCTCGTTCTGGCTGGCGGACGCGCTCCTGCTGACCGGCAGGAAGGACGAGGCCCGCGAGCTCTTCGAACGGCTCCTGACCCTCTGCAACGACGTCGGTCTCCTCGCGGAGGAGTACGACCCGGTGACGGGCCGCCAGCTGGGCAACTTCCCGCAGGCCTTCAGTCACATCGGACTCGTGGGCACCGCCCTCGCGCTGGCCGGGGAGGATCACGACCCGGCAGGATAGGTCCATGGATCTTGGACTGAAGGACCGTGTGTACGTGGTGACCGGGGCGACGCGGGGCCTCGGGCGGGCCTCCGCCGAGGCGCTGCTCGCCGAGGGCGCGAAGGTGCTGGTCACCGGGCGGGAGGAGAAGACCGTCGCCGAGGCAGCGGCCGAGCTGGGGCCCGGCGCCGCCGGCGTCGCCGCCGACAACGGCGACCCGGAGACCCCGGCGCGGCTCATCGCCGAGGCGCGGGCCCGTTTCGGCGGCTTCGACGGCATCCTGATCAGCGTGGGCGGTCCGGCGCCCGGCTTCGCGGCGGACAACACCGACGAGCAGTGGGCGGCCGCCTTCGACACCGTCTTCCTCGGGGCGGTACGGCTGGCCCGCGCGGCCGCCGGAGCCCTCTCCGACGGCGGGGTCATCGGCTTCGTCCTGTCCGCGTCGGTCCACGAGCCGATCGAAGGTCTGACCATCTCCAACGGCCTCCGCCCCGGTCTCGCCGGCTTCGCGAAGTCCCTCGCCAACGACCTGGGCCCGCGCGGGGTGCGGGTCGTCGGACTGCTGCCGAGCCGGATCGACACGGACCGGGTGCGGTCCCTCGACGCGCTCTCCGGCGACGCGGACGCGGCCCGCGCGGCCAACGAGGCCGCCATCCCGCTGCGCCGCTACGGCACCCCGGAGGAGTTCGGGCGGACGGCGGCCTTCGTGCTGTCCCCGGCGGCCTCGTACCTGACCGGCCTGATGCTCCCGGTCGACGGCGGGGCCCGCAGCGGCTTCTGAGGGCCCGTGGCCCCGGCCCGTCGTCAGGTCACCCGCCTGGCCCGGTGCTTCACCGCCCGCAGGCGCGCCTCGGTGGGCAGGGCGGGCAGGCCCGTGGACGTACGGGCGTGGGCGAGGGCCCGGGTGCTCAGGGTGGTCAGGGCGTCCCCCGGGGAGGCGTGGGGCTCCAGGAGGAGCGCGACCCGGGTGCGGGGGGCGTCCCGGCGTCCGGTGAGGGCGACCCTGGCCCTGGCCACGCCCTCCTGGGCGGCGGCGTCCGCCTCGATCACGCCTTCGAGGGCCCGGCCGCGCAGGACGGCCTCCTCGCCGTCGCCGCTGTCGACGGCGACCTCGGCGAGCCGGGCCCGCCGGAACTGGACCAGCAGCCACCACAGGGCCAGCAGGACGACGAGCCCGAGGACGGCGATGACCACCGGCCACCACCAGCCCTCGTCCCGCCAGCGCTGCCGGTCGGCGGTGGAGAGCAGGACGTCCGAGGGACCCGACCAGGGCCACCAGGACGGCACGGACAGGTCGAGGGCCGCGGCGAGGACTCCCCCGCCGACGAGGAGGAGAAGGAGCCCGGCGAGGCCGAGCAGGGCGCGGTTGACGCGCCGGAGGACGACCGTCACCGCGCTCACCCCTTCCTGGGCGGCCGGGCCACCCGAACGTTGAGTGACGGCGGGTGGGCGAGGGCCAGTTCGTCGACGCCCGCGGCGAGAGCCGTCTCCAGGTCGGCGCGGACCTCGTCGAGCGCCCGGAAGTGCGAGACCGCCCGGACGGCCGCCTTGGAGCGGCCGACGCGCACCTTCACGGACTGCACCCCGGAGACCTCCATGGCGCGGTCGCGCAGGGCGAGGGCGGCGGCCTCCCGGTCGAGCCCGGCCCGTACGTCGGCGTGGGCGCGGCGCATCGGGAGGACGGCGCGCAGGCCCGGGGTCGCCGCCAGGACCAGGAGCCAGAGGCCGAGGAGGACCGCGAGGACGGCTCCGCCGATGATCAGGGCGTCGTCGAGCGGCCGGGTCGCGAGGGCGTCGGCGAGTTCGCGCCGCCAGGCCATGGCGGTGCGGTCGGCGCGTACGGCCGCGATGTCGTAGAGGAGCAGCCCCGTCCCGGCGAGGACCAGGGCCGCGAGCAGGGCGGCGGGGATACGGCGTACGGACCAGAAGCGCCGGACGGGGGAGGCGGGGGCGTCCTCCAGGACGGGGACGTCGTCGCGGCCGGGGTCCGGGGCGGGGGCGGGGGTCGGATCGGTTGTGGTCGTCATGACAGGCGCTCCCTCCTCGTGGCCTGCCGGGTGAGCGGGGAGTGGAGGCGCTCCACGTGGACGGTGACCTCGTGGACCTCCATGCCAACGAGTTCCTCCACGCGCGCGCGTACCCGGCCCCGGACGGCGCCGCACCGGTGGCCGACGTCGGAGGGATAGTCGAGTTCGAGGCTCACCGAGACCCGGGCGACGTCCCGGTGGACGACGACCGAGGCGTGGGGGCGCGAGCCGCCCTCGGGGACGGCGTCGAGTGCTTCCCCGGCGGCCTGGGCGGCGATCTTCGCGACGACCCGGTCGGCGATCGTGGTCGCTCCCCGGCCCCGTACGGGGTCCGGGGCCGATTCCGCTGCCATCCGTCACCGCCGCCGGTCGCCGCGTTCGCGACCCCGGAACAGGTCGCCCGGTTCGAGGTCGCCGTCGAGGAACCGTCCTGCCACGAAGCCGATGGCTCCCAATGCCGCGACCAGCACGAACGCCCCGAAGCCGCCGAAGTATCCGGCGAAGCCGAGCGCCATGCCGGCCAACAGGCCAACCACAGCCATGCTCATTCCTGACCCCTTCCTGAGGATCTTCCGGCCCCCTGTGCCCAGCCGTCAGCGGCTACTGGAGCCGCTGTTCCGGCTCCTCCTCCTCGTCGTCGGGCAGTTTGACGTCGCTGACCGCGATGTTGACCTCGACGACTTCGAGGCCCGTCATGCGTTCGACGGCGTTGATGACGTTCTCCCGGACGTCGCCGGCGACGTCCGCGATGGAGACGCCGTAGACGACCACGATCTCCAGGTCGAGCGCCGTCTGTACCTCGCCGACCTCGGCCTTCACCCCTCGGGTGGCGTTCGACTTGGCGCCGCCACCGCCGGGTACCCGGTCGCGTACGGCACCGAAGGTGCGGGAGAGGCCGCTGCCCATGGCGTGGACGCCGTCGACGTCCCGGGCGGCGAGGCCGGCGATCTTCTCGACGACTCCGTCGGCGATGGTGGTGCGGCCCCGGGAGGCCGGGTCGCCGCCACCGCGCTTGGTGACCGAGGTACGGCGCGAGTCGTCGCCGGAGGTGGCGCCGAAGTTACTGGTGTCCGTCATTGCGTTTCGCCCCTTCTGGGTTATTTCGGGGTTCTTCGCCCACACTAAGGGTGGTTACCCGCTCTCGCCCCAGGGATACGGCAGGCTGGGGTAATGACGACGAGTGACGGTTGGGCCGCGGCGGTACGTGACCGCCTCGCCCCGGGCAGGCTGTTGCCGCTCGGGACGGCGGCGGACGGGGCATGGATCACCGAGCGGGCGGCGCGCGAGGTCATGGGCCGCGCCGCCTCGGCCGTACGGGGGGTGGTGCCGGGCGAGCTGCGGATCGGCCCGGACCGGGAGGCGGAACCGGAGTCCGGGTCCGGGGAAGCGGGCCTGCGGGTCTCCGCCTCGTTCGGCGCGGTGGCCGGGCAGCCGCTGCCGGGCCTCACCGAGGCGCTCCGGGCGGCTCTGCTCGCGGCGGCCGAGGACGAACTGGGGCTCGTGACCGCGGCCGTGGACCTACGGGTGACGGAGCTCCTCGACGCGGCGCCCCCGGAGGCGGAACCGGCCGCTCCGCCGCCTGGCCGGACCTCTCCGGCGACGGACGACCCGGTGGCCCTCGCGGCGCTCGGGGTGCCGGGCGTCGCGGCGATGACGGACGCGATCGGGCCACCGGTGCGCCGGGGCCCCGACGGGGTACGGGTCGAACTGGCCGTGACGGCCGGCGCCCGTCCCCTGGACGTGGCCCGCGCCGTACGCACGGCCGTGACCGCCGCCGTCCCTCAGGAGGCCGCGGTCACGGTCGTGGTGTCGGAACTGCGCTAGAGCGGGCGGGCGTCAGTCGCCGAGGCCCGCGAGGTCGCGCAGGCGGCGGGCCTGGGCGGCGCGCTCGGCGATGCGCTGCTCCTCGTACGAGCGGCCGGCGGCACCCTGGAGGAGCGCCTTGGTCTCGATGACCGCGTCGCGCGGCGCCGCGAGCAGGGCGGCGCCGAGGTCCCGTACCGCCGCGTCGAGTTCGTCGGCGGGGACGGACAGATTGGCGAGACCGATGCGCTCGGCCTCCTCCGCGTGGACGAAGCGACCGGTGGCGCAGATCTCGAGCGCGCGGGCGTAGCCGACGAGCGAGACGAGCGGGTGCGTCCCGGTCAGGTCCGGGACGAGACCCAGGCTGGTCTCGCGCATGGCGAACTGCACGTCCTCGGCGACGACCCGCAGGTCGCAGGCGAGGGCGAGCTGGAAGCCCGCGCCGATGGCATGGCCCTGGACGGCCGCGATCGACACGAGGTCGCCACGGCGCCACCAGGTGAAGGCCTCCTGGTACTCGGCGATCACCGCGTCGAGGTCCTCGTCGGAGCCGCGCGCGAGATCGAGGAAGGACGGCTCTCCGTCGAAGCCCTCGGGCGTGAACGCCTGCCGGTCGAGTCCGGCGGAGAAGGACTTGCCCTCGCCGCGCAGCACGACGACCCGCACGCTGCCGGGCAACGACCGTCCGGCTTCTGTCAACGCCCGCCACAGAGCGGGAGACTGAGCGTTGCGCCTCGCCGGATTGGTCAGGGTCACCGTGGCAACGGCGTCCTCGACGGTGAGCCGTACACCGTCCTTGTCGAATACGAGCTCAGAGTCGTCGAGCGTAGTCATGGGGCGCCTCCGGTTCCGGTGCAGCACTGCATCCGATGCTAAGTGACTGCACAGTAACCACCTGGCCTGCCATGGGACCGACCGGGTGGCCACCGAGAGACCCGGTGGCCGGTCGAGCCGCCCCGATGTCAGGCCGAGGCTGTCTTCTTGCCCCGTGTCGCTCCGCCGCGTCCGCGCAGCGTGACTCCGGACTCGCTGAGCATCCGGTGGACGAATCCGTAGGAGCGGCCGGTTTCCTCGGCCAGCGCCCGGATGCTCGCACCGGAGTCGTACTTCTTCTTCAGGTCTGCCGCGAGCTTGTCGCGCGCGGCGCCGGTCACCCGGCTGCCCTTCTTCAGAGTCTCGGCCACCCGTGCCTCCTCATGGGAAGTGCGCTCTGGACTTCTCATGATCACCCCTCCCGTCCGTCCTGGCCACCCATTCGACAAGGTCCATGCCGCCGGGTTTGCGGATGCGTGCGGCACCGTCACGACCGGAAGCTCGCATTCCGGTGGCCTCGAAGCGCGGCTCCGGGTCCGTCGGCGCGGGAAGTGCCAGGTCAGCGACGCAGCCGGCGCACACGTACGGCGCGGGTCTGCCGGAAGGATTCGGCAGAGCACCGCGCCGGGGGGTACGAGACGCCCTCACTCAGATGAAGGATCACGCATGAGCCGAATGATTCAGCCCGGCATGATCACTCCAGGGGTTGTCCGGGTCAGGCGAGCGCGACCAGGTCCGCGTAGTCCGGGCCCCACAGGTCCTCGACGCCGTCCGGGAGCAGGATGATCCGCTCCGGTTCGAGCGCGTCGACCGCGCCCTCGTCGTGGGTGACGAGGACGACGGCGCCCTTGTAGGTGCGCAGTGCCCCGAGGATCTCCTCGCGGCTCGCGGGGTCCAGGTTGTTGGTCGGCTCGTCAAGGAGCAGCACGTTCGCCGAGGAGACGACCAGGGTGGCCAGGGCGAGCCGGGTCTTCTCGCCACCGGAGAGGACTCCGGCCGGCTTGTCGACGTCGTCGCCGGAGAAGAGGAAGGAGCCGAGCGTCTTGCGGACCTGGACGAGGTCCAGGTCGGGCGCGGCCGAGCGCATGTTCTCCAGGACGCTGCGCTCGGGGTCGAGCGTCTCGTGCTCCTGGGCGTAGTAGCCGAGCTTGAGGCCGTGGCCCGGGGTCACCTCGCCGGTGTCGGGCTTCTCGGCCCCGGCGAGCAGCCGGAGCAGCGTGGTCTTGCCCGCGCCGTTGAGGCCGAGGATGACGACGCGGGAGCCCTTGTCGATGGCGAGGTCCACATCGGTGAAGATCTCCAGCGAACCGTAGGACTTGGAGAGTCCCTCGGCGGTCAGCGGGGTCTTTCCGCAGGGCGCGGGGTCGGGGAAGCGGAGCTTGGCGACCTTGTCGGAGGCGCGTACCGCCTCGAGACCGGAGAGCAACCGCTCGGCGCGCTTGGCCATGTTCTGCGCGGCGACGGTCTTGGTGGCCTTGGCGCGCATCTTGTCGGCCTGCGTGTTGAGGGCGGCGGCCTTCTTCTCGGCGTTCTGGCGCTCGCGCTTGCGGCGCTTCTCGTCGGCCTCGCGCTGCTGCTGGTAGAGCTTCCAGCCCATGTTGTAGACGTCGATCGTGGAGCGGTTGGCGTCCAGGTAGAAGACCTTGTTCACCACGGTCTCGACGAGGTCGACGTCGTGGGAGATGACGATGAAGCCGCCGCGGTAGGACTTCAGGTAGTCGCGCAGCCAGACGATGGAGTCGGCGTCGAGGTGGTTCGTCGGCTCGTCGAGGAGGAGCGTGTCGGCGTCCGAGAACAGGATCCGGGCGAGCTCGACCCGGCGGCGCTGGCCGCCGGAGAGGGTGTGCAGCGGCTGGCCGAGGACCCGGTCGGGCAGGCCGAGGGCGGCGGCGATGGTGGAGGCCTCGGCCTCGGCCGCGTATCCGCCCTTGGTCAGGAACTCGGTCTCCTGGCGCTCGTACTGCTTCATCGCCTTGTCGCGGGTGCCGCCGGAGCCGGTGGCGATGCGCTCCTCGTTCATGCGCATCTTCTTGAGGAGGACGTCGAGGCCACGGGCGGAGAGGATCCGGTCGCGGGCCAGGACGTCGAGGTCGCCGGTGCGCGGGTCCTGCGGGAGGTAGCCGACCTCGCCGGAGCGCGTGATGGTGCCGCCGGCGGGGACGCCCTCGCCCGCGAGGCACTTGGTCAGGGTGGTCTTGCCCGCTCCGTTGCGACCGACGAGGCCGATGCGGTCGCCCTTGGCGACGCGGAAGGAAGCGGACTCGATGAGGACACGGGCGCCGGCGCGCAGCTCGATGCCGGAAGCGGTGATCACGGACAGACTCCAGGGCGGTGGGAAACGGCGGAAGGACGGCTGGTGAAGGCTTCGACGCCGCTAATGCACGGGGAGAATGGCCATACGGCCAGTCTAACGGGCCCCTGCAACTGCTTTTCGGCCACGCGGGGCACGGGGCCGCTGTCGGAGATTTCTCACTTCCCGCCGATGCTTCACAAAACGGGCGATCGGTGAGAGATGGTTCCATACTCGGCGCAGGGCGGCGGTCTCTGCCGCGGCGGTGACGCGGAGGGTGGTGGACCGTGCAGTTCGACGACGACGCCGATCTGGACCCCTCGGAGGTACGGGACGTCCGGAGCAGCCGCATCCCGGGCGGCAGGGCGACCGTCGGCGGCGGCGTCATCGGGCTCATCGCGCTGGTCCTCGGCGTGCTCTTCGGGGTGGGGCCCGATCAGCTCGGGCTCTCCGACGGCGGCGACGAGCCGGTCGCGACCTCGTCCTCCGCGGCCCAGGTGAACCAGAGCTGCAGGAAGGGCTCAGACGCCAACACCCGCGACGACTGCCGGATCGTCGCCGTCGTCAACAGCCTCCAGGACTTCTGGCGGACCGAGTACGCGCGCCGTGGCGGCACCTACGGGAACGCCGCCACCGTGATGTTCAGCCGGCGGGTCGGGACCGCGTGCGGCACCGCGACCTCGGCCGTGGGGCCCTTCTACTGCCCCGGGGACCGGCAGGTCTATCTGGACCTGGGCTTCTTCGACGAGCTGCGGACGACGTTCGGCTCGACCGGCGGGCCCTTCGCGCAGGCGTACGTGGTGGCGCACGAGTACGGCCATCACGTGCAGAACCTGATGGGGACCCTGAGCCGCGCCCAGGACGGGCGGACCGGCGCGGACTCCAACGCCGTGCGGGTCGAGCTCCAGGCCGACTGCTACGCGGGCGTGTGGGCCCGGCACGCCACCACCACCCCCGACGACCGGACGGGCCGGCCGCTGCTGACCACGCTGACGGACGCGGACATCAGGGACGGCCTGGACGCGGCCGCCGCCGTGGGCGACGACCGGATCCAGGAACGGTTCCAGGGCCGGGTGACGCCGGAGAACTGGACGCACGGCTCGGCGGCCCAGCGGCAGCAGTGGTTCCACGAGGGCTACCGGACCGGTGACATGGCCCGGTGCGACACCTTCCGCTGACTTGTCGGCGGGGACTGCCAGACTGAGACCCAGGTCACATACGGCTGCATCGAAGGGAAGTGATCGGGATGGCTGACGCCCCCCACATCTGTCCGACGCTGACGTACGAGGACGCGAAGGCGGCGATCGCCCTGCTCACGGAGGGCTTCGGCTTCGCCGCGACCGCCGTGTACGAGGCCGAGGACGGGCGGATCGCACACGCCGAGCTGTCGTACGGGAACGGCATGGTGATGCTGGGCAGCAAGGGCACCGGCAGCGAGTTCGACAAGCTGATGGCGGGCGCCGGCCCGGTGGGCGTCTTCGTCCACGTCGACGACGTGGACGAGCACCACGCGCGGGCGGTCGCCCACGGCGTCGAGATCGTGATGCCGCCCACGGACCAGGAGTACGGCTCGCGGGACTACATGGCCCGGGACGCCGAGGGCAACATCTGGAGCTTCGGGACGTACACCCCCGGCGCCGCGGAGTAGCCGGGCGCCGGGCGGGGGCGCGCGCCGGGGGTCACGCTCCCCCGGTGTGGACCTGGAAGGCGGCCCGGCGGACCGCCTTGGCCAGGGCCGGGTCCGGGTGGGCGGCGGCGAGGGCGACCAGGACCTGGACGGTACGGGGGTGGCCGACCGCCCGGATCTCGTCGAGCAGTGCCGGGACGGTGCCCTGCACGGCGGAGTCGAGGTGCCGGACGAGGAGTTCGCTCTCACCGTGGTCGGCGACGGCCGCCGCCGTGTCCACCCAGAGCCAGGTCGACTCCTCGCGGGTGAGGACCTCCTGGGCGTCGTCGGGGTCGGCGCCCTCGTACTCCGCGAGCCAGAGCAGCGCGTACGGCCGCAGCGAGGGTTCGGCGACGGTGGCCCGCACCTCGGCCTCCGCGGGGGCTCCGACGACCCGGAGCGCCTCGAAGGCGAGGCCGCGCAGCAGGGCGTCCTCACCCCGGGCGACGGTGAGGAGTTCGCTCACGGCGCTGGAGAGGGTGCGGGCCGCAAGCCAGGCGCGGTACTCGGCGCGGGCCGGGCCGGGGGTGAGCCGGGCGCAGCCGCGGAGCATGTCCCCCGCGGACTGCTCGATGTTGCCGGCGGGGCTCTGCGCGGCGACGCAGATCTGCTCCAGCTTGACCCAGACCGCCCAGTTGCCGAGCGGGGTGAGGGTCGCGTGTCGCCCCTCCGCACCGGCGTCGAGGGTGAGCGCGCCGACGGCCGCCAGGCCTTCGAGCGCCCAGTCGAGGAGGGCCGGAAGCCCCTCGGTGCCGTGGTCGGCGGCGAGGGCGCCGGCGGCCTCGGGGGCCGGGTCGGCGGCGAGGGCGCCGGCGGCCTCGGGGGCCGGGTCGGCGGCGAGGGCGCCGGCGGCCTCGGGGGCCGGGTCGGCGGCCGGGACCTCGCACCGCTCCTCGCGGAGCTCCTCCACGCGCTGGCCGAGCAGGTCGAGAAGGGCGGGGACGAGGACCGGGCCCTGGGAGAGCTGGAGCAGCGAGAGCACCTGCGGGACGGCCTCGACGACCTCGGCGACGGCGCTGGGCTCGACACCCTCGGGAGCCGGGTGGACCAGGGACCAGGCGTCGAAGAGGGCGACCCAGCCGCGCAGTACGGCGGAGTCGTCGCGATCCCAGGCGTGCAGCCGCCAGCCGGGGCGGGCGGTGTCGCCGTGGAGCTCGACGAGCCCGGCGAGCCGGGCGCGGTCCCAGCCGGCCCGGATCTGGCCGGGCGTCAGGTCCAGCGCGGCCGCGGCCCGTTCCTGGGCGGTGACGGGCCCGGAGCCGGTGCGGGGGGTCGCGTCGGCGCCGCGCTCGACGGCGGCCCAGCGGGCGATCCGTACGGCGTCGGCGAGGACCTGCCGGGCCTGGCGGGCGAGTTCCGCGCGGGGCGGAGTGCCCTCGGGCGGCCGCGGCGCCGGGCGGGTGCGCCGGGTCGTCACGGCCCGTCGGGCGGTGGCGAGGGCCCGTGGGCGGACGAGTCGGAGTCTGGAGTTGCGCGCCAATGGTTCATCGGGCTTTCGAGACGTCACGGGGGCAGTCTTCCCGCTGACGGCCCGAAAACCCAATCGGAATGGACCGGCCCGCCGGAACGGGCGCGGGGAGGGAGCCTCGTGCAGGGCCCGGTGGAGGCTCCGGCGGAAGGTTCCGCAGGTGGTTCCGGGCGCGGTGCCGGGCCCGTTCTAGAGGAGCGGTGTGAGGAAGCGGCGCAGGCACTCCTCGTAGCGGACGGGGTCCGCGTTCCACATGGCCGCGTGCGGGGCGTGCCGGACGGTCTGCGACGAGACCAGGTCGGGGCGGCGGGCGGCGAGTTCGAGGGACGGTTCCCAGGGGGCGATGGTGTCGTCGGGGCCGTGCAGGAGGAGGACCGGGACGCGCAGGGCGTCGGGCGCCGAGGCGGCCCTGAGCAGATCGCCGTGCGGGCCGGTCCTGCCCTGGGCGGCGCGGACGGCGAGCGGGAGCAGCGGCGCCGGGACGTGGCGGGCCGCGGCGAGGTTGCGGACGGTGGCCTCCCAGTCCAGGACGGGGGAGTCGAGGACGAGGCCGGCGATCCGGTCGCGCACCCCCGACTCGGCGGCGGCGCGCAGGGCCATGGAGGCGCCGGTCCCCCAGCCGTGCAGGACGACGGAGTCCGCGCCCCGGCGGACGGCGTAGCGGATGGCCGCGTCGACGTCGCGCCACTCGGAGTCGCCGAACCGCGCCAGGCCGTCCCGGACGGCGGGCGCCCCTTCGTCGCCGCGGTAGGCGGGGAGGAGGACGGGGACCCTGCGGCGCGTGTAGAAGGGGACGACGTTCAGCGGGTGCTCGCGGGTGGTGCCGAGGCCGTGCAGGGCGATCACCCAGGTCGGGCGGGGACCGGGCACCAGCCAGGCGGGGAGGGGGCCGAGCTCGCCGGGGATCTCGACGTCCTCGTGGGCGAGCCCGAGGGCGCCGAGCGGTGTGCCGCGGTGCAGCTGGGGGGTGAACCGGACGCGGGCGCCGGGGCCGAGCGCCCCGAGTTCGACCCGTTCCAGCCGCCGGACGACGGTGTCGGCGGTGTGCGGGACCCGGTCGAGGACGGGGCCGACGACGGCGTGGAGGCGGGGGCCTTCGAGGCCGTACGTTCCGGGGCGCAGCGAGGCCAGGCTGCGGGTGAGGGTGATCCGCTCGGGGCCGACGGTGTGCACGGTGAGTCGTGGGTCCCCGGGCAGGGGAGGTCCGGACGGCGCCTTGAGGGCGACGTCGCTGGCGTACCGGCCGGCCGCGACCGCGGCCGCGCCGACACCGAGCAGGGTGGTGACGGCTGCTGCCGTCGCTGTAGCCGGGCGCACGCTCCCCAGTCTCGGCAGGGAGGGCCCGAGCTGCCACCGGACGGACCCGTGCGGGGGGAGGCAGGGATCATTTCCGGCCACTGCGTTGAGTGACGCGACCCCTCCGGGCCACTCCGGGGAGTGACATGGGTCTCCTTCGTGGGGTCGCCCGGTCGGGTGGCGCGGTCCAGGGAGCGGAACCGGGTGGCGGGGGAGGAACCGGGGCAGGTCGCCTATGCCTGGTGAAAGCCGGGATTACCCGGGGTTGCGGGTGCCCGCATCGTGGACGGCTCGCGCGCCCGGACCGTAAGCGGAATCCCTTGACACCGGATCGGGACACCACAACGCCCGACCCAGTTCACCTTCCGTTCACTCAGGTTGCCTACGTTCGGCTAGCCACTGACGTCAAACGATTGCCTGGGTAAATGGAACACATCACGCTGCTGCTCGCCATTGTGGTCGTGACAGCTCTCGTGTTCGATTTCACGAACGGTTTCCACGACACCGCGAACGCGATGGCCACGACCATCTCGACCGGCGCTCTCAAACCGAAGACGGCGGTGGCCATGTCCGCCGTGCTGAACCTCGTCGGCGCGTTCCTGTCCGTGGAGGTCGCCAAGACGATCTCCGGCGGGATCATCAACGAAGAGGGCATTCGCACAGAAGTGATCTTCGCGGCGCTCGTGGGCGCCATCCTGTGGAACCTGCTGACCTGGCTCCTCGGCCTGCCGTCCAGCTCCTCCCACGCGCTCTTCGGCGGCCTCATCGGCGCCGCGGTCATGTCGGCGGGCTGGTCCGCGGTCAACGGTCCGACCATCGTCACCAAGGTCCTGATCCCGGCCATCGCCGCGCCGCTCGTCGCCGGTCTCGCCGCGATGCTGGCCACCCGGCTGACGTACAAGATCGGTGCCAAGACCGACGAGAAGCACACCGCCAAGGGCTACCGGGTCGGCCAGATCGCCTCCGCGGGTCTCGTCTCCCTCGCCCACGGCACCAACGACGCCCAGAAGACGATGGGCATCATCACCCTGGCCCTGGTCACCCAGGGCGTCGTCGCCCCCGGCTCCAACCCGCCCCTCTGGGTCATCGTCTCCGCCGGCGTCGCGATCGCCCTTGGCACCTACCTCGGCGGCTGGCGCATCATCCGCACCATGGGCAAGGGCCTCACCGACCTCCAGCCGCAGCAGGGCTTCGCCGCCCAGACCAGCGCCGCGACGGTCATCCTGGCCTCCTCGCACCTCGGCTTCTCCCTCTCCACCACCCAGTCCTGCTCGGGTGCCGTGATGGGCGCCGGTCTCGGCCGCAAGGGCGGGGTCGTCCGCTGGTCGACCGCGACCCGGATGTTCGTCGCCTGGGGTCTGACCCTGCCCGCCGCGGGCCTGGTCGGCGCCGGTGCCGAGTTCCTCACCAAGCAGGGACCCTGGGGCATCGCCGCCGTCGCGGTCCTGCTGGTCGGCGGATCGGCCGTCATCTGGTCGCTCTCCCGCCGCAAGCCGGTCGACCACCACAACGTCACCGCCGACGACCTCGACGCCGAGCCCGCGGGTGTGGTGACCACCGCCATGGCGGCCGTCACCCCGCCGCCGCCGGCCGGTTCCGTCGCCGCCGTCACGGACGAGGACCTCAAGACCACCATCCCCGCGCCGGCTCCCACCGACCCGGCCGCTCCCCCGGCCCCCGCCGCAACGGTCTAAGGAACGAACGACATGAAGATCGACTGGGCAGCCCTCGGCTCCGTCTTCGGAGTCAGCCTCGTGGCGACCGTCGCCCTCGTGGGCCTCTTCACCCTCGGCATCATCGGCCTCTCCAAGCAGGAGCAGGCCGCCGCGCAGGGAGGCTCCGCCGCCCTGGCCCGCACCGGCGCCTACGCGTGCTTCGCCCTGTGCCTCACGGCCGTCGCGTACGGCATCTACCTGATCGTCGTCTGACGGTCCCGCAGGACACCGGCCGGGCGGTCCGTACCTTCGGGTACGGGCCGCCCGGCCGTCGTGTCTGTGGCGCTTCGCACAGTGACGCGGTGCAGGTCAAGGTGAGTTGACGGCTGTTCTCGGGGCGTGGTGGACTGCCGAGGCCATTACGGCGGCAGCAGAGGAAGTCCGGTGCGAATCCGGCGCGGTCCCGCCACTGTGACCGGATCCAAGGGGTCCGGGAGTCAGGAACTCTCGCCGCCGGTCACGTCGATCCAGGGCGCGGACCCTGAGTGAGGACATGCGCCATGCCCGGCCGCAGAAGAACCAGCCGCCTCTCCCCGGACCGATTCGCGTACGGAGCGGCCGCCGGTCTCGCCGTCGACCTGCTCGTCGGAGACCCCCGCCGTGGACACCCCGTCGCCGCGTTCGGCCGGGCGGCCGCCGCGGTCGAACAGCGCCTCCACCACGACCACCGAGGCTGGGGCGCCCTGCACACCGCCGTCTGCGTCGGCTCCACCGCCGCCCTGGGCGCGCTCGCCGCACGGGCCGTACGCAACCGGCCGACCGCCGCCGTGGCCCTGACCGCCGCCTCCGTCTGGGCCGTCGTCGGCGGTACGACCCTGGGCCGGGAGGCCCGCGCGATCGGCGGGGCGCTCGCCGCGGGGGACCTGGAGGTGGCCCGGGAACGGCTGCCGCACCTGTGCGGACGCGACCCGCAGTCCCTCGACGGACCGGCGATGGCACGCGCGGTCGTCGAATCGGTCGCCGAGAACACCTCCGACGCCGTGGTCGGCGCCCTCTTCTGGGGCGCGGTCGCGGGCGTGCCCGGTCTGCTCGGCTTCCGGGCCGTCAACACCCTGGACGCGATGGTCGGCCACAAGTCCCCCCGCCACCGCCGCTTCGGCTGGGCCTCGGCCCGGCTCGACGACCTCGCCGGCTGGCCCGGGGCGCGGCTGACGGCCGCGCTCACCACCGTCGCCGGCGGGAACCCGCGCGGGGCCGTCCGGGCCTGGCGGGCGGACGCCCCGCAGCACCCCAGTCCCAACGCCGGGCCCGTGGAGGCGTCCTTCGCGGGCGCGCTCGGCGTACGGCTCGGGGGGACCCTCTCGTACGCCGGCCGGGTCGAACACCGGCCGGTGCTCAACGGGGAGGGGCGGCCCGTCGAGGTCGCCGACATCGACCGGGCGGTCCGGCTGTCCCGCCGGGTCACCGCACTGACCCTGGCCGCCTGCGTGGGCGGCCGGCTGATCGTGAGCGCGCTGAAGCGGAGGAACGCATGAGGGGTGGGGGGCTGCTCGTCGCCGGGACCACGTCCGACGCCGGCAAGAGCGTCGTGACGGCCGGCATCTGCCGCTGGCTGGTCCGCAAGGGCCTGAAGGTGGCGCCGTTCAAGGGACAGAACATGTCCCTCAACTCCTTCGTGACCCGTGAGGGCGCCGAGATCGGGCGGGCCCAGGCCATGCAGGCGCAGGCCGCCCGCGTCGAACCGACCGCGCTGATGAACCCGGTGCTGCTCAAGCCGGGCAGCGACCGGTCCAGCCAGGTCGTCCTGATGGGCAAGCCGGTGGGGGAACTGAGCGCGAAGGGCTATCACGGGGGACGGCAGAAGGAACTGTTCGAGCCGGTGATGGCGTGCCTGGAGGAACTCCGGGGCATGTACGACGCCGTGATCTGCGAGGGCGCGGGCAGCCCGGCCGAGATCAACCTGCGGCGCACGGACATCGTCAACATGGGCATCGCCCGGGCCGCGCGGCTGCCCGTGGTCGTGGTCGGGGACATCGACAGGGGCGGCGTCTTCGCCCAGTTCTTCGGCACGACGGCGCTGCTGAGCCCCGAGGACCAGTCGCTCGTCGCCGGGTACCTCGTGAACAAGTTCCGGGGTGACGTGACCCTGCTCGAACCGGGGCTCGACATGCTCCACGGGCTGACCGGGCGCCGGACCTTCGGCGTCCTGCCGTACGCGCACGGGCTCGGCATCGACGAGGAGGACGGCCTCCGGGTGTCGCTGCGCGGCACCGTCCGCGAGTCCGTCGTGGCGCCGCCGGTCGGCGCGGACATCCTGCGGGTCGCCGTCTGCGCCGTACCGCTGATGTCCAACTTCACGGACGTCGACGCGCTGGCGGCCGAGCCGGGCGTGGTCGTCCGGTTCGTCGACCGGCCCGAGGAACTCGTCGACGCGGACCTCGTCGTCGTGCCCGGCACGCGCGGCACGGTCAGGGCGCTGGCGTGGCTGCGGGAGCGGGGCCTTGCGGACGAGCTGGCCCGCCGCGCGGCCGCGGGGCTGCCCGTGCTCGGGATCTGTGGCGGCTTCCAGATCCTCGGCGAGCACATCGAGGACCAGGTCGAGTCGCGGGCGGGCGCCGTCGACGCGCTCGGACTGCTGCCCGTACGGGTCCGGTTCGCGCCCGGTAAGACCCTCGCCCGGCCGGTCGGCGTGGCGCTCGGGGAACGGGCCGAGGGGTACGAGATCCACCACGGGGTCGCCTCGGTGGACGGCGGGGAGCCGTTCTTCTCCGATGACACGGGACGCGCTCTCGACGGCTGCCGGGTCGGCTCCGTCTGGGGCACCCACTGGCACGGCTCCCTGGAGAGCGACGGGTTCCGGCGGGCGTTCCTGCGGGAGGTCGCGGCGGCGGCCGGGCGGCGGTTCGTGCCGGCGCCGGACACGTCGTTCGGGGCGCTGCGCGAGGAACAGCTCGACCGGCTGGGCGACCTGATCGAGGAGCACGCGGACACGGACGCGCTGCTGCGGCTGATCGAGGAGGGGGCCCCGGCGGGCCTGCCGTTCGTGCCGCCGGGGGCGCCGTGAGCGCGGGGGCAAGTCGGGCCGGAGGCCCGGCCGCGAGTAGGCGGGGGCGTGTACGGCCTCCGGGCGTGCGGGGGTTCTCACCCGCATCACCCGAACCACGTGTCGAGAACAGTGCGGGTGGCCCCTGTGGGCGGCCACCCGCCGGCGGCGGCCGCGGGCCGTCGTGCGAACCTCAGCGATCCGAAGGAGTGACCACCCGATGAGCACCCGGTATCCGTTCACCGCCGTCGTCGGCATGGACGACCTGCGGCTCGCGCTGCTCCTGAACGCCGTCAGCCCCGCCGTGGGCGGTGTCCTCGTGCGGGGGGAGAAGGGGACCGCGAAGTCCACCGCCGTCCGGGCGCTCGCCGGTCTGCTGCCGGCCGTGCCGGTCGTGCCGGGCTGCCGGTTCAGCTGCGACCCGGGCTCGCCCGACCCCGGCTGCCCCGACGGACCGCACGACGAGGCCCCCGGGGCCGCACGGGCCGCGCGGATGGTCGAGCTGCCCGTCGGCGCGTCCGAGGACCGGCTCGTCGGTGCGCTCGACATCGAGCGGGCGCTCGCCGACGGCGTGAAGGCCTTCGAGCCGGGGCTCCTCGCGGACGCCCACCGGGGCATCCTGTACGTCGACGAGGTCAACCTGCTCCACGACCACCTCGTCGACCTCCTGCTCGACGCCGCCGCCATGGGCTCCTCCTACGTCGAGCGCGAAGGCGTCTCCGTACGGCATGCCGCCCGGTTCCTGCTCGTCGGGACCATGAACCCCGAAGAGGGCGAACTGCGGCCGCAGTTGCTCGACCGGTTCGGGCTCACGGTGGAGGTCGCCGCGTCGCGCGAGCCCGAGCAGCGGGTCGAGGTCGTCCGGCGACGGCTCTCCTTCGAGGACGACCCGGCCGCGTTCGCCGCGCGCTGGGCGGGCGAGGAGGCCGAGCTGCGCGACCGGATCGCCGCCGCCCGCGCGCTGCTGCCGCGGGTGACGCTCGGGGACGCCGTCCTGCTCCAGATCGCCGCGACCTGCGCCGCGTTCGAGGTGGACGGGATGCGCGCCGACATCGTCATGGCCCGCACCGCGACCGCGCTCGCCGCGTGGGCGGGACGCACCGACGTCACGTCCGACGACGTACGGCAGGCCGCACTCCTCGCCCTCCCCCACCGGCGGCGGCGCTCGCCCTTCGACGCGCCCGGCCTCGACGAGGAGAAGCTCGACGAGACCCTGGAGCGGTTCAAGGGCGAGGAGCCCGACCAGGACCCGGAGCCGGACGGCCCGGGTGACGGCGGTCCCGGGGACGGCGGTGACGGTGGTGACGGCGGGCCCGGCGGGGGCGTTCCGCCGCAGGGCGAGGGCCCCGCGCCCGACGACGTACCGGCTCCCGAGGACGTACCCGCTCCCCAGGAGTCCCCGGAGCCGGCGCCCGCCCCGCAGGGCTCGCCCTCCGGTGCGGGCGAGCGCGCCGCCGTCAAGGCCGCCGAACCCTTCCGTACGAAGGTGCTGAGCGTGCCCGGTCTCGGCGAGGGCGCGGCCGGGCGCCGCTCCCGGGCCCGCACCGAGCACGGCCGTACGACCGGATCCGTACGCCCGCGCGGGGCGCTGACCAGGCTGCACCTGGCCGCGACCGTGCAGGCCGCCGCCCCGCACCAGAAGGCCCGCGGC
Source organism: Streptomyces sp. NPDC016459 (assembly GCF_040632845.1). Lineage (NCBI taxonomy): Bacteria > Bacillati > Actinomycetota > Actinomycetes > Kitasatosporales > Streptomycetaceae > Streptomyces > Streptomyces sp. NPDC016459. The sequence continues at coordinate 58,673 of NZ_JBEYCR010000001.1, forward strand.
CGGACCGGTCCCGGGCTCGTGGTGCGGCGGGACGACCTGCGGCAGGCGACCCGGGAGGGACGGGAGGGGAACCTGGTGCTGTTCGCCGTGGACGCCTCCGGTTCGATGGCGGCCCGGCAGCGGATGAGCGCCGTCAAGGGCGCCGTCCTCTCGCTGCTGCTCGACGCCTACCAGCGGCGCGACAAGGTCGGCCTGATCACCTTCCGGGGCCGGGACGCCGAGGTCGCCCTGCCGCCGACCTCGTCCGTGGACGCGGCCGCCGCGCGCCTGGAGAAGCTCCCGACCGGCGGCCGTACGCCGCTCTCGGCCGGGCTCCTCAAGGCCCATGACGTCCTGCGGGTCGAGCGGCTCAGGGACCCCTCGCGCCGCCCGCTGCTCGTCGTCGTGACCGACGGGCGGGCCACCGGCGGCGGCGCCGACCCGGTGGCGCTCGCCTGCCGCGCGGCGCGGCTGCACGCGTCCGAGGGCACGGCGTCCGTCGTCGTGGACTGCGAGACGGGACCGGTGCGGCTCGGGCTCGCCGGCGAACTCGCCCGTGAACTCGGCGGCACCGCCGTCACCCTGGACGAACTGCGGGCCGACTCCATCGCCGGCCTCGTCAGGGACGTCCAGGGAATTCGGAAGACCACTGCCGGGAAGACCACTGCCAGGAGGGCCGCTTAATGCCGCAGGGACAGCCGACCGTCGTACCCGACGACGGTCTCACCACCCGCCAGCGCCGCAACCGCGCCCTGGTGATGGTGCACACGGGCGTCGGCAAGGGGAAGTCGACCGCCGCGTTCGGCATGGCGCTGCGCGCCTGGAACCAGGGCTGGCCGATCGGGGTGTTCCAGTTCGTCAAGTCCGCCAAGTGGAAGGTCGGCGAGGAGAACGCCCTCAAGGCGCTCGGCGAGACCGGCAAGGGCGGCACCGTCACCTGGAACAAGATGGGTGAGGGCTGGTCCTGGATCCAGCGCGAGGTCGCCGAGGGCGAGCAGTCGCACGAGGACAAGGCCCGGGAGGGCTGGGAGCAGGTCAAGCGGGACCTCGCGGAGGAGAAGTACCGGTTCTACGTCCTCGACGAGTTCGCCTACCTGCTGCACTGGGGCTGGATCGACGTCAAGGAGGTCGTGGAGGTCCTGCGCGACCGTCCCGGGCAGCAGCACGTCGTCATCACCGGGCGCAACGCGCCGCAGGAGCTCGTCGACTTCGCCGACCTCGTCACCGACATGTCCAAGGTCAAGCACCCGATGGACGCCGGTCAGAAGGGCCAGCGGGGCGTCGAGTGGTAGCACGTCTCGTCATCGCCGCGCCGTCGTCGGGAGCGGGCAAGACCACGGTCGCGACCGGCCTGATGGCCGCCTTCGCCGGCCGTGGTCTGGCCGTCTCCCCGCACAAGGTCGGCCCGGACTACATCGACCCCGGCTACCACGCCCTTGCGACCGGCCGCCCCGGCCGCAACCTCGACGCCTACATGTGCGGTACGGGGCTGATCGCACCGCTCTTCGCGCACGGCGCGCGCGGCTGCGACCTGGCCGTGGTCGAAGGAGTCATGGGCCTGTACGACGGAGCCGCCGACCAGGGCGAACTCGCCTCCACCGCACAGGTGTCGAAACTGCTCAGGGCGCCGGTGGTCCTGGTCGTCGACGCGTCCTCGCAGTCGCGGTCGGTGGCGGCGCTCGTGCACGGCTTCGCGTCCTGGGACCCGGAGGTGCGGATCGGGGGCGTGATCCTCAACAAGGTCGCCACCGATCGGCACGAGCACCTGCTGCGGGAGGCGCTCGGGGAGTCCGGGGTGCCGGTGCTCGGGGTGCTGCGGCGGGCGCCCGCCGTGGCGACTCCGTCGCGGCACCTGGGGCTCGTGCCGGTGGCCGAGCGGCAGGCCGCTGCGGTCTCCGCCGTCGCGGCGCAGGCGGAGCAGGTGCGGGCCGGATGCGATCTGGAGGCGCTGCTCGCGCTCGCGCGGTCGGCGCCCGAGCTGCACGCCGAGCCGTGGGTGCCCGAGGTCGTGGGTTCGCGCGCCGGTGACCCCGGTGAGCCCGTCCTCGCGCGGACCGCGTCCGGGGGGATTCCCGTCGCCGGGCGCGCGCCCGCTCCCAGGGTCGCCGTCGCCGGCGGCGCCGCCTTCACGTTCTCGTACGCCGAGCACGCCGAACTGCTCACCGCCGCCGGGGCCGAGGTCGTGACCTTCGATCCGCTGCGGGACGTGTCGCTTCCCGAGGGGACGGGCGGGCTCGTCATAGGCGGCGGCTTCCCCGAGGTGTACGGGGCCGAGCTGTCCGCCAACGAGCCCTTGCGGAAGGCCGTCGCCGAACTCGCCCGCGCGGGGGCGCCGATCGCGGCCGAGTGCGCCGGACTGCTGTATCTGGCGCGGTCGCTGGACGGGCGGCCGATGTGCGGGGTCCTCGACGCCGACGCGCGGATGTCGGAGCGGCTGACGCTCGGGTACCGGGACGCCGTCGCCGTGAGCGACAGCGTGCTCGCTCCGACCGGGGCGCGGATGCGGGGGCACGAGTTCCACCGGACGGTGATCGAGCCGGGCGCCGGGGCGCAGGCCGCCTGGGGGCTGCGGCAGCCGGAGCGGCGCGTCGAGGGTTTCGTCCAGGGAGGCGTGCACGCCAGTTACGTGCACACCCACTGGGCGGGGGCCCCCGACGTGGCCGCGCGGTTCGTCGAGCGGTGCGCGGGCGGTCCGGTCGCGTGAGGTCAGCCGCCGGAGACGCCCACCACGAGCCAGATGAAGGCCACGCCCGCCACCGTGCACAGCAGGGTGGAACGGGCCGGGTGTTCGTGGTGGGCCTCCGGCAGGATCTCGGCGGCCGCCAGATAGAGCAGGGCGCCTCCGAAGAAGCCGAGATAGCTGCCGAGAAGTTCCTCCGGAAGGGTGAACAGCAGGGTGGACGCGGCGCCGACGATCGGGGCGAGGGCGTCCGCGAGGAGCATGCCGACGGCCCTGCGGCGCGCGTTCCCGTAGAGGCTCGTGATCGTGTACGTGTTGAAGCCGTCGGCGAAGTCGTGGGTGATGACGGCGACGGCGACGGTCGCTCCCATGCCGCCGCCGATCTGGAACGCGGCGCCGAGGGCGATGCCGTCCATGAGGCTGTGCAGGACCATCGCGGCGGCCGCGGTGAGGCCGACCTGCGGGACCCGCTCGGCGGCTCCGACCCCGTGTGCCGCACGGCGGACGGCGAGGAGGCGTTCCACGACGTGGGCGAAGAGGAAGCCGCCGACGAAGAGCAGCAGGGCCTCCGGGACGCCGAAGACCTCGGAGCCCGCGGCCTCCAGTGCCTCGGGCAGGAGGTCGAGTCCGACGACGCCGAGCATGAGTCCGCCGGCGAGACCGAGGACGAGGTGGCGCCGGTCGGTGACCCGCCCGGCGACCCAGCCGCCGAAGAGCGTCATGAGGAACGCGCCGAGCGCGACGACCACAGCCATGGGCCTTTGGTACCGGATCGGGGGGCGTCCGCGCACCTCGGCGTCGGGGCCCGGCCGGGGGCCCCGGTGGACGAGGTGCTGGCCCTGGTGGACGCGGTCCTGCGGGAGGCGGGCCTGACGCGCGCGGACGTCCGGTCGCTCGCCACGCTCGACGCGAGGACTGCGGAACCGGGCCTCGCGGGGGCGGCGGCGCTTCTCGGCGTACCGGTGCGGGGGTTCGCGGCGCAGGAGCTCGCGGTCGTGCCCGTACCGCATCCGTCGACGCGGCCGCTCGCGGCGACGGGCACGGCGTCGGTGGCGGAGGCGGCGGCGCTGCTGGCGGCGGGGGCGGTGGGGGGCACGGCGGGGGCCTCCGCGGAGGCGACGGTGCGGGCGACAGCGACGGGCGGGGACACGCGGGGGCGTACGGGGGGTGAAGCCGAGCCTGGGGCGGGTACGCGCGGGCGTGGCGCAGCCGAGCCGGGGACGGGTGCGCGCGCGGGTGGCGTAACGGGGACGGGTGCGCGCGGGCATGGCGGGGTCGTCCTTCTCGTGCCGAAGCGGAAAACCCGGCGCGTAACGTGCGCCCTCGCCGCTTCCGTCCCGTTTCGTCCGAACGAAGACGCCTCAGGCGTACGGTTGTTGCCCTCGGCGCACGGGTACATCGCAGGCGAGCCCGGCTCACCCCCCACCATCCCCACCCCCCACACGACGGCGGCCATGGACATGCATACGCATACCGACGCCCACGACCTGCGCCACCACGGTGACGCGGAGGTCCGGGACGACAAGCTCATCGATCTGGCGGTCAACGTCAGGACGAACACCCCACCCGACTGGCTGCGGGAGCGCATCGCCGCCTCCCTGACCGGACTCGCCGCCTATCCGGACGGCCGGGCCGCGCGGGCGGCGGTCGCCGAGCGGCACGACCTGCCGCCGAACCGGGTCCTGCTCACGGCCGGTGCGGCGGAGGCATTCGTGCTGCTCGCGCGGGCGCTGCCGGTGCGGCGGCCCGTGGTGGTGCATCCCCAGTTCACGGAGCCGGAGGCCGCGCTGCGGGACGCGGGCCACGAGGTGGGCCGGGTGCTGCTGCGCGAGGAGGACGGTTTCCGGCTGGATCCGGCGGCGGTCCCCGAGGACGCCGACCTGGTGGTGATCGGGAACCCCACGAACCCGACGTCCGTGCTGCACCCCGCCGCATCGATCACCGCGCTCGCCCGCCCGGGGCGGACCCTGGTGGTGGACGAGGCCTTCATGGACGCGGTGCCGGGCGAGCGCGAGTCGCTGGCCGGGCGGACCGACGTGCCGGGGCTCGTCGTGCTGCGCAGCCTCACCAAGACCTGGGGGCTCGCGGGGCTGCGGATCGGGTACGCGCTGGCCGAACCGGACACGATCGCGGCCCTGGAGCGGGCGCAGCCGCTGTGGCCGGTGTCGACGCCGGCGCTGGTGGCGGCGGAGGCGTGCATGTCGCGGGTGGCGCTCGCGGAGGCCGAGCACGCGGCGCACCGGATCGGGGTCGAGCGGGCCCATCTGCTCGCCGGGCTGGCCGAATTCGACGAGGTGCGGACGGTGGAGGAGTCGGAAGGGCCGTTCGTGCTGCTCCGGATCGACGGGGCGGACGTGGTGCGGGAGCGGCTGCGGTCGCTGGGCTTCGCGGCGCGCCGCGGTGACACGTTCCCGGGGCTCGACCGGAACTGGCTGCGGCTCGCGGTGCGGGACCGGGCGACGACGAACCGCTTCCTGCAGGCCCTCGACCAGGCTCTGCTGATGGGCGGCTGACGGCTCACGCGGACGCGGGTCCGGGGAGGGCGACGTCGTCACCGTCGCCCTCCCCGGACCCGTCCCCTTTTCGTCCCCCTCGGGCCGTCAGCCTCGGGAGCGGGCGCGTGAGCGGGTCAGCGTGAGGGCGCCGCCACCGGCCACGACGAGGGCGAGTGCTCCGGCCGCGATGTACGGGGTGGTGGAGCTGCCGCCGGTCTCGGCGAGGTTCTCCACGGGCGTGACGCCGGCGTTGTCGGTGTCGATGCCGGCTGCGTCGCTGGGCGTGGCCGAGGGCTGCTGCGTGGGCTGCTCGGAGGGCCGCTCGCTGGGTTCCTGGGTGGGCCGCTCGGTCGGCTTCTCGGTGGGCTTCTCGGTCGGGGCCGGGCCCTTGGGCGTCTCGCAGGTCGCCTCGGCGAGCGTGACGGTGCCGTTGACCTCGGCGACGCCGAGCTTCAACGGGTCGACCGCCACCTTGAGTTCGAGGGCCGTCGCCGCGGCGGTACGGGAGGTGGTCGAGGTGCGGGAGAGGTCCAGGGTGACCTGGCCGACGCCCGGGACGGTGACCTGGGTCCGGCCGCCCGTGGAGAGGGTGGTCTTCTTGCCGAAGACCGTCACATGGCCGAGGACGGCGGACTCGGCCACCGGCCGCTCGCCCACCTCGCACAGCGCCTTGGACGTGACCTTCTCGACCTCGATGAGCGAGAGCAGCGGGATGCCCGGGACGTGCACCTGCGCCTTGACGAGGTTGACGTACCCCTCGGCCTTCTTCTCGTCCACGGTGGCCTTCGAGGTGGCCACGTCGGCGGCGAGGATGTCGATCGGCTTGCCGTCCTCGGCTCCCTGCACCTTCACGGTGAGCGCGGTCTCGCTCTCGGTCTCCGGCGCCTCGACCTCGTTGAGCGAGGTGCGCAGCGGCACGTGGACCGCCTTGCCGAGGAGGGAGACATCGAGGCCGGTCCGCAGGACGACGGCGGTGGCGCGCCCTTCGTCACCCGTGGCGTGCGCCGTCGGGGCCCCGAGGAGCACGGGGCCGACGGTCAGGGCGGCGACGGTCGCGGCGGCGGCCGTGCGGCGTACGGGCATGCGGAAGGTGTTGCTGTTCACGGTGGTGGAACCCCCACAAGAGACATGGCGTCGCCGGCCGCTCACCACGGGGACAGTGGGTCGGCGCGGCCTCGGCGACTTGAGACACCGGAATCTTTACGCACGGAGAGTGAACCGGCAGTCGCCTGACGTGAGTTCACTCCAAAGGGGGGTTTCCGTGTTCATATTCGATTCTTTTCGGCACAACCGTTCACGGACGCCCCGCGTCTTTCGCACGCGTGGGCGGAAGCGGGGGCGCGCGGCGGAAGTGAGAACGATCCGCACCTCGCCGAGGTAACGAATCGTCAACCGGCGTGGGTTCAGTCGGCGCGCCAGTACCCGAGCGCGTGCACGCGCTCCTTGGGCAGGGCGAGTTCCTTGCGGGCGTACGCGGCGAGGGTGCGGGTGGTCACGGTGTCGCAGGCGATCCAGACGTACGAGGCGGGGTCGGCGAGCGCCGGAAGCTCGGCCTTCACCCGGCCGACGAGGTCGGCGCCGGCGTCCCGGCGCGGCACCCGGCGCAGCTCGTGCCACCTCGGGTCGAGCCGGACCGGCAGATCCTCGTCCGACACGTGCTGGGTCTCGAACCAGAGGGTGGCCGGCACGCCGGGGAGCGCGTCGAGCAGGGAGTTGATCGCGGGCAGGGAGGCCGGGTCGCCGACCACGAGCAGCCGCCCGGGGGCCGGGGCCGGGGCCTCGAAGCCGGTGCCCTGCAGGGTCGCGTCCACGGTGTCACCGGGGGCGCAGGCGCGGGCCCAGCGACTGGCGACACCGTCATGGAGGGCGAACTCCAGGCTGAACGTGCCCGTCTCCACGTCCGGATCGACCAGGGTGTAGGCGCGCTGGTGGGGCTTGCCCGCGTGGTCGAACCAGACGCGCACCCACATCGTCGGGTGGACCCCGGCGGCGGCGAGCAGGCCGCCGTCCGTGAAGTGCACCCGGCGGTAGTCCTCCGTGACCTGCTCGGCGCCCGTCACGGTGAACGTGAAGTCCTTGCCGCGCATCAGCTTGAGAACGGCACCCTGCCAACCGTGACCCACCGCGATCCCCACCCCTGAAATCCTGTAGATTAATTTAGGTCAGCCTAACCTAAGAAACTTTGCGAACATGGACGGGATCGGGGTCTCCGTGAGCATCGAGGTCTACCGGGACGCCTGGGGCGTCCCCCATCTGCGGGCCGCGGACCCGGACGAACTCGCCTTCGCCCAGGGGCAGGTCACCGCCCGCGACCGGGCCTGGCAGCTGGAGGTCGAGCGCCACCGCGCCCAGGGCACCACGGCCGCCTTCCTCGGCGCCGCCGAACTCGGCTGGGACACCTTCGCCCGCCGCTCCCGGCTCGCCGACACCGCCCGCCGCTGCTTCGACCGGCTCGAACAGGCCGACGCACGGACGGCCGCGTGGGTACGCGCGTACGTGGACGGCGTCAACGACGGTCTGGCGGAAGGGGCCCGACGCGCCCCCGAGTTCGACGAGACCGGACTCGCGCCCGGACGGTGGGAGCCGTGGACCCCGCTCGCCGTCTGGCTCTCGACCCACATCCTGTTCGCCGGCTTCCCCACCAAGCTGTGGCGCGAGGAGGTCGCCGACCGTCTCGGCGAGGAGTGGACCGAGCTCTTCGCGACCGACGGGCCCGGCACCGCCGGCTCCAACGGCTGGGTGGTCGCGGGCGAGCGGACCGCGAGCGGGGCGGCCCTGGTGGCCGGCGACCCGCACCGGTTCATCGAGGCACCCGGCGTCTACCAGCAGATCAGGCTCGCCTGCGACGCGTACGACGTCGTGGGCATCGCCGTCCCCGGCGTCCCCGGGCTCGCCCACTTCGGCCACACCGGTCCGGTGGCGTGGGCGATCACCAACGCCATGGCGGACTACCAGGACCTCTACCGGGAGCGGCTGCGGCGCCTCCCGGGCGGCGGGGTGGAGGCGTACGGCCCCGAGGGATGGCGCCGGGCGGCGGCGCACACGGAGACGATCGAGGTGGCGGGCGGGGAGCCGGTCGTCGTCGAGGTGGTCGAGACGGACCGGGGCCCGGTGATCATCGGAGTGGACGACGAGCCTGAGGGCGGCTCCGCCGCGTGGGAGGCCGTCAGTCTGCGGTACCCGCCCCGTGTCACCGGTGAGCTCGGCTTCGGCGTGCTGCCCTCGCTGCTGCGCGCCCGGACCGTCGCCGACGTGGACGCGGCCCTCGACGGCTGGGTCGAGCCCGTGAACGTCGTCCTCGCCGCCGACACCGGAGGCGGTCTGCTGCACCGGGTCGCCGGCCACGTACCCGTACGGGACCGGGCCAACTCCCTGCGGGTCGTGCCCGCCTGGGACCCGGCGCACGCCTGGGAGGCGGATCCCGCGCCGCTGCCCCGTGCCGAGGTACGCGGCCACGCCGTGATGGCCAACGCCCGGGGCCTGGCCGCGCCCCTCGGCATCGAGTTCGCCCCGCCGCACCGGGCGGCCCGTATCGACGCGCTGCTCGGCGCCTCGGCGGACTGGACCCCGGAGACCACGACCGCCGTCCACAGGGACACCGACAACGCGTCGGCGGCCCGCCTCCTGGCGGCGGTGGCGCGGGCGGGCGGGGCGGCAGCCGACGGCGGGGACGGCCCCGGAGCGACCGGCTCCGGCGCGGACGGCTCCGGCGCGGACGGCCCCGGTGCGGCCGGCCCCGGTGCCGGCGCCTCCGGCGGGGGGCGCGGCCTCTCCCCCGCCGCCGCCTCCGTACGGGACCGGCTGCTCGCGTGGGACCGGCGGATGGACGCGGAGAGCACCGACGCCGGGCTGTACGCCGCCGTGCGCGGCGCCGTGGTGCGCCGGCTCGCCGGTCACGAGGCCTTCGCGGCACTGCGCGAACCCGCCCCGTACCCCGAGGTGTTCCGGCCCTGGCTGGCCCTCGGGCCGCGCGTCGCGTACGCCCTGGAGACCCTGCTCGTGGCCGGGCCCGTGCCCGCGGGGGACATCGACCGGATCGTGCGGGAGGCGCTCGACGAGGTCGGCGCCGGTGAGCCGCCCGCCGCCTGGGGCGTGACGCACCGGCTCGCGCCCTGGCAGGCGCTGCCCGACCCCGACGACGGGCAGTGGCCGGGGCTCGGTGGCGACCACGACTGCGTCCTCTCCACCTCCAGCGTCCCCGGGTGGACCGACCGCAGCGCCCGCGCCTCCGCAGCGCGCTACGTCTGGGACCTCGCGGACCGCGAACGCAGTGGCTGGATCGTGCCGTTCGGCGCGTCCGGCGTCCCGGGCGACCCGCACCACCGCGACCAACTCCCCCTGTGGCTGAGGGGCGAGCTCGCCCCCGTCACCACCGACTGGCAGTACCTCACCAAGGAGCAGGGATGACCACCGCCGCATACGTCCACCGCGTCGAGGGCTTCGGCACCGTCACGGTCCGGCCCGTCGAGCCCGAGCGCGACGCCCCGCTCCTGCACGGCTGGGTCAACGAGGAGCGGGCCGCCTTCTGGGGCATGGTCGGGACCACCGTCGAGCAGGTCCGGGACATCTACGCGCACCTGGACTCGCTCACCACTCACCACGGCTTCCTGGTCAGCCTGGACGACGAGCCGGTCGCGCTCTTCCAGACGTACGACCCGGAGGCCGACCGGGTCGCCGAGTGCTACGAGGCGCTGCCGGGGGACATCGGCGTGCACCTGCTGATCGCCCCGGGCACCGCCCCGCGGCCCGGCTGGACGGGCCGCCTGCTCACCGTGCTCGTCGCGTTCGCGCTGCAGGACCGCACGCGGATCGTGGTCGACCCGGACGCGGCCAACGAGAAGGCGATCGCCCGCATGGTGCGGGCCGGGTTCGAGCTGGGCCCGGAGGTCGTCCTGCCCGAGGTGGACCTGCCGGAGGTCTTCATCCCGGAGAAGAAGGCCCGGCTCGCCTTCCTGACCAGGCGCTGAGCCGGTCCGGAGCCGCCGGTCGGACGGCGGGGCGGTGGGGCGGTCCTGGTCCTGCGCGGGGCGGTGGGGGCAGTCCAGGCGGTCAGGGGATGCAGTCAGGCGGTGAGACGGTCCAGCGGCAGGGCAGTCAGGCGGTCAGGCAGTCACCCGACCGTTGACGACGACCCGGCGCGGTGCCGCGAGGACGCGGACGTCCGCGCGCGGGTCCTCGCCGTAGACGACGAGGTCCGCGGGGGCGCCCTCCTCCAGGGACGGGCGGCCGAGCCAGGCCCTCGCCCCCCAGGCGGTCGCGGCCAGCGCGTCGATCGGCGGGATGCCGGCCCGGGTCAGCTCCTCCACCTCCTCGGCGACGAGCCCGTGCGCGAGGGAGCCGCCCGCGTCGGTGCCCACGAAGACCGGGACGCCCGCGTCGAAGGCGGCGCGCACGGTGTCGTACCGGCGCTCGTGCAGCCGGCGCATATGGGCCGACCAGCGGGGGAACTTCTCCTGGCCGCCGTCGGCGAGGTGCGGGAAGGTCGCGATGTTGACCAGGGTCGGGACGATGGCGACGCCCCGCTCGGCGAAGAGCGGGATCGTGTCCTCGGTGAGCCCGGTGGCGTGCTCGACGCAGTCGATCCCGGCCTCGACGAGGTCGCGCAGCGAGTCCTCCGCGAAGCAGTGCGCGGTGACGCGGGCGCCGAGCCGGTGCGCCTCCGCGATGGCCGCCTCGACCTCGGCACGCGGCCAGCAGGCGGTGAGGTCGCCCACCTCGCGGTCGATCCAGTCGCCGACGAGCTTGACCCAGCCGTCACCGCGCCGGGCCTCGCGGCCGACGTACGCCACGAGGTCGGCGGGCTCGATCTCATGGGCGTAGTTGCGGATGTAGCGGCGGGTGCGGGCGATGTGCCGGCCCGCCCGGATGATCTTCGGCAGGTCCTCGCGCTCGTCGATCCAGCGGGTGTCGGAGGGCGAACCGGCGTCCCGGATGAGCAGGGTGCCCGCGTCCCGGTCGGTGAGGGCCTGCTTCTCGCTGGTGGCGTCGTCGACGGGACCGTGCCGGTCGAGGCCGACGTGGCAGTGGGCGTCGACGAGTCCGGGCAGCACCCAGCCCTCGACGGTGACCGCCTCGGCGGCGGGCCGGTCGAAGGTGATCCGCCCGTCGACGCACCACAGTTCGTCCCGTACGTCCTCGGGGCCGACGAGCACCCGCCCCTTCACGTGCAGCACCGCGTGATCGCTCATGCCTGCACTGTACGAGGGCGGGCACCCGGCGGGGAGTCCGGGCCCGGAGGCTTCCGGGCGGTCGCCGCGGGAGGCGCCTCGGTACCCTGATCGGGAGCTCACCCGCACCGCACCGAGTCGAAGAAGGCACCGCCGTGACCGTGACACATCCGCTCCTGGACCTGGCCCCGCTGACCGCCGCGCACTTCGCGTCGATCGAGCGGCGGGTGGCCGCGCTGCTCTCCACGGAGCAGGACGTGGTGATCGCCCAGGGCGAGGCGCTGCTCCCCCTGGAGGGGTGCATCCGCAGTGGCGCGCGGGCCGGTTCGACCGCGCTGAACGTCGTCACCGGTCCGTACGGGCAGACCTTCGGCAACTGGCTGCGGGATTGCGGGGCGACCGTCGTCGACCTGGAAGTGCCCTTCCACACGGCCGTGACGGCGGAGCAGGTGGAGCGGGCGCTCGCCGAACACCCGGAGATCGACTTCGTGTCCCTGGTGCACGCGGAGGCGGCGACCGGAAACACCAACCCGGTCGCGGAGATCGGCGAGGTCGTACGGGCGCACGGCGCGCTGTTCTACCTGGACGCGGTGGCGTCGATCGGCGCCGAGCCGGTGCTGCCGGACGCGTGGGGCGTGGACATGTGCATCATCGGCGCGCAGAAGGCGATGGGCGGCCCGGCGGGCGTGTCGGCGGTGTCGGTGAGCGCGCGGGCCTGGGAGCGGTTCGCCGCCAACCCGGCCGCGCCGCGCCGCTCGTACCTCTCCCTCCTCGACTGGAAGGAGCGGTGGATCGACGGCGGACGGAAGACGCTGCTCCACGCGCCCGCGCAGCTGGAGATGCTGGCTCTGGAAGCGTGTGTGGAGCGGATCGAGGCGGAGGGCCTGGACGCCCTGATGGCGCGGCACGCCTCCGCGGCGGCGGCGACCCGGGCGGGCGCGCTGGCGCTCGGCGGAGGTCTCGAACCGTACGTGTACGAGGCGAAGGACGCGGCCCCGGTCGCGACGACGCTGCGTACCCCGGCCGGGGTGGACGCCTCGGAGCTGGTGGCGAAGGCGCTGGCCGCCGACCCGTCGCTGCCGCTGATCGCGGGCGGCGGGGCGCTCGCCTCGGAGATGATCCGGGTCAACCACTACGGGGTGGACGCGACGCCGGGCGCCGTGCAGTCCTCGCTCGCCGCCCTGGGCGCGGCGCTCGGCGAGACGGGCCGCGCGGTGGACCTGGAGGGCGCACGCCGGGCGGTCACGGAGGCGTGGGCCTGACCGGCGGTACGGGGAGGGGCGGGGCCTACCGGTGTCCGGGCCCGCCCCCGCCCCTTCGCCCGCCGGCCCGCTGAGCGGAGCCGCCCCGGGGCGCGCTCAGCCCGCCAGGACGTCCAGGGTCCGGGCCACGTCCGCCGCCGTGTTGTACAGGTGGAAGGACGCGCGCAGGTTGCCCGCGCGGGCGGAGAGCAGGATGCCGGCCTGGCGCAGGGTGTCCGCGCGGTCCCCGAGGCCGGGGACGGCGACGACAGTCGAGTCGTCCATGACCGGCTGGTGGCCCAGGGCGAGGAGCCCGGTGCGGAAGCGGGCCGCGAGCCCCTTGTCGTGGGCCTCGATCCGCTCGATGCCGATCTCCTCGAGGAGCGCGAGCGAGCGGGCCGCCCCGTGGTACGAGAGGAAGGCCGCGGGCTCGTCGAAGCGGCGTGCGGTGCGGGCCAGTTCGCGGACCGGGCCGTAGCTGTTCACCCACAGCTCCTCGCCCGCCACCCAGTTGGCGTGGATCGCGAGGAGCGAGTCCTGCGCCTCCTCGGTGACGGTGAGGAAGGACGCCCCGCGCGGGCAGAGCAGGTACTTGTAGCCGCCTGCGACCGTGTAGTCCCACTCCCCGGCGCGCAGCGGCAGCCATCCCGCCGACTGGGTGGCGTCGAGGAGCGTACGGGCGCCGTGGGCGGTGGCCGCGGCCCGGATCGCCGGGAAGTCGGCCGTCCTGCCGTCCGCCGACTGCACGGCGGAGAAGGCGACGAGCGCGGTCTCGGGGCGGACGGACTCGGCGAGGCGCTCCAGGGGCACGAAGCGGGTCTTGAGGTCGCCGCGGACCGTGAAGGGCGTGATGACGGAGGAGAACTCACCCTCGGGGAAGAGGATCTCGGCTCCGGCGGGCATCGACTGGGCGATCAGCCCGCAGTGCACGGCGACCGAGCTGCCGACGGCGACGCGCTCGTGCGAGACCCCGGCGAGGCGGGCGAAGGCGGCACGCGCCTCGTCGACGATGCCGAAGTCTCCGGCGCCGTCGGGGCGGCCGTCGGCGGTCTCCTCGGCGAGGAGCGTCACGGCCTCGACGGTCCGGCGGGGCAGGAGCCCGCAGGCCGAGGTGTTCAGATAGGTCTGCTGGGGCGCGAACTCGGCGCCGCCGAGCGGCTGGTCAAGGGAATCCATGCCCTCACCCTGGATTCCCCACGATCGCCCGTCAATGGCGATCCGATCATGGGGAGACCCAAGGCGCCCTTATCTACGCAGGTCAGATGGGCAGGTCAGCGGGTCAGGCCCCCGGGACCTCACAGGCGCCGTCCGGGCCGCAGACGTCCGCGTCGGAGCCGACCGGCTGGAGGACACGGCCCTGCCAGGCCTGCTCCAGGGCCTGCGTGAAGACCTCGGCGGGCTGGCCTCCGGAGATGCCGTAACGGCGGTCGAGGACGAAGAACGGCACGCCGTTGGCACCGAGTTCGGCGGCCTCGCGCTCGTCCTCGCGTACGGCGTCGGCGTACGCGGAGTCGTCGGCGAGCACGGCCCGGACCTCGGCCTCGTCGAGACCGGCCTCGACGCCGAGCGTCACCAGGGTCTCCGGGTCGAAGACTGAGCGCTCCTCGGCGAAGTTGGCGCGGTAGGCCAGGTCGAGGAGCTCGTTCTGGCGGCCTCGGTCCTTGGCGAGGTGGAGCAGCCGGTGGATGTCGAAGGTGCTGCCGTGGTCGCGGCCCTCGGTGCGGTAGCCGAGGCCCTCGGAGTGCGCGTTCGACGCGACGTGCGCCTCCATGGCGCGGGCCTCGTCGAGCGTACGGCCGTACTTCCTGGCCAGCATCTCCAGGACGGGACCGCTGTCCCCCTTCGCGCGGTTCGGGTCGAGCTCGAAGGAGCGGTGCACGACCTCGACGTCGTCGCGGTGGGCGAACTCCGCGAGCCCCTTCTCGAAACGGGCCTTTCCGATGTAGCACCAGGGGCATGCATGGACCAACGAAGCCATACCGCTCTGACCTGGGGTTTTACCGATTTCATCGGTTTTCGCTTTACCGACTCTCTCTCTGAACGCCGGTAGAGCCGCCCCGCGCCGGAGCGGCAACCTTCGGCGAACGGACGATCCATGACGCAGCGAGACGACTACCCCGCCCTCAAGGCTCTCGGGTTCGATGATGACGAACTGAAAGAGCTTGGGCTTTGGCTTCCGGCGGTGGGCATCGCCCCCGAATCCCTGGCCGAGATGTACGCACGGCGGAGCAAGAAAAAGGACTCTCTCAGCGCCCTCAAGGAGCAAGTGCGGCGCATGGTGAATGCGTCACGCGACAAGGGCATTACTGTTCGCCACGTCTGGTTTGAGCAGCGCTCCGCCTCTAAGTCCTACGTCCGGCGCGAGGAGTTCGAAAAGGCGTGTGCGGCAATCGTAGAGTTGGCACTGTCTAAGACCCTGCTTGTCTTCAAGACCTCGCGACTCTCCCGCCGTGGCATGGGTCAGGTTGGCCTACTGCTGGACGCGTTCGATGAAATGGCCGCCTGCATTCTCGTGGTGGCCGAGGGAATCGACTCCCGCCGAAACCGTATGCTCCTCGCCATTCTCAGCGAACAGGCACGCGAACAGGTTTCAGACCTAGCAGAGTTCGTGAAACTCGGCATGGACGCTCACAAGGCCGATGGTGGATGGACCGGGGGCGTTGCGCCATTCGGGCTCATGTCCGGCGGCAAAACCCTGATCCGGAACCCCAAGGAATACCCCCTTGCCCGGCGCATCGCTGAATACCTCCTAGACCGGAAAACGCCCAACTGGATTGCCAACAAGCTCAACAGCGAGGGACTGAAAACCCGCACCGGCAAGAACTGGCAGGCAACCGGAATCATCGCCCTAGCGCACGCTGTGACGTGGGCCGGACTTGTGGCCAAGCGAGACAGGATCTTGGACGAAAAGGGGCGCTGGAGCGGCAAGTACCACCGGGGCGGAAAGCCGCTACTCGACAAGAAGGGATTCCCGATTTCGTGCGGGGAGGGTGTGATCACGTTCGCGGAACACGTCAAGATCAACGCCATTCTTGCAAGCCGTGCCCAGAGGGGGACCAGCATCGGGGACCGCTCACGAGGAAAGCGGGAAACCGTCGCGCTGCTGTCAGGGGCCATGCGGTGCCCTCACTGCCGTTCTGCGGTCGCCAACGGGGGGGTCAACTACCGGTGCTCTGTCCGGCAGAACGAGGGGCCGTCTGTGTGCGTTGGCGTGTCCACGGAACGTAAGAGGGCAGACGGCGCGGTTGAGACGCTGTGGATCAATCACGTACTCGCCCTCTCCCCCGAATCCGAGACGCTGCACGCCATCGCCAAGGATTGGCTTTCCTACAAGGACCCCGAAAAGGAAGCGCGAAAGGCCGAGGTGCAAGCGGCCCTAGAAAGTGCCGTAGGCCGAGAAATGCAGCTCAAGAAGGAGCGGTTCGTTCTCGGCCGCATGACCGAGGCTGACTATGACTACCTGTGGCGACAGCTAAACGAGCAAATCGACGCCCACAAGGAAGAACTAGCGCTTCTTTCGGTGGAGGCCGACCTTTCCCCGCTCATGGACCCCGAGGCCCTTACAGCGCTGTGGATCAACGCAGGCATCGGCGGGCAGCGTGCACTACTGGCAGCGGCATTGGGCCCGCAAGGGATCACCCTGGTTCCCTCCCGGTACCGAGGTGACCGGACGCCGATCCTTGACCGGCTAGTGGTGGACTGGCGGGACCAGAGCGACCCGTCCGCGCTCACTGCCATGGATGCGGGAGTGGAGTTCGCGGAACGGACCCGGCAGCGTCGTAAGGCCGCCGAGAGGGCCGCACAGGGACCGGTCGAAGGAATGTCAGCGCCGACCCCTAACGTCCCGTCAGAAAGCCACGCAGCACAGTTGGAGATCCCCGCATGACGCACCGCCCGACCCCCGAGGAGATAGCCGAGAGGGAGCGCGCCGCACTCGTTGAGGAGAGGGAGAGGCAGAGGGCGGCCAGCAAGCCGCTGTAGGCCGCCAGAGAGCCACTGAGAGCCCCGGTGAGGGACTTCCCCGCCGGGGCTTTCCCGTGCCCGCAGATGGGCTCACAGGGACCCGGGCAGAACGGCCGCCTGGCATACCTGACGATGTGTTAGTAACGGCCCTTTACAGGCTCACTCTCTGGGGGTTGAAACCGCCAAGGAGAGACAGCAGGGAGGTAGCGCGGTGCCCATCACGAACACGCTCGACCTGGAAACGCTCAGCGCCCGCATGGACAAGTGGGCGGCCGAGCCCCGAACCAAGCGGGGCCGACTCGTCCGAGTGTTCCGCGCGAATCTCGGCAACTCGCCGGACCTACAGGCGGCCCGCCTCGCGCTGCTGATCGGTTACGCCGAAAAGGTGGCGTAGTCGTTCCGCCCTCCCTCCGGATAGAGCCCCCGTCAGAGATGGCGGGGGTTTTCTCTGGCCCACTTTCGCGGACTAACGCGGAATGAGTTCTTTCCCGCCGATCCTTACGCGGACTTACGCGGAACCACCATCCCCCTTTAGCGGACTTGAGAGGAATCACGACATGACCGAACCGACTTACGACGGACTTACGCGGAACCGACCGGCCATTAAGCGGAGTTACGACGCAATACGCGGAGCAATCCAGCGGGCCGAGTCGCTGGCCTATGACGCACTCCCGACCGGCCACCCGACAGCGCATGAGGTGCACGCGGCACTCATGGAAGCGCTAGAACTCGTGAACCTGGTGCTGTTCCCGGCCGGTGGTTGCGCTGGCCCCGAATGCACAAAGCCCGTGCCTGACAAGGGAATGGGCCGTCCAGCCCTCTACTGCTCGCGCCGCTGCAAGGACCGCGCTGCGTACCGCGCACGTAAGGAACGCGCACAGCGGGAGGGGTGAGCCGGTCTCCCTTTCTTCTTACTTTTCTATCTCTGTTACGTAATGAAGAGTGTATGTACCTAGCAAGGTATGTCTCTAAGGGTTTCCTAGGGCCAAGCAAAACCGAACCTCGGAAACAGCACTCGACACACCCTCTACCCTCAAAGCGAGAAACCCCAGAATGACGTACTACCCATGGGAGAGCACGGACGGCCGCTGTGTTGTCTGCGACGGGCCACTATCCGAGCGTCAGGAAATCCTGTGCTCTAACCGATGCCGACAGGCCCGAAAGCGCGGGGCCAAGCTGACCGATGCTGACTACCTGGACCGGCTGATGGGCCGCGACTGTGCGCACTGCGGAGATGCCTTTGATCCCCGCACGGCCACTCAGAAATACTGCAATGTGAACTGTTCCGCTGGCGCACAGCAAAAGGCCGAGGACGCGCGTTACGACGCTGTCTGTGAACTGGATGGCTGCGAGGAGAACACCGGGTGGGACGGAGTCGGTGCACCGCGCCGGTTCTGCGGCAACGCCCACAAGCAAAAGGCTTACCGCCTCCGTAAGGCCGCTGAGAGCCCCCCTAAGGGCCGCTGAGGGATTCCCAGTACCGAGTGCCAGCGAGCCGGAGATAGGCGCTTAGAGAGGCGTGTAGCCCTTCGGTCTCTCCGTGCCGGCCGTCACGGTTGGGTAACGAATGGCCGACGGGTGCCGTAATTCACAGACTTTCGGCCTTTGCCCTTTACCAACACACTCTCTTGACAGTGTGGGTGGTTACCTCTCGTCTCCTCTCGGTCGGCGCGTGGCCGGTTGACTCTCCTCAGCCGGTCCGCCCGTCGGCACCTCCTAACGTTAGGAGGTGGTAGACGCCCCCTCACGCTGCGGCTGCTCCCGCAATCCCTTAAATCTTCGGCGAGTTGTAGCTACGCGCGCATCGTCGGCGTACTCCTCCCCGATGGGCCCCCGCGCCTGCCGTGATCTGAGCAGAGATCCGGCGAGTGCGGGGGCCTTTTTGTGTATCCGAGAGGAAATCCGATGACCTATTACCCACGCGACGGGCGATCGCTCGTGAATGGGCATGACGTGAACACCGGCGGGCGGGGGTCTACCTCCCGGGGAGATACAGCGGGCGGGCAGGACCCGACCGAATCCGCCTCTCGTAATCACGCGGCGATGCGACGACGCCAAATTGCCGAATCGGCCGCCGCTGTCAGTCACGACGACGCGATGCAGGACGTTTACGCCGAGCGTGCCGCGCGTAAGGAAGCTGAGCGAAGCGACCTGGAGCTAAGCCAACTCCAAAAGGAAGTTCGCCGAGACGTGGCCCAGTCGGAAGCGCGGGAAAAGGAACCAGAGATACGCGAGTTCCTAACCGCGAACCGTCATCCCGTAAGGCGAAATTTTCCGAGTGAGGCCGACTTCCAGGAAGCCGCACGCCAATGGGAAGACGGCTATGCAGCGGCCGAAGCGGCGGTGAGTGGCAGGGAACTAGCCGCACGTATCGCCGCTGGCACTTTCCGTCCCTGGACCCGATAACCACCACTGAGGAAATAACCCAATGACCGAGATCACCACCCCGGAAGACCTACTAACCCCGAACATCGAATTCATGATGCACAACAAGCGTCATGGGGCCCTAGCGCCAAAGGTGGCAGAGGACCGCTGGCAGGCTCTACGGGCCGTTATCAGCGAGATGGAGCGGCTATCTGAGCTGTTCTATGAGCGGTCCGAGGCAGCCGAGGATGCCCGCCTAGAAGCCGTCGCCGCACATGCCCGCGCTGCGGATTCCGGTAAGGCCGTTCCTGCTGGCCTAGGCGCAAAGGTGCAGGATGCCAAGCTGGCCGTAGACGGTACGCTTTCCGCATTCCGCGCCAATATCCCCCGACTGTCGTCGGCCCGGCGTAGCTATGACGCGCTGTTCGATGACCACGCGTTCATCACGGAATACCGCGCGGCCATCTCGGTCGAATTCCTCAAGCGGCGCGAAGCTGCGGTGAAGGCATTCAAGACCCTTGATGTGGAGATTCCGGCGCTGGCCGAGCTATACACATTGCTCGGGGACTTCACGCTAAACCATTTGCTAGGCGACACGGTCCGCGCGATTGAGTTCAACGGTTCCAAGTTGGAGCACGGGAACCTGTTCACAGAGAATGAGGAAAGCTGGGCCGCGCCAAAGCTGAGTCAGGCTCTGAGCGACGTTCGGCGGTACGTGCTTAGCACTGACCCGATTAAGGGCGGCACTCTGCTGACTGAGGATCTAGGCGTTATTGCTGACGCCCTCCCCGAGCTAGCCGACCAGCGTTACGAGGAGTGGCAGGAAGCGCTAGAGGCACAGGCCCCGATGAAGGCACGGAACGCAAACCCTTGGGCCATCTAGCCACATGAGTTGAAGCGGGGTCGGCCCGAACCACTGGCCCCGCTGCTCTGGAAAGGACCCCCGCTTATGGCATGGGAAACCAGCAATCGACGTGAGCGGCTACCGGCCAATTGGGCAAAGCTGCGGCAGCGTGCCATCCGCCGGGCGGGGGGTGTTTGCCAGGGAGTCATAGAGGAGACCGGCGAGCGCTGCACATACCCCGGCACGGATGTGGACCACATAACCCCCGGCGATAACCACGCGCTAGACAACCTGCAATTGCTGTGTCGCTGGCACCACACCAGGAAGACACAGGCAGAGGCAGCAGCAGCGAAAGCAATCAAGAGGGCGGCAACCAAAAGGCCGGAGCCCACGGGCCGCAATGAGCCCATGCCTGATCCCTGGTGATCGTCGGCGCGTCGCATTCTCTGTGGATTCGTCAGTCACTTCACGCTAGGTGCCGGCCGTCAGGGGGCACGGAAAGTGACGATACCCGGGGGGGATGGCCCCCTTTTAGGGCCTTTCCCAACCGCTAGCGTATAGCAGCTCTGTCCCTGTACGGGTTTCAGAGTCGCCGAAAGGCACGGCCATCACAGTGCGTCATACCGGCACCGCTTACATTCCCACCCGCTGATTACGCAGAGCGCCGACCGCACGTCCGAGAGAGAAACCATGAAGAGAGCAAAGGTCCTCAGCGTCCGTCACACGGATAGCTCCCGCGCGAACCTCGCTGTCATACAGGAGCTATCCGGTTGTGAGACAGCGAGCGAGGCCGTCATACAGGCACTCGACCTTTACGCCGCCTACCTGAAACTTCCGTCCGGCGCTGTCATACAGGCGCTTGGACATACGCGCCGCGCGGGGGGTTCGAGTGTTTGAGATCCCGGTATGCATCCGACTCGGTTGCACGAATCCGCGCCAACCCCGCTGCGGTAGGAATTCGTTCAGGCCGTGGTGCAGCACGCGTTGCCGTAAATGGCACCGAGCCTTCACCGCATTCACCGAGGGCGGCGCAGCGTTCGGGCGGAATGCTGAGACTGATACGGCGCTGTTCACTGAAATCCTCGCCAGCGGCGTGAACGATCCTGGTTCGCTGGTCGCGCTAGAGGAACTGTTCGACGCTTACGGACGGGTGTAATGCCGTGGAGCCGACCCGCGTAGTCCTCGGCCCGAATGGCTGGCAGCCGTCCGATGAACCGGCCCCGCCCGGCAAGGTGGCGTGGCGCTTCCCTCGCTCCCGCGCTGTCCGGCAACCGGCCCCGCCCCGGTTCATGCCTGGCCGTCCGGCACGCCGCGAGGGACGACCCCGGAACTGCGGCTCTCGATGACCACCTCCTAACGTCAGGAGGTGCTACTAGCCCCCGATGACTGGCCCCGCTGATGTGGGCTGGTCATCGGGGGCTTTCTGCGTTCCTGGTGGACGCCTTCGAAAGAGAGGCGGACGGGGCTCGCTAGGTTTGCCGGCTCAGGGGTAATGAGGGCGCGTCGGCCAGTGCTCCCAAGGGTTTTATGCTGCCTGTGAATCTCAGGCCGCAGCGTCACCCATTCCCGGGCGAGCACCTGGACTCCCCTCTCATGTTGAACGCGTTCAAAACTACAACTCGGCTCGCCGCCTGCTCAGCGTGGGAGCAAGCTGGGGGGTGTTACGAGTCGCGCCCGTTCGTGCAGGTCTCTCGCTGTGTGGTTTTTCAGGAAGGGGAGAATGCGGCTATGCATTGTCGAAATGTTGCGGTCGCACTGTCCAGACTGGACGAGTGGGTATATCTCCAGCACGCGGCCCCACGTTTCGCACGCTGCCTCCAAGTGGCCGACCTCTAGTCGCCGTTCGGCCAGCATGGACAGATAGCGAATGCTCGTCCGCCGGAAAGCGCTGGGTCGCAACCGGTCTGACTCTTTTAGGGATTCGATCGAGCCTGCCACGTCCCCCAGTTCGTAGCGAACCTGTCCCACGTGGTAGGCCAGCGAGGACGGGTTATAGGAACCGAAAGTCTTTGACTGTGACTCGGCTTTCTCCATTGCCACTTCGGCTTCCTGGATCCGCTGTAGGGCCAAACGTCCGTTGCCCTCCTGCGCCGCTGCGTGTGCCTGCTGTCCGGCAAGAAACGCGCGCATTCGGGGACCGGCCTGCGGGGAAGCGGCGGCGGCGGCATCGGCGAGGCGCATTGCTTCGGTCCCGTGCCCGAGGTCCACGGCCTGAACGCTCATGCCCCGGAGTGTGGTGCAGAACGTGAGGTGATCCTCGGATGCCCCGGCGAGTTCAAGCGCTTTCAGGTAGTAGCGCTGTGCCATTCCGTGAACACCCTCATCCACGGCCATATATCCCGTGAGGTACGAGAGATCCGATGCGGCGGACATCATTGCCTTACGGACATTCTCCGGAGCGTCAGCGCGCAAGTAGGGGGCAACGGTGTTGACCAGATAGGCAGCAGCCATCGGCCGCGCTGTCCGTCCCCCGAACTGGTCGTCAATGTCGGAGAGTCGTTCGGTCATGGCGATGACCGATTGAACGTCAGACATTCCGATGCGCTGTGTCTCGCCCTTCTGGACGGCTTCCATTCGGCCGACCACGTCCGGCCAGTTGGGCACGGTAAGGGCGACAGAGAACAGACCCACTCCGAGCACGCTCCGGCGCGACGGGTCCATATCTTGCCTCCCCAGGTCTAGCAGCCCTTCCACGGTACTGGGGAGCGCGCTGGACTCTTCGGCGGGAGGGGGCGGGAATCCCGATTCGCTGTGCGTGATGGGGCGGCCGAGCTTCCGGGCCAGTGCTTCCAAGATCAGCGGGCGGACGGCCTCTTTCGGCATGTGCCCGGCGAGCCACTGGTGCACTGAAGGTTCACGGTATTTGAGAGGCGTTCCCCGCTCGGTGCCCAGCTTGTTGACCTCTTGGGCGAACTGGCGCAGCGTCCAGCCGGTTTCCCGGTGCAGTCGGGCAAGCGATTCGTTGGGACTGGTCACCGGTCATCAACTCCCCACGTCTTCAAGCCGCTTAAAGCTCTTAAGTCCTGGCGCTGTTGCAACGGTACCCCTCTGCCGTGGTTACGCGGTTGCCTTCTGTGAGCAGCCGAACGAGCACGAGAGGTGCAGCCATGAGCAGCCCTGAGAGCGCACGTGAGCACCCCCGGGACTGGGAGGCGGGGGAAACGGCGCTGGACGTCTCCACAGGCCGCGTAGGCCGCGTCATGGGCCACGTGGGACCGCGCTACCAACTGCGCCCGCTGAACGGTGGGCGGGAGTGGGAGGCCGACCCCGAGAGCCTGGAAGCCGCCTACCAGTCAGACGCCCTGAGCGCCGCTGTGGTCACTGCCAACACGAGCCAGCGGATAAGGGAGCGGATGTGAGAGGGCTCCTCAGGTTCACCCCGGAACAGCGCGCGGAGATCGACGCCGGATTGGTGCGGATCTTCGCGGAGCGGGAGGCCCGGGAATGGGAGGCGGCCATATGGCGTGCGGCTCCCGTGCTCGTTCGGTGCGCTGCGGAACAGCTCATCCACCACAAGGAGGCACAGCAATGACGGCAACCGCGAACGACCTTCGGACCGGCCGCGCGCTGGTCAGCTCGGACCTGTTCGACAGCATCGCCGAGTTCACCGTGATCCACTTCGGCTACGACCGAGACAAGGCGGAGCGCGCGACTGATCAGGCGCTCGCGTTCCTCGCCACGGTCGGCACGGCCACGGTGAAGATGGTCCCGAGCGACGACGTGGACGGCGCGCTGCACTCGTTCATCCTGCACACCGCCGACTATCGCGAGTTCTGCGAGACGTACGCGGGCCGGTTCCTGGAGCACAACCCGCGCCCCGGTGGTGGCGGCCGGGTCCTGGCCGAGGTGCAGGCGACGGCGCACGCGATCAAGGCCAACGGGTTCATGGTGCTGGACTCGCTGTGGACCGTGAACGGCGAGAACGCGGCGCAGTGTGACTCTGACTGCGGGCGCGACTACCGGGCCGTCTGACTGCCGGCCGAACCAGACAGGTGAAGTGTGGGGCCGGTTGCCAACTACGGTGACCGGCCTCGCTGTTGGAAGGTGACGCATGATTTTCGATGGCCCGTACAGCCCGCCGGATGGTGCGCTGCAACTTCTCAATCCGGGCCCCGCCGAACTGGTCCTCAACCGGCGCGGGTCGTCCGTGTGGAAGGTCAAAACCGAGGTCGGTCCCTACGCGGTGAAGGTGGGCTATCCGAGTCGGACGCACGCTTGGACCGCGCTGGCCCCTGCCCGTGAAGCCGCCGTTCTGCGACAGCTCACCCATGAACGGATTTTCAGCGGGGAGTGGGAACACGGCACGTGGGGCGCTCAACCGTGGCGGCGCGGCGACAGTCTCTATGACCGGTGGGCACCCTGCCGGGACGAGGCGGCCGAGCCGAACATTGGAGAGGCCCTTTCCTGCGCTGTGGCCCTGTCGGGACTGCACGGGATGGGGTGGGTGCACGGGGATGTGCAACCCGCGCATTTCCTCTTGGGTGAGATGGGCGGCGCGTTCCTGATCGATCTTGCGCTGTCCAGCGGAGGACGGATTCCCCGCGCCTATGACTTCCCGTACCGGGGTTGTCTCGTCCACTACGAAGCGCCGGAAATCTCGGCCAGCGTGCTGGGGTCGGGTGCGGCGACGCCGACACAGGAAGCGGACGTGTACGCGCTGGGAGCGGCACTGTTCATCAGCGCGACGGGATGGCGGCATGTGGCCTACCCGGACGACGCGTCCCGGGAGGTTCAGCGGCAAGCCATCGTGGCGGGCCCTCACCGGCCCGTGGACCTGCCTGGAGTGCTGGGGGGTCTCATCCCTCACATGCTGAGCCGTTCGCCCGCTGACCGGCCTACCAGCGCCGAGGTGTGCGAGAGGTTGAGTGCGGCCCTGTAAGGCTGCGCCGGGCCCTGTCTGCGCCCCTCCCCCAAGGCGTAGGCGGGGCCCTTCCGCGTCTGTGCTGGTCAGCCTATGTGCCGTAAGCTCTGGTCTAGTTGGTCCAAGGCCAGGCGATGTCGCTCCAGATCTCGACGCGCATGTGTGGCTTCTCTCCGAGGTGTGCCGGTGGGGTGTTCGGTCGCCGCAACGTCTCCACCGGCCGCGTTCATTCCGTTTCGGGCCCCGGTGTGAGCCGGAGCACGAGGCGGCGGCCGTCGCGCGGGTTCTCCAGGTCGGACACCCCACCGCGGCTCGCGTACGCCGACGGCGCGTTCGCCGAGACCGTGGAGGGCACCGCCGCGCGGCCGGCTCCATCGGCTCGGGGCTGCGGAACGGTTCCCTCGCGCCGGTGATCGCCGAGACCTTCGACGGTCCGGAACGGATCACCGACGCCCATCGGCCGGTGGAGTCCCGCACGCACCTCGGGAAGACCGTGCCGCGTGCGGGGTCCTGACGCCGGGAGGGGAGGCCTCAGCGCCTCGGCAGTCCCAGCGGGTTGCCGTCGCGGAGTTCCGGCGGGAGCAGCGGGTCGGGGGTCGACTGGTAGGTGACCGGGCGGAGCCAGCGCTCGATCGCGGTCGCGCCGACCGAGGTGGAGGTGGAGGTGGTGGCCGGGTAGGGGCCGCCGTGGTGCTGGGCCTGGGCGACGGCGACGCCGGTGGGCCAGCCGTTGACGAGGACGCGGCCGGCGAGCGGGGTCAGTTCGGCGAGGAGCGAGGCGGCGTCGGCGTCCTCGGCGGCCTCCGTGGCGATGTGGAGGGTGGCGGTGAGGTTGCCGGGCAGCCGGGAGAGGACCTCGGTGATCTCCGTGCGGGAGGCGTAGCGGGCGACGACCGTGACCGGGCCGAAGCACTCCTCCAGGAGCAGGTCGTGCCGGTCGTCCTCGGTGAGCAGCGCGGCGTCGACGGCGAGGACTCCGGCGCTGACCGTGTGCGCCTCGCCCGCGCCGGGGGCGACCGGGGTGCGTACTCCGGTGAGCGCGGCGCGCTCGGTGACGCCGGCGACGAAGGCGTCCCGCATCCGCCGGTCGAGCATGACGCCCGGTCCGGCCGCGGAGACCCCCGCGGCGAGGGCGTCGAGGAAGCGGTCGCCCGCCTCACCCGTGGGGGCCAGGACGAAGCCGGGCTTGGTGCAGAACTGGCCCGCGCCCAGGGTCATGGATCCGGCGAGGCCGGTGCCGATCTCCTCGGCGCGCTCCTCGGTCGCCGCGGTGGTGAGCACGACCGGGTTGAGGGAGCCGAGTTCGCCGTGGAAGGGGATGGGGACGGGACGGGCGGCGGCCGCGTCGAAGAGGGCCCGGCCGCCGCGTACCGAGCCGGTGAAGCCGGCCGCGGCGACGAGCGGGTGGCGGACGAGTGCCACGCCCGCGTCGAAGCCGTGGACGAGGACGACGACGTCCTCGGGGAGGCCGGCCTTGGCGGCGGCGCCGCGCAGCAGGGAGGCGCAGAGTTCGGAGGTGGCCGGGTGGTCGGGGTGGGCCTTGACCACCACGGGGCAGCCGGCCGCGAGGGCGCTCGCGGTGTCGCCGCCGGGGACGGAGAAGGCGAGCGGGAAGTTGCTGGCGGCGTAGACGGCGACGACACCGAGCGGGATCTTCCAGCGGCGCATGTCGGGCCGGGGCGGGGTGGCGTCGGGGTCGGGGGCGTCGATCCGGATGTCGAGGAAGGAGCCCTCGTCGACGACGTCGGCGAAGGCGCGCAACTGGGCGGTGGTACGCGCGAGTTCGCCGGTGAGGCGGACCGGCCCGAGGGCGGTCTCGGCGTCGGCCGTCTCGACGATCCGCTCGCGCGCCCCGTCGAGGACGTCGGCCGCGGTACGGAGGAAGGAGGCTCGTACGGTCCGGTCGGCGAGGCTCTCGCGGACGTCGTGGGCGGCCCGTACGGACCGGTCGACGTCCTCCGCCGCGGCCTCCACCGCGACCTGTTCGCGCGGCTTCCCCGTCCGGGGGTCCACACTCCACACTGGTTCTGCCGACACCGCCACGCCCCTGTTCGCTATTCTGAACACAGTTCCCGTAGATGAACGTTCTCTACGGGACTCTAGGGACGGCCGGGCCGTCTCCACAAGGGGCCCCGCTCAGCCAGGTGGCCAGCGGACGACCGGACGACGGAAAAGGGGCGAGGGGTCATGACGACTGCCGACGTGGGCGGAGCGCAGGTGAAGTCCGCGGTGCGGACCGTGGAGCTGCTCGAGTACTTCGCCGGACGCCCGGGGATGCACTCGCTGGCCGCCGTCCAGGAGGCCGTCGGCTACCCCAAGTCCAGCCTCTACATGCTGCTGCGCACCCTGGTCGAGCTGGGCTGGGTGGAGACGGACGCGACCGGCACGCGGTACGGCATCGGGGTGCGGGCGCTGCTCGTCGGCACCTCGTACATCGACGGCGACGAGGTGGTGGCCGCCTCCCGGCCCACCCTCGACCGGCTCTCCGACGACACCACCGAGACCATCCACCTGGCGCGGCTCGACGGCACCAACGTCGTCTATCTGGCGACCCGCCAGTCCCAGCACTACCTGCGCCCGTTCACCCGCGTCGGGCGCCGGCTGCCCGCGCACTCGACCTCGCTCGGCAAGGCGCTGCTCGCCACCCACACCGACGAGCAGGTGCGCAAGCTGCTCCCGGAGACCCTCCCGGCGCTGACCGAGCACACGATCACCGACCGCGAGCAGCTCATCGAGGAACTGCACGTCATCCGCGAGCAGGGCTTCTCGGTGGACCGCGAGGAGAACACCCTCGGGCTGCGCTGCTTCGGCATCGCGATCCCCTACCGGACGCCGGCGCGGGACGCGATCAGCTGCTCGGTGCCGGTGGCGCGGCTCACCCCGGCTCACGAGCAGATGATCAAGGACGCTCTCTTCGACGCGCGGGACCGGCTGACGCTGGCGACCCGGCGCCTGTGAGCCACGTCGTCACGCGCGGTCGGCGAGTGCCTTCTGCCAGACCGGACTGTCCACGTAGTGGTTGTCGTACTGCTCCGAGGAGGCCTTGATCTCCTCGAAGCTCGCCTCGCCCCGCATGACCCGGCCCAGCAGGCGCAGGTAGTCGAAGCGGGCCATGCCGGGCGTGAAGACGAACAGCACGTCGGCCTCGGCGCCGGGCGCCGCCGCGAAGGCGTGCGGGGTGTGGGGCGGTACGAGGAGGAAGTCGCCCTGCTCCAGGACGGACAGCTCGTCGCCCACCAGGACCTGGAGCGAGCCGCCGAGGACGAAGAACATCTCCGAGGCCCTGGTGTGGAAGTGCGCCGGGGCGCCGACCGCTCCCCTCGCGAAGGAGGAGCGGTAGCTGGTGAGCTGTCCGCCGGTGCTGTCGGAGTCGGCGAGCAGGGTCATCACGCTGCTGGGGTCGGCGGTGGTCTCGGCGTCGGCGGCACGGGTCAGGAGCGGGGCGAAGGTCGCGTTCTCGTTCATGATCACTACTCTAGGGCCCTATTGACCCGCGTCGATGGGTCAATTGATCTTCGAGATCATGGGTCAATTCTGGGGTGGCCGGACGCTCGGAGCCCCCCGGGACGAGGCCGTCTCCCCCGTGCGGCGGAGGCGGTTCACCGCTCGGCACGAGGTGCCGCGGGGGCGGGCGCGGGAGCGTGGGGCCCATGACAGAGACCGCTCCCCCGCCCCGCACCGACCTGCCGCCCCCGCCCCACCGCCCGACCGCCGTCCGCCGGGCGCTGCGCGTGGTCGCGATCCTCGCCTGCGTCCCGTACGTCTCGCTCAAGGTCGCCTGGGTGGCGGGCAGCGAGATCGGCATCCCGCCCGGGAGCGTGCTCCTGGAGCACCGGCTGACGCTGGTGATCGCCAACTCGGTGACGGTGGTCGCCGACGCCCTCGTCGTGGTCCTCGCCCTGCTGCTCACCCAGACCTGGGGGCGGCGGTTCCCCGGCCGGCTGCTCGCCCTCCCCATGTGGGCGGCGACCGGACTGCTCGCCCCGATCATGACCGGTTACCCGGCCCAGCTCGCGGTCGCCGCCCTCAACGGCGACGAACAGGGCGCCGCGCCCCGCGAACCCTTCCTCGACCCGTGGGTCTTCGGCGTGGTCTACGGCGGTTTCATCCTCCAGGGCCTCGCCCTCGGCGCCCTCTTCCTCCTGTACGCCCGGGATCGCTGGGGTCACCTCTGGAGCGGCCGTCTCGGCGGGCTGTCCTCCCGTACGTCCGGGCCGGGGGTGCGGGCCGTCGCCGTGGCCGGTTCGGTGATCGGGCTCGGGTCCGCCGCGCTCCACCTGCTGTGGGCGACCGGGGCGACCACCGGTCTGTCCGCCCGGCGGATCGCCGAACGCGACGCCGACTTCCACGTCCTGGAGGCCCAGGGGTTCGTCTTCCCCGCCGTCGCCGTCGTCTTCACGCTCCTCCTGGTCCTGCGCCGGCCCGCCCGGCTCCGGGTCCGCACCGCGCTCGCCCCGGCCTGGACGGCGTCGGCCGCCGTGGGCTGCTGGGGCGCCTACATGTCGCTCGTGGCCCTGCTCCCGGAGACCGATCCCACCAAGCACGTCCCCGGACTCGTACAGCTGTCCTACGCTGGCGACATGATCACCGGGTTCCTCCTCGCCGCGTGCGTGGCCGTCTTCCTGCGGCGCCGGAGCGCCGGGGCGTGAGGCGGTGCGCGGTCGCCCTCCTCGGGCAGCGGGCCAGGCGGCGCTGGCTCCATCTGATCGTGGGCGGCGCGCTGTTCATGCCGTTCTGGATGGTCGGCACCCTCGTCATGGGGCCCTGGCTCGACGAGGGCGGCATGTTCTCCGGGGGGCTCAGGGTGCAGTTCGGCGCGTACGCGGTGGGC
Organism: Streptomyces sp. NPDC016459; assembly: GCF_040632845.1. Lineage (NCBI taxonomy): Bacteria > Bacillati > Actinomycetota > Actinomycetes > Kitasatosporales > Streptomycetaceae > Streptomyces > Streptomyces sp. NPDC016459. The sequence goes on from NZ_JBEYCR010000001.1 coordinate 88,098, forward strand.
CTGCCGCTCGTCGCGGTCAGCGCGCTCTTCCCGCTGGCCCGGCCGATGTCGGTGGCGGCGGCGCGGGCGCTGTGCGGGGTGCCGCCCGACCGGTTCGCGGACGGTCCCGCCCAGGGCGCGGCGGCGCGGGCGCGGGCGGCGGGCTGGCTGACCCTGCACCTGGGCGCCGGAGCGCTGATCAGCGGGGCGACCCTGGCCCTGCCGCCGTTCGCGGTGTCGGTGATGGCGCTGCCGTTCTCGCCGGGGCTCCGGCGGTCGGAGCTCGGCCGTCTCTGGGGCCTCGACCGGCCGTGGTGGGACTGGGCGGCGCTGCCGGCGGGGTTCCTCATGCTGCTCGCGCTCGTCGCGGCGGCCGCCGCGACCGGAGCCCTGCTCGCCCGGCAGGCGCCCCGGCTGCTGGGGCCGAGTCCGGCGGACCGGCTCGCGGCGGCCGAGCGGCGGGCGGCGGAGGCGGAGTCCCGCAACCGGCTCGCCCGTGAGCTGCACGACTCCGTCGGTCACGCGCTGAGCGCCGTCACCCTCCAGGCGGGTGCGGCCCGCCGGGTCCTCGGCGCCGGCGAGGGGGCGGACCTGGAGTTCGTCCGGGAGGCGCTCACCGCGATCGAGGAGACCACCCGGCGTACGGTCGGCGAGCTGGACCGGGCCCTCGGGCTGCTGCGCCGGGGCGAGGAGGTCGAGGAGGGCGTGGGCCCGGGGCTCGACGCCCTGGAGGCACTGGTGCGGGGCGCGGGGCCGGAGGTGGCGCTGACGGTGTCCGGCGACCTCGCCCCCGTACCGGAGCCGCTGTCGCGGGAGGCGTACCGGATCGTCCAGGAAGGCCTGACGAACGCGGCCCGGCACGCGGGCGGATCGCCTGTCACCGTACGGCTCGACGCCCGAACCGAGAAGGTGGAGATCACCATGGAGAACCCCCTGCCCGAGCGGCCCCCGGTCGCCCGGCCGAACGGCGGGCGCGGACTGCGCGGCGTGGCCGAACGGGCCCGGCTGCTCGGCGGCACCGCCGAGGCCGGCCCGGTGGACGGCGTCTGGCGCCTCGCGGTCAGGATCCCCCGATGAGCGCGCCCGGGTCCGGGGCGCCGGTGATCCGGGTGGTCGTCGCCGACGACGAGCGGATGGTCAGGACGGCCCTGCGGGTCATCCTGGACGCGGAGCCCGACCTCCAGGTCGTCGGCGAGGCGTCCACCGGGGCCGAGGCGGTGTCGGTGGTGCGGGCCGAGCGGCCGGACGTCGTCCTGATGGACGTGCGGATGCCGGAGATCGACGGGATCCGGGCCACCGAGCAGATCCTCGCGGGGATGGCGCAGCCGCCGCGGATCGTGGTGGTGACCACCTTCGAGAACGACTCGTACGTGTACGACGCGCTGCGCGTCGGCGCGGCCGGCTTCCTCCTGAAGCGGGCTGCCGCGGAGGAGCTGGTCGGCGCGGTCCGGCTGGTCGCGCGGAGCGACTCGCTGCTCTACCCGGCGGCGGTACGGGGTCTGGCCGCCGAGCACGCCCGCCACCGGGCGCCGGTGGCGCCGCCCTGGGTGGGGCGCCTGACCGAACGGGAGACGGAGGTGCTGCGGCTGGTGGCGACGGGCCTGACGAACGCGGAGATCGCGGCCCGGATCGGGATCGGCGCGGCGACGGTGAAGACGCATGTGGCGGCGGTCCTGGCGAAGTCGGGCGCTCGCGACCGTACGCAGGCGGTGATCCTGGCGTACGAGTCGGGTTTCGTACGGGCGGGGTGAGGACTCCGTAGGTCCGGCCCGCATGGTCCGCAGGGGCCGCGTGCCCGCATCCACTTGTGTGCGCAGGTACGACGAGATGAAGGTTCGCTGAGAAACGGGCCACATCCGGAACGCCCCCTACCAGCCCGTTCGTCACCACAAGTGCGATGAACAAGACGATCAGGAACACGTCGGTCTTCGTGCTGCTCCTGGTGCTCGCCCTCCTGGGCCGGGCCACCTGGGTGCAGGCGTACGAAGGCAAGGCGCTCGCGGACGACTCGAAGAACCGGCGGAAGACCATCGCGCAGTACGCGCAGCCGCTCGGCGACATCGTCGTGGCCGGCTCGCCGGTCACCGGCTCGAAGAAGACGGAGGGAGACGATCTCGCGTACAAACGCACCTACACGGACGGCGAGCTGTACGCGGCGGTCACCGGCTACAGCTCGCAGGCGTACGGCGCCACGCAGCTCGAGGGCATCTACGGCGACGTCCTCGACGGCACCGACGACCGGCTGAAGAACCCGCTCGACGCCCTCACCCGCAAGCAGCAGGAGCCGGGCACGGTCATCACCACGATCGACCCGGAGGTCCAGAAGGCCGCCTACCGGGCGCTCGGGAACAAGAAGGGCGCAGCCGTGGCCGTCGACCCCGCGACCGGCCGGATCCTCGGCCTGGTCTCGACCCCTTCGTACGATCCGTCGAGGATCGCCGGGACGACGGACGGCGACGCCTGGAGGGCGCGGACCACCGACGAGGACAAGCCGATGGTCAACCGGGCCCTGCGCCAGCCGCTGCCGCCCGGCTCCACCTTCAAGCTGGTCGTCGCGGCGGCGGCGCTGGAGGACGGTCTCTTCGGCTCGGTGGACACGGCGACGAAGAGCCCCGACCCGTACACCCTGCCGAACACCCGGACCGTGCTGAGGAACGAGAACGCCTCCGCGCCCTGCGAGAACGCCACGATCCGCACCGCGCTCCGGTACTCCTGCAACAACGTCTTCGCCAAGATGGCCGCCGACCTGGGGCAGGACAAGGTGAAGGCGATGGCGGAGAGGTTCGGCTTCAACGAGGACGAGCTGGACGTGCCGGTCCGGGCGTACGCCAGCGTGTACCCGTCCGGAATGGACAGGGCTCAGACGGCGCTCACCGGCATCGGGCAGTTCGACATGACCGCCACCCCGCTCCAGATGGCCATGGTGTCGGCGGCGATCGCCAACGACGGTCTCCTCGCGGCCCCGCACATGGTGTCCGAGGTCGTCGACTCCGACGGTGACGCGCTGGTCTCGGTCAAGGACGGGGACACCGAGCGGATCGTCTCCTCCGCGACGGCCGGGCAGCTGCGGAGCGCCATGCGGACCGTCGTCGACGAGGGAACCGGCACCAACGCGGCGATCGCGGGGGTCGAGGTCGGCGGCAAGACGGGCACGGCGCAGCACGGCGAGAACAACAGCAAGACGCCGTACGCCTGGTTCACGTCCTACGCGAAGGCCCCCTCCAACGGGAAGCCCGGGAAGCAGGTCGCCGTCGCGGTGATGATCGAGGACTCGGGCGCGGCCCGCTCCGAGGTCAGCGGCAACGGTCTGGCGGCGCCGGTGGCGCAGAAGATGATGGCGGCGGCGCTGAGGTGAGCTGAGCAGGGGCGGGGCGGGGGCGGGGGCGGGCGGGGCCCGATTGGCCGTCGGGTCCCGTCACACGGTATGCAGGGTCACGCTCGTTTCCGAGCACACATTCGAAGCACACATTCGAACCCTCGATCCTGCTCTCACCTCGCGGAGGACCGCCGTGCGCCTGCCCCGTTCCCTCTCCGGCTGGACCATGGCGGTCTTCGGCGTGCTGGCCGCCGCGCTGGGGGTGGTGGGCCTGGTCGCACCGGACGCCCTGCTCACGGTGATGGGCTTCGAGCCCGTGCCCGAAGGCGGCCGCGCGGACGGCGACCACACCCTCGTCTTCGTCACGGCGTCCTCGATGGCCGCGCTCAACATGGGCGTCTACTACGTCCTGGCCGCCCTCGCCGACTGGAAGCCCTTCTTCCGCTGGACGGTCCCCTTCCGGCTCCTCACCTGCGCGGTCTTCACCCTCGCGGTCGTCACGGGCCGCGCCCCGGCCGGCTTCCTGGGCGTGGGCCTGTGGGAGGGCCTGGGCGCGGTGGCGACGGGGGCGGCGCTGCGGTACGAGAAGCGGGGAGTGCGGGACACCCCCTGAGGAACCCCGAGGGAACCGGACGAGTAGCTGGGAAACCGGGCGAGTCCCTGGGGAACCGGACGATTCCCTAGGGAAGATGACCGATCCGCCGGGGCCTCCTCAGAGGCCAGCGTGAGGTCATGCGCTGGTATCTGACAGGTGTCGTCGTGTCCGGATTCGGTACGACGGCGATGTGGCTGGTCTCCGGGATCTGGGTGAAGTCTCTGACGGGGTCCGACAGTCTGGCGGCGTTGACCGCCTTCGCCCTGTGGGCGCCCGTGCTCCTCGGGCCGCTGCTCGGCACGCTCGCGGACCGGGTGCGGCGGCGGCCGCTCCTGGTCGTCCTGGACGGGGCGATGGCGGCCCTGCTGCCGCTGCTGCTGTGGGTGGACTCGGCGGACCGCGTGTGGCTGCTGTTCGCGGTGCTCGTGCTGTACGGGACGCAGGGCGCCGTCCATGAGGCGGCGGAACAGGCCCTGGTCGCGTCCGTCCTCGACGAGAAGCGGCTCGGCACGTTCAACGGGCTGCGGATGACCGCGAACGAGTCGATGAAGCTGATCGCCCCGCTCGTGGCCGCGGGGCTCTTCGCCCGGTACGGGGGCGGGCCCGTCGCCGTCCTCGACGCGGTGAGCTTCGCGCTCGCGGCGGCCGTGTTCGCGCTGATGCCGGTACGGGAGGCCCGCCAGGACCGCTCGGGGTCCCGGCACTGGCGGCGGGAGACCGTCGAGGGCGTACGGCTGCTGCGGGGGTCGCCGGTGCTGCGGCCGCTGGTGGCGACGGGGGCGTTCACGATGCTGCTCGCCGGGGTGAACGGGGCCGCGGTCTACGCCGTCGTGGACCGGGGACTCGGTCACTCCCCCGCGTACGCCGGTGTGCTCTACGCCGTCCAGGGCGCCGGCTCGGTCCTCGCGGGCCTGGTCACCGGCCCGCTGCTGCGCCGGATGCCGGAGCGCGCGCTCGCCGCCGCCGGTCTCGCGCTGTTCGCGGTGGCGGTGGGCGTACGGGCGCTGCCGTACGAGGCGACGGCCCTGGCGGCCAGCGCGGTGATCGGCCTGGGGCTGCCGTGGGTGCTGGTCGCGGTGATCACGGCCGTGCAGCGGGAGGCCCCGGCGGACGCGGCGGGCCGGGTGGCGGCCACCGCGAACACCCTGGTCTTCGTCCCGAACGCACTGGCCCTCGCGCTCGGCGCCGGCCTGGTCGCCCTGGTCGACATCCGGGTCCTGCTGCCGCTGCTCGCGGTGGCCGGCGCGGGATGGGCGGCGGGACTGACGGTACGGGGGCGGCCGGGGCGGGCGCGGTCCCCACGGGCCCGGCCGGAGCCGCTCCGGGGCTCCCGCTGACGGAGGCGGTCCCCACCCTCCCGCACCGCTCGCGGTGCGGGAGGGTCGGCGGGCGGCGAGCATGGAAGGAGGCGCGCGCGGCGGGAGGAGGGCAGTGTGACGGCCGGTTCCTTCCCGGGGGCAGCGGGGCGGGTGGGTGTGCCCCTGGACGGCAGGGGTCTCCTCGACGTGATCGGGGTCGCCGCCATCGTGGTCGACGCGCGGGGCCGGATCGTGCTGTGGAGCCCGCAGGCGGAGGCCCTCTTCGGGTTCAGCGCCGACGAGGCACTCGGCCGGTACGTGGCACGGCTGATCGTCGGCGAGGAGCACCGGGAGGAGGCGATGCGCCTCTTCGGCGAGGTGCTGCGCGCGGGCACGTCCTGGGCCGGCACCTTCCCCGTACGGCACAAGGACGGCAGTGTCCGGCGCGTGGAGTTCCGCAACATGCGGCTCACCGACGACCTGGGCGGTCTGTACGCGCTCGGGATCGCCGCCGACCACGCGGCCGTCGAGCGGGTCGAGACCGAGCTCGCCCTCTCCGACCGGCTCGTCTCCCAGTCCCCGATCGGCCTGGCCGTCCTGGACACCGACCTGCGCTACGTCCTGGTCAACCCGATGCTGGAACGGATCAACGGCATCCCGGCGGCGGAGCACATCGGGCGGCGGATGGGCGAGATGCTGCCCCTGGTCGACGCGCCGGCCCTGGAGTCGGCGCTGCGCACCGTCCTGGCCACGGGAACGCCGCTGCTCGACCGGCCCGTCGTCGGGCGTACCCCCGCGGACCCGGACCGCGACCACGCCTGGTCGGTGTCCTTCTACCGGCTCGAAGGGGCCGAGGACCGGGTCCTCGGGGTCGCGGTCTCCGTGATCGACGTGACCGAGCGGCACCGGGCGGACGCGGTGGCGGACCGGTCCCGGCGGCGGCTCGCGCTCATCGCGGACGCCTCGGCCCGGGTGGGCACCACCCTGGAGGTGGAGCGGACCGCCGACGAGCTCGCCTCCGTGGTGGTGCCGGAGCTGGCGGACATCGCCGCCGTCGACGTCCTCGACTCCGTCCTGACGCTGCGCAGGCCCGGCGCGCCCGAGCACGGGCCCGAGCTGTTCCGGGCGCTGGCGGTGAAGGCGGGGGCCCCGACGGAGGCGCTGCCGGCGGCGGACCCGCCGGGGGCGGTCGCGATGTACGGGGCGGACCGGCTGGTCACCCGGTGCGTGCACACCGGCAAGCCGGTCCTGGTGGAGCACGTCGGCCCCGGCGACCTGTCCCGGATCGCGCGGAGCCCCGAGGCGGCGGAGCAGCTCGCCCGGGCCGGGGTGCACTCGTATCTGGCGGTGCCGCTGATCGCGCGCGGCGAGGTGCTCGGGGCGCTCGACCTCAAGCGGGACCGCAACGTGCTGCCCTTCGACGGTGACGACGTGCTGCTGGCGACGGAGCTCGCGGCGCGGGCGGCGGTCAGCATCGACAACGCGCGCTGGTACCAGAGCGTGCGGAACTCGGCGGTGACGCTCCAGCGCAGTCTGCTGCCCGGCACGCCGCCGGAGCGGGCGGGGCTCGAGGTCGCGGCCCGCTACCAGCCGGCGCAGGCGTCGAGCGAGGTCGGCGGCGACTGGTACGACGTGATCCCGCTGCCCGACGGCAAGACGGCCCTGGTCGTGGGGGACGTCATGGGCAGCGGCATCGACGCGGCGGCGACGATGGGGCGGCTGCGGACCGCGACCTGCGCCTTCGCGGACCTCGATCTCGCGCCCGCCCAGGTGCTGCGGCATCTGGACCGGATCACGGCGGGCCTCGAGCACTACATCGCGACGTGTCTGTTCGCCGTGCACGACCCGGCCCGCGGCCGGTGCCGGATCTCGAACGCGGGCCATCTGCCGCCGGTGCGGGTCCCCGTGGACGGACCGGCCGAGCTGGTGGGCGTGCCGCCGGGGCTGCCGCTCGGGGTGGGCGGTGCCACGTTCCGTACGACCCGGGTGCCCTTCCGGCCCGGAGACGTGCTCGTGCTGTACACGGACGGTCTCGTCGAGACCCGCGACGAGGCCATCGACGACCGGCTCGCGCTGCTCGTGGGCCTCCTCGACGAGGCGCGCGGGCCCCTTGAGGAGACCTGCGACCTGCTGCTGCGGGCGCTGCGGCGGCCGGGCGCCGCGGACGACGTGGCGCTGCTCATCGCACGGAGCACGGGATGACGGCCCGCGACCGGCGCGACGGCACAGGCACCGGCGCCCACCGGGCCGTGGGACGCGACCGGCGGCGGACGCGGGAGGGCAGGACCGGGCTCCGGAGTGTCGCCGGGCAGGTGTTCGTCCTGGAGGCGCTGATCGCGCTCCTGGTGATCGCGGCGGCCGTGTTCGTGACCCTGCACCAGGCGCGGAGCGACACCGAGCACGACGCCCGGATCCGTTCGCTCGCGGTCGCGGAGGCCTTCGCGAAGTCACCCGGCGTCGACGACGCACTGGCCTCGCGCGATCCGACGGCGGAGCTCCAGGACCGGGCGGAGGCCACCCGGCGGGCGACGGGGGTGGACTTCATCGCGGTCCTGAGCCCGACCGGGGTGCGGTACACCGACTCGCAGCCGGAGCTGATCGGCCGCAGGGCGACCGGTGACCTCACGCGCGCGACGGTGGACGGCGAGTCCTTCACCGAGATGTTCCGGGGCGCCCCCAACGACGCCGTGCGGGCCGTGGTCCCCGTGGTGGACGAGCGGGGCCGGATCGTCGGCATGGTCACAAGCGGCGTCGAGCTGGAGAGCGTCGCCGACGCGGTGGAGGGGCGGCTGCCGCTGCTCGCGGGCGCGGCGGGAGGCGCGCTGGTGGCCGCCGTCGGCGGGGCCGCCCTGGTGAGCCGACGGCTGCGGCGGCAGACGCACGGCCTCGGACCCGCCGAGATGACCCGGATGAAGGAGCACCACGAGGCGGTCCTGCACGCGGTGCGCGAAGGGGTCCTGATCGTGGGCGGAGACCGTCGGCTGCTGCTGGCCAACGACGAGGCGCGCCGGCTGCTCGGTCTGACGGCGGACGCGGAGCGGCTGCACGTGTCGGAGCTCGGGCTCGACCCGAGGACGGTCGAGCTCCTGGAGTCGGGGCGGTCGGCGACGGACGAGGTGCACCGGGCGGGCGACCGGCTGCTCGCGGTGAGCGTGCGGCCCACGATCCCGGACGGGCACGAGTCCGGCTGTGTGATGACGATGCGGGACACCACCGAGCTGGCCGCGCTCACCGGCCGTGCGGCCGTGGCCCGTGGCCGACTCCAGCTGCTGTACGAGGCGGGGGTGCGGATCGGGACGACGCTGGAGGTCGTACGGACGGCGGAGGAGCTGGCGGAGGTGGCGGTGCCGCGGTTCGCGGACTTCGCGACAGTGGAGCTGCTGGAACCGGTGCTGCGCGGCGAGGAGCCCCCGGGGTCCGCGGCGGCGACGACGGAGATGCGGCGGACGGCGCTGAGCGGGCTGCGTCCCGACCAGCCGCTCCAGCCGGTCGGGGACGTCGTGCGGTTCGACGTCCCCAGCACCCCGATGGCGAGGGCGCTCGACGCGGGGCACGCGGTGGTGGAGGCGGAGCTGGCGGCGGCGGAGGGCTGGCGGGCGCAGGACCCGGAAGGGGCGGCGCGGGCCCTCGCCTTCGGGATGCACTCGCTGCTCACGGTGCCGCTCCGGGCGCGCGGGGTGGTCCTGGGGATGGCCAACTTCTGGCGTGCGGACACCCCGGAGCCGTTCGGGGAGGAGGACCTGTCGTTCGCGGAGGAGCTGGCGGCGCGGGCGGCGGTCGCGATCGACAACGCGCGCCGGTTCACCCGGGAGCACACGATGGCGGTGACGCTCCAGCGGAGCCTGTTGCCGCGGGTGCTGCCCGATCAGAGCGCGGTGGACGTGGCGTACCGCTATCTCCCGGCGAAGGCGGGCGTCGGCGGTGACTGGTTCGACGTGATCCCGCTGCCGGGGGCGCGGGTGGCGCTGGTGGTGGGGGACGTGGTGGGGCACGGTCTGCACGCGGCGGCGACCATGGGCCGGCTGCGGACGGCGGTGCACAACTTCTCGACGCTCGACGTACCGCCGGACGAGCTGCTCGGGCATCTCGACGAGCTGACGGCCCGGATCGACGACCGGTCGGAGGGGCCGGAGGGCGAGGGGCGGCGGCGGGAGGAGGGCATCACCGGCGCGACCTGCCTGTACGCGATCTACGATCCGGCGTCCGGGCTGTGCACGGTGGCGAGCGCGGGCCATCCGGGGCCGGCCCTCGTGGGTCCCGACGGGCGGGTCGAGTTCCCCGAGCTCGCGCCGGGGCTGCCGCTGGGGCTCGGCCTGGGGGACGTGCCGTTCGAGACGACGGAGCTGCGGCTGACGGAGGGGAGCAAGCTGGTCCTCTACACGGACGGGCTCCTGGAGGACCGGGGCCGGGACCTGGACACGGGGCTCGGCCTTCTGCGGTCCACGCTGGCCCGTGCGGACCGGACCCCGGAGCAGATCTGCGCGGATGTCCTCGCGACGCTGCTCTCGCCCTCGCCGCGCGACGACATCGCGCTGCTGGTGGCCCGGACGCGGCTCCTCGACCGGGACCGGATCGCCGAGTGGGAGGTGGCACGGGACCCGTCGGCGGTGTCGCCCGTACGGAACGCGGCGGCGGCGAAGCTGGCGGAGTGGGGGCTGGACGAGCTGGCGTTCACGGCGGAGCTGATCCTCAGCGAGCTGATCACGAACGCGGTGCGGTACGGGGCCGATCCGGTCCGGGTCCGGCTGCTCCACGACCGGACGCTGATCTGCGAGGTGTCGGACGCCAGCAGCACCTCCCCGCATCTGCGGCACGCGGCGACGACGGACGAGGGCGGGCGCGGGCTCTATCTGGTGGCGCAGTACGCGGAGAGCTGGGGCACCCGGTACGCCCGGCGCGGCAAGACGATCTGGGCGGAGCTGCGGCCGGGCGCTGCCGGTGAGCCGGCGCCGCCGGCGCTGCCGGACATGGACGCGCTGGAGGACCTGGCCTGGTGAGGGGGAGCTCCGCCGCCCCCGGAACGGCGGGCGCCGGGGCCCGCGGGCCCCGACGGATGCGGCCGACAGGCCTAGGCGAGTTTCCGCAGGGCCGTGCGGACGGCGGTCAGGTCCTCGTCCGAGGCGAGGCCGGCGTGGTAGAGCCGCAGTTCGGTCGCGCCCGCTTCGCGGGCCCGTTCGGCGTCGTCGGTCAGCCGGTCGGGGGCGCCGCCCATGCCGGCGACGACGGAGAGGTTCGCGGCGAGGACGGTGTCGGGGCGGGTGTGGGCGGCGAAGTCCGCGACCCGGGGCGGGCGGGCGATCACCCCGTCCGCGAGGCCCAGGACGTGTGCCGGGTCCGTGCCGGCGTCGGCGCCGCAGCGGTACGGGTCCGGGTCGGCGTGCAGCAGGACCCGGAAGCCGGGCGGCGCCGCGGCCCGTACGGCGGCGACGGCGGCCTCCTGGAGGGTTCGGGCGGTCCCGGCGCGCCAGGCGAGGGCGGGGGCCTCCCCTGCGCCGAGTCCGCCCGCGGGTCCCGTTCCCGCCCATACCGGCTCCAGGGCGCGGCGCACGGCGGCGGCCAGGTCGTCGGGGTCGGCACCCCCGTCCCCGTACCCCTCGCGGCAGGAGGCGCAGAAGCAGAGCGACATCAGGTACTGCTCCCGCTCCCCCAGGGCGACGCCGCCGGTCTTGTCGTGGGCGTGCAGGTGGGCGAGGCCGTACCAGCCGCAGGACTCCAGCTCGGTGCCGGCCGCGCCGGGGCGCACGGCGGCCTCGGCGGCCAGGTCGACGAGCAGGTCGCGGACCTCGGGGCGGGCGATGCAGGGGGCCCAGGGGTAGCGGTCGCCGTAGGCGTTGACGACGGAGGTCTCCGGGTGTTCGGCGCCGAGGCGGGAGTTGTGGGCGAGGACGACCCAGCTGTGCACCTCGAGACCGGTGGCGGCGAGGGCGTCGGCGGCCCGCCCGAACGAGTCGCCGGGTGCCCACTCCCCGGCCGGGTGGGGGCGGAGCGGGCGGTCCGCCCAGCGGTCCGGGTCGGGTGGATAGAGCACGGCGGCGTGTTCGGCGGTGACGATCCGGTGGGCGGGGTGGCGGGGGGTCAGGGCCCGGGTGGAGTGGTAGGCGGCGGCGAGCGTGACCTGCGCGAGGCCGAGCCCGGCGAGGAGCGCGGGCGCGGCGGGGTCGCCGTCGACGTCCCAGGGGTAGACGAAGGTTCCCGTCCTCATGCGCCGGCCTCCTTGAGGAGGGCGCGGCCGTGCTCGACGAGCTGGACGAGGGCGTCGATGTGCTCGGGGGCGGGTTCGCTCAGCGGCGGCCGTACCTCGCCGACGTCCAGGCCTCCCCTGCGTACCGCCGCCTTGACGAGCGAGACGGCGTATCCCCTTCCCTGGGCGCGGAGTTCGACGAGGGGCCGGTAGAAGCCGTCGACGAGGAGGTTCACGGTGGTGTCGTCGCCGGTGGTGAGGGCGCGGTGGAAGGCGAGGGCGAGGTCGGGGGCGAAGCAGAAGACGGCGGAGGAGTAGAGGGTGACGCCGATGCCCCGGTAGGCGGCGCCGGTGAGTTCGGCGGTCGGCAGACCGTTGAAGTAGAGCAGGTCGAGGCCTTCGGCGCGGACGGCGCTGACGATCCGCTGCATGAGGTCGAGGTCGCCGAGGCCGTCCTTGAGGCCGATGACGCCGTCGGTGCGGGCGAGGGCGACGGCGGTGGCGGGGGTGAGGATCGCGTTGTCGCGCTGGTAGACGATGACGTCGAGCGAGGTGGCGGCGGCGAGTTCGGTGTAGTGACGGAGCAGTCCCGCCTGGTCGGCGACGACGAGGTACGGCGGCATGGCGAGGAGTCCGTCGGCGCCGGCCTCCTCGGCGAGCCGGGCGTACCGCACGGCGAGGGCGGTGCCGTAGCCGGCGCCGGCGACGACGGGGACGCGGCCGGCGGCCTCGTCGACGGCGGCGGCGACGCAGTCCCGGAACTCCTCGGGGGTGAGGGCGTGGAACTCGCCCGTGCCGCAGCAGGCGAAGACGGCCGCGGCGCCCGCGTCGATGCCTGCGCGCACGTGGGCGCGGAAGGTGTCGAGGTCGACGGAGCCGTCCGGCGCGAAGGCGGTGACGGGGAAGAACAGCAGGCCGTCGAGCCGGCCGGCGAGCGGGGCAGTGGTCACGGGCGCTCCCAGGGAAGTCCGTCGTGCAGGGCCATCGCGTGCACAGTTATGACTGTCATCCATATTCTTGAACACTGACGCTCCGCACGCTAGAACAGGGCGGAAGGGCCGGTCAAGAACAGAACCCGCCGTATCTCACACCCTTGACGCTCCCTCGGGCCGCTCCCTAGCGTGTCCACGGTTGTGAATGCCACCCAACAGAGGAGATCCGCTCCATGTCCGCACCCCGCACCGTCCTGCTCACCGGCGCCGCCGGGGGCGTCGGCACGCTGATGCGGGAGCTGCTGCCCCCGTACGGCTACGAGCTCCGCCTCCTCGATGTCGCCCCGGTGCCCGGGGCGCCGGACGCGATCGTCGCCGACCTTGCGGACCGGGCGGCGCTGCGCGAGGCGGTCAGGGGCGTCGACGCCATCGTGCACCTGGCGGGCATCTCCCTGGAGTCGAGCTTCGAGAAGATCATGGCCGCCAACATCGCCGGGACGCACCACCTCTACGAGGCCGCCCGCGAGGAGGGCGTCCGGCGCGTGGTGTTCGCCTCCAGCAACCACGCCGTCGGCTTCACCCGCCGCCCCCGCGAGGGCGAACCGCTCGTCCCGGTCGGCACCCCGCACCGCCCCGACACCTTCTACGGCCTCTCCAAGTGCTTCGGCGAGGACCTGGCGCAGCTCTACTGGGACCAGCACGGCATCGAGACCGTCTCCGTCCGCATCGGCTCCTGCTTCCCCGAGCCCACCTCGGTCCGCATGCTGTCGATGTGGCTCAGCCCCGCCGACTGCGCACGCCTCCTGCACGCCACGCTCACCGCTCCGGACGTCGGCCACACGGTGGTGTACGGCTCCTCCGCCAACACGCGCGCGTGGTGGGACCTCTCCACCGCGCGGGCGCTCGGCTTCGCACCGCAGGACGACTCGGAGGCGTACGCGGAGAAGCTCATCGCCGAGAAGGGCCTCCCGCCCGAGGGCAGCGCCGACGACCTCTACGTGGGCGGCCACTTCTGCGTGGACCCGCCCCGGTGGCCGCACTGACCGCGTACCGCGTGGACCCGCCCCGTGGCCGCACCGGCCGCGCCGACGGCACGGAGGCGGAGGTACGCAGGACCCGGCCGGACTGATACGGGGGAGCCGGCCGGGGCCCGGGTCACGGTGCGCGCTGGCAGACCGGACCCGCTCACCGTAGGCCCGGACGAAGATCATCGCGAGCCGCGGAACGCGGCAGCTGTCCGGATTGCGCGGCGGGTCGGCCCAGGGAGCGCGGACCGGCGCGCACCGCCCTCAGCCAGACCCGCGCAGGGTGCGGGACGGTGACTCGCCGAACTTCTCCCGGTAGCGCGCCGCGAACCGGCCCTGATGCCCGAAGCCCCAGCGCCAGGCCACCTCGCTGACGCTCACCTCGTCCGGCGCGGCGGCCCGCAGCTCCGCACGGACCCGGTCGAGACGGACCTCGCGCACGTACGCCATCGGTGACATCCCCACGTACTCCCGGAACGACTCCTGGAGGCGGCGCACGCTCACCCGGGCCAGGGCCGCCAGCTCGGTGGTCGTGAAGGGGTGCTCGGGGCGCTCCCGCACCGCGTCCATCACCCGCTTGACCGGGGCCGGACGGCGCGGCTCCGCCGGGTTGGCGAGCGCCTCCCGCCACGGGTGCTCGGCGGCGAGCAGCAACCCGTTGAGCAGCGCCTCCTGCAGGGGGCGCGCCACCAGCTCGTGCCGGGCGAGGCCGCCGCCGGCGAGCGCCTCCGCGGCGACCTGACGGGCGAAGCGGACCCAGCTCAGACCCGGCCCGCGGGTGATGTCCAGGCCGGGCGCGAAGACCAGCGGGCCCCGGGGCGGGCGGCCGATCAGCCGTTCGAGGCGGTCGCGCAGCTCGGCCGCCCCGACCTTCACCGACAACGTCCGGCAGTCCCCGCTCCAGCGGTCGAGGAAGGTGTCCCCCGCCGGGTCGAGGAGCAGCGCCTCCCCGGCCGTCGCCACGATCGGGGCCCCGCCCTGGCGCATCTCCATCCTGCCGCTGAGCGGCGCGTTCAGGTGGTAAGCGCCCAGCTCCCCGAAGCTCATCCGCACATCGGCCCCGCAGCTCAGGTCGCCGATGACCAACGGGCCGAGCTCGACGGTGTCGAACCGCGCCGCGAAGGGCCGCCGCTCCCGGTCGACGACGTCCATACGGCTCGCGTAGTAGCGGACGTCGAGCTCCTCGCGCGCCTCGTCCACGTCCCCCGTCCGGAAACGGCTCCCGTCCACCGTGTGTCCCCCCACCGGTCCCGGAGGCCCCTCCGCCCCCACTGCACCCATGGTCGAAAGAATATTCATATGCCGGATCCGACCGGGACGGGCGGGTAATCAAGGTGGCCGAACCCGGCGAGGGTAAGGGAACGGCAAAGGGGCCCGGATCGTTAGCCCTGGCATGACCGCTATGACCCCCGGCTCGAACATCCCTCTCACCGTCGCACGCGTGGCGGTGGACGTCGCCGCCCCGGTGCGGCTCGACGTCTCGGGCCTCCTGCTCGGCGCCGACGGCAAGGTGCGCTCGGACGACGACTTCATCTTCTACAACCAGCCGTCAGGACCCGGTGTCACCTACCGCTCCGGCGGCGGCTCCGCCCCCGACGCGATCCTCGTGGACACCGGCGCGCTCCCGCCCGGCATCGAGAGGATCGTCGTCACCGCGAGCCCGGACGCCGCGGGCCAGACCTTCCAGGGCATCGAGCCCACGGCGACCCTGCGCAACGCGGACGACGGCAGCGTCCTCGCCACCTTCACCCCGCCGCAGCTGGCCACCGAGACCGCGCTCGTGGTCGTCGAGATCTATCTGCGCAACGGCGCGTGGAAGGCCCGCGCCGTCGGCCAGGGCTACGCGAACGGGCTCGCGGGCATCGCGACGGACTTCGGCGTCTCCGTGGACGACACGCCCGCCGCCGCCCCGGCGGCCTCCGTCGCCCCGCCCGCCCCCGTCGCGCCCCCGGCCCCGCCCGCGCCGCCCGTCGCCCCGGTGGACCCCCGCGTCGCGGCCGCCACGCCGCCCGCTCGCCCGGCCGCCGCACCCGTCTCCACCGGCAAGATCAACCTCGACAAGGGCCGGGTCAGCCTCCAGAAGAACCAGACCGTGTCCCTGGTCAAGGGCGGCCGACCGCTGCTCTCCCAGGTCAAGATGGGCCTCGGCTGGGAGCCCGCCTACCGGGGCAAGGACATCGACCTGGACGCCTCCGTCATCGCGTACGGCCCCCAGCGCAACCACCTGGACAGCTGCTACTTCGGCAAGCTGACCATCCTGGGCGGCTCGGTCAAGCACTCCGGCGACAACCTCACGGGCGAGGGCGCGGGCGACGACGAGGTGATCGTCGTCGACCTCGGCCGGCTGCCGGCCGAGGCCACCGGTCTGGTCTTCACGGTCAACTCCTTCTCCGGCCAGAAGTTCACCGAGGTCGCCAAGGCCTACTGCCGGCTGATCGACGCGGCGACGGACGAGGAACTGGTCCGCTTCGACCTGACCACCGCGGAGCCGCAGACCGGCGTGATGATGGCCAAGCTGATCAAGCAGTTCTCCGGTGAGTGGGAGATGACGGCGCTGGGCGAGTTCGTGAAGTCCCGGACCGTCCGGGGCATGGTGAAGCCGGCCGCCCAGGCCCTCTGAGCGACCGGCCTCGGCCCGCGTGTCTAGAAGAGCGCGCTGTAGGCGTTGAGGGCGGGCTGGCCGCCGAGGTGGGCGTAGAGCACGGTCGAGTCCCGGCCGATCTCCCCCCGGTCCACCAGGTCGATCAGACCCGCCATCGACTTCCCCTCGTACACGGGATCGGTGACCATGCCCTCGGCGCGGGCGGCGAGCCGCATCGCGTCGAGGGTGGTTTCGTCCGGGACGCCGTACTCCCCGGCGTGGTAGCGCTCGTCCAGCTCGACGTCGGCAGCCGTCACCGGCCGCTCGACCCCGATGAGGGCGGCGGTGTCCCGGGCGATCCGGGTGATCTGCTCGTGCGTCGGACCGGGCTTCGCGGAGGCGTCGACGCCGATGATCCGGCGGGCCGGACCGCCCTCCTCGGCCAGCGCGGCGAAGCCCGCGACCATGCCGGCCTGGGTGGAGCCGGTCACCGAGCAGACCACCACGGTGTCGAAGAGGACGCCGAGCGCGCGTTCCTGCTCGGCCACCTCGTACGCCCAGTTCGCGAAGCCGAGGCCGCCGAGCCGGTGGTCGGAGGCGCCCGCCGGGATCGCGTACGGCGTCCCGCCGCTCTCCTCGACCTCCCGCAGGGCCTGCTCCCAGCTCTCCTTGAAGCCGATACCGAAACCGGCCCGGACAAGACGCACGTCGGCGCCCGCGAGGCGGCTGATCAGGATGTTGCCGACCTTGTCGTAGACGGGGTCGGGCCAGTCGACCCAGCTCTCCTGGACGAGGACGCAGCGCAGTCCGGCGCGGGCGGCGACGGCGGCGACCTGGCGGGTGTGGTTGGACTGGACGCCGCCGATGGAGACGAGGGTGTCGCAGCCCCGGGCGAGGGCGTCGGCGACCAGGTACTCCAGCTTGCGGGTCTTGTTCCCGCCGTACGCGATCCCGGAGTTGCAGTCCTCGCGCTTGGCCCAGAGGGTGGCGCCGCCGAGGTGGTGGGAGAGCCGTTCGAGCGGGTGGACCGGCGAGGGTCCGAAGAGGAGCGGGTAGCGGTCGAAGTCGGTGATCGGCAAGGCGGCTCCCGGTGGGTGACTGCTGCGTGGACGGCGTTCCCCGGGGCTACGGGGGCGGGGACATCGGCGACGGGGGTGCGGCGGGGCCGGGGATGCCCGTGACCTCGGCCACCTCGATGGCGTCGTCCGCGAGCTGTTCGAGCGCCGCCCAGATCTCCGTGGTGACCCGTACCGCCTCCGCCGCGTCGCCGGCCTCGCAGGCGTCGATGAGCCGGGCGTGCAGCTCGGCCGATCCGCAGCTTCCGGCGTCGCCGAAGAGCCGGCGCTCGACACGGCGGATCAGCGGGGTGTACCGCGCGATCGTGGCGGCCGCGGCGTGGTTGCCGCTGGCGATGACGAGGACCTCGTGGAGCTCGTCGTCGGCGCTCAGGGCGGTCTCCACGTCGGAGGCCCTGACGGCGGCCGCGAAGCGCTCGTTGGCCGCGCGCATGGCCCGGACGCCCTCGGGGCCGAGGAGGGGCACCCCGGTCCTGGCGGCGAGTTCGTGCATCACCCGCACCACCGAGGCGGCGTCCCTGACGATCCGGCTGACCGGCCGGGTGACCCGGGTGTAGCTCTGCGGCTTGGTCTCGACGAGCCCCTCGTCGCAGAGCCGGGCCAGGGCCTCGCGCACGGGGGCGCGCGAGAGCCCGAGCCGTTCGGCGACGTCGGCGTCCTTGAGCGGAGCGCCGGGGGCGAGGTCGCCGCGCACGATGGCCTCGCGCAGCGTCTCGTACGCCCGGTCACGCAGCAGGGTCCGGCCCACCGGCCGTAATGCGTCCATGGACTGACATGTTAGATGTCGGTCCATGGAACCGACCAGGGGTCAGCGACGCGGCTGGCGCCGCCAGGGGCCGGTGATCGCGACCATGATGCCCGGGTTCTGGATGCTGGCGAACAGCGTGTCGCCGTCGGGCGAGAAGGTGACCCCGGCGAACTCGCTGTCGTTGAGGTCGTTGCGGGCGATCGGGTAGGTGCGGCCCGAGTCGGTGGCGCCGAAGAGGTGCTGGACGCCCTCGCCGTCCTCGGCGATGACGAGCCCGCCGTACGGGGAGACGGTGATGTTGTCGGGGCCGTCGTAGGCGCCGTCCGCGGTTTCGTCGTCGGGAGTCGCGTTCACCCCGAGCAGTACCTTGAGGGTGAGGGTGCGGCGCTTGGGGTCGTAGAACCAGACCTGGCCGTCGTGCGCGGCGCCGGGGCTCTCCGCGCGCGCGTAGGAGGACACGACGTAGGCGCCGCCGTCGGCCCACCACATGCCCTCCAGCTTGCGGCCGCGGGTGACCCGGCCGTCCGTGAACTGCTTGCGCACGGGGGTGGTGCGGCCGTCGCGGTCGGGGACGTCGACCCAGTCCACGCCGTAGACGGTGCCGATCCGGCTCGCCCGCGACAGGTCGTCCACGAAGCGGCCCGCGGAGTCGATGCACTTGGCGGCCTGGAGCACACCGGCGTCGTCGGCGAGGGTACGGAGCTTGCCGCGGCCGTGCTCGAAGCCCTTCGGCGGCACCCAGCGGAAGAGCAGCCCGTTGGGGTTGGAGGCGTCCTCGGTGAGGTAGGCGTGGCCGCGCTTCGGGTCGATGACGACGGCCTCGTGGTCGTACCGGCCGAAGGCCTTGATCGGCTTCGGGTCGCGGTTGGCGCGGCGGTCGCGCGGGTCGACCTCGAAGACGTAGCCGTGGTCCTTGGTCATGCCGTTGACGCCGGCGCGGTCGGAGTTCTCCTCGCCGGTCAGCCAGGTGCCCCAGGCGGTGCTGCCGCCCGCGCAGTTGGTGGAGGTGCCGGCGATGCCGACCCATTCGGCGACGGTGCCGTCGCGGTGCACCTCGACGACCGTGCAGCCGCCGGCCGCGGCGGGGTCGTAGACGAGGCCCTCGGTGAGCGGGACGGGGTGGGCCCACTTGTCGCGGGTGCCCTTGAGCTCGTGGTTGTTGACCAGGTACGTGGTGCCCCGCGGCCCGGCGAAGGCGGCGGTGCCGTCGTGGTTGGACGGCGTGAACTCGCCGGACTCGAGCCGGGTCACACCGGTGCGGGTGACGACGCGGTAGGAGAACCCGGCGGGCAGGGCGAGGATCCCCTCGGGGTCGGCGACGAGCGGTCCGTAACCGAGCCGGTGGCCGTGGCCGTGCGCGTGGTCATGCCCGTGGTCGTGGCCGCCGTACGCCTCCATGTCGTCGGAGGCGAGCGCCTCGGGCGCGGTGGCGAGCGCGCCGACGACCCCGGTGAGGGCGAGCCCCGCACCGGCGACGGCGGACTGCTTGCTGAACTCTCTGCGGTTGAGGGGCATGGTGTGGCGTTCTCCCTGTGCTGGCCGGATGTCGCGGGTCACCTTCCCGCGCCGTCACGAACACCGCCTGAACGCCACGGGAACACCGCCGGGCACGAAAGCCGGGCACTGACCTCGGGCACGAAACGCCGGGCACGGAACCGGAGCACGAAACCCCCGGGCGCGGGCCCCGGCCCCGGCAGGACGCCCCGCCGACCCGACGCCGACGCCGCCGCCTACCGGCCCGACGCGCCTACTGACCCGCCCCGACCCGACCCGGCGTCCGCCCCGACCCGCCCTACCTACCCGGCCGTCAGGACCCCGACCTGGAGCGGGCCTTGAACGCCGCCTTGCGGGCCTCCTTGGCCGTGTTCTTGTCCCGGTGCAGGCGTCCCATCGCCTCCAGGACCTCCGCCGTCGCCGGGTGCTCCACCCGCCAGGCCCCCTCGAAGAAGCCGCTGTGGCGGCCGGTGAGGCCCTCGATCAGCTCCTGGAGCTCCTCCAGGTCGCCGTCCGCGTCGAGCTGGGCCGCGATCGTGTCGACCGCGAGCCAGAAGACCATCGACTCCGGCGGCGCGGGCACGTCCGTCGCGCCGCGCTCGGCGAGCCAGACCCGCGCCAGGCCGCCGAGTTCCGCGTCGTCGAGGACCTCCCGTACCGCGGGCTCCGCCTCCGGGCCGACCAGCGAGAGCGTCTGCTGGCAGTGGAGGCGGCGGAGCGGCGAGCCGGCGTCCGCGCCGCGCGCGGCGTGGAGCAGCTCCCGGGCCGCACCGAGCCCGTCGCGTCCGGCCAGCCACGCGGCGGTCTCCTCCCGCGCCGCGGCCTCCGGGTAGGCGGCGATCCCGTCGAGGAGCGCGTCGGCGCCCTTCTCCGCGAGGTCGCCGACGGCGGGCGCGTCCACACCGGCCTCCAGCAGCCTGGCCCGGACGCCGTAGAGGCCGAGCGGGGTGAGCCGGACCATGCCGTACCGGGTGACGTCCTCGTCGTCGACGGGCGGCGCGGGCTCCTCGCCCTCCTCGGCCATCAGGGCCTCGTCGACGGGCTGGTAGTCGACGAGACCGATCGGCTCCAGGAGCCGGAACTGCTCGTCGAGCCGCATCATCGCGTCCGAGACCTGCTCCAGAACGTCGTCGGTGGGTTCGCCCATGTCGTCGGGGACGACCATGGAGGCGGCGAGGGCGGGCAGCGGCACCGGCCCTTCGCCGGGTCCGGCCTCGCTGACGGTCAGCAGGTAGAGGTTGCCGAGGACGCCTTCGAGGAACTCGGCCTCCACCTCGGGGTCCCAGTCCAGCGACTCGATGTCGATCTCGCCGTCCTCGTCGAGGATCGCGTCCAGGTCGTCCAGGACGGGCGCGACCGCGTCGGCGAAGACCGTGTCGAAGCCCTCGAGCCAGAGCGCGAGGACGTCCTGGGGCGAACCGCCCGTGACGACCGCCAGGTTCTCGCCCGGCGCGGCCCGGCCCGCGGTGTCGCCCTCCTCGGCCTCCTGGCCGTCCTCCACGGCCACCAGACCGGTGTCGACGGCGAGCCGCCAGGCGTCGCCCGCCCACATCTCGGCGTCCTCGTCGTCGCCGAGGCCCAGGATTTCGACGGCCTCGGGCAGCTGCTCGTCGACGAGTTCGCCGCCCGCGTCGACCCGGGTGTCGGGTCCGGCCCAGCGGGCGAGCCGTACCGCGTGGGCGAGGAGGGGGGCGGCCAGGGCGTCCCGCGCCAGCTCCGCGTCCGCAAGGAGCCGAACGGGGGGAAGGGTGGGGTGCTCCGCTGACATCTCGGGGGTCTCCTCGGGGGGTGGGTGAAGGGGGCTCGAACAGCGGCTCTCAGCGTAGACGCATCCGGGGGGACGTCCGGCGGTTCACGGATCCGTCAGCCTTCGTACACCCGTCGACCCTTGACAAGTGGGGCGCTCTGCCAAGAGATTGACGCGCGTAGATGATTCTGCCGTTCCTCCAAGCACCCTCGGAGTCCCTGATGCCTTCCTCCATACCGAGATCTGCCGGCCGTACCGTGGCGCGATCCGCCGCGGTCTCCGCCGTCGTCGCCTCGGCCCTCGCCGCGGGTCTGCTCGGCGGTTCGTCGAGCGCCGCGGCCGAGGACGCCGCCGGTGTCCGCATCCACGACATCCAGGGCACGACCCGTGTCTCGCCCCTCGTCGGCAAGCAGGTCACCGGCGTGACGGGCATCGTCACCGGCGTCCGCACCTACGGCTCGCGCGGATTCTGGATCCAGGACCCCCAGGCCGACGCGGACCCGGCGACCAGCGAGGGTCTCTTCGTCTTCACCAGCTCCGTCCCGACGGTGGCCGTCGGTGACGCGGTCAGCCTGAACGCCACGGTCACCGAGTACGTCCCCGGTGGCCTGAACTCGGGCAACCAGTCGCTCACGCAGCTCTCGAAGCCGGTCGTCACCGTACTCTCGCAGGGCAACGCCGTCCCGGCCCCCGTGACGATCTCGGCCTGGTCCGTGCCCGACGCGTACGCCCCCGAGGGCGACCCGGCGGCCGGCGGCTCCGTCAACGGCCTCCCGCTGGACCCCGAGGCGTACGCCCTGGACTACTACGAGTCCCTCGAGGGCACCAACGTCCGGATCGGCTCCTCGCGCGTGGTCGGCGCCACCGACCCGTACGCGGAGCTGTGGGTGACGGTGAAGCCGTGGGAGAACCGCACCATGCGCGGCGGCACGGTCTACGGCTCGTACGAGTCGCAGAACACCGGGCGGCTCCAGATCCAGTCGCTGACCCCGCTCGCCCAGCAGCCGTTCCCCGAGGCGAACGTCGGTGACCGGCTGACCGGCACGACCGAGGGCCCGCTCGACTTCAACCAGTTCGGCGGCTACACGCTGACGGCCCGCACCCTCGGCACGGTCGTCGACCGGGGCCTGGAGCGCGAGACCACGGACCGGCAGCACAAGAACGAGCTGGCCGTGGCCACGTACAACGTGGAGAACCTCGACCCGAGCGACCCGCAGGAGAAGTTCGACGCGCTCGCGAAGGCGGTCGTCGACAACCTCGCCTCGCCGGACATCCTGGCCCTGGAGGAGATCCAGGACAACACCGGCGCCAAGAACGACGGCACGGTCGCCGCCGATCTGACGGTGAAGAAGTTCACGGACGCGATCGTGGCGGCCGGCGGCCCGGCCTACGAGTGGCGCTCGGTCGACCCGGAGAACAACAAGGACGGCGGCGAGCCCGGCGGCAACATCCGTCAGGTCTTCCTCTTCAACCCCGAGCGGGTCTCCTTCACGGACCGCGCGAGCGGCGACGCGACCACCGCCACCGCGGTGACGGGCCACAAGGGCCACGCCGCCCTGACCGTCTCGCCGGGCCGTATCGACCCGGCGAACACCGCCTGGGAGAGCAGCCGCAAGCCGCTCGCGGGGGAGTTCGTCTTCCGCGGCCGTACGGTCTTCGTCATCGCCAACCACTTCGGTTCGAAGGGCGGCGACGAGGGCCTGACCTCGCACCACCAGCCGCCGAACCGTTCCTCCGAGGCCAAGCGCCTGCTCCAGGCGCAGGCCGTGAACGCCTTCGTGAAGGACGTCGTCGCGCTGGAGAAGCAGGCCGACGTCCTCGTCGTGGGCGACATCAACGACTTCGAGTTCTCGGAGACGACGCGGGCGCTGACCGACGGCGGCGTGCTGTACCCGGCCGTGAAGTCGCTGCCGCGCGGCGAGCGCTACTCGTACGTCTACCAGGGCAACAGCCAGGTTCTCGACCAGATCCTGACCAGCCCCGGCGTGCGTCACTTCACGTACGACAGCGTGCACATCAACGCGGAGTTCGCCGACCAGGACAGCGACCACGACCCGCAGGTACTGCGCTTCCGCCCGTAGCGCGATCCGGCCGGTCAGGCGCCCGCGCTCAGGCTGAGCGCGGGCGTGTCCCGCCGCGTTCCCGGCGGGGCCGACGCGGCACCACCCTTCAGCTCCGCTTACCTCTCGAACCAAGCAGATCTAAGTGGACCTTCACCATCCGGTTCGGTCAGACTGCCGGGATGAGCACTGAACGCCCCTTCGGCCGCGCCCTGTGCGCCATGGTCACCCCGTTCACGCCCGACGGCGCACTCGACCTCGACGCGGCGGGGGACCTCGCCGTGCGGCTCGTCGCCGACGGCTGCGACGGCCTGGTCCTCAACGGCACCACGGGCGAGTCCCCGACCACCACCGACGCCGAGAAGGCCGCGCTCGTCCGGGCCGTCCGGGAGGCCGTGGGACCCGGACCCTCCGTCCTCACCGGCATCGGCACCGCCGACACCCGGCACACCGCCGAGCTTGCGCGCCAGGCCGAGCGGGCGGGGGCGGACGGACTGCTCGTCGTCACCCCCTACTACAGCCGCCCCCCGCAGGCGGCCGTCGAGGCGCACTTCCTGAAGGTGGCCGACGCCACCGGACTGCCGGTGATGGTCTACGACATCCCCGGCCGCACGGGCACCCGCGTCGAACCGGCGACGATGCGGCGCCTCGCGGAGCACCCGGGGATCGTGGCCGTGAAGGACTGCTCGTACGACCTGCTGGCCTCGGCCCGGCTGATCGCGGAGACCCCGCTCGCGTACTACTCGGGCTGTGAGGAGCTGAACCTGCCGCTGTACGCGGTCGGGGGCGCCGGCTACGTCAGCACGGTGGCCAACGTGGCGCCGCGTCAGCTCCGCGCCGTCCTGGACGCCTTCGACGCGGGCGACCCGGCGGAGGCCACCCGGCTCAACGCCCTGACCCTGCCGCTGGCCGAGCTGATGATGGCCTCGGGCCTGCCCGGCACGGTGACGGCGAAGGCGCTGCTCGGCGGACCGGTGCGCGAACCGCTGCAGCCCGCCGACCGGGAGACGGCCGACGGGCTGCGGGCGGCGCACGAGAGGCTGGTTCAGGCGGCGTCGGTGGTGTAGGTCCTGCCGAGGATCGCCGCGTGCTCCAGGACGTCCTCCAGCGGGTCGTCGATCTGCCCGGTATGGAGGAAGACGCTGGGGCCGTTGTTCACGGTGGGCCCGTTGCGGGTGTGTGTCTCGTCCGCGCGGGCCGCGCCGGCCTGGAGCAGCACCGCCACCACCGTGAGCACCCCGACGGCCGTGGGCTTGATCCTCATGTCGACTCCTCGCCTTGCCTGCGTGCAGGGACTCTGCGCCTGTCTAACGCCGACGGTGACGCAGAGTCACCGGGTCAGTTGTGGCTGTGGAGGATGTCGTTGAGTCCGCCCCAGACCGCGTTGTTCGGCCGGGCCTCGACGGCGCCGGTGACCGAGTTGCGGCGGAAGAGGATGTTCGAGGCGCCGGAGAGCTCGCGGGCCTTCACGATCTGGCCGTCGGGCATGGTGACCCGGGTGCCCGCGGTGACATACAGACCGGCCTCGACGACGCACTCGTCGCCGAGGGCGATGCCGACGCCCGCCTCGGCCCCGATCAGGCAGCGCTCGCCGATCGAGATGACGACGTTGCCGCCGCCCGACAGCGTGCCCATCGTGGAGGCGCCGCCGCCGATGTCGGAGCCGTCGCCGACGACGACACCCGCGGAGATCCGGCCCTCGACCATGGAGGTGCCGAGGGTGCCGGCGTTGAAGTTGACGAAGCCCTCGTGCATGACGGTGGTGCCGGCCGCGAGGTGGGCGCCGAGGCGG
This sequence comes from Streptomyces sp. NPDC016459, assembly GCF_040632845.1. Classification (NCBI taxonomy): domain Bacteria; kingdom Bacillati; phylum Actinomycetota; class Actinomycetes; order Kitasatosporales; family Streptomycetaceae; genus Streptomyces; species Streptomyces sp. NPDC016459. The sequence continues at coordinate 112,922 of NZ_JBEYCR010000001.1, forward strand.
ACCCGGTCCGCGTCGGCGACGCGGACACCGGCGGGCACGACGTAGTCGGTCATGCGCGGGAACTTGTCGATGCTCGTCACGGCGAGGTGCAGGCCCTCGGCGCGCGCGTTGAGCCGGACCTTCTCGATGTCGTCGACGGCGACCGGACCGAGCGAGGTCCAGGCGACGTTGGCGAGGAGGCCGAAGACGCCGTCCAGGCTCTGGCCGTGCGGCTTGACGAGGCGGTGGCTGAGCAGGTGCAGCCGCAGGTAGGCGTCGTGGGCGTCGAGCGGCTTCTCGTCGAGCGAACCGATGACGGTGCGGACGGCGACCACCTCGACGCCGCGGCGGGCGTCGACGCCGAGGGCCTTGGCGGCGCCTTCGCCGAGGGCGTTGACGGCCTCGTCGGGGGTGAGCCGCTCGGTACCGGCGGGGCCGGGCGCGTCGGTCAGCTCGGGGGCGGGGAACCAGGTGTCGAGAACGGTGCCGTCGCCGGCAAGGGTGGCGAGGCCGGCGGCGACGGCGCCGGTGGTGCGAGGAGCAGTGGTCATGACGGAAAACCTAACCGGCGGGGCCCCGCGCGGGCCAACCGGTCTCAGGTCCCGGTCAGCGCGTCGGCGGTTCCGACAGGCCACGGACCGGGGAGTTCGGTGGTTCGTTCAGGATCCGCGTCAGCATCACGCGCGTGTTCTCCTCGTCGTAGGCGCCGCCGGTGAGCAGGACCTGGAGGCAGACGCCGTCCATGAGGGCGACCAGGGCGCGGGCGGTGGCGGGGTCGGTGCGGCGGGTCAGGGCGGCGACGACGGACTCGGTCCACTCGGCGGCGACCGGCCGGAGCGCGGGGCGTCGCAGAGCGGTGAGGTACAGCTCGTACTCCAGCACGCGGGGCGCGTCCGCCGTCCGGCCACTCCCCCGTGAGGCGGGCGAGCGCGTCCGCGAGGTCGGTGTCCCGCGCGGCGAGGGCGGGGCTCTCGCGCAGCAGCCGCCCGAAGCCCTCGCCGGCCTTGTGGAGCGCGGCGACGAGGAGTTCGTCGAGGGAGGCGAAGCGGTACGTGGTCGAGCCGGGCGGCACGTCCGCCTCGGCGGCCGTGGTGCGGTGGCGTCACCGCCCTCCTCCACGTCGACCAGCGCCTGCGCGAGGGGGGAACCTGGGCCCGGGGCCGGCCGGACTCCTGTAGCGCCGGGAGACGCGAAACGGCCGTGCCCCGAAGGGCACGGCCGTCTCCACGTGACCGTGGATCAGACGTTGAAGCCGAGCGCGCGGAGCTGCTCGCGGCCGTCGTCCGTGATCTTGTCCGGGCCCCACGGGGGCATCCAGACCCAGTTGATCTTCAGTTCGTTGACGATGCCGTCCGTCGCGGACTTCGCCTGGTCCTCGATCACATCGGTCAGCGGGCAGGCCGCCGACGTCAGGGTCATGTCCAGCGTCGCGATGTTCGCGTCGTCGATGTGGATGCCGTAGATCAGGCCCAGGTTGACGACGTCGATGCCCAGCTCGGGGTCGACGACGTCGTACAGCGCCTCGCGGACTTCTTCCTCGGAGGCCGGCTTCATCGTGGCCTCGGCGTTCTCGGTCATGCCGACTTCCTCACAGACTTGTCGGAGTCTCCCAGCGCCTGGGCGGTCGCGTCCTTCCACGCCATCCAGCTGAGCAGCGCGCACTTCACACGGGCCGGGTACTTGGAGACTCCGGCGAACGCGACCGCGTCCTCCAGGATCTCCTCCATCGCGTCGTCCGGCTCGAGCCGGCCCTTGGACTGCATCAGCTCCAGGAAGGTGCCCTGGATCCTCTGCGCCTCGGCCAGCTCCTTGCCGACGAGCAGCTCGTTGAGGACGGACGCCGAGGCCTGGCTGATGGAACAGCCCTGACCCTCGTACGACACGTCCTCGATCCGCGAACCGTCGTACTTCACGCGGAGCGTGATCTCGTCGCCGCACGTCGGGTTGACGTGGTGCACCTCGGCGTCGCCGTCCCGAAGACCGCGCCCGTGGGGGTGCTTGTAGTGGTCCAGGATGACGTCCTGGTACATCGAATCCAGCTTCACGAGAATCCCCTACCCGAAGAAGTTCCGTACGTGCTCCAGGCCCGCGACCAAGGCGTCGACCTCACCCGGGGTGGAGTACAGATAGAACGACGCTCGCGTGGTCGCGGGAATTCCGTACCGCAGGCAGACCGGCCGCGCGCAGTGGTGGCCGACCCGGACCGCGATGCCCTCCTCGTCGAGGACCTGGCCCACGTCGTGCGGGTGGATGTCGCCGAGCGTGAAGGAGATCGCCGCGCCGCGGTCCTCGGCCGTGGTGGGGCCGATGATCCGCAGGTCCGGGACCTCCTGGAGGCGCCGGACGGCGTACTCGGTGATCGCGTGCTCGTGGCGCGCGATGTTCTCCATGCCGATCGCCGACAGGTAGTCCACGGCCGCGCCGAGGCCGACGGCCTGGGCGATCGGGGGCGTACCCGCCTCGAACTTGTGCGGGGCCGGCGCGTACGTCGAGGAGTGCATCGAGACGGTCTCGATCATCTCGCCGCCGCCCAGGAACGGCGGCAGGTCCTCCAGGAGCTCCTGCCGTCCCCACAGCACGCCGATGCCGGTCGGGCCGCACATCTTGTGGCCCGTGAAGGCCACGAAGTCGGCCTGGAGCGCCTGCACGTCCAGGACCATGTGCGGGGCCGCCTGCGAGGCGTCGATGCAGACGAGCGCACCGACCTCCTGGGCGCGGCGGATGATCGTCTCGACCGGGTTGATCGTGCCCAGCAGGTTCGACACCAGCGTGAACGAGACGATCTTGGTCTTCTCGGTGATGACCTCTTCGATGTTCGAGAGGTCGAGACGGCCGTCGTCGGTGAGGCCGAACCACTTCAGCTTCGCGCCCGTGCGCTGCGAGAGCAGCTGCCACGGCACGATGTTGGAGTGGTGCTCCATCTCCGTGATGGCGATCTCGGTCTCGTGGTCCACGCGGTAGGGCTCGTCGGCCCAGCCCAGCATGTTGGCCACGAGGTTGAGCGACTCCGAGGCGTTCTTGGTGAAGATCACCTCGTCGCGGCTCGGCGCGTTGATGAAGGCCGCGACCTTGTCACGGGCGCCTTCGTACAGCGCCGTCGCCTCCTCGGCGACCGTATAGACGCCGCGGTGGACGTTGGCGTTGTGACGCTCGTAGTACGTGTTGAGCGCGTCGAGGACCTGCCGCGGCTTCTGCGAGGTCGCCGCGGAGTCGAGGTACACGATCTTCTTGTTGTCGTGGACCACGCGATCCAGGAGCGGGAAGTCCTTGCGGATCGCCTCGGTGTCGAGGAGGCCGGAGAGCCCCTGATGGGCAGATGTCACGCGGATGCGCCACCCTTCGTGCTGTAGGCCTCGTAGCCCTCGTTCTCCAGCTTGTCGGCGAGCTCGGCGCCGCCGGACTCGACGATGCGGCCGCCGGAGAAGACGTGCACGAAGTCGGGCTTGATGTAGCGGAGGATCCGCGTGTAGTGCGTGATCAGCAGCGTGCCGACCTCACCGGTCTCGCGGACGCGGTTGACACCGTCGGAGACCTGACGCAGCGCGTCGACGTCCAGGCCGGAGTCGGTCTCGTCGAGGATCGCGATCTTCGGCTTGAGGAGCTCCATCTGGAGGATCTCGTGGCGCTTCTTCTCACCGCCGGAGAAGCCCTCGTTGACGTTGCGCTCGGCGAAGGCCGGGTCCATCTGGAGCTGCTCCATCGCGGACTTGACCTCCTTCACCCAGGTGCGCAGCTTGGGGGCCTCGCCGCGGATCGCCGTCGCCGACGTGCGCAGGAAGTTGGAGACCGAGACACCGGGGACCTCGACCGGGTACTGCATGGCCAGGAACATGCCGGCGCGGGCGCGCTCGTCGACCGACATCTCCAGGACGTCCTCGCCGTCGAGCGTGACGGTGCCACTGGTGATCGTGTACTTGGGGTGTCCGGCGATCGAGTACGCGAGGGTCGACTTGCCTGAGCCGTTGGGGCCCATGATGGCGTGGGTCTCGCCCTGCTTCACGGTCAGGTCGACGCCCTTGAGGATCTCCTTCGTGCCGTTCTCGGCTACGACGGAGACGTGCAGGTCGCGGATTTCAAGCGTTGCCATGGGTGACTCAGGACTCCTGGGTGACGGAGACGAGCACATCGTCCCCTTCGATCTTTACGGGGTATACGGGGACGGGGCGCGTCGCGGGAAGGCCGGAGGGCTTGCCGGTGCGCAGGTCGAAGCTCGACCCGTGCAGCCAGCACTCGATGGAGCAGTCCTCGACCTCGCCCTCCGAGAGGGAGACGTTCGCGTGCGAGCAGATGTCGTTGATCGCGTACACCTCGCCCTCGGTGTGCACGACCGACACCGGCGTGCCGTCGACCTCGACCCGCTTCGGGGTGTCGGCCTCCAGCTCGCTCAGCGCGCAGACTCGGACGAAGGCCATCAGACGGAGGCCTCCAGCTCGGCCTCGATCTTGGCGAGGAGGCGCTCCTGGACGTCCGGCAGACCGATCTGCTGGACCAGCTCCGCGAAGAAGCCGCGGACGACGAGGCGGCGGGCCTCGATCTCCGGGATGCCGCGGGACATCAGGTAGAAGAGCTGCTCGTCGTCGAAGCGGCCGGTGGCCGAGGCGTGACCGGCGCCGGCGATCTCGCCGGTCTCGATCTCCAGGTTCGGTACGGAGTCGACCCGGGCGCCGTCGGTGAGGACCAGGTTCCGGTTGAGCTCGTACGTGTCGGTGCCCTCGGCGGCGGCCTGGATGAGCACGTCACCGATCCAGACGGCGTGCGCGCCCTGGCCCTGCAGCGCGCCCTTGTACGCCACGTTGGACTTGCAGTGCGGGGTGTTGTGGTCGACCAGGAGGCGGTGCTCCTGGTGCTGCCCGGCGTCGGTGAAGTACAGGCCGAAGAGCTCGGCCTCGCCGCCGGGGGCCGCGTAGGCCACGCGCGGGTGGAGGCGGACGACGTCGCCGCCGAAGGTCACGATGACCGACTTGAAGGAGGCGTCGCGGCCGACCAGGGCGTTGTGCTGGGCGACGTGGACGGCCTTCTCGTCCCAGTCCTGGACGGAGACGACGGTCAGCTTGGCGCCGTCGCCGAGGACGTAGTCGACGTTGGCGGCGAGCACCGCGTCACCGGTGTGGTCGATGACCACGACGGCCTCGGCGAAGGCGCCGAGCTCGATCACCTGGTGGCCGAAGGCGACTCCGCCCTGGCCGTGCACGGCGATGCGGATCGGCTCGGTGAGGACGACCTCCTTGGCGACGGTGACGACCGAGGCCTTCTCGAAGGAGGAGTACGCCTGGGCGGCGACGCGGTCGACGGGCGTGCCGGCCTTGCCGAGGCGCGCGTCGTCACGGCCGACGGTCTCCACGGTGACGCCCTCGGGGGCCTCGACCTCGACCTTGACGCCCTCGCCCGAGACGACGGCGGTGCCGTCGTGGAGGCCGCGCAGGCGCTCGAGGGGGGTGAACCGCCACTCCTCCTCACGGCCGTGCGGGACGGGGAAGTCCGCGACGTCGAAGGACGGGGGCGCGCTCATGCGCGTGGCGACGGTGGAGTCAGCGGCCACCGCGATCGAGCCGGCGGTCGTGGAGCCCACCGGGATGTTCTGAGCCTCAGCCATGGCTGTCGTGTTGCTCTCTTCCTGCGTAAAAGAAATCAGTCACTGCGTTCGGTGGGGGCGGGCCTCAGCCGACCGCGCCTTCCATCTGCAGCTCGATCAGCCGGTTGAGCTCCAGGGCGTACTCCATCGGGAGTTCCTTGGCGATGGGCTCGACGAAGCCGCGGACGATCATCGCCATCGCCTCGAACTCGGTGAGGCCGCGGCTCATCAGGTAGAAGAGCTGGTCCTCGGAGACCTTGGAGACGGTGGCCTCGTGGCCCATGGAGACGTCGTCCTCGCGCACGTCCACGTAGGGGTACGTGTCGGAGCGGGAGATCGTGTCGACGAGCAGCGCGTCGCAGAGCACGTTGGACTTGGAGCCCGGGGCGCCCTCGCCGATCTCGATGAGACCGCGGTAGGACGTGCGGCCGCCGCCTCGCGCCACCGACTTGGAGACGATGTTGGAGGAGGTGTTCGGCGCCATGTGGACCATCTTGGCGCCGGCGTCCTGGTGCTGGCCCTCGCCGGCGAAGGCGATGGACAGGGTCTCGCCCCTGGCGTGCTCGCCCATCAGGTAGACGGCCGGGTACTTCATGGTGACCTTGGAGCCGATGTTGCCGTCGACCCACTCCATGGTGGCGCCCTCGTAGGCGACGGCGCGCTTGGTCACCAGGTTGTAGACGTTGTTCGACCAGTTCTGGATGGTCGTGTAGCGGCAGCGGCCGCCCTTCTTGACGATGATCTCGACGACGGCGCTGTGCAGCGAGTCCGAGGAGTAGATCGGGGCGGTGCAGCCCTCGACGTAGTGGACGTAGGCGTCCTCGTCGACGATGATCAGCGTCCGCTCGAACTGGCCCATGTTCTCCGTGTTGATACGGAAGTAGGCCTGGAGCGGGATCTCGACGTGCACGCCCTTCGGCACGTAGATGAAGGAGCCGCCAGACCACACGGCCGTGTTCAGCGAGGCGAACTTGTTGTCGCCGACCGGGATGACCGTGCCGAAGTACTCGCGGAAGAGCTCCTCGTGCTGCTTCAGCGCGGTGTCGGTGTCGACGAAGATGACACCCTGCTCCTCCAGGTCCTCACGGATCTGGTGGTAGACGACCTCGGACTCGTACTGGGCGGCGACACCGGCGACGAGGCGCTGCTTCTCCGCCTCGGGGATGCCGAGCTTGTCGTACGTGTTCTTGATGTCCTCGGGCAGTTCCTCCCAGGAAGCGGCCTGCTTCTCGGTGGAGCGCACGAAGTACTTGATGTTGTCGAAGTCGATGCCCGAGAGGTCGGAGCCCCAGGTCGGCATGGGCTTCTTGCCGAAGAGACGCAGACCCTTGAGACGCAGCTTCAGCATCCACTCGGGCTCGTTCTTCTTCGAGGAGATGTCGCGGACGACGTCCTCGTTGAGGCCACGCTTGGCGGTGGCACCGGCCGCGTCGGAGTCGGCCCAGCCGTACTCGTACCGACCCAGGCCCTCAAGCTCGGGGTGGCTGATCTCGGTGGTCATGCGGGGTTCCTCCCGGCCGTACTGACGGATGCTGATGGGGTGGTCTGTGGAGCGCTGTGCGGGATGAACGTGGTGCAGACGCCGTCACCATGCGCGATGGTGGCGAGACGCTGGACGTGCGTTCCCAAGAGGCGGGAGAAGAACTCCGTCTCCGCCTCGCACAGCTGGGGGTACTGCTCGGCGACGTGGGCGACCGGGCAGTGGTGCTGGCAGAGCTGCTCGCCGACCGGCGCGTTCCGCGCAGTGGCAGCGTACCCGTCCGCCGTCAGGGCCTTGGCGAGCGCCTCGGTCCGTCGTGCGGGCTCGGCCGCCTCGACGGCCTCGCGGTAGGCGTCCCCCTGTGCCTCGATCCGGTCGCGGGCGAAGGCGGCGACGGCCGCCTCCCCGCCGGCGTTGCGCTCGATCCAGCGGAGCGCCTCGACGGCGAGGGAGTCGTACGACTGGTCGAAGGCGTCCCGGCCGCAGTCGGTGAGCGCGAAGAGCTTCGCGGGGCGACCGCGGGCCCGGGTCCCGTAGACCCGCTTCTCCCGGGCTTCGACGACCTTGTCGGCGACGAGGGAGTCGAGGTGCCGGCGGACGGCGGCCGGGGTGAGCCGGAGCCGCCCGGCCAGATCGGCGACGGTCGACGGCCCGTGGTCCAGGATCGATCGCGCGACCCGGTTGCGCGTCGAACGCTCACGGGTCGCGAGTTCCTCCATGGGAGCCGCGCCAACGTTTTTCACAACGCCATTGTTGCGTAATTAATCGGGGAGTGACAAGCGACGTCCACGGCGTGGGCGGTGCCGTGCATCACTCAGGTAAGGCTTACCTGACCTGCGGCGATGATCATTCGTAGGACGAATGACGCCGCCTCGGGGGCCCCGCGCCCGGAGATCCCCCGCACCCTCTCTAGACTTCCGGACATGCGCGGCAAGTCCCCCACGAGTGAGTCCGTCGTCCAGGTCCGCGGCCTGGTCAAGCGGTACGGCAGCAAGACAGCGGTCGACGGCCTCGACCTCGACGTGCGCGCGGGCACCGTCACCGCCGTCCTCGGACCCAACGGGGCCGGCAAGACCACCACCATCGAGAGCTGCGAGGGCTACCGCAGGCCCGACGGCGGCACCGTCCGCGTCCTGGGCCTCGACCCCGTCGCCGACGCGGCTGCCCTGCGCCCCCGGATCGGCGTCATGCTCCAGTCCGGCGGTGTCTACTCCGGTGCCAGGGCCGACGAGATGCTCCGCCACATGGCGAAACTGCACGCCCACCCCCTGGACGTGGACGCGCTGATCGAGCGCCTCGGCCTCGGCTCCTGCGGCCGCACGACCTACCGGCGACTCTCCGGCGGCCAGCAGCAGCGCCTCGCGCTCGCCCTCGCCGTCGTCGGCCGCCCCGAACTCGTCTTCCTCGACGAGCCGACCGCCGGTCTCGACCCGCAGGCCCGCCGCGCCACCTGGGACCTGGTGCGCGAGCTGCGCGCCGACGGCGTGACCGTGGTCCTCACCACCCACTTCATGCAGGAGGCCGAGGAACTCGCGGACGACGTCGCCATCGTCGACGCCGGCCGGGTCGCCGCCCACGGAAGCCCCGAGGAGCTGTGCCGGGGCGGGGCCGAGAACACGCTGCGCTTCACCGGCCGCCCCGGACTCGACCTGGGCTCCCTGCTCAAGGCCCTGCCGGACGGCACGACCGCCGCGGAGCCGCTCCCGGGCACGTACCGGATCACCGGCGTCGTCGACCCGCAGCTGCTCGCCACCGTCACCGGCTGGTGCGCCCAGCACGGCGTCATGCCCGACGGCATCTCCGTCGAGCGCCACACCCTCGAAGACGTCTTCCTGGAACTGACGGGCAAGGAGCTCCGGTCGTGAGTGCAGGCACCTACTCCCCCAAGCCCGGCGCCGCCCCCGTCGGCCGCATGATCGCGGCGCAGACGGCCCTGGAGACCCGGATGCTGCTGCGCAACGGCGAGCAGCTGCTCCTCACCGTGATCATCCCCTCGCTGCTCCTGACGCTGTTCTCGACCGTCGACGTCGTCGACACGGGTGCGGGCCGGGCCGTCGACTTCCTCGCCCCCGGTGTCCTCGCGCTCGCCGTGATGTCCACCGCCTTCACCGGCCAGGCCATCGCCACCGGTTTCGAGCGGCGGTACGGGGTGCTCAAGCGCCTCGGCGCCTCACCGCTCCCCCGCTGGGCGCTGATGACCGCGAAGACGCTGTCCGTGCTCGTCACCGAGGTGCTCCAGATCGCGCTCCTGACGGTGATCGCACTGGCTCTCGGCTGGTCACCGCAGGGCGACCCCCTGTCGGTCCTGCTGCTGCTCGTGCTCGGCACCGCCGCCTTCTCGGGGCTCGGCCTGCTCATGGCCGGCACCCTGAGGGCCGAGGCCACGCTCGCCGCCGCGAACCTGGTCTTCCTGCTGCTCCTGGTGGGCGGCGGGGTCATCGTCCCGCTGGAGAAGTTCGGCGCCGCGGGCGACGTGCTCGCGCTGCTGCCGATCTCCGCCCTCTCCGACGGCCTGCGGGACGTCCTCCAGGGCGGCGCGTCGATGCCCTGGGGCGACGCGCTGATCCTGGCCGTCTGGGCGGTCCTGGGGCTCGGTGCGGCGGCGCGGTTCTTCCGCTGGGAGTAACCGTAAGGTTCCGTTCCGCCATATACGCCCCCTCGTGAAAGCGCGCACAAGCACCGCCCTACGATGGTGCGCGTGCTGACCCCCCTCGCCTTCATCGCCCGGCGCTGGACCCCGTCCCCCAGGACGCTCCGGCGCGCCGCGCTCTCCGCCGTCGTGATGAGCGTCCTCATCATCGTCACGGGTGGCGCGGTCCGGCTGACCGGTTCCGGTCTCGGCTGCGACACCTGGCCCAAGTGCACCGACGACAGCCTCTTCGCCACGCCCGAGCAGGGCCTCCACGGCGCCATCGAGTTCGGCAACCGGCTGCTCACGTACGTCCTGTCGGCGGCCGTCGGCTGGGCCATCATCGCGGCGCGCTCGACCAAGCCGCGGCGGCGCGCTCTCACCCGGCTCGGCTGGGCCCAGTTCTGGATCGTGATGAGCAACGCCGTCCTCGGCGGCATCACGGTGTGGATGGGCCTCAACCCGTGGACCGTGGCCGGCCACTTCCTCGCCGCGAACGCCCTGCTCACCGTCGCCGTCATCACCTGGCACCGGACCGGCGAGGGCGACACCGCCCCTCGCCCGCGCGTGCCGCGGCCGGTGCGGAAGCTGTCCTGGGCCATCACGATCGTCTCCGCCCTGCTGATCGCGCTCGGCACGGCCGTGACCGGCTCCGGCAAGCACGCCGGCGACAGCAGCGACGTCCCGCGCATGCCGTGGGACTGGACGAACGCCGCGCACGTCCACGCGATCGCCGCCTGGGTCGTCTGCGCCCTCGCACTCGCGATGTGGCTGGTCCTGCGCGTGGTCGACGCCCCGGTCGACACCCGGGCCCGCGCCCGTGACCTGCTGGTCGTGCTGCTCGCGCAGGGCGGCATCGGCTACGTCCAGTACTTCACCGGGGTCCCCGAGATCCTGGTCGCCGCCCATATGCTCGGCTCCTCGCTGATGTGGATCGCGGTGCTGCGGCTCGCCCTGAGCCTGCGCGAGCGCCCCCTGCCCACCGCCGACATCCCGGCCCGGACCGAACCGGTGCCGGCGACGGCCTGAGACGGCGGCACCGGGACGGCCTGGGACGACGACGGCCCGAGAACGGCGACCCTCCGGCTCCCGCCCTGCCGTACCGGCTCGGCACCGGACCTCCGGTGACCCTCCGGTCACACGCGTGCCCCCGGTCCTCCTGGTCCCGCACTGCCGTACCCGCGCCCCGGACCTCCCGGTCCTCCTCCCGTACCGGAAGCGGCGCCGGACATCCCGGTCCCGGCCTCCCCTACCGGCGCGGCCCCGCGCCCACCGCACCTCCCGGGTCTACCGGCTCCCCGCGAGCCGGTAGACCCGGCGCGCGTTGCCCCCCGCGATCATCGCGGCGACCCGCTGCGCGTCCGTACGGGACCAGGCGCCGTCCGTGACCCACTCACCGAGCACCCGCGTGACGGCGCCGCGGAAGACGCTCGCGGCGACCACGTGCAGCTCCGGCAGCCCGTGAGCGCCGCTGGAGAACAGCAGCTTGCCGAAGGGCGCGCGCTCCAGGACCTCCGCGAGGACGGCCGCCGCCCGTGCCCCCGTGTGCGCGAGGACGGGACCCAGGTCGGCGTACACATGCGCGTGCGCGCCGGTAAGCCGTGCGGCTGCGCGGTGGTACGGGTAGGAGTGGAGCAGCACCAGGTCGGTGCCGAGGCCCGTGGTGGCGGCGGCGAAACCGGCGACCGGGGCCGGGTCCCGGCCCCCCGTGTGCAGCTGGAGGGGGCGTCCGGCGGTGACCGCGATCCAGAGCAGATGGCGCAGCAGCACGGGGTCGGTGAGCCGGCCTCCGACCGCGCGTCCGGCGAGCCAGCGTCCCGCCGCCCCGCGCACCTCCCCGGGTCCCGGCGGTTCGGGCGCGTACGCGAGCCCCTGGCGCACCCCCGCCACGGAGGCGAAGGCCACGGCGTGGACGGCGGCCCCGTGGACGGCCTCGGCGAGGTTGGCGAGGAAGGCCTCGACGGTGCCCGAGGTGTCGGCGACCTGTTCGGCGAGGGGTTCGAGCCGGACGATCTCGTGGGCCTCGGCCGCGCTCGTCGCGGCGATCTCGGCGGGTGCCGTCAGATCGTCGGGGAGTCCGGTGTCGACCAGGTACGTGGAGATCCCGGAGGAGCGGAGGAGGCGCCGGCCCGCCTCGGCGACGCCGAGCTCGCGGCGGCGGGCGAGGTAGCGGGCGGGCGCGCAGTGCGGTTCGAGACCGAGGAGCGGCGGACACCAGCGGCGCACGGCGAAGCCGGTCTGGGTGTCGAAGAAGGTGGTGCCCGCGGCGGGCAGGGTGGTGCCCCCGCCGAGCTGGGCGCCGAGGTGGGCCTCGAAGGCGCCGAGGCCGAGTTCCGTACGGAGCACCCCGTGGCAGTACTGGTCCACCAGGCTCGGCGTGTCGATCATCTCGGGGGGCTCCCTGTGTGGACGTGTCGCGTCTCCACACGTCCTAACGGGTGAGCCCCGCGCGAGGTTGTCGCCTCAGCCGTTGGAGGGGCCGCCGATCTGGATACCGGCCATCCGGGTCCACTCGTACGGTCCGGTGACGACCTTGGCGGCGATCTCGCCGTCGAACTCCTCGTGAAGGGTGAGACCCGCCTTCTCGGCGGCCTGCTGCGCGATCGCGTACGTCGGCGCGACGAGGTCGCCCCAGCCGCCGTCCGTGCCCACGAGGACGATCCGGGTGCCCGCCTGGCCGATGTGCGCGAGGTGCCCCTCGGAGCCGCCGTGCTCCTTGGCGAAGGCCCGGATCTCCTTGGCGAGCTTGGCCGCCTTGCGCTCTTCGTGCTTCGTTTCTGCCATGACAGCGATGCTACCGACGCGTAGATCGACTGACGACGGCCGGGCCACGTGGCCTATCCCACGTGACCCGGCCGTCGGGCCGAGCAGATCATCTGAGCGCGGACGCCCACCGTGCCCGAGAATTCCTAGCGGAGGAAGGGGTCCACCGCGACCGCCACGAAGAGCAGCGAGACATAGGTGATGGACCAGTGGAACAGGCGCATCTCCTTGAGCTTCGCGCCCGTCGCGCCGGCCTTCGCGCGGGCCAGGAGCGCGTGCGCCTCCCACAGCCACCAGCCGCCGGTGAGCACCGCCACGGCCAGGTAGAACCAGCCCGTGTAGCCCAGCGGCGTGAGCAGCAGCGAGACGGCGACCATCACCCAGCTGTAGAGGACGATCTGCTTGGCGACGACCCTGTTGGAGGCGAGGACGGGGAGCATGGGCACGCCCGCGCGTGCGTAGTCCTCCTTCACCTTCATCGACAGCGGCCAGTAGTGCGGCGGCGTCCAGAAGAAGATGACGAGGAAGAGGATGACCGCGGCCCAGGACATCGAGTTCGTCACGGCGGACCAGCCGATCAGCACCGGCAGACAGCCGGCGATGCCGCCCCAGACGATGTTCTGCGCGGTCCTGCGCTTCAGGATCATCGTGTAGACCACGACGTAGAAGAGGAGCGCGCCGAGCGAGAGCGCCGCGGAGAGCCAGTTGACGAGCAGGCCGAACCAGAGCGTGGAGACCACGGCGAGGGTGAGGCCGAAGACCAGGCCCTCGCGCGGCGTCAGGACGCCGGTGACCAGCGGACGCTGGGAGGTGCGGTCCATCAGCGCGTCGATGTCGCGGTCGATGTACATGTTCAGGGCGTTTGCGCCGCCCGCTGAGAGGTATCCGCCGAAGCAGGTGGCGAGGGCCAGCCACAGGTCGGGCACGCCCTGCTCGGCGAGGAACATCACCGGGACGGTCGTGATGAGCAGCAGTTCGATGATCCGCGGCTTGGTCAGCGCCACGTATGCCTTGACGCGGGCCCCGAACGGCCGATGGCCCCCCGGGCTGGGAGTCAAGACGACCCCTGCGGGTCGGGACTCGACGGCCGTCACGCACACCCCTGACAGAGAAATCCCAGCAAGCTCACCGGATGAAGGCGGGGTGAAGCTTGCGCGTACCACGCCACTGTAGACGTTGCCCAGACACCGATCTTCGCGGGGGTGGGGTCGTGTTGAGGGGGTGTGTCCCAAGGCGTGGACACGCCCCGGGAGGCGAAGTGCCACGGGCGGCGGCAGTCTTGCTCTGTCCGCTCATCTGAGGGGCACGCACACGAAAAGAGGGACGTCCGGCGGGGGTAGGCTCGACACCGCCGGTACACCCTCAGTCACCGGCTTCAGACATGTGGAGAGGAGCCCTGACCCAGGGTGAGCACTAAGCCGACCACCACAGACCTCGAGTGGACCGAGTTGGACCAGCGGGCCGTCGACACCGCCCGCATCCTGGCCGCGGACGCCGTACAGAAGGTCGGCAACGGCCATCCTGGTACGGCGATGAGCCTGGCGCCCGCCGCGTACACCCTCTTCCAGAAGGTGATGCGGCACGACCCGGCCGACCCCGAGTGGGTCGGGCGGGACCGGTTCGTCCTCTCCGCGGGCCACTCGTCCCTGACCCTCTACACCCAGCTGTACCTGGGTGGCTTCGGGCTCGAGCTGGACGACCTGAAGGCCTTCCGCACCTGGGGCTCGAAGACCCCCGGGCACCCGGAGTACGGCCACACCGCCGCCGTCGAGACGACCACGGGCCCGCTGGGCCAGGGTGTCGCCAACGCCGTGGGCATGGCGATGGCCGCGCGCTACGAGCGCGGTCTGTTCGACCCGGAGGCCGCCACCGGCGCCTCCCCGTTCGACCACCACATCTACGCGATCGCCGGTGACGGCTGCCTCCAGGAGGGCATCTCCGCGGAGGCGTCCTCGCTCGCGGGTCACCAGAAGCTCGGCAACCTGATCCTGCTGTGGGACGACAACCACATCTCCATCGAGGGTGACACCGAGACGGCCGTGTCCGAGGACACGATGAAGCGGTACGAGGCGTACGGCTGGCACGTCCAGCGCGTCGAGCCGCAGGCCAACGGCGACCTGGACCCGGCCGCGCTGTACGCGGCGATCAGGGCCGCCGAGGCCGAGACCGAGCGTCCGTCGTTCATCGCGATGCGCTCGATCATCGCCTGGCCCGCGCCGAACGCGCAGAACACCGAGGCCGCGCACGGCTCGGCGCTCGGCGACGAGGAGATCGCGGCCACCAAGCGCGTCCTGGGCTTCGACCCGGAGCAGACCTTCGAGGTCTCCGACGAGGTCATCGCGCACACCCGCTCGCTCGGCGACCGCGGCCGTGAGGCCCGCGCCGCGTGGGAGAAGTCGCTCGCCGAGTGGCGTACGGCCAACCCGGAGCGCGCCGCCGAGTTCGACCGGATCCAGGCGAACGAGCTGCCGGCCGGCTGGGCCGAGAAGCTCCCCGTCTTCGAGCCGGGCAAGGGTGTCGCCACCCGCGCCGCCTCCGGCCAGGTCCTCAAGGCGCTCGGCGCGGTCATCCCGGAGCTGTGGGGCGGCTCGGCCGACCTCGCCGGCTCCAACAACACGACGATCGACAAGACCTCGTCGTTCCTGCCCGAGGGCAACCCGCTGCCGGAGGCCGACAAGTACGGCCGCACGATCCACTTCGGCATCCGCGAGCACTCCATGGCCGCGGAGATGAACGGCATCGCGCTGCACGGCAACACGCGCGTCTACGGCGGCACCTTCCTGGTGTTCTCCGACTACATGCGCAACGCCGTGCGTCTGTCCGCGCTGATGCACCTGCCCGTGACGTACGTCTGGACCCACGACTCGATCGGTCTGGGCGAGGACGGCCCGACGCACCAGCCGGTGGAGCACCTCGCCTCGCTGCGCGCGATCCCCGGTCTGAACGTGGTCCGTCCCGCCGACGCCAACGAGACGGCGATCGCGTGGCGCGAGATCATGGAGCGCCACACCAAGGTCTTCGGCAAGGGCGCCCCGCACGGTCTGGCGCTCACCCGCCAGGGCGTGCCGACGTACGCGCCGAACGAGGACACCGTCAAGGGCGGCTACGTGCTCTTCGACGCCGAGGGCGGCGAGCCGGAGGTCGTGCTGATCGCGACCGGCTCCGAGGTGCACCTTGCCGTCGAGGCGCGGGAGCAGCTCCAGGCCGCCGGTGTCCCGACCCGTGTGGTCTCGATGCCGTCGGTGGAGTGGTTCGAGGAGCAGGACCAGGCGTACAAGGACTCCGTCCTGCCGCCGTCGGTCAAGGCCCGCGTCGCTGTGGAGGCCGGCATCGGTCTGACCTGGCACCGGTACGTCGGGGACGCCGGCCGGATCGTCTCGCTGGAGCACTTCGGTGCCTCGGCGGACGCGAAGGTCCTGTTCCGCGAGTTCGGGTTCACGCCGGAGGCCATCGCCGCCGCCGCCCGGGAATCGATCGCCGCCGCCGCGCGCTGACGCCCATACGTACGACTTAATGGAGATGCAATTCTCATGACAGACGCTCTCAAGCGCCTCTCCGACGAAGGCGTCGCGATCTGGCTGGACGACCTCTCGCGTCAGCGGATCACCTCCGGCAACCTGGCCGAGCTCCTCGACCAGAGCCATGTGGTCGGTGTGACCACCAACCCGTCGATCTTCCAGAAGGCGATCTCCGAGGGGCACGGCTACGACCAGCAACTGGCCGACCTCGCCGCCCGCAAGGTGACCGTCGACGAGGCCATCCGCATGATCACGACGGCGGACGTCCGTGACGCCGCCGACATCCTGCGGCCGGTCTTCGACGCGACCGACGGCCAGGACGGCCGGGTCTCCATCGAGGTCGACCCGCGTCTCGCCCACGAGACGACCGCCACGGTGGCGGAGGCCAAGCAGCTGGCCTGGCTGGTGGACCGTCCCAACACGCTCATCAAGATCCCGGCCACCCAGGCGGGTCTGCCGGCGATCACCGAGGTCATCGGCCTCGGCATCAGCGTCAACGTGACGCTGATCTTCTCGCTCGAGCGCTACCGCGCGGTCATGGACGCCTACCTCGCGGGTCTGGAGAAGGCCCGCGAGCGCGGCCTCGACCTCTCCAAGATCCACTCCGTGGCGTCCTTCTTCGTGTCCCGCGTGGACTCGGAGATCGACAAGCGCCTCGACGGCATCGGCACGGACGAGGCGAAGGCCCTCAAGGGCAAGGCCGCCCTGGCCAACGCGCGTCTGGCGTACGAGGCGTACGAGGAGGTCTTCTCGTCCGAGCGCTGGGCCGCCCTCGACAAGGCGCACGCCAACAAGCAGCGTCCGCTGTGGGCCTCGACCGGCGTCAAGGACCCGGCGTACAAGGACACCCTGTACGTGGTGGACCTGGTCGCCCCCGGCACGGTCAACACCATGCCGGAGGCCACCCTGGAGGCCACTGCCGACCACGGCGAGGTCACCGGTGACACCGTGCGCGGCACGTACGAGCAGTCGCGCGCCGAGCTCGCGGCCGTCGAGAAGCTGGGCATCGGCTACGACGAGGTCGTCCAGCTCCTGGAGGACGAGGGCGTCGAGAAGTTCGAGGCGTCCTGGAACGACCTGCTCGAGTCCACCGAGGCGGAGCTCAAGCGCCTCGCACCTTCGGAGGCGTAAGCAACTGTGAGCGCAGTCCACGGAGCCAACCCGCTCCGTGACGCCGCAGACCGACGGCTCCCGCGCATCGCGGGGCCGTCGGGCCTGGTGATCTTCGGCGTCACGGGCGATTTGTCCCGTAAGAAGCTGATGCCTGCCGTCTACGACCTGGCCAACCGCGGCCTGCTGCCGCCGGGCTTCTCGCTCATCGGCTTCGCCCGCCGGGAGTGGCAGGACGAGGACTTCGCGCAGGAGGTCCACGACGCCGTCGAGCAGCACGCGCGCACCCCGTTCCGCGAGGAGGTGTGGCAGCAGCTGATCCAGGGGATGCGTTTCGTCCAGGGCGACTTCGACGACGACGAGGCCTTCGAGCAGCTCAAGTCCACCATCGAGGAGCTGGACAAGGCGCAGGGCACCGGCGGCAACTTCGCCTTCTACCTGTCGGTCCCGCCGAAGTTCTTCCCCAAGGTCGTCCAGCAGCTCAAGAAGCACGGGCTCGCCGACCAGAAGAACGGCTCCTGGCGCCGCGCGGTCATCGAGAAGCCCTTCGGGCACGACCTGGTCTCCGCCAAGGAGCTCAACGAGGTCGTCCACGAGGTCTTCCCGCCGCACGAGGTCTTCCGGATCGACCACTACCTCGGCAAGGAGACCGTCCAGAACATCCTGGCGCTCCGCTTCGCCAACACCCTCTTCGAGCCGATCTGGAACCGGTCGTACGTCGACCACGTGCAGATCACCATGGCCGAGGACATCGGCATCGGCGGCCGTGCCGGCTACTACGACGGCATCGGCGCCGCCCGTGACGTGATCCAGAACCACCTGCTCCAGCTGCTCGCGCTGACCGCGATGGAGGAGCCGGCCTCCTTCGACGCCGACGCGCTGGCCGCCGAGAAGACCAAGGTCCTCGGCGCGGTCAAGCTGCCCACGGACCTGGGGAAGACCACGGTCCGCGCCCAGTACGCGGCCGGGTGGCAGGGCGGCGCCAAGGCCGTGGGCTACCTCCAGGAAGACGGCATCGACCCCCGGTCGAAGACCGACACCTACGCGGCCGTGAAGCTGGAGATCGACAACCGCCGCTGGGCGGGCGTCCCCTTCTACCTGCGGACCGGCAAGCGCCTCGGCCGCCGCGTCACCGAGATCGCGGTCGTCTTCCAGCGAGCCCCGCACTCCCCCTTCGACCACACCGCGACCGAGGAACTCGGCCGCAACGCCATCGTCATCCGGGTCCAGCCGGACGAAGGTGTGACGGTGCGGTTCGGCTCCAAGGTGCCCGGCACCCAGATGGAGATCCGGGACGTGTCGATGGACTTCGCGTACGGCGAGTCCTTCACGGAGTCCAGCCCCGAGGCGTACGAGCGGCTCATCCTCGACGTCCTGCTCGGCGACTCGAACCTCTTCCCGCGCGTCGAGGAGGTCGAGCTGTCCTGGAAGATCCTCGACCCGATCGAGCAGTTCTGGGACAAGCACGGCAAGCCCGCGCAGTACCAGTCCGGGACCTGGGGTCCGGTCGAGGCGGACGAGATGCTCGCACGAGACGGACGGAGCTGGCGCCGGCCATGAAGACCGACCTGACGGACACCACGTCCTCCAAGATCAACAAGGCGCTGGTGCTCGGGCGGCGGGCGATCGGTACGCCGGCCGTCGGCATGGTGCTCACCCTTGTCATCGTCACCGACGAGGAGAACGCCTACGACGCGCTGAAGGCGGCGAACGAGGCATCCCGCGAGCACCCCTCGCGGACCCTCGTCGTCATCAAGCGGGTCTCGCGCTCGGCGCGGGACCGCTCCAAGGCACGGCTCGACGCCGAGGTCCGCCTCGGCGCCGACGCGAGCACCGGCGAGACGGTGGTGCTCAGGCTGTACGGCGAGGTCGGCGACCACGCCCAGTCGGTGGTGCTCCCGCTGCTCCTCCCGGACGCCCCCGTCGTCGTCTGGTGGCCGGTGAACGCGCCGACCGACCCGGCGAACGACCCGCTGGGCGCCCTCGCCCAGCGCCGGGTGACCGACACGTACGCCGCCGAACAGCCCATCCGCGAGCTGGCCGCGCGCGCCGACGCCTACACCCCGGGTGACACGGACCTCTCGTGGACCCGGATCACCCCGTGGCGCTCGATGCTCGCCGCCGCGCTCGACCAGGTCGTGTGCGAGGTGACCTTCGCCGAGGTGGAGGGCGAGGAGTTCAACCCGAGCGTCGAACTGCTCGCGATGTGGCTGGCGGAGCGACTGAAGGTGCCGGTGCGGCGCAGCAGGTCGGCGGGCCCCGGTCTCACCTCCGTACGGATGGAGACCAGCTCCGGTCCGATCGTGCTCGACCGGCCGGACGGGTCGCTCGCGACGCTCTCCATCCAGGGCCAGCCGGACCGTGCCGTGGCGCTCAAGCGCCGCGAGACGGCCGAGCTGATCGCCGAGGAGCTGCGCCGTCTCGACCCGGACGACACCTACGCGACGGCGCTCAAGTTCGGTCTTGAGCGGCTCGACGAGGGTGCGACCGGCGCCGCTCCGGAGCCGGAGGCCGTCGCGGCCGCCCCGGCCGAGCCCGAGCCCGAGCCCGTGGCGAAGCCCGCCCCGAAGAAGGCACCGGCCAAGAAGGCGGCGGCCAAGTGAGCACCCCTCAGCTGGTCGTCCACCGTGACAAGGAGCTGATGGCGCAGGCGGCCGCGGCCCGGCTGATCACCCGGATCGTGGACGCCCAGACCGCCCGGGGCTCTGCCTCGGTGGTACTGACCGGCGGCCGCAACGGCAACGGGCTGCTCGCGGCGCTGGGTTCCGCGCCCGCCAGGGACGCGATCGACTGGTCGCGGCTCGACCTGTGGTGGGGCGACGAGCGTTTCCTGCCCGAGGGGGACCCCGAGCGGAACGTCACCCAGGCCCGGGAGGCACTGCTCGACGGGGTCCCGCTCGACCCGGCGCGGGTGCACGCCATGCCGGCCTCGGACGGCCCGTACGGCAGCGATGTCGACGCCGCCGCGGCCGCGTACGCGCAGGAGCTGGCCGCCGCCGCGGGTCCGGGCGATCACGGCGGGGTACCGAGCTTCGACGTGCTGATGCTGGGTGTCGGCCCCGACACCCATGTGGCCTCGCTCTTCCCGGAGCTGCCGGCGGTCCGCGAGACCGAGCGGACGGTGGTCGGGGTGCACGGCGCGCCCAAGCCGCCGCCGCTGCGGATCTCGCTGACCCTTCCGGCCATCCGGGCGGCGCAGGAGGTCTGGCTGCTCGCGGCCGGTGAGGACAAGGCGAAGGCGGCGGCGATCGCGCTGTCGGGCGCCGGCGAGGTCCAGGCCCCGGCCGCGGGTGCCTACGGCCGCTCGCGGACGCTGTGGCTGCTCGACACGGCGGCGGCCTCGGAGCTGCCGCGGGATCTGTACCGGCCCGCTTCGGCCTGATCCCCGCTCACGTCTGACCCCCGCTCACGGAGGCCCGGTTCACCTTCTGGTGACCCGGGCCTCCGGCATGTGCGCGGGCTCGAGAAACGGCCCGAGGAGCTCCGGTACGGCCTCGGCGGCGAAGACCAGACCCTGGCTCTCGCCCGCGTCGAGGATGTCGTACGCGCCCGCCCCCGCCGCCGTCGTGGCGGTCAGCGTCAGGACGCCGGCGCGCCGCTGGAAGTACGACTGCTTGACGGTCCAGCCGATGACCCCGGACCGCTGGAGGGCGACCGTGGCCCGCCGGACCGTTCCCGAACGGGTCACCAGATAGGCGCCGCTGACGCCGTGCCCGAGGCCCCGGTAGGCGTCCAGGGCGAACAGCACGGCGACCGGGACGAGGACGACCGCGCAGCCGGCCGCCACGTACAGCAGCACCGGGGTGATGAGGAGCCCGAGGAGGGCGAGGACCGCGACGGGCAGGAGAGCGCCCCACAGTGCCCAGCGCAGCCGCCGGGTGCGGGCCGCCCTCGGGTGGGCGGCGAGGGACGCCCCGGTGGGCGACTCCGGCTCGCGCAGGACCTGCGCGGCCACCCGGTCGGCGACGGCCCGCTCCACCGCGGGCAGCAGGTTCTTGAGGTCGCCGTGCCGGTCGCCGTCGTCCTGGGCGAGACCGGTGGCGACGGCGTCGAGGCGGGCGGCCCCGCACATCCGGACGCCGAGCGGCTGGACGAGTTCGATGCCGCGCAGCCTGCGCTCCGCCAGGGAGACCGAGCGGGCGGTGAGGAGACCGCGGGAGACCCGCAGGGTGCCGCCCGGCGCGCGCTCCAGGCGGTAGTTCCACCACATCTCGAGCCAGAGGCCGAGGGCGCCGACGGCGCCGACGAGCGTGGCGAGGAGGACCAGTGCCGTGATCGTCCAGGGGACGGAGACGTCCTGGAAGCGGTCCCCTATCCAGTCGATGACCTCGCCCTGGGCGCCGAACCACTCGCTGACCTGCATGACGGCGCCGGCCGCCGCGCCGCCGAGCGCGGGGGCGAGGAAGGAGACGGGGGCGTAGCGGATCCAGCGCGGGTCGAGGACGGCCAGGGCGTCGTCGTGGCCCTGGCCCTCGGGGACGGTGGCGGCGCGGCTGAGGAGTTCGTGGCGGAGTCGCTCGCCCTCGGCCCGGGCGACCAGGTCGAGTTCGAGGGTCGTCTCGCCGCCGGAGGTGTGCTCGCCGGTGCCGATGCGGACCTTGACGAGGCCGAAGACCCGCTGGAGGGGGTTGGCGGTGAGGTCGACGCTGCGGATCCGCTCGCGGGCGAGCGAGCGGCGCTGCGCGACGAGGAGTCCGGTGTGGAGTTCGACCCTCCCCCACCCTTCGGCCGGGGGTACCCCCGTCTCGCTCCTCCCCCAGCCTTCGGCCGGGGGTACCCCCGTCTCGCGTCGCTCGGGGCCGACGCGGTAGCGGGTGCGGCGGTAGCGGACCGTCTCGGCGGCGACGTCGGCGGCGAGGGCGAGGGTCACGCCGGCGGCGACCCAGGCGAAGGCCTGCCACAGCGGACGTGATCCGGCGAGGGCGAACCCGGTGGGCAGCGCGGCTCCGGCGAGCACGCCGGCGAAGAGGACGACCCGGACGAGGACGGTACGGGGGTGGAGCAGCAGCCATTCGGGCCCCGGGCCCTCCGGCGCCTCGCTCATGTGGCGTCCCCGGGGGTGGCCCGGGTGATGACGGTGAGCCGCTCGGCGAGCCCGGCGGCCAGCTCGTGGTCGAGGCCCTCGATCCGGATCGCGCCCTTGGAGGAGGCGGTGGTCACCGTGACGGTGGCGAGCCGGAAGTACCGCTCCAGCGGGCCGCGCGAGGTGTCCACGGTCTGGATCCGGGACATCGGCGCGATCCGCCACTCCTGCCAGAAGGCCCCCGTGCGGACGTAGACGGCGTCCTCGGTGACCTCCCAGCGGTGCACCCGGTACCACCAGACGGGGAGGAACGCGGTGCAGGCGATGCCCAGGGCCGCCATGCCCCCGGCCGCGACGAGCAGCCAGGTCCTGGCGGGCCCGACGAGGGCGCCGAGGACGGCGAGGACCACCACCGGTACGGCGGTGGTCAGCGCGAGCCCGCTCCGCCACCAGGTGACGGCCCGCTCGGCCACGGCGTTCCTGGGCGGCCGCAGCCGCACCGCGTTCTCCCCCGTCATGGCTCTAGCGTCCGCGCAGCGAGCGGTAGGCGGTCACGAGGGCGGCGGTCGAGCTGTCGAGCTGCTCGGTGCCCTCTCCGTCGTCAAGGACCGGTTCGATCCGCTTGGCGAGGACCTTGCCGAGTTCGACGCCCCACTGGTCGAAGGAGTCGATGTTCCAGACGGCGCCCTGGACGAAGACCTTGTGCTCGTAGAGCGCGACCAGCTGGCCGAGGACGGAAGGGGTGAGCTTCTCGGCGAGGATCGTGGTGGTGGGGTGGTTGCCCTGGAAGGTCTTGTGCGGGACGAGCTCCTCGGGGACGCCCTCGGCCCGTACCTCCTCGGGTGTCTTGCCGAAGGCGAGCGCCTGGGTCTGGGCGAAGAAGTTGGCCATGAGCAGGTCGTGCTGGGCGACGAGGCCGGGCAGGAGGTCGGCGACGGGCCGGGCGAAGCCGATGAAGTCGGCCGGGATGACCTTGGTGCCCTGGTGGATCAACTGGTAGTACGCGTGCTGTCCGTTGGTGCCCGGGGTGCCCCAGACCACGGGTCCGGTCTGCCAGTCGACCGGGTTGCCCTCGCGGTCCACCGACTTGCCGTTGGACTCCATGTCGAGCTGCTGGAGGTAGGCGGTGAACTTGGACAGGTAGTGGGAGTACGGCAGGACGGCGTGCGACTGGGCGTCGAAGAACGCGCCGTACCAGACGCCGAGGAGGCCGAGGAGCAGCGGCGCGTTCTCCTCGGCCGGGGCGGTGCGGAAGTGCTCGTCGACGAGGTGGAAGCCGTCGAGCATCTCGCGGAAGCGCTCCGGCCCGACGGCGATCATCAGGGACAGGCCGATGGCGGAGTCGTAGGAGTAGCGGCCGCCGACCCAGTCCCAGAACTCGAACATGTTCGTGGTGTCGATGCCGAACTCCTCGACCTTCTCGGCGTTGGTCGAGAGGGCCACGAAGTGCTTGGCGACGGCTTCCTGGCCGGCCCGGAGTCCGGTGAGGAGCCAGTCGCGGGCCGAGGTGGCGTTGGTGATCGTCTCGATGGTGGTGAAGGTCTTGGAGGCGACGATGAACAGGGTCTCGGCGGGGTCGAGGTCGCGGACGGCCTCGTGGAGGTCGGCGCCGTCCACGTTGGAGACGAAACGGAACGTCAGGTCCCGCTGGGTGTAGGAGCGCAGGACCTCGTAGGCCATGGCGGGGCCCAGGTCGGAGCCGCCGATGCCGATGTTGACGATGCTCTTGATCGGCTTGCCGGTGTGGCCGGTCCATCCGCCCGCGCGGACGGTGTCGGCGAAGACGGCCATCCGGTCGAGGACGGCGTGGACGCCGGGGACGACGTTCTCCCCGTCGACCTCGACGACGGCCTCGCGGGGGGCCCGCAGCGCGGTGTGGAGGACCGCCCGGTCCTCCGTGGTGTTGATCTTCTCGCCGCGGAACATGGCGTCGCGCAGTTCGGCCACGCCGGTGGCGGCGGCCAGTTCACGCAGCAGCGTCAGCGTCTCGTCGGTGACGAGGTGCTTGGAATAGTCCAGGTGGAGGTCGCCGACCCGCAGGGTGTAGCCGGCGCCCCGCTCGGGGTCGGCGGCGAACAGGTCACGCAGATGGGTCTCGCCCAGCTGTTCACGGTGCTTGCCGAGGGCCGCCCACTCGGGCAGCCGGTTGAGCCTGGTGCGGCCTTCGTTGTTCATCTCGGACATCGCCCACTTCTTCTCGTACTGCTTGTCTGCCCCGCTGCGTCTCCAACCTAATTGATCAGAGGGGCCGGTGAGGCGACGTCGAGCGGCGGTGACGAGAACGCGAACGGGCCTCGGTCGCGAATTGGATTCGCGGCCGAGGCCCGTTCGTCACATCGTCACACCACGTTCAGATCTCGCCGCGCAGTTTGGCGAGCGCCTCGGCGAGGATCGCCTCGCCGTCCGCGTCGCTGCGTCGCTCACGCACATAGGCGAGGTGGGTCTTGTACGGCTCCGTGCGCGGCGGGTCCGGCGGATTGTCCCGGTCCTGACCTGCCGGGAAGCCGCAGCGCGGGCAGTCCCAGGTCTCCGGGACCTGCGCGTCGCTGGCGAAGCTCGGCTGGGTCTCGTGCCCGTTCGAGCACCAGAAGGAGATGCGGGCGCGCGGCGCCGACTCGCCGCGCTCGGCCTCACCCATCGGCCCCGCTCCGACCCGGCTTCCCCGGATCGCGTTGCCACTTGCCACGGTCGTAACTCCCTGCGTGATGGTGCTCGAAGATGCCCCAGTCTACGTAAGGCCCAACGCGCGTCCAGTGATTGGAGTTACCCGTCCAACTTCATCAGCAGGCCAAGTACCACAATGCAGGCGAACCAGAGCAGACCCACCACGACGGTGATGCGGTCCAGGTTGCGCTCGGCGACCGAGGAGCCACCGACGGAGGACTGCATGCCGCCACCGAACATGTCGGAGAGACCGCCGCCCTTCCCCTTGTGCATCAGCACGAGCAGCATCAAGAGGCCGCTGAAGACGAGCAGGGCGATCGAGAACCCCATAACCACGGCTGGACCAACTTCCTCGGACTTATACGGACGGGGGCCGGGCACCTGCCCGACCCCCGCAAGGGTACGACGTAACTGCGCTACCGCATACTCACTGGTCGCGGAAGCGCGCGATCTTGACGAACTCCTCGGCGTCGAGCGCCGCGCCGCCCACGAGGGCGCCGTCGACGTCCGGCTGCGCCATGATCGCGGCGACGTTGCCGGCCTTGACCGAGCCGCCGTACTGGATGCGGACCTTGTCGGCCAGCTCCTGCGAGTACAGCTCCGCGAGGCGGCCGCGGATGGCCCCGCAGACCTCCTGGGCGTCCTCGGGGGTGGCGACCTCGCCGGTGCCGATGGCCCACACCGGCTCGTACGCGATCACGATGGACTCGGCCTGCTCGGCCGGGACGTCCTTCAGGCCGCCGTCGAGCTGGGCGAGGGTGTACTCGACCTGCTGGCCGGCCTTGCGGATGTCCAGGCCCTCGCCGACGCAGAGGATCGGGGTCACGCCGTGCTTGAAGGCGGCCTTCACCTTGGCGTTGCAGACCTCGTCGTCCTCGGCGTGGTACTGGCGGCGCTCGGAGTGGCCGACGGCCACGTAGGCGCACTTCAGCTTGGACAGCATCAGGCCCGAGATCTCGCCGGTGTAGGCACCGGAGTCGTGCGCCGAGATGTCCTGGGCGCCGTACTTGATCTTGAGCTTGTCACCGTCGATCAGGGTCTGTACCGACCGCAGGTCGGTGAAGGGGACCAGGACCGCGACCTCACAGGCGTCGTAGTCCTTCTCGGTCAGGGCGAAGGCGAGCTTCTGGACGTGGGCGATGGCCTCGAGGTGGTTGAGGTTCATCTTCCAGTTGCCCGCCATCAGCGGGGTGCGAGTGCTCATGTGGGGGTCAGTCCTCCAGTGCGGCGAGGCCGGGAAGCGTCTTGCCCTCGAGGTACTCGAGGGAGGCGCCGCCGCCGGTCGAAATGTGGCCGAATGCCTTCTCGTCGAAGCCCAGGATGCGGACGGCGGCGGCGGAGTCGCCACCACCGACCACCGTGAAGGCCGGAGAGTCGACGAGCGCCTGGGCGACGGCCCTGGTGCCCTCGGCGTAGTCGGGGTGCTCGAAGACGCCCATCGGACCGTTCCAGAAGACGGTGCCGGCGTCGGCGACCTTCGAGGCGTAGAGCTTACGGGTCTCCGGACCGATGTCCAGGCCCTCCTCGTCCGCCGGGATGGCGTCCGCGGCGACCGTGGTGGGGTGGGCCGGAGCCTTGGTCTTCAGGTCGGGGAACTCGGGGGAGACGAGGACGTCGACGGGGAGGACGAACTCCACGCCGCGCTCCTCGGCGCGCTTCAGGTAGTCCTGGACCGCGGGGACCTGGTCCTCCTGGAGCAGCGAGATGCCGACCTCGTGGCCCTGGGCCTTGAGGAAGGTGTACGCCATGCCGCCGCCGATGAGGATGCGGTCGGCCTTGTCCAGGAGGTGGTCGATCACACCGAGCTTGTCGGAGACCTTGGCGCCGCCGAGCGCGACCACGTAGGGCCGCTGGACGTCGTCCGTCAGCTTCCTCAGGACGCCGACCTCGGTGGCGATGAGGTAGCCGGCGGCGTGCGGCAGGCGCGCCGGGAGGTCGAAGACCGAGGCGTGCTTGCGGTGCACGGCGCCGAAGCCGTCACCGACGTACAGGTCGGCGAGGGCGGCCAGCCGGTCCGCGAAGGCGCCGCGCTCGGCGTCGTCCTTGGAGGTCTCGCCCGCGTTGAAGCGGAGGTTCTCGATGACGGCCACCCGGCCGTCGACGAGGCCGGCGACGGTGGCGGTGGCGGAGTCGCCGACCGTGTCCGTCGCGAAGGCCACCTCGGCGCCGAGGAGTTCACCGAGGCGAGCGGCGGCCGGGGCGAGCGAGAACGCCGGGTCCGGGGCGCCCTTGGGGCGGCCCAGGTGCGAGGCGACCACGACGCGGGCACCCGCGTCGGCGAGTGCCTTGACCGTGGGGACGACGGCGCGGATGCGGCCGTCGTCGGTGATGGTGGTGCCGTCGAGCGGCACGTTGAGGTCGGCGCGGACGAACACGCGCTTGCCTTCGACGCCCTCGTGGAGAAGCTCGTCGATCGTCTTCATCTGTTAACTGACTCCTTGGTACGCGGTGGAGCACACGAACAGGGCTCGCACAGCGCGGCGTTGCGCTGCCCGAGCCCTGCTCTCATCGAAAGCCCGCCCTGAAGCTTAGAGCTGGCCGCCGACGAAGACCGTGAGGTCGACGAGACGGTTGGAGTAGCCCCACTCGTTGTCGTACCAGCCGAGGATCTTGACCGTGCTGCCGTCCTGGACCATGGTCAGGGAGGCGTCGAAGGTGCAGGACGCCGGGTCGCTGACGATGTCGGAGGAGACGATCGGGTCCTCGGTGTAGACCAGGACGCCCTTGAGGTCGCCGTCCTCGGAGGCCTTCTTGAACGCGGCGTTGACCTCGTCCTTGGTGACCTCGCGGTCGAGGGTGACGACCAGGTCGGTGGCGGAACCGGTCGGGACCGGGACGCGCATGGCGATGCCGTCCAGCTTGCCCTTGAGCTGCGGGAGGACCAGGGCGGTGGCCTTGGCGGCGCCCGTCGTGGTCGGGATGATGTTCTCCGCGGCGGCGCGGGCGCGGCGCAGGTCCTTGTGCGGGAAGTCCAGGATGCGCTGGTCGTTGGTGTAGGCGTGGACCGTGGTCATCAGGCCCTTGACGATGCCGAAGTTCTCGTCGAGAACCTTCGCCATCGGCGCGACGCAGTTGGTGGTGCAGGACGCGTTCGAGATGACGTGGTGCTGCGCCGGCTCGTACTTGTCCTGGTTGACGCCCATGACGATGGTGATGTCCTCACCGGAGGCCGGAGCCGAGATGAGGACCTTCTTGGCGCCACCGGCGATGTGCTTCTCGGCGTCGGCCTTCTTGGTGAAGATGCCGGTCGACTCGATGACGATGTCGACGCCCAGCTCACCCCAGGGGATGTCGGCCGGGTTGCGCTCGGAGAGCACCTTGATGGTGTGGCCGTCGACCGTGATGGTGTCGGCGGTATGGGTGACCTCGGCCTTGAGGCGGCCCAGAATGGTGTCGTACTTGAGCAGGTGGGCCGTGGTGGCGGTGTCACCCAGGTCGTTGACAGCCACGATCTCGATGTCCGCACCCTGCTCAAGGAGCGCGCGGAAGTAGTTCCGGCCGATGCGGCCAAAGCCGTTGATGCCTACGCGGATCGTCACGAACCGATCTCCTCGTTAGGTACGCCGGAGTGCTCGACGCCGGCGAGATTTTTGTTTTTTGGGATGTCCCCGACCGCTTACGACCCTACCCCCACAGGCGCCCGGGAGTGACATCGGCCGCATCCGCACATGCCCGGAAAGTGAGGGAAAACGGCTGACGGCCCGTACCTACCAGCGGGTACGGGCCGTCATGGGACCTTTGTCCCCACTACTCTCCGTCAGCGGCGGAGCGTCCCGAGGGCGCGGCCGACGAGTCGCGCCCGTTCGGACGCGCCGGTCACGTGCTCCAGGCCGTAGCCGAGGAGGACGGTGTCACGCGTGGTGACCGCGGCCTGGGAGTGGAAGAGCGCCGCGGAGCGCGTCCAGTCGGCGCCGTTGCCGGGGCTGCCGGCCGGGGCGCCGGGGACGGTCCACGCCCCGAAGGCGGTCTCGAAGCCCTCCGCCTCGGTGGTGGCGCCGACGACGAGGCGGGTGTCGTCGACGAAGGCACCCGTCTCGCCGGTGCCCGGGTCGGAGACGTAGGAGATGGACAGTTCGACCTGCTTGCCCGCCCAGGCGCTCAGGTCGACGGAGGCCTGCCGCCAGCCGTTGGAGGGGCCGGTGAAGGCGTTCCAGGAGCCGGTGGTGCCGGTGGCCGAGCAGCCGTCCTCGCCGACGGTGAGGTAGTGGGCGAGGAAGGGGTGGCCCCGGACGTAGTAGCCCTCGCCGCAGTCGGCGGGGGGCTCGGTGGACGTGCCGCCCCTGGTGTCCGGCAGGGTGGTCCAGTCGTCCTGGCCGACGGTGTGGGCCTCGACGACGAGGTTGTCGTAGCCGGGCTCGGTGTCGAAGCTGACCTGGAAGTCCAGGCGCGGCGCGGCTCCGGCGGCGACGCCGGTGAGGTCGACGGTCCTGCTGAGCCGGGCCCAGGTGTCGTCGGCGTGCTTGACGGCCGCGAAGGTCGCGCCCTCCGCGGGCTCGAAGGGGGTGCGGACGCCCGGGTAGTCACCGGCGGAGGCGCTGCTCGCGAACTGCGGGAACTCCTTCGGCTTCAGCGTGTCGGAGGTGACGGTGTACGCGCCCGCGTTGTCGAGGGGGTTGTCGGCGGCGGCGCCGAGCGTCGCGCCGACGCCCGCGAAGGCACCGGTGCCGGCGAAGGCGGGCGGGTTCCCCAGGCCGGCGCGGTGGTAGGCGCCGAGGTAGTACTGGGCGAAGTCGTTGGTCTCGGCCAGGCCGACCCGGGTGAGTCCGCCGGACTTCTCACCGGCGTTGATCAGCTTGCCGCCCTCGTTGAGGTAGGCGCGGACGGCGAGCTGGGTGGACCCGGAGGGCCGCTCGGCACCGGTGTACCAGACGACGGTACGGAAGTGGGAGAGGACGCCGAGGGCGTCCGGGGTGCCCTGGGTGGCGACGTCCCAGACGGCGGCCTTGCGACCGTTGTCGGCGAGCGCCTTCACATAGGCGGCGGTGTGCCGGGCGGCGGCGGTGCCGCCCTCGTCGGCGAGGACGAGCACGTCACCGCGGGGGCGCTCGGCCACCTCGTACGTGAAGGGGGCGGAGGTGGTCATCCGGCCCTCGCGGGTGCGGGCGGTGAACCAGACCTCGACGGAGTCGCCGGGCTCGGCGTCCTCGATCTCGGCGCGGTACTCGTCGAAGTAGAGGTTGTCCTCGCCGCCGAAGGTCTCGCCGCCCTTCCAGGCGTCGAGTCCTTCGCTGTGGGTGCGGCCGCCGTTGATCCGGTACTTCAGGGTCTTGCCGCGCAGGGACTTGCGGGCGGTGACGGAGACCTCCTGCTCCTCGCCGCGGGCGTAGGAGGTGGTGAAGGTCTTGGGGGTGAAGTCGGGGGCGTCGACGCCGACGGGAGAGACGGGCCGGTCCGGGTGGGCGGCGGTCTCGGCGACGGCGAGGGCGAAGGGGATGTTCTTGGCGAACTCGGCCTGGATCAGCTTCTCGTCGTCGGGGAAGGTGAAGACGGAGGCGCAGTCGGCCGGGTTCCAGGCGTCGTTCGGGTCGACCCGGGAGGCGGTGGCGCAGGTCGACATCTCCGGGGTGAACATCTGCGTCCCGTTGACGTTGGCGGCGTGTCCGTCCGCCTCGCCGTTGGTGATGTACAGCTCGGAGGAGACCTGCGGCCGGTAGCCGGGCACGGCGGGCTTCTGCGGGGTGCCGGCGAGGGCCTTGAGGGCCACGTCGTCGGGGGTGTCGGTGGCGACCTGCCAGCCGACCCCGTAGAGGATCAGCTGGGCGGCCGAGTGGTAGTTGATG
Organism: Streptomyces sp. NPDC016459; assembly: GCF_040632845.1. Taxonomy (NCBI): domain Bacteria; kingdom Bacillati; phylum Actinomycetota; class Actinomycetes; order Kitasatosporales; family Streptomycetaceae; genus Streptomyces; species Streptomyces sp. NPDC016459. The sequence continues at coordinate 143,440 of NZ_JBEYCR010000001.1, forward strand.
CCGTACGCGAAGCCGATCCGCTTCTGGAAGGCGTCGATGGCCTTGGTCTCGGGCTCCGACATGGGGCCCTTGCCGCGGAAGGTCTCGTCGGCCGGGTCGGGCGACGAACCCTCGTTGTCGTAGCCCCACTTGTAGGCGAAGTTGCGGTTGAGGTCGACGCCGTCGCCCGGGGCGATCCTGCCGTCGCCGTCGTTGTCGCGGAGGTTCTTGCGCCACTGCCGGTTGGCGGGGTCGGCGTGCGTGTGGTCGTAGCCGTCCGGGTTGGCGGAGAGCACGAACCACAGCTCGGTGGAGTCGACGATCCGGGTGATCCGCTCGTCCTTGCCGTACCCGTCGAGGTAGTGGTGGAGCAGTCGCCGGGTCATCTCCGGCGTGATCCACTCGCGCGCGTGCTGGTTGGACATGTACAGCGTCGCGGGCTTCGAGCCGTCCTTGACGCGCTTGGCGCCCTTGCTGACCTTGAGGGCGAGGATGTCCTGCCCCCTGAGGGTCTTGCCGAGGGAGACGACCTTGGTGATCCCGGGGTTGGCCCGGGCGGTGTCGAGGATCTCCTGCTTGAGGCCGTTCGGCCCCCCGTACGGGCGGAAGACGCCGTCCCCCGCGGCGGCCACCCGCTTCTCGGCCTGGGCGGAGAGGTGGTGCTCCGCGAGCTCGACGCCCTGGCCGCGCAGCTGCCCGGCCTGTCGGCCGGTGAGGAACAGCTCGACCGTCGCGGAGCCCTTGTCGGGCACCTGCTCGGTCATCTCGTGGGCGTCGGCGCCGGCCTCCAGGAGCAGCGGGACCTGCTCCTTGGTGACCTCGGCCCGCCATACGGAGAGGGCGTCCCCGCCGTCCCGGTCGTTCTGCTGCGCTCCGGCGACGGGTGCCGCCGCCACTCCCGCGATCAGCAGTGAAGCCGCGGCGAGGATCGATCTCGCTCTGCGTCTCATGAGCCCCCCTTGTTGTCGTCTGCCACGAAGGTGAACAGACGCCAGGCTCATGGGCGCCCATGGGCCTGTCAAGGGTGCCTCGCGGGCGTACGCGAAAGCTGCCGGCGCCTCAGAAAGGCACCGGCAGCCCGGAGTTCACGCTTGCGTACGGATCAGCCGACGAGGCTGTCGTCGAGCTCCTCGCTCAGGTTGGACTCGGTCCCGGGGATCCCCAGGTCCTGCGCCCGCTTGTCGGCCATCGCGAGCAGCCGGCGGATCCGGCCGGCCACCGCGTCCTTGGTCAGCGGCGGGTCGGCGAGCGCGCCCAGCTCCTCCAGGGAGGCCTGCTTGTGCTCCATGCGGAGCCGGCCGGCCGCCGCGAGGTGCTCGGGCACCTCCTCGCCGAGGATCTCCAGGGCGCGCTGCACCCGGGCCCCGGCGGCGACCGCGGCGCGGGCCGAGCGGCGCAGGTTGGCGTCGTCGAAGTTGGCCAGGCGGTTGGCGGTGGCGCGGACCTCGCGCCGCATCCGCCGCTCCTCCCAGGCGAGCACCGACTCGTGCGCGCCGAGGCGGGTGAGGAGGGCGCCGATCGCGTCGCCGTCGCGGACGACGACCCGGTCCACACCCCGTACCTCGCGGGCCTTCGCCGCGATGGAGAGCCGGCGCGCCGCGCCGACCAGGGCGAGCGCGGCCTCCGGACCCGGGCAGGTCACCTCGAGGGAGGAGGAGCGGCCGGGCTCGGTCAGCGATCCGTGCGCGAGGAAGGCGCCCCGCCAGGCCGCCTCCGCGTCACAGGTCGCCCCGGAGACCACCTGCGGGGGAAGACCCCGGATGGGGCGGCCCCGTCCGTCCACGAGACCCGTCTGCCGGGCCAGCTGGTCGCCTCCGGCCACCACCCGCACCACGAACCGCGAGCCGCGGCGCAGACCGCCGGGGGCCATCACGATGAGCTCCGAGCTGTGCCCGAAGATCTCCAGGATGTCCCGCTTGAGGCGGCGGGCCGCCATCGCGGTGTCGAGCTCCGCCTCGATCACGATGCGGCCGCTCACCAGGTGCAGCCCGCCCGCGAACCGCAGGATCGACGAGACCTCTGCCTTCCTGCAGCAGGTCCGGGTGACGGGAAGCCGGGAGATCTCGTCCTTCACCGCTGCCGTCATCGCCATGGGCCGATCCTTCCATGCATCCGAAAAATACGGTCGTACGCGGCGGCCAACAGCTCCGGGTCATGCTTCGCGGAGCCGTCGGACCCGGCCACCGGCGCCAGCTCGACCGCGGCACCGAGCCGCTTGGCGGCATCGGAGAGGGACTCGCGATCGGGCACGGCGGCCTCGTCGGCCAGCACCACGTCCAGGGCGAGTTTAGGGGCGTGTCGTCCCAAAACCTCCAAATGACGCTGCGGTGAGAAGCCCTCGGTTTCTCCGGGTTGCGGCGCGAGGTTCAGCGAGAGCACCTTCCGGGCCTTCGTCTCGACCAGGGCGTCGAGCAGCTCGGGCACCAGGAGGTGCGGGATCACCGAGGAGAACCAGGAGCCGGGTCCGAGGACCACCCAGTCCGCGTCCAGGACCGCCGCGACCGCCTCCGGCACCGCGGGCGGGTCGTTCGGCACGAGGTGGACGGACTGCACCTCGCCGGGGGTGAGCGCCACGGTCGCCTGACCGCGCACGGTGTCCACGTCGTCCGGCCGCTCCGGGTCGTGGCCCTTGACCAGCGCCTGGAGCTCCAGGGGCACGGCGGACATCGGCAGCACCCGGCCGTGGGCGCCGAGCAGCCGGCCCACCAGGTCGAGGGCCTGCACGGGGTCACCGAGCTGCTCCCAGAGGGCGACGATCAGCAGGTTGCCCACGGCGTGGCCGTGCATCTCGCCCTTGGACTGGAAGCGGTGCTGGATCACCCGGGCCCAGGTCTGGCCCCAGTCGTCGTCGCCGCAGAGCGCGGCGAGCGCCTTGCGGAGGTCTCCCGGGGGGAGCACGCCCAGCTCCTCCCGGAGCCGGCCGCTGGAGCCGCCGTCGTCGGCGACGGTGACGACGGCGGTGAGATCGCCGGTGATCCGGCGGAGCGCGGCGAGGGAGGCCGAGAGGCCCATGCCCCCGCCCAGGGCGACCACCTTGGGCTGGGTCCCCCGTCTGCGGAGCGTGCGCCGCGCCACGAGGGTGGAGGCACGCCGGCGGTACGGCTTCACTCGCGCCCCATGTCCCGGTGCACGACGACGGTCTCGACCCCTTCGGCGGCGATGCGGGCGGCGAGCCGCTCGGCGGTGGCGACGGAACGGTGCTTGCCGCCGGTGCAGCCCACGGCGACGGTCACGTACCGCTTGCCCTCGCGCCGGTAGCCCGCGGCGATCAGCTGGAGCAGCTCGGTGTAGCGGTCGAGGAACTCCTTGGCGCCGGGCTGGTTGTAGACGTAGTTCGACACCTCCTCGTTGAGGCCGGTGAAGGGGCGCAGCTCGGGGACCCAGTGCGGGTTCGGCAGGAAGCGCATGTCGACGACGAGGTCGGCGTCGACCGGCAGGCCGTACTTGAACCCGAAGGACATCACGGTGGCCCGCAGCTCGGGCTCCTCGTCCCCGGCGAACTGGGCGTCCATCTTGGCGCGCAGTTCGTGGACGTTGAGGCTGGAGGTGTCGATGACCAGGTCGGCGTCGCCGCGCAGTTCGCGCAGCAGGTCACGCTCCGCGGCGATGCCGTCGGTGATCCGGCCGTCGCCCTGGAGCGGGTGCGGCCTGCGGACCGACTCGAAGCGCCGGACCAGGGCGTCGTCGGACGACTCCAGGAAGACGATCCGGCGGGTGACCTGCTTGGCGTCGAGGTCGGCGAGGGACTCCCTGAGGTTGTCGAAGAACTGCCGGCCGCGGACGTCGACGACGACGGCGATCCTGGCGACGTTGCCCTGGGAGCGGGCGCCGAGCTCCACCATGGTGGGGATCAGCGCGGGCGGCAGATTGTCCACGACGAACCAGCCGAGGTCCTCCAGACACTTCGCCGCGGTGGACCGGCCGGCTCCGGACATGCCGGAGATGATCACCAGTTCGGGGATGGCCGCCTCGGCGCCGTTGTCGCCGGGGGTCTCCTTCGTGCCCGTACTCACGTGTCCTGCTCCGTCTTCTCGGTCGTGCTCGTCTTGCTCTTCGTTCCGGTCCTGCTCGTGCGCGGTCATGCCGTGCCGCCCCCGTCGTCTTCCATGATCTCTCCTGTCGCCGTGTTCACGGCGGGTGCGGCCGGAGCCGCCTGGGCGAGGGCCACGACGACCGCCTCCGCGGTCTTTCGGCCCATGCCGGGTACCTCGCAGATCTGCTCGATTGTCGCCTGTCGCAGCCGTTTCACCGAGCCGAAATGCTTGATCAACGCGCGTTTCCGGGTGTCGCCGAGGCCCGGGACCACATCGAGAGGGCTGGTCCGGATACGTTTCGTCCGCTTGGACCGCTGGTAGCGGATGGCGAAGTCGTGAGCCGTGTCACGCACCCGCTGGAGCAGGTACAGGCCCTCGCTGGAGCGGGGCAGCACCACCGGGTCGTCGTCGCCGGGCAGCCACACCTCCTCCAGGCGCTTGGCGAGCCCGCAGACCGCGATGTCGTCGATGCCGAGCTCGTCGAGGGCGCGCCGGGCCGCGGCGACCTGGGGCTGGCCGCCGTCGACCACGACGAGCTGCGGCGGGTACGCGAAGCGCTTGGGCCCGCCGCTCTCCTCCGGGCCGTCGACGATCCCCTCGGGATCCTGTCCCCCGCCGTCGGCGGACAGATCCCATTCCCCGGTCTTCTCCTTCTCGGCCAGATAACGGCGGAACCGGCGGCCGATCACCTCGTGCATGGACCGGACGTCGTCCTGGCCCTCGAAGCCCTTGATCTGGAAGCGGCGGTACTCGCTCTTCCGGGGCAGCCCGTCCTCGAACACCACCATCGAGGCGACCACGTCCTCGCCCTGGAGGTGGGAGATGTCGAAGCACTCGATCCGCAGCGGCGCCGAGTCCAGGTCCAGGGCCTCGGCGATCTCCTCCAGGGCCCGGGAGCGGGTGGTCAGATCACTGGCCCGCTTCGTCTTGTGCAGCACGAGCGCCTGCTGGGCGTTGCGCGCGACGGTCTCCATCAGGTCCTTCTTGTCGCCGCGCTGCGGGACGCGCAGCGAGACGTTGGACCCGCGGCGGCCGGAGAGCCAGGCGGTGACGGCCTCCGCGTCGTCCGGGAGCGCGGGGACCAGGACCTCCTTGGGGACCGCGTCGCCGCTCTCCTCGCCGTACAGCTGCTGGATGGCGTGCTCGACGAGTCCGGCGGTGTCGACGGCCTCGACCTTGTCGGTGACCCAGCCGCGCTGGCCGCGGACGCGTCCCCCGCGCACGTGGAAGATCTGCACGGCGGCCTCCAGCTCGTCCTCGGCGAGGGCGATCAGGTCGGCGTCGGTGGCGTCGGCGAGCACGACCGCGCTCTTCTCCATGGCCCGGCGCAGGGCCCCTATGTCGTCGCGGAGCCGCCCGGCCTTCTCGTACTCCATGTCCTCGGCCGCCAGCATCATCTGCTTCTCGAGGCGGCGGATGTACGTACCGGTACGGCCGGCCATGAAGTCGCTGAACTCCTCGGCGAGTTCGCGGTGCTCCCGGGGGGTGACCCGGCCGACGCAGGGCGCCGAGCACTTGCCGATGTAGCCGAGGAGGCAGGGGCGGCCGGCCGAGGTCGCGTTCCGGAACACCCCGGCGGAGCACGTCCGCACCGGGAAGACCCGCAGCATCAGGTCGACGGTCTCGCGGATCGCCCACGCGTGCGCGTACGGCCCGAAGTAGCGCACGCCCTTCTTCTTGTGGCCGCGCATGACCTGGACGCGCGGGAACTCCTCGTTCATCGTCACCGCGAGGTACGGGTAGCTCTTGTCGTCCCGGTACTTCACGTTGAACCGGGGGTCGTACTCCTTGATCCAGGAGTACTCCAGCTGGAGCGCCTCGACCTCGGTCGAGACGACGGTCCACTCCACGGATGCGGCGGTGGTCACCATGGTGGCCGTGCGCGGGTGCAGGCTCGTGAGCGGCTGGAAGTAGTTGGCGAGCCGCTGGCGCAGGGACTTCGCCTTTCCCACGTAGATCACCCGGCGGTGCTCGTCGCGGAACTTGTAGACCCCCGGGGAGTCGGGGATCTGACCCGGCTTGGGGCGGTAGCTGGAGGGGTCTGCCATGGTCTCCACCCTACTGGCGGGCACCGACACTCCGGCCGGGCCCGCTCGTTGGCGGAACCCCGTGCGTGGGAGCTCTGGGGGCCCGGGGGGCCAGGGCACCGCCTGGGTCTGGGGCGCGGTCTCGGGGCCCGGGCCCCGCCTGGGTCTGGGGCGCGGTCTCGGGGCCCGGGCCCCGTCTAGGTCTGGGGTGCGGTCTCGGGGCCCGCGACCAGCTTGCCGTTCTCGACGCGGATCGGGACCTCGGGGAGCGGCACGGTGGCCGGGCCCTTGAGGGCCTTGCCGGTCGTGACGTCGAACCGGCTGCCGTGGCAGGGGCAGTTGCCCTCGTTGTCCTCGATCTTGTCGAGGACGCAGCCGGCGTGGGTGCACTGGGCGCTGAACGCCCTGTACCGGCCCTCGGCCGGGCAGCTCACCAGGAGCCGCTGCTCGCGGTAGAGCCTGGCGCCGCCGACGGGGACCTCGTCCGGGGCGCCGAGGGCGACCGGGGCGGTCGGGGTCGGGACCTCGGCGTGGCCGAGCTTGGACTCGGTGGAGCAGGCGGCGACCCCCAGCCCGGCGGCACCGGCGAGGGCGGCGCCTTTCAGGACGGTGCGGCGGCTGGACTGGCCGGACATGGACGCTCCACGGTGGATCGGGGCAAGGCGTGACCGAACCGACGATACCGGCGGGTCCGCGGACGCGGTCGTCCGGGCCCTGGCCGTGGTCGGGGGTGCGGCAGGGCTCGTGGGCCCGGGTCGTCGCCTTCTCGGCGGCGTGGGCGGGCGTGCGGCAGGGCCCCCTGGGCGAGGGCCCTGCCTCTGACGTCAGGCCTTGCGGGCCCGGGTCGTCGCCTTCTTGGCGGCGGCCTTCGTCGCGGTCGCCTTGGCGGCCGTCTTCTTCGCCGGCGCGGCGGCCCTGGCGGTGGTGGCCTTCTTGGCGGGGGCCTTCTTCGCCGCCGCCTTCTTCGCCCCGCGGGCGGCGGGGACGGTCCTTCCGGCGTCGCTGACCCGGTCCGCGCCGAGGATCTCGCGGAGGAACTTGCCGGTGTGGCTGGTGGACACCGAGGCGACCTCCTCGGGGGTGCCCTCGGCGACGACCAGACCGCCGCCGTTGCCGCCCTCGGGGCCCATGTCGATGAGCCAGTCCGCGGTCTTGATGACATCGAGGTTGTGCTCGATGACGATCACCGAGTTGCCCTTGTCGACCAGTCCGGACAGCACCTTGATCAGCTTCGCGATGTCCTCGAAGTGCAGACCGGTGGTCGGCTCGTCCAGGACGTAGACCGTGCGGCCCGTCGAGCGCTTCTGGAGCTCGGAGGCGAGCTTCACGCGCTGTGCCTCACCGCCGGAGAGCGTCGGCGCGGACTGTCCGAGCCGGACGTACCCGAGGCCGACCTCGTTGAGCGTGCGCAGATGGCGCGAGATGGTCGGGACGGCCTCGAAGAAGTCGAGGGCCTCCTCGATCGGCATGTTCAGGACTTCGGCGATGGACTTGCCCTTGTAGTGGACCTCCAGGGTCTCCCGGTTGTACCGGTCGCCGTGGCAGACCTCGCACGGGACGTAGACGTCCGGGAGGAAGTTCATCTCGATCTTGATCGTGCCGTCGCCGGAGCAGTTCTCGCAGCGGCCGCCCTTGACGTTGAAGGAGAACCGGCCGGGGAGGTAGCCCCGGACCTTGGCCTCCATCGTCTCGGCGAAGAGCTTGCGGACGTGGTCGAAGACGCCGGTGTACGTCGCCGGGTTCGACCGCGGGGTGCGGCCGATCGGGGACTGGTCGACGTGCACGACCTTGTCGACGAGGTCGTCGCCGTCCACGCGCGTGTGCCGTCCGGGCACCGACTTGGCGCCGTTCAGCTCGCGCGCCAGGTGGGTGTAGAGGATGTCGTTGACCAGGGTCGACTTGCCGGAGCCGGAGACGCCGGTGACGGCGGTGAGGACACCGAGCGGGAAGGAGACGTCGATGTCCCGCAGGTTGTTCTCGCGGGCCCCGTGCACGGTGAGCCGGCGCCCGGGGTCCACCGGGCGGCGGATCTCCGGGGTGGGGATCGCACGACGCCCTGACAGGTACTGCCCGGTCATCGACTCCTCGTTGGCGAGGAGCTCCTTCAAGGTGCCGGAGTGGACGACCTTGCCGCCGTGCTCACCGGCGCCGGGGCCGATGTCGACGACCCAGTCCGCGACCTTGATGGTGTCCTCGTCGTGCTCGACGACGATGAGCGTGTTGCCCATGTCCCGGAGCCGGACGAGGGTCTCGATGAGCCGGTGGTTGTCGCGCTGGTGGAGGCCGATGGACGGCTCGTCGAGCACGTACAGCACGCCGACCAGACCCGAGCCGATCTGGGTGGCGAGCCGGATGCGCTGGGCCTCGCCGCCGGAGAGGGTGCCCGCGGCCCGGTTGAGCGAGAGGTAGTCGAGGCCGACGTCGACGAGGAAGCGCAGCCGCTCGTTGACCTCCTTGAGGACCCGCTCGGCGATCTTCTTGTCGCGCGCGCTGAGCGTCAGCCGGCCGAGGAACTCGGCGCAGTCGCTGATCGACATCCCGGAGACCTCGGCGATGGACTTCTCCATCACCGTGACCGCGAGGACGATCGGCTTGAGGCGGGTGCCCTCGCAGGTGGGGCAGGGCACCTCGCGCATGTAGCCCTCGAAGCGCTCCCGGCTGGAGTCGCTCTCGGCCTCGGTGTGACGCCGCTTGACGAAGGAGACGGCGCCCTCGAAGGCCGGGGTGGTGTACGCCCGCTCCCGCCCGTACCGGTTGCGGTAGCGGACCTCGACCTGGGTCTTGTGGCCGTGCATCAGGGCCTTCTTGGCACGCTGCGGCAGCCCCGCGTACGGGATGTCCGTGCGGAAGCCGAGCGCCTGGGCGAGACCGCCGATGAGCCGGCCGAAGTACTCCTTGGTGTGTCCGTGCGACCAGGGGTGGATGGCGCCCTCGTCGAGGGACTTGTCCTCGTCGGGGACGATCAGCTCGGGGTCGACCTCCATGCGGGTGCCGATGCCGGTGCAGTCGGGGCAGGCGCCGAAGGGCGAGTTGAAGGAGAAGGAACGCGGCTCCAGCTCCTCGAAGGACAGGTCGTCGTACGGGCAGTAGAGGTGCTCCGAGTACATCCGCTCGCGCTCGGGGTCGTCCTCCGCGAGGTCGACGAAGTCGAGCACGACCATGCCGCCGGAGAGTCCGAGCGCGGTCTCGACCGAGTCGGTGAGGCGGCGCTTGGCGCCGTCCTTCACCGTCAGGCGGTCGACGACCACCTCGATCGTGTGCTTCTCCTGCTTCTTCAGCGTCGGCGGTTCGCTCAGCTGCACGGTCACGCCGTCGACCCGGGCGCGGCTGTAGCCCTTGGTCTGGAGGTCGGCGAAGAGGTCGACGAACTCGCCCTTCCGCTCCCGCACGAGCGGGGAGAGCACCTGGAAGCGGCTGCCCTCGGGCAGCTCCAGGACCCGGTCCACGATGGCCTGCGGCGACTGGCGGGAGATGGGCCGGCGGCACTCGGGACAGTGCGGCTTGCCGATGCGGGCGAAGAGCAGCCGGAGGTAGTCGTAGACCTCCGTGATGGTGCCGACCGTCGAGCGCGGGTTGCGCGAGGTCGACTTCTGGTCGATGGAGACGGCGGGCGACAGACCTTCGATGAAGTCGACGTCCGGCTTGTCCATCTGACCGAGGAACTGCCGGGCGTAGGAGGAGAGCGACTCGACGTAGCGGCGCTGCCCCTCGGCGAAGATCGTGTCGAACGCGAGGGAGGACTTGCCCGATCCCGAGAGCCCGGTGAAGACGATCAGGGAGTCACGCGGGAGGTCGAGCGAGACGTTCTTGAGGTTGTGCTCACGAGCGCCACGGACGATGAGACGGTCGGCCACGCCGGTCCGCACCTTTCTTCAGAGAGCGGATGTGCCTGAAACACCCAACAACCAAGGATGCCGGATGCTTCCTCCGAGCGTATAGCACGCACATTCGATTTCCGGCCTCGTGGAGACCGCTTCACCCGAACGGGTGGCGAGACCCCGGTCGGCACTAGGGTCGGCGCCATGATCGATCACGAACGCGACCTTGCTCACCTCCGCGCAGCGACCGAAAGACTGCTGGACGCGGCCGCCTCCCTGGACAACGCGGCGACGGCCGCGCCGTCACGCCTGCCCGGCTGGACCCGGGGACATGTGCTCGCCCACGTCGCCCGTAACGCCGACGCCCTGGTGAACGTCCTCCAGGGCCGTCCCATGTATCCCGACGCCGCGACCAGGGACGCCGACATCGAGCGCGACTCCGGCCGGCCACCGGCCGTGCACCTCGCCGACCTGCGCGAGACCGCCGCCCGCTTCGACGTCGTGGGCGCCGAGCCCGCCGACTGGAGCCGGACGGTCGAGCTCCGCAACGGCGTCACCGACAGCGCCTCCCGGATCCCGTTCCGCCGCTGGGTGGAGGTGGACCTGCACCACGTCGACCTGGGCGTCGGCTACGAGCTCGAAGACCTGCCCGAGGAGTTCATCACCCGCGAGATCGCGTTCCTCGCCGACCGCTTCACCGGCCTGGAGAGCGTGCCCGCGACGGTCCTCAGGTCCGACGACGGCGGGACGTGGACGACCGGCGGCCCGACCGGCGGCGTCACCGTCACGGGCCCGGCCCCCGACCTCCTCGGCTGGCTCGCCGGCCGCCGCGACGGCTCCGCGCTCACGACGGAGGGCGGCCCGCTGCCGACGCTCCCGGCGCTCTGAACACCCCTAAGCTGAACGCATGACGTACAGCGGAGTGGTGAAGGTCGGCGGACCGGCGGACGTGCACGAGCTGACGGACCTGATGATCTCGAAGGTCGCGGTCGGCCCGATGGACAACAACGCGTATCTGCTGCGCTGCCGGGCCACCGGCGAGCAGCTCCTCATCGACGCGGCCAATGACGCCGACACGCTGCTCACGCTGATCGGTGACGACGGTGTCAGAGCCGTCGTCACCACCCACCGGCACGGCGACCACTGGCAGGCACTCGCCGAGGTGGTCGCCGCGACCGGCGCCGTGACCTACGCGGGGGCGTACGACGTGGAGGGCATCCCGGTCGCGACCGACGTGCCCCTCGAGGACGGCGACACGATCCGGGTGGGACGGGTGGAACTGACCGCGCGCCGCCTGGTCGGCCACACCCCGGGCTCGATCGCCCTCGTCTACGACGACCCGCACGGCCACCCGCACGTCTTCACCGGCGACTGCCTGTTCCCCGGCGGCGTGGGCAACACCAGGAAGGACCCGGAGGCCTTCGCGAGCCTCCTCCACGACGTGGAGACCAAGCTGTTCGCGGCGCTCCCCGACGAGTCCTGGATCTACCCGGGCCACGGCAAGGACACCACGCTCGGTGACGAGCGCCCGTCCCTGGCGGCATGGCGCGAGCGCGGCTGGTGACCGTCGGCGGTACCGAGAGCGCGCGGCCTGGCAGCGGCGCGCTCCCGCACGCCCCCGTAACCGGGAGGCCGGCCGGGTAGTTGGCGCCACATGCGCCTCAGTCACTCTCCGTCGCCTCCCGTACCCCCGGCCACCCCCGCCGCCCCGTCGATGGGGCGGGTCGCCGCGGCCTCGCTCGTCGGCACCGCCATCGAGTTCTACGACTTCTTCGTGTACGGGACCGCCGCCGCCCTCGTCCTGGGTCCGCTCTTCTTCCCGACCTTCTCCCCGCTCGCCGGGACCCTCGCCGCCTTCGGCACCTTCGCCGTCGGCTTCGTGGCCCGTCCGCTCGGCTCGATCCTCTTCGGCCATGTCGGCGACCGGTACGGCCGGCGTCCGGTCCTCATGGTCTCGCTGCTCCTGACCGGCTGCGCCACGGTCGCGGTCGGCTGTGTCCCCACGTACGCCACGCTCGGTATCGCCGCCCCCGTGCTGCTGCTCGTCCTGCGCTTCCTCCAGGGCCTGGGGCTCGGCGGCGAGTGGGGCGGGGCGGTGCTGCTCACCGCGGAGCACGCCCCGGCGCACCGGCGGGCGCTCTGGTCGAGCTTCCCCCAGATCGGCCCGGCGATCGGCTTCCTCCTGGCGAACGGGGTGATGCTGGCGCTGTCCGCGGGCCTCAGCGACGCGGAGTTCCGGTCCTGGGGCTGGCGGGTGCCGTTCTGGGCCGCGGGTCTGCTGGCGGCGGCCGGGCTGCTGCTGCGCTCCTCCCTGGCGGAGACCCCGCAGTTCGAGGAGCTGGCCGCGGCCGGGAAGCGCTCCGGCGCCCCGTTGGCCGAGGTCGCCCGCGACCACTGGCGGCTCGTCCTGCTGACGGCCGGCGCCCTCGCGGTCGGATACGCCACCTTCTACACGGTCTCCACCTGGGCCCTGGCCTACGGCACCGAGCACCTCGGGGTGAGCAGCACGGTGATGCTGACCTGCGTGATGGCGGCGGTGGCGATCAAGGGGGCGGCGACCCCCTTCGTGGCGCTCCTGGCCGACCGCTGGGGCCGTCGGCCGCTCTGTCTCGCGGGGTGCGCGGCCTCCGCGCTCTGGATGTTCCCGTTGGTGGCGCTGTTGCACACGGGACGGCCGTTCCTGATGTTCCTCGGTTTCCTGGGCGCGCTGCTGGCCTTCATCACCATGTTCGCGGTGGTCGCCGCGTACCTCCCGGAGCTGTACGAGCCCCGCGTCCGCTGCACCGGCGCGGCCGTCGGCTACAACCTCGCCGGGGTACTCGGCGGCGCGCTCACCCCGCTCGTCGCCACCGCCCTCTCCGACGGCGGTTCAGGACCGCCCTGGAGCGTGGCCGCGTATCTGACCGTGGTGGCGCTCGTCAGCCTGGGTTGCTTCGCTCTCCTCCCGGAGACGCTGCCGGCGCGGGCCGTCCCGGAACCGGTGGCCGATCTGGATCCCGTGTAGACCCGTGCGGCCCGTGCGGGGCCGGGGACACGGCGACGGCCGGCCGGAGGGCTTCCTCCGGCCGGCCGTCGCCGTGTGTGCCGCGTCAGGCGCCGATGCTGTCCTTCTCGGCCCCGTCGGCGTCCGCCGCGCTCTCGGCGGCTTCCCGCTCCGCCTGCTTCTTGGAGGCGATGAGGCTGGTGATCGTGGTGATGACCAGGACACCGCAGATGACCGCGAGCGAGAACGGGATGGAGATCTCCGGGACGTGCACCCCGGACTCGTGCAGGGCGTGCAGCACGAGCTTGACGCCGATGAAGCCGAGGATCACCGACAGGCCGTAGCTGAGGTGGACCAGCTTCTTGAGCAGGCCGCCGATCAGGAAGTACAGCTGCCGCAGACCCATGAGGGCGAAGGCGTTGGCGGTGAAGACGATGTACGGGTCCTGGGTGAGGCCGAAGATCGCCGGGATGGAGTCGAGGGCGAACAGGATGTCCGTGGTGCCGATGGCGAGCATGACGACCATCAGCGGGGTCATGATCCGCTTGCCGTTGTTCCGGATGAACAGCTTGGTGCCGTGGTACCGGTCGGCCACGCCGAACTTCTTCTCGACGGTCTTGAGGAGACGGTTCTCCTCGAACTCGTCCTCCTCGTCGTCGGAGCGCGCCTCCTGGATGAGCTTCCAGGCGGTGTAGATCAGGAACGCGCCGAAGATGTAGAAGACCCAGGAGAAGCTGGCGATGATCGCCGCGCCCGCGGCGATGAAGATCGCACGGAGCACCAGGGCGATCAGCACGCCCACGAGCAGCACGCGCTGCTGGAGGTGCGAGGGGACCGAGAACTTCGCCATGATCAGGACGAAGACGAAGAGGTTGTCGACGCTGAGCGACTTCTCGGTGATGTAGCCCGCGAAGAACTCGCCGGACGCCTGGCTGTTGCCCCAGATCAGCAGGCCGATTCCGAAGAGGGCGGCCAGGACGATCCAGACGATCGTCCAGATTCCGGCTTCCTTGACCGACACGTCATGGGGCTTGCGCCCGATGAAGAAGTCGGCTCCGATCAGGGCACCCAGACCGAGAATGGTCAGGACCCACATGGTCATTGAAACGTCCACTGCGCCTCCGGCGTCGTACGGCTACTGATCAGCGTCGTCGCTGCCGGAGGTCTCTTCCACCCGAGCGACGGACGATCGCCGCCGGGCCGACGCCCCGGGATCGGATCACCGTGGATCCGTCCGTACTGACGGGTACGCCGCGCTTGGGGAGTACTCCCCTCCGCACCAAGAAGACTACCCGAATACCCAAGAGAAGGTAAAGGGCAGGGTAAAGAGGACCCAAAAGAGCAGGTCAGAGCCGCTTTCCGTGGCGAGCATCGGCCACCTGCGCGAGCACCTGACGCAGCACCCCGCTGCCCGGCGGAACGAGCGGCGGCTCGTACGACCAGGCGTGGCCGACCCAGGGATCGGCGAGGTGGTCGTCCGGAACGGGGGTGAGCCGCAACAGCGAACGCCACAGCGGGTCGAGCAGGGGCCCGTACGCCGCCGCGTCCTCCCGGTCCGCGACCATCAGCAGATGGACGCCGACCGACGGTCCCTCGTCGGCGAGATACCGCAGCCGGGTGACCGCCCGGTCGTCGAAACCGTGCGGGAAGTCGTGCACGAGCAGAAGCTGCCGCGCCGCGTCCAGACCGGGCGGCAGGGCGTCGGCCGCCCCGGCCCGCACCGCCATCTGCAGCAGGTCGACCCGCTCGGTGAGCTGCTCCAGGACCGCGGAGACGCCGGCCGCGCCCCGGGCCGGCGGGGCCGCGAGGACCCCCGACTCGACCAGCGGCGCGAGCGAGACGGCGCCCGCGCCCCCCGGGTCGACGACATGGAGGGCGAACGCCCCTGCCGGGTGCGCCGCGAGCAGCCGGGCCGCGTGCGCGACCGCGCTGTCCAGGGCGAACCGCCGCAGCTCGGTCTCGTCGAGGAGACCGGCCGCCTCCGAGTGCCCCCGGCCGCTGTCCACCCAGAGTCCGCGCTCCAGGGGGAGCCGGACGAGCATGGGGATCCGCAGATCCGTCCGCTCGGGGAGGTGGAGGTCGCCGAGCCGGACGGCCATCGGCTCCTCGGCCGGGACGTGGTAGGCCTGCCAGACCGGGCTGTCCCAGCGGGCGTACGCGGCGGGCAACGCCGGTTCGACGACCTCGGACTCCGCCACGAGCTGCGCGAGGTCCCGGTCCAGGACCGCCTGGGCCCGCTCCACCAGCTCGTCGTGCCGGGCGCGGGCGGCCGCGCGGGCCGCGTCGTTGGCGCGGTCGGCGCGAGCGCGGTAGTCGGAAAGCGTCTGGTCCAGCTCCCGGTCGAGCCGGGACTCCGCGAAGTCGCAGGCGCTGCGGTAGGCGGCGGCCGTACGGGCCAGGTCCTCGAACATGCCCCACACCTGGTTGTACAGCCGCTCGTCCATGGACCAGCCCGACGCGTCCCCGGCGACCGGCACGGGCGGGGCCTGCCGGGGCCCGGTCGTGGGGGCGGTCCGGCGGCGGGGGTGGGCGTAGTCGATGGGACCGCCGGTGTGGGTGCCCGTCGGGTGCGTGGGTCTGGGCGCGGCCGGGTCGGTGACGGATGCGGTCGCGTCGGTGCCCGTCGTGGGTACGGTCGGGCCGACGCCCGTCGTCGGTGCGGCGGTGTGTGTCGCGGGCGTGGGCGCGGCCGTGTGGGTCGCCGGTGCGGTCGCGCCCGTGTTCGTCGTGGGTGCGGTCGCGCCCGGGTCCGGCACCGTGGCGGGCGGTGTCACCGGGGTGGTCGGGGCCGGGTTCGTGGCCGGCACCGGCGCCGTGTGGCGTACGCGCTCCGCCTCGGGGGCGCGGTGCGGGGGAGCCGGAGCCGGCGCGACCGTCTCCAGGATCGCCGCCGCCAGATCGGCGGCCCGTTCCAGGCCCTGGTCGCCGAGGAGGGCGGCCAGACCGCCCTCGTACCCCTGGCCCATGGCACGGACCTTCCAGGCGCCCTGCCGCCGGTACAGCTCCAGGGCGACGACGGCGGACTCGCTGTCGAGGCCGGTGATCGTGTAGCTGGCGATCTCGGCGCCGTCTGCGCCGGCGACGGCGACGAAGGGCGCGGCGACCGCTCCGAACCGAGCGGCTCCCTCGGTGCGCGCCGCCGGCAGTGCCAGGAGCACCGAGACGCGGTGGACGGCGCCGGGGACCGCCTCCAGGTCGACGGTCAGCCGGTGGTCGGCGGCGGCCTCGCGGGGGACGTCGACGCCGGGGAGGGAGGGCGAGCCGGGGTGGGCGATCCACTCCCTGCCCGGGACCCTGCCCCGCTCGTCGCCGAGGGTTGCTCCGGCGAGGACGGGGTGACCGGCCGACACCCGGATCTCAAGGCGGGTGTCGGGCAGAGGGTGGTTCTGCCCCCGGACCAGCTCGGCCGTCATCGACTCTGTCCCCTCAGCGTTACCGGGCTCGGTGTGGAGCGATCGTGTGGTTCATGCGGGACAGCTCCCGGTGGCCTGTCGCCTCCGGGAGCTGTGGTGCGTGCCGCGCGGGCCGTCTACAGGTGCGGCAGGATCGCGGGCATCAGGTCCTGGAAGGTGCGCCCGTTGGCCGGGTTGCCCAGGGCGGTCATCTGCCAGCCGGTGCCGACCCGGTGGACCTTCGCCATGATCTGGGCGG
This sequence comes from Streptomyces sp. NPDC016459, assembly GCF_040632845.1. Classification (NCBI taxonomy): domain Bacteria; kingdom Bacillati; phylum Actinomycetota; class Actinomycetes; order Kitasatosporales; family Streptomycetaceae; genus Streptomyces; species Streptomyces sp. NPDC016459. The sequence goes on from NZ_JBEYCR010000001.1 coordinate 159,932, forward strand.
TGTAGTTGCCGCCGCCGTCGAGGGTGTAGCGCGCGAGCTCCTGCCCGTTCGTCTCGTCGACGATGCGGCAGAAGGCGTTCTGCACCTCCTGGAACGTCTGGCCGGTGAAGGAGTTCACCGTGAAGACGATCTGGTCGATGTGGACCGGGACGCGCTCCAGGTCGACGAGGACCGCCTCGTCGTCGCCGCCCTGGCCGGCGCCGCCCACGAGGTTGTCACCGGTGTGCTTGACCGAGCCGTCGTCACTGACCAGGTGACGGAAGAAGACCACGTCGACCGGCTGCTTGTCGGCGAAGAGGACGGCCGAGGCGTCCAGGTCGATCTCCCGGGTCCGCGAACCGAAGAGACCGCGGCGCGGCGCGGCCTGCCAGCCGAGGCCCATCCGCACCTGGGTGAGGTTGCCCCCGCCCTTCTTCTCCAGGCTGATGGCCTGCCCCTTGGTCATGTTGACCGACACGCGTATGCCCCTCTCGTTAGCGTTCCCCGCGCCCGCTGTTCCGGTGCGTGCGGTTGTCCGTCACCCTACGCAACACCACTGACACCGAGGAGGCGCGGTCCGGTTTTGTGTCGGTCTTGCAACACACCGGACCGCGTCCGGTCAGGCGAGTCCCGCTTCCTTCATCTGGCGCAACTCCTTCTTCAGGTCTCCCACTTCGTCACGGAGCCGGGCGGCCACCTCGAACTGCAGCTCGGCGGCGGCGGCGCGCATCCGGTCGGTCATCTCCTCGATGATCGCGGCCAGTTCCGTGGCGGGCCGGTCGCCGAGCTCCACCGTCGATCCGGCCTTGCCCCTGCCCTTGCCCTTGCCCTTGACGCCGTGGGCGGCGAGCGAGGGGACGGGGGCCTTGGCGCCCTTGCCCTCCTTCGCCTGGCGGTAGCCGCTGCCGAGCAGTTCCTCGGTGTCGATCTCCTCGCGCGCGATGGTCGCGACGATGTCGTTGATCTTCTTGCGGAGCGGCTGCGGGTCGATGCCCCGCTCCGTGTTGTACGCGATCTGCTTCTCGCGGCGTCGGTTGGTCTCGTCGATGGCCTGCTCCATCGCCGGGGTGATCCGGTCCGCGTACATGTGGACCTGGCCCGACACGTTTCGGGCGGCGCGGCCGATCGTCTGGATCAGGGAGGTCCCGGAACGCAGGAAGCCCTGCTTGTCGGCGTCGAGGATCGCCACGAGCGACACCTCGGGGAGGTCGAGGCCCTCCCGGAGGAGGTTGATGCCGACGAGGACGTCGTACTCGCCGGCCCGCAGCTCGCGGAGCAGCTCGATGCGGCGCAGGGTGTCGACGTCGCTGTGCAGGTAGCGGACCTGGATGCCGAGCTCCAGGAAGTAGTCGGTGAGGTCCTCGGCCATCTTCTTGGTGAGGGTGGTGACGAGGACCCGCTCGTCACGCTCCGTGCGCAACCGGATCTCGTGGACCAGGTCGTCGATCTGGCCCTCGGTGGGCTTGACGACGACCTCGGGGTCGACGAGGCCGGTGGGGCGGATGATCTGCTCGACGAAGCCGTCGCCCCGGGACAGCTCATACGTCCCCGGAGTCGCGGAGAGGTAGACGGTCTGGCCGATCCGTTCCTGGAACTCCTCCCACTTCAGCGGGCGGTTGTCCAGGGCGGACGGCAGCCGGAAGCCGTGGTCGACCAGGGTCCGCTTGCGGGAGGCGTCGCCCTCGTACATGGCGCCGATCTGCGGCACGGTGACGTGCGACTCGTCGATGACGAGCAGGAAGTCCTCGGGGAAGTAGTCGAGGAGGGTGTTGGGCGCGGTGCCGGGCCCGCGGCCGTCGAAGTGCATCGAGTAGTTCTCGATGCCTGAGCAGGAGCCGATCTGGCGCATCATCTCGATGTCGTACGTGGTCCGCATGCGCAGCCGCTGCGACTCCAGGTGCTTGCCCTGCTTGTCGAGCTCGGCGAGGCGGCCCTCCAGCTCGCGCTCGATGTCGTTGACCGCGCGCTCCATGCGCTCAGGGCCCGCGACGTAGTGGCTGGCGGGGAACACGTACAGCTCGCGGTCCTCGCTGATGACCTCGCCGGTGAGGGGGTGGAGGGTGGAGAGGGCCTCGATCTCGTCGCCGAACATCTCGATGCGGACGGCCAGCTCCTCGTACACCGGGAAGATCTCGATGGTGTCGCCGCGGACGCGGAAGGTGCCGCGGGTGAACGCCAGGTCGTTCCGCGTGTACTGGATGTCGACGAAGCGGCGGAGCAGCTTGTCGCGGTCGAACTCCTCGCCGACCTTCAGCGGGACCATCCGGTCCACGTACTCCTGGGGCGTGCCGAGGCCGTAGATGCAGGAGACGGAGGCGACCACGATGACGTCCCTGCGGGTGAGCAGGGAATTCGTCGCGGAGTGGCGGAGGCGCTCCACCTCCTCGTTGATGGAGGAGTCCTTCTCGATGTACGTGTCCGACTGCGGCACGTACGCCTCGGGCTGGTAGTAGTCGTAGTACGAGACGAAGTACTCCACCGCGTTGTTCGGCAGGAGCTCGCGGAACTCGTTCGCCAGCTGGGCGGCCAGCGTCTTGTTCGGCGCCATCACCAGGGTGGGGCGCTGGAGCTTCTCGATCATCCACGCGGTGGTGGCGGACTTTCCGGTGCCGGTGGCACCGAGGAGCACGACGTCCTTCTCCCCCGCGCGGACGCGCCGCTCGAGGTCGGCGATGGCCGCGGGCTGGTCACCGCTGGGCTGGTAGGAGCTGACGACCTCGAAGGGCGCCACCGAACGTTCGATCTTGGAAACGGGCCGCATGCAACCACCGTACGACCCGGCACTGACAGTCGGGCGGTGATCACCAGTCCTGGGAGCGGTGGCCGCCCCGGGCGGCGGTCCTGCGGGCGGCGCGGCCGGCGGGCCGGGACGTCCAGTTGGCGGGCTCGCCGTAGGACGGGACGTGGCGGGGGGCCGGCACGCCGGGGCGGTGCGGGGTCCGGGCCGCGGGCCCCTGCCAGTCCGGGTCCCCCATCACGAGCAGCGGGTCGAACATGACGACGACGGCGGCGAGGATGAGGAAGACCGCCGGGCCGAGCAGCATCGGCAGCAGGAGCGAGGTGGCGGCGTCACCGGTGTTGGTGGCGGGCTCGGTGCTGTGGAGACGGACGCTGACCGCGGCCATGGCGGTGTAGTGCATCCCGCTGACGGCGACGCCCATCACCAGGCTGGCGCCGAGGCTCGCCAGGAATCCCCGTACGGAGACGGCCGCCCAGAGGGCCACGGTGGCCGCCACGACGGCGATGACCACGGAGAGGGCGACGGTGGACGTGTCGTACTCGATCCGTCCCTGGAGGCGCATTCCGGCCATGCCCAGGTAGTGCATGGTGGCCACGCCGAGACCGGTGATGGTGCCGCCGGTGACCAGGGTGAGGGCGGTGGCCCCCCGGTAGCCCACGATGAAGATGCCGATACCGACCATCAGGACGGCGACGCCCAGGCTGGCGAAGGTGATCGGGCGGTCGTAGTTGATGGGTGCCTGGTGGACGGAGAAGCCCATCATGGCGATGAAGTGCATGGTCCAGATGCCGGAGCCGATCGACGTGGCGCCGAGAACGAGCCAGCCCACCTTGAAGCTGTCACGGTGGCGGAGCGATCTCGTGGTGCACCGGAGGCCGAGAGCGCCGCCCAGGCACGCCATGAGAAAAGCGGCCACCGGCGTGACCAGGCCGTAACTGAATCCGTCGACCGTGCCGTGCATGAGCGTGTGTCCTCCACCCCTGGTGCCACGTCGTCCGAAAACAGTCGGTACCGCTGGGTAGTACTACCGGGCGAGATTATGGCGCGCCGCGGGCCTCCCGACCACGTGACCGGGGAATTACCGGTCGTGAGATCGGAGCGACGCCCGGCCGTGACCTCCGCGGCGGGCCGAAGCCGCGCGCGTCCGGCAACGGCGGGAAAACGTTCTCCTCCGGTCCGGCGAGCCGTTCCCCTCCGGGCTGTCAGTGGTGGGTCGTACCGTGGGCGGCATGGACATCGAAGCGGGGTCGACGGGCGGCGGGCGGGCCGTCCCGGCGGAGTGGACGGTCATCGAGAGCGCCATCGGGCCGCTCTTCCTCGCCGCGACCGCGCGGGGGCTCGTGCGGGTGGAGTTCCACGCCGACGCGGTGCGCCGAGACCGGATGCTCTCCCGCTTGTCGGGTCAGCTCGGGGCGGAGCCGGTGGAGCGTGCCTCGGGGCTGCTCGCGAGCGCGATACGCCGGCTGGAGCGGTACTTCGCGGGCGAGCCCGGCGATGTCGGACTGCCGCTGGACTGGAGTCTGACGGCCGGCTTCGGTCGGCAGGTGCTGCGCGCGCTGGCGACGACCGTGCCGTACGGGACGGTCGTCGGGTACGGGGAGCTGGCGCGGCGCGTGGGGCAGCCGGGGGCCGGGCAGGCGGTCGGGGCGGCGATGGGCTCCAATCCGCTGCCCCTGGTGGTGCCGTGCCACCGCGTGGTGGAGAGCGACGGCGGCCTCGGCGGCTTCGGCGGCGGCCTGGAGACCAAGCGACAGCTGCTGGCTCTGGAGGGGGTGCTGCCCGCGCCGCTGTTCTGAGCGGGGTCGGGCGTTTCGAGAAGCGGAGCGAGCGGAGGGCTGGGACGTTTCCCTCGGGTGAGGTCGCTGGCACACTCAGGTCAGTGACCAAGACCCCCGACGTCCCTGACGCCGATGACGCCGTTGCCGCCGCCTCGCCCGAGCGCCTCGCCGTCGTCGGCGCCGGACTGCCCTCGGTCCGCCGCCGGATCCAGGCCGTGCTCATCGCCACCCAGATCCTCGGGGGTCTCGGTATCGCCACCGGTGTCGCCCTGTCCGCCGTCCTGGCCAGGGACGTCAGCGGTTCCGAGGCCCTCTCCGGTCTGGCGTCGACGGCGACGGTGGCCGGTCCCGCACTCCTCGCGATGCCGCTGGCCGCCCTGATGGCCTCGCGGGGCCGGAGAGCCGGGCTCGTCCTCGCGTACCTCATCGGAGCGCTCGGGGCCGGGGTGGCGGTGCTCGGGGCCGCCGTCGACAGCTTCCCCCTGCTCCTCGTCGGGCTCGTGGGCTTCGGCGCCGGGTCCTCGGCGAACCTGGCGGCCCGCTTCGCCGCCGCCGACCTGGCCGAACCGGACCGCAGGGCTCGGGCCATCTCCACGGTGGTGTGGGCGACCACGATCGGGGCGGTGCTCGGACCGAACATCGCCGCACCGGCCGGGGAGAGCGTCTCCGGCCTGGGGATACCGGCCACCGCCGGGCCGTTCGTCTGGGCCGCCGGTGTCTTCGTCATCGCGGCGGCCGTGGTGGCGACGCTGCTGCGCCCCGATCCGCTCCTCACCGCCCGCGCGCTGACCGACGCCGACGTGGGCGAAGAGGCGGAGGGGCGCTCGCTCCGCGCCGGGATGCGGGTCGTCCGGGAGTCCCCTCGGGCCCGTCTCGCCCTGGTCACCGTCGCCGCCTCGCACACCGCGATGGTGTCGATCATGTCGATGACTCCGGTGGCGCTCACCCACCACGGGGCGGACATCCAGCTGGTGGGACTGGTGATCAGTGGGCACATCGCCGGCATGTACGCCTTCTCGCCCGTGATGGGCTGGTTGTCCGACCGGCTGGGACGGCTGTCCGTGATCGGGCTCGCGGTCGGGCTGATCGCCGTGGCGGCGCTCGTCGCGGGCACGGCGGGAGCCGACCACGGCCGGACCGCCCTGGGGCTCTTCGTCCTCGGCCTGGGGTGGTCGGCCGGTCTGGTGTCGGGCTCGGCGCTCCTCACGGACTCGGTGCCGCAGGCCGCGCGGGCGGCGGTCCAGGGGCTCTCCGACTTCATCATGAACACCTGCGCCGGCATCGGCGGCCTGGCGGCGGGCCTGATCGTCGCGAAGGCGGGGTACGGGCCGCTGAACGCGATCGCCGCGTGCCTGCTGCTGCCGATGGCGGCGCTGGCGGTCCGCGGCCGCTCGCGGAAGGCCTGACCCGCCTGGTCAGCGCGGAACCGCGCGGGAGGAGGCCGCGCGGGCGAGGCGGCGCGGGGTGCCGTGCCGTCGGCGGCGGCCGTCCAGACCGCAGCTGTCACTGAGCGCGTCACGCCCGTGGGGGCGGGCGCCGCGCCAAGCCGCTGCCCGGGGGGAGGGCAGCCGATAGGAAGGTTTTCTCCCGGACCCCGAACCGCCCCGGTTCCCCGGGACGTCGAGCGCCGCCTCCCGAGGGGCCTGCAGAGGCGGTCTCGACGACCCGGGGGCGGCCTTGCGGGAGGTTTCGTCAGGCCTCAGAGGCTGATGTGGTACGCCTTGCGGAGGGTCTCGTGGACGGTCCACGTCGTACGGTCGCCCTCGCGCAGCACACAGGCGTCACCCGGACCGATCTCCAGGGTGTCCCCGCCCTCGACGGCCACGGTCGCCCGGCCGGAGACCACCACGAAGAGCTCGTCGGCCTCGGTGTCGGTGACGACGCCGGGCGTGATCTGCCAGATGCCGCGCCGCTGCTTGCCGTCGGCGGACTCCCACAGCAGCTTGCCCGTCACCTCGGGCGTGCCGGAGACGATCTGGCCGGGGTCGAGCGGCTCCGCTTCGAGCTCCTCGTCGGGGATGTGCACGGCGAAGGAGGGCTGGTCGTGTGTCGTCATGGGCGGTGACTGTAGCGGGGTTCCGAGGCGGCTCCGAGACCGGGACCGGGTGGACGTACACCCTCCGCTTCGCCTCCCACCAGGCGCGATGCCCGGATCGCGCGACGACGACGAAATCCGTACCGGCCCTTCGGCACGGTGCCCGGCGGGTGCGGAGGCCGACTCGGACGACGCCGCCGGGCCCCCCGTGACGGATTCCGAAGGCGTCGGCCTGTGGGTGGCGGGTGCTCGCCGACGAGGTTTGCGGGGCCCGCGGCCGCGCCAGGAATGGGACATGTCCACACAGGTGTCCGAAGAGGTAAGGGAAGCCCTTCACGAGGGGCGTCCCGTCGTCGCGCTGGAATCGACGATCATCGCCCACGGCCTGCCGCGCCCGCGCAACCTCGCCGTCGCCCTGGAACTGGAGGCCCTGGTACGGGCCGGGGGTGCCGTCCCCGCCACCGTCGCCGTGGTCGACGGCACGGCCAGGGTCGGCCTGGACCGGGCGGCCCTGACCCGGATCGCCGAGGACCCGGCGGTACGCAAGCTCGGCCACCGCGATCTGGCCCCGGCCCTGGCGACCGGCGCGACCGGGGCGACGACGGTCTCGGCGACGGCCCGGCTCGCGGACGCGGCCGGCATACGGGTCTTCGCGACCGGCGGCCTCGGCGGCGTGCACCGCGAGTGGGCCGAGACCCAGGACGAGTCCGCCGACCTGCGGCTGCTCGCCCGGGTCGGGATCACGGTCGTGTGCGCCGGGGTCAAGTCCATCCTCGACGTGCCCGCGACGCTCCAGCGCCTGGAGACCCTGGGGGTGACCGTCGTCGGGTACGGCACGGAGCACTTCCCCGGCTTCTACCTCTCCTCCTCGGGTGAGCCGGTCGACTGGACGCTGCGGACCCCGGAGGAGGTGGCCGAGGTGATACGGGCGCAGGACCGGCTGGGCGAGCCCCGGGCGGCACTCGTCGTCGCCAATCCCGTGCCGGAGTCGCGGCAGTTGGATCCCGCGCTCCACGACCGGGTGCTCGCGGGCGGCCTGGCGGCGGCGAAGGAGAAGGGGATCGTGGGGCAGGGGGTGACGCCGTTCCTGCTGGAGTACCTGACGGTGCACACGCAGGGGGCGTCCCTGGAGGCCAATCTGGCGGCGGTACGGGGCAATGTCCGGCTGGCGGCGAGCATCGCGAGGGCGTACGGAGCGGGGGAGGCGGCGGGCGCGGGGACGACAGCCAGCGCGGGGAAGGCGGCCGAGGCGGGGGCGGGGTCCGTGGGGACGAGGCCTGGCGCGGGGACGCCGACCGATGCCGGGATGAGGCCCGGCGCCGTGGGCTCAGGGCCCGGGGACGTTGTGGCGACGCCGGGCGGGGGGAAGGCGGCCGAGGCGGGGGCGGGGTCCTGCGACGCGGGCGCGCGGCCGGGCGCTGTGACTCCCTTCGACGCGGGAGCCGGGTGCGGCGCCGTGGGCGCGAAGCCCGGTGACGCCGGGACGAGGCCCGGCCCGGGGACCGCGCCCGGCGGCGGAGGCGCGCGCGGTTCGGTCGGCCGGTGAGCAGGGCGCCCGGCGCCCTGCTCGTCGTCGGGGACGTGGTCACGGACGTCGTCGCGCGGCACCGGACCCCGCTCGCCCCCGCCACGGACACGGCGGCGACGATCCGAACCCTCCCGGGCGGTGCGGGAGCCAACGCGGCCTGCTGGGCCGCGCGTTCCGGGCGCGGGGAGGTGCGGCTCCTCGGCCGGGTGGGGACGGACGCGGCGGCCTGGCACGAGCGGGCGCTGCTCCGCGCGGGCGTGCGCCCCCTGCTGGTGCCGGACGCGGAGGCGGCGACAGCCACCGTGATCGCGCTCGTGGACGCCTCGGCGGAGCGCACCTTCCTCACCGACAGCGGCGCCGCCCTGCGCCTCTCCCCCGGCGACTGGTCCGTCGCCCTGCTCGACGGCGTGACCCGGCTGCATCTGTCGGGCTATCTGTTCTTCGCCGAGCCGAGCCGGGAGACAGCCGTGCGTGCGCTGCGGGACGCGCGGGACGCGGGCGTGCCGGTGAGCGTGGACCCGGCCTCGGCGGGGTTCCTCACGGAGCTGGGGGCGGACCGGTTCCTGGCGTCGGTGGAGGGCGCCGAGATCCTGCTGCCCAACGCCGACGAGGCCCGGACGCTCACCGGCCACGAGGAACCGGAGGCGGCGGCGGCCGAGTTGAGCCGTCTCTTCCCGCTGGTCGTCGTCACCCTCGGGGCGGCGGGCGCGCTGGTCGCCGAGGACGGGGCGGTCTCCACGCGGGTGGCGGCGCCCCCGGTGCGGCCGGTGGACTCGACGGGCGCGGGTGACGCGTTCACCGGAGCGTTCCTGGCCGCGCGACTCGCGGGCGCGGATCCGGCCAAGGCCGCCGAGGCAGGCTGCCGCGCGGGCGCGGAGGCGGTCACCGTCGTCGGCGGCCGTCCACCGGACCGGCCGCCCGGCGACTGACGCCTCCGGGCAGCCGTACCACCCGCGGACGTACCGCCGCGCGCCCGTCGCCGGGGCCGGAAAGCCGGAGGGCGTACCGCCGGAGGACCTACTGCCCGAGGCCCGTCCAGGCCGGGTGGCGGGGGTCGTCGGCCCGTACGACGGCGTCGGCGGTCGCGCCGGGGTCGACCTCCGACTCGTACCGGGCGAAGGCGGGCAGGGTCCAGGTGTCCTCGGTGCGCCGGGCGAGGGCGGCGGCCGAGAGACGCAAGTGCACGGTGAGGTCGAAGGGGAACCAGTGGCCGAGCAGGAAGGGCCCGTGCACGACCAGGATCCCGCCCGGAGGCAGCGTGACGTACGGGCTGCGGGTCGCGCGGTCCCGTACCGGGTCCCACAGGTCGGGCAACACGCGCCCGGTGCCGCCCGGCTCCAGCGGGCTGAACACCTCCCGCCACAAGGCCCCGATGTCGGTCCACCCGTCGTAGTACGCGTCGGGGTCCCGCTTCCCGTACTCGAACCGGAGGGACGCGGGCCGCAGGAAGCCGCCCGTCCCCACGACGTGGACGGCGCGCCCGCGCGCCCGCAGCGCCTCGGCGAGCAGGGCGGCGAGTTCGCCCCCGGGGGCGGCGGGCGGTCCGTCGACGCCGACCTTGAGCCACTCACCACCGTCGCCGGGGGTGGACGTGTCGAGGTGCCCGGCGAGCGCCTCCGCCAGCCGTTCCCAGGTGATCGCCTCGTATCGTGTCCCGCTCACCCCCTCATCCTGCCCGCAGCGGCCACGGTGCGGGCGCTGGGGCATACGCCACGGCCCCCGACCTTGAAACCGGCGTCACGGTTCGACCCTCGGCCCCATGTCACCGTCGGCCGCGGGGAGGCGCCGTCACTGGAGGTCGTCGAAGGGCGCCCCCGGCGGCCCAGGGCTGGTGCCCAGGGCTGGTCGTCACGTGCCGGCGACGATCGGCCGGCGCGGCCGGCCGTCCGACTCCTTCCAGCCGGCGGCGAGGCGCCCTGGCCCCCTGACCCGTGCGGGCCCGGCAGCCGGCGGTCAGCGACCAGCCCCGGCAGCCGACGGTCGGCAGCGGCGGTCAGCCGTCAGCGGACCCCGGCAGCCGAGGCCCTCCGTACGAAGGTCGCGCGGCCCGCCTCGATCGCCTCGGTGAGCGTCAGCTCTCCGCCCGCGAGGGCCCGGCAGGTCGCCGCGTCGGTCCGGAGCCGCGCGTCCGGCTCCGTCGCCGTACCGGCCCCGTACACCCCGTCCCCGTACGCGACGCTCCCGTCGTCCCCGACCCGTACGTGGAACTCGCCCTCGTCCAGGGTCACCTGCACGACGCCCTCACCCAGCCCGGCGAGTACCCCGAGGAGCGGGATCGCGTACCAGTGCGCGCGGACGGCGTCGGTGGCCCGCGGCTCGCCCAGGTCCGGCGCCCCCCAGGCGGCGAGGGCGCGCAGCACCGGCTGCAGCTCGCGTCCGCGCGGGGTGAGTTCGTACACGGACGCCGAGGCGGGCGGCGGCAGTCGGCGTCGGGTGACGAGGTCGGCGGCCTCCATGTCCTTGAGGCGGCCGGCGAGCATGTCCGTGCTGACGCCCGGCAGATCGGCGTGGAGGTCGGTGTAGCGGCGCGGCCCGGCGAGGAGTTCGCGGACGACCAGCAGGGTCCAGCGGTCGCCGACGAGGTCGAGGGCGCGCGCGGCGGCGCAGTGCTGGTCGTAGCTGCGGCGGCGTGGCTGACGTGGCATGCGACGCAGTCTAGACATGTTGTTGGACTTTCCAAGCTTGAACTTGGTAAAACCAAGCAACACTGTTTCCGGGGACTTGGGGAGGTCGGACATGGAGTTCCGGCAGTCGAGCAAGCTGAGCGAGGTCTGTTACGAGATCAGGGGCCCGGTCATCGAGCACGCCAACGCGCTGGAGGAGGCGGGCCACAGCGTGCTGCGCCTCAACACCGGCAATCCGGCGCTCTTCGGGTTCGAGGCGCCCGAGGAGATCGTCCAGGACATGATCAGGATGCTCCCGAAGGCCCACGGGTACACCGATTCCCGCGGCATCCTCTCCGCCCGCCGAGCCGTGGCACAGCGCTACCAGGCCATGGGGCTGCCGGAGGTCGACGTCGACGACGTCTTCCTCGGCAACGGTGTCTCGGAACTCGTCTCGATGGCCGTGCAGGCCCTGCTGGAAGACGGCGACGAGGTGCTGATCCCGGCCCCGGACTTCCCGCTGTGGACGGCGGTCACCACCCTCGCGGGCGGCAAGGCCGTGCACTACCTGTGCGACGAGTCGGCCGACTGGTACCCGGACCTCGACGACATGGCGTCCAAGATCACCGACCGGACCCGGGCCGTGGTCGTCATCAACCCCAACAACCCGACCGGCGCGGTCTATCCGAAGGAGATCGTCGAGGGCATCCTCGATCTCGCCCGCCGCCACGGCCTCATGGTCTTCGCCGACGAGATCTACGACCAGATCCTCTACGACGAGGCCGTCCACTACCCGGCCGCCTCCCTCGCCCCCGACCTGGTCGTCCTCACCTTCGGCGGGCTCTCCAAGACGTACCGGGTGGCGGGCTTCCGCTCCGGCTGGCTGGTCGTCACCGGCCCGAAACAGCACGCCAGGAGCTATCTGGAGGGCCTCACCATGCTGGCCTCCATGCGGCTCTGCCCCAATGCCCCCGCCCAGTACGCCATCCAGGCCGCGCTCGGCGGCCGCCAGTCGATCCACGAGCTGACCGCACCGGGCGGCAGGCTCCGCGAACAGCGCGACCGGGCCTGGGAGAAGCTCAACGAGATCCCCGGTGTCTCCTGCGTGAAGCCGAAGGGAGCCCTGTACGCCTTCCCCCGCCTCGATCCCGCCGTGCACAGGATCCACGACGACGAGAAGTTCGTCCTCGACCTGCTCCTGCGCGAGAAGATCCAGGTCGTCCAGGGAACCGGCTTCAACTGGCCGCGCCCGGACCACTTCCGCATCCTGACCCTGCCGTACGCCGATGACCTCGACGCCGCGATCAGCCGCATCGGCCGCTTCCTGAGCGGCTACCGGCAGTGACGTCCCGCCCCTGGGCTGTCATGATCTGAGGGTCCGAAGGATCTTCGGACCCGACGGGGGAACCGGCCGCGGACACGGCCGGAGGAGACGGGGAGGGGCGGCCGGTCATGGATGTGGCGCTGATAGCGGTGGCGGGAACCCTGTTGGGTGTCATCGCCACCCACTGGTTCCAGGCGCGGGCCACGGAGCGCACGGCCTCGCTCGCCCGCACCGAACAGCTCCGCCAGGAGCGGATCGCGACCTACAGCGCCTACGCGGGCGCGGTCGTCGACTACCGCCACAGCCAGAACGACCGCTGGTTCCGGGCCGCAGAGGAGCCCGGCTCCGAGGAGGCCGAGGAGTCCCGCCACGCCTCCTACCGGCAGCGGACCAACGCGCGACAGGCGCTCTTCCGCGTCCAGTTGGTGTGCGACGACGCCCACGTCCGCCGACTGGCGGAGGCCGCCTTCCTGGAGACCCACTGCATGCACGAGGCGGTGGGAGAGACGGAACGGGCCCGCCGCTCCGAGCAGGCGAAGCAGGCGCTCGCCCGCTTCGTCTCCGCAGCCGCGCCCGGCGTCCGCTGAGCAGGGCGGTCATGGACCTCGTCGCGCCCATCGTCGTCGAACCGCTCAGGCGCCCCCGCTGCTCGGAGTGCCGGCAGGGGCCGCTGGAGCGCATGATCGTCGAGTTCGGTGCGCCGGTCTGCCTGGACTGCGCCGACCTGGGACATCTGGTCTTCCTGCGCCGGGGCGACACGGCGCTGACCCGCCGCGCCCGCGAGGGCAGTGCGCTGTGGGCGGTGGTGGTACGGCACAACCGGCGCCGTACACGGTACGAGCGGCAGGGCCTCCTCGTGGAGGAGGCGGCACTGGCCGAGGCGGAGTCGGCCTGCCTGGCCGACGCGGAGGCGCGGGCCAGGCGCCGGGCCAGGGACGCGGTGCGGCGCGCGGCACTCGACGAGGAGATCACCGAGGTCCTCCGGGCGGAGATCCTGCGGCTCTTCCCCTCCTGCCCGGCGGACCGAGCCACCGAGGTCGCCGTCCACGCCTCCGCGAAGGGCAGTGGGCGCGTGGGGCGCACCGCCGCGGGCCGCTCGCTCGACCGAGGCGCCGTCACGGCGGCGGTACGCGCCTCCGTACGGCACGTCGACACGCCGTACGACGCGCTGCTGATGCGGGGGGTTCCTCGGCACCAGGCCCGGACGAGGGTCGCACCCGCCATCGAGGCGGTGCTCCGGGCCTGGCGTAGCGGCGGCGAGAACGCCGTCGACCGGGGACGCGGCTGACGGCTCGGGTGTCAGCGTGCCTCGGCCGGACCGCGAGGGCGGGACCTTCAGGCCTGGTCTCCGGCGCGGCGCGCGCGACGGTACAGCAGGGCGCCACCGAGCAGCAGCGCGGCGCTCGCGCCGGCGGCGTAGCCGAGGGTGTCCGCACCGGTGGCGGCCAGCGCGACCGGGCTCGTCTCACCCTGCGGCGCGGGAGCCGGGGCGGGCTTCTCCACCTCGGGCTCCGTCTCCGGCTCCGTCTCGGTCTCCGTCTGCGGGACCGGCACGTTCCGCACGGGGGTCTGGGGGCGCGGCGTCGGCTTCTCGATCGGCTGCGCCGGCTTCGCGGGGCCGTTGACCGCCGTGTTGCCGAAGACCGGGTTGAGCAGACCGACGACGTTGACCGAGTTCCCGCTGACGTTCACGGGGAGGTCGACCGGCAGCTGGAGCCCGTTCCCGGAGAGGACTCCGGGAGAGCCTGCGGCGAGGCCCTCGGCCTTGGACCCGCCGCCGGTGGACGAACCGGCCCCCGGCCCGCCACCGTGGGAGCCGCCGGCCTGCTCGCCACCGCGCGGGGTGCCGGGCAGGTCCTTGTGGGACCGGCCGCCACCGTCCTCCGACCCGTAGCCCTTGGGCTCGGGCGCGGCGGAGCGGTTGGCACAGCTGTTGCCGAAGGCCGGGTTGAGCAGACCGACGACGTTGACCGTGTTCCCGCAGACGTTGACCGGCACGTGCACCGGCAGCTGAACCGTGTTGCCTGAGCCGACGCCCGGCGAGCCGACCGCGGCGCCCTGTGCGGCGGAGTCGGCGTGCGCGGCGCCCGCCGAGAGCGCGAGCGCCCCACCCGTGACCAACAGTGTGGCCAGACCACTTCGGCGAATCTGCCTCATGGCTTCCTGCCTTCCGGAGGTGTGCACGGGCAAGTGCCCGTACCCGAATCAACGCGACAAACACACGTGCCGGATCCGGCCGTTGACCTGATTCACTCCATCGAGTGGGGCCTGTTCGAGTGTCGGTCAGCGTCCCAGGAGGTCGGTGAGGGCTCCGACCGGGTCCGCATCGGGGGCGCCGCGTGGCCACCAGTCCTCACGGCCGGCGTCCGACTCGTAGCCGTACCAGAGGCCGTCGCGGCCGAGGCGGAGCTGGAGGGACTCGGTGGAGAGCCGGTTGCGCCAGGGTCTGAAGGCGGGGAAGTCGGCTGCGATCAGCGCGGGTCGGGCGCGGTCGAAGGGTCCCGCAGGCGGATCCCACGGCGCTTCGAGGACGGCGAGTCCCGCGGCTCCGCCCTGACGCCAGGCCGCGACCGCGCGGGCGAGGTCCGTGGGGGTACGGTCGAGCGCGTACGCCAGGTCACGGTAGAGGGCGCGGGTCGAGGCGGTGAGCCCGGAGCCCGGGTGCGCGGCGGCGAGCCGGACGGCGTCCTGCCAGGGGGTGAGCGCGGCGACCGGGTCGCGCCCGGTGCTGAGGAACACGTGGGCGCGGGCGGCGGCTTCGGTGGCGAGGAGGTCGAGGGCGAGCGGGTCGGGCGCGGCGGGGTCGGGCGGGAAGACGGCGGGGCGTCCTGGGCGGTCCGGTAGCGGCAGGGGCGGGGGTAGCGACGGCGCGGGCCGGTCCGTCGCGTCGAGTACGGCACGGGCGGGGACCGTGGGCATCGGCGGCGCGGCCGCGATCGTCTCGGCGGCGGACCGGGCCGCGTTGCGCCGGGTGAGTTCGGCGAGGAGCTCCTGCTCTCCGCGGCCGCGCATCAGGAAGAGGACGAACGGGTCCTCGTCGAGGAGCCGCGCCGCCTGGTAGCAGAGGGCGGCGGCGTGCTTGCAGGGGTAGCCGTCGTCCGGGCAGGTGCAGTCGGGGACGAGGTCGCCCGGCGCGGGCAGCAGTCCGGTGATCGCTCCCAGGGCGTGCGGCACGTCCTTGTCGAGGAGGGCGGCGATGTGGTCGGGGCGGGCGGTGGCCTCGTCGAGGAACCGCTCCCAGCCGTCGTCGCCGAGCGTCCGCATCCGGATCTCGGCGCGGTACGGGCGGGCGCGGCTGCCGTGGACGTACGCGACGACCCGGCCGGGGGTGACGGTGATCGCGTCGACGTGGCCGCGTCCCGCGTACGCCTTGCCGCGGGCGAGGCGGGCCCCGTCGAGGGCGGTGTCCTCCAGTGCGTCGACCCAGGCGTTGCCCCACCACGTGGCGGCGAACCGTCCGTCGGGGGTCTCGCGCGGCGCGACCTGCGGGAAGCTGCGGCGGCGCTCGTCGTGGCGGGGAGCGGCTCCACGGGCTCCCCTGGCGCTGTTCACGAGGGCCTCCTCAGGGACACGAAGGGCCTCCTCAGGCTCAGCGATGACCTCCTCCGGCTCACGAAGGCCTCCTCAGGGACACCAGGTCGGCGAGCTCCCGGTCGGTCAGCTCGGTGAGGGCCGCCTCGCCGGAGCCGAGGACGGCGTCGGCCAGTGCCCGCTTGGCCCGGAGCATCTCGGCGATCCGGTCCTCGACCGTGCCCTCGGCGACGAGCCGGTGGACCTGCACCGGCTGGGTCTGTCCGATGCGGTAGGCCCGGTCGGTGGCCTGCTCCTCGACGGCCGGGTTCCACCAGCGGTCGTAGTGGACGACATGACCGGCCCGGGTGAGGTTGAGGCCGGTGCCCGCGGCCTTGAGGGAGAGCAGGAACACCGGGACCTCGCCGGCCTGGAAGCGGTCGACCATCCGCTCCCGCTCCGCCACCGGGGTGCCGCCGTGGAGGAGTTGGGCCTGGATGCCGCGCGCGGCCAGATGGTCGGCGAGGAGCCGTGCCATCGACACGTACTGGGTGAAGACGAGCACCGACCCGTCCTCCGCGAGGATCGTGTCGAGGAGCTCGTCGAGCAGGGCGAGCTTCCCCGAGCGGCCGGCGAGCCGTGCGGTGCCCCTGCCGGACGGCGTCTGTTCCTTCAGGAACTGCGCGGGGTGGTTGCAGATCTGCTTGAGGGAGGTCAGCAGCTTCATGACGAGCCCTCGGCGGGCCATGCCCTCGGCCTCCTCGATCCGCGCCATGGTCTCGCGGACGACCGCCTCGTAGAGCGAGGCCTGCTCCCGGGTGAGGGCGACGGGATGGTCGGACTCCGTCTTCGGCGGCAGCTCGGGGACGATGCCGGGGTCGGACTTGCGGCGGCGCAGCAGGAAGGGGCGCACGAGTCGGGCGAGCCGCTCGACCGCCTCCTCGTGCTCGATCTCCTCGTGGTTCTCCACAGCTCGGGCGTGTCGGGAGCGGAAGGCCTTGAGCGGGCCGAGGAGACCGGGGGTGGTCCAGTCGAGGAGCGCCCAGAGCTCGGACAGGTTGTTCTCCACGGGGGTGCCGGTCAGAGCGACCCGGGCGGGGGCGGGGATCTCGCGCAGCGCCCGCGCGGTCGCGGAGAACGGGTTCTTGACGTGCTGGGCCTCGTCGGCGACGACCATCCCCCACTCCTGCTCGGCCAGCCGGGCGGCGCTGGTGCGCAGGGTGCCGTACGTGGTGAGGACGAAACCGCCGTCGACGCCGTCGAGGTCGCGGTCGGCGCCGTGGAAGCGCCGCACGGGCACGCCGGGCGCGAACTTCCCCACCTCCCGCTGCCAGTTGCCCAGCAGGGACGCGGGGCAGACGACGAGGGTCGGGGCGCGGCGGGCACGGCGCAGGTGGAGGGCGATGAGGGTGACGGTCTTGCCGAGGCCCATGTCGTCGGCGAGGCAGCCGCCGAGACCGAGCGAGGTCATCAGGTCGAGCCAGGCGAGGCCCCGCAGCTGGTAGTCGCGGAGGGTGGCCGTGAGGCCGGGCGGGGCCTGCACGTCCTCGGGCCCGGCGAGCAGCCGGTCGCGGAGCGCGGCGAGCGCCCCGACCGGGACGGCGGGCACGGTCTCGCCGTCCACCTCGGCGGTGCCGGTGAGGGCGACGGCAAGGGCGTCGACCGGTTCGAGCAGGCCCAGTTCCCGCTTGCGCGCCTTGCGGACTAGGTCGGGGTCGACGACGACCCACTGGTCACGGAGGCGCACGATGGGCCGGTGCGCCTCGGCCAGCCGGTCCATCTCGCGCTCGGTGAGCGGGTCGCCGTCGAGGGCCAGCTGCCAGTTGAAGCGGAGGAGTTCCTCGCTGTCGAAGAAGGCCGTGCCGTCGGTCGCGGAGCCGGGCGCGGTCCGGTCGGCCCGGACGACGGCGGAGGCACTGAGCGAGCGGGCCAGCTCACGGGGCCAGTGGACGGCGACTCCGGCGTCGGCGAGCCGGGCGGCGGCGGGGCCGAGCAGCTCGTACAGCTCGTCCTCGGTGACGGCGAGGACGTCGGGCACGTCCCGCTCCAGGAGCCGGCCGAGCGGGGGCCAGACCCGGGCGGCACGGCGCAGCGCGAGGACGGCGTCGATCCGGGCGCGGGGCCCGAAGTGCTCCCCCTCCCCCGCCCACAGGGCGGTGGCGTCGATGACGAGGGTCGGGTCGGCGAGGCTGTGGACCTGGAGGAGCGCGGCGGCCGCGTGGCGCCCACCTCCGCGTTCCGCGTCCGCGCCCTCGCCTTCGCCTTCGCCTTCGCCTTCGGAAGGTTCGGTGCCGGCGGCCGCGTCGAACAGCTCGGACGGCGAGAGGTCCAGGCGGAGCGAGACCCGGACGCCCGCGTCCATCCCCGCCGCCGCCTCCGCGGCCCAGGCACGCGCACGGGGCAGGTGCTGGGGCGCACGGGAGGCGAACGGCGCTCCCACCGCGTGGGCGGCGGCCGGGGTGCGGGGAAGCACGTCGGCGACCGCGTCGAGGAAGGCCCGCACGAGCGCCTCGGGATCGGGCAGACGCAGCGGCTCCTGCCCGGGGACGGGCACGGCGTGCGCCTCGTACGGCAGGGCCGCGGCGACGGCCCGCAGATGGGCGATGTCGTCGGCGTCCAGGGGCCCCGCCCGCCAGGCGTCCAGGTCGTCGGCGGTCAGGCCCGGCAGCATCCGGCCGCGGGCCGTCAGGTGCAGTGCGTGGAGGGCGGCGGCGCCCCAGCCGGCGGTGGCGGGGTGGGCGGCAGGGTGGCGGCGGGCCGCGACGAGATGGGGCAGGGCGGCGTCGACGGGGAGGGTCAGGGCGGGCACGGCACGGCCACGGGCGCCGCTGCCGTGCCGCCGGGCGACGGTCAGCTCGACGCGCTCCGCTCCGCTGTCCGCCGGGTCCGGCAGCGCCTCGCCGTCGGGGGCCCAGAAGGCGACCCGCCCCTCCCTGGGCAGAGCGGCCGGAAGGAAGACGGCGGCGCTGGTGATCCAGGTGTGTGTCACTGCTCCGCGCTCCTTCCACCGATGACGGATGTCGACTGGAACTCCGACCTTACGGGCGGGGTCTGACAACGCCCGTCGGCACGCTCCCCCGGGCGGCCCAGCAGCGGATGACACCCGGCTCCGGGGGCGGGAGGGTGGCGTGGAACGCCTCCACCACAGAAGAGGATCCGCCATGTCCGTTCGCCGGCGTCTCACGACCGCCACCGGGGCCGTGCTGCTCACTCTCGCCGTCGCGGGTTGCTCGGGCCTGGGGCGCACCGCCGTGGGCACGATCGAGTACGAGACGGAACGTGAGGTGGCGGTCGTGGTGACGAGCCCCCTGGTGAAGGGCTGCCACCGTCTGGCGCCGGCCGGCGCCACCAAGGTCGAGAACAACACCCTGGTCGACATCGTGCTGTACCCGACGCGCGACTGCGGGGGCAAGGACTCCACCTACCTCCCGAGCAACAGCGGCGACGGGATCGTGCCGGGCACCCTGCCGTGGCGCAGCTACAGCGTCATCCACTAGCCGCGCGTCCGGCACGCGCCGACCGGGTCCGGTGGGCGCGCACCCGGGCACCCGGACCGGTTCCCCTCCCCCGTCCCGGGGTCCATCCTGGAAGTGCCTCCAGCGGCTTCGACGAGGAGGGTGGGTGACCGTCATGCGTACCGGGAACGAGCCGGCGACCGCGCGCAGCGCCCTGCGGTTGCGGTTCTGGCTGAGCGTGTGGGGCCTGCTCTGGGCCGCCTTCGGTACGGTCGCGTTCGCGCTGGTGGGCCGCCCCGGCTGGGCCGTGGCGTGCGGCGTGCTGTTCCTGGTGGTCACGTTCGACCTGGGGACGGTGTTGCGCCGTCTCCACCAGGGCCCGCACTGGCAGCCCGGCCGGAACGTCCCCCCGTACGAACCCGATCACGGCGGCACCGGACGCTGAGCGCCTCGGTTCCCCTCACTTCTCGGTGTCGAACCCCGCCGCCTGGAGGTACTCCGGCTTCGGGTCGAGAGCGGCGGCGAGGCGGAAGTGCCGGGTGGCCTGGGCCGGCCGGCCCGATCGCTCGTAGGTGCGGGCCAGCGCGAAGTGCGCGAAGGCGTTGTCCGGCTCACGCTCCAGGACCAGCTCGAACTCGAGCTGCGCCGGACGCAGCTGCGCGGCGGCGAAGAACGCACGGGCGCGCAGCAGACGCGCCGCCGTGTTCTCGGGATGCGCGGCGATCACCGAGTCCAGCAGCTTCACCGCACCCCGGGGGTCCCGCGCGGCCAGCAGGTGTTCGGCGGCACGGAAGTCGATGACGTGGATTTCCGGGTTTCTGTCGGCCACCATGGCATCCTTCCCACTCGATCCGGTGGTTGAACACCGGACCCGGCAGCCGCATTCCCCGCTCGTGCCCGCGTCCAGGCGCTACGCGGCGCCCGCTGCCCTGCGCTCCAGCTCGTCCCAGACCTTCCGCACCTGCGGTTCGAGGGCGTCGAGCGGGCCGTCGTTGTCGATCACGAGATCCGCGACGGCCAGCCGCCGCGCGCGGGTCGCCTGAGCCGCCATCCGGGCAGCCGCCTCGGACTCGGCCATGCCGCGGAGGCGTACGAGCCGGTCGCGCTGGGTCTCCGGGGACGCGTCCACGACCACGACCAGGTCGTACAGAGGGGCGAGCCCGTTCTCGGTGAGCAGCGGTACGTCGTGGACGACCACGTCCCCGGCCCTGGCGCGGCCCTCCAGCTCGGCCGACCGGGCTCCGACGAGGGGGTGGACGATGGCGTTGAGGGTGGCCAGGCGGTCGGCGTCGGCGAACACGATGGATCCGAGCTTCGGCCGGTCGAGTGTCCCCTCCTCGGTGAGGATGCCGTCCCCGAAGGCCTCGACCACGGCCGCGAGACCCGGCGTACCGGGCTCGACGACCTCGCGGGCGATCCGGTCCGCGTCGATCAGCACGGCGCCGTACGAGACGAGCAGCCGTGACACTTCGCTCTTGCCGGCGCCGATCCCGCCGGTCAGGCCCACCTTCAGCATGAGCGGCAGCTTAGGGCCTGCCGGGGAGGGGTCAGGAGTCGCCCTCCCGCTCGGCGAGGAAGCGCTCGAACTCGCGACCCAGCTCGTCCGCCGACGGCAGGTCGACCGGCTCGGCGACCAGGCTGCCGCGGGTCTCGGCTCCGGCCACCGCGTCGTACTGGTGCTCAAGGCCCTGCACGAGCGCGACCAGTTCCTCGTCGCCCTCGCCGATCTGGCGGTCGATCTCGGTCTGGGTGCGCCGCGCCTCCGTCCGCAGGGAGTGGGCGACGGCGGGGAGGACGAGTCCGGTGGCGGCCGTGATGGCCTCCAGGGTGGCCAGAGCCGCGTCCGGGTACGGGGAGCGGGCGACGTAGTGCGGCACATGCGCGGCGACACCGAGGGTGTCGTGCCCGGACTCGGTGAGCCGGTACTCGACGAGTGCTTCGGCGCTGCCGGGGACCTGGGCCTCGTCGAACGGGCTCCGGTGCCCGGGCATGAGGTCGGTGCGGCTGCCGTGCGGGGTGAGTCCGACGGGGCGGGTGTGGGGCACGCCCATGGGGATGCCGTGGAAGTTGACGGCGAGGCGCACGCCGAGGCGCTCGATGATCTGCCGGACGGCCACGGCGAACCTCTCCCACTCCACGTCGGGCTCGGGGCCGGACAGGACGAGGAAGGGTGCCCCGGTGGCGTCCTGGACGAGGCGGACCTCGATGGAGGGGGTCTCGTACGCGGTCCAGCGGTCGCGCTGGAAGGTCAGCAGCGGGCGGCGGGCGCGGTAGTCCACGAGCCGGTCGTGGTCGAAACGGGCCACCAGCTGGTGCGGCAGCGTGTCCAGCAGGCGCTCGATGATCTGCTCACCGGTCTCGCCCGCGTCGATGTAGCCGTCGAAGTGGTACAGCATGACCAGACCGGCCGACTCCTGCGCCAGGGCCAGGTCGACGACGGCCAGGCCCTTCGGGTCCCATTCGTACAAATCCTGGGGCTCAAGCACGATTACCGCTCCTCCTCGTGTTCTCTCTGGGAACGTCTCGCACGGCACCGCCATTCCCGCGGCGGGCGATCTTCCGGCGAGGAAGGGACGGTTTCGGGGCACTGGTCCAGACCTTGACATGACCATCACCTCTCCTTACCGTCTCGGGGCAGCATCGCGTTCAACATCTCGACCATCGTGCACATACAGGAACCGTCCCCACTCCCCCCACCGGAAGGGATCCCCATGCGCACCCGGACGCTGCTCCTCCCCCTCCTCCCGGCGCTCCTCGCCGTCCCCCTCGTCACCACCCCCGCCTCGGCGGCGACCGTCGACGTCTCGACCGCCGCCCAGTTGAAGACCGCGCTCGTCAATGCCCGCCCCGGCGATACGATCCGCCTCGCGGACGGCACGTACACCGGCAACTTCAAGGCCACGACCCCCGGAACCTCCTCCGCCCGGATCACCCTGACCGGCTCCTCGCGCGCGGTCCTGACCGCCGGCGGCGGCTACGGACTGCACCTCAACGGCGCCTCGTACTGGACGGTCGCGGGCATCACCGTGACCGGCGGCCAGAAGGGGATCATGACGGACGCCGCGGACGACGTGGTGATCGACGGCGTGAGCGTGCACGGCCTGGACATGGAGGGCGTGCACTTCCGCAACTCCAGCAGGAACGCGGTCATCCGGAACTCACGCGTCTACGACACGGGGAACGACGGCCGGGGCATGGGCGAAGGCGTGTACGTCGGTACCGCCAACACCCTCAGTGACCGCAGCGACAACGCCCAGATCCTGAACAACGTCATCGGGCCGGACGTCGGCGGCGAGAGCATCGACATCAAGGAGGGCACCACCGGGGCGCGGATCGTCGGCAACACGTTCGACGGGCGGGGGCTGACCGGCGTCCATTACGACGACTCCTGGGTCGACGTGAAGGGCAACGGTGTCCTCGTGGAGAACAACACCGGCGTGAACACGACGAACAACGGTTACGAGACCCACTCCCAGCAGAGCGGCTGGGGTTGCGGGACCGTCTTCCGCGGCAACCGTTCGAACCTCACGGGCGCCACCGGGCCTCAGCGACTCGCGATCAACGTCACCAACCCGAGCAGCTCCTGTCCGACCACGGTGTACGCCTCGAACACGGTGACCGGCGGGAACGGTCTGACGAACATCCCCGTCACCCCCTGAGCCGGCACCGCTCCGGCGGACGACCGGGGCCGGTCACGGCCTAAGCCCGGACGTGACCAGAGCCCGGACATGACCGAGGCCCGCTCCCCCGAAGGGGAGCGGGCCTCGATTCGCTAGCGGCTAGCGCTCAGCGGAGAGCCTGTTCAGCTCTGGCCGCCGGCCAGCTTCTCGCGCAGGGCGGCAAGCGCCTCGTCCGACGCCAGGGCGCCGGAGTTGTCGTCCGACTCCGAGGAGTACGAACCACCCGAGATGCCCGCACCAGCGGCGTTGCCGGCGGCCGGGGCGGCAGCGCCCTCGGCAGCGGCGGCCTCGTCGGCCTCGCGGGACTTGATGACCTGAGCCTGGTGCTGCTCGAAGCGGGACTGCGCCTCGGCGTACTGGGTCTCCCAGGCCTCGCGCTGGGTCTCGAAGCCCTCGAGCCAGTCGTTGGTCTCGGGGTCGAAGCCCTCGGGGTAGATGTAGTTGCCCTGGTCGTCGTAGGACGCGGCCATGCCGTACAGGGTCGGGTCGAACTCGACCGAGGCCGGGTCGGCACCGAAGGACTCGTTGGCCTGCTTCAGCGAGAGGCTGATGCGACGACGCTCGAGGTCGATGTCGATGACCTTGACGAAGATCTCGTCGTTGACCTGGACGACCTGCTCCGGGATCTCCACGTGGCGCTCGGCCAGCTCGGAGATGTGGACCAGACCCTCGATGCCCTCGTCCACGCGGACGAACGCACCGAACGGAACCAGCTTCGTGACCTTACCCGGGACGACCTGACCGATCTGGTGCGTACGGGCGAACTGCTGCCACGGGTCCTCCTGCGTCGCCTTCAGCGACAGGGAGACACGCTCGCGGTCCATGTCCACGTCGAGAACCTCGACGGTGACCTCCTGGCCGACCTCGACAACCTCGGACGGGTGGTCGATGTGCTTCCAGGAGAGCTCGGAGACGTGCACGAGGCCGTCGACGCCACCCAGGTCCACGAAGGCACCGAAGTTGACGATCGAGGAGACGACGCCGGAGCGGACCTGACCCTTCTGCAGGGTGGTGAGGAACGTCTGGCGAACCTCGGACTGGGTCTGCTCGAGCCAGGCACGGCGGGACAGGACCACGTTGTTGCGGTTCTTGTCCAGCTCGATGATCTTCGCCTCGAGCTCCTTGCCCACGTAGGGCTGGAGGTCGCGGACGCGACGCATCTCGACGAGAGAGGCCGGCAGGAAGCCGCGGAGGCCGATGTCGAGGATGAGACCACCCTTGACGACCTCGATGACGGTACCGGTGACGATGCCGTCTTCTTCCTTGATCTTCTCGATGGTGCCCCAGGCGCGCTCGTACTGGGCACGCTTCTTCGAGAGGATCAGGCGGCCTTCCTTGTCCTCCTTCTGGAGAACCAGGGCCTCGATCTCGTCGCCGACCTTGACGACCTCGTTCGGGTCGACATCGTGCTTGATCGAGAGCTCACGGCTCGGGATCACGCCTTCGGTCTTGTAACCGATGTCGAGCAGGACCTCGTCCCGGTCGACCTTCACGATGACGCCGTCGACGATGTCGCCGTCGTTGAAGTACTTGATCGTCTCGTCGATCGCGGCGAGGAATGCTTCCTCGTCACCGATGTCGTTGACCGCAACCTGCGGGGTGGTGGCGGTGGTCTCGGTGCTGCTCGTCATGTGGGTAAGGGCTCCGGTTACGGACAGAAAGTCGTAGGTACTGCCACGCCGTGAGCCCGTATCGCACCAAGAAGCCGGACAGCCAATGAGGCACCTTCCGCGAACGGCAGGAGCCTCGAAAACCGAGGGGACATACAACAGGTACGAGCGCGGCCTACTCCGTCTGAGGCGCGCAGGCCCGCAGCGCAACCTTTAGCATACGGGGGCGGCCGGACAGGGTCAATGCGCGAAGCGCGCACCCGGGGCAGATCCGCTCAACTCCGGCACCACTCATGTCTTTACGCGCCGCAACGGCGTGGTCCGCCGTACGGCGGCACTGAGCGCAAACTACATCGGCGGGCGAGATGAACCAAGAGTACGAACACGAAGTCCCCCCGGACTCGGCCGAGGACGAGGCGGAGGCGACCCGGCGTGACGCGGGGGACGCGGAGAGCAGCCGTGCCAGCCGGGGCTGGTGGGACAGGAACGCCGACGAGTACCAGAGCGATCACGGCTCCTTCCTGGGCGACGACCGGTTCGTGTGGGGGCCCGAGGGACTCGACGAGGCCGAGGCGGGGCTCCTCGGACCCGCCTCCTCCCTCAACGGGCTCGACGTCCTGGAGATCGGCGCCGGCGCGGCGCAGTGCTCGCGGTGGCTGGCGGCGCAGGGGGCGCGGCCGGTGGCCCTCGACCTCTCCCACCGGCAGCTCCAGCACGCGCTGCGGATCGGCGGGGAGGTGCCACTGGTGGAGGCCGACGCCGGGGCGCTGCCCTTCCGGGACGGCTCCTTCGACCTGGCGTGCTCGGCGTACGGCGCGGTGCCGTTCGTCGCCGACCCGGTGAAGGTGTTCCGGGAGGTGCGGCGGGTGCTGCGGCCCGGCGGCCGGTGGGTCTTCTCCGTGACGCATCCGATCCGATGGGCGTTTCCCGACGAGCCCGGCCCGGAGGGCCTGTCGATCGCGGCCTCCTATTTCGACCGGACCCCTTACGTGGAGCAGGACGAGCAGGGGCGGGCGGTGTACGTGGAGCACCACCGGACGCTCGGGGACCGGGTGCGGGACGTGGTGGCCGGCGGCTTCCGTCTGCTGGATCTGGTCGAGCCGGAGTGGCCGGAGTGGAACAGCCAGGAGTGGGGCGGCTGGTCCCCGCTGCGGGGGAACCTGATCCCCGGGACGGCGATCTTCGTCTGCGAGCGCGGGGAGTAGCGGGAAGGCGCGGGGTGGCGGGTCGGGCGCGTCGACGTACACGTGGATACTTCGGCTTGCTTGTCGTACTTATA
Organism: Streptomyces sp. NPDC016459; assembly: GCF_040632845.1. Taxonomy (NCBI): domain Bacteria; kingdom Bacillati; phylum Actinomycetota; class Actinomycetes; order Kitasatosporales; family Streptomycetaceae; genus Streptomyces; species Streptomyces sp. NPDC016459. The sequence goes on from NZ_JBEYCR010000001.1 coordinate 185,453, forward strand.
CGGGCTTGTCGTACTTATAGGTGGGCCCTGTGGACAACGGGGCCCGCCTTTTCGCTTCGCGTACGAGACTGAGTGCGTGATCCGAAACGACGCACTCGACCGTCTCCCCGTCCGCCATGTCGTGCCCGAGCTGCTGGCCGCGCTCGACCGGCGCGGTGCGGCCGTGCTGTCCGCGCCTCCCGGCACCGGCAAGACCACGCTGGTGCCGCTCGCGCTCGCCGGCCTCATAGGGGACGGACCGCGGCGGCGGGTGCTGGTGGCCGAGCCGCGGCGGATGGCGGTGCGCGCCGCGGCCCGGCGGATGGCGTGGCTGCTCGGCGAGGAGGTCGGCGGCGCGGTCGGTTTCTCCGTGCGCGGCGAGCGGCGGGCCGGTCCCGCGACCCGGGTCGAGGTGGTGACCACGGGCATCCTGCTCCAGCGCCTGCAGCGCGACCCGGAGCTGGCGGATGTGGACGTGGTCCTGCTCGACGAGTGCCATGAGCGGCACCTGGACGCCGACACGGCGATGGCCTTCCTGGTGGACGTGCGGGCCACCCTGCGCCCGGAGCTGAAGCTGATCGCCGCGTCGGCGACGAGCGACGCGGCGGCATGGGCCGATCTCCTCACGGTCCTGGACGGAGGCGGGCCCGCGCCGGTGGTGTGGAGCAAGGGCGAGGGCCACGGCTGCCGGGTCTTCTTCGCGGCGCTCCCCTCGGACATCCGACCGGCGCACGGCACCTGGGTGGATCCGGCGCTGCTGCGGCACGTGGCCGCGACGGTCCGGCTCGCGATGGAGCGACACGAGGGGGACGTCCTCTGCTTCCTGCCGGGCACGGGGGAGATCGCGCGGACGGCCGGACTGCTGGCGGGCCTCGACGCGGAGGTGCTCCAGCTGCACGGGCGGGCCCCGGCTGCGGTGCAGGACGCGGTGCTGCGGGGTGCGGAGCCCGGTGGGCGGCGCAGAGTGGTCCTCGCGACCTCGGTGGCGGAGTCCAGCCTGACGGTGCCGGGAGTGCGGATCGTCGTGGACTCGGGGCTGGCCCGGGAGCCGCGCACGGACCATGCCCGGGGGCTGGGCTCGCTGGCGACGGTGACGGTCTCCGAGGCTACGGCGACCCAGCGGCTCGGCCGGGCCGGCCGTGAGGCCTTCGGGTTCGTGTACCGCTGCTGGGCGGAGGCGAGCGACGGGGGCAGGCCGCGCTTCCCGTCCCCGGAGATCAAGGTCGCCGACCTGGCGGACTTCGCCCTGCGGGCCGCCTGCTGGGGCGATCCGGCGGCGGAGGGGCTCGCGCTGCTCGACGCGCCGCCCGCCGGCGCGATGGCGGCGGCCCGGTCGGTCCTGATGTCGATCGGAGCCGTGGACGCGGCCGGCCGGGCCACGGAGCGGGGGGTACGCATGTCACGGCTCGGGCTCCATCCCCGGCTCGGCCGCGCCCTCCTCGACGGTGCGCCGGAGGTCGGGGCACGGCGGGCGGCGGAGGTGGTGGCGCTGCTCAGCGAGGAGCCGCCGCGTGACTACGGGGACGATCTGGCGGCGGCCTGGCGTGCGGCGCGCCGGGGCTCCGACGGGTACGGCGCCCGGTGGAAGGCGGAGGCACGCCGTTTGGAGCGGTCGGCCGTCGAGGCGGCGGGCCGGGGCGCGTCCGGAGCGGTGGGGCACGGCGATGACCCGGGGGAGGTCGGGGCGGCCAAGGCGGTCGGGGGTGGCTCGGCGGCCCGGGCGGTCGGGGCGGGCGGTGCGCACACGGGTGGCGGGGGTGGCTCGGCGGCTCGGGCGGACGCGGGTGCCAGGGGTGGGTCGGTGGCTCGGGCACAGGCGGGCGCCGGGGGTGGGTCGGGGGTCGGTGAGGATGCCGTGGCCGGGCTCGTGACGGCGCTGGCCTTTCCCGAGCGGGTGGCGCGGGCCCGGGAGCAGGGCGGCTATCTGATGGTGTCGGGGAGCGGGGCCAGGCTCGCCGAGGGTTCCGCTCTGCGCACCGCGCCGTGGCTCGCCGTGGCGGTGGCGGACCGTACGGCGCGGGATGCCACGGCTCGGGTGCGGCTCGCGGCGGTGATGGACGAGGACATGGCCCGGCGGGCGGCCGGGCATCTGCGGTCCACGGGCGAGGAGGTCCGCTGGGAGGGCGGGGACGTGGTCGCGCGCTCCGTGGACCGGCTGGGCGCGGTGGACCTGACGGTCCGGCCGCTCGGGGCGGGAGCGGCGCCCGCGTCGGTGCGGGCGGCGTTGCTCGACGGGCTGCGGCGGGAGGGGTTGGGTCTTCTGCGGTGGAGCCGGGACGCCGGGGAGCTGCGCGCCCGGCTCGCCTTCCTGCACCGGGAGCTGGGGGATCCCTGGCCGGACATGGCGGACGAGGCGCTGGTCGAGCGGGCCGACGAGTGGCTGGAGCCGGAGCTGTCCCGGGCCGCGAGGCGTGCCGATCTGGGGCGGATCGACGCCGGTGAGGCCCTGCGGCGGTTGTTGCCGTGGGCGTCGGGTGAGGCGGGCCGGCTGGGAGAGCTGGCGCCCGAGCGGATCGAGGTGCCGAGCGGTTCGCGGATCCGGGTCGAGTACGGGGGTGAGCGGCCGGTTCTCGCGGTGAAGCTCCAGGAGATGTTCGGGCTTGCCGAGACGCCTCGGGTGGCGGGGGTCCCTGTGCTCGTCCACCTGCTCTCCCCCGCCGGGCGGCCGGCGGCCGTGACCGCCGATCTGGCGTCGTTCTGGCGGGACGGCTACCGGGCGGTGCGGGCGGAGCTGAGGGGGCGGTATCCGAAGCACCCGTGGCCGGAGGACCCCTCGGCGGTGGAGGCGACCCGGTACACGAGCGCGCGGCTCAGACGCGAGGGGTGACCGGGGTGGTGGTGGCCTCCGGCGCGGGGCGACGGGAACGGGCCTCCAGCCAGAGGGCGTTGTGGATCTCCTCACCGTTGAGGGGGCGCCCGTGACCGGCTCGATCCAGAACATCCGCTGGGTCGTGTACCAGTGCGTGAGGCCGGAGTCGGCGAGGAGTTCTGGAAGCGCCGCCCCTCCGTCCGGTGGGGACGGAGAGGCGGCGCGGGGAGACGCAGGGAGCGATCGGGTCAGGCCGAAGGGGAGACCGAGGGAGTGGCCGACGGGCTGGTGTCGGGCGTACCGGTGCCGGAGGGCGTCGGATCCGGGGTCGGCTCCGGCGTCGAGGCGGGCGCGGTCACGGTGAGCTTGACCTCCGCGCGGCCGCCGCCGGGCGCGGTGAAGCGGATCACGTACTCCCCGGCCTTGTCGCCGGCGAAGAGCGCGGGGAGCGAGATCAGACCGTTCGGGTCGGTCTTGAGGACCAGCGTACGGACAGGGGCGCTCGCGCCGTCCTTGAAGTACGGGCCGTCGGCGCTCGTCTCGGTGGCCGTCGGGGAAGAGACGATCACGGCGGTGACGAGGACCCCGGGGGCGAGCGCGCCCTTGTCGGTGGCCTTCAGCTGCACCGGCTGGGTGAAGGCGGTGCCGGTGGCGGCCGACAGGGGGTCACCGGCGACGCGGGCGAGGGTGTCCGCCTCGCGGGCGGTGACGGTCGCGCCGAACTCGATCGCGGTCAGGGTGCGGCCCACGACGGTGGCCCTGACCTTGAACGTCCCGGTCTTCTCGCCCGCCCGCAGCGTCGGGGCCTTGGCGATGCCGGCGGAACCGACGGTGACGGAGGCCGATGTCGCGCCGCCGGCGAAGTGGGCGTCGGTCGCGCCGGAGATCTCGAAGCGGATGGTCACACCGGTGACCGGGGCGCCCGAGGCATCGAGCGCCGCGACCGTCGGGGCGTGGGCGAAGGCGCTCTCGGTGATCGCGGTCAGCTGCCCGGTCGAGACGGGCGCGAGCCGCGCGACCTTGACGGCGGGCGGCACGGTGGGCGGCTTCGCCGGCGGAGTGACCGGCGGCTTGGTCGGGGTGGTCGGCGTCGGCTTCGTCGGCGTCGGGGTGACCTCCGACGGCTTGCCCGGCTCCGTCGGCTTCGGGGCGACCGGCGTGGAGGGCTTCGGGGAGGGCGACGTCGGGAACGGCAGGAGGGGCGAGGTCGGACGGTTGTCCGGCCTCCGGCCGTCGCTCCGGTCGACCGGCAGCACGCCGGTGCCGTCCGGGACCTGGTGGGTGCCGCGCTGGTAGAACTCGAACCAGGAGAGAACCGTGTTCAGGTACTCCCTGGAGCGGTTGTAACTGAGGATCGCCCGGTCGAGGTCGGCCTTGAGCGCGAGGTTGCGGCCGTCGGCGCAGAGGTAGAGACCGGCGGCCTGCGCGGCGTCGTAGATGTTGTTGGGGTCCTTCTTCCCGTCGCTGTTGGCGTCCTGGCCCCAGATGGCCCAGGTGGACGGGATGAACTGCATCGGGCCCACGGCGCGGTCGTGGATCTTGTCGCCGTCGTAGGCACCGCCGTCGGTGTCCGAGATGTTGGCGAATCCGACGCCGTTGAGAGCGGGGCCGAGGATCGGCTTGAGGGTCGTGCCGTTGGCGTCGACCCTGCCGCCGCCCGCCTGTCCGGACTCGACCTTGCCGATACCGGCGAGCAGCTGCCACGGCAGGTTGCAGCCGGGGTCGGTCGAGCGTATCGACTGCTCGGCGCGCTTGTAGGCGGAGGCCACGGACGCGGGTATGCCGGCCTCGGCGGGCCCGGCGATCACCGGCAGAAGGGGGGTCGCCGCCCCGGGCTTGTTCGGCGTGTTCAGCGGCGGGAGTTCGGTGTAGTAGGGCGAATCGCCGGTGGCGGAGCCCTCGCCGGACGGCGACGCCGTGTCCCCGGCGCCGATGGCGCGGTCACCGCCGGCGTTGTCCGTGGGCGGCGGAGTCATCTCCGGTGCCTGCGAGGCGGCGAGCGCGGCGACCGCGGCCGCCACCACCGCACCGCTGGTCGCTCCCTTGCGCAGCCTGCGGCCCAAATGCGCTGACATGTCGGTGGTCCCTTCCCCCTCGACTGCGGTCCCACGCTCCCCGCGTCAGACCTCTGGCGACCCTATGCCACCTGCGTACGGCCCGGCACCGGGGCCTGACCGTGTTTCACGTTTTCGTCACCTCTCGGACGTCCACCGGCCCGGCGCGGACGGGAACCGGGCGGAGCGCCGGGGCCTCTTGCACAGCGGCCGATGTCACACTCCGGCCGTCACCACCGGAACCTGGGGGAACACCCGTTGCCGTTCACGCTGAGCCATGCCGCTGCCGTACTGCCCGGATTGCACCGGAACGGGACCGCCCGCGGCCCCCTGGTCGCGTCCGCTCTCGTCGCGGGCTCCTTCGCGCCCGACATGACCTATTTCGCCGCCACGGCGTTCCCCGCAGCGATGTCCCTCGGGGACCTCACCCACTCCCCCGCCGGGATCGTCACCGCCGACGTCCTGATCGCCGCCGCGCTGGTGGCCCTGTGGCTGACCGTGCGGGAGCCGCTCGTGGCGCTGCTGCCCGCGCGGTGGCGCGGACGGGTCTACGGGCTCGTGCGCGGCCGCCCCTGGCGCGGTCGGCATCCGGCCGTGCTCGCCGGATGGTTCGGCCTCTCCGCGGCCCTCGGCGCGACGACCCACGTGGTGTGGGACTCCTTCACCCACATCGACCGCTGGGGCACCCGGATGGTCCCGTTCCTCGGTGACGTCGTGGCCGGATTCCCGGTCTACACCTATACCCAGTACGGGAGTTCGGCGCTGGCCCTGGGACTCCTCGGCTGGTTCGTCGCGCGGGCGCTGCGCTCCGCCGACCCGGGCATGGAGCTCCCGGCCCGCGTGCCGGTCCCGGGACGGCGCGGGCGGCTGCTCGCGGCCTGGCTGATCGGCGGCTGTGTCCTCGCCGGGATCACCCACCGCGTGCTGCGCTGGGCCGCGTACTGGGGCTGGGGACGGATCGAGACGCCCCTGGACGTCATCCCGACGGCCTGCTTCGGGGCCGGAGCGGGTCTCGCCGTGGGGCTCGTGCTGTACGGGGCGGGAGTGCGGCTGCGGGCCGCGCCGCCCGCTCCGACCGCGGAGGCCCCGGCCTCCCCGCACCCGGAACGGGACGGGGAGCGCCGGGGTCCTCGGGCCGAGCGCTCCCGTCAGGGATCCCGCTGACGCGCTCCGGCGGCATGAGGCCACGGGGCCGCCGCGGCACCGGTCTCGGGAGCCGGGTCGGACCCGGCTCCCTTGACCGGCCCTCCCGGCGCGCAGCCATCCGCGGCGGTGGTGCGAGTCCGGGACCCCAGGCCCGGCAGGGCACACGGAGGGGCGGTCAGTGGGCGGCGGAGTCCCAGTCGTGGCCGACGCCTACCGAGACGTCCAGTGGGGCGCGCAGGTCGGCCGCGCCGGCCATCTGCTCGCGGACGAGGGCCTCGACCTGCTCGCGCTCGCCGGGGGCGAGCTCCAGCACGATTTCGTCGTGGACCTGGAGGAGCATCCGGGAGGCGAGGCCCGCCTCGGTCAGCGCACGGTCGACGTTGAGCATGGCGACCTTCACGATATCGGCGGCCGTGCCCTGGATCGGGGCGTTGAGCGCCATCCGCTCGGCGGACTCGCGGCGCTGCCGGTTGTCGCTGTTGAGGTCCGGGAGGTAGCGGCGGCGGCCCAGCATCGTCTCGGTGTATCCGGTGGCGCGGGCCTCGTCGACGACCCGGCGCAGATAGTCGCGTACGCCACCGAAGCGCTCGAAGTAGGTGTCCATCAGGCCACGGGCCTCGCCCGGGTCGATGTTCAGCTGCTGCGAGAGGCCGAAGGCGGACAGACCGTAGGCCAGGCCGTACGACATGGCCTTGATCTTGCGGCGCATCTCGGCGTCGACGGCGGACCGCTCGACGCCGAAGACCTGCGAGGCGACGGTGGTGTGCAGGTCCTCGCCGGAGGTGAAGGCCTCGATGAGGCCCGCGTCCTCGGAGAGGTGGGCCATGACGCGCAGCTCGATCTGGCTGTAGTCGGCGGTCATCAGGGCCTCGAAGCCCTCGCCGACGACGAAGCCGTGCCGGATGGCCCGCCCCTCGTCCGTGCGCACCGGCACGTTCTGCAGGTTCGGGTCGGTGGAGGAGAGGCGCCCGGTGGCGGCGACGGTCTGGCTGAAGGTGGTGTGGATCCGGCCGTCGGCGGCGATCGTCTTGATCAGGCCCTCGACGGTGGAGCGCAGGCGCGCCTGCTCACGGTGGCGGAGCATGATCACAGGCAGTTCGTGCTCGGTCTGGGCTGCCAGCCAGGCGAGCGCGTCCGCGTCCGTCGTGTACCCGGTCTTGGTCTTCTTGGTCTTCGGCAGGTTGAGCTCGCCGAAGAAGACCTCCTGGAGCTGCTTGGGCGAGCCGAGGTTGAACTCGTGGCCCACCGACGCGTGGGCCTCCTTCACCGCCTGCTGCACGGCGCCGGCGAACTGCTGCTCCATCGCCTCCAGATGGTCGCGGTCGGCGGCGATGCCGTGCCGCTCCAGGCGGGCGAGGAGCGCGGAGGTGGGCAGCTCGACGTCGTGGAGGAGGTCGCGGGCGCCGACCTCTCCGAGCCGCTCGTCGAAGGCGTCGGCGAGGTCGAGGACGGCCCGGGCCTGGGTCATGAGGGCTTCGGCCTCGGCGGAGTCGTCGGCGCCGAAGGCGAGCTGTCCGTCGGCGGCCGCCGCGGGGGCGAGCTCACGGTGGAGGTACTCCACGGAGAGCGCGTCGAGGGCGAAGGAGCGCCTGCCGGGCTTGACGAGGTAGGCGGCGAGGGCGGTGTCCATGGTGACACCCGCGACGGTCCAGCCGTGCTCCGGGAAGACCCGCAGGGCGCCCTTGGCGTTGTGCATGACCTTCGGGCGGGCGGGGTCGGAGATCCAGGCGGACCAGGCCCGCTCGTCGGCCTCGTCGAGGGCGCTGGGGTCGAACCAGGCGGCGGCGCCTCCGGCGGCGGCCAGGGCGACCTCGCTCACGTTGCCCGTGCCGAGGGCCCAGCTGTCGACGGTGGCGATGCCGAGGGGACCGTTGCCGTGCTCGGCGAGCCAGGGGGCGAGCTCGCCGGAGCCGATGACGGTGCCGTCGAGCTCGACGCCGGCGGCGGGGGCCGGGGCGGTCTCCTCCGCGGCGCCGGGGTCGACGGCGAGGAGCCGCTCGCGCAGCGAGGGGTTGCGGATCTCCAGGGTGTCGAGGACGAGAGCGAGGGCCCCGCGGTCGTAGGGCTCGCGGGCGAGGTCCGCGACGGTCTTCGGCAGCTCGACGTCCCGGACCATCTCGGTCAGCCGGCGGTTGAGCCTGACCGACTCCAGGTGGTCGCGGAAGTTCTGGCCGGCCTTGCCCTTGACCTCCTCGGCGCGCTCGACGAGCTCGGCGAAGGAGCCGAACTGGTTGATCCACTTGGCGGCGGTCTTCTCGCCGACGCCGGGGATGCCGGGAAGGTTGTCCGACGGGTCGCCGCGCAGGGCGGCGAAGTCGGGGTACTGCGCGGGCGTGAGTCCGTACTTCTCCTGGACCTTCTCCGGGGTGAAGTGGGTCACCTCGGACACGCCCTTGGTGGGGTAGATCACCGTGGTGCGGTCGGAGACCAGCTGGAAGGAGTCCCGGTCGCCGGTGAAGATCCGGACGTCGAAGCCCTCGGCCTCGGCCTGGACGGTGAGGGTCGCGATGACGTCGTCCGCCTCGAAGCCGTCGACGGCGAAACGCGGCACGTTCATCGCGTCGAGGAGCTCACCGATCAGCTCGACCTGCCCCTTGAACTCGTCGGGGGTCTTCGAGCGGTTCGCCTTGTACTCCGGGAACTCCTCGGACCGCCAGGTCTTGCGGGACACGTCGAAGGCGACCGCGAAGTGCGTGGGGGCCTCGTCGCGGAGCGTGTTCGCCAGCATCGAGGCGAACCCGTAGATCGCGTTCGTCGGCTGACCGGTCGCGGTGGTGAAGTTCTCCGCGGGCAGCGCGAAGAACGCCCGGTACGCGAGCGAGTGCCCGTCCATGAGGAGCAGGCGGGGGCGGGTGTCTGCGGGGTTCTTCGATGCTGTCTCGGCCACATGACGATCCTGCCACGGACCGCTGACAATCCCGTCCACACGTCGCAGGCGCGGGCCGTCGGCGCCGTGGGAGGGAGCTGTCGGTGCCGCGTGACAGGATCGGAGACGTACGCCGCAGGATTACCGCTCAAGGGAGAGCGCGATGGTCAGCAAGCCGCCGGTCGGTGACCCGGTCCAGGACGCACCGCAGGTCACGCCGCCGCAGCACTCCGCGGCGGGCCTGCCCGCCGTCGGGCACACCCTGCGGATGGCCCGGGAGCAGATGGGGTCGGTGCGGACCGCGCGGACCCTGCTGAAGGTCAACCAGAAGGACGGCTTCGACTGTCCCGGCTGTGCCTGGCCCGAGGCGGACAAGCGGCACGTGGCGGAGTTCTGCGAGAACGGGGCGAAGGCGGTCGCCGAGGAGGCGACGCTCCGCCGGGTGACCCCGGAGTTCTTCGCCGCGCACCCGGTGGCGGACCTGGCGAGCCGCAGCGGGTACTGGCTGGGCCAGCAGGGCCGGATCACGCAGCCGATGCTGCTGCCGGAGGGCGGCGAGCGGTACGAACCGGTGACCTGGGAGCGGGCCTTCGCGATCATCGCCGAGGAGCTCCGGGCCCTCGGCTCCCCCGACGAGGCGCTCTTCTACACCTCGGGCCGGACGAGCAACGAGGCGGCGTTCCTGCTCCAGCTCTTCGCCCGAGAGTTCGGCACGAACAACCTGCCGGACTGCTCCAACATGTGCCACGAGTCGTCGGGTTCGGCCCTGACGGAGACCATCGGCATCGGCAAGGGCAGCGTCTCCCTCGAGGACCTGCACCGGGCGGACCTGATCGTCGTGGCCGGGCAGAACCCGGGCACGAACCATCCGAGGATGCTCTCCGCCCTGGAGAAGGCGAAGGAGGCGGGCGCCCGGATCATCTCGGTGAACCCGCTGCCGGAGGCGGGTCTGGAGCGGTTCAAGAACCCGCAGACGCCGCAGGGCATGGTCAAGGGCACCGCGCTGACCGATCTCTTCCTCCAGATCCGGATCGGCGGCGACCAGGCCCTGTTCCGGCTCCTCAACAGGCTGGTCCTGGAGACGCCCGGCGCGGTCGACGAGGAGTTCGTACGACAGCACACCCACGGATACGAGGAGTTCGCCGCGGCGGCCGGGGCGGCCGACTGGGACGAGACGCTCGCCGCGACGGGGCTCGACCGGGCCGAGATCGAGCGGGCCCTGGAGATGGTGCTCGCATCGGAGCGGACCGTCGTCTGCTGGGCGATGGGCCTCACCCAGCACAAGCACGCCGTGCCGACCATCCGCGAGGTCGTCAACTTCCTGCTGCTCCGCGGCGCCATCGGCCGGCCGGGCGCCGGGGTGTGCCCGGTGCGCGGTCATTCGAACGTGCAGGGTGACCGCACGATGGGGATCTTCGAGCGGCCCGCGCCCGCCTTCCTCGACGCCCTGGACAAGGAGTTCGGGATCGTCTCGCCGCGCCGCCACGGCTTCGACGTGGTCCGTTCCATCCAGGCGCTGCGCGACGGGGAGGCGAAGGTGTTCTTCGCGATGGGCGGCAACTTCGTGGCGGCGACGCCCGACACGGAGGTGACGGAGGCGGCGATGCGCCGGGCCCGGCTGACCGTCCACGTCTCGACGAAGCTGAACCGCTCGCACGCCGTCACGGGCACGCGCGCGCTGATCCTTCCCACGCTCGGCCGCACCGACAAGGACGTCCAGAGGGCCGGCAAGCAGTTCGTGACGGTCGAGGACTCGATGAGTCTGGTGCACGCCTCGCGCGGCAATCTGCCGCCCGCGAGTCCGCACCTGCTGTCCGAGCCGGCGATCGTCGCGCGCATGGCCCGCGCCGTCCTCGGCGCCGGATCGGCCACGCCCTGGGAGGAGTTCGAGGCGGACTACGCCACGATCCGGGACCGCATCGGGCGCGTGGTCCCCGGTTTCCAGGACTTCAACGCGCGTCTCGCGGCGAATCCCGGGGGCTTCGCGCTGCCGCACGGCCCGCGGGACGAGCGCCGCTTCCCCACGAAGACCGGCAAGGCGAACTTCACGGCGGCGCCCGTCGAGTACCCGAGGGTGCCGGAGGGCCGGCTGCTGCTGCAGACACTGCGCTCGCACGACCAGTACAACACCACGATCTACGGCCTGGACGACCGCTACCGGGGCATCAAGGGCGGCCGCCGGGTCGTCCTGGTCCACCCCGAGGACGCAGCGGAGCTCGGCTTCGCCGACGGGGCGTACACGGACCTGGTGAGCGAGTGGACCGACGGCAGCGAGCGGCGGGCGCCCGGCTTCCGGGTGGTCCACTATCCGACGCCCCGGGGGTGCGCGGCGGCCTACTACCCGGAGACGAACGTCCTCGTGCCGCTGGAGTCGACGGCGGACATCAGCAACACCCCCGCGAGCAAGTCCGTGATCGTCCGTCTGGAACAATCGCACTCCGCCTAAGCGTTCGCTCAGGCGAGTCGATGATCATGTACCGAGTGATCGCGCGATCAGCAGCCGTACGAAGACGAACGGAGCCGGGCCATGGGTGAACAGCAGCATGTGAAGTTCCCGCGGGAAGTCATCGAGGAGTACGCGGCCCTCGGCGTCGACCTCCCGGCGCTGTTCTCGGCCGGGCACCTCGGGAACCGGATGGGCGTCCAGATCCTGGAGGCCTCGGCGGAGCGGGTCGTCGGCACGATGCCGGTGGAGGGCAACACCCAGCCGTACGGCCTCCTGCACGGCGGCGCCTCGGCGGTGCTCGCCGAGACGCTGGGCTCCATCGGCTCGATGCTGCACGGCGGGGTCTCGAAGATCGCGGTCGGTGTCGACCTGAACTGCACCCACCACCGCGGGGCGCGCAGCGGCCTGGTGACCGGAGTGGCGACGCCGGTGCACCGCGGGCGATCCACCGCCACGTACGAGATCGTGATCACCGACGAGCAGGACAAGCGGGTCTGCACGGCCCGGCTGACCTGCATGCTGCGTGAGATCACCGCCAAGGACGCGGGCGACCTGCCGGAGGCGGGCCGGGCCGAGGGCGCCTGAGGGGCAGCGGGGCCGACCACACGGCGCGGCGCGGGACGGGGCGACCCTCCCGCGCCGCGCCGTTCGCGTGGGGAATCCCGTTCGGCTCCCCGACACCCGGCGCGGTCGGCGATGCGACGCACCCCTTCTCCCTGTCACCCTGAGTGACCGCCGTGCGAGTGGGGGTGAACCGACCGGGAGAAGCCGTCGCGTCCGCTCAGCTTTCTGCCACTGTCCGATATCCGGAGAGTCGGCCGAGCGCTCCGACAGGACCAAGATTCACTCAAGCCCCTTAGCGGAACTGCACGTTCTCACTATGTGAACACCGCATTACGGCCAGCTATGCCCCGGTTTGCCCAGTCGCTGCGCACACTCTTTCCCCGTCGGCATAACAAGACAGTCACATCATGACCTCGGCGCTCCCCGACCCTCCCCACCTGCGCCTAGAGTCACCGCCAGTCACCGCGCTGCCGGGCGCGTCCTACTGCACGGCCCTGTCACCACCTCGGTACGGCCCGGCGTTCCAAAACGGCACCCCTCGCTCCGCAGCTTCACGGCACCGCCTCATTCCGAGGGGGCCGCGCCAGGGAAAGGACCCTTCGTGCGAAACCGTTCGTTGCTCATACTCACCACCGCGGTCACCGCGGGAGCACTCACCCTCACCGCCTGTGGTTCGCGCGACGACAAGGGCGGCGCGGCCGAGAACGGTGACAGCGGCAACGTCACCGTGACCATCGGTCTCGACGCGCCCCTCACGGGCGAGCTCTCCGCCCTCGGCCTCGGCATCAAGAACTCGGCCGACCTGGCGGTCAAGACGGCCAACAAGAAGGCCCACGTCAAGGGCGTGACCTTCAAGCTGGAGTCCCTGGACGACCAGGCCCAGCCCTCCGCAGGCCAGCAGAACGCGACCAAGTTCGTCGCCGACAAGGGCGTCCTCGGCGTCGTCGGCCCGCTGAACTCCTCCGTCGCCGAGTCGATGCAGAAGGTGTTCGACGACGCCAAGCTGGCCCAGGTCTCCCCGGCCAACACCAACCCGGCGCTGACCCAAGGTGTCAACTGGAGCACGGGCGACAAGAAGCGCGGCTACAAGTCGTACTTCCGTACCGCCACCACGGACGCCATCCAGGGCCCGTTCGCCGCCCAGTACGTCTTCAACGAGGCCAAGAAGACCAAGGCCTTCATCATCGACGACAAGAAGACCTACGGCGCCGGCCTCGCGGGCACCTTCAAGAGCGAGTTCGAGAAGCTCGGCGGCAAGGTCCTCGGCACCGAGCACATCAACCCGGACACCAAGGACTTCTCCGCGGTCGCGACCAAGGTGAAGAGCTCCGGCGCCGACGTCGTCTACTACGGTGGCGAGTACCCGGCCGCCGGCCCGCTGGCCAAGCAGATCAAGGAAGCCGGCGCGAAGGTCACCGTCGTCGGCGGCGACGCGCTCTACAGCCCCGAGTACGTGAAGCTGGCGGGCGCCGCGGCGGCCAACGGTGACATCGCCACCTCCGTCGGTGCGCCGATCGAGTCCCTCGCCTCGGCCAAGGAGTTCCTGGCCGACTACAAGACCGGTGGCTACAAGGAGGCCTACGAGGCCTACGGCGGCTACGCGTACGACTCGACCTGGTCGATCATCGAGGCCGTCAAGAAGGTCGTGGACGGCAACGGCGGCAAGCTCCCCGAGGACGCCCGCGCCAAGGTCGTCGAGGCCCTGCAGGGCGTCTCCTTCGAGGGTGTGACCGGCAAGGTCTCCTTCGACGAGTTCGGTGACACCACCAACAAGCAGCTGACGGTCTACAAGGTCGAGGGCGGCGCGTTCAAGCCGGTCAAGTCCGGCACCTTCGGCGGCTGACCCACCCCACCACCACTCACGCACCACCTTCACCGCGCGGGGGGCCGCACCAGGCTCCCCGCGCGGTGTCACATCCGTCGAAAGTCTCGGAGGACAATGCGGTGAACGAACTGCCGCAGCAGCTGGTCAACGGCCTGCTACTGGGATCCATGTACGGGCTGGTCGCCGTCGGCTACACGATGGTCTACGGCATCGTCCAGCTCATCAACTTCGCCCATGGCGAGATCTTCATGACCGGCGGCTTCGGGGCCCTCACGGTCTGGCTCATCCTGCCCGGCGGCACCACCATGTGGGTGGCTCTGCCCCTCATGATCATCGGTGCCGTGCTCGTCGCGACGACCATAGCCATCGGGGCGGAACGGTTCGCCTACCGTCCGCTCCGCGGCGGCCCCCGGCTGGCCCCGCTCATCACGGCCATCGGTCTCTCGCTCGCCCTGCAGTACGCCGTCTGGGTCTGGTACCCGGAGGCGAAGTCCGCCCGGACCTTCCCGCAGATCCCCGGCGGCTCGATCGAGCTCGGCCCGATCACCATCCAGACCGGTGACGTCTTCCTGCTGATCGCCGCCCCCATCTGCATGGCCTTCCTCGCCTTCTTCGTCATGCGCACCCGCACCGGTCGCGGCATGCAGGCCACGGCGCAGGACCCGGACACCGCGAAGCTCATGGGCGTCAACACCGACCGGATCATCGTGATCGCGTTCGCCCTCGGTGCCGCGATGGCAGCGGTCGGCGCCGTCGCGTACGGCCTGAAGTACGGCGTCGTCGACTACAAGATGGGCTTCCTCCTCGGCCTCAAGGCCTTCACGGCGGCGGTCCTCGGCGGTATCGGCAACATCTACGGAGCCATGATCGGCGGAGTCGTCCTCGGTGTCGCCGAGACCATGGCGACGGCGTACATCAGCCACATCCCCGGTATGGAGCAGCTCGGCGGCCAGTCCTGGGCCGACGTCTGGGCCTTCGTACTCCTCATCGTCGTACTCCTCGCCCGGCCACAAGGCCTCCTCGGCGAGCGCGTCGCGGACAGGGCGTGAGCACCATGACCACCATCTCCGAGAACCCCAAGGCAGCCACGGCCCCCACGGCCGAGGCGACCGGCCTCATCGGCTTCGTGCCGGCCAAGGCCGCCCGCGCCCTCGCCCTGGGCGGCGGCGTCCTCACCGTCGCCAGCTGCTTCCTCGCCTGGACCTGGACCCCCCGCTTCCCGGGCGACCTCACCTTCTACGGCTCCCCCGCCGGCCTCCAGATGCAGGTCCTGGTCACGGGCCTGCTCACCACCCTCTTCGCCCTCTCCTCGTACGGCGTCAAGGGCACCCGTTGGCTCACCCCGGCCGGCGGTGACGCGGCACTCAAGCTCGCCGCGCTCGCCAACTTCGGCATCGCCTGGTTCACCGTCGCCGCCATCAGCATCCAGCTCGGCGGTCCGGTCAACCTGGAGCCAGGCGGCGCGGTCGTCGCGCTCGCCACCCTGCTCGCCCTCCTCGGTGCCCTCGCCCTTCCCTTCGAGCGGCCGAAGCTGCTGCCGGTCGACCCCGAG
This sequence comes from Streptomyces sp. NPDC016459, assembly GCF_040632845.1. NCBI lineage: Bacteria > Bacillati > Actinomycetota > Actinomycetes > Kitasatosporales > Streptomycetaceae > Streptomyces > Streptomyces sp. NPDC016459. Next base: position 200,694 of record NZ_JBEYCR010000001.1, read on the forward strand.
GACACCGGCTGGGACCAGTTCAAGCACGAGGCCGGCAACGGCTGGGCCACCTTCACGTCGGCCTTCGCCACCGGCACCGCGCGCAAGCTGCCCCCGATGCACTCCTCCGTCGAGATCCTGATCATCACGGGCGTCCTCGCCGTGGCGCTCGGCGTCTTCACCTACGGTGTCGGCACGGAGTACGACGAGCTGTTCCTCGGCTTCCTGATCACCGCCGGGATCGGCTTCGCGGCGGTCAACAAGTCGGGCCTCATGGCGCAGGCCACGCAGCTCACCAAGAAGCACCAGAACCTCTCCATCGCGGGCGCGTTCATCGCCGCGGCGCTCTTCCCCTTCACCCAGACCGACGACCAGTACGCGACGCTCGGCGTCTACATCCTGATCTTCGCCACCGTCGCCCTCGGTCTGAACATCGTCGTCGGCCTCGCCGGTCTCCTCGACCTCGGTTACGTCGCCTTCCTCGGCGTCGGCGCCTACGCGGCCGCCCTCGTCTCGGGCGCCCCGACCTCGCCGTTCGGCGTCCACCTCCCCTTCTGGGCCGCCATCCTCGTCGGCGCCGGAGCCTCCCTGGTCTTCGGTGTCCTCATCGGCGCCCCGACCCTGCGGCTGCGCGGCGACTACCTCGCCATCGTGACGCTCGGCTTCGGTGAGATCTTCCGTATCGCCGTGATGAACACCGACGGCACCTCGGGGCCGGACATCACCAACGGCTCCAACGGCATCGCGTCCATCCCGAACCTCAACATGTTCGGGTTCGACTTCGGCGCCGAGCACTCGATCGCCGGCTTCACCATCGGACGCTTCGCCAACTACTTCTTCCTGATGCTGCTGATCATGGCGGTCGTCGTGCTGGTCTTCCGGCGCAGCGGCGACTCCCGCATCGGCCGCGCCTGGGTCGCCATCCGCGAGGACGAGACCGCCGCGCTCGCCATGGGCATCAACGGCTTCCGGGTCAAGCTCATCGCCTTCGCGCTCGGCGCCTCGCTCGCCGGCCTCGCCGGCACCGTGCAGGCCCACGTCACCTACACGGTGACCCCGGAGCAGTACCTCTTCGCCGGTCCCATCCCGCCCAACTCCGCCTTCCTGCTCGCGGCCGTCGTCCTCGGCGGCATGGGCACGATGAGCGGTCCCCTGGTCGGTGCCTCGCTGCTCTTCCTCATCCCCAACAAGCTCCAGTTCATGGGCGAGTACCAGCTGTTCGCCTTCGGCGTCGCGCTGATCCTCCTCATGCGCTTCCGCCCGGAGGGCATCATCGCCAACCGGCGCAACCAGCTGGAGTTCCACGAGAAGGACGAGACGCCCGCCACGCTCGCCAAGGCAGGTGCCTGAACCATGACGACCACCACGAAGTCCGCCGACGCCACCACCGCGCCGGCCGCCGGCGAGACCGTCCTCGACGCGCGCGGGGTCACCATGCGCTTCGGCGGCCTCACCGCCGTACGCGATGTGAACCTGACCGTGAACAGCGGCGAGATCGTCGGTCTCATCGGCCCCAACGGCGCCGGCAAGACCACCTTCTTCAACTGCCTCACCGGTCTCTACGTCCCCACCGAGGGTGAGGTCCGGTACAAGGGCACGGTCCTGCCCCCCACGTCGTACAAGGTCACCGACGCCGGCATCGCCCGTACCTTCCAGAACATCCGCCTCTTCCACAACATGACCGTCCTGGAGAACGTCCTCGTCGGACGCCACACCCGGATGAAGCAGGGCCTCTGGTCCGCGCTGCTGCGCCTCCCCGCCTTCAAGAAGGCCGAGGCGGAGGCGTCGAAGCGGGCAATGGAACTCCTGGAGTTCATCGGCCTCCAGGACAAGGCACAGCACCTCGCCAAGAACCTCCCGTACGGCGAGCAGCGCAAGCTGGAGATCGCCCGCGCCCTCGCGAGCGACCCCGGCCTGATCCTGCTCGACGAGCCCACCGCCGGCATGAACCCGCAGGAGACGCGGGCGGCGGAGGAACTCATCTTCGCCATCCGGGACATGGGCATCGCCGTGCTCGTCATCGAGCACGACATGCGGTTCATCTTCAACCTCTGCGACCGGGTCGCCGTGCTCGTCCAGGGCCAGAAGCTGATCGAGGGCGACAGCCAGACCGTCCAGAGCGACGAGCGGGTCATCGCCGCGTACCTGGGCGAGCCCGTGGCGGACGAGCCCGCGGCGGCGGCCGACGACACCCCGGCGGCCCCGGCGGCCCCGGCGGCCCCGGCCGTCGAGAAGGCCCCGGCCGCCGAGGAGGCCGCGGCTTCCGAGGAGACCCCCGTCACCGGGACGGCTCCGGCTTCCGAGGAGACCCCCGCCACCGAGGCGGCCCCGGCGTCCGAGGCCGCCCCGGCTTCCGACGAGGCTCCGGCGAAGACCCCGGCCTCGAAGGACACCCCGCACGACCCTGCTTCGGGCAAGGAGAACGACGCATGACCGCACTGCTCGAAGTCGAGGACCTGCGCGTCGCCTACGGAAAGATCGAGGCCGTCAAGGGCATCTCCTTCTCCGTCGACGCCGGTGAGGTCGTCACCCTCATCGGCACCAACGGCGCCGGGAAGACCACCACCCTGCGGACCCTCTCCGGGCTCCTCAAGCCGGTCGGCGGCCAGATCAAGTTCGAGGGCAAGTCCCTCCGCAAGATCCCCGCGCACAAGATCGTCTCGCTGGGCCTGGCGCACTCCCCCGAGGGCCGGCACATCTTCCCCCGGATGACGATCGAGGAGAACCTCCTCCTCGGCGCCTTCCTCCGGAAGGACACCGCGGGCATCGCCAAGGACGTCCAGCGCGCCTACGACCTCTTCCCCATCCTGGGCGAACGTCGCAGGCAGGCGGCCGGCACCCTCTCCGGCGGTGAGCAGCAGATGCTCGCCATGGGCAGGGCGCTGATGTCGCAGCCGAAGCTGCTCATGCTCGACGAGCCCTCCATGGGTCTCTCGCCGATCATGATGCAGAAGATCATGGCGACGATCGCCGAACTGAAGGCCCAGGGCACCACCATCCTGCTCGTCGAGCAGAACGCCCAGGCCGCGCTCGCCCTGGCGGACCACGGTCACGTCATGGAGATCGGCAAGGTCGTCCTGTCCGGCACCGGCCGGGACCTGCTCCACGACGAGTCCGTCCGCAAGGCGTACCTCGGCGAGGACTGAACCGCTCGCTGACGGAAGGCCCGCCCCGCGGTGACGTGGGGCGGGCCTTCTTCGCGTCTTCGGTACGGGCGGGCTCCTACTGGCCCTTGGCCGCCTTCTTCTCCTCGGCGTCCTCGATGACGGCCTCGGCGACCTGCTGCATCGACATGCGGCGGTCCATCGAGGTCTTCTGGATCCAGCGGAACGCGGCCGGCTCCGTCAGCCCGTACTGGGTCTGCAGGATCGACTTGGCGCGGTCCACCAGCTTGCGCGTCTCCAGGCGGAGGGAGAGGTCGGCGACCTCCTTCTCCAGGGCGCGCAGCTCGGCGAACCGGGAGACGGCCATCTCGATGGCCGGCACCACGTCGCTCTTGCTGAAGGGCTTCACCAGGTACGCCATGGCGCCGGCGTCCCGGGCGCGCTCGACCAGCTCGCGCTGCGAGAAGGCGGTGAGCATGAGGACCGGGGCGATGGACTCGCCGGCGATCTTCTCGGCGGCCGAGATCCCGTCGAGGACGGGCATCTTCACGTCCAGGATGACGAGGTCGGGCCGGTGCTCACGGGCGAGTTCGACGGCCTTGGCACCGTCTCCGGCCTCGCCGACGACCGTGTAGCCCTCTTCCTCCAGCATCTCTTTGAGGTCGAGGCGGATGAGGGCCTCGTCCTCGGCGATGACGACACGGGTCGTCAGCGGAGGAACGTGCGACGCCTCGGCGTCGTCGGCGGGCTGGGGCGACTCGGGGGCGGTCACGCGGGCTCCTCGTTCGATGGCCTCGTTCCGAGGCGGATACAGCTCCCCATGAGCCTACCTACCTCCTGTAAGGTAGGGACACGGCGGGTGATCACCCACCTTCGTTTCGAAGGATGCCCCGGTAGCCCAGCGGTAGAGGCAGTGGTCTCAAACACCATCCAGCGTGGGTTCGAATCCCACCCGGGGCACTTTACCTGCGATTCCAAGGCATGAGATGGATGGCCCGATCAAGGACCTCCCCGCCTCCCCCTATGTCAGGGACTCTCCGATGTGGTGGACCCGGACCAGGTTCGTCGAGCCCGCGACTCCCGGCGGGGAGCCCGCCGTGATGACCACGATGTCGCCCTTCCTGCAGCGGCCGATGCGCAGCAGTTCCTCGTCGACCTGGGCCACCATCGCGTCCGTCGAGTCCACGTGCGGGCCGAGGAAGGTCTCGACGCCCCAGGTGAGGTTGAGCTGGGAGCGGGTGGCCGGGTCCGGGGTGAAGGCCAGGAGGGGGATCGGGGATCGGTAGCGGGAGAGGCGCTTGACCGTGTCGCCGGACTGGGTGAAGGCGACGAGGAACTTGGCGCCGAGGAAGTCGCCCATCTCGGCGGCCGCGCGGGCCACGGCGCCGCCCTGGGTGCGGGGCTTGTTGCGGTCGGTCAGCGGGGGCAGGCCCTTGGCGAGGACGTCCTCCTCCGCGGCCTCGACGATCCGGCTCATGGTGCGGACCGTCTCGATCGGGTAGCGGCCGACGCTGGTCTCGCCGGAGAGCATCACGGCGTCGGTGCCGTCGATGACCGCGTTCGCCACGTCGCTCGCCTCGGCGCGGGTGGGGCGGGAGTTGTCGATCATCGAGTCGAGCATCTGGGTGGCGACGATGACCGGCTTGGCGTTGCGCTTGGCGAGCTTGACGGCGCGCTTCTGGACGATCGGCACCTGCTCCAGGGGCATCTCGACGCCCAGGTCGCCGCGGGCCACCATGATGCCGTCGAAGGCGGCGACGATCTCGTCGATGTTCTCGACGGCCTGCGGCTTCTCGACCTTGGCGATGACGGGCAGCCGGCGTCCCTCCTCGTCCATGATCCGGTGGACGTCCACGATGTCGCGGGCGCTGCGGACGAAGGAGAGGGCGATGACGTCGGCGCCGATGCGCAGCGCCCAGCGGAGGTCCTCGATGTCCTTCTCGGAGAGGGCGGGGACGGAGACGGCGACGCCGGGGAGGTTGAGGCCCTTGTGGTCGGAGACCATGCCGCCCTCGATGACGAGGGTGTTCACCCGGGGTCCTTCGACGGAGACGACCTCCAGGGTGACGCGGCCGTCGTCGACGAGGATGCGCTCACCGGGGGTGACGTCTTCGGCGAGACCGGAGTAGGTCGTCCCGCAGCCGTGGCGGTCGCCTTCCATCGGTTCGACGGTGATGGCGAACTCGTCGCCGCGTTCAAGGAGTACGGGGCCTTCGCGGAAGCGGCCGAGGCGGATCTTCGGGCCTTGAAGGTCGGCGAGGACGCCGACGCTCCGGCCGGTCTCGTCGGAGGCCTTGCGTACGTGGCGGTAGCGCTCCTCGTGCTCGGCGTACGTGCCGTGGCTGAGGTTGAGGCGGGCCACGTCCATTCCGGCCTCGATCAACGACTTGATCTGGTCGTATGTTTCGGTGGCGGGTCCAAGGGTACAAACGATTTTCGCTCGGCGCATGGGTCGAGCCTAGGCCTTACCCACCAGTAGCGAGTTGGTGGGACATGACTACTCAACAACCTTTCCGTGAAAGGCTGTTGACAAGTCTTGAATATGTGCGCCGGGGTGCTCCGATGAGCGATTCACGCGTCCCGGCGCCCCCTTCTCAGAGGGTCGGCGGCCGCATCGTGAAGCGTGCCACGACCTCGGCGGTGACCGTCCGCCGCTGCGGTTCGAGGTCCAGCGGGGGTGCCTCGCCGACCCCCTCGGCCGCGAAGGCCATCGGGGCTCCGGCGAAGGGCGGCGGCATCGGCGCTCCCGGGCCCGCGAGCCCGGCGTCCGAGAGTTCGAGGAGTGACGCGAGCGAGGTGCCGAGCGCCTCCGCGTAGGCCCGCGCCCGCTGGACCGCCTCCGTCACGGCGAGCCGACGTGCCTCCGCGTACGCCGGGGAGTCGGGCCGCAGTGCCCACCAGGGGCCGTCCACGCTCGTCAGCTCCAGGTCGGCGAGCCGGGTCACCAGTTCCCCGAGCAGGGTGAAGTCGGTCAGTTCGGCGGTCACCCGGACGCGGCCCCGGTAGGCCTGCACGCGCTCGCCCCGGCCGCGCCGGCCGAGCTCGGGGGCGATGGAGAGCTTCCGGTCTCCAGTGCCCCGAGGGCGTCGCCCTGCGCCTTGAGCAGGTCGAGCACCCGGGCGTTGCGCCGGGTGAGGTCCGCGAGCGCCGCCGCCCGGTCCGTCCCGCGCGCCGAGACGGTCACGCCGATCCGGGCGAGCTCCGGGTCGACGTCGAGGCGTCCCTCGCCACGGACCGTCACCTGGGGTGCCCCGGGGGTCGCGTGTTCCTGTGTCACGTCCTGACTCCTCCGCGTACGACGACAGCGTCACCGAACACTTTCCCACTCCGTAACCCGAAAGGGCTGTTGCCCACGGGGAGGCCTGGGCCAGAATCTACGCGCGTTGTGCGCCCGTGCGCCGACGCCGGACGAACCAAGGAGAGCACATGCCGTTGAACCGCCGGACGTTCCTGGAGAGCTCCGTCGCCGTCGGGGCCGGAGCCGCCCTCACCGCCGGGGCCGTCGCCCCCGCCGAGGCACACGAGCGTCGTCCCAAGCCGGCCAAGCGGTACTCCTTCACCGTGATGGGCACCACCGACCTGCACGGAAACGTCTTCAACTGGGACTACTTCACGGACAGGGAGTTCGACGACAAGGCGCACAACGACGTCGGCCTCGCCAAGATCTCCACTCTGGTCGACCAGGTCCGCGCCGCGAAGGGCCGCCGCAACACCCTCCTCATCGACGCCGGCGACACCATCCAGGGCACCCAGCTGTCCTACTACTACGCCAAGGTCGACCCGATCACGAAGGCCGGCGGTCCGGTCCACCCGATGGCCCAGGCCATGAACGCCATCGGCTACGACGCCGCCGCCCTCGGCAACCACGAGTTCAACTACGGCATCCCGGTGCTGCGGAAGTTCGAGGAGCAGTGCGACTTCCCGCTGCTCGGTGCCAACGCGCTCGACGCGAAGACGCTGCGCCCGGCCTTCCCGCCGTACAGCATGCACCGGATGCGCACCCCGCACGGCAGGGACGTCAAGGTCGCGGTGCTGGGCCTGACCAACCCGGGCATCGCCATCTGGGACAAGGCGAACGTCAGCGGCAGGATGGTCTTCCCCGGGCTCGAGGAGCAGGCCGCGAAGTGGGTGCCGAAGCTGCGCTCGATGGGCGCGGACGTGGTCGTCGTCTCGGCGCACTCCGGTTCCAGCGGCACGTCCTCGTACGGTGACCAGCTCCCCCACGTCGAGAACGCGGCCGGGCTCGTCGCCGAGCAGGTGCCGGGCATCGACGCGATCCTCGTCGGTCACGCGCACACCGAGATCCCGGAGTACCGGGTGAGGAACAAGGAGACGGGCAAGGACGTCGTCCTGTCCGAGCCGCTGAAGTGGGGCCAGCGGCTCACCCTCTTCGACTTCGACCTGGTGTGGGAGAAGGGCCGCTGGGTCGTCGAGAAGGTCGGCGCGCAGGTCCTCAACTCCAACACGGTGGCGGAGGACCCGGAGATCACGGGGCTGCTGGCGGACGAGCACACGAAGGTCGTCGCGTACGTCAACCAGGTCATCGGCACCTCCACCGCCGTCATGACCACGGCCGACGCGCCGTGGAAGGACGAGCCGATCATCGACCTGATCAACGTGGTCCAGACCGAGACGGTGAGGGCGGCCCTCGCGGGCGGCGCGTACGCGGACCTGCCGGTGCTCTCGCAGGCGTCCTGCTTCTCCCGGACGGCCCGGATACCGGCCGGCCGGATCACCATCAAGGACGCCGCCGGGCTCTACCCCTTCGAGAACACCATGGAGGCCCGGCTGATGACGGGCGCCCAGCTGAAGGAGTACCTGGAGTACTCGGCGAAGTACTACGTCCGGACCCCGGCCGGCGCGCCCGTCGACACCGCGAAGCTGACCAACGCGGACGGCACGCCGGACTACAACTACGACGCCGTGTCGGGTCTCACGTACGAGATCGACATCGCGAAGCCGGCCGGTGCGCGGATCGTGAACCTGGCCTTCGAGGGCGCGCCGGTCGATCCGGCGGCGAAGTTCGTCCTCGCGGTCAACAACTACCGGGCGAGCGGCGGCGGCGCGTTCCCGCACGTGGCGAACGCCCCGCAGCTGTGGGCGAACTCGGACGAGATCCGCAACACCATCATCCAGTGGGTGCAGGCGAAGGGGACGGTCGACCCGGGTCTGTTCGCCTCGGTGGACTGGAGGCTGACCCGGGACGGCGTGCCGGTCTTCTAGGACCTCACTGCTGTACGAGGGGCGTCAGCTTCTGGCTCTGGGCCGGAATGCTCGGCGCCTCTCGTGTCTCCAGGCCGAAGCTGGTGAAGGCCGTGCGGCGGGGCAGCTGGTACGGCTCCTTGCCGGTGATCGAGTTGAGGATGGTCGCGCTGCGCCAGGCGGCGAGGCCCAGGTCGGGGGCGCCGACGCCGTGGGTGTGCTTCTCGGCGTTCTGGACGTGGACGGCGCCGGTGACGGACGGGTCGAGGACCAGCCGGTACCGCTCGTCGATCCGGGCGCGGCCCGCCGAGTCGTGGCGGAGGTACGGGTCGAGGCCGGCGAGCATCCGGTCCACCGGGCGCTCCCGGTAGCCGGTCGCGAGAACGACGGCGTCGGTGGTGAGCCGGGAGCGGGTGCCCTGCTGGATGTGCTCCAGGTGCAGTTCGACCTGGGTGGTGGCGACCCGCCCGGCGGTGCGGACGCGGACGCCGGGGGTGAGGACGGCGTCGGGCCAGCCGCCGTGCAGGGTGCGCCGGTAGAGCTCGTCGTGGATGGCGGCGAGGGTGTCGGCGTCGATGCCCTTGTGGAGCTGCCACTGGCGGGGGACGAGGTCGCCGCGTACCGCCTCGGGCAGGGCGTGGAAGTAGCGGGTGTAATCGGGGGTGAAGTGCTCGAGACCCAGTTTGGAGTACTCCATCGGGGCGAAGGCCTCGGTGCGGGCCAGCCAGTGGATCCTCTCGGCTCCGGCGGGGCGGGCCCGCAGGAGGTCGAGGAAGACCTCGGCGCCGGACTGGCCGGAGCCGATGACGGTGACGTGCCGTGCGGCGAGCAGCTTCTCGCGGTGGGTCAGGTAGTCGGCGGAGTGGAAGACGGGGACGCCGGGGGCGTCGGCGAGCGGCTTGAGCGGCTCGGGGACGTACGGCTCGGTGCCGACGCCGAGGACGACGTTGCGGGTGTACGCGCGGCCCAGTGCCTCGGCCTCGCCGTCCGTGTCGAGCTGGGTGAAGTCGACTTCGAACAGGCGCCGTTCGGGGTTCCAGCGGACCGAGTCGACCTGGTGGCCGAAGTGGAGTCCGGGGAGCCGCTCGCTGACCCAGCGGCAGTAGGCGTCGTACTCGGCGCGCTGGATGTGGAACTTCTCGGCGAAGTAGAAGGGGAAGAGGCGGTCCCTGCTCTTCAGGTAGTTGAGGAAGGTCCAGGGGCTCGCGGGGTCGGCGAGGGTCACCAGGTCGGCGAGGAAGGGGACCTGGAGGGTGGCGCCGTCGATGAGGAGGCCCGGGTGCCAGTGGAAGGCGGGCCGCTGCTCGTAGAACGCGGTGGCGAGGCCGCCGGGGACGCCCTGGGCGAGGGCGGCGAGCGAGAGGTTGAAGGGGCCGATGCCGACGCCCACCAGGTCGTGGGGGCGGTCGAGGTCGTCCTTGGGGGTGCTGCCGGTCATCGGTGCGTGCCGCCTTCCGCGAGGGTGAGGAGCTGTGCCAGGTCGCCGTGGGTGGCGTGGGGGTTGAGCAGGGTGGCCTTGAGCCAGAGGCGGCCGTCGGCCTCGGCGCGGCCGAGGACGGCGCGGCCCTCGGCGAGGAGGGTGCGGCGGATCGTGGCGACGGTCCGGTCGTCGGCGCCGCTGGGCCGGAAGAGGACGGTGGTGAGGGTGGGGCGGGCCCGCAGGTCGAGTCCCGGGGTCTTCTCCACCAGGTCGGCGAGGTCCTGGGCGAGGTCCATGCACGTGTCGACGAGGGCGCCGAGGCCGGTGCGGCCGAGGGCGCGGAGGGTGACGGCCGTCTTGAGGACGTCGGGGCGGCGGGTGGTGCGCAGGGAGCGGCCGAGGAGGTCGGGGAGGCCGGCCTCGGTGTCGTCGTCGGCGTTGAGGTAGGCGGCGGTGTGGCCGAGGGCGGCGAGGTCGGCGGTGTCGCGTACGGCGAGGAGTCCGGCGGCGGCCGGCTGCCAGCCGAGTTTGTGCAGGTCGACGGTGACGCTACGGGCGCGGTCGAGGCCGTCGAGGAGGTGGCGGTGGGTCCGGCTGAGGAGGACGGGGCCTCCGTAGGCGGCGTCGACGTGGAGTTCGGCGCCGTGGGCGGCGCAGGTGTCGGCGAGCTCAGGCAGCGGGTCGATCAGTCCCTCGTCGGTGGTGCCGGCGGTGGCGGCGACGAGGACGGGGCCTTCGGTGCGGGCCAGGGCATCGGCGAGGGCGGCGGGGTCGATCGTGCCGTTCGGGGTGGGGACGGTGACCGGCTCGGCGAGGCCGAGGAGCCAGGCGGCGCGGTGGAGGGAGTGGTGGGCGTTCGCGCCGACGACGGTACGGAGGGCCGGGCCGTGGCGTTCTCTCGCCAGGAGCAGGGCGATCTGGTTGGACTCGGTGCCGCCGGTGGTGACGAGGGCGTCGGCGGCCGCCGCTCCGGGGAAGACCTCGGCGGCGAGGGCCCCCGTGACCTCCGCTTCGAGGACGGAGGCGGCGGGCGCCTGGTCCCAGGAGTCCATGGACGGGTTGAGCGCGGAGGCGGCGAGGTCGGCGGCGGCCGCGAGGGCGAGGGGCGGGGTGTGGAGGTGGGCGGCGCAGAGGGGGTGGGCGGGGTCGGCGGCGCCTTCCGCGAGGAGGCGGACCAGGGTACGAAGGGCCTCGTCCGGGCCGGTGCCGCGCTCCGGCAGGGCCTCGCCGAGGGCCTCGCGCACCCGGCGCGCCACGGCTTCGGGGCCGCCGGCCGGGAGAGGGCCGCCCCTGGCCTGCGCTCCTTCGCGGAGGGCGTCGAGGGCGGTGCCCAGGTAGCGGCTGAGGGGGGTGGGGTCGACGGCGAGGGGTGGGGGTGCGGCACGCATGGACGACAGGGTGGCGGGCCGCGGTGGGGGCTGTCCGGAGAGTGGGGGGTTGTGACCCGAACGGGGGACACGTACCTGGCCGGGGCGCGCCGGTCCGTGCCGTGGGGCCGGTGGTGGAGTGCCGGGCGTGCGGCACGGCCACCGGGGGGGGCGGGACGGTGGTGGAGTGCCCGGCGTGCGGCACGGCCACCGGGCGGGCCGGCCGTCGCGCCCGCACCGTCGGCGGACGACCCCTCCTCGTCCGAGACGATCGTCAGGGGCGACCGTGCCAGTCGAGGCACACCACCATGGCGTCGTCGTCCGCGTCGATGGGGCCGCGGTGGCCGGAGAGCTCCTGCAGGACGGCGCGGGGTACCTGGGAGGGCGGGAGAAGACGGGTGTTGGTCATCGCGCGGATCAGAGCCCGCTCGCTGTACCGCTCTCCCGCCGGGGAGGCCACGTCGTAGACGCCGTCACTCACGAAGAGCAGCCGGTCTCCCGGCTCCATCCGGAGGCGCTGCACGCTGTAGATGGAGTCCTCGAACATGCCCAGCGGAAGCTGCGCGTCGAGTTCGATCAGTTCTGCCCTGCCCTGCCTCAGGCGCCACATCTTGGGAGAACCGGCGTCGATGACCTCCGTCTCCCCGGTCTCCAGGTCGAACCTCAGATGGAGGACGGAGAGGTGCACGGCCCCGTGGTAGTGGCCGTAGACCGCCTGGTCGGCCAGGCACACCTGGTCGGTGAGCGAGAGGCCGGCGCGGCGGGCGTTGCGCAGGGAGTTGATGGCGAGGTTCGTGAGCAGGGCGGCCTCGATGCCTTCGCCCATGCCGTTGGTCACGGTGAGGGTGAGGTGGTCGGCAGAGGTCGACCAGTCGAAGTTGTCGCCGTAGATCGCGTAGGCCGGTTCGAGCTGCGCCCCGAGTTCGTATTCGGGGCGGGAGCAGGAGCGGCCGGGCAGGAGTTGCCACTGCATCTCGGCGGCGAGGGTGAGGCGGTCCGCGCGGCGGGCCTGGAGGTAGAGGTCGGTGTCCCGCTCGGCGACCACGATCCCGTAGGCCAGTACTTCCGCGACGTCCTCCAGTTCCCGGGCGGTGTCCGCGTCGTAGGAGTCCGCCGGAAGCCGCACGCTGAGGATGCCGATGCGGTCGCCCCGCACGCTGACGGGCAGGTGTGCGGTGACCCGGTCGGTGCCCTTGACGGCCTCTGCGTAGGGTTCCTGGGCGCCGAAGGCCCTGCCGGGCGCGCTGGTGTGGACGGGGATCGGCTCGGCGGTGTATGGGAGGGCGCTGACGGGTTGCAGTATGGTCATCGCGTAGTCGGCCATGAGCAGGTCGACGGATTCGGCGGCGTAGTGGGCAGTGAGCGCGTCCCGCACCGCTTCGAGGAGGGCGTGGGGTGCGGCTCTGCGGAGGGAGCGTTCCACCGCTGTGAATCTGTCCACCGTTCGGTTACCACCTGTTCGGAAATAGCGGGAAAAAGAGCGGATGGTCTTTCATGCTTCAGCGACTGACAGGACCATTGCGAAGTGTCACAGTTGGGGACATGCATTCCCTACCTACCCCGGGCGGCGATCGGGATGCTGCCGCGCAGGCGACGCGCGAGGTCATCGAGCTGCTGGAAGTGCTCTGGAGCCAGGCCCGGGACATGACGCCGACGGCCCCGGTGTCGCCGTCGCAGCTTCGGGTGCTGTACACGCTGGACCGTCATCACGGGATCAACCTGCGCACCTTGGGAGAGGCGCTCAGCTCGACGCCTTCGTCGGTGAGCCGGATGTGTGACCGTCTACACGCCCTGGGATTCATCAAGCGGTCCCTCAGCTCCGCCAGTCGCCGCGAGCTCGAGCTGCGCTTGTCGAGCCGAGGGGAAAACTACCTCAGGGACCTGAGGGCGCGTCGCGAACACGTGCTTCTCGAGATCATCACCGACATGACGGTGGAGGAACGGGCCGCGCTCACGAAGGGGCTGGCCGGTTTCAGCCGGGTCGCGGGTGACACCAGCCCGCCGGGCGAGGAGCCGGGGGACGACGCTGTGGAATCGGCCTGATCCCCTGATCCCCCGATCGGCCGAGCGCGTCGACCGGATCACCGTACTCCTGACTTCCCGCTGCCCACGCCTGCCCGCGGGGTGCACGCCCTGCGGGCGGACTGCCCCGCGGCTCCGCCCTTGTCCGAGGGCGCATGTCATCGCGATGCCGGGTTACTGGACCTCTGCGCGGCGGCCTGCTCGCACAGCCGCCCGGAGAGCGCCCGTGCGTCCCCTTCGACCGCGCCGTGCCGCGCCGTGCCGCGCCGTGCCCCAGCGCCCTCCGGGACCGGCAGCCTTTCGCTTGACACCACCGCTCCGCTAACATTTGTCGCGCAACAACAATTGCGAAGGCGGATTAGCGATGACCACCCCAGAACGCGAGGCCCGGATCCGAGTAGGTGAGGCTCTGCGTGCACGGAGCGAGGCAGTGGCCGACCGGTGGGTGCAACTGCAGTTGGAACGGGCAGTCCTCGGAACCGGCATCACCGAGGCCGAGCTGCGTGAGGAGGCGGACCTGCTCGTCGAGGCGCTGCGTGCCGCACTCGAGACCGACCAGCCGGCGGAGCGGGTCGTCAGCTCCCACCCCGGGCTGTGTCAGGCGATCACCGACCTCTCCCTGCGTCGTGCGCGCGGCGGGGCGAACCCGACGTCCACCTCGCTGGCCGTCCTCGCCCTCAAAGAGGCGCTGCTCGAAGCGGTGCAGCACGAGACCCGCGAGGGGGACACCCTCTTCCAGGCGGCGCTGTTGATCAACAGACTTCTCGACGCCGCTGGAGCACTGTCCTTCTCCACCTACGTGGAGGGCCGCGAGGAGATCATCCGGCGGCAGAGCCGACAGCTCCTGGAGATCTCCACTCCGGTCGTCCGGCTCTGGGACCGGGTGCTGGCCGTCCCCCTGATCGGCACGCTCGACACCGCGCGGACCCAGATCGTGATGGAGAACCTGCTGGAAGCCATCCAACGGGACGAAGCGCAGGTGGCGATCATCGACATCACCGGCGTGCCCACTGTGGACACCGCTGTCGCACACCACCTGATGCAGACGGTCAACGCCGTCCGGCTCATGGGCGCGGACTGCGTGATCAGCGGCATCCGGCCACCGATCGCGCAGATCATCGCTCAGCTCGGCATCGACCTCTCTGCCATCCTGACCCGCGCGACACTCGCCGACGCCCTCGCCGCGGCCATCCCCATGACCAACCGCCCGACACCCCGGTCCACCTACGCGGCCGCCCTGTGACGGGCGCCCCCAGCGGAGGTGTCCCGATCCTGCGGCTGGGTGACGTGCTGGTCACCGGCCTTCTCGACGAGCTCGACGACAAGAGCGCTGTCGCCTTCACCGAAGAACTCACCGAGCGCATCGTCGCCGATCGAGCGCGCGGCGTACTCATAGACGTCTCGCGCCTCGAACTCGTCGACTCGTTCGTGGCGCGCACCCTGATGGAACTGGCCACGACAGCCCGACTCCTCGGCTCGCGAGTCGTGGTGGCCGGCATGCGCCCGGCCGTGGCGATCACCCTGGTGGAACTCGGCCTGCGCCTCCCCGGCGTGGAAACCACCCTGAACGCGGAGCAGGGCATGATCGCCCTCGGATGGCGACAAGTCCCGCATCCCCCAGAGGGGGCCCACGATGTCGCTCTACGATGAGTCCCGACTGACACACCTCGTCTCCCCCCGCGCCTCCACCGCCCGTGAGAGGGACGAGGACGGGAGAGTGACGCGCGAGATCCGCGCCGAGGAGGACCTGCTCGCCGCCCGCCACGCCGTACGCGAGGCCACCGTGCGCGTCGGCTTCGGACTGGTGGACCAGACACGTGTCGTGACGGCCGCCAGCGAGGTGGCCCGCAACGCGTACGTCCACGGCGGCGGCGGCACCCTCACCATCGAGACGGTCCACCAGGCGGGACGGCAAGGGCTGAGGTTCTCCGTATCGGACCAAGGACCCGGCATCGCCGACCTCGAAACCGCGTTCCTCGACGGATACACCACGGGCGCCGGCCTGGGACACGGCCTCGGCGGGGCCCGCCGCCTCATGGACGAGTTCCACGTCCACACCGTCCCGGGCCAGGGCACGACCGTGACCGCCCTGCGCTGGAACACCCGACCGTGATCGACGGCACCCTTCCCGGGACGCTCCACGTCCGCATCGACCACCACAGCGCCGTCCAGGCGGCTGCCGACCAGGCCCGCGCCCTCGCCGTACACCTCCGCATGCCCGGGGCCCAACCCGACCGGGCAGCCGTCCTCGCGAGCGAACTCGCCAGCAACATCAGCAAGCACGCGCACAACGGAGCGATCTTCCTCCAGCCGGCCCCCCTGGGGACCGGCCTGGACGTCATCGCGGTGGACCACGGTCCCGGCATCGGTGACATCGGCCTCAGCCTCACCGACGGCTACAGCACCACCAGGACGCTGGGAGCCGGTCTGGGAGCGGTACGCCGCATAGCCACCGACTTCGACATCCGCTCGGACCCCCGACACGGCACCCTCGCGCACGCTCGGCTCCTGCTTCCCGGGAGCCCGAAGCCGACCGCCGACATCGGCGCCCTGTGCCTGCCCGCCGACGGCCAGCCCGTCTGCGGCGACGGCTACGCGCTCGCCCACCACGGTGACGCCCGGACAGCGCTCGTGGTCGACGGACTGGGTCACGGGCCGGACGCGGAAGCAGCCACCCAGCGGGCCCTGCGAACCTTCCGGGCCTGCTCCGACGCGCCGCTCCCCCACATCATCAGCGCCCTCCACAAGGCGCTGAGGCACACCAGAGGCGCGGCGGCGGCAGCCCTCAGGACCGCGTCCGGGCGCGCCGAGTACTGCTGCGTCGGCAACATCCGCGCCGCGGTCCTCTCGCCCCGGGGAGTCCGGCAGCAGCTCACCGGACAGCCCGGCATCGTGGGGTACCACCACCCCCAGCCCCAGAGCCGGTCCTTCGAGCTGCCCCCCGACACCACCGTGGCCCTGTACACCGACGGCATCGACCACCGGTGGACGCACGCTCCCTCCCCCGCCCACCTGAGCCTGCCCCCTGCCCTGCTCGCGGCCTCACTGGCCCATACACGTCGCCGAAGCCGGGACGACGCCACGGTCCTGGCCTTCGGCGCCTCCCTGGGGATCACATGAACAGCGACACCTTCCACACCCCGGCCGCTCTGCGGCGCGCCGTACGCAGCATCGCGCTCGCGCACCGGTTGGCCGCCGACGACAGGGCCCGTCTCGTCCTGTCCGTGAGCGAAGCGGCCGCCCCCTCACTGAACGCCGGGCGCCACGTCGTCCTGACCCACGCCCACGAACCGACCGACAGCGACGGCTGCGGCCGGCTGACCGTCACCCTTCGCCTGCCGCGAGGGATTCCCGCCGCCCCGGTGGCGAGGAAACGACCTCTGCTGCCGGCCGAGATCACCGCCGACCACCGCATGCTCTGGCGCGTACCGACCCCCGCCGCCCCGGACCACGGGCCCCCGACGGATGTCGACGGCGACCACGTGCTCGTCGAGGAGGAACTGCGCGCGGCGCTCGACAGGACCGACGGCCTCGCCGCGGAGCACCGCAAGCTCAAGCACGAACTGGCCGAGACCAACAGCGGCGTCCTGGCCCTCTACGTACAACTCGAAGAGCGGGACGAGGAGCTTCGCCGGGCCCACGGCCGCACACTGCGCGCCCTGGAGGACGCCCTGCGCCCCCCGCCCCTCCATGTCGACGGCCTCGAGATGGCCGTGCACTACGCCCCCGCCGGTGACGACGACCCCACCGGAGGGGACCTCTACGACTGGTTCGCCCTCCCCGACGGAACCATCCACATCACCGTCGTCGACGCCCTCGGCCACGGCGTCACCAGCACCCGCACCGCGCTGACCGTCACCCACGCCGTGCGCACCCTGGCCCTCGAAGGTCACCCCGTCGGCAGTATCGTCGCGCGCACCGACAGCATCCTCGCGCCCCTGGACCACAGCGTCATGGCAACGCTCCTGCTGACCCGGGTGAACCCGTCGACCGGTGAAGTCGGCCTCGCGAACGGAAGCCACCCGCCGGCGCTCCTCGTACGCGCCGACGGCACCGCCACCTTCCTCGAAGCCCGCGGCCGCGGGGTCGGCTATCCCCTCCCCGGCAGCGAACGCATCGTCACCGCCACGCTCCGCCCCGGCGACCTGCTCGTCCTCTACACCGACGGCCTGACGGAGAGCCGCAGAGACACCTACGAGGGGGAGAGCCGTCTGCTCCAGTCCGCTCGCCGTCATCGAGGGCTGCCCACGGATCGGATTCCCGCCGCCATCGCCCGCGACATGCTCACCGACGTCCTCCACAAGGACGACACCCTCGCGATCGCCGTTCGCCTGCCCTGACGTTCCGTGCACGGCCTGCGGCTCCGCCGACGTACGGGTCAGGACGAACGGACCGCCAGCGCCCTTCGTAGGTCGTCGAGCTGGTCCACCAGCTTGCGGTGGAGGGCCGGGATCACGGTGTCGTCCTTCAGGTGGTGTTCACCCAGGGACAGGGACTCCGGGTCGATGGCGTACGCCGGGAAGGCGTAGCGGCCCGCCGCCTCGGCCATGGCGGGGCCCCGGCGGGCGCCCAGCGCGGTCGCGGCGGTGTAGAAGCGGGGCACGTACTCCCGTGTGAGATCGGCCTGTTCGGGCTGCCAGAAGCCCTGGGCGGTGGCGGTGAAGAGGTAGTTGGACAGGTCGTCGGAGTCGAAGAGCGCCGACCAGGCCTCGGCCTTCGCGTCCGCGGTCGGGAGGGAGGCCCGGCAGCGGGCCGCGCCTTCCCGGCCGGTGGCGCTGGGGTCCCGTTCGAGTTCGGCGGCGATCACGGTCTCGTCGGTGGCGCCGAGGACGGCGAGGCGGGCCAGGATCCGCCAGCGCAGCTCGGGGTCGAGTTCGGGGCCGCCGTGGACGGTGCCGTCTTCGAGCCAGGAGGCGATCTTGGCGGGGGTGGTGGCGCTGTCGACGAACGCGCGGACGGCGGTGAGGCGCAGGCCGGGGTCCTCGCCGTCCTCGGTGCGGCGGAGCAGGGCGCGGGCGATCTCGCCGATCCTGGCGAGGGCGGCGGGGCGCTCGTCCTCGGTGACGTAGCGGTCGGCGATCTGGGTGCGGGCGAAGCCGAGGACGCCCTGGACGATGGCGAGTTCGGTCTCGTCGGTGAGGTGGGCGTGGGCGATCTCCAGGTACGTGCCGGGTTCGAGGTCGCCGTCCCGGACCATGTCGCGCAGCGCGTTCCAGATCACGGCCCGGGTGAGCGGGTCCGGGACGCGGGAGAGGCCGCGCAGGGCGGACTCCTCGGAGACGTCGTCGAAGCGGAGCTTGGTGTAGGTGAGGTCGCCGTCGTTGAGGACGACGAGGGCGGGGCGCGGGCCGGTCAGCTCGGCGGGTGTCTCCTGCGGGACGTCGAGCGCGCGGCGCTCGCGCAGGGCGAGTTCGCCGTCGGGCTCCCGGTCGTAGACGCCGACCTCGACGCGGTGCGGGCGGCTGCCCTCGTGGTCGACGGTCAGCCGCCAGCGGGCGCCCTCTCCGTGGAGGCGGGGGGTGAGGGTGTCGACGCCCGTGGTGCGCAGCCACTGTTCGGCCCAGCGGTGGACGTCGCGGTCGGTGGCGGCCGCCAGGTTGTCGATGAAGTCGGCGAGGGTGGCGTTGCCGAAGCGGTGCCGCTTGAAGTGGATGTTGATGCCGGCGAGGAAGTCCTTCTCGCCGAGCCAGGCGACGAGCTGGCGGAGGGCGGAGGCGCCCTTGGCGTAGGAGATGCCGTCGAAGTTGAGGAGCGCGGAGGCGGTGTCGGGGACGGCTTCCGGGTCGGGGGCGACGGGGTGGGTGGAGGGCCGCTGGTCGGCCTCGTACCCCCAGGCCTTCCTGGCGATGCCGAAGTCGACCCAGGTGTCGGGGAAGAGGTCGGCGCAGGCTTCGTTGACGGTCTGGAAGCCCATGTACTCGGCGAAGGACTCGTTCAGCCAGATGTCGTCCCACCAGCGCAGGGTGACGAGGTCGCCGAACCACATGTGGGCCATCTCGTGGGCGATGACCATGGCGCGGGTCTGCCGTTCGGTGACGGTGACGGCGGAGCGGAAGACGAACTCGTCGCGGAAGGTGACGAGGCCGGGGTTCTCCATGGCGCCCGCGTTGAACTCGGGGACGAAGGCCTGGTCGTAGGAGTCGAAGGGGTACGGCTCGTCGAACTTCTCGTGGTACCGGTCGTAGCAGGCCTTGGTGACGGCGAGGATCTCGTCGGCGTCGGCGTCGAGGTGGGGGGCGAGGGAGCGGCGGCAGTGGATGCCGAAGGGCAGCCCGGCGTGCTCGGTGCGGACCGAGTGCCAGGGGCCGGCGGCGACGCAGACGAAGTAGGTGGAGAGCAGCGGGGTGGGGGCGGCCTTCCAGCTGCCGTCGGCCCCCTGTTCGGTGACGCTGTTGGAGAGGACGGTCCAGCCGTCGGGCGCGGTGACGGTCAGCTCGAAGACGGCCTTCAGATCGGGCTGGTCGAAGGCTGCGAAGACGCGCTGGACGTCCTCCATGAAGAGCTGGGTGTAGACGTACGACTCGCCGTCGGTGGGGTCCGTGAACCGGTGCATGCCCTCGCCGGTGCGGGAGTAGCGCATGGTGGTGGTGACGCGCAGCTCGTGCTCGCCCTCGGTGAGGCTCAGCGGGAGCCGGTTGCCGGTGAGGGAGGCCGGGTCGATGGCCTGTCCGTCGAGGGTGGCGGAGTGCAGGGTGACGGGCTTGAGCTCGACGAAGGTGTCCCCGGCGGTGCGGGCGGCGAACCGGACGGTGCTGGTGGACTCGAAGGTCTCTGCGCCCGTGGTGAGGTCGATGTCCACCAGGTAGCGGTGGACGTCGAGGAGCTGGGCACGGGTCTGCGCTTCGTCGCGCGTCAGTACGGACATGGGCCCTATGCTGCCCGATCGTCCGGTCGGGGGGCAGGGGTGGTGCGGGATACGCCTCAGGCGAGGCCCGAGCCGTCCAGGTGGGCGAAGGCGGCCGTGATGCGGGGGCGGTCGTAGCCGCTGGGGCCGGCCGCGCCGCTGGACAGCAGGGTGTGGAGCAGGATCCGGGCCTTGGCGGGGTCGAGGGGACCGGCCGGGATCAGTCCGTGGTGGAGCAGGTCGTACTCGGAGCCCGGGCCGCGGTAGGTGTCCGAGAGGGTCGTGCCGCCGCCCGTACGGGAGGCCAGGACGACCGGGATGCGGCGGGCGAGCTCGGCGAGCGGGTCGACGAGCCACGCGGGGGCGTGTCCGGCGCCGAAGGCGGCGACGACGAGGCCCTGGAAGCGGTCGTCGACGGCGTCGAGGAGTTCGCCGCGGTCGCCCTGGGAGAGGGTGACGAGCGCCACCCGGACGTCGGGGTCGAGCCGCAGGGGGCAGGGCGCGACGGGGACGGCGGGGCGGAGCAGGATGCGGGGTTCACCCTCGACGACGCTGCCGACGGGTCCGGCGCCCGGCGAGGCGAAGGTGGCGACGGAGGTGGTGTGGGTCTTGCGGGCGAGACGGGCGGCGTGGATCTCGTCGGCGAGGACGACGAGGACGCCGAGGTTCCGGCAGGCCGGGGCGGCGGCGACCGCGAGCGCGGCGGCGAGGTTGGCGGGGCCGTCGGCGCCCGGCAGGTCGGGGCGGCGCATGGCGCCGGTGACGGCGATCGGCTGCGCGGTGGTGCAGAGCAGGTCGAGGAGGAAGGCGGTCTCCTCCAGGGTGTCGGTGCCCTGGACGACGACCACGCCGGAGCCGGCGGCGACGGTGGCGCGGACCTCGGCGGCGAGGGCGGCGAGGTCCTCGTGGCTGAGGGTGGAGCTGGGGACGCGGCGGAAGTCGTTCAGGACGACGTCGTGGTCTCCGCCGAGCTCGGCGAGGACCTCCTGGCCGCTCATGCGGGCCGCGTCACCGCCTCGTACGGAGATGGTTCCTCCGAGGGTGAAGACCGTGACGCGGGCCATCAGCGTGCTCCGTCCGCAATCGTCTCGTGGTGGCGGATGACCTCGGCGATGATGAAGTTGAGGAGTTTCTCCGCGAAGGCCGGGTCCAGTTTCGCGTTCTCGGCGAGTTCCCGCAGCCGGGCGATCTGGCGTGACTCGCGGGCCGGGTCGGCGGGCGGCAGCTGGTGCCGGGCTTTGAGGACGCCGACCTGCTGCGTGCACTTGAAGCGCTCGGCGAGCATGTGCACGACCGCCGCGTCGATGTTGTCGATGCTTTCGCGCAGCCGGGTCAGTTCGGCCCGTACGGACTCGTCGATGGCGTGGGGATCGGTGGGGTCACTCATGATCTGCGAGCTTAGACGGATCCGGGGAGGATCGTGGGCGGGTGTTCGGGATCCGGAACGCGGTCGCTCCAGCCGCCGTGCACGGACCGTCCCTGCTGTTCGCGGAAGCGGATGGGGGCGGTGCCGACCCGGCGGGTGAACAGGCGGGAGAAGTAGGCCGGGTCGTCGTAGCCGACGCGGCGGGCGACGGCGGCGACGGGCAGGTCGGTGGCGGCGAGGAGTTCCTTGGCGCGGCCGAGGCGGACGGTGAGCAGGTAGTCCTTGGGGCTGCATCCGGCGGCGCGACGGACCGCGGTGCGCAGTTCGGCGGCGGTCATGCCGTGCCGGGCGGCGTGGTCGGCGACGGTGAGGGGCCGGCAGGCGTCGCGGGCGAGGGCGGCGAGGACGGGGTCGCCGTCGGTGTGGGTGTCGGCGCGGGCGCGGCGCAGGGCGACGAGGAGTTCGTGGACGGCGGCTCCCGTCTCGACTTCCAGGAGGGGGTTGCCGGGGCGGGCGGCGCGGGCGATCCGGCTGATGGCGGCGCGGGCTGGGGCGGCGTCGGAGAGGGGGACGACGGGCCGGTCGGGTTCGATGTAGCCGAGTTCGGTGTAGGTGGTGGTGGCGGGTCCGGCGAAGTCGACGAAGGCCTCGTCCCAGCCGGTGCCGGGGTCGGCGCCGTAGTGGTGGGGGACGCCGGGGGTCAGCCAGAGCAGGGCGGGTGCGGTGACGGTGGCGCGGCGCCCGTCGGCGGCCCGGTACCAGCCGGCGCCGGCGGAGACGACGACGGCCACGTGGTGGTCCAGGGTGCGGGGGCCGACGGTGGGCAGCGTGCCGTGCTGGAGTCCGACGCCGAGACAGACGAGGCCGAGGCGGTGGTGGACGGGGCTGGGCGTGAAGTAGCGCATCCAGGTGTGGTACATGCGGTGGGCCCCTTCCCGGGGCCCGACGGGCGGGCGGGCCCTAACGTCCAAACTGCGACGATCTTTGTCCATGGACCGGTCCGCCGCCAAGGGGCGAGGGTGCTGCCATGAGCGTGTTCGCTGTGGGTGACGAGGACTTTCTGCTCGACGGGCGGCCGGTGCGGCTGCTGTCGGGTGCGCTGCACTACTTCCGGGTGCGCGAGGAGCAGTGGGGGCACCGGCTCGGGATGCTGCGGGCGATGGGCCTCGACTGTGTCGAGACGTACGTGCCGTGGAACCTGTACGCGCCGGAGCCGGGCCGGTACGGGGACGTGGAGGCGCTCGGCCGGTTCCTGGACGCGGTGGAGCGGGCCGGGATGCGGGCGATCGTGCGCCCGGGGCCGTACATCTGCGCCGAGTGGGAGAACGGTGGTCTGCCGCACTGGTTGACCGGACCGCTCGGGCGGCGGGTGCGGACCCTCGACCCGGAGTTCCTGGCGCCGGTGGAGGCCTGGTTCCGGCGGCTGCTGCCGCAGGTGGTGGAGCGGCAGGTCGACCGGGGTGGGCCGGTGGTCCTGGTCCAGGTGGAGAACGAGTACGGGAGTTACGGCAGCGACCGGGGCTATCTGGAGTGGGTCGCGGAGCTGCTGCGTGACTGCGGGGTGAGCGTGCCGCTGTTCACCTCGGACGGCCCCGAGGACCACATGCTGACGGGTGGTTCGCTGCCGGGGGTGCTCGCGACGGCGAACTTCGGTTCGGGGGCCCGGGAGGGTTTCGCGACGCTGCGGCGCCATCGGCCCTCGGGGCCGCTGATGTGCATGGAGTTCTGGTGCGGCTGGTTCGACCACTGGGGCACGCAGCACGCGGTGCGGGACGCGCAGGACGCGGCGGCGGCGCTGCGGGAGGTCCTGGAGTGCGGGGCGTCGGTCAATGTGTACCTGGCGCACGGGGGTACGAACTTCGCGGGCTGGGCGGGCGCGAACCGGGCCGGTGAGCTGCACGACGGGCCGTTGCGGGCGACGGTGACCTCGTACGACTACGACGCTCCGGTGGACGAGGCGGGGAGGCCGACGGAGAAGTTCTGGCGTTTCCGCGAGGTGCTCGCGGCGTACGCGGAGGGGCCGCTGCCGGAGCTGCCGGAGCCCCCGGCGCGGCTCGGGGCCCCGGTGCGGGGCGCCTTCGACTGCTGGGCGGCGCTTGACGCGGTCCTGGAGGTGCTGGGCGACGAGGAGTCGCTGACGCCGGTGCCTCCGACCTTCGAGGAGCTGGGCGTGGACCGGGGTCTGGTGCGCTACCGGGTGGCGGTACCCGGGCCTCGGCAGCCGTACCCGCTGGGGGTGACGGGGCTGCGGGACCGGGCGGTGGTGTACGTCGACGGGGCCCTGGCGGGGGTGCTCGACACGGAGGAGGCGGTGCTCGCCGAGCCGGTGCCGGGGGCGGTGACCGTCGACCTCTGGGTGGAGTCGCTGGGCCGGGTCAACTACGGTCCCCGGCTCGGGGAGTCGAAGGGGATCACCGGCGGCGTGCGGCACGAGCGGCAGTATCTGCACGGGTTCCGGGCGCGGGGGCTGCGGCTGGACGCGTTCGGGGCGGCGGCGATGGAGAAGGTGCCGTTCGAGCCCGCGGCGGACGGGGGCGGACCGGGCCTCTACCGGGGGACGCTGGAGGTCGCAGGCGCCGGGGACGCGGTCCTGCGGCTGCCGGGAGCGACCCGGGGCTTCGTGTGGGTGAACGGTTTCTGCCTGGGCCGGTACTGGGCGGCGGCCGGCCCGCAGGAGGCGCTGTTCGTGCCGGGGCCGGTGCTGCGGGAGGGGGCGAACGAGGTGTGGGCGCTGGAGCTGGAGGGGGGCGGTGTGCCGGGCGTCGAGCTCGGCGTCCTGTGAGTTCGCGGGGCGGATGACGGGGTCCTGCGCATGCGGGTGCCCCGGAGCCGAGGCCGCTCCGGGGCACCCGTCCACGCCTCGCCGTTACAGCGTGGCCGCGGCCGACTTGATCGCGGCGGCGAAGGTCGAGACCTCCGTGTAGACGCCGGGGTAGCCGGCCCGGGCGCAGCCCTCGCCCCAGCTCACGATGCCGACCTGGATCCAGGCTCCGGCGTTGTCCTTGCGGAACATCGGGCCGCCGGAGTCACCCTGGCAGGTGTCGACCCCGCCCTGGTTGTAGCCGGCGCAGATCTCCTCGGAGGGGACGAGGTCGCTGCCGTACGACGCCTGGCAGGAGGCGTCGGAGACGAACGGGACGTTCGCCTTGAGCAGGTAGCGCTGCTGCGACCCGCCCTCACGGGCGGCGCCCCAGCCGGCCACCGTGAAGGTGCCGCTGTTGTACGCGGTGGTCTCGGCGATCTTCAGGTTGGGCAGCGACGTGATGGGGCTGGCGAGCTTGATCAGCGCCCAGTCCTTGCCCTTGCCGTTGTAGCCCGGGGCCTGGAGGACCTTGGTGGACCGGACCTTGATGGCGCTGCTGCTCTGTAGGTCCACGACACCGGCGGTGGCGGTGATGCTGGTGTTGTTGCCGGAGCCGCTCACGCAGTGGGCCGCGGTGAGCACGATCTGCGGGGTGATCAGCGAGCCGCCGCAGCCCATGGAGAGCCTGACCATCCAGGGGAACTCGCCCTGGGCGGCACGGACGCCGCCGACGACGGGGGCGGGGGCGGCGGAGGCCGTGCTGGTGGGCTGGAGGCTGACGGCCGCCAGGACGACGGCCCCGGCCGCGGCGAGCTTCTGGAGCGCGCGGACCATTCTGTTCTGCTTCACGTGTCTGCCTTCTTTCATGGGGGGTTGAACCGACGGGCAATGACATGCGCCCGTCAAGTCATGTCGGATTATGGGCGGGGTCCAACTGCCGCCACAAGCAAGCCTTTTCGGCCAGATCCAGCGGCGGGACCGTACAGTGGAGGAGAGGGGGGAAACCGGCATGCCGAACCGTCAGGAGGGCGACAGCGTCGCCCACGGCCTTCCGCACCGCGCCAGGATCGGGGCCGCGCTCACGGCGCTCTACCGACGCCTCTCGGCGGACGGCGTGCACCGCTATCCGACCAGCGTGCCGGCCTCCGAAGTGGCCTTCGACGGCACCGAGGACCTCCACCTCGGCACCCAGCGGGTGGCCCGCGCCCTCGTCCGGCACCTGCGGCTGCCCGAGGCGCGCATGGTGGTGAGCTTCCGGCCGATGAAGCACGCGGCGACCGTGGAACTCGCCGCGGGGCCCGAGTACTTCGTGGAACTCAACGACCGTTTTCGGACCCGCCGCCGAGACATCGGCGCCGCTCTCGCCCACGAGATCACCCATGTTCTGTTGCACCGGCTCGGACTCGGCTTCCCCGATACCGAGGAGAACGAGATCCTCACCGATGTCGTCACCACCTATCTGGGTGCCGGATGGCTGTTGCTCGACGCGTACCGCCAGGACGGCGTGGAGAGCCAGAAGCTGGGATATCTGACCCCGGAGGAGTTCGGCTACGTCCTCGCCAAGCGGGCCCAGGTGTTCGGCGAGGACCCGTCACCGTGGTTCACCAGCGCGGTGGCGTACGAGGCATGGGTACGGGGCCGGGCGGAGGCGGACCGGGAGCGGACGCCGCCGCCGCTCGCCGGGGCGGGCTGGGCCGAGCGCCGGCGCTACGGCAGGGAGCGGCGCCGGGGGCGGGCGGCCCCCGGTGCCCCGTACGCCTTCGACGGCGGAGCACCGGCGACCGGCGTCTCGTTCCCCTGCCCGGTCTGCCGGCAACGCCTGAGGGTCCCGGCGGGACGGCCGCTGCGGGCCAGGTGCGGGGTGTGCGGCACGGTGCTGGAGTGCGCGGGTTAGGGCGTGCGAGCCGGGCGGGGCCTCCCGCGGAGGGCCGGGGGCCCCGGTGGAAGCGGACGTCCCCGGCGCCGCCCGGGAGGCCGAGGACGAGGCCGCGTGCCGTGCCGTGCCTGCGTGATAGAGCGTCATCCGTCGCTCCCGGCACGGCCGGACGAGCGCTCGGCGCCGCCCGGGATGCCGAGGACGCTGCCGGTCTCCCCGTGTCCGTGCCGTCGGCGGACTAGGCGGTGGGCACGGCCGCGCACCTGCGGGAATCCGTGGGACGGGGCGGGGAATCGGATTTGCGCCGGACCCGCACGGCGGGTCAGGGTCGGCGCATGAGCATGTTGTTCGACGCCATCCGCGACGAGGACGAGAACGGGGCCGTACGGGCCCTGCGGGACGGGGTCGACCCCGAGGCCCGGGAGGACGGGGAGACCGCCCTGTACCGCGCGGCCGTCGGCGACCAGGCGGGAATCGTACGGGTGTTGCTGGCCGCAGGCGCGGACCCCGGCCGGGGCAGCGGCGAGGACGGCGGCGACCTGCCGCTCTGCGGGGCGGCCACCGGCGGGCACACCGAGGTGGCGCGGGCCCTCCTCGCGGCGGGCGCGGCGGCGGACCAGGAGGAGGCGTACGGTTTCACGGCCCTCGCGTGGGCCCTGCGGCTCGGGCACGCCGACACGGCCCGGGTGCTCCTGGAGTACGGGGCCGATCCGGACCGGTGCGGACCCGACGGGATCCTCCCGCTCGTCGCGGCCGCACGGCGCGGCTCCGCCGGCTGCGTCAGGGCGCTCCTCGACCACGGCGCGACGGCGCGGGAGGCGGCGCTGCGGGAGGCCCGGCGGTGGATCGGGGCCGACATCGCCGCCGAGCTGCGGCGGGGGCTCGTCGCGGGGAACGAGGGCGGGCAGACGTACGAGGCCGTGGTCCGCCGGGTACGGGAGGACGGCGGCGTGACGGTCGTCGTGGACCTGCTGCGGGAGGACGGCTCCCCCGGGCGCGGGGACGACCGCCAGACCGGCCACGCGGCCATCGCCACGCTCCTGGAGTCGGCCCTCGGACTGCGCACGTCCCACGAGGAGCTGGCGGCGCGAGCCCTGCGCTGCGGCGACCCGGAGCTCGACGACTGGACGACGGCGGTGGCCGAACTGGCCGACCGCGCCGACGAGGAGACCTTCGTGGCGGCGGCCGCGTGGTGCGCCTACCGCGACCCGATGCGCCGGGCCCTCGGCGCGCGGGTCCTCGGCGCCCTGCCCGGCTTCGCGGCGAGCGCGGTCCCGGTGCTCCGGCGGCTCGCGGCGGAGGCGGCGACCCCGGCGCGGGAGCCGGCGCTCTCGGTGGTGTCGGCGCTCGGGGAGTGCGGGGACCCGGCCGCCGTGCCCGACCTCCTCGCGGCGGCCGGGCATCCCGACGCGGCGGTACGGCGGGCCGTCGCCGGGGCCCTCGCCGGGATCGTGCCGGCCGGGCACGTGGAGGCGCTCGGGGTGCTGCTCGCCCTGAGCAGGGACGGTGACGCGCGGGTCCGGGACTGGGCGACGCTCGCGCTGGCCGAACTGCCCGACGACACCCCGCTCGTACGGGAGGGGCTGGCGGAACGGCTCGGCGACCCCGACCCGGAGACGGCGGCGGAGGCGGCACGAGGGCTCGCGATCCGTCAGGACCCCCGCGCCGTGGACGCCCTGGCGTCGGCCCTCGCGGACGGCGACCCGGAGGGTCCGGCTCGGGAGACGGCCCTCGCCGCCCTCGAGTACGTCCACGACCCCCGGGTCAGGACCCGCCTGGAATGGACGACACCGCGACGCGCGTGAGAGCTCCGGGAGGCGGGCTGCCTGAGGCCGCGGGGGCCGGGACGCGGCGGGGCCCCGTCGCCCGTTGTCGGGCGGGTACGGCCGTACCGGGGCCGGGCGCGCTGTAAGGGGGGCGCAGCCAGGCAAGGGGCGCCGTACGGCACCGCCGGGGCCCTCGCGGGTCCCCGGCGGTCACCTCTCTCGTCCTGCGGGAGTCTCCTCCGCTACGAGTCGGTCGACCTCGGTCGGGAGCTGCGGGTGGTGCCGGCGCTCCGTGCGCGGCCCGTGCCCGAGGCCTGACGGCCCGCGCGACCGGCGCCGGCCGCGGTGCTGCGGCCACCGCCCGTGCCGGAACCCCGGCCCGAGCCGGAGGCGCGCCCCGCACCACCGGTGGAACCGGCGGCGCGGCCCGAACCCGTACCCGTGGCGCCGGAACGCCCGGAGCCCGAGGCCGTACCGGTCGTCCCGCCGGCCGGGGCCGGACGGCGGCGCCGACGGTTGCCGGCGCCGCCGCCGGCGCTGCCGGACGCCGTCGCCTTGCGCGGCGGGGTCGGCTGCGGGGTCTCGATGACGATCGGGACGCCCGAGGGCTGCCGCGCGCCCGTCAGCTCGGCCAGCTCGTCGTCGCTGGACTTGATCTGGGCCGTACGGGGGCTGATGCCCGCGTTCGTCATCAGGCGGCCCATGTCACGCTTCTGCTCCGGCAGGACCAGGGTGAAGACGCTGCCGGACTCACCGGCGCGGGCGGTCCGGCCGCCGCGGTGCAGGTAGTCCTTGTGGTCCATGGGCGGGTCGACGTTGACGACCATGTCGAGGTCGTCGACGTGGATGCCGCGCGCCGCCACGTTCGTGGCGACGAGGGCGGTCACCTGCCCGGTCTTGAACTGGTCCAGGGTCCGGTTGCGCTGCGGCTGCGAACGGCCGCCGTGCAGGCCGGAGGCCCGTACGCCGTTGGCGAGGAGGCGCTTGACCAGCCGGTCCACGGACCGCTTGGTGTCCATGAAGAGGATCGTCCGGCCGTCGCGGGCCGCGATCCGCAGCGTGACGGCCTTCTTGTCGGTCTCGTCGGCCACGTACAGGACGTGGTGCTCCATGGTGGTGACCGCGCCGGCCGAGGGGTCGACGGAGTGCACGACCGGGTCGTCGAGGAACATCTTGACGAGCCGGTCGATGTTCCGGTCGAGGGTGGCCGAGAACAGCAGCCGCTGCCCGCCCGGCTCGACCTGCTTGAGCACCTTCGTGACCTGCGGCAGGAAGCCCATGTCGGCCATCTGGTCGGCCTCGTCGAGGACGGTGACGGCGACCTGGTCGAGCCGGCAGTCGCCCCGGTCGATGAGGTCGTGGAGCCGGCCGGGCGTGGCGATGAGGATCTCGGCGCCGCGCCGCAGCGCGGAGGACTGCCGGCCGATCGACATGCCGCCGACGACCGTGGTGATCCGCAGCCGCAGCGCGTTGGCGTACGGGGTGAGGGCGTCGGTCACCTGCTGGGCGAGCTCGCGCGTGGGCACCAGGACCAGGGCGAGGGGCGCGGTGGGCTCGGCGCGTCGGCCCGCGGTGCGGGCGAGGATCGCGAGTCCGAAGGCGAGGGTCTTGCCGGATCCGGTACGCCCCCGGCCGAGCACGTCGCGGCCGGCCAGCGCGTTCGGAAGGGTCGCGGCCTGGATCGGGAACGGCTCCGTGACGCCCTGCTCACCCAGGGTCCGCAGCAGGCCCTCGGGCATGTCGAGGTCGGCGAAGGCGGCCACCGCGGGGAGCGCGGGCGTCAGCGTCTCCGGCGGCGTGAACTCGCTCGGCGGCGGGGGCGCGGTGGGGCGGCGCCCACCGCGCGAGCCCTTCGGCTGGGACGTGGACTTCGCCTGGGCGGTGCGGGGGCCGCGCTTGGGGGCGCGTTCGGAGCGGGTCATGCGTGCCTTTCTGGCCGGTGCTCGCGGCACAGCGGGGGCCCGCACCTGCACGGTGCGGGCCCCGGCTGCTCTACCCGGAACACGCGATACGGGCCCCGGATGCTTCTCCCGGAACGCGCGGTGCGAGCTCCGGTCATTCTCCCGGGACTCGCGATACGGACCCCGGATGTCTCTACAGGAACAATAGTGCGCGTCGGGAGCTTCCCGCCCCGCCCGACCGATGCCTGGACGGATCAGGCCTGACCAGCGCCTTGCGACGTGGGCGACCTCACAGCCGTACGGACGTCGGGAGGGGTGTGGTGCCGGTCCTCCGGCAGGGGCTCCCGGCGGGGCGGGCTGTCGTCGTTGCCGCGCCGGAAGATCCTCGTCGGACGCCCCCGTACCCAGCTGTGCAGGACGATCTCGGCTCCGTCCACCCAGGTCCGTACGACCTCGGTGGCTCCAGCCGAAAAAGGTGGAACGGCAGGGGCGCGCCCGCGTCGGCCGCGTACCGGTCCACGGTCCCGGGGTCCGTGACCTCGACCGCCCGTCCGGAGATCCGGACGTCGCCGCCGCCCATTCCGGTGCCGGAGCCCGGGTGGGATACCAGACAGCCACTGTCCGGACTACTCCGGACGTTCCGGACGCCTGGAACGCTGCGGACGCCTCGGAGCCGTCACGCGGTGGCGGCGCGCTCGGCCGCGCTGCGCTCGACGCAGAACTCGTTGCCCTCCGGGTCCCCGAGGGTCGCCCAGCCCGTGCCGTCCGGGTTCCGCCGGTCGTCGAGCAGGGTGGCGCCGAGCCCGAGCAGCCGCTCTACCTCCTCGTCACGGGTCCGGTCCTGCGGCTGGAGGTCCAGGTGGACCCGGTTCTTGACCGCCTTCGGCTCCGGGACCTGGATGAAGAGGAGGGCCGCACCGGCCGACTCGACGAGCGCCTCCTCGTCCCCGGGCTGGTCGTCGTCGGAGACCTTGGCGTCCAGCGCCTGGGCCCAGAAGGTGGCCAGGGCGTAGGCGTCGGCGCAGTCGATGGTCACGTGTCGTACGAGAGAGCTCATGGCGTCATGATCCCCCGTCGGCCCGCCCGTCGGCCAGCGAATAACTCCCGGGCCGGGGACGCCCGTTCCCCGCCCTCGTCGCCGGAGACCACCTTCCCTCGGCAGTCCCGCGAGGGCGGCCGCGTCGAGGCCGCCCCAGCGTGCCCCGGCTCGGGGAGGCCCGGTCACCTGACCGGCCCGCACCCGCGCGGGAACGCGCCGCGGCGCCCACCCAGTCGTCCGGTCGGGGACATTCGGGGGGCGCCGCGCTCAGTTCCGTACGTCGTTGTACGGGACGTCTTGGTGATCCGGCGGGATCAGACCGTCAGGGAGCGGTCCGTCGGGCGGATCGGGGCCGGCAGGGAGCTGGCGCCGGTCAGGTAGCGGTCCACGCCACGGGCCGCGGAACGGCCCTCGGCGATGGCCCAGACGATCAGCGACTGGCCTCGGCCTGCGTCTCCGGCGACGTAGACGCCGTCGACGTTGGTGGCGAAGTCCGCGTCACGGGCGATGTTACCCCGTTCGTCGAGGGCCAGACCGAACTGGGCGACCAGGCCGTTCTCCACGTCCGTGCCGGTGAAGCCCATCGCGAGCGTGACCAGCTGGGCCGGGATCCTGCGCTCCGTGCCCGGCTTCCGGGTCAGCTTGCCGTCGACGAACTCGACCTCGACGAGGTGGAGGAACTGGACGTTGCCGTCCTCGTCGCCCTCGAAGTGGGTGGTGGAGACGGAGTAGACCCGCTCGCCGCCCTCCTCGTGCGCGGAGGTGACCTTGTACAGCATGGGGAAGGTCGGCCAGGGCTGGCCGGCGTTCCGCTCCTCGCCGGGGCGGGGCATGATCTCCAGCTGCGTGACCGAGGCCGCGCCCTGGCGGTGGGCCGTACCGACGCAGTCGGCGCCGGTGTCGCCGCCGCCGATGACGACGACGTGCTTGCCCTCGGCGGTGATCGGCGGGGTCACGAAGTCACCCTCGACGACCTTGTTCGCGAGCGGCAGGTACTCCATCGCCTGGTGGATGCCGGCCAGCTCGCGGCCCGGGACGGGCAGGTCGCGGGCGGTGGTGGCGCCGGCGGCGATGACCACGGCGTCGAACCGCTTGCGCAGGTCCGTCGACGTCAGGTCGCGGCCGATCTCGATGCCGGTGCGGAACTTGGTGCCCTCCGCGCGCATCTGCTCGATGCGGCGGTTGATGTGCCGCTTCTCCATCTTGAACTCGGGGATGCCGTAGCGCAGCAGGCCGCCGATGCGGTCGGCACGCTCGTACACGACCACGGTGTGGCCGGCCCGGGTCAGCTGCTGGGCGGCGGCGAGACCCGCCGGGCCCGAGCCGATGACGGCGGCGGTCTTGCCGGACAGGCGCTCGGGCACCTGCGGCTTGACGTCGCCCCCGTCCCAGGCCTTGTCGATGATGGAGACTTCGACGTTCTTGATCGTGACGGCCGGCTGGTTGATGCCGAGCACGCACGCCGACTCGCACGGCGCGGGGCACAGGCGGCCGGTGAACTCCGGGAAGTTGTTGGTGGCGTGCAGGCGCTCCTGCGCCGCCGACCAGTCCTCGCGGTAGGCGTAGTCGTTCCACTCGGGGATCAGGTTCCCGAGGGGACAGCCGTTGTGGCAGAACGGGATGCCGCAGTCCATGCAGCGGCCGGCCTGCTTGCTGATGATCGGCAGCAGGGAGCCGGGGACGTAGACCTCGTTCCAGTCCCGGACGCGCTCGGCCACGGGGCGGGTCTCGGCGACCTCGCGCCCTGTGGTCAGGAAGCCCTTGGGGTCAGCCATGGGTCGCCGCCTCCATCATCTTCTCGGTGGTCTCGGCCTCGGAGAGACCGGCGAGCTCAGCGGCGTCCTTGGCGGCGAGCACTGCCTTGTACGTGGTGGGGATGATCTTGCTGAACCGGTCGGCGTTGGCGTCCCAGTCGGCGAGCAGCTTCTCGGCGACCGTCGAACCGGTCTCCTCGTGGTGGCGGCGCACGACGTCGTGCAGCCACGCCTTGTCGGCGTCCGACGGGGCCTCGATCGCGCCCAGGTTGCCGGAGTTGACGTTGTCCCGGTCCAGGTCGACGACGTAGGCGACGCCGCCCGACATGCCGGCCGCGAAGTTGCGGCCGGTCTCGCCGAGGACGACCGCGGTGCCGCCGGTCATGTACTCGCAGCCGTGGTCGCCCACGCCCTCCGAGACGACGAGGGCGCCGGAGTTGCGGACGCAGAAGCGCTCGCCGGTGCGGCCGCGCAGGAACAGCTCGCCGCCGGTCGCTCCGTACCCGATGGTGTTGCCCGCGATGGTGGAGTACTCGGCGAGGTGGTCGGCGCCCCGGTCGGGACGGACGATCACCCGGCCGCCGGAGAGGCCCTTGCCGACGTAGTCGTTGGCGTCGCCCTCCAGGCGGAGGGTGACACCGCTCGGCAGGAAGGCGCCGAAGGACTGGCCGGCGGAGCCGGTGAAGGTGATGTCGATGGTGTCGGCCGGGAGGCCGGCGCCGCCGAACTTCTTCGTCACCTGGTGGCCCAGCATGGTGCCGACCGTGCGGTTGATGTTGCGGATGGCGACCTGGGCGCGGACCGGCTGGGCCTCCTCGGCGGAGGCGGCGTTCAGGGCCTCGGCGGCGAGCTGGATCAGCTCGTTGTCGAGGGCCTTCTCCAGGCCGTGGTCCTGCTCGATCAGGGCGTGGCGGACCGCGCCCTCGGGCAGCTCCGGCACGTAGAAGAGCGGCTCCAGGTCGAGGCCCTGCGCCTTCCAGTGGGTGACGGCACGGCTGGTGTCGAGCAGCTCGGCGTGGCCGACGGCCTCTTCGAGGGTGCGGAAGCCCAGCTCGGCGAGGAGTTCGCGGACCTCCTCGGCGATGAACTCGAAGAAGTTGACGACGAACTCGGCCTTGCCGGAGAAACGGTCCCGCAGGACCGGGTTCTGGGTGGCGATGCCGACCGGGCAGGTGTCCAGGTGGCAGACGCGCATCATGACGCAGCCGGAGACGACGAGCGGCGCGGTCGCGAAGCCGAACTCCTCGGCGCCGAGCAGCGCGGCGATGACGACGTCACGGCCGGTCTTGAGCTGGCCGTCGGTCTGGACGACGATCCGGTCGCGCAGGCCGTTGAGCAGCAGGGTCTGCTGGGTCTCGGCGAGGCCGAGCTCCCAGGGGCCGCCCGCGTGCTTCAGGGAGGTCAGCGGGGAGGCGCCCGTTCCGCCGTCGTGGCCGGAGATGAGGACGACGTCCGCGTGGGCCTTGGAGACACCGGCGGCGACCGTGCCGACGCCGACCTCGGAGACCAGCTTCACGTGGATGCGGGCGACCGGGTTGGCGTTCTTGAGGTCGTGGATCAGCTGGGCCAGGTCCTCGATGGAGTAGATGTCGTGGTGCGGCGGCGGCGAGATGAGGCCGACGCCGGGCGTCGAGTGACGCGTCTTGGCGACCCACGGGTAGACCTTGTGGCCGGGCAGCTGACCGCCTTCGCCGGGCTTGGCGCCCTGGGCCATCTTGATCTGGATGTCGTCGGCGTTGACCAGGTACTCGCTGGTGACGCCGAAGCGGCCGGAGGCGACCTGCTTGATCGCGGAGCGGCGGGCCGGGTCGTAGAGGCGGTCCGGGTCCTCGCCGCCCTCACCGGTGTTGGACTTGGCGCCCAGCTGGTTCATGGCGACGGCGAGGGTCTCGTGCGCCTCCTTGGAGATGGAACCGTACGACATGGCGCCGGTGGAGAAGCGCTTGACGATCTCGGAGACCGACTCGACCTCGTCGAGCGGGATGGGCTCCCGGTCGGTGGAGAAGCCGAAGAGGCCGCGGAGCGTCATGAGGCGCTCGGACTGCTCGTTCACCCGCTCGGTGTACTGCTTGAAGATGTCGTACCGCTTGTTGCGCGTGGCGTGCTGGAGGCGGAAGACGGTCTCCGGGTCGAACAGGTGGGGCTCGCCCTCGCGGCGCCACTGGTACTCGCCGCCGATGTCCAGGGCGCGGTGCGCCGAGGCGACGCCGGAGACGGGGTACGCCTTGGCGTGGCGGGCGGCGACCTCCTTGGCGACGACGTCGAGACCGGCGCCGCCGATCTTGGTGGCCGTGCCGTTGAAGTACGTGGCGACGAAGGTCTCGTCGAGGCCGACGGCCTCGAAGACCTGGGCGCCGCGGTAGGACGCGACGGTGGAGATGCCCATCTTGGACATGACCTTGAGGACGCCCTTGCCGAGGGCGTAGATCAGGTTCCGGATGGCCTGCTCGGGCTCCAGGCCCTCGATGAAGGTGCCGGCGCGGACGAGGTCCTCGACGGACTCCATGGCGAGGTACGGGTTGACCGCCGCGGCGCCGTAGCCGATGAGCAGGGCGACGTGGTGGACCTCGCGGACGTCACCGGCCTCGACGAGCAGGCCCACCTTGGTGCGCTGCTTGGTGCGGATGAGGTGGTGGTGGACGGCCGCCGTGAGCAGCAGCGAGGGGATCGGCGCGTGCTCGGCGTCGGAGTGCCGGTCGGAGAGCACGATGAGGCGGGCGCCGCCCTCGATGGCCGTGTCGGCCTCGGCGCAGATCGCGTCGATGCGGGCGGCGAGGGCCTCGCCGCCGCCGGAGACCCGGTAGAGGCCGGAGAGGGTCGCGGCCTTCATGCCGGGCATGTCGCCGTCGGCGTTGATGTGGATGAGCTTGGCCAGCTCGTCGTTGTCGATCACCGGGAAGGGCAGGGTGACGCTGCGACACGACACGGGGGTCGGTTCGAGCAGGTTGCCCTGGGGGCCCAGCGAGGAGCGCAGGGAGGTCACGAGCTCTTCGCGGATGGCGTCGAGCGGCGGGTTGGTGACCTGCGCGAAGAGCTGGGTGAAGTAGTCGAAGAGCAGCCGCGGGCGGGCGGAGATGGCCGCGATCGGCGAGTCCGTGCCCATGGAGCCGAGGGGCTCGCCCGCGGTGCGGGCCATCGGGGCGAGGATGAGGCGGAGCTCTTCCTCGGTGTAGCCGAAGGTCTGCTGGCGGCGGGTGACCGAGGCGTGGGTGTGCACGATGTGCTCGCGCTCGGGGAGGTCGGAGAGCTCGATCTCGCCGGTCTCCAGCCACTCCGCGTACGGGTTCTCGGCGGCGAGGGCGGCCTTGATCTCGTCGTCCTCGACGATGCGGTGCTCGGCGGTGTCGACGAGGAACATCTTGCCGGGCTGGAGGCGGCCCTTGCGGACGACCTTGGCCGGGTCGATGTCGAGGACGCCGACCTCGGAGGAGAGGACGACGAGGCCCTCGTCGGTGACCCAGTAGCGGCCGGGGCGCAGACCGTTGCGGTCGAGGACCGCGCCGACCTGGACGCCGTCGGTGAAGGTGACGCAGGCCGGGCCGTCCCAGGGCTCCATCATCGTGGCGTGGTACTGGTAGAAGGCGCGGCGGGCCGGGTCCATGGTCTCGTGGTTCTCCCACGCCTCCGGGACCATCATCAGGACCGCGTGCGGCAGCGAGCGCCCGCCGAGGTGGAGCAGCTCCAGGACCTCGTCGAAGGACGCCGAGTCGGAGGCGTCCGGGGTGCAGATCGGGAAGATCCGCTCCAGGGGGCCCTCGCCGAGGACGTCGGAGGAGAGCTGGGCCTCGCGGGCCGTCATCCAGTTCCGGTTGCCCTTGACGGTGTTGATCTCACCGTTGTGGGCGACGAAGCGGTAGGGGTGGGCCAGCGGCCAGCTCGGGAAGGTGTTGGTGGAGAACCGGGAGTGGACCAGGGCCACGGCGGTGGCGCAGCGGCGGTCCGACAGGTCCGGGAAGAAGGGCTCCAGCTGGCCGGTGGTCAGCATGCCCTTGTAGACGATGGTGCGGGCGGAGAGCGACGAGAAGTAGGTCGCGGCCTCGCGCTCGGCGCGCTTGCGCAGCACGAAGGCCTTGCGGTCCAGCGCGATGCCGGTGGCCGTGCCGTCGGCGACGAACAGCTGCCGGAAGATCGGCATGGTGGAGCGGGCGGAGGCGCCGAGCAGCTCGGGGGCGACGGGGACCTCGCGCCAGCCGAGGACGGTCAGGCCCTCTTCGGCGGCGATCGCCTCGATCCGCTCGACGGCCTGTGCGGGGCCGTCGGCGGGGAGGAAGGCGATGCCGACGGCGTAGGCGCCCGCGTCGGGGAGTGCGAAGTCGGTGACCTCGCGGAGGAAGGCGTCCGGGACCTGGAGCAGGATGCCGGCGCCGTCACCGGAGTCGGGCTCGGAGCCGGTGGCGCCGCGGTGCTCGAGGTTGCGCAGTACGGTCAGCGCCTGCTCGACCAGCGCGTGGCTGGCTACACCGGTGAGGGTGGCCACGAACCCGACACCACAGGCGTCGTGTTCGTTACGGGGGTCGTACATCCCCTGCGGAGCGGGGCGACCGTCCATGGGCGACCAGGCGTCGGAACGCATCGGCTCTCCCGTCGTCGTATTGGCATATGCAGCTGCCGAGGGACGACGTTGGCCCTCCGCGAAATTTCGTGCAGGTTACATGATGGCTGGCTTCTCGCGAAGTGGATAGCTCATTCCAACATGCGGACACCGCGGACACGCAGCGGTGGTCGTGGTTCACCTGTGAAGTGCGGGCGCGCACGCCGTCCCGCGGGGGACGGATCGAGGTGGCCCGGACGATCTCCGGGTCTACGGCGACCCGTCATGGAGTGGGCTTCGTTGCCCACTGACGCTCATGCCTCATTCCCGTTGGTCACGGGTTCGAAACCGCCGGGTAACCGGCTACCTATGTGGCGTCCTGCATAGTGTCTCATCGCCGCGGCGGATCGGACCAGGGATATACGTCACAGCCGTTCCGCGGCTTACGTGCCGAAACGACGACGGGCCCCCGGTCAGGGGGCCCACCGTTCACCCGTAAGAGCAGATCGTCGACCCGTACGGACGCGTGAGGGGTACGGGGTTACAGCGCGGCCCCGAAGAGCATGCCGAGCCCGTACGTGACGGCCGCGGCGGCCCCGCCGAGGACGAGCTGGCGCAGTCCGCTGAAGAGCCAGCCGCGGGCGGTCACCCGGGCCACGAGCGCACCGCAGGCGAAGAGGCCGACGAGCGAGAGCAGCACGGCGGGCCAGAGCGCGGTCGCCCCGAGCAGATAGGGCAGTACGGGGAGCAGCGCGCCGAGCGCGAAGGAGCCGAAGGACGAGACCGCGGCGACGGTCGGCGACGGGAGGTCGTCCGGGTCGATGCCGAGCTCCTCGCGCGCGTGGATCTCCAGGGCCTGCTCAGGGTCCTTCGACAACTGCATCGCGACCTCGCGGGCGAGCGCGGGCTCGACGCCGCGGGAGACGTAGAGCGCGGCGAGCTCCTCCATCTCGTCGACGGGGTGCTTGCGCAGCTGGCGCCGCTCCACGTCCAGTTCCGCCTGGACGAGTTCACGCTGCGAGGCGACGGAGGTGTACTCGCCTGCCGCCATCGAGAAGGCACCGGCCGCGAGCCCGGCGAGGCCGGCGATGACGACGGTCCCCGAGGAGACCGCGCCGCCGGCGACACCCGTCATCAGGGCGAGGTTGGACACCAGGCCGTCCATCGCGCCGAACACGGCGGGGCGCAGCCAGCCGCCGTTCACGTCGCGGTGCGTGTGGTTGTCCCGGTGGGCCTCGTGCAGCGGTGCCTGGGCTTCGATGATGGACATGGCTCTCCCTCGTTCCGACGGGCCGGGTCTCACCCGCCTCCCCCAACACCTCGAAAATACGCGCGATGTAAGGGTCGCGCCAGCAAGGCAGGCCGTACTTACTAAGGTCCGCCTTGCTGTGTGAACCGGGTCTGGCGTGGAGTCAGGCGGGTGACAGAGACGTTTCTTCGGCGAGTTCACGGCCCGTGGTGGCACAGATCCAGGCATCGGGGCGCCATGGGTGCGCCTCTCCCGAGGAAGGGGCCGCGAAATGGCGACCACCACGGCATGCGACACGCGTGAACGGGCGAGAGGGGCGCTCCTCGGCCTCGCCGTCGGCGACGCGCTGGGCGCGCCCGCCGAGAACATGCGGCCGTCCGAGATCCGCCGCCGCTGGGGCCGGATCGAGGGCTTCGTGACGGACAGCCCGGCCGGCACCGACGACACCGAGTACGCCATCTTCTCGGCGCTGCTCCTCGCCCGGCACGGCTCCGCCCTGACCGTCCAGCACGTCGAGCGGGCCTGGCACCACTGGATCGCCGACCTCGACGAGGGCCCGTTCCGCGGTGCGGGCTTCTCGGAGCGCGGCACCCTGGAGAACCTCCGCCGGGGCCTCGCCGCCCCCATCTCCGCCCAGCACCGGCACGCCTGGAGCGACGGTCTCGCCATGCGCGCGGCGCCCTTCGGGGTGTTCGCGGCCGGACGCCCGGCGGAGGCGGCCCGACTCGTCGCGATCGACGGCAGCGTGAGCCACGACGGCGAGGGCATCTACGGCGGGCAGGCGGTCGCGGCGGGCGTCGCGGCGGCGATGACGGGGGCGGGCGTGACCTCGGTGATCGCGGCGGCCCTCTCGGTCGTCCCGATGGACTCGTGGACGGCCCGCTCGCTGCGCCGCGCGGTGGTGGCCGCCCAGCGTGTCCAGCAGGACCCGCTCACCCGTGAACGCCAGGTCCGCTCGGCGGTCGTCATCGGCGGCTACCCCTGGACGGACCTGGCCCCGGAGGCGGTGGGCCTGGCGTTCGGCGCGTTCGCCGCGGCGCGCGGCGACTTCCGCACGGCGGTCCTGACGGCCGTCAACATGGGCCGCGACGCCGACACCACGGCGGCGGTGGCGGGCGCGCTGGCCGGCGCGGCCGGCGGACTGCGGACGATCCCCGAGGACTGGGCCTCGGCCATCGCCCCGGTCACGGGCAGCTGCCTCCCGTCGATGCGCGGTTACCACGTCCTGGACGTGGCGGACCTCCTGACCCCGGAGGGAGAGTCCTGATGAGCGCGGACACGACGACCGCCGCGGTGGGCAACGCCCCCACCTCCGTGCCGGCCGCACAGCCCCGGCCCGGCCGCGACGCGATCGAGGGCCTCCTCCTGGGCCTCGCCGCGGGCGACGCCGCCGGATGGCCCGCCGCCAGGCACCGCGCCGCCCGCATGCCCGAGTGGACCCGCCGCCTCACCCGCGAGCTCGACACCTTCGCCGAGCAGAACGCCACGACCACCCTCCCCGTCCCCATCGCCCTCAACCAGCCCCCCGAGCCCCTGCGTCTCGGCCCCTCCGACGACGCCGAATGGGCGGTCTTCACGGCCGAGGCGGTCCTCACCTCCTCCGGCCAGGTCTTCGCCGGCCTCCCCCCGGAGCGCCGTCTGCGCGCCGCCGTCGACCTCGCATGGAACGCCCTGGCCGACCAGGTCGCCGCCGCCGCCGACCGCGCCCCCGAGGTCGAGTCGGCGATCCTCCCGCTCCGCGCCCGGATCTCCGTCCGCGCGGGCCTCGGCAACCTCGCCACCGGCCTGCGTCCCCCCGCCACCGGCCACGACAACCCGCACTTCTTCGACGACGCCGCCTGCGTACGGGCGGCGGTGCTCGCCCTCGTCCACCCCGGTGACCCGCGCGCCGCCGCCGCACTGGCCGAGTTCGACGCCCGGTACACCCAGGACGGCGACGGCGTCCACGGCGCCCGCGCGGTGGCGGCGGCCCTCGCGGCGGCCTTCGGCGGGGCGACGGTCGACGAATGCGTCGAGGCGGCCCTCGACGAACTCCCGCCCGTCACGGAGATCGGCCGCAACGCCCGGTACGCGGTGAAGCTGGCCCAGACCGCCGGTTCGGCCTTCGAGCTCGTCCCGCTCCTGGAGCACCAGATCGTGGACCACGTCTACAGCTACGGCATCGCCGCCGCCGAGACCGTCCCGGTGGCGCTCGCGCTCGCCACCGCCGCGCGGGGCGAGATGACGGCCGCCGTACCGGCCGCCGTCTGTCTCTCGCGGGTCGCCGACTCCGCCCCCGCGCTCGCGGGCGCGCTCACCGGGGCGCTGGGCGGCGGCCGTTCGGTGCCGTCGACCTGGCGCGAGGCGTGCCGGACGCTCGCGGGCTGCGCGCTGCCGCGGCTCGCGGGGACGGACCTGATCGAACTCGCCGGGCTCCTCGCAGCCACGGAACCGGCCGCCCCGGGTGGACAATTCCGACATGACACCCACACTGGATGACCGGATCACCGGCAGTCTCGTCGGGGCCGCCGTCGGCGACGCGCTCGGCGGCCCCGTCGAGGGCTACACCCCCGAGCAGATCCTGGAACGCCACGGCGGCCGCGTCACCGGGATCGTCGGCCCCTGGAACGGCGGCGAATGGCGCACCGCACGCCCCATCGCCCCGTACCACAAGGGCGACGGGCACGTCACCGACGACACCTTGATGACCCACGCCCTGATCCGGGTGTACGAGAAGGTCCGCGGCCACCTCGACGCGTACGCGGTCGCGGACCACCTCGTCCCCGAACTCATGGGCTCCCCCGTCTGGATCCCCGAGCTGGAGGCGGAGGCGCTGCCGCTCCAGCGGATCTTCCTGGCCGAGAAGTGGATCGTGACCCGGCTCCACTACGGCCATGTGGACCCGCGCGAGGCCGGCAGCGGCAACATCGTCAACTGCGGCGCCGCGATGTACATGGCACCCGTCGGGCTCGTCAACGCCGCCCACCCCCAGGCCGCGTACGCCGAGGCCCTCGACGTCGCGGGCGCACACCAGTCCTCGTACGGCCGTGAGGCGGCCGGCGTGTTCGCGGCGGCGGTGGCCGCGGCGTGCGCGCCGGGCGCCACGGCCTCCTCGGTGGTGGGGACGGCCCTGGCCCTGGCGAAGGACGGCACGCGGGCGGCGATCGAGGCGGTCGCCGAAGTGGCCGGGCGGCACACGGACTTCGAGTCGGCCCTCACCCCGCTCCGCAAGGCGGTGGCCCCCTTCGACTCGGTCGGCCCCGACTACCGCTCCCCCTCCCTCGGTGCCCGTCGCCCCTCCCGCCTGCACGCGATCGAGGAACTCCCCATCGCCCTCGGCATGCTCCTCGTCGGCGAGGGCGACTACCGCCGCACGGTCCTCGGCGCGGTCAACTACGGCCGTGACTGCGACTCGATCGCCACGATGGCGGGTGCGATCGTGGGCGCGCTGCACGGCGAGTCCGCGGTGCCCGCCGACTGGGCGAAGCGGGTGGCGGAGGCGAGCCGTCTCGACCTCCACGCCCCGGCTCGGGCACTGACCGAGGTGACCCACGAGGTGTTCGCGCGGGACGCGGAGCACCGCCGGGTCCACGAGTCGGCGTTCGCGGCGCTGACGAGCGGCGCCCGGTGAACCTGCGCCTGACCTGGGTCCAGCCGGAGGACCTGGTGGGCCACGAGCTGCGCCAGGCGGCGGAGGACGGCCGCGACGCGAGCGCCCTCGCGGCCCGCTGGGCGGCGGCGGGCGGCCCTCCCGCCCCGGCGACGGCCGGCGCGTCCGGGACACCCCGCCCGGACCTCCGCCCGCTGGCGACGGAACTCCTGGACGCCCTGGCGGCCCTCCCGACGCCCCTCGCGGAACGCGAACCGACCGCGCTCGCCGACATCCAGGACGCGACGACCCCCCACGCCGTTCCCGCCCCGGACCCTGACGGGACCGGGGCCCGCGCCTCCGCACCCCAGCCGCCCGGTACCGGCCGACGCCCCCCGCCCGGAGCACCCGGGCTCGGCGGGCTTCGAGCACCCCGAGCGCTCGGTCGCGCAGCCCCCGCGGGCCTCCGCGACCGTCTGCACGCCGCCTGGCTCGGCCGTGCCGTCGGGTGTCTGCTCGGCAAGCCCGTCGAGAAACTGCCCCTGCCGGCGATCCGCGCCCTCGGCCGCGCCGCCGGCAACTGGCCCCTCTCCGGCTGGTTCACCGCCCGTGGCGTGCCCGACGAACTCCTCGTCGCACACCCCTGGAACCGTCGCTCCGCCACCACCTCCCTCGCCGAGAACATCGACGGCATGCCCGAGGACGACGACCTCAACTACCCCCTGCTCAACCTGCTGCTCCTCCAGCGGCACGGCCGCGACTTCACCACCGCCGACGTCGCCCGCCTCTGGCTCGACGAGCTTCCCGCCGGCCGCACCTTCACGGCCGAGCGCGTCGCCTACCGCAATCTCCTCGACGGCGTGGAACCCCCGCTGACCGCCGTCCACCGCAACCCCTTCCGGGAGTGGATCGGCGCCCAGATCCGGGCCGACGTCCACGGCTGGACCCGTCCGGGCGATCCGGTCGCCGCCGCCGGACAGGCCCACCGGGACGCGGTGCTCACCCACACCGCGAACGGCGTCTACGGCGCCATGTTCGTCGCCGCCACCCTCGCCACCGCCGCGACCGGCACCGCCGACGTCCACCGGTCGCTCGCCGCGGGCCTCGATGTGATCCCGCCGCGCTCACGCCTCGCCGGGGCGGTCCGTCTCGGCATCGAGTCCGCCCGCCGCACGCCCGACTTCGACGCGGTCGTCGACCGGCTGCACGCGGAACTCGGCGGGTACCACTGGGTGCATGCCGTCCCGAACGCCGCCCTGCTCGCCGCCGCCCTCACCCACGCCGACGGCGACTTCTCCCGCTCCGTCTGCGCGGCCGTCTCCGGCGGCTGGGACACCGACTCCAACGGCGCCACCGCCGGCTCCGTCGCCGGACTGCTCGCCGGTCACCCCGCCCGGCTCCCCGAGCACTGGACCTCCCCCCTCAAGAACCGTCTCTCGACCTCGGTCCCGTCCTTCGACGGCATCGGCTTCGACACCCTGGCCGAACTGACCCACCTGGAGGCAGTACGCCCATGACCAGCATCGTCGTACTCGGCAGCACCAACATGGATCTCGTCGCCTACGTGCCGAGGGCCCCGGCTCTCGGCGAGACCGTCACCGGCCGTTCCTTCCGCACCATCCCGGGCGGCAAGGGCGCCAACCAGGCCGTCGCCGCCGCCCGCGCCGGCGGTGAGGTGGCGATGATCGGCGCGGTCGGCGCCGACGACTTCGGGGTGCGGCTCCGGGCCACCCTGGAGCACTGCGCGGTGGACACCGACCTGCTGCGCACCGCCGCGGGCTCCTCGGGCACCGCGCACATCGTCGTGGACGACGACGGCGGCAACGCGATCGTCGTCGTCCCCGGCGCCAACGGCACCGTCACCTCCCTGACCCACGGCGACGAGGCGCTGATCGGCACCGCGGACACCCTGCTCCTCCAGCTCGAACTCCCCCTCTCCGTCGTGGTGGAGGGCGCCGCGACCGCCCGCCGTCTCGGCGTCCGCACCGTCCTCACCCCCGCTCCCGCCCAGCCGCTTCCCCCCGAACTCCTCTCCTCCGTCGACCTGCTGGTGCCCAACGAGCACGAGGCCGCCGCGCTCACCGGACTGACCGACCCGCGCGAGGCCGCCCAGGCCCTGCTCCGGCACGTCCCCGAGGTGGTCGTCACCCTGGGGGCGGCCGGCAGCCTCTACGCGGCGCGCGGCGCCGATCCGATCGCGGTGCCCGCCCCCCGCGTCCGGGCCGTGGACACCACCGGAGCCGGCGACACCTTCGTCGGCGCGCTCGCCGTGGCCCTCGGCGAGGGCCGCCCCGCCCCCGAGGCCCTGGCCTGGGCGCAGGCCGCCGCCGCGCTCTCCGTGCGGCGCGAGGGCGCGTCGACCTCGATGCCGTACCGCGTGGAGATCGAGGCGACCTTCCTCTCCCCCGACACCCTGGAGGCCGACCCCGTATGACCGTCCCCGCACCGGCCACCGCGCCCGCCGCGCCCGCTCCGCCCCTGCACGGACTGCGCGTCCTGGATCTCGCGACCCTCTTCGCCG
The DNA here is from genome assembly GCF_040632845.1 of Streptomyces sp. NPDC016459. Classification (NCBI taxonomy): domain Bacteria; kingdom Bacillati; phylum Actinomycetota; class Actinomycetes; order Kitasatosporales; family Streptomycetaceae; genus Streptomyces; species Streptomyces sp. NPDC016459. Next base: position 245,006 of record NZ_JBEYCR010000001.1, read on the forward strand.
GCCCGCTCGCGGCCACGATGCTCGGGGACTTCGGCGCCGACGTCGTCAAGGTCGAGCATCCCCGCAAGCCCGATCCGTCCCGCGGCCACGGCCCGGCCAAGGACGGCGTCGGCCTGTGGTGGAAGGTCCTCGGCCGCAACAAGCGGGCGATCACCCTCGACCTGTCCTCACCCGGAGGCCGTGACACCCTCCTGGCGCTCGCCGCCGACGCCGACGTGATCGTGGAGAACTTCCGCCCCGGCACCCTGGAACGCTGGGGTCTGGGCTGGGAGGAGCTGTCCACCGTCAACCCGCGTCTGGTCCTCGCCCGCGTCACCGGCTTCGGCCAGTTCGGCCCGTACGCCCACCGTCCCGGCTTCGGCACCCTCGCCGAGGCGATGAGCGGCTTCGCCGCCATCACCGGCGAGCCCGACGGCCCGCCGACCCTCCCCCCCTTCGGTCTGGCCGACTCCATCGCCGCCCTGGCCACGGCGTACGCGGTGATGACCGCGCTCACCGCGAGGACGGCGACCGGCCGCGGCCAGGTCGTCGACATGGCGATCATCGAACCGATGCTCTCGGTCATCGGGCCCCACCCCCTCTGGTACGACCAGCTCGGCTACGTCCAGCCCAGGACCGGCAACCGCTCCCGCAACAACGCCCCGCGCAACACCTATCGGACCGCCGACGGCTCCTGGGTCGCCGTCTCCACCTCCGCCCAGTCGATCGCCGAGCGGGTCTTGCGGCTCGTCGGCCGCCCGGAGCTGATCGACGAGCCGTGGTTCGCCGACGGAACGGGCCGGGCCGAGCACGCGGACGTCCTGGACGAGGCCGTCGGGACCTGGATCGCCCGTCACACCCGGGACGAGGCGATGGCGGCCTTCGAGAAGGCGGAGGCGGCGATCGCCCCCGTCTACGACATCCGGGACGTCGTCGACGACCCCCAGTACCGGGCGCTCGGCACGATCACCGAGGTGGAGGACCCCGAACTCGGCCCGATCAAGATGCAGAACGTCCTCTTCCGCCTCTCCGAGACGCCGGGAGCCATCCGCTGGCCCGGCCGCCCCCACGGCACCGACACCACCGCCGTCCTCACCGAACTCGGCCTCACCGCCGCCGAGATCGGCCGCCTCCGCGACCAGGGGGCGGTATGAGCGCCGTGGCGGAGATCGACGGTCTCCACCGGGTCCGCACCCCCCTCACCTGGCTGTACGCCCCCGGCGACCGGCCCGACGTCGTCCGCAAGGCCCTGGCCTCCGGCGCCGACGTCGTGATCGTCGACCTGGAGGACGCGGTCGCCCCGGACCGCAAGGCGTACGCCCTCGACGCCACGGCCGATCTGCTCGCGGACCCCCACCCCGTCCCGGTCCACGTCCGCGTGAACTCCCCGCGCGACATCCCCACCCTGGCCCCCCTCCCCGGCCTCTGCGGTCTCCGGGTACCCAAGGTGACACACGCCACTGACATCCGCCGGATCGCCGGACTCGCCCCGGGCGTCCCCCTCTACCCACTCCTGGAGAACGCCCTCGCCGTGGAGCACGCGTACGCCATCGCCGCCGCCCACCCCGCCGTGCGCGGCATCGCGCTCGGCGAGGCCGACCTCCGCGCCGACCTGGGGGTACGGGAGGACAGCGCCCTCGACTGGCCGCGCGGCCGGGTGGTGGTCGCGGCCCGCGCGGCCGCCCTCCCGCCGCCGGCCCAGTCGGTCCACCCCGACATCGGCGACCTGGACGCGCTGGCCGCCGGCTGCGCCCGGGGCCGGGCCCTGGGCTTCTTCGGCCGGGCGGCCATCCACCCCCGCCAGCTCCCGGTCATCGAGCGCGCCTACCTCCCCACCCCGGAGGAGATCGACGCGGCACGGGAGGTCGTCGCGGCGGCCGGCACCGAGCGGGGCGCGCTCGCCCTGCCGGACGGCCGCTTCGTCGACGCGGCGGTGGTCGAGGGCGCCCACCGGCTCCTCGCCCTCGCGCCCCCGACGGGCTGACGCCCGCCCCGGGACAGGCGAAAGGGCCGCCGGGACCTCACGGTCCCGGCGGCCCTCCGGCCTGCTACGGGCGGATCAGCTCTTGGCGGCGGACCCGGCACCGTTGCCGGCGCCGTGCTCCGCGTCCTCGTCGGAGTCCGCGTCCGGCGTGACGTCCTTCGGCTCGGCGTCCTCGACGACCCCGTCCTTCTCTGCCGCGTCCACGCCCTCGGTCTTCTCCGCCGTGAGCGTCTTCCCGCCCTTGACGTCCTTGTCGGCCCTCGGCTCCACGATCTCCTCGCGGCCCGGACGGATCCGCGCCGAGACCACGATGTAGACCACCGCGAGCAGGAAGACGACGATCGCCGTCCACACGTTCAGCCGCAGGCCGAGCACGTGGTGCGCCTCGTCGACGCGCATGTACTCGATCCAGGCGCGACCGGCGCAGTACGCGGCCACGTAGAGCGCGAAGGCGCGGCCGTGGCCGAGCTTGAAGCGGCGGTCGGCCCAGACGACGAGGAGGGCGACGCCGACGCACCAGAGCGACTCGTACAGGAAGGTCGGGTGGTACGTCCCGGCCTCGCGGTTCGCGCTCTCGGTGATCTCCAGGGCCCAGGGCAGGTCGGTCGGCCTGCCGTACAGCTCCTGGTTGAACCAGTTGCCCCAGCGGCCGATGGCCTGGGCGAGGACGATGCCGGGGGCGATGGCGTCGGCGTACGCCGGGAGCGGGATGCCCCGGCGGCGGCAGCCGATCCAGGCACCCACCGCGCCGAGCGCGATGGCGCCCCAGATACCGAGGCCGCCCTCCCAGATCTTGAAGGCGTCGACCCAGTTCTCACCCTCGCTGAAGTACAGCTGGTAGTCGGTGATCACGTGGTAGAGGCGTCCGCCGACGAGGCCGAAGGGCACCGCCCAGACGGCGATGTCGGCGACGGTGCCGGCGGTGCCGCCCCGGGCGATCCACCGCTTGTTGCCGTACCAGACGGCGACGAAGACACCGATGATGATGCAGAAGGCATAGCCGCGCAGCGGGATCGGTCCGAGATTGATCACGCCGGTCGACGGGCTGGGAATATAGGCAAGGTCCATGGCAGGTCCGACGCTACCCTGCCGGGCGGGCGGGGCGGCAGCCCGCCCGGCAACGTCTGGGTAACTAACCCGCCGAGGGCGAGGCCGTACCGGGCTTCTTGCCCTTGTTGGCCTCGGTGACCCACTTCTTCAGGTTCTCCGGGGAGATCTGCTCGTTCCCCTTGGTCGGGAAGATCGATTCTCCGTTGAGCAGGACGGACGGCGTGCCGCGGAACCCGGCGTTCTGGAAGGCCTCGTTCGACTTGACCACCCAGCTGTCGTGCGTCCCGTCCTCGACACAGCTGCGGAAGGCGGGCGTGTCGAGTCCCGGTACCTTCGCGGCCAGCTCGATCAGCTTCGCGTTCTTGCCGAAGGCGTCGTCCGTCTCCTGCGGCTGGTTGATGTAGAGCGTGTCGTGGTAGGCGGTGAACTTCCCTGCGTCCTGGGCGCACGCCGCCGCGTTCGCCGCGCGCAGCGAGCCACTGCCGCCCATGTTCCCGTCGATGAGGGTCGCGAGGTGGTACTCGGTCCTGAGTGCCCCGGACGCCTCCAGCTCGTGGATCGCGTCCCGCATCACGTTCTCGAACTGGGCGCACGCCGGGCAGCGGAAGTCCTCCCAGATCGCGAGCGTCGACGGCGCGTCCGCCTTGCCCGTCGGGATGGCGGGCTTGCCGTCCTCGTCGGTCGCTCCGGTCGGCGCGACGACCGGTCCCGCCTTGTCCGACCCGCTGTCCTTGTCGCCTCCCGCGGCGATCACCCCGACGACCGCGGCCAGGCCGAGGACGCCGACCACCGCCGCCGACACGATCAGGACGCGTCGCTGCTTCTCGCGGCTCTGCTCCCGCTCACGCTGCTGTTGGAGGCGCTCCCGCGCGCTCCGGTTACCGTCACCACGGTTGTTCTCGCTCACGCCACAGGAACGAACCGGGGAGGCACGCGCGTGCCTCCCCGGTCGCAGTCCACCCGAACGGGTTACGGAACGCGGCGGACACCCTCGGCGAGTTCGGCCGCCAGTTCCCTTACGGCGGCGAGTCCGGCGGCCTCGTCGCCGTCGGCGTCGAGGATCCGCTTGACGAACGCGGAGCCGACGATGACGCCGTCGGCGAAGGCCGCGACCTCCTTGGCCTGGGCGGCGTCGGAGACCCCGAGCCCGACGCAGACGGGGAGGTCCGCCGTGGCCCGGGTGCGACGGACGAGATCGGCGGCCTGCTCACCGACCGACGCGCGGGTGCCGGTGACCCCCATGAGGGAGGCGGCGTAGACGAAGCCGGAACCGGCGGCCGTGATGGTGGCGAGCCGCTCGTCCTTGCTGCTGGGCGCGACGACGAAGACGGTGGCGAGACCGTGCTTGTCGGCGTGCTCGCGCCAGAGGGCGGACTCCTGGACCGGCAGGTCGGGCAGGATGCATCCGGCGCCGCCCGCGGCGGCGAGCTCCTCGGTGAAGCGCTCGACGCCGTACCGGTCGATCGGGTTCCAGTACGTCATGACGAGGACCGGCTTGCCGGTGGCCTCGTGTGCCTCCTTGACCGTGCGCATGACGTCGGCGATCTTGACACCGCCGCGCAGGGCGATGTCGTCGGCGGTCTGGATGACCGGCCCGTCGAGGACCGGGTCACTGTGCGGGAGCCCCACCTCGACGACGTCCGCACCGCCCTCGAAGACGGCCTTGATCGCCGCGATGGCGCCGTCGACGGTCGGGAAGCCGGCCGGGAGGTACGCGATGAGCGCGGCCCGGTCCTCCGACTTCGCCTTCGCGAGGGTGTCGCTGAGCAGCTGGATGTTGCCGGTCACTTGGAGTCCCCCTCGATCTCGGCGGTGGCGGCGGCGTCCGCCGCGACCTCGGCGTCGGTGTCGTACAGCCCGAAGTACCGGGCGGCGGTGTCCATGTCCTTGTCGCCGCGCCCGGAGAGGTTGACGAGCAGCAGGGCGTCCTTGCCCAGCTCCCTGCCGACCTCCAGGGCCCCGGCGAGGGCGTGCGCCGACTCGATGGCGGGGATGATGCCCTCGGTACGGGAGAGCAGCCGCAGCGCCTGCATGGCGGCGTCGTCGGTGACGGCGCGGTACTCGCCGCGTCCGCTGTCCTTGAGGTAGGCGTGCTCGGGGCCGATGCCCGGGTAGTCGAGGCCGGCCGAGATCGAGTACGGCTCGGTGATCTGGCCCTCCTCGTCCTGGAGGACGTAACTGCGCGAACCGTGCAGGATGCCGGGCTCGCCCGCGGTGAGGGTGGCCGCGTGCTCGCCGGTCTCGACGCCGTGGCCGGCCGGCTCGCAGCCGATCAGGCGCACGTCGGCGTCCGGGATGAAGGCGTGGAAGAGCCCGATGGCGTTGGAGCCGCCGCCCACGCAGGCGACGGCCGCGTCGGGGAGGCGTCCGGCGCGCTCCAGGATCTGGCGGCGGGCCTCGACACCGATGACCCGGTGGAAGTCGCGGACCATGGCGGGGAAGGGGTGCGGGCCGGCCACGGTGCCGAACAGGTAGTGGGTGCGGTCCACGTTGGCGACCCAGTCGCGGAACGCCTCGTTGATGGCGTCCTTGAGGGTACGGCTGCCGGACTTCACGGCGACGACCTCGGCGCCGAGCATCCGCATCCGGGCCACGTTGAGGGCCTGGCGCTGGGTGTCGATCTCGCCCATGTAGATGGTGCAGTCGAGACCGAAGAGGGCGCAGGCGGTGGCGGTGGCCACGCCGTGCTGGCCGGCGCCGGTCTCCGCGATGACCCGGGTCTTGCCCATGCGCTTGGTGAGCAGGGCCTGACCGAGCACGTTGTTGATCTTGTGCGAGCCGGTGTGGTTGAGGTCCTCGCGCTTGAGGAAGATCCGGGCACCGCCGGCGTGCTCGGCGAACCGGGGGACCTCGGTGAGGGCGCTCGGACGGCCGGTGTAGTCGACCATCAGATCGTTGAGCTCACGGGCGAACTCGGGGTCGGACTTGGCCTTGTCGTACTCGACGGCGACCTCGTCGACGGCGGCGACGAGGGCCTCGGGGATGAACTTGCCGCCGTAGGCGCCGAAGTATCCCTCGGGGCTGGGGACCTGACCCTCCAGGTCGGGGATGAAGAACTCGCTGGACATGCGGCTGCTCCTCGCGGGGCGGATGCCCCGGGTGACGTGCGGTCGATGGTCACGTGATGCGCGCGAGCCACAACAGCCGGCCCCTGCCGAGCCTGGGCACCTGCGCCCGCTCCAGGAGGCGGGAGCGGAGGCGCCGCCGAGGGCGCCGTCCCGTGTTCCCGCCGTCCCGCTGCGGGACGATTGTCCACACGGGGAGGCGGGGGGGGGAACAGGGCGTGGCGGTGTCAGGTGGCGTCGGGGGCCGGGGGGAGTGTGCGCGCGGGGCGCGGGCGCCATCGCATGCCGTTGACCTGGCCGGGCTCGGAGCCGATGACGTACCGGACCCGGCGGCCGTGGACACGGCGGGCGGGGGCTCGGCAGCCACGCGGTCGGCAGCCGCGGGCCAGGGGGGCGTGGGCGGGGACGGACGCGGCGGTACGCAGCATGCGGCGCCGGCCCCCGGGGTTCGCCGACGGCGCGCCGACCGGACCCGGGGAGATGCCCCGGGAGGTCGGCGTGGCGCGGCGGAGGGTCATGGCGCGGTCAGCTCCGGCCGTGCCGGAGCGCCGGGTGGGCGCCGGCGGCGACCAGGTCGGCGACGGCGGCCTTCGGGTCGCGGCCGGTGACGAGGGACTCGCCGACCAGGACCGCGTCCGCGCCCGCGTTGGCGTAGGCGATGAGGTCGTGCGGGCCGCGGACGCCGGACTCGGCGATCTTGACGATGCCCGCGGGGATCTCGGGGGCGACGCGCTCGAAGGTGGTGCGGTCGACCTTGAGGGTCTTGAGGTTGCGCGCGTTGACGCCGATGATGCGGGCGCCCGCGTCGACGGCCCGCTCGACCTCGTCCTCGTCGTGCACCTCGACGAGCGGGGTGAGCCCGATGGACTCGGCGCGCTCGATGAGGGAGACCAGCGCCTCCTGCTCCAGGGCGGCGACGATGAGGAGCACCAGATCCGCTCCGTACGCCCGTGCCTCCCACAGCTGGTACGCGGTGACGATGAAGTCCTTGCGCAGGACCGGGATGTCGACCCGGGACCGGACGGCCTCCAGGTCCGCGAGCGAGCCGCCGAAGCGGCGCTCCTCGGTGAGGACGGAGATGACGGCCGCGCCGCCCGCCTCGTAGTCCGCGGCGAGTCCGGCCGGGTCGGCGATCGCGGCGAGCGCGCCCTTGGACGGGCTGGAGCGCTTGACCTCGCAGATCACCTTGACGCTGTCCCCGCGCAGTGCGGCGACGCCGTCCTTGGCCTGCGGCGCCTTGGCGGCGCGCTCCTTGAGCTCGTCGAGGGTGACCCGCGCCTGCCGCTCTGCGAGGTCGGCGCGTACGCCTTCGATGATCTCGTCGAGCACACTCACGCGAGGGGCCCCCTTCCGGGACGGTGATGGTGATGATGAAGCAGGTTCAGCCACTTCGATCCTATCCGCAGGACGGCTCCGTACTCGCATCGGCCGGAGTGGCGTCCCAACTGCTGGGACTCCCGTCGGGGTCGTCCCGGTGCCCCGCGGGGCCCTCAGGGGGCGAGCGCGGAGCCGAAGGGAAGGTTCCGGACCAGGGTGAAGAGGGCGAGGACGGCCCCGATCCCCCACCACAGGGCCGGGGGGACCGCGAGGCGCATGGGCAACCCGCGGACGGCACGAATCAGCCACAGGACGATGAGGACGCCGAAGAGTCCGTAGCCGACGACGGCGAGGGCGTTGGCGCCGAGGGCGGCCGGGAGGTCGCCGTGGACGAAGGCGTGGGCGCTGCGGAGCCCGCCGCACCCGGGGCAGAGGATGCCGGTGAAGCGGAGCAGGGGGCAGACCGGGTAGTGCCCGGGTTCGTTGGGGTCGACGGTCCCGACGTACGCGAAGGCGGCGGTCACCCCGCCGAGGACGGCGACCGGCGCGACCAGCCGCCGCGCGAGCGGCCTGGGGGGAGGCGGCGGTACGGGAGCACCCGGCCACGCGTGCGCGTGCGGCCGCGCGGCAGTGCCCGGGGGTTCACCCGGCGGGGCGGGTTCCCCCGGGCGGGTGGGGGAAGCGTCGGTCACGGCTCCGGCCGTCGGCTGCGGGTCCACCCGGTGATTCTCACCCCGGACGTGCGAGAGCGCAGCCCGGCGTGGCCGGACTGCGCTCTCGGATGCGTCGTGGCGTGTCAGGAACGGGCCTGCAGGGTCGCGGCCTCGCGGGCGGCGGCCACGGCCTCCGACTCCTTCGGCATGCCGAGCCCGGCGATCTTCATCGCGCCGCCGATGATGCCGCCGAGGACGACGACACCCATGCCGGCCCAGAAACCGGGCCCGTTGGCGGCCACCATGAAGACTCCGGCGATGCAGAAGCCGATGAAGGAGATGATGACACCGGTCCAGGCGGCCGGGGTGTGTCCGTGGGCGCTGCCCGCCATGAGTTGCTCCTCGTTGCAGTTGCTCGATGGTGAGGTCTCGCGTGCGCGGACACTCTGCGCTCATTGTCCCGCACGAGGGCGCGCGAGGATGAATCGGGGGTACCGGGACGATCACGCGTCGCGGTCGGTGCCCCTGTCACACTCCCCGGGTGGGGTCCTCGCCGCGGTCGAGGGCCTTCCACAGGTCCTCGGGTCGGTCCGGGTCGGTGGTGGGGGTCCTGCGTCCGGCACGGGGGGCTCCGGTGCGCTCGTAGCGGCCGCCCATCGCGGGCCAGCTCTTGCCGAAGCGCAGTGCGAACAGGCCGGCGAGCAGGATGAGGACGGCGCCGACAGCGGTCACGTACGGCCAGACGGTGTGGCTGAGGCCGGCCACGGCGGCGGCGGTGTCGCCGCTGATCCGGGCGGCCTCGGCGTTGAGCGCGGCGCTGTCGGACGCGCCGAGGAGGGCGGCGAGCGCGGCGCCGGCGCCACTGAGCGCGAGGAGCGCGGCGACGAGGGTGCGGCCGGTGCGGCGGACGGCGAAGACGGCGAAGAGCGCGGCGAGACCGACGATCGCGAGAGCGGTCGGTACGCCGGTCACGCTGCCGCCGTCGGCCTCGACGGGGACGGTGCCGCCGCCGACGGACGCGGTGCCCTCCGCCCAGATCTGGCCGGCGGAGAGCAGGACGACGGTGGCGCCGAGGGCGCCGAGGAGGAGGGCCGCGGCCAGGCTGCGGCGGCCGCCGGTGGGGACGGCCGCGCGGGCGGCCCGGGGCTGGGGTACGGGTACGGCACTCACGTACCCCACTATCCCCTACGGGCCGGGTCGCCGTTCATCCGGTTGGCGGTGTGGACGGCGCGGAGGACGGCCGCGGCCTTGTTGCGGCATTCGTTGTCCTCGGCGACGGGGTCGGAGTCGGCGACGACACCCGCTCCGGCCTGCACGTACGCCGTTCCGTCGCGGAGCAGGGCGGTCCGGATGGCGATGGCCGTGTCCGCGTCCCCGGCGAAATCGAGATAACCGACACATCCGCCGTAGAGCCCGCGCCGGGAGGGTTCGAGCTCCTCGATGATCTGCATGGCGCGGGGCTTGGGCGCGCCGGAGAGCGTGCCGGCCGGGAAGCAGGCGGTGAGGACGTCGAAGGCGGTCCTGCCCTCGGCGACCTCGCCGGTCACGGTGGAGACGATGTGCATGACGTGCGAGTAGCGCTCGACGGACATGAAGTCGACGACCTCGACGGAACCGGGGGTGCAGACGCGGCCGAGGTCGTTGCGGCCGAGGTCGACGAGCATGAGGTGCTCGGCGCGTTCCTTGGGGTCGGCGAGCAGTTCCTCGGCGAGGTCGTGGTCCTCCTGCGGGGTGGAGCCCCGGTGCCGGGTGCCGGCGATGGGGTGGAGCATCGCGTGCCCGTCCTCGACCTTGACGAGGGCCTCGGGGCTTGAGCCGACGACGTCGAATCCGTTCTCGAAGCGGAACAGGTACATGTACGGGGAGGGGTTGGTGGCCCGCAGGACCCGGTAGACGTCGAGCGCGGAGGCGGTGCAGGGGGTCTCGAACCGCTGGGAGGGCACGACCTGGAAGGCCTCGCCGGCCCGGATGCGCTCCTTCACGTCCTCGACGGCCTCCTGGTAGGCGGGGCCGCCCCAGAGCGCGGAGAACTCCGGCAGCTCGGAGGCCGGGAGGGCGGTGGGGGCGGTGGCGACGGGGCGGGCCAGGTCGGCCTCCATCGCGTCGAGGCGGGCGACGGCGTGCGCGTACGCCTCCTCGACGCCGGTCTCCAGGTCGTTGTGGTTGATCGCGTTGGCGATCAGCAGGACCGAGCCGTCCCAGTGGTCGAGGACCGCGAGGTCGCTGGTGAGGAGCATGGTCAGCTCGGGGAGCCGCAGGTCGTCGCGGCCGTGCTCGCCGATCTTCTCCAGGCGGCGGACGATGTCGTAGCCGAGGTAGCCGACCATGCCGCCGGTGAACGGGGGCATGCCGGAGGAGAGGTCGCGCGGGGTGTGGAGGGTCTCGACGGTGGTGCGCAGGGCCTGGAGCGGGTCGCCGTCCGTGGGGACGCCGACGGGCGGGGTGCCCAGCCAGTGGGCCTCGCCGTCCCGCACGGTCAGGGTGGCGTCGCTGCGGACGCCGATGAAGGAGTAGCGGGACCAGCTGCGGCCGTTCTCCGCGGATTCGAGGAGGAAGGTGCCGGGCCGTTCGGCGGCGAGCTTGCGGTAGAGCCCGACCGGGGTGTCGCCGTCCGCGAGGAGTCTGCGGCTGACGGGGATGACGCGGCGGTCGGCCGCCAGCTTGCGGAAGGTGTCGAGATCCATGGCGCCAGACCCTACTCGGATACGGGGAGCACGTCGGCGTCGAAGCAGGTCCGGGCGCCGGTGTGGCAGGCGGCTCCGACCTGGTCGACCTTGACGAGGACGGTGTCGGCGTCGCAGTCGAGGGCGACGGATTTGACGTGCTGGACGTGTCCGGAGGTGTCGCCCTTGACCCAGTACTCCTGGCGGCTGCGGGACCAGTAGGTGCAGCGGCCGGTGGTGAGAGTGCGGTGGAGGGCCTCGTCATCCATCCAGCCGAGCATCAGCACCTCACCGGTGTCGTACTGCTGGGCGATGGCGGGGACGAGTCCGTCGGGGCCGCGCTTGAGCCGGGCGGAGAGGGCCGGGTCGAGATTGCTCATGGCGCCATTGTGCCGCGCCCCGGGGTGGTGTCCGGTGGGGCGTCCACTGGGCGGACCGGCGGCGACCGCCGTACGCTGGCGGTCATGTCGACCCATGCCAAACGTGAACGGCTTCTGCTCGCCGACCTGTTGGAAGCGGCCGGTCCGGACGCTCCGACGCTCTGCGAGGGGTGGCGGACCCGGGACCTCGCGGCCCATGTGGTGGTGCGGGAGCGGCGGCCGGACGCCGCGGCCGGTTCCGTCGTACCGGCGCTGAAGGAGCGGCAGGACCGGGTGCAGGCGGAGTTCGCCGCCAAGCCGTACGAGGAGCTGATCCAGCTCATCCGTACGGGGCCCCCGCGGTTCTCCCCGTTCACCATCAAGCAGGTGGACGAGGGGGCGAACGTCGTCGAGTTCTACGTCCACGCCGAGGACGTGCGCCGTGCCCAGTCCGACTGGTCGTCGCGCGAGCTCGACCCGGTCTTCGCGGACGCCCTGTGGTCCCGGCTGGAGCGCACCGCGCGTCTCCTGGGCCGCAAGGTCCCGGTGGGCCTGGTGCTGCGCCGCCCGAACGGCCAGACGGTGGTGGCCCACCGGGGCACCCCGGTGGTGACGGCCTCCGGGGAGCCGGGTGAGCTGACGATGTACCTGTACGGGCGCCAGGCCGCGGCCAAGGTGGCGCTGGACGGGGAGCCGGAGGCGATCGAGCGGCTGAGCGGGACCAGGCGGCTGGGGCTCTGACCCCGACCTCGGCCTGACCGGCGGGACCCCGGCTACCGGACTAGCGGGGCAGTTCGGCGCGACGGAGAGCGGGGACGGCGAGGGCGTACACGCCGGAGAGGGCGCAGACCGCCGCGCTGACGACGAAGACCGGGCCGGGGCCCCACAGGCCGATGGCGGCGCCGGCCAGGGGGAAGCTCAGCGGGGCGATGCCGAGGCTGACCAGGCCGGAGACGGCGCTCACCCGGCCCAGGTACGCGGGGTCGCATGCGGTCTGGACGAGGGCGCCGCACAGGACGCCGGAGAGTCCCGCGAGCAGACCGACGCAGAGGGCGAGGCCCACCGCGACCGGCAGCTGCGGGGCGTGGGCGAGGGCGCCGATCGCCACGGCGCCGAGGACGACGGTCCCGCCGAGGACGGCGCCCGCCCGGGGTATCCGGCCCTTGACGGTCAGCAGCAGGGACGCGGCGCCCGCGCCCGTACCGAATCCGGCGAGGATCCAGCCGATGCCGGCGGCGCCCCAGCCGCGCTGGTCGGCGAGGATCGCGAGGCCGACGTTGAGGGGGCCGGCGAAGCCGAGGTCGCCCAGGAGCACGACGATCATCAGCGGGCCGAGGACGCTGTGGCGGCGGAGGTAGCGCAGGCCGTCGCCGAGGTCACGCAGGGCCGTGCCGCCGCCGGTCGTCCGGTCCGGGCCCGGCAGCGGGCGGAGCCGGAGCGCGCAGAGCAGCGGCAGGGAGAGGGCGAAGAGGATCCCGGCGATGCCGAAGGCGGTGGCGGAGCCGCCCACGGCGACGGCGAGCCCGCCGAGGGGGGCGCCGAGGACGGGACCGAGGCGCTGGGCGATGCCGCGCATGCCCTGGACGCGGGCGAGCTGGTCGCGGTCGGTGATCCGGGGCGGAAGGGCGCCGACGGCCGGCATGAAGAGGGCGTCGACGACGCCGAAGACGAAGGCGACGGCGGCGAGGGCCCCCAGGCCGGGCGAGGCGAGGAACAGGGTCGCGGCGAGGCCGAGGGCGACGAGGCAGCGGACGGCGTCGGAGGCGATGACGACCCGGCGCGGGCCGAGGCGGTCGGCGATCACTCCCCCGACGAGCATGAGCAGCGCGCGGGGTACGGCGGAGACGGCCATGACGAGTCCGGCCTGGGCGGGGGTGCCGCTGCTGACGGCGGCCCAGGAGAGGGAGAGGTAGTAGACGCTGTCGCCGAGGGTGGAGGCGGTGTAGGCCCCGAGCCAGCGCAGGACCTGGGGGTCGCGGTGGGCGGGGCGGGTCGCCGGTGCGATCAGGGTGGCCGTCATGAGCGGTACGGGAAGGCGTGGAGGTGGACGGCGACGTTCTCGCGGCCTTCGGTGTCGCCGGCCGCCTCGGCGGCGCGGGCCGCCTGGTCGTACTTCGTGAGGACGGCTTCGAGCTCCTGGCCGAGGGCGGTGAGTTCGGTGGCGTTGAGGCGGGGCAGCCACTCGGCGCTGACGGAGGCGGAGCGCCACTCGCCGGACCAGGTGAGCCGCTCGTCCAGGAAGCGGCGGTGGAGTTCGACGCGCTGTTCGTTGACGGTGCGGCCGAAGGCGTCGCTCGCGGCGACCAGTTCGGGGGCGTCGCGGACGTCCTCCTCCTGGATGCTGAAGCCGTACGAGCTGGGCTTCCACCAGCGTTCGCGGCCGTCCGTCGACTGGGTCTCGGCCTCCTCGATCAGGCCGTGGTCGGCGAGCTTGCGCAGGTGGTAGCTGACGAGGGAGACGGCTTCGTCGACCTGGTCGGCGAGCTGGGAGGCGGTGGCGGTGCGGGCCACGAAGAGGGCGCGGTAGAGGCGCATCCGCAGCGGGTGCGAGATGGCTTTGAGGGTGCCGAGATCGGTGATCCGGCGGTTCTCCGACGAGGTCATGCACCGACCCTAGATACGAAAGAAAACTTGCGCAATGAGAATTGCACAAATAATCCTGCGCGTCTTGCGGAGAAGAAGGGCCCCCGAGGGGGCCCTTCGGACGGCGTCGCTCAGCGGACCGGTCGGCCCGCCTCCCGCAGCGCGTCCTTGACCTGCGAGATCCGCAGATCGCCGAAGTGGAAGACGGAGGCCGCGAGCACCGCGTCCGCGCCCGCCGCAACGGCCGGCGGGAAGTCGGCGAGCTTCCCCGCACCGCCGGAGGCGATCACCGGGACCGTGACGTGCTTGCGCACGGCCGCGATCATCTCGGTGTCGTAGCCGTCCTTCGTCCCGTCCGCGTCCATCGAGTTGAGCAGGATCTCCCCCGCGCCCAGCTCGGCGGCCCGGTGCGCCCACTCGACGGCGTCGATGCCGGTGCCCTTGCGGCCGCCGTGCGTCGTCACCTCGAAGGAGCCCGACGCGGTACGCCGTGCGTCGACCGACAGGACGAGCACCTGACGTCCGAAGCGCTCCGCGATCTCCTGGATCAGCTCGGGGCGCGCGATGGCGGCGGTGTTGACGCCCACCTTGTCGGCCCCGGCCCGCAGCAGCCTGTCGACGTCCTCGGCCGCGCGGACCCCGCCGCCGACCGTGAGCGGGATGAAGACCTGCTCGGCGGTGCGGCGCACCACGTCGTAGGTGGTCTCCCGGTTGCCGGAGGACGCGGTGATGTCGAGGAAGGTCAGCTCGTCGGCGCCCTCGGCGTCGTACAGCTTGGCCATCTCGACGGGGTCGCCCGCGTCCCGCAGGTTCTGGAAGTTGACGCCCTTGACGACCCGGCCGTTGTCGACGTCCAGGCAGGGGATCACCCGTACGGCGAGACTCATGCCGTGTCCTCCCGGTAGGCCTCGACCTCGACCTCGACGACCAGACTCGGGTCGACGAAACCGGAGACGATGATCATCGATGCGGCGGGGCGGACAGCGTCGAACAGCTCCTTGTGCGCCCGGCCGACCTCGTCCACGTCCCGGGCGTGGGTGAGGTACATCCGGGTCCGCACGACGTCCTGGGGGCCGAGGCCGAGCTGCTTCAGCGCCGCGAAGGCCACGTTGAAGGAGTTGATCGCCTGCTCGTAGGGGCCGCCCCCGGCGATCTGGCCGCCCACCACCGACGTGCAGCCGGAGACCAGGACCAGACCGTTCGGCAGCTCCACCGCGCGGGAGTAGCCGAACTGGTCCTCCCAGGGAGCACCGGTCACCACCTTGCGGACCCCGGAGGTCACGAGGCCACCGCCGCGAGCGCCTCTTCCAGGGTGAACGCCTCGGCGTACAGCGCCTTGCCGACGATCGCGCCCTCGACGCCCAGCGGGACCAGGCCGGACAGGGCCCGCAGGTCGTCCAGGGAGGAGACGCCGCCGGAGGCGACGACGGGCTTGTCGGTGGCCGCGCAGACGTTCTTCAGGAGCTCCAGGTTCGGACCCTGGAGGGTGCCGTCCTTGGCGATGTCGGTGACGACGTACCGGGAGCAGCCCTCGGAGTCGAGGCGGGCCAGCGTCTCGTAGAGGTCGCCGCCGTCGCGGGTCCAGCCCCGGCCGCGCAGGGTCGTGCCGCGTACGTCGAGACCGACGGCGATCCTGTCGCCGTACTCGGCGATGACCTTGGCGACCCACTCGGGGGTCTCCAGGGCGGCGGTGCCGAGGTTGACGCGGGTGCAGCCGGTGGCGAGGGCGGCGGCGAGCGAGGCGTCGTCGCGGATGCCTCCGGAGAGCTCGACCTTGATGTCCATGGCCTCGGTGACCCGGCGGACCAGGTCGCGGTTGTCGCCGGTGCCGAAGGCGGCGTCCAGGTCGACCAGGTGGAGCCACTCGGCGCCCGCGCGCTGCCAGGCCAGGGCGGCCTCGAGCGGGGCGCCGTAGGAGGTCTCGCTGCCGGACTCGCCGTGGACGAGCCGGACGGCCTGGCCGTCGCGGACGTCGACGGCGGGGAGGAGTTCGAGAGTGCTCACAGGGTTCCGATCCAGTTGGTGAGGAGCTGGGCGCCGGCGTCGCCGGACTTCTCGGGGTGGAACTGGGTGGCCCACAGGGCGCCGTTCTCGACGGCGGCGACGAAGGGCTCGCCGTGGGTGGCCCAGGTGACCTTGGGGGCGCGGATGTTCTTGTTGCCGACCTCCAGGGTCCACTCGCGCACCGCGTAGGAGTGCACGAAGTAGAACCGGTCGTCGGTGGCGAGGCCCGCGAACATCTCGGTGTCCTCGGGCGCGTCGACCGTGTTCCACCCCATGTGGGGGACGACGGGGGCGTTCAACGGTTCGACCGTACCGGGCCACTCGTCGAGGCCCTCGCTCTCCACGCCGTGCTCGATGCCCTGCGCGAAGAGGATCTGCATGCCGACGCAGATGCCCATCACCGGGCGGCCGCCGGAGAGCCTGCGGCCGACGATCCAGTCGCCGCGGGCCTCCTTCAGCCCGCGCATGCAGGCGGAGAAGGCGCCCACGCCGGGGACGAGGAGCCCGTCGGCGTTCATGGCCTTGTCGTAGTCGCGGGTGATCTCGACGTCGGCGCCCACGCGGGCGAGCGCGCGTTCGGCGGAGCGGACGTTTCCGAAGCCGTAGTCGAAGACGACGACCTTCTT
Organism: Streptomyces sp. NPDC016459; assembly: GCF_040632845.1. Taxonomy (NCBI): domain Bacteria; kingdom Bacillati; phylum Actinomycetota; class Actinomycetes; order Kitasatosporales; family Streptomycetaceae; genus Streptomyces; species Streptomyces sp. NPDC016459. The sequence goes on from NZ_JBEYCR010000001.1 coordinate 261,289, forward strand.
GGGCGTGCTCACGGTGCTCATTCCCAGATTCCCTGGATCCGCAGGACGCCGGCGACCAGGCACAGCACGGAGGCGATGGCGAGGACGGCGATCACGCCCTTGGGCAGCTTCTGCTTGGAGAAGGAGTACACACCGCCGGCGAGGAAGAGCCCGACGACGATGAGGATGGTGGAGAGGCCGGTCATGGAGTTAGAGCGCGCCCTTCGTGGAGGGGAGGATGCCGGCGGCGCGCGGGTCGCGCTCGGAGGCGTAGCGCAGGGCGCGGGCGAGGGCCTTGAACTGGCACTCCACGATGTGGTGGGCGTTGCGCCCGTACGGGACGTGGATGTGCAGCGCGATCTGGGCCTGGGCGACGAAGGACTCGAAGATGTGCCGGGTCATCGTCGTGTCGTACGAGCCGATCATCGGCGCCATGTTCTCGGGCTCCTCGTGCACGAGGTACGGGCGGCCGGAGAGGTCGACGGTGACCTGGGCGAGCGACTCGTCCAGGGGGACCGTGCAGTTGCCGAAGCGGTAGATGCCGACCTTGTCGCCGAGGGCCTGCCGGAAGGCGGCGCCGAGGGCGAGGGCGGTGTCCTCGATCGTGTGGTGCGAGTCGATGTGGAGGTCGCCGTCGGTCTTGACGGTCAGGTCGAACAGACCGTGCCGGCCGAGCTGGTCGAGCATGTGGTCGTAGAAGCCGACCCCGGTCGACACATCGACCTTTCCGGTGCCGTCGAGGTCGATCTCGACGACGACGGAGGTCTCCTTGGTGGTGCGCTCAACGCGGCCTACGCGGCTCATCGCTCCTGCTCCTTCATCAATTCACGAACCGCGTCGAGGAACGCGTCGTTCTCTTCGGGGGTGCCGGCGGTGACCCGCAGCCACCCGGGTACGCCGTTGTCCCGGACCAGGACGCCCCGGTCGAGGATGCGCTGCCAGGCCGCGTGCGTGTCCGGGAACTTCCCGAACTGCACGAAGTTGGCGTCCGAGTCGGTGACCTCGTAGCCGATCGCCCGCAGCTCGGTGACGAGCCGGTCGCGCTCGGCCTTGAGCTGTTCGACGTACCCGAGGAGGGTGTCGGTGTGCTCGAGGGCGGCGAGCGCGGTCGCCTGGGTGACGGCGGAGAGGTGGTACGGCAGACGGACCAGCTGGACGGCGTCGACCACGGCCGGGTGGGCGGCGAGGTAGCCGAGGCGCAGGCCCGCGGCGCCGAAGGCCTTGGACATGGTCCGGGAGACCACCAGGTTGGGGCGGCCCTCGATGAGCGGCAGCAGCGAGTCGCGGTGGCTGAACTCCACGTACGCCTCGTCGACGACCACCAGCGAGGGCTTGGCCGCCTGGGCCGCCTCGTACAGGGCGAGGACGGTGTCGGCCGCGACCGCGGTGCCGGTGGGGTTGTTGGGCGAGGTGATGAAGACGACGTCCGGGCGGTGCTCGGCGATCACCTTCCCGGCCGCCGCCACGTCGATGGTGAAGTCCTCGCGGCGCGGGCCGGAGATCCAGCCGGTGCCGGTGCCGCGGGCGATCAGGGCGTGCATGGAGTACGAGGGCTCGAAGCCGATCGCGGTCCGGCCGGGGCCGCCGAAGGTCTGGAGCAGCTGCTGGAGGACCTCGTTGGAGCCGTTGGCCGCCCACACGTTCTCGACGGCGACCGGGTGCTTGCCGGTGCGGGTGAGATAGCGGGCGAGTTCGGTACGGAGCTCGATCGCGTCCCGGTCGGGGTAGCGGTTGAGGCCGCGGGCGGCCTCGGCGACCCGCTCCGCGATCCGGGCCACCAGGGGCTCTGGCAGCGGGTAGGGGTTCTCGTTGGTGTTCAGCTGGACGGGGACGTCGAGCTGGGGCGCGCCGTAGGGGGACTTGCCGCGCAGCTCGTCCCGGACGGGGAGGTCGTCGATGCCGGTCACCGCTGCGGCACCTTCCATCCGAAGCGGGCCTTGATCGCGGCGCCGTGCGCGGGCAGGTCCTCGGCCTCGGCGAGGGTCACCACGTGGTGGGCGACGTCGGCGAGCGCGTCGCGCGTGTAGTCCACGATGTGCACCCCGCGCAGGAAGGACTGCACCGAGAGGCCCGAGGAGTGGCAGGCGCAGCCGCCGGTGGGCAGGACGTGGTTGGAGCCCGCGCAGTAGTCGCCGAGCGAGACGGGGGCCCAGGGGCCGACGAAGATCGCGCCCGCGTTGCGGACCCGGTCGGCGACCGCGGCGGCGTCGCGGGTCTGGATCTCCAGGTGCTCGGCGCCGTACGCGTCGACGACCTTGAGGCCGTCGGCGAGGTCGCGGACGAGGACGATCGCGGACTGGCGGCCGGCCAGGGCCGGGACGATCCGGTCGTCGATGTGCTTGGAGGCGGCGACCTGGGTCTTGAGTTCGGCCTCGGTGGCCTCGGCCAGCTCGTCGGAGTCGGTGACGAGGACGGAGGCGGCCATCGGGTCGTGCTCGGCCTGGCTGATGAGGTCGGCGGCGACGTGGACGGGGTCGGCGGTGGAGTCCGCGAGGATCGCGATCTCGGTGGGGCCCGCCTCGGCGTCGATGCCGATGCGGCCCTTGAGGAGGCGCTTGGCGGCGGCGACGTAGATGTTGCCGGGGCCGGTGACCAGGTTGACGGGGGCGCAGCCGTCCGGGCCCTCCGTGCCGTACGCGAACATGGCGACGGCCTGGGCGCCGCCGGCCGCGTAGACCTCGTCGACGCCGAGCAGGGCGCAGGCGGCGAGGATCGTGGGGTGCGGGAGCCCGTCGAACTCCTTCTGCGGCGGCGAGGCGAGGGCGACGCCCTCGACACCGGCCTCCTGGGCGGGGACGACGTTCATCACGACGGAGGACGGGTAGACCGCGCGGCCGCCGGGCACGTACAGGCCGACGCGCTCGACCGGGATCCACTTCTCGGTGACCGTGCCGCCGGGCACGACCTGGGTGGTGTGGGTGGTGCGGCGCTGCTCGCGGTGGACGAGGCGGGTGCGGCGGATGGACTCCTCGAGGGCGGCGCGGACGGCCGGGTCGAGCTCGTCGAGAGCGCGGGAGAGCTCCTCGACGGGGACGCGGAGGCTCGGGACGCGGACGCCGTCGAATTTCTCCCCGTAGTCGATCACCGCTGCGGCGCCATGATGCCGGACGTCCTCGCAGATCGGCCGCACCTTCTCCAGGGCGGCTTCCACGTCGAACTCGGCACGGGGCAGCAGGTCGCGCAGGGAGGAGCCCTCGGGGAGGGCCTCGCCGCGCAGATCGATTCGAGAGATCACGGGTCAATTCTCTCAGACGCCCCACAGCGCCGGTCGCCCGTATCACTGGCTGATACACGCCTCACTGGCGTCTTGTCGCCACTCCTGACCGTTAGCGTTCAGCCCGTCACTCAGCGGGAAGAACGGCTGTACGAATCCACGAACGCCGGGAGACGGCGTCGCGGAATCGTGGGCGCGGATGGTGGAAAGCGAGGGGGCGGCGGTGACCGAGCCGCACGAGGACGACGTGCCGGACGGCCTCACGGGCCCGGAGCGGGCCCTGTGGCAGGCGTTCCGCATCGGCAGGACGTGCGATCTGACGGAGGGGGTCGCGGAGCGGGACGACCCTTTCGGGGGACGGGAATGGGGACCGGAGCGGAGTGTCCGCGCCGATGTGGTGGGACTGCTGCTGCTCGCGGGGCCGCAGGCCAGATCCGGGCGGGTGGCCGCGCTGAAGCTGCGCGGGGTCCGGATCACGGGCGTGCTGGACCTGGCGGGCGGGACGATAGGGCCGTACGTGGAGCTGCACGGCTGCCGGTTCGACGACGAGGTGGTGGTGCCCGAGGCCCGCTTCGGCACGCTGCGGATGGTGGCGTGCGCACTGCCGCGTCTGGAGGCCGCCCGGCTGCACACCGAGGGGGACCTGCACCTGCCGCGCTGCCGGGTGGAGCGGGGCATCCGGCTCACCGACGCGCAGATCGGCACGGACCTGCTGGTCAACCAGATCCAGGTGTGGCCGGACCGGCGGGGGCGGGCCATCACGGCGGACGGCCTGGTGGTCGCGCAGGACCTCCAGGCCGAGCTGATCGAGACGCACGGGGAGGTGAGCCTGCGCGGGGCGAAGATCGGCGTCTCGCTCAGTCTGCGGGGCAGTGTGCTGCGCGGTGCGCAGGGCCGCCGCGCGCTGAACGCGCCGCAGCTGACGGTGGAGCGCTCGCTCTATCTGAACGCGGCCTGGGTGTACGAGGACGGGGGCTTCACGGGCAGCGCCACGGCCACCCCGCCGTACGGGGTGTCGCCCGCCCAGGACGCCCGCCGCAAGCCGGTGGAGTTCCACGGCGGGGTGCGGCTGGACGACGGCCGGTTCGGTGACGCGGTGGACCTGCACCACGCCCGCTTCCTGCTCGACGGGGCCCGTCGGGAGGAGGTCTCGATGCGCCGGATAGTCACTCCGGAGCTGAGGTTCAACGGCGAGCGGCCGGAGGAGGGCCGGGTCGTGCTCAACGGCGCCAAGGTCGTCACCCTGATCGACCTGTCGACCAGCTGGCCGGGACCGGGCGGGCTCGCGATGGGCGGCTTCGTCTACGAGAACCTCGTGCCGTACGGGCACTTCCCGCTGCGCCGCCGCCTGGAGTGGGTGGCGGCGGCGACCCCGGAGTACGCCCCCGAGCCGTACGAGCGGCTCGCGACGGTCCTGCGCAGCAGCGGGGAGGACGCCGACGCCCGCGAGGTGCTGCTCGCCAAGCAGCGGCGCAGACGTGAGACCCTGCCGGTGGCCGGCAAGCTCTGGGGGTACCTCCAGGACCTGACCGTGGCGTACGGCTACCGGCCGGGGCGGGCCGCGCTGTGGATGGCGGTCCTGTGGGCGGCGGGCACGGTGGCGTTCTCCCACTACCGCCCGATACCGCTGAAGCCGGACGAGGCGCCGGAGTGGAACGGCACGCTGTACGCCCTGGACCTGCTGATCCCGGTGATCAACCTCGGCCAGGACGGCCACTGGCGGCTCGAGGGCGTCTGGCAGTGGGTGGCGGCGGTGCTGATCATGCTGGGCTGGATCCTGGCGACGACGGTGGCGGCGGGCGCAACCAGACTCCTGAGCAGGGGCTGAGGCGGCGGAGGTTTGGTGTACGGGCTGTGAGACGGGCTGCCGCGGCCCGTGGAGCCGGGAGAGAATACGTCGCACCATGTCCTTGCTCCGTGCCCTGATCGGCGCCGTCCGCTCGGCCCGGCACGCCCCGCGGCTCGCCGCCGGGTTCGTCCCGGACGACGACGTGCTGCTCGACGCCCCGGACGAGCGGCTGGCCCCCGCCCTTGTCGCCGCCGCCCTGGCCGATCCGGAGCCCGCCGCGAAGCTGCTCGCCACCACCCGGGACGCCGGCGACTGGGAGGACCGCGACCGGTACGTCACCCGGCTCGCCACCTTCGCGTACAGCAGGGGCGACTGGCTGACCCACTGGCTCTCCGTGGCGCCCGGCGACCCCGACGCCCTGCTCGTGACGGCGCAGCTCGCCGTCCGCAGGGCCTGGGAGTCCCCCGCGCGGGCGGAGCGGCTGCGCGAGCTCGGCCCGCTGATCACGGCGGTCGCCGAGACGGCTCCGCACGATCCGGTGCCGTGGCGGCTCGCCCTGGACCACGCGCGCGGGGCGCACGCCGGGCACACCGTCTTCGAGACGCTCTGGGAGCAGGCCGTGCGCCGCTCCCCGCACCACTACGGCTGCCATGTCGCGGCGCTCAAGTACCTCTCCGCGCAGTGGTACGGCTCGCACCGGGCCGCCTTCGACTTCGCCGAGCAGGCGGCCGACGACGCCGCCCCGGACTCTCTCGTACGGGCGCTGCCGGTCCGCGCGGCCTACGACCGGCTCCGGGTCCCGTCGCACCGGGACCCGGCCGTGCCGGAACGGCGGATCGACCGGGCGGCGGACCGCGCCCTGGCCCTGTCGGCGGCCTTCCCCACGGGCGACCCGTGGCCCGCGGAGGTCCGCAACCTGCTCGCGCACGTGCTGGTGGAGCGGGCGCGGTGGGAGGAGGCGCGGCAGGAGTTCGGCCGGATCGGGGTCCACGCGACCTCGTTCCCCTGGGGGGTGCCGCCCGGCGCGGGACGGGGCGCCGCACGGGAGGATCCACTGCGCCGTTTCCTCGCCGCGCGGGACCGCGTCGGGGCGGAGCTGGCCTGTCGGACGCCGCTGTGGGACACCGGACATGGACGGGCCGGACGGGGCGGGCCCGGCGGCCATTAGGCTTGGCCGCTGTGACCACCGCTCGCCTGCCTCTCTTCCCGCTCAACGCGGTGCTGTTCCCTGGCCTCGTGCTGCCGCTGAACGTCTTCGAGGAGCGTTATCGCGCCATGATGCGCGAGCTGCTCGCGATCGACGACTCGGAGCCGCGCCGCTTCGCCGTCGTCGCCATCCGCGACGGCCGCGAGGTCGCGCCGACCGCTCCCGGCCTGCCGGACCAGACGGCGCTGCCGGAGAAGGGCCCGGCGGCCGGCTTCGGCTCCGACCCCGTCCAGGCCTTCCACCGGGTCGGCTGCGTCGCCGACGCGGCGTCGATCCGGGAGCGCTCGGACGGCAGCTTCGAGGTGATGGCGACCGGGACGACCCGGGTGAAGCTCCTCTCGGTCGACGCGAGCGGGCCGTTCCTGGTCGCCGAGGTCGAGGAGATCCCGGAGGAGCAGGGCGAGGAGGCCCCCGCCCTCGCCGAAGGGGTGCTGCGGGCCTTCCGGAGCTACCAGAAGCGCCTCGCGGGGGCGCGGGAGCGTTCGCTGACGACGAGCGAGCTGCCGGACGACCCCTCGGTGGTGTCGTACCTGGTCGCGGCGGCCGCGGTGCTGGACACCCCGTCGAAGCAGCGGCTGCTCCAGGCCCCGGACACCGCGACCCGGCTGCGCGAGGAGCTGACGCTGCTGCGCGCGGAGACGGCGGTGCTGCGGCACCTTCCGTCGCTGCCGGCGGTGGACCTGACGCAGGCCCCGACGTACCCGAACTGATCGGGTCCGGCCCGGACCGATCCGGACCGGGGCCGGCCGAGCCGAGGAAGAGCGAGCGCGTGGCGAAGAAGCAGAAGAACAGCGGCGGCGGCACCCCCGCGACGGTGGCCCTGACGGCGGCCGGCACCCCGTTCACCGTGCACGCGTACGAGCACGACCCGGCCTCCGCCTCGTACGGCGAGGAGGCCGCGGAGGCCCTCGGGGTGTCTCCCGACCGGGTCTTCAAGACGCTGGTCGCGGACGTCGACGGCGAGCTGACGGTTGCGGTGGTCCCGGTGGCGGGCCAGCTCGATCTGAAGGCGCTGGCCTCGGCCGTCGGCGGGAAGCGGGCGGCGATGGCGGACCCGGCGGCCGCCGAGCGCACCACGGGCTACGTCCGGGGCGGCATCTCACCCCTCGGCCAGCGCAAGCGGCTCCGTACGGTCCTCGACGCCTCGGCCCGCGACCACGCGTCCATCTGCGTCTCCGCGGGCCGCCGGGGCCTCGAGGTGGAGCTCTCCCCCGCGGACCTGGCCGCCCTCACCTCGGCGGTCGTGGCCCCGATCGGCCGCGCCTGACGGACGTCCGCGCGGCCCAGGACCTCGGTGAGGCTCAGTACGCCTTGGGCCGGTCCCACGGCTCCGGCTCCGCATCGCGCGGCCCGAACAGGGCCGTGAGCGCCAGGTACACGATCATGGCGGCGAGCGGCCAGGCCAGCATCGCGGCCGCCGCCAGGTTCAGTTCGAGCGGCGCCTCGAAGGTGACGTCGGGGCCGACCGCCTTGGCGTGGGCGACCACGTTCCGCGTCGGGCCGAAGTACGTCCCCAGGCCCCAGGCGAGCAGCGAGCCCAGCAGGCCGCCGAGCGCGAGACCGAGGACCAGCGGGACCCCGCCCTTGCGGCGCAGCAGGAAGACGACGAGCGCGGCGACCGCACCGAAGGCCAGGGCCAGGAGCACGAACGTACCGTCCGAGCCGATCGCCGCCTCCCCCTCGGAGTTGCGGAGGTAGACCCCCTTGCCGTCCGAGATGAGCAGGACGCGGGGGGCCAGGTTCAGCCACAGCACTCCGAGCAGCGCCCCCGCGACCGCCGAGACGAGGGTCACCAGAACGCCCTGCAGGACCTCGGCCGCCGTGATCGGGTCCCCGGCCGGGCCGAGCACCGGCGGGGGCGGCGGCGGCCGGTCGGGGTCGTGCGGCTGCGGCTGGTGAGGCGGAGTCAGAGGTGCGGTCACCCCGCCATCGTGCCAGGTGCGCCTGTGTCCCGCCTCAGCGGACGGCGGCCCGCCGGTACGCCCGGGTGGCGACCGCGAGGGAGACCACGCCGACCGCCGCGCACACGGCGAGGTCCAGGGCGACGGCCGCCCAGTCGGGGTGCGGCTCGAAGGTGCGGGCCAGAGCCTCCACGCCGTACGTCGACGGCAGCAGGTCCCGTGCCCAGCCGATGGGCCCCGGGAGCCGCTCGGCCGGGAGGACGCCGAGGAGCAGGGCCGCCGACATGCCGAGCTGGCCGAGGAGGGTGGCCAGCTCCTGCCGGGGCGCGAGGAGTCCGAGGGCGGCCCCGAGCCCGGCGAGCGCCGCCCCGGCGAGCGGGACGACGGCGGCGAGGATCCACAGGTTGCCGAGCGGCAGCCCGAAGAGCACGGAGCCGGCGACGGCGGTGACGGCGGTCCCTGGCACCGTGAAGGAGGCGTACGCCCCGGCGGCGCCGAGCACGACGGCGGCGGGCGGCACGGGCAGGGTGGCGTAGTGGTCGAGTCCGCCGCCGGCCCGCAGCTGCCCGAAGTACTGGGCGAGGAGGTTGAGCGCGACGAAGGCGACGACGAGGACGGTGGAGCCGGCCACGACGGCGCGCGCCTCGGAGCCGCCGTCGACGACCCCGCGCATCAGGACCATGATCCCGACGGACTGGAAGGTGGCGACGAAGAGGAGCGGGATGCGGGCGACCCGGGCGCGGGAGAGCTGCGCCCGGTATACGGCGGCCATGGCCGGCAGCAGCCGGGCGCGCGGAGCGAGGGGCGCCACGGCGTCCTCGTCGTCGCGGCCCCGGACGGAAGGCGCGCCGGTCGGCAGGACCTCGGCGGGCACGGTGCTCACTGCGTACAGCTCCTGACGGTCACGTACGGAACGCGGAGGCCACGGGGGGCGTGGGAGGGGGGTGCGCCGAGAACGGCGGAGGCGACCCCGGAGGGGGCCACGGCCGGGAGCGCCGCGGGAAGCGCTTCGAGGACCGCGGACCGGCGCGCCACAGGGCGCACACCGAAGCCCGGGGGGCGGCGCTCCACGCGGCACACGCTGGAGACGACGGACCGGCGCACGGAGGGGGTCACGCCTTCACCAGCCCCTCCGTCGCGCCGCCGAGGGCGAGGTACACGTCTTCCAGGCTGGGCGTGGCCAGGGTGAAGTCGTCGAGTGCGGCGAAGGCGGCGCCGCCGGTGACGGTGGCGACGGCCGCGCGGGCCGCGTCGGGGGCGAGCCGGAGGATCCATCGCCTCCCCGTCTCCTGCGCGAGTCCGCGCAGCGCGGCGACCTCGGGGAGGTGGAGGGGGGCCGACTCGCGCCACACCAGCTCGACGCGGATCTCGCCGGCGACGCGTTCCTTGAGCCCGGCGGGGGTGTCGCAGGCGATGACCTTCCCGTGTTCGAGGACGGCGACCCGGTCGAGGACGGTCTCGGCCTCGATGACGTTGTGGGTGACGAGCAGCACGGTGGTGCCGTGCTCGGCGCGCCGCCGGTCGACGGCCGCCCAGACGGCGCGGCGGGCGACGGGGTCCATGCCGGTGGTGGGCTCGTCGAGGACGAGGACGGGGCGCCGGCCGACGAGCACGGTGGCGAAGCAGGCGAGCCTGCGCTGTCCGCCGGAGAGCTTGCGGAGGGGCCGGGAGGCGAGCTCCCCGAGGCCGAGCTCTGCCAGGACGGCGTCGCTCTCGGCGCGTGCGTCGTGGGCGGTGAGGCCGCGCAGCCGTCCGGTGGTCTCGGCGGCGAGGGCGACGGTCAGCTCGTCGAGGGCGGTGGACTCCTGGCCGAGGTACGCGAGGAGGCGGGCGGCCCGCTCGGGGTGGCGGACCAGGTCGTGGCCGAGGAGCGCGACGGTGCCGGAGTCGGGGCGCATGAGGCCGGTGAGCTGGCGGACGAGGGTGGACTTGCCGGCTCCGTTGGGGCCGAGCAGGCCGAAGATCTCGCCGCCGCGCACGTCGAGGCTGATCCCGTCGGTGGCCCGCACCTCGGGTGTCGCGGGCGCACCGCGCCTGCCGCGCGTGGCGGGGTACGTCTTGACCAGATCCCGCACCGCGCACACCGTACTCACGGGGGAAGAGCCTACGGGGTCGCCGGGCCGGCTCCGGGCGCGGGGGCGGGTTCGGTGGCGGCCCGGACGTCGATCTCGCGCCAGAATCCCGCCCGGATCGCGTACCGGTCGTGCTCGTCGATCTGGTCGTCCTTGTGGGCCAGCAGGCCGAATCGGGCGGCGTAGCGGAGGAGTTCGCCGTCGATGCGGTGCGGGATGCGGGGGTAGAGGGTGGAGAGCTTCTGGACGTGGCTCTGCTCGGGGAGCCGTTCCATCCACCGGCGGGCGAACACCTGTCCGACCTCGAAGGGGTCGCCGCCGACGGTGGTGATGTCCTCCTCGCGGTCCGCCCAGCGCTGCTCGGCGCTGGTGAGGGTGGCGAGGGTGGGCAGGGAGGCGGTCTCGGCCGGTTCGCCGAGCGCGGGGGCGGGACGCTCGACCCAGCCCCGGTCGGAGGACCAGCGGAGTGCGCTCGCGGCCTGTGACGCGGTGGCGGCGGTCGCGCCGGGGGCGCGCAGTCCCGCGAGGTCCTTGGGGGTGGGGACGCCCTTGCCTCCGGCCGGGGCGGGGGCGCCCGGGCCGTGGCCGTGCCCGTCGTCGCGGACGTGACCGCTGTCGTGGCCGTCGCCGTGCGCGTGACCGTTGCCCCGGCGGACGTGGCCGTTACCGCCGTCGACGTGGTCGGCGGAGGTCTCCCCGGTGATCCCGGTGGCGGCCGACGCCTCGGCGGCCCGTCCGGCGGAGGCGGCGAGGGCGGCCTCCGGCAGGGGCGCGGAGAGGATGGCGGCGATCTCGGGGCGCGGGGCGGGCGGGGGCGCGCAGATGCCGGTGAGGTCCTTGGCGCGGACGGCCCGGGTGATCCAGGCCCGGTCCAGGACCCGGCGTTCGTCGGCCTCCGCGACCAGGTCCTCGGACTGGTTGTAGTCGCCGTCGGCGGCCTGCACGGCCCAGAGGTGGACGGCGACGCCGTGCTCCTTCGCGGACATGAGTCCGGGCAGCAGGTCGCCGTCGCCGGTGACGAGCACGATGTCGGAGCAGGCCCGATTCCTGGCGAGCTCGGTCAGCTCGGTGTGCATGGCCGCGTCGACGCCCTTCTGGGCCCAGCGTCCGTCGCTCCGGGTCAGCGCGCCGAGCCGGACGGTGACCCGGGGCATCACCCGCAGTCTGCGGTGCTCGGGCTGGGGCACCCGGTCGGGTGCGCCGTCGAACCAGTAGATCCGCAGGAGGGGCAGCGCGGTCTCGGCCTCGGCGCGCTGACGCAGCTGCTGGATGAGCCCGGCGTGGTCGACGGTGATCCTGGAGCGGGACGGTTCCCCGGCGAGGAGACTGGCGGCGGCGCCCAGCAGATAGCCGGCGTCCACCAGGACGACGCAGCGGTCCACGTGTTCCACCCTCTTTCGGGAACCTCGGGATCGGAGTTGCTTCGGAATTCCTTCGAGTCTGCCCGAAGGCCGGGGGCTCGACGGTCGGAACTGGATCATCGGCGTGGCGGATGTCACTTCCCGGGCGCCTTACGCTCCGTAATGATCCAACATGCGACGGTTCGCGCGGTATGTGAGTCTGGCAGCGGCCCTGGCACCCAGGACCTTTGAGGAGGCATCCCCATGGCCAAGAACCGCAGTCAGAACCGCGATCAGAAGCAGCAGTCGCAGGCCGAGCGTGGCACCCAGCAGGCGAAGCAGTCGTCGATGGAGTCCCAGGCCGACCAGCGCTCCAGCCAGGTCACTCCGGGTGACATGGCGCGCAAGGGACGTCAGAAGCGCTTCGGACACAACTGAGACGCAGTCGACGCGAACCGACGGCAGGACCGACGGCGGCAGGACCGACGGCAAAGGGGCGCGCCCGTGACGACGGGCGCGCCCCTTGCGCGTGCCGGAGCGGCGTGGAGCCCTACCCGGCCAGGCAGGACGGGCCGAGCAGGACCTTCAGGTCGCCGAAGAGCGCCGGGTCGGGCTGCACCCGGTGCCGGTCGAGGCGGAGCACCGTCGTCTTCCGGGGGCCCTGGAGCTTGATCCGTACCTCGGTGTTGCCCTTGTGGTGGCCGAGGATCTCGCCGAGCCGGGTGACCATCGGCGGGGTCACCTTGACGGTGGGGATGGTCAGGATCACCGGCGCGTTGGTCCCGGCGTTCGACAGGTCGGGGACCATCAGCTCCATCGCGACGAGACGGGGCACGTCCTCGCGCTTGTCGAGCCGTCCCTTGACGAAGACGACCGTGTCCTCGACGAGCTGGGTCGAGACCAGCTGGTACGTGGCCGGGAAGAACATGCACTCGATGGAGCCGGCCAGGTCCTCGACGGTGGCGATCGCCCAGGCGTTGCCCTGCTTGGTCATCTTGCGCTGGAGGCCGGAGATGATGCCGCCGATGGTGACGACCGCGCCGTCGGCGTGCTCGCCGCCGGTGAGCTGGGAGATCGCCGCGTCCGTCTTGTCGGACAGGACGTGCTCGATGCCGAAGAGCGGGTGGTCGGAGACGTACAGGCCCAGCATCTCGCGCTCCTGGGCGAGCAGGTACGACTTCTCCCACTCGACGTCGGAGAACTCGACGTCGAGGCCGAAGCCGGGCTCGTCGGTCGCCGCGTCGCCCATGCCGCCGAAGAGGTCGAACTGTCCCTCGGCCTCCTTGCGCTTGACCGCCACCACGTTGTCGATCATCGGTTCGTGGTGGGCGACCAGGCCCTTGCGGGTGTGGCCCATCTCGTCGAAGGCGCCGGCCTTGATCAGCGACTCGACGGTCCGCTTGTTGCAGACGACGGCCTCGACCTTGTCGAGGAAGTCCGGGAAGGAGGAGAACTTCCCCTTCGCCTTGCGCGTCTTGATGATCGACTCGACGACGTTGGTGCCGACGTTGCGGACGGCGGAGAGGCCGAAGAGGATCACGTCGTCGCCCTGGGCGGCGAAGTTCGACTCGGACTCGTTCACGTTGGGCGGCAGCACCTTGATGCCCATGCGGCGGCACTCGTTGAGGTAGACCGCGGACTTGTCCTTGTCGTCCTTGACGGAGGTGAGCAGTCCCGCCATGTACTCGGCGGGGTGGTTGGCCTTGAGGTAGGCGGTCCAGTAGGAGACCAGGCCGTACGCGGCCGAGTGGGCCTTGTTGAAGGCGTAGCCGGCGAAGGGGACCAGGACGTCCCACAGCGCCTTGATGGCCTCGTCGCTGAAGCCCTTGCTCTTGGCTCCGGCCTCGAAGATGACGAAGTTCTTCGCCAGCTCCTCGGGCTTCTTCTTGCCCATCACGCGGCGGAGGATGTCGGCCTCGCCGAGCGAGTAGCCGGCGATGATCTGGGCGGCCTTCTGCACCTGCTCCTGGTACACGATCAGGCCGTAGGTGACCGCGAGCACCTCTTCGAGCGGCTTCTCCAGCTCGGGGTGGATCGGGGTGATCTCCTGCTGGCCGTTCTTGCGCAGGGCGTAGTTGGTGTGCGAGTTCATGCCCATCGGGCCCGGCCGGTACAGGGCGGACACGGCGGAGATGTCTTCGAAGTTGTCGGGCTTCATCAGCCGGAGCAGCGAGCGCATGGGCCCGCCGTCGAACTGGAAGACGCCGAGGGTGTCGCCGCGCTGGAGCAGTTCGAAGGTCTTCGGGTCGTCGAGCGGCAGGGCGAGCAGGTCGAGGTCGATGCCCTTGTTGGCCTTCACCATCTTGACGGCGTCGTCCATGATGGTGAGGTTGCGCAGGCCCAGGAAGTCCATCTTCAGCAGGCCGAGCGACTCGCACTGCGGGTAGTCCCACTGCGTGATGGTGACGCCGTCGGTGTGCCGGACCCAGATCGGCGCGTGGTCGACGATCGGCTCGCTGGACATGATCACGCCGGCCGCGTGGACGCCCATCTGGCGGACCAGGCCCTCGACGCCCCGGGCGGTGTCGATGACCTTCTTGACGTCCGGCTCGTTCTCGTACATCGCGCGGATCTCGCCGGCCTCGCTGTAGCGGGGGTGCGAGGGGTCGGTGATGCCGTTGAGGTCGATGCCCTTGCCGAGGACGTCGGCGGGCATGGCCTTGGTGAGCCGGTCACCCATGGCGTAGGGGTAGCCGAGGACGCGCGCGGAGTCCTTGATCGCGTTCTTCGCCTTGATCTTGCCGTACGTGCCGATCATGGCGACCTTGTCGGAGCCGTACTTCTCCGTCACGTAGCGGATCACCTCGACGCGCCGGCGCTCGTCGAAGTCGATGTCGACATCGGGCATCGAGATGCGCTCGGGGTTGAGGAAGCGCTCGAAGATCAGGCCGTGCGGGATCGGGTCGAGGTCGGTGATGCCCATGGCGTACGCGACGATCGAGCCGGCCGCGGAGCCTCGGCCGGGGCCCACGGCGATGCCCTGCTTCTTCGCCCACATGATGAAGTCGGCGACGACGAGGAAGTAGCCGGGGAAGCCCATCGAGATGATGGTGTCCATCTCGTACTCGACCTGCTTCATGCGGTCCTCGGGGATCCCGTCCGGGAACCGTCGGTGCATGCCCCGCATGGTCTCCTCGCGGAACCAGGTGACCTCGGTGTACCCCTCCGGGATGTCGAACTTCGGCATGAGGTTCTTCTCGACGAACATGCCGTCGGTGCTGACCTGCTCGGCGACCAGGAGGGTGTTGCGGCAGCCCTCCTGCCAGGCGTCCGAGGAGTCGATCGCGTACATCTCGTCCGTGGACTTGAGGTAGTAGCCGGTGCCGTCGAAGCGGAAGCGGTCCGGGTCGGAGAGGTTCTTGCCGGTCTGGATGCAGAGCAGGGCGTCGTGCGCGGTCGACTCGTGGGCGTACGTGTAGTGCGAGTCGTTGGTGACCAGCGGCGGGATGCCGAGCTTCTTGCCGATCTCCAGGAGCCCGTCGCGGACCCGGCGCTCGATCTCGATGCCGTGGTCCATCAGCTCCAGGAAGTACCGCTCCTTGCCGAAGATGTCCTGGTACTCGGAGGCCGACTTGAGGGCCTCGTCGAACTGGCCGAGGCGGAGCCTGGTCTGGAGCTCGCCCGAGGGGCAGCCGGTGGAGGCGATGAGCCCCTCCGACCACTTCGAGATGGTCTCCTTGTCCATCCGGGGCCACTTCTGGAGCCAGCCCTCGGCGTACGCGTCGGAGGACAGCTTGAAGAGGTTGTGGAGCCCGGTGTCGTTCGCCGCCCAGATCGTCTTGTGGGTGTAGCCGCCCGAACCGGAGACGTCGTCCCGCTTCTGGTGCGGCTGGCCCCACTGGATCTTCCGCTTGTTGCGCCGGGACTCGGGGGCGACGTACGCCTCGATGCCGATGATCGGCGTGACCCCCGCCTTCTTCGCCGAGTGGAAGAAGTCGTACGCCCCGTGCAGGTTGCCGTGGTCCGACATGGCGATATGGGTCATGCCCATCTCGTTGCACGCCTCGAACATGTCCTTGAGCCGCGCGGCACCGTCCAGCAGCGAGTACTGGGTGTGGACGTGGAGGTGCGTGAAGGGCGGCTTGGTCACGGCGGGAGGTCTCCGTAGCGGTCACAGGGGTGGCTGGGGGGACCGTGGAAGTCTACGTCGGGCCGATGACAGTCGAGGGGCACTCGGGACTAGGGTCTCGCGTGGGGAGACGGGGAACACCTGTCCCTTTTGTCATGGACAGCCTGTCAGCACGTCCGGTACCAGGAGGCACCTCGAATGTCGGTCCCGCAGCCCACCGCAGCCGAGCGCGGTGAGCACATCCTCGCCGTCTTCGACACCGCCTTCGGCGAGCTCCTCGCCGCCGACCCGGCGGCCTTCCGCGTCAAGTTCCGGAAGATGGCCGGATCCGCCTTCGCCTTCTACCGGGGCACCGCCTGCCTCTTCTACTCCGACCTGGAGCGGGAGGCCCACGGCGGCCCCTACCTGGACGAGCGCACCGGCCGGGTCTGGATCCACGGCGACCTGCACGCCGAGAACTTCGGCACCTACATGGACGCCAACGGGCGGCTGATCTTCAACGTCAACGACTTCGACGAGGCGTACGTGGGCCCCTTCACCTGGGACCTCAAGCGGCTCGCGGCCTCCCTGGCGCTCATCGGGTACGCGAAGGCGCTCGCCGACGAGCAGATCACCCACCTGGTCCGCATCTTCGCGGCGTCCTACCGGGAGCGGATCCACGCCCTCGCGACCGGCGCGAGGAGCGACGAGCTGCCGCCGTTCACCCTGGACACGGCCGAGGGCGCGCTGCTCGACGCGCTGCGCACCGCCCGCTCCCTGACCCGGTTCGGGCTGCTCGACTCGATGACGGAGATCCGGGACTTCGAGCGCCGCTTCTCCGGGGGCGGCGGCGCGATCGATCTGGACGCGGCCGGCCGGTACAAGGTCCTCGCGGCCTTCGACGGCTATCTGGAGACCCTGCCGGAGTCCAGCCTGGCCCGCCCCGACTCGTACCGGGTCAAGGACGTCGTCGGGCGGCGCGGGATCGGCATCGGCTCGGCCGGCCTCCCCTCGTACAACATCCTCCTGGAGGGGAACAGCGACGCCCTGGAGAACGACGTCGTGATCTATCTGAAGCAGGCGCAGACCCCGGCGGTCTCCCGCCATGTGACGGACCCGGCGGTACGGGAGTACTTCCAGCACGAGGGGCACCGCACCGTGATCTCGCAGCGGGCGCTCCAGGCGCACGCCGACCCCTGGCTCGGCTGGACCGAGCTCGACGGCTCCGGGCAGCTCGTCGCCGAGGTCTCGCCGTACGCGGTGGACCTGGACTGGTCGGACATCGACGACCTGGACGAGATCGCCGCGACCGTGGCGGACCTGGGCCGGGCGACGGCCACGATGCACGCGGCGGCGGACGAGTCCAGCGGTCACTCCCTGGTCCCGTTCTCGACGGAGCGGGCCATCGACGCGGCGATCGCCGCCGACGAGGAGGGGTTCGCGGCCCTCCTCGTCGACTTCGCGCACGGCTACGGGGCGCGGGCGCGGGCCGACCACCAGATCTTCGTGGACCTCTTCCGCAACGGCCGGATCCCGGGCCTCTGAGGCGTCGCCTTCCGGCCGCCGTGGGACCGGTGAGGCTTCCCACAGCTTCCCCTTAAGGACCCCTTACGGCCCGGCATGGCACACTCCACGACGATGGACATGGCAGGGACGCAGCTGAGGGCGCTGCGGGCGGCGTTCTTCACGGCGGTGGTCGTGACGCTGTCCGTGGCGTCCCACGTGCTGCTCTCGCGCGTGCCGCTGCCGCTCGGCACGGTCGTTCCGGTCGCGGTCGGGGTCTTCGCCGTGGCGTACGCCCTGGCCGGCCGCGAGCGTGGCCTCGGCCCCATCGCCGGGCTCCTGGTCCCGTTGCAGCTGGCGGCCGACACCCTCTTCACCAGCGGGCAGGCGCTCTGTTACGGCGCCGCCGGCGGCCCGGTCGCCGGCTCCCTGCGCACGGTGGGCGTGGAGGTGTTCTGCGGCGGCGCCGTGGGCACCCCGCTGCCGGGCGTGGCGTCTCCCGAGAGCGGGACGGCCGCCGCGCTGCTCGACTCCCCCGACCCGGCGCTGCCGTGGCTGCTGCTCCTGGCGCACGTGGGCGTGGGCCTCTCGGCCGCGGTCTGGCTGCGCGGCGGGGAGCGGGCGCTCGCCCGGCTGCTCGGCGCGGTGGCGGCCTTCGCGTTCCGGCCGCTGCTGCTCGTGGCGGCCCTCTTCCGTACCGGTGGTCCGGCGCCGCGGAGCGCCGGACGGCCCGTGGGGCGGCCCCGGCCCTCCCGCACCCGGCTCCTCACGCACTCCGTGGGGCGGCGGGGACCGCCGTGCCCGGCCTTCGCTCTCGTCTGAGCGGCGCAGGCTCCCGGCACGCAGTCCCTTTCTTCCTCACCCCACGGAGACCACGATCATGAGTGCACGCAACACCCAGGCCAACAAGGCTGCCGCCCGCGAGCGGCTGCGCGTCGAGCGCGAGCGCCAGGCGAAGAAGGACCGGGCGCGCCGGCAGCTCGTCGTCGGCGTCTCGGCGGTGGCCGTCCTCGCCGCCGCCGGCGGCATCGGCTACGCCGTGGTGCAGTCGAACAAGCCCTCCCAGTGGGAGTCGGCGGCGAAGGCCTCGACCGTGACGGCCCCGAAGAACACCTCGGGCACGAACGGCACGAACGTCGTCATCGGCAAGGAGTCCGCCAAGAAGACCCTGGAGCTGTACGAGGACTCGCGCTGCCCGGTCTGCGCGACCTTCGAGCAGTCCGTGGGCGCCACGGTCGAGAAGGACGTGGCGGCGGGCAAGTACAAGATCAAGTACGTGGGTGCCACCTTCATCGACGACGCCGCCACGGGAGAGGGTTCGAAGAACGCCCTCTCGGCGCTCGGCGCGGCCCTGGACGTGAGCCCCGAGGCCTTCCTGACGTACAAGGCGGCGCTGTACTCGTCGAAGTTCCACCCGGAGGAGAACGACGACAAGTTCGCCAAGGACTCCTACCTCATCGAGGTGGCGGACTCCGTCCCGGCCCTCAAGGGCAACGCCGCCTTCAGGAAGAACGTCGAGGACGGCACGTTCGACGCCTGGGCGATGAAGATGTCGAAGGCCTTCGACGACAGCGGGGTGAAGGGCACGCCGACCCTGAAGATGGACGCCAAGCCGGTGACGGTGGCGGGCAGCGACAACCCGCCGATGACGGCGGACGAGTTCACCACGGCGATCGACGCGGCCCTCAAGGGCTGACCGGAACGGTCTCCTTCGCTCCCTGGTCTCCCCCGTGGTCGGGTCGGGGAGCGAAGGACGGCACGCGGGGTGCGCGCTGGGCGTCGTCACCGTCCGGGCTCGTGGGTTTGTCAGGCGAGCGGCCCTCCGAAGACGCCCGCCCGCCGCCGGGGCCGCGACCGGTGGGCGACCAGTCGGCGAACTTCCGGATATCGCCTGCCAGTCGGGCATACTCGCCAGTAATCTGACTGCCCGTGACCAGTCGTTTCATATCCTCAGCCCCCAGTCGGCGCACGGTCGTCAAGGCCGCCGCCGTCACCGCCGTCGCCGCGCCCGCCCTCCTCGGCGCGGCTGCCCAGGCCCAGGCGGCCTCCGGGACCACCGCGTTCCTCCACGGCGTCGCCTCCGGTGACCCGCTGCCCGACGGCGTCCTCCTCTGGACGCGCGTCACCCCCACCCCCGAAGCCGTGCCCGGCTCGGGCCTCGGCGCCGACGTCCAGGTCGGCTGGGAGCTCGCCGAGGACCGGGCCTTCACCCGGATCACGGCCTCCGGCACGACCACGGCGAGCGCCGCCACCGACCACACGGTGAAGGCGGACGTCCGCGGCCTGCGCCCGGCCACCACCTACTGGTTCCGCTTCACCGCGGACTCCGCCGTCTCCCCCGCCGCCCGCACCCGCACCGCGCCCGCCGTCGACGCCGCCGTGCCCGGCGTCCGCTTCGGTGTGGCCTCCTGCGCGAACTGGGAGGCCGGTCACTTCTCCGCGTACGGCCACCTCGCGGCCCGCCCCGACCTGGACGCGGTCCTCCACCTCGGCGACTACCTGTACGAGTACGGCAGCGGCACCTATCCGGAGGCGAAGTACACCGTCCGCCGGCACGAGCCGCGCCACGAGATCGTCTCGCTCGCCGACTACCGCGCCCGGCACGGCCACTACAAGACGGACCCGGACCTCCAGGCGCTGCACGCGGCCCACCCGGTGATCGCCATCTGGGACGACCACGAGTTCGCCAACGACGCCTGGACGGGCGGGGCCGAGAACCACACCCCCGGCGCCGAGGGCGACTGGGCGGCCCGGGTGGCCGCCGCCAAGCAGGCGTACTTCGAGTGGATGCCGGTCCGCACCTCCACGGAGGGCACGGTCTTCCGCCGTATCCGCTTCGGCAGGCTGGCCGATCTGCACCTGCTCGACCTGCGCTCCTTCCGCTCCACGCCGGCGAAGGCGGGCAGCGGCACGGTCGACGACCCGGAGCGGAGCATCACGGGCCGCGCCCAGCTGGACTGGCTCAAGTCGGGGCTCGCCGGCTCGGACGCGGCCTGGCAGCTCGTCGGCACCTCGGTGATGATCTCGCCGGTCGCCTTCGGCGCCCTGCCCGCCCACCTCCTGGAGCCGCTGGCCGAGTTGATGGGCCTGCCCAAGGAAGGGCTCGCGGTCAACGTCGACCAGTGGGACGGGTACACGGACGACCGCAAGGAACTGCTCGCGCACCTGACCTCGCGCGGCATCCGCAACACGGTGTTCCTGACCGGTGACATCCACATGGCCTGGGCCAACGACGTACCGGTGAAGGCGGCGACGTATCCCTTCTCGGCGTCGGCGGCGACCGAGTTCGTCGTCACCTCGGTCACCTCGGACAACCTCGACGACCTGCTGCACGTGGCCCCGGGGACGCTCTCGGCGGTGGCCGCCGGCGCCGTGAAGGCCGCCAACCGGCATGTGAAGTGGGTGGACATGGACCACCACGGCTACGGCGTGCTCGACGTGACGGCCGAGCACTCGCAGATGGACTACTACACGGTCTCCGACAAGACGGATCCGGCGGCGACGACGGCCTGGGAGCGCTCCTACCGGACGCTGAGCGGAACGCAGCGTGTCGAGCGGGTGTACCAGCCGGTGCGCTGAGGTGTGACCGACGGTCCTTCATGGTCGATTTTCAGCCATGATCCCTTCTGTTAACAGAAGATCACATCGCTACGGCGGGTGGCTGGTTTTCGGAGATCGAATCCGGACACACCACCCGCCTCCGTCGTCCCCGCCGTTACGTCGGCATCTCAAACTCCGGAACCCGCACAAGATTTTCTTCCCGATGACCCGAATTGCCCCATGGATGATTGGGCCTGATCACTGCTCAACAGCCTCTGACATGGACGCGTAATCTCCCCGCAGTGGCGAGGAAGTTCCTCCCACCACCCCCCGCGAGGAGTCACCGTGCGTGCTCTTGTCCGTATATCACCGCGTATGTCACGTCGTATGCTCGGCACCGCCGTCATGGCCGGAACCCTGGCCCTGGCCCCCCTGTCCGCCCCGGTAGCCACCGGCGCCGCCACCACCACCCTGGCCGGTGCCACCGCCGAGGAGTGCGCGGACGACCACGACTCCCACTCCGGCGCCCGCAAGGCGCGCGGCGCCGAGGGCCACGCCGGTGAGCCCAACGAGGTCACGGCCGCCCAGGCCAAGTCCATGGACGACGACTTCAGGAAGAAGTTGTCCGCCGCCCGCGCCGAGAGCCGCCTCAGCGCCTCGGCCGAGACCGGCGCCGCGGCCGTGGTGAACATCCCCGTCTACTTCCACGTCATCCACTCCGGCACGACGGGCAAGCTCTCCGCCACGGCCATCAACAACCAGATGGCGGTCCTGAACTCGGCCTACGCCGGCCAGGGCACCGGCAACGTGAACAGCAACTTCCAGTTCACCCTCGCCGCCACCGACTACACGGACAACGCCACCTGGTACAACCTGACCTCCGGCTCCACCGCCGAGAAGCAGATGAAGCAGACCCTCCGCAAGGGCGGCGCGGGCGCGCTGAACTTCTACACCGCCAACCTGGGCGGCGGCCTCCTCGGCTGGGCGACCTTCCCGTCCTCGTACCAGTCCAACCCCTCCATGGACGGCGTCGTCGTCCTCGACGCCTCGCTCCCGGGCGGCTCCGCCGCCAACTACGCCGAGGGCGACACCGCCACCCACGAGGTCGGCCACTGGATGGGCCTCTACCACACCTTCCAGGGCGGCTGTAACGGCAACGGCGACTACGTCACCGACACCCCGGCCGAGAAGAGCCCTGCGTACGAGTGCCCGACCGGCCGTGACTCCTGCGCCTCCAAGTCCGGCGCGGACCCGATCCACAACTTCATGGACTACACGTACGACGCGTGCATGTACCAGTTCACCTCGGGCCAGGTGACCCGGATGAACGAGTACTGGACGGCGTACCGCGCCTGATCAGGCGTCCAGGACACAGGTGCGGCCCCCGGGGGACTCCCCGGGGGCCGCGCCCCGTTCACCACGGCCGTCCGAAGAGGGCCCTACAGGCTGTCCAGGAAGGACAGCGCCACCGACCAGGTCCGCTCCGCCGCCTCCGCGTCCCAGTCCGGCAGCTCCGGGTCCGTGTACACGTGCCCCGCGCCGCGGTACCGGTAGATCTCGACGTCCGCCCCGGCCCTGCGCATCTGGAGGTACCAGGCGGACAGCCAGTCGTCCGTCTCGAAGGGGTCGGGCTCGGCCACGTGCAGCTGTACGGGAAGCTCGTCCACCGACACGTTCGGCGCGAGGTCCGACGTGCCGTGGAGCAGCAGCAACCCGCGCGCCTTCTCGTCACCGAGGGCCAGGGTCTGCGCCACGGAGGCGCCGAAGGAGAAGCCCGCGTAGACCAGACCACGCTCCGAGTAAGGGGCGGCGGCCAGGATCGCGCGCTTGAGCAGTTCGTCCTTGCCGATCCCGTCCCGCTTCGCCATGCCCTCCTCCACCGAGTCGGTGGTCCAGCCGTCGAACAGGTCCGGCACCCACACCTGGTGCCCGGCGGCCCGCAGCCGGTCGGCCGCGGCCTGGACGGCCGGGCGCAGCCCGTGGACCGAGTGGAAAAGCATGATGTCCATACCCGCCATCCTGCCACCCGCCACCCACCGTCACCGAAACCCCGGTCCAGCCACGACGCCGCGGCACACCGTCACCGAAACCCGCGGGGCGGCCACCGCACCGCGCCCCCCCGTCACCGGCAGCCACGGCGCCGCCGCGCGGCCCACCGTCACCGCATGCTGCGGACGTCCAGCTGCCGCAGCACCCGGTCCACCACCTCCGGATCGGCGCCCGGCTCGCTGCGCGCCGCGAGGACCTCGTGCCGGGCGGCCGACATCAGCTCCCGCTGGATCCGCTGCACCGCCTTGAACCGCTTCGTCCGCTCGACGAACGCGGCCCTGCGCTCCTCGTCGATCATGTCCGGGCTGATCCTCGCCCCGATGTCGTACGCCCCGCGCAGCAGCCGCTCCTGGACCTCCTCGGGCAGCTCCTCGACCTCCTCGATCTCCTTGAGCCGGCGCTTGGCGGCCTTCGCGGCCCTGATCGCGAGGTCCCGTTCGAGCGCGCGCTCGGCGTCCGCGTCGGCCCGCACCCCGAGCCGTCTGACCAGCCAGGGCAGGGTGAGCCCCTGGACGACGAGAGTGGCGATGATCACGCAGAAGGCGATGAAGACGATCTCGTCGCGGCCGGGGAAGGGCGACCCGTCGTCGGTACGGAGCGGGATGGCGAGCGCGAGGGCCACCGAGGCCACCCCGCGCATCCCCGCCCACCACATGACGATGGTCTCCCGCCAGCTCGTCGGGATCTCCTCGTCGACGTCCCGGCGCGTGTGCAGGCGTTTCGCGAGCCAGGTGGCCGGAAGCAGCCAGAGGAGCCGGACGCCGACGACCACCGCGACGACGGCGGCGCCCCAGCCGAGCATCTCCAGGCCGTGCCCGTCCGCCACCCCGAAGACATGGACGAGTTCGAGGCCGATGAGGCCGAAGGCGATACCGGTGACGAGGGTGTCGACGATCTGCCAGAAGGTCTGTCCGGCGAGCCGGCCCATGACGTCGTCGGCGTCCGTCGCGTGCTCGGCCAGGAAGAGGGCGGTCACCAGGACGGCGAGGACGCCGGAGCCGTGCAGCTCCTCGGCGAGGACGTAGCTCACGAAGGGCACGAGAAGGGTCAGGCCGGTCTGGAGGGTGGCGTCCCCGAGGAGCCCGATCAGCTTGTGGGTGAGCCAGCCGAGCCCCAGGCCGACGACCATGGCGACCACGGCGGAGAGCACGAGCGCGCCGACCGCCTCGGGCCAGGAGAAGGAGCCGCTGACGACGGCGCCGATCGCCACGTGGTAGAGCACGATCGCGGTGACGTCGTTGAAGAGGCCCTCGCCCTCCAGGATCGACACGAGACGGCGCGGCAGTCCCAGCGAGCCGGCCACGGCGGTCGCCGCGACCGGGTCGGGAGGCGCCACGAGGGCGCCGAGCGCGATCGCGGCGGCCAGCGGGAGGCCGGGCACGAGCGCGTTCGCGACCGCGCCGACGGCGGCCGTGGTGACGAAGACGAGGGCGACCGCGAGCAGGAAGATGGGCCGTCTGTTCGCCGCGAACTGGCGCCAGGAGGTGCGCTGCACGGAGGCGTACAGCAGGGGCGGCAGCACCAGCGGGAGGATGAGCTCCGGCGGGATCTCGACGTTCGGCACGAAGGGCAGGACGGCCAGCACGATCCCGATGAGGGTCATCAGTACGGGCGCGGGCAGTCCGAGCCGTTCACCGAGGGGGACGGTGAGCAACGCGCCGAGCAGCAGCAAGAACAACAGGGCCAATTGATCCACGGCCCCACCCTGCCATGTATGCCCGTTTTGGCCGCCATTGCCCCCCGCAGGAGCATCGGCAGGAGGGGGCGGCCCGATGCGGCTCCGCCTACAGGGCCTTGCGCATCGCCCGGTGCGGCATGCCGGCGTCGGGGAACTCGGGGCCGTACGCCTCGTAGCCGAGCCGCTCGTAGAAGCCGAGCGCGTGCGTCTGCGCGTGCAGGTCGACGGCGGTCAGGCCGCGCTCGCGCGCCACGTCCTCGACGGCGCCCACGAGCGCCGCGCCGACGCCGAGGCCGCGGGCCGCCTTGGCGACCGCCAGCCGGCCGAGCGAGCCGACCGAGGCGTCGCCACCGGTCTTCCCGAGCGCGTCCGCCCCGAACAGCAGGCGCCCGGTGCCCAGCGGCGACCCGTCCTCGCGCTCCGCGAGCACGTGCACCGCGGTGGCGTCGTACGCGTCGTACTCCAGCTCCCGCGGAACGCCCTGCTCCTCGACGAAGACCTCACGGCGCACCGAGAAGCAGGCCTCCCGGTCCTCGGCGCCGACCGCCTCACGGACGGTGTACGCGGTGCTCACCGGCTCTCCGACGCGATCCGGTCGAGGGCCTTCTGCAGGTCCTCGGGGTAGGTGCTGGCGAACTCGACCCACGAGCCGTCACCGGGGTGCTCGAAGCCCAGGCGGACGGCGTGCAGCCACTGCCGGGTCAGGCCGAGGCGCTTGCCCAGCGTCGGGTCGGCGCCGTAGGTGAGGTCGCCGACGCAGGGGTGGCGGTGGGCGGACATGTGCACCCGGATCTGGTGGGTGCGGCCCGTCTCCAGCTTGATGTCCAGCAGCGAGGCCGAGCGGTACGCCTCGATGAGGTCGTAGTGGGTGACCGAGGGCTTGCCCTCGGCGGTGACCGCCCACTTGTAGTCGTGGTTCGGGTGCCGGCCGATGGGCGCGTCGATGGTGCCGCTCATCGGGTCGGGGTGCCCCTGCACGAGCGCGTGGTAGCGCTTGTCGACCGTGCGCTCCTTGAACTGGCGCTTGAGCGAGGTGTACGCGTACTCCGACTTGGCGACCACCATCAGACCGGAGGTGCCGACGTCGAGGCGGTGCACGATGCCCTGGCGCTCGGCGGCGCCGGAGGTGGAGATGCGGTAGCCGGCGGCGGCGAGACCGCCGATGACCGTGGTGCCGGTCCAGCCGGGGCTGGGGTGCGCGGCCACACCGATCGGCTTCATGATCACGACGATGTCGTCGTCGTCATGGACGATCTCCATGCCCTCGACGGGCTCGGCGACGATCTGCACGGGCGCGGCGACGCCCGGCATCTCGACCTCGAGCCAAGCGCCTCCGCTGACCCGCTCGGACTTGCCGACGACGGAGCCGTCGACCTGGACCTTCCCGGAGGCGGCCAGCTCGGCCGCCTTCGTACGGGAGAACCCGAACATTCGGGCGATGGCGGCGTCGACGCGCTCGCCCTCCAGGCCATCGGGAACGGGCAGTGTGCGGATCTCGGGACTCGTACTCACCCGTCGAGTATGCCTTGTGCGGGGAGCACTCCGTCCGGATCAGTCCTTGTGGACGGTCCCGTCCGGGTCCAGACCCCGGAACGACAGGATCACGATGAGGATGCCGCCGCAGACGATCGCGGAGTCGGCGAGGTTGAAGACAGCGAAGTGCGCGGGGGCGATGAAGTCGACGACCGCGCCCTCGAACACGCCGGGCGAGCGGAAGATCCGGTCCGTGAGGTTGCCCAGCGCGCCACCGAGCAGCAGGCCGAGCGCGATCGCCCACGGCAGGCTGTACAGCTTGCGCGCGAGCCGGATGATCACGACGATCACGGCGGCCGCGATGCAGGTGAAGATGACGGTGAAGGCCTCGCCCATGCCGAACGCGGCACCCGGGTTCCGGATGGCGTCGAAGCGCAGCACGTCGCCGATCACCCGGATCGGCTCGCGGCCCTCCAGCTTGGCGACCACCAGCATCTTGCTGCCGAGGTCGAGCAGGTAGGCCACGACCGCCACCACGAAGAGCGCGAGGATCCTGCGCCTGCCCCGGGGCCGCTCCTCGGGAGCGGCCGACCCGTCGGGCGTGGCCGATCCGTCGGCGGCCGCCGTCTCGTCGGAGGCGGCCGAATCGTCGGCTCCTGCTGAACCCGGCGTACCGATGATGCGCTCCGCCTCTGCCACGTGAGTGAGTCCCTCGACCTCGATGCCTGACCGTGCACCGAGGGTACGGCACAGGCGTGCGAGACCGGCATCCGAGATCGTCAGCCGCGCCGCTCCTGGCGCTGCTTGTCCTCGACGCAGAGCGTGGCCCGCGGGAAGGCCTGCATCCGGGCCTTGCCGATCGGCTTCCCGCACACCTCGCAGAGGCCGTACGTGCCGGCGTCGAGGCGCTCCAGGGCGTGCTCGGTCTGTTCCAGCATCTCCCGGGCGTTGGCGGCCAGGGCCAGCTCGTGCTCCCGGGTGATGTTCTTGGTGCCGGTGTCGGCCTGGTCGTCCCCGGCTCCGTCGCCGGAGTCCCGCATCAGGCCGGTGAGCTCCTCCTGGGAGTGCGCGAGCTCGCTGCGGAGTCTCACCACCTCCGTCTGGAGCACCGTACGGGCCTCGACGACCTCGTCGGGGGTCCAGGGGTCCTCACCCGGCCGCACCGCGAGCTCGCCGGTACGGGCCGGCGGCACCGCGGTCTCGTCCCCGGCGGTCGTGACGCCACCCGCGATCTTCTTCGCTGCCACCGTACTGGCTCCTGTCTGCGTCGTGGCGGGCGCCTTCTTGGCGGCCGCCTTCTTCGCCACGGCCTTCTTGGCGGCCGTCTTCCTGGCGACCGTCTTCTTCCCGGCTGTCCTGGAGGCAGCCGTCTTCTTCACGGCGGCCGTCCTGTGGGCGTCCGTGTCGTGGGCGTCCATGTCCTGGGCGTCCGTCTTGTGGGCAGCCGTCTTCTTCACGGCGACCGTCCTGTGGGCGTCCGTGTCGTGGGCGTCCATGTCCCGGGCGTCCGTCCTGTGGGCGGCCGTCTTCTTCACGGCGGGCTTCTTCCGCGCGACCGTCGGCGGCTCCGTGACCGTCGTCTTCTTGCCGGCCACGTCCTTGGCGCCCTCGGCCGTACCGGTGGAACCGGCGGCCGAGGTCTTCTTCGCGGCGGTCTTCTTCGCCACCATGTCGCGGCCCCTTCACATTTTGTGATCTTGCTCGCGCATCGTGCTGGGACGATAAATCGGCCCAAGGCCCGCGGCAACGGGGCTCGCCGCCGTTCCCACCCGCCCCCGCGCACCTCGGGACGGGCCTGCCTCCGTTGTGCCCAGCTCCCCGCCGGGTTATCCGTCCCGGTCCTCCCCCACATGGCCGTACGTCAAGTCCGGCCTGACCCGTATGGCCATTCGGGTCACGGGAAAACCGGTCGGCCGCCGCGCACCCGGCCCCGTACACTGGGCCACAGCGAAAGGCTTGGATGGGGACGAGTAGCGTCGTACGCAGCCATGAGCGACCCGGGGACGGTGAGAGCCCGGGGGCGAGCCCGATGTGAAGCATCACCCCGGAGCCGTCGGAAGAAAGCCGCAGGACAGCGCGGTGACTAGACCCGACGTCGCGACCCCAATGAGGGGGCTCAGGGCGCGCCGCCCCGGGCCAAGGAGGGTGGTACCGCGGGAGCAGCGCTCTCGTCCCTCCGGACGGAACGACGACAGTCCGCCGGAGGAACTCGATGACACCGCCGCAGTACCGCCAGGTGCCCGCCCAGGTCGACCTGCCCGCGATGGAGCACGCCGTGCTCGATCTCTGGCAGGAGAACAAGATCTTCGCCAAGACCCTCGAGCAGTCCGAAGGACGCCCCGAGTGGGTGTTCTACGAAGGCCCGCCCACCGCCAACGGCATGCCCGGCGCGCACCACATCGAGGCCCGCGTCTTCAAGGACGTGTTCCCCCGCTTCCGGACCATGCGCGGCTACCACGTGGCCCGCAAGGCCGGCTGGGACTGCCACGGCCTGCCGGTCGAGCTCGCCGTCGAGAAGGAGCTCGGCTTCTCCGGCAAGAAGGACATCGAGGCCTACGGCATCGCCGAGTTCAACGACAAGTGCCGCGAGTCGGTGACCCGGCACACCGACGCGTTCGCCGAGCTGACGACCCGCATGGGTTACTGGGTCGACCTCGACGACGCGTACCGGACCATGGACCCCTCGTACATCGAGTCGGTGTGGTGGTCGCTGAAGCAGATCTTCGACAAGGACCTCCTCGTCCAGGACCACCGGGTCGCCCCCTGGTGCCCCCGCTGCGGCACCGGCCTCTCCGACCACGAGCTGGCCCAGGGCTACGAGACGGTCGTCGACCCCTCCGTCTACGTCCGCTTCCCGCTGACCTCCGGCCCGCTGGCCGGGAAGGCGGCGCTCCTCGTCTGGACGACGACCCCGTGGACCCTGGTGTCCAACACGGCGGTCGCCGCCCACCCCGAGGTCACCTATGTCGTCGCCACCGACGGCGACGAGCGGGTCGTCGTCGCGCAGCCGCTGCTCGAGAAGGCGCTCGGCGAGGGCTGGGTCACCACCGGCGAGTCCTTCACCGGCGCGGAGATGGAGCGCTGGACCTACCAGCGCCCCTTCGAGCTGGTCCCCTTCGACGCCCCGGCGCACTACGTCGTCAACGCCGAGTACGTGACGACCGAGGACGGTACGGGTCTGGTCCACCAGTCCCCCGCCTTCGGTGAGGACGACCTCAAGGTCTGCAAGGCGTACGGCCTGCCGGTCGTGAACCCGGTCCGCCCCGACGGCACCTTCGAGGAGGACGTGCCGCTGGTCGGCGGCGTCTTCTTCAAGAAGGCCGACGAGGCGCTCACCGCCGACCTGGACGCGCGCGGGCTGCTCTTCCGGCACATCGCGTACGAGCACAGCTACCCGCACTGCTGGCGCTGCCACACGGCCCTGCTGTACTACGCGCAGCCGTCCTGGTACATCCGGACGACCGCCGTCAAGGACCGCCTGCTCGCCGAGAACGAGAAGACGAACTGGTTCCCCGACTCGGTCAAGCACGGCCGCTTCGGCGACTGGCTCACCAACAACGTCGACTGGGCGCTCTCCCGCAACCGCTACTGGGGCACCCCGCTGCCGATCTGGCGCTGCGAGGACGGCCACCTCACGTGCGTGGGCTCGCGCGCCGAGCTGACCGAGCTGACCGGCACCGACCAGTCGGAGCTGGACCCGCACCGCCCGTACATCGACGCGGTCACCTTCCCGTGCCCGAGCTGCTCGAAGACGGCCACGCGCGTGCCGGAGGTCATCGACGCCTGGTACGACTCGGGTTCCATGCCGTTCGCGCAGTACGGCTACCCGTACGAGAACAAGGAACTGTTCGAGTCCCGGTACCCGGCGCAGTTCATCTCCGAGGCGATCGACCAGACCCGCGGGTGGTTCTACACCCTCATGGCGGTCGGCACCCTCGTCTTCGACAAGTCCTCGTACGAGAACGTGGTCTGCCTCGGCCACATCCTCGCCGAGGACGGCCGCAAGATGTCCAAGCACCTGGGGAACATCCTCCAGCCCATCCCGCTGATGGACCAGCACGGCGCCGACGCCGTCCGCTGGTTCATGGCGGCCGGCGGCTCGCCGTGGGCGGCGCGCCGGGTCGGCCACGGCACCATCCAGGAGGTCGTCCGCAAGACCCTCCTGACGTACTGGAACACCGTCGCCTTCCAGGCCCTGTACGCGCGGACCGCGGGCTGGGCCCCGAGCGCCGCGGACCCGGCCCCGGCCGACCGCCCGGTCCTCGACCGCTGGCTCCTCTCGGAGCTCCACACCCTGGTGGCCGACGTCACCGAGGCGATGGAGTCGTACGACACCCAGCGCACCGGCAAGCTGATCTCGTCCTTCGTCGACGACCTGTCCAACTGGTACGTGCGCCGCTCCCGCCGCCGTTTCTGGCAGGGCGACAAGGCGGCCCTGCGCACCCTCCACGACGTGGTCGAGACGGTCACCCGCCTGATGGCCCCGCTGACCCCGTTCATCACCGAGCGGGTCTGGCAGGACCTGGTGGTGCCGGTGACGCCCGAGGCCCCGGAGTCCGTGCACCTGGCCACCTGGCCCGAGGCGGACACGGCCCGGATCGACAAGACGCTCTCGGAGCAGATGCTCCTGGTCCGGCGCCTGGTCGAGCTGGGCCGGGCGACGCGGGCGGAGTCGGGCGTGAAGACCCGCCAGCCCCTCTCCCGGGCCCTGGTCGCGGCGACGGGCTTCACCGCCCTCTCCCCCGACCTCCAGGCCCAGATCACCGAGGAGCTGAACGTCAGCTCCCTGGCGTCCCTTTCGGAGGTGGGCGGCTCGCTCGTCGACACGACGGCGAAGGCGAACTTCCGCTCCCTCGGCAAGCGGTTCGGCAAGGGCGTCCAGGACGTCGCCAAGGCGGTCGCGGCGGCCGACGCGGCGGCGCTCTCCCTGGCCCTGCGCTCCGGCGAGGCGACCCTGGAGGTGAACGGCGAGACGATCACCGTCACCCCCGAGGAGGTCATCATCACGGAGACCCCGCGGGAAGGCTGGTCGGTCGCCTCCGACGCGGGCGCGACGGTCGCCCTGGACCTGGAGATCACCCCGGAGCTGCGCCGCGCCGGCCTCGCCCGTGACGCGATCCGCCTGATCCAGGAGGCCCGCAAGAACAGCGGCCTGGACGTGTCCGACCGGATCGCCCTGCGCTGGCAGGCCGACTCCCCGGAGACGACGGAGGCCCTGACGGCTCACGCGGAGCTGATCGCGGACGAGGTCCTGGCGACGGACCACGCGGAGGGCGAGGCGGACACCACGTACGGCGCCCCCTTCACGGACGACGTCCTGGGCCTGACGTTCCGACTCCGCAAGGCGTAGGCACGACCCGAAGGGCCCGGCACCCCCTGGGGGCGCCGGGCCCTTCGCCGTACCCCCCGTCGCGAGCACGCGGGGACGGAGCCCGGCGCACGGCGAAGGGCCGGTCCCCCGGAGGGAACCGGCCCTTCTAGCCTGCCGACGGCTACGCGCTCATCGCGCGACCACCCGCCGTCAGTTGTCGTCCTCGTCGATCAGGAAGCCCCGCATCGGCGCCGGCGCCTGCTGCATCGGCTGCGGTGCCTGCGGCCGGACCGGAGCCATCGGCTGGGTCATGGCCGGGGACATCTGCTGCTGACCACCGTAGGAGGGGGCGCCACCCATGGACGGCGCACCACCCATCGAGCCGTTGCCGTAGGACGGGGCACCCGCGCCGGCCGAGGCCATCGACGGGGCCGGCGGCAGCGAGGCCGCGGCCGGAGTCCGCGGCGGAGCCAGCGAGTCGTCGGCCTGGGTCTCCAGCTGACGCAGCTGCGACTCCAGGTACGACTTCAGCCGCGTGCGGTACTCGCGCTCGAAGCCGCGCAGGTCCTCGACCTTGCGCTCGAGCGTGGCACGGGCGGACTCCAGGGAACCCATCGCGACGCGGTGCTTCTCCTGCGCGTCCCGCTCCAGCGCGTCCGCCTTGGCGCGGGCGTCCCGCTCCAGGCCCTCGGCGCGCGAGCGCGCCTCGCCGACGATCTTGTTGGCCTCGGAACGGGCCTCGGCGATCGCCTGGTCGGCGGTCTGCTGGGCCAGCGAGAGGACACGTGCGGCACTGTCGCCGCCGGGACCCTGGGCAGGCTGCTGCTGCTGCATCTGCGGGGGCATCTGCTGCTGCATCTGCTGCTGCTGCATCTGCTGCTGCATCTGCTGCTGCTGCTGCGGGTGGCCCATGGGGCCGCCCTGCATCGGGCCGGGACCCATCGGGCCGCCCTGCATGGGGCCCGCGGGAAGCTGCGGGGCACCGGACGGCAGCTGCGGCGGGCCCATCTGCGGCGGCTGCTGCTGCTGGACCGGCGGTCCGGATATGGCAGCGGGCACGGGAGCGCCGGGACCGACGGGACGATCCTGCTGCTCCGGGGGCTTGCGCATCCCCTGCTGCTGCTGGTTCTGCGCGGCGGCACGCGTCGCGGCGGCCAGCTTGGCGCGCAGGTCCTCGTTCTCGCGGAGCAGGCGGTTCAGCTCGGCCTCGACCTCGTCGAGGAAGGCATCGACCTCGTCCTCGTCATAGCCTTCTCGGAGGCGGACGGTCGTGAACTGCTTGTTCCGCACGTCCTCGGGGGTCAGCGGCATCTCTTCTTCACCTCTACGTAGTCGTCGGCAGTCGGCAAGACCGTATCGTCCACATTCACCTCGCGAAGCTGCTCACGATGGAGATCAGGATGTAGACAATGATCATCAGAACGAAGAAGGACAGGTCGAGTGCCACGCCCCCGAGACGCAGCGGCGGGATGAGTCGCCGCAGAAGCTTGAGCGGTGGATCGGTGACAGTGTAGGTGGCCTCAAGGACGACCACCATCGCCTTACCGGGTTGCCATGAACGGGCGAACTGGAAGACGTAGTCCATGACGAGTCGGACGATCAGGAGGACGAGGAAGCACATCAGAACGATGTAGACCACCTGTAGTGCGACGCCCATCCCGCGTTTCCCTCTCCCCTGTGTTCATGCTCTTGCTCGTCCGGCCGCTTCGCGGTCGGTCCGTCCGGTTCTCGTGTTCTCAGCTCTGGTTGAAGAATCCGCCCTCTGCGATCCGGGCCTTGTCCTCCGCCGTGACATCGACGTTAGCAGGCGACAACAGGAACACCTTCTGCGTCACGCGCTCAATGCTGCCATGGAGCCCGAAGACGAGTCCGGCGGCAAAGTCGACAAGTCGCTTCGCGTCCGTGTCGTCCATCTCCGTGAGATTCATGATCACCGGGGTGCCCTCACGGAAGTGTTCCCCGATGGTACGGGCCTCGTTGTAGGTCCGCGGGTGCAACGTGGTGATGCGGTAGGGCTCCCGCTCGGACACGACCTTGGGCATGATCACCGGTGCGTTCTTCTCCATGCTCGGGCGTTCGGGTGTGATGGATGCCACGGGGGCAATTCGGGCCGGACGTCCACTTTCGGCGAGTACCGGGACGGAATGGGCGAGCGGTTCCCGGGGAGCCGGGGGCTGTACCACTCGCACCGGTTCCTCACGCTCGACCTGGCGCGGCGGGGTGTGGCGCCGTTCACGCTCGGGTTCCGGCTCCAGCTCGGGTTCGAAGTCGTCGTCGGGGTCGAAGCCCCGGCCGTCGTACCCATCGTCCTCCACGAGGCCGAGGTAGACCGCCATCTTGCGCATCGCGCCGGCCATTCTCTGAGTCCTCCGCTCTGTGGTGGATCGCCCTACTGGCCAATGTCGCAGCGTCACCAAGTGCCCGCGATCCACGGGCCATTCCGCCGTTCTGCGAAATGACCATATTTTCTGCTGTGGTCCGACCTGCTTCGCGACGTTACCCGAGCTTCGGGCGGACGCCGAGTACCGCCGTACCGACGCGTACATGTGTCGCCCCGGCCGCGACGGCCTCCTCGAGGTCCGCACTCATCCCTGCCGACACCATGTTCGCAGCCGGACGGGTCGCGCGCAGGGCAGTCGACAAATCCATCAGCCGGTCGAAGGCCGCGCGTTGCCTTCCGGCGTACGGGCCGGCCAGCGGGGCGACCGTCATCAGTCCGCCGAGCCGAAGACCGGAGGCCGCCTCGACCGCGGCCGCCAACTCCTCGATCCCGTCCGGAGCGACGCCGCCGCGGTCACCGCGCTCACCGGACTCGGCGTCGAGCGCGACCTGGAGGAGACAGCCGAGCTCGCGGCCCTCCCTCTCCGCGGCCGCGGAGAGGGACGAAACGAGCTTCAAGCGGTCGACGGACTGCACCACATCGGCATAACCCACCACGGATCTGACCTTGTTGGTCTGCAACTGACCCACGAAGTGCCAGGTCAGATCAAGGTCGGCACAAGCGGCCGCCTTGGGGGCGGCGTCCTGGTCCCGGTTCTCGGCGACGTTCCGCACACCGAGTCCGTGGAGGATTCTCACGTCGCTCGCGGGGTAGGTCTTGGTGACCACGATGAGCGTCACCTCTTCCCGCGCGCGCCCGGCCGCGGCGCAGGCCGCGCCGATGCGCTCCTCCACCCGGGCCAGGTTCTCGGCCAGTTCCGACGTGCGGTCCGTCATGTCTCTTCTCAGTCCAACCAGACATATCCCGCGAGTCGCCCCGTGGTGCGATCGCGGCGGTACGAGTAGTGGTCACCGGATTCCCGGGTGCAGACCGTACTGGCCCCCCGGTCCCCGACGCCGAGCCGTTCGAGCTGGGCGTGCACGCCGGCGACGACGTCGACGGCCGGGGTGCCCCAGCTCGTCTCGGCCCAGGCGGCGGGTTCGGTCTCGGCGACCTCGGCCCGCATCGCCTCCGGAACCTCGTAGCAGCGCCCGCAGACGGCCGGGCCGGTGCGGGCGACGATACGGGCGGGCTCGGCGCCCAGTTCGATCATGGCCGCGACCGCGGCCGGGACGATTCCCGCCACCATGCCGGGACGCCCCGCGTGGGCGGCGGCGACGACTTCGGCGACCGGGTCCGCGAGGAGGACCGGGACGCAGTCCGCGGTGAGGACGGCGAGGCCGAGCCCTCGCCGGGTGGTGACGAGCGCGTCCACGGCCGGGATCTCGGCGGTGGTCCACGGTCCGTCGACTTCGGCGACGTCCGCGCCGTGCACCTGGTTCATCCAGACCACCCGCGCCGGGTCGAGCCCGAGGGCGCCTGCCGCGCGCGCCCGGTTGGTGGTCACGGCCCCGGGGGCGTCCCCCACCGCGCCGCCCAGGTTGAGCTCCGCATACGGAACGGCGCTCACCCCGCCCCACCTGTCGGTGAAGGCGAAGTGCGCGCCGTTCGCGTCGAAGCGCTGTCCTATCACTTCAGGAAGTCCGGGACGTCCAGCTCTTCGGCCTGGCTGTCCCCGTACGGGCGGGCCGGCGGGACGACCGGCGGGGCCGGCGACAGCGGGGTCTCGTTGACCGCAGGGGCGGGCTCGGCCGGAGCCGGGGCCGGCTCCTCGCGCGGGGCGACCGTGCCGAGGCCGCCGAGCGGGCGGGAGGTCTCGGTGTGACGGGGTGCCGGGGCCGGCTCCTCGCGCTTGGCCGAGACCGAGCCGATGATGTTGTCCCGGCGGGCCGGCGGCTGTCCGCCGTCGAAGCCCGCCGCGATGACGGTGACCCGGACCTCGTCGCCGAGGGCGTCGTCGATGACGGCGCCGAAGATGATGTTGGCCTCGGGGTGGGCCGCCTCGCTGACCAGCTGCGCGGCCTCGTTGATCTCGAAGAGACCGAGGTCGCTGCCGCCGGAGATGGAGAGCAGCACGCCACGGGCGCCGTCGATGGAGGCCTCCAGGAGCGGCGAGGAGATCGCCATCTCCGCAGCCGCCACCGCGCGGTCGTCGCCGCGTGCGGATCCGATGCCCATGAGGGCCGAACCGGCCTCGGACATGACCGACTTGACGTCGGCGAAGTCGAGGTTGATCAGACCCGGGGTGGTGATGAGGTCGGTGATGCCCTGGACACCGCTCAGCAGCACCTGGTCGGCCGACTTGAAGGCGTCGAGCACGGAGACCTGACGGTCCGAGATCGACAGGAGCCGGTCGTTGGGGATGACGATGAGGGTGTCGACCTCTTCGCGGAGCTCGGCGATGCCGTCCTCCGCCTGGTTGGCGCGACGGCGGCCCTCGAAGGTGAACGGCCGGGTGACCACACCGATCGTCAGGGCGCCGAGCGAGCGCGCGATGTTGGCGACGACGGGGGCGCCGCCGGTGCCGGTCCCGCCGCCTTCGCCTGCGGTGACGAAGACCATGTCGGCCCCCTTGAGGACCTCCTCGATCTCCTCACGGTGGTCCTCTGCCGCCTTGCGACCGACGGCCGGGTTCGCCCCGGCCCCGAGGCCGCGGGTGAGTTCACGGCCGACGTCGAGCTTGACGTCGGCGTCGCTCATCAACAGCGCTTGCGCGTCGGTGTTGATCGCGATGAACTCGACGCCCTTGAGACCGACCTCGATCATTCGGTTGATGGCATTGACACCACCGCCGCCGACACCGATGACCTTGATGACTGCGAGGTAGTTCTGCGGTGCTGCCACGTCGAAGGCCTCTCGCCTCGAGTTACGTGTCGTCGCGTGCGCGGTTGGTCGCGCCGCTCCGACGGATGCCGATTGGGACGGTCCGAAACGCCGACCCAAACCCTAACGTTGAAGTTTAGGGTTACCAGTGTCTCTGTTCGCTGGACTCTTCCGAACGAGACACTAAGTCGACAAGCGGCGCACGTTCAACGAACACGCCGAACCTCCCGTTTTTCTTTTCACCCTATGTGATCACCCGTAGCGCTGGCCAACCAGGGTGCTGGCCAGGGGTAATACCCGTCAACTCCCGGACGATGCGGGCGCGGTGGGGGCACTTACATCGAAGTGCCCCGCTTTGGGAGTGGCCTTCAGCAGCGCGGTGAGAACCCGGGCCTTGACCGGGCCGTGCTCGCCGCTGCCCCAGAAGACAGTACGCCCGCCCGCCAGCTCCAGAGTGACGGAGTCGTACGAGGTGACGCGTACGACACGAGTGTCCCGGGCGATTTCCGCCGGGAGTTCACCCCGGACGCGGACGGCCTCCCGGAGCAGCCGGTCCGCGGGGAAGCGGCGCAGGCTCGGGGAGGAGGCGCTGTCGAGGACGAGCCGGGGGACGCCCCGGGGGGCGGTGTCGGCGGTGGCGAACCTGGTACCCGCCGCGTCCACTTCGATGAACTTTCCGCCCTTTTCGATGAGGAGAACGGGCTTCCGTTCCGTCACGTTCAGCCCGATTCCGTGCGGCCAGTTCCGCACGACGGTCACCGTCTCGATGCGGGTCAGCCGCTGCCGGAGCCGGACCTCGATGGCGTCGGTGTCGACCGAGACGAGCGGGGCGCCCACCGGGACGGCGGCGACCGCCTCGATCTCACGCGCCGTCAGGACCCCGGCGCCGGAAGTCTTCACATGTTCCACACGGAACCACGTCGATCCGTAGAGCGCCCAGACCCCGCCGACCACGAGGGCGAGGACGCCGAACGCGATCAGGAGCGCCCGGGTGCCGGGCACCCGGAACTTGCTGTTCCGGGTGCCCGCACGGGACGGACCCCGCGACGACCCCTTCGACGTGCTCGCACCGCTCTTCTCGGCGGTCGTCGGTCCGGCTGCCACGCTTCCCGCCTTTCGCCGCCGCTACGCCTGTCGGCGGGCGGCGATCGCCTCGTACACCATGCCGACGAGCAGGTCGTCGGCGTCCCGGCGGCCGAACTCGGCGGCGGCACGGGACATCTCGTACAACCGGTGCGGATCGGCCAGTACGGGCAGGACGTTGCTCTGCACCCACTGCGGCGTCAGCTCCGCGTCGTCGACGAGGAGTCCACCGCCGGCCTTGACCACCGGCTGCGCGTTGAGTCGCTGTTCGCCGTTGCCGATGGGCAGCGGGACGTACGCCGCCGGCAACCCGACGGCGGAGAGCTCGGCGACGGTCATCGCGCCCGCACGGCAGAGCATCATGTCGGCCGCGGCGTACGCGAGGTCCATCCGGTCCACGTACGGTACCGGTACGTAGGGCGGCATTCCGGGCATGTTGTCGACGCGCGGCATCTCGTTCTTGGGGCCGACCGCGTGCAGGATCTGGATGCCCGAGCGCTGGAGCACCGGGGCGATCTGCTGGACGACCTCGTTGAGCCGCCGGGCGCCCTGCGAACCGCCGGACACGAGCAGCGTCGGCAGGTTCGGGTCGAGGCCGAAGGCCGCGCGCGCCTCGGGACGCACCCGCGCCCGGTCGAGGGTCGCGATGGTGTGCCGCAGCGGGATGCCGATGTAGCGGGCGTTGCGGAGCTTGCTGTCGGGGGTGGCGACGGCGACCCCGGCCGCGTACCGCGAACCGATCTTGTTGGCGAGACCGGGCCTGGCGTTGGCCTCGTGGACCACGATGGGCACCCCGAGGCGCTTGGCCGCGAGATAGCCGGGCAGCGCCACGTAGCCGCCGAAGCCGACCACGCAGTCCGCCCTGGTGCGCTCCAGGACCTGCTCGGCCGCCTTGATCGTGCCGCGCAGCCGTCCGGGGACGGTGATCAGCTCGGGGGTGGGCTTGCGGGGCAGCGGTACGGCGGGGATGAGGGCCAACTCGTAGCCCCGCTCGGGCACGAGCCGGGTCTCCAGACCCTTCTCCGTGCCGAGCGCCGTGATTCCCACGCTGGGGTCCTGCCTGCGCAGGGCGTCCGCGAGGGCCAGCGCGGGCTCGATGTGGCCGGCGGTCCCCCCGCCGGCGAGTACGACATGCACCGAAATTCACCGCTCTCCGGACGGGCGCTTCTTGACGCGCCGTCGCATCGACTTCCATCTCACCCCGGCCCGCTTACCCCAGCCGGGGCGGCGCATGGCCAGGGCCGCTTTCGCGGCGGGTTCCTGTCGCGCGAAGGCGATGAGGAGCCCGACGGCGAACATGGTCGGCAGCAGGGCCGACCCACCGTAGGAGAACAACGGGAGCGGGACCCCGGCGATCGGCAGCAGGCCGAGCACCGCACCCATGTTGATCACGGCCTGAGCCGTGATCCAGGTGGTCACACCTCCCGCGGCGAACCTCACGAAGGGGTCCTCCGTGCCTCCGGCCACGCGGATACCCGCATAGCCTAGAGCCGCGAACAGGGCGAGTACCGACAACGTCCCCGCGAGACCCAGTTCCTCACCGGTGACCGCGAAGATGAAGTCGGTGTGGGCTTCCGGCAGTTGGCCCCATTTCTCGATGCTCGCACCGAGTCCGGAACCGAACCAGCCACCCGAGGCCAGAGCGTAGATTCCGTGCGCGGCCTGGAGGCAGGGGGCTCCCTCCCCACCGGGGTCGGAGGCTCCGATGCAGTCGAAGCGCTTCATCCGGTTCGCGCTCGTCTTGATGAGCAGCACACCGATCGCGCCGGCCACCGTGAGCACGCCGACGAAGAGCCGGGTGGGCGCTCCGGCCGTCCACAGCAGGCCGAACAGGATCGCCGTGAGAATGATCGTGGTGCCCATGTCGCCGCCGAGCATGATGAGCCCGAGGAGCATGAAGGCGCCGGGGACCAGCGGCACCAGCATGTGCTTCCACTGGGTGAGCAGCTTCATGTCCTGCTTGCGGGCGAGCAGGTCGGCGCCCCAGAGGATCAGCGCCAGCTTGCCGAACTCGCTCGGCTGGAGCATGAAGGGGCCGCCCAGCGAGATCCAGTTCTGGTTGCCGCCGACGGAGTGCCCTATCCCGGGGATCTGCACGAGCACCATCAGGAAGACCGCACCGACCAGGATCGGATAGGCGAGCGCCCGGTGCAGCTTCACCGGCATCCGGGAGGCGAGGAGCAGCAGTCCGGTGCCGAGCAGCGCGGCGAAGAACTGCTTGCGGAAGAAGTAGGACGGCACCAGCTCGTAGCGGAGCGCCGTGATCATCGAGGCGGAGTAGACCATCACCAGGCCGAGCATGGTGATGAGCAGAGCCGCGCCGATGATCACGTAGTACGCCGTGAGCGGCCGGTCCCAGGCCTTCAGCACCCGCTCGCGAAGGCCCCGTACGCCTCCCCCGCGCACCCGCCGCAGGGGCGCGGGGGACCGCCCTCCGCCGCGTACGGCGGAAGGCCGGCGTGTCCCGGCGATCTTGCTCGGCATGGTCGCTGCCCCCTTTGGTCGAGCCCGGTCCTGCCGGACCTTCCCAGTGGTCAGGTCAGGCGTCCCCGGTGGCGGCGAGGGCGCGGACCGCGTCCGCGAAGGCCTCGCCGCGCTTGTTGTAGTTGGTGTACATGTCCATCGAGGCGCAGGCCGGGGCCAGGAGCACCGTGTCTCCCGGGCGGGCCAGCCGGGCCGCCTCGCGGACCGCCTCGGACATCGCCCCAGTGTCGGTCCGGTCGAGGTCCACCACCGGGACCTCCGGGGCGTGTCGCGCCAGGGCTTCGCGGACGAGGGCGCGGTCGGCTCCGATCAGGACGGCGCCGCGCAAGCGCTTCGCCGACTTCTGGACGAGCTCGTCGAAGGTCGCGCCCTTGGCGAGTCCGCCGGCGATCCAGACGATCGGGTCATAGGCCGCCAACGAGGCTTGTGCCGCGTGGGTGTTGGTGGCCTTGGAGTCGTCGACGTACGTGACTCCCTGGACCTCCTCGACCAGTTCGATGCGGTGGGGGTCGGGCCGGAAGGCCTTCAGCCCGTCCCGTACGGCCTTCGCGTCGACGCCGAAGGCGCGGGCGAGGGCGGCGGCGGCGAGCGCGTTGGCGATGTTGTGCGGGGCCGGCGGCTGCACGTCGGCGACCTCGGCCAGCTCCTGGGCGTTCTTCTGCCGGTTCTCGACGAAGGCCCGGTCGACGAGGATGCCCTCGACGACGCCCAGTTCGGACGGGCCGGGGGTGCCGAGGGTGAAGCCGATGGCCCGGCAGCCCTCCTCGACGTCGGCCTCGCGGACCAGGTCCTCGGTCGCCCTGTCCGCGACGTTGTAGACGCACGCGACCTGGTTGCCCGCGTAGATCCGGCCCTTGTCGGCGGCGTACGCCTCCATGGAGCCGTGCCAGTCGAGGTGGTCGGGCGCCAGGTTGAGCACGGCGGCCGAGTGGACGCGGACGGACGGCGCCCAGTGGAGCTGGTAGCTGGAGAGTTCGACGGCGAGCACGTCGTACCGCTCCTCGCCGAGGACGGCGTCGAGGAGCGAGACCCCGATGTTGCCGACGGCGGCGGTCCGCAGTCCGGCCGCCTCCAGGATCGAGGCGAGCATCCGTACGGTCGTGGTCTTGCCGTTGGTGCCGGTGACGGCCAGCCAGGGGGCCGCGTCGGCGCCCCTGAGCCGCCATGCGAGTTCGACGTCGCCCCAGACCTCCACGCCCGCCTCGGCGGCGGCCGTGAACAGCGGCTTGTCGGGCCGCCAGCCGGGGGTGGTGACGATCAGCTCGGTACCGGCCGGCAGGGTCGCCCCGTCGCCGAGGCGGACGGTGATGCCCTCCGCCTCCAGCTCGGCGGCCTGCTCCCGCGAGCGCTCGTCGTCGCCGTCGTTGACGACGGTCACCCGCGCGCCGAGCCCGTGCAGGACGCGGGCGGCCGGGATGCCCGACACCCCGAGCCCCGCGACGGTGACGTTCCTGCCGTTCCAGTCGAGCTGTTCTGTCACTTCGACGATGCCCATCCCGCGTAGAAGAGGCCCAGGCCCACGATCACGCACATGCCCTGGATGATCCAGAACCGGACGACGACAAGGACCTCGGACCACCCCTTGAGTTCGAAGTGGTGCTGGAGGGGTGCCATCCGGAAGACGCGCTTGCCGGTCATCTTGAACGAGCCGACCTGGATGACCACGGACATCGTGATCAGCACGAACAGGCCGCCGAGCAGGGCGATCAGCAGCTCCGTACGGGAGCAGATGGCGAGACCGGCGAGGGCGCCGCCGAGGGCGAGCGAACCGGTGTCACCCATGAAGATCTTGGCGGGTGAGGTGTTCCACCAGAGGAAGCCGAAGCAGGAGCCCATCAGCGCGGAGGCGACGACCGCGAGGTCGAGCGGGTCGCGCACCTCGAAGCAGGCGTTGGGGTTGGTCAGGGTGAGGGCGTTCGCACAGGACTCCTGGAACTGCCAGAGCCCGATGAAGGTGTACGCGCCGAAGACCATCACCGAGGCGCCGGTGGCCAGACCGTCCAGACCGTCCGTCAGGTTCACGCCGTTGGACATGGCCAGGATCATGAAGAGCGCCCAGACCACGAAGAGCACCGGGCCGATGGACCAGCCGAAGTCCGTGATGAAGGAGAGCTTCATGGAGGCCGGGGCGAGACCGCGCGAGTCGGAGAACTGGAGCGCGAGCACCGCGAAGGCGATGCCCACGATCAGCTGTCCGGCCATCTTCGCCTTGGCCCGCAGGCCGAGCGACCGCTGCTTGACGATCTTGATGTAGTCGTCGAGGAAGCCGACCAGACCCATGCCGGCCATCAGGAAGAGGACCAGGATCCCGGAGTACGAGACGGGCTCGCCGGTGATGACCTTGGCCAGGGCGTACGCGATGAGCGTGGCCAGGATGAAGGAGATGCCGCCCATGGTGGGCGTGCCCTTCTTCCCGGCGTGCCCGCGCGGGCCGTCGTCCCGGATGAACTGCCCGTACCCCTTGCGCGCGAGGAGCTTGATGAGCAGCGGGGTGCCGATCAGGGTCAGGAAGAGCCCGATGGCCCCCGCGAAGAGGATCTGCCTCATCGGCCGGTGACCTCACCCTCGGTGTCGAGGAGAGCAAGGGCGACCTGCTCCAGACCGACCGACCTGGAAGCCTTCACAAGGACGACGTCCCCCGGACGCAGCTCACTGCGCAACAGGTCGACAGCCGCCTGCGCGTCGGACACGTGCACCGACTCCTCACCCCACGAACCCTCGTTATATGCGCCCAGTTGCAGCCAGGACGCTTCCCTGTCCCCGACCGCGACGAGCTTGCTGACGTTGAGCCGGACGGCGAGCCGTCCGACCGCGTCGTGCTCGACGAGCGATGCGTCACCGAGCTCGGCCATCTTGCCGAGCACCGCCCACGTACGAGCCCCTCGGGCCTGTGCGGCCCTGCCCATGGACGCGAGCGCGCGCAGGGCGGCTCGCATGGACTCGGGGTTCGCGTTGTAGGCGTCGTTGACGATCGTCACGCCGTCCGGACGCTCGGTGACCTCCATGCGCCAGCGCGACAGGGTGCCGGCCTCGGAGAGCGCGGTGGCGATCTCCTCGACAGGCATGCCCAACTCGTGCGCGACGGCGGCCGCTGCGAGCGCGTTCGACACGTGGTGCTCACCGTACAGGCGCAAGGTCACGTCACTGCACCCGGTGGGTGTGTGAAGGAGGAAAGAGGGCTGCCCGGTCGCTGTGACGCGGACGTTCTCGGCCCGTACGGCCGCTTCGTCCGCTTCGCCGAACAGGATCACGCGGGCCTTGGTGCGGCTCGCCATCGCGCGGACGAGCGGGTCGTCGGCGTTGAGGACCGCCACCCCGCCC
Organism: Streptomyces sp. NPDC016459; assembly: GCF_040632845.1. NCBI lineage: Bacteria > Bacillati > Actinomycetota > Actinomycetes > Kitasatosporales > Streptomycetaceae > Streptomyces > Streptomyces sp. NPDC016459. The sequence goes on from NZ_JBEYCR010000001.1 coordinate 304,424, forward strand.
TCCTCGGCCGACGGCAGCGCCTCGACGAGCTCGCCCTTGGCCTGGGCGATCTGCTCCCGACCGCCGAACTCGCCGATGTGGGCGGTACCCACGTTGAGGACGAGTCCGATCCGCGGCGGGGTGAGGCCGGTGAGGTAGCGGATGTGCCCGATGCCGCGGGCGCCCATCTCCAGGACCAGGTGCCGGGTCTCGTCGGTCGCCTTCAGCGCGGTCAGCGGCAGGCCGATCTCGTTGTTGAGCGAGCCGGGCGTCCACACCGTGGGCGCGTGCCGGTCGAGGACCTGCGCGATCAGGTCCTTGGTGGACGTCTTGCCCGCCGAGCCGGTGAGGGCGACGACATCGGTGCCGAGCCGTTCGACGACCGCGCGGGCGAGGGCTCCCAGAGCGGTCTGGACGTCGTCCACGACGAGGGCGGGGACACCGACGGGGCGGGCGGCCAGGACGGCCGTCGCACCCGCGGCGACGGCCCGCTCCGCGTAGTCGTGGCCGTCGACGTTCTCACCGGCGAAGGCCACGAAGAGGCTGCCGGCCCGCACCTCGCGGGAGTCGATGACGACGGGCCCGGTGATCCGGGCGGCCGGATCCGGTATGTCGTGCGCCTGCCCGCCGACGATTTCGGCGATCTCGGCGAGGGAGAGGGCGATCACTGCTTCATCCCTGACTGTTCTGGTGGCTGGCTTCGGCCCGGCCGCCGGAGGGGGCGGCCGGGGCGTTCTGTTCGAGGATCGCCGCGCGCAGGACCTCGCGGTCGTCGAAGGGGCGGACCACTCCGGCGATCTCCTGGCCCTGTTCGTGGCCCTTGCCGGCGACCAGGACGGTGTCGCCGGGGCGCGCGCGGGAGATGGCGGCCGCGATGGCGGCGGCCCGGTCGGGTTCGACCAGGACGTCGCCGCGCTCCCCCGCCGGCACGTCCGCAGCGCCCGCGAGCATGGCGGTGAGGATCACGAGCGGGTCCTCGGAGCGGGGGTTGTCGGAGGTCAGGACCGCGGTGTCGGCGAGCCGGGCCGTGGCGGCGCCCATCGGGCCGCGCTTGGTGGTGTCCCGGTCGCCGCCGCAGCCGATGACGACGTGGAGCCTGCCCTCGGTGACCTCGCGCAGGGAGCGCAGGACCGATTCGACGGCGTCCGTCTTGTGGGCGTAGTCGACGACCGCGAGGTACGGCTGGCCCGCGTCGACCCGCTCCAGGCGGCCCGGTACGCCGGGGACGGCCGCGACGCCCTCGGCGGCGCTCTTGGGGTCGACGCCCGCGACGGCGAGGGTGACGATCGCGGCGAGGGAGTTGGCGACGTTGAACGGGCCGGGCAGCGGCGCGGTGGCCGGGATCCGTACGCCCTCGGGTCCGACGACGGTGAACGTCGAGTCGTGCGAGCCGAGGACGAGGTCCTCGGCGCGCCAGTCGGCGTCGGCGCGGCCCTCGGCGGAGAAGGTGACGACCGGGACGGTCGCGTCCGTCACGAGCCTGCGGCCGTAGGCGTCGTCGAGGTTGACCACACCGAGGCGGCTGCGCTCGGGCGTGAAGAGCCCGGCCTTCGCCCGGTAGTAGTCGTCCATGTCGGAGTGGAACTCCATGTGCTCCGGGCTGAGGTTGTTGAAGACGGCGACGTCGAAGACACAGCCGTCGACCCGGCCGAGCACCAGGGCGTGGCTGGAGACCTCCATGGCGACCGCGTCGACGTCCCGCTCGCGCATGACGGCGAAGAGCGCCTGGAGGTCGGTGGCCTCGGGGGTGGTCCGCTCCGACTTGATGCGCTCGTCGCCGATCCGCATCTCGACGGTGCCGACGAGTCCGGTGTGGTGTCCGGAGCCGCGCAGGCCGCCCTCGACGAGGTAGGCGGTGGTGGTCTTGCCCGAGGTGCCGGTGATGCCGATCTGGAGGAGGTCGGCGCCGGGCCGCCCGTAGATCTCGGCGGCGAGTTCGCCCATCCGGCCGCGCGGGTTCTCGACGACCAGGACCGGCAGGCCGGTCGCGGCGGCGCGCTCGGCGCCCGCCGGGTCGGTGAGGATCGCGGCGGCGCCGAGTCCTGCGGCCTGGGCGACGAAGTCGGCGCCGTGGACGCGTGCGCCCGGCAGGGCCGCGTACACGTCGCCGGGGCGCACGGCCCGCGAGTCGTGGGTGATGCCCGAGATCTCGGCGGCCTGGGGGGCGTCGACCCCCAGCTGCGCGGCCAGGTCGCCCAGGGGTGTCGGGCGGGCCTGCTGCGGCCGGGGCGGGGCGGTTCGGTACTGATCAGCGTGTGGCACGGCGGTGAGCGTACCGGGCGCACCCTGTGGGGGGCCAAAACGGCCCGGGGCCTCGCCGGAGTTCGATTTCCGGTTCCCGGAATGGGGGGTGATCGTTGTCACTGGTGCTCCCGGAGTGTCACGGGGTGGGTTCGAAGGTGACCGGCAGTCGGGCGGGTTCGCTGCCCGTGGGTGCGACGTGGAGGGTCTTGAGGGCGAACTCCATGACCTTCTTGTAGATGGGTCCGCAGATCTGGCCGCCGAAGTAGCTTCCCTTGGTGGGGTTCTGGATGGCGCAGTAGACGGTGATCTGCGGGTCGTCCGCCGGGGCGAAGCCGGCGAAGGACGCGGTGTAGCCCTTGTAGCGGCCGAGTTCGGGGTCGACGCGGTTGGCGGTACCGGTCTTGCCGGCGACGCGGTAGCCGGGGATCGCGGCCCTGGTGCCGGTGCCCTCCCGGTCGTCGACGACGGACTCGAGCATCTGGGCGAGGGTCTTGGCGGTCTTCTCGCTGACGACCCGGTTCTCCTTGGGCTTGGGCGCGGGGGTGAAGCGGCCGTCGGGGCCCTTGGTGCCGCGGACCAGGGTCGGTTCGACGCGTACGCCTCCGTTGGCGATGGTCGAGTAGACGGAGGCGGCCTGCATGGCGTTGACGGAGAGGCCCTGGCCGAAGGGGATCGTGTACTGCTGCGAGGTGGACCAGTTCTGGGGCTTGGCGAGGATGCCGGAGGTCTCGCCGGGGTAGTCCAGGCCGGTGGGGCTGCCCATGCCGAACTTGCGCAGGTACGAGTCGAGGATCCGGTTGGACTCGGCCTGGGTGTCGCCGAGGCGGCCGGTGGCGAGGATCGTGCCGATGTTGCTGGACTTGGCGAGGACGCCGTTGAGGGTCAGGTACCAGGTCGGGTGGTCGATGTCGTCCTTGAAGAGCCGGTCGCCGCGGTGGAGCCGGTTGGGGACGGTGACATGGGTGCCGGGGGCCGCTTTGCCCTCCTCCAGGACCGCGGCCATGGACATGACCTTGCTGGTGGAGCCGGGCTCGTAGGCGTCCTGGAGGGCGGCGTTGCCCATGGCGGCGGAGTTCGCGGCGGAGAGGTCGTTGGGGTCGAAGCCGGGGGCGTTGGCCATGGCGAGGACCTCGCCGGTCCTGGCGTTCTGCACGATGACGTAGCCCCGGTCGGCCCTGGACCTGCTCACCTGCTCGGTGATGGCCTGCTGGGCGGCCCACTGGATGTCCCGGTCGATCGTCAGCTCGATGTCGGAACCGGGGACGGCGGGGGAGCCCTGGGAGCCGGCTGTCGGCACCTGGCGGCCGCCGGACTGGGTGAAGCGGATCTTGCCGTCCTTGCCGGCGAGCTCCGGGTCGAGCATGGACTCCACGCCGCCGGCGCCCCGGCCCTCGGCGTTGACGTAGCCCAGTATCCCGGCGGCGAGCTCGCCGTTCGGGTACACGCGCTTGGTGCTGGGCTCGCTGAGGATGCCGCCGAGGAGGTTGATCCCGTTGCCGCCGGCGGAGACCTGGGCCTTCTGCCCGTAGACCTTCCTGAGGTCCTTGATCTGGTTCCAGACCTGCGGGGTCTGCTTGCGGGCCAGCAGGGTGTAGCGGGACTTGGGGGTACGGAGCTTCTTCGCCAGCTCCGCGGGCTCCTTGCCGAGGAGGGGGGCGAGGAGCGCGGCGGCCTGCTCGGGCGCGTCGGGGACCTTGGACTCCTCGGGCGTGAAGAGCTTGGGGTCGGCCGTGATGTCGTACGCGTCGACGCTGGCGGCGAGCGCGATGCCGTTGCGGTCGGTGATCTCGCCCCGCTCGGCGGAGAGCGTGTACTCCTGGAAGCGGTACTTGTCGGCCTTGGCGGCATACGCGCTGGCGTCGACGGCCTGGACCTGGAGCAGCCGCACCACGAAGGCCAGCATGACGAGGGTCAGGCCGAGGGAGATCAGCCGCAGCCGGGGCCGCGGGCTGCCGAGCCGGATGGTGCGGGGCGGCCGGGCCGGGGGCCGGGGCGCGGTCCGCTTCGTGGCCGGGCGGCGCGGGGCGGGGCGGGGCGGGCGGGCTCCCGCGGAGGCGGGCCGGGGGCGCGCGGGCCGGGCGGGGCCGGGGACGCGGCGGCGCGGGGGCTCCTTCGAGGGCACTGCTCGGTCACCTGCCGGAGGTCGTCGGGGCGGTTTCTGCGGGGCCGGGTGCGGTGTCCGCGAGCGCCGGCGCGGGCACGGTCCGGCCGGTCGTGCCGTCGGCTGCGGTGTCGGTCGTGGAGACCTCGGTGGCGGGCCGGTGGCCGGACTGGGGGGCGTTGGGCTGGACGGTGCCGGTGGTGGGGCCGGTGCCGGTCTGCGGGGTGTCAGGGGTGGGACCGGTGGGACCGGTGCCGGTCTGCGTGGCCCCGGTCTGCGTGCCCTCGGTCTGCGTGGCCCCGGTCCGCGTGGCCCCGGTCCGCGTGGCGTTCGCGGTGGCCGCGGCGGCGCCGGGCGTGTCGGGTCCCGTGGTGGTGCCCGTGTCCGTGGCGGTACCCGTGTCCGTCGCGGTAGCGGTGCCCGTGGCCGACGCGCTCGGCGTGGGGCTCGGCTTCGGCGGCGCCACCGCCACCGAGGGCTCGCCGAGCACCTTGCCGTCCGGGCCGAGGAAGGCGGGGCTGCCGCCCGGGACCATGCCGAGCCGGCGGGCCCGCTGCTCCAGCGCGTCGGGCGCCACGTAGGCGTCGACGTCCCGCTGGAGCGCCTGCTCCTCGTCGGTGAGCTCGGTGGTCCTGTCCTTGAGCTCGTTGAGCTTGAAGGAGCCCTGGTTGAGGGCGGAGTTCAGCAGGAGCAGGCTGATCAGACCACCGCCGAGCAGCACCACGACGAGCAGGACGAAGGGGGTGCGGGCGGCCGAGCTCGGTCCCGACGGCATGAGCCGTCCGAGCCGCGCGGCCCGCCCCTTGAGCGGCCCCTTCGCCGTACTCACAGGACGTCTTCCCGGATCCGCTCGGCGCCCCGGAGACGGGCGGGGGCGGCGCGCCGGTTCTCGGCGACCTCCTCCTCGGTGGGCAGCTCGGCGCCCCGGGTGAGCAGCTTCAGACGGGGCTGGTACTTCTCCGGGACGACCGGCAGGCCGGGCGGGGCGGTGGTCGCGGCGCCGGCCGCGAAGACCTGCTTGACCAGCCGGTCCTCCAGCGAGTGGTACGAGAGGACGGCGATCCGGCCGCCGACGCCGAGGGCCTTCACGGCCGCCGGGATCGCCCGCTCCAGGACGGTCAGCTCGCCGTTGACCTCGATGCGCAGGGCCTGGAAGGTGCGCTTGGCCGGGTTGCCGCCGGTCCGCTTGGCGGCCTGCGGCAGGGAGGCGCGGATGAGCTCGACGAGCCGGGCGCTGTTGCTGAACGGCTCCTTGTCGCGCTCGCGCACGACCGCGGAGACGATCCGCTTGGCCTGCTTCTCCTCGCCGTACGCGCGGAGGATCCGGACCAGTTCGCCGGGCGGGTAGGTGTTGAGGACCTCGGCCGCGCTGATCCCGGTCGTCTGGTCCATCCGCATGTCGAGCGGGGCGTCCTGGGCGTAGGCGAAGCCGCGGTCGGCCTCGTCCAGCTGCATGGAGGAGACGCCCAGGTCGAAGAGGATGCCGTCGACCGTCGGGATGCCGAGCCGGTCGAGGACCTCGGGCAGCTCGTCGTACACGGCGTGGACGAGGGTGGCGCGCTCCCCGTACGGGGCGAGCCGTTCACCGGAGAGCCGCAGGGCCTCCTTGTCCCGGTCGAGGGCGACGAGCCGCGCCTCGGGGAACCGCTTCAAGAGTGCCTCGCTGTGACCGCCGAGGCCCAGGGTGCAGTCGACGACGACCGCGCCGGGGCGTTCCAGGGCGGGGGCCAACATGTCCAGGCACCGCTGGAGCATGACCGGGACGTGTCGGTCGTTGCTCAATGCGCCCTCTCAGATCCGGCGCGGAGGTACGGGCGAGCGGAAGGAGGCCGAGCCGTAGGTACCGCCGCACACACGGGGGGAGAAACCGCGGGAATCGCTCGTTGTCTCCGTGAACTCCGCGTCACTTTAGTCCACGGGACCCGCCGGTCAATCAACCGGCTGGCGCGTCGCACGGCGCCGGGACCCGGCCGGACATTCCGGACGGCCGGCCCGTCGGGGGCTCCGTCCTGGACGTGACGACAGGCCCTCCGCGCACGATCGGCCCGGCGACCCACCCGGCGTAAACACCCATAGCCCGGCATATCCCTCGCACTTGTCCACAGGCGAGTGACACGACCCGGCCACGCGAACAAGAATGCTCAGGTGACACCCCCCGACGTTTCCACCGGGGGCAGGTGTCCGTGTTCCGGAAGGCCGAGGAGGGCCGGGTGACGACCTATGACGATCGAGCGAGCCTCGCTGATCTGACCACCACTGTGGAGCGTGTCCGCAGATCGGTGGAGAGTGTGATCGAGGGCAAGCCCGAGGTCGTACGGCTTTCGCTGACCGTGCTGCTCGCCGAAGGGCACCTCCTCATCGAGGATGTGCCCGGCGTCGGCAAGACCATGCTCGCCAAGACCCTGGCCCGGTCCATCGACTGCTCGGTGCGCCGCATCCAGTTCACCCCCGACCTGCTGCCCTCGGACGTCACCGGCGTGTCGATCTTCGACCAGCAGCGCCGGGACTTCGAGTTCAAGCCGGGCGCGATCTTCGCGCAGATCGTGATCGGCGACGAGATCAACCGCGCCTCGCCCAAGACCCAGTCCGCGCTCCTGGAGTCCATGGAGGAGCGCCAGGTCACCGTCGACGGCCAGACCTACGAGCTGCCCAGCCCGTTCATGGTGGTCGCCACGCAGAACCCGGTCGAGATGGAGGGCACCTACCCGCTGCCCGAGGCCCAGCGCGACCGCTTCATGGCCCGGGTCTCCATCGGCTACCCGAGCCCCGAGGCCGAGCTCCAGATGCTCGACGTGCACGGCTCGGTCTCCCCGCTCGACGACCTCCAGCCGGTCGCCCACGCCCACGACATCCTGAAGCTGATCGAGGCGGTGCGCGCGGTCCACGTCGCCGACGCCGTACGCCGGTACGCGGTCGACATCGTCTCCGCCACCCGCACCCACACCGACCTGCGGCTCGGCGCCTCTCCGCGGGCCACGCTCCACCTGCTGCGGGCCGCCAAGGCCTCCGCCGCGCTCAGCGGACGTGAGTACGTGCTGCCCGACGACCTCCAGGCCCTCGCCGCGCCCGTGCTCGCCCACCGGCTGCTGCCGACGGCACAGGCCCAGCTGAACCGCCGTACCGCCGAGCAGGTCGTCCAGGACATCCTGCAGCGCACCCCCGTCCCGGCCGCGGCCCCGCCCGCCGGACCGCTCTACGGCCAGCAGCCCGGCGCCCGGCGGCTGTGATGGGAGGCGCCGCCGTGCCGGACGGACAGCGGGACGGCGAGGACGACCGGGGCGGTCTGCGGACCGCCTTCGGCGGTCTCACCACCCGTGGCCGCTCCTTCCTCGCGGCCGGGGTGGCCGCCGCGGGCTGCGCGTACGTCCTCGGCCAGGCCGACCTGTTGCGCGTCGGGCTGCTGCTCGCCACGCTGCCGCTGATCTGCGTCCTCGTGCTGCACCGCACCCGCTACCGGGTCGCGGCCTCCCGCCGGCTCACCCCCCAGCGGGTGGAGGCGGGCACCGAGGCCCGGGTCCAGCTGCGGATGGAGAACGTCTCCAAGCTGCCCACCGGGCTGCTCATGCTCCAGGACCACGTGCCGTACATGCTGGGGCCCCGCCCCCGCTTCGTCCTCGACCGGGTCGAGGCGGGCGGGCGGCGCGAGGTGTCCTACCGGGTCCGCTCCGACCTGCGCGGCCGCTTCCCGCTCGGCCCGCTCCAGCTGCGGCTCAACGACCCGTTCGGGATGTGCGAACTGACCCGTTCCTTCAGCGCGTACGACACCCTCACCGTCGTGCCGAGGACCGAGAGCCTGCCGTCGGTGAAGCTCGTCGGCGAGACCTCGGGCTACGGCGACGGACGGCAGCGCTCGCTCGCCCTCGCCGGCGACGACGACATCATCCCGCGCGCCTACCGGCACGGTGACGACCTGCGCCGGGTGCACTGGCGCTCCACCGCCCGCTACGGCGAGCTGATGGTGCGCCGCGAGGAGCAGCCGCAGCGGGCCCGCTGCACCGTGCTCCTCGACACCCGCCGGGTCGCCTACCAGGGCTCTGGCCCGGACTCCGCCTTCGAGTGGGCGGTCTCGGGGGCCGCGTCCTCGCTCGTCCACATGCTGGAGCGCGGTTACGCGGTCCGGCTGGTCACCGACACCGGCAGCGCGGTGCCCGGCGAGGGCACCGACGGCTTCGCCGCCTCGGCACAGGACTCGGCCGAGTCCGCCGGTCTCCTCATGGACACCCTCGCGGTCGTCGACCATTCCGAGGGCGGTGGCCTGTCCCGGGCGTCCGACGTCCTGCGGGGCGGCGACGAAGGACTGCTCATCGCCTTCGTCGGCGACCTCGACCGGGAACAGGCGGCCCTCACCGCCCGGATGCGCGGCCGCGCCGGCGCGGCCGTCGCCTTCGTCCTGGACTCCGGGACGTGGCTGACCGGCGGCTCGGTCACCGGAGCCGTCGAGGACCGCGTACGGCAGCTGCGCGAGGCCGGCTGGACGGCGCTGGCCGTACCGCCCGGGGCGCGGCTCGCCGACCTGTGGCAGCAGGCGGCCGGAGTCCGCGCGGAGTCCGCCTCCGCCGACACCTACGGAGGATGGTCATGAGCGGGCGCGCACGGCTGACGCTGGCGGCCTGGGCCGCCACTCTGATGGGGGCCGGAGCACTGCTGCCCCTGGTGAAGCCGGCGACCTGGATCTTCACGGCGGCCTTCGTCCTCGCCCTGGTGAGTGGAGCGGGCACGCTGGCCAGGCGGGCACCGCTCGCCCGGCCGCTGACCCTGCTCGCCCAGATCGCCGTCGCGCTGCTCGCGCTGACCGTGATCTTCGCCCGGGAGCAGGCGGTCCTCTGGTTCCTCCCCGGCCCGCAGGTCTGGGCGCACGCCGCCGACCTGTTCCGGGCGGGCGCCGACGACGTGGGCCGGTTCGCGATCCCCGCGCCGGACACCGAGGGAATCCGGCTCATGCTGGTCGGCGGGGTGGTCACGATCGGTCTCCTCGTGGACACCCTGTCGGTCACCTTCCGCAGGGCGGCCCCGGCGGGTCTTCCGCTGCTCGCCCTGTACTCGGTGGCGGCCGGGCTCTCCGGCGGTGGCGCGGGCCGGCTCTGGTTCCTCCTCGCGGCCTCCGGCTATCTGCTGCTGCTCCTCGCGGAGGGCCGCGACCGGCTCTCCCAGTGGGGGCGGGTCTTCGGCGGCTCCCAGCGTTCCGGCCGGCCCGGTTCCACCGTCGGGGGCGGCGGCCCCACCTTCGCCCCGGCCCGCACGGGCCGCCGGATCGGCGCGGTGGCCATGGGTGTCGCCCTGGTGGTCCCGCTCGCGCTGCCCGGCTTCTCCGGCGGTCTCTTCGGCCGGGGTGACGGCGAGGGCACGGGGGGTGTGGGCAAGGGCGGCACCATCGCGGCGGTGAACCCGCTGGTCTCCCTCCAGGACAATCTGCGCCAGCAGGAGGACCGGGAGGTCCTGCGGTACCGGACCAACGCCCGCGACACCTCCGGCATGTATCTGCGGCTCGTCGCGCTCGACCAGTTCGACGGCACGTCGTGGAAGTCCTCGGTCCGTCCGATCGAGGACGTCCCCGAGCAGCTGCCGTGGCCGCAGGGGCTCTCCCAGGACGTCCAGATCACCGAGGTGACCAGCAACTTCGTCGCCTCCGAGGGTTACGAGCAGAAGTGGCTGCCGATGCCGTACCCGGCCGGCCGCGTCGACATCGAAGGACGCTGGCGGTACGAGCCGGCCGGCCGGATGCTCGTCGGCGACGACAAGCAGACCACCCGGGGCGCCCGCTACCAGGTCTCCAGCCTGGACGTACGGCCGACGCCGGACCAGCTGGCCGCGGCCGGGCCCGCCCCGGAGAAGCTGCTCCGCGAGTACACCAAGGTCCCGGCCTCGCTCCCGGCCGACGTGAGGGCGACCGCGCTGCGGGTCACCCAGGGCGCGAGCGACGACTACGAGCAGGCGGTGAAGCTCCAGAACTGGTTCGCCAGGGACGGCGGCTTCCGCTACGACGTCGAGGTGGAGTCCGGCACCGGGGTGCAGGCGATCTCCCGGTTCCTGAAGGACAAGGAGGGCTTCTGCGTCCACTTCTCCTTCTCCATGGCGGCGATGGCCCGCTCGCTCGGCATCCCGGCCCGGGTCGCCGTGGGCTTCATGCCGGGCACGACGCAGACCGACGGTTCGGTCTCGGTCGGCATCCGGGACGCCCACGCCTGGCCGGAGCTGTACTTCGAGGGCGCCGGCTGGACCCGGTTCGAGCCGACCCCCTCGCGGGGCTCCACCCCCGAGTACACCCGCGAGCGCACGCCCTCCGGTACGGCCACCGGTCCCGCGCAGCCCCAGCAGAGCGCCTCGGCGCAGCCGTCCGCCGCGCCGAGCGCCTCGGAGAGCTGCACCCCGCAGATGCGGCGGCTCGGCGACTGCGGTCCGGACGCGGCGGTGGGCGGTGCGTCCTCGGACGGCTCCGGTTCCGATCACCTGACGGTGGTCCTGCTGACGCTCGCGGCCCTGGTCGTGCTCTGCCTTCCCTTCCTTCCCCTGCTCTGGCGGACCCGGCTCCGGGCCCGCCGGATCGGTTCGGAAGGGGTACGGGGTCCCGAGGAGACGGCGGCGAGGACGCTCGTGGTCTGGCGGGAGATCAACGACACCGCCTGGGACTACGGGGTCGAGCCCGACGAGTCGCTGTCCCCGCGGAACACGGCGGCGCGGATCGTCCGGCTCGGTGAGCTGCGGGACGAGGCGGCGGACGCGGTGCACCGGGTGGCGGGGGCGGTGGAGCAGGTGCTGTACGCCCCTCACCCGCGCCCGGCGGCGGGCCTGGCGGAGGAGGCCGCGCGGGTGCGTGCGGGCCTCCACGCCTCCGCGGACCGGCGCACTAGGCTCCGCGCGAGCCTGGCGCCGCGGTCGGCGGCGCGGCTCCGCTGGGCGGCCGCGGCCCGCTGGTCGGAGTGGTCGACGAACTGGGCACTCCGCCGCCACACCGCCCTGTCCCACCTCCGCCGCACCCGCCCGAAGCCGGGCTGAGGGAGGGGGGCGGGACCGGGGCGCCCGCCCGTATGGGGGACGGAGGCCCGCCGTGGGGGGATGGGACGCCTTCTCGTGTGGGGGGACGGACGGCCCCCGCCTGGGAGACGGGACACCCCACACGGGGGGTGGCGGGTGAGTGTCCGCCCACCGGACCGCATGCCCACGACGGGGCTGGCCCGGGCGCGGGCATGGCTGAGCCCCGTGGGGGCGCGTGGTGCGCGCCGGGCACGGGGCTCGGGTCGTGCGGGAGGGTGCGGGGCCGCCGCTCAGGGGGCCGTCAGTGGCCGCCGCCCTGCTGCTCGTCGCGGCGGCGCTGCCACCGCTCTTCGATCCGGTTCATCATGGAGCGTCGCTGCCGGGTCTGATGGCCACCGGCCGTCACACCACCCTTGGCCTGCTGCTCCCCCGGCTTCGGCGCCTTGCGCCATCCGGTGACCGCCAGGACCGCGCAGCCCAGCATGACGAGGAATCCCACCACGCTGATCCAGATCTGCTGTGCGACCATGCCGGCCATGAGGAGCGCGATACCCACCAGGAAGCCGGCGACTGCCTGGTAGACCCGTCGCCGGGTGTACGTACGCAGTCCGCTTCCCTCGAGCGCTGTCGCGAACTTGGGATCTTCGGCGTACAGCGCTCGCTCCATCTGCTCGAGCATTCGCTGCTCGTGCTCCGAGAGCGGCACGGAGTCCTCCTAGTCGTCGGTCGCGGGGGCGACCGGTTTGCGGCCCTTTCAGGATAGGCAGGGAATCGCCCCCGTGAAACCCGCCCTCAGTGCCGAATAGCCAAGCCGGGCCGCCATGCGGATTCGGTTGCTGAGGCGTTGATTCCCCAGCCCCTCGCCTGTCATGCCGGATGCTGTCCCCCGATCATACGGGGCGGACGCCGTTACCGGGCAGGCTGTGGCGTACTCCATGGAGTGCCGTCGCCCGCAGCGCCGAACGGGTGGCCGTCCTGCTCAGGCCCGCTTCTCGCCCAGCACGTGCAGTTGGGTGGCGATCGCGTGGAAGGAGGGCAGCTCGGCGGCGGCCGCCTCCAGCTTCAGCAGGGCCTCCGCCGCCCCCGGCTCGGTGTCCACGAGGACGCCCGGGACGAGGTCGGCGAAGACCCGGACGCCGTGCACGGCGCCGACGACGAGGCCGGCCCCGTCGGCGAGGTCGGTGAGCTGCTCGGCGGTGAAGCGCCTGGGCACGGGGTCGCCGGCGCCCCAGCGGCCCGCCGGGTCGTCGAGCGCGTGCCGCGCCTCGGTGAAGTGTCCGGCGAGGGCGCGGGCGAGGACCGCGCCGCCGACCCCGGCGGCGAGCAGGCTGAGGCTGCCGCCGGGCCGGAGGGCCGCGACCGCGTTCCGTACGCCCTCGGCGGGGTCGTCGACGTACTCCAGGACCCCGTGGCAGAGCACGGTGTCGTAGCTCTCACGCCCGACCACGTCGAAGAGGCCGCTGATGTCGCCCTGGACGCCGGTCACCAGGTCGGCGACCCCGGCCTCGGCGGCTCGGCGCTCCAGCGCGAAGAGCGCGTTGGGGCTGGGGTCGACGACGGTGACCCGGTGGCCGAGACGCGCGACCGGTACCGCGAAGTTCCCGGAGCCGCCGCCCGTGTCGAGGACGTCGAGGCTGTCCTTGCCGGCGGCCTCGACCCGGCGGTCGAGGGCCTCCTTGAGGACGTCCCAGACGACGGCGGTACGCAGGGAGGCGCGCGACGGGCGCGACGACGCCTCTCGGCCGAAGGCGGGGGAAGGGTCCGGCACGGCTGTTGACTCCTCGGTGACGGGTACGGACGCTCCCCACCCTATGGCCTCGGCCTCGCCTTTCGGATCATCCTCCGGCCCCGTCCGCCCCCGGCCGACGCGGCGGGTCCGGCTGGAGCGCGAGCAGCCGCTCGACCAGGCGCAGGAAGAAGGAGGCGTCCCTGAGGAGGTCGTCGGCCTCGCGCCGGGTGGCCGCGCCGGCGATGCCTGCCTCGGCGCGGGCCCTGCGCTCGGCGCCCGAGGCGAACAGGGCGCTCCACTCGGTCAGCTCGGGCGCCAGCTCGGCGAGGAGCTCCCAGGCACTCCGTATCCGCTGTCGGCGGCGGGGGCCGGTCTCGGGTCGGGCGCGGGCGGCGAGCACCGCGGCGGCGGCCCGCAGGGCGGCGAGATGAGCGGCGGCGTACCGCTCGTGGGGACGGTCGAGGGTCATGGCCTCGGCCAGTCCGGCACGGGCCTTGGCGAGGAGGTCGAGGGCGGCGGGCGGGGCGGCGGACCGACGCGGGACGGGGTGGATGTCGGACGCGGGTCCGGACTGCGCGGGGACGGCGCGGCCCCCGGGGTGGCGGCGGGGCGCGGCTGCTGCGGAAGGGCTTGCCATGACGAGTCCTCCTGTCGTCGCGTGACGGCGCTGTGGCCGTATGTGTCCATCGTGCCCCGCCCCACTGACAACGCCGTCGACCTGGGCTTTTGCGGGAGAACCGGGTCCGGGGGTAGTTTTTGCACTGACCAGTCAGTTCAAAAGGGGAAGTGGGGGTGGATCCGTGGGAGCGGAAGCCGAGGAGCGGCCGCGCGGTGCCGCCGTCGTCGCGGACGGCTTGGGACTGAAGGGCCCGCGCGGCTGGGCCTTCCGGGAGGTCTCGTTCCGGGCGGCGCCGGGCTCGCTGGTGGCGATCGAGGGGCCGTCCGGGTCGGGGCGCACCTGTCTGCTGCTGGCGCTCACCGGCCGGATGAAGGCGAAGGAGGGCACCGCCGAGGTGGGCGGTCTTCCCCTGCCCCGGAAGATGGCCGCGGTCCGCCGGATCAGCGCCCTCGGACAGGTGCCCGGCGTCAGCGAGCTGGATCCCGCCTTCACGGTCGCGGAGCACCTGCGCGAGCGGGCCCTGCTCCAGCGCCGCTACGACGGCTCCGTCCGGTCCCTGCTGCGGCGCCCGTCCGCACGGGCCGCGTCGAGCCGGGCCCGTATCGAGGAGGCCGTGGCGGCCGCCGGGCTCGACCTCTCCACGCTGCCGAAGGGCGAGCGGACCTCCGTACGGGATCTGGAACGGCTCGAAGCACTGCGGCTCTCGACCGCACTGGCCCTGATCGGCCGCCCCCGGTTGCTCGCCGTGGACGACACGGACCTGAAGCTCTCGGGCGCCGACCGGGCCGAGGTCTGGGGGCTGCTGCGCTCGGTGGCCGCCGCCGGGACGACCGTGCTCGCCGTCTGCAGCGAGGCCCCCGCCGACGCCCTGCGGATCACCACGCTCGCGGACGCGGCGGAACCGGAGACGCCCACCGGGGAGAGCGAACCGGGAGCCGCAGAGACGGATGCCGCCACGCCGGAGACCGCCGAACCGGAGGCCGCAGAGACCCAAGCCGCCACGCCGGAGGCCGTCGGACCTGAGGCTCCCGAAGGGGAGGCCGCCGAGCCGGAAGCCGAGACGGACCCGGCCGGCGTCGCCGACACCGGGAACGACACCGACCACACGACCGAGGAGGGGGCGGCCGATGCGCTCGCCGAAACTCGCCGCGCTTGAGCTGAGGCGCTTCGGCAGGGGAAAGCTGCCGCGCGCCGCGCTCGTCGCGATCCTGCTGCTGCCGCTGCTGTACGGCGCCCTGTACCTGTACTCCTTCTGGGACCCGTACAGCAGGCTCGACAAGATCCCCGTGGCCCTCGTCAACGAGGACCGGGGAGCCACCGCCGACGGCAAGAGGATCAACGCCGGCGACGACATCACCAAGGGGCTCCTGGAGAGCAACACCTTCGCCTGGCACCGGGTGAGCGACGCCGAGGCGCGCCAGGGCGTCGAGGACGGGAAGTACTACCTGTCCCTGACCATGCCCGGCGACTTCAGCTCGCGGATCGCCTCCAGCTCCGGCGACTCCCCCGAGACCGGCGCCCTCCGGGTGCGGACGAACGACGCCAACAACTACATCGTGGGGCAGATCTCCCGGACGGTCTTCTCCGAGGTGCGCACCGCGGCCTCCACCAAGTCCTCGCGGTCCTTCCTCGACAAGATCTTCATCTCCTTCTCCGACATCCACGACGCCACCGCTAAGGCCGCCAAGGGGGCGAACGACCTCAAGCAGGGCGTCGACAAGGCGAAGAAGGGCTCCAAGGACCTGGCGGACGGCCTCACGACCGCCAAGACCGGCAGCGGTGACCTGGCCGCCGGCCTGAGGAAGCTCGACAAGGGCGCGAAGGACCTGGAGAGCGGCTCCCGCAAGGTCGCGAACGGCACGCAGTCGCTCGCCGACAAGGTCAACGGCACCGCCGACAAGGTCCGCCCCTACCTGGCGAACAACGGCACCTCGATCCGCGACACCGCCCGGCTCGTCTCCGACTCCGCCACCGCCGTCCGCCACCGGCTCGACGACCTGGTCGAGCGCGCCCCCGTGCTCCGTACGGCCGCGCACAAGGCCGACGACGGCCTCGCCGCGATCCACCGGGAGGAGTGCGAGCTGAAGCCCGAGGCCGACGAGCGGATCTGCGCCCGGCTCAAGGAGGCCTCGGTCACCGCCGACGACGTGGCCACCGTCGCGGACGACGTGCACGAGCTGACCAAGGACAGCAAGGGCGACATCAAGACCCTGGACGCCCGGCTCGTCACGCTCACGAAGCAGGCCGACGAGCTGGCCGCCCGCGCCCCGCACCTCGACGAGGACGTCGAGGACGCCATCAGGAAGATCAACGAGCTCAACGCGGGCGCGAAGAAGGTCGCGGACGGCGCCGACAAGCTCCACTCCGGCATCACCGAGGCCAAGACCGGTTCCGTCAGCCTCGACACCGGCGTCGGCAAGCTCAAGAAGGGCGCGGGCGCCCTCGACGGGGGCCTGTTCAAGCTGGCCGACGGCTCCGGAGAGCTGGCCGGCGGGCTGCGCGACGGCGTCGAGCGGATCCCGGACTACGACGAGCAGGACCGTGACCGGCGTACGGAGGTCATGGCCGACCCCGTACGGCTGGCCTCCCAGTCCCTGCACAAGGCACCGAACTACGGCACCGGGTTCGCCCCGTACTTCATCCCGCTCTCCCTCTGGGTCGGCGCGATGGTCGCGTACATGATCATCCAGCCGTTGAACCGGCGCGCCCTGGCCGCAGGCGCCTCCGCCTGGCGGATCGCGCTCGCCGGCTGGTTCCCGGTGGCGGCGATCGGCGTCCTCCAGGTCGCCGCCCTCATGGCGGTCCTGCACTGGGGACTCGGCCTCCAGATGGCCCGGGCCGGGGGCACGGTCGGCTTCCTCACCCTGGTCACCTGCTGCTTCGCGGCGATCATCCAGTGGCTCAACGCCCGCTTCGGCGCGGCCGGCCGCATCCTGGTCCTCGCGGTCCTGATGCTGCAGCTGACCTCGGCGGGCGGCACGTACCCCGTCCAGACCAGTCCGGGCTTCTTCAACGCCGTCCACCCCTTCCTGCCGATGACCTACGTGGTCGAGGCGCTGCGCCGGCTGATCACCGGCGGCGGGATCGGGCCCGTCTGGCAGGCCTGCGCGGTCCTGACCGCGTTCACCGTGGGCGCCCTCGCCCTGACCGCGATCTCGGCGCACAGGCGGCAGGTCTGGACGCTCGACCGGCTCCACCCCGAACTGACCCTGTGAGACGGGGCCGGTGACACCCGCGACACCTGTGAGAATCGACCCCATGGACAGCAGCAGCACCCGACGCCAGGCCACGCGCGCGAAGCTCTACGAAGCGGCCGTCACCCTCATCGCGGAGCAGGGCTTCTCCGCGACCACGGTGGACGAGATCGCCGAGCGCGCCGGCGTGGCCAAGGGCACGGTCTACTACAACTTCAAGAGCAAGACGGAGCTCTTCGAGGAGCTGCTGCGCCACGGCGTGTCGCTGCTCACGGCCTCGCTGCGCACGGCGGCCGAGGACACCGCCGAGCGCGGCGGGAGCAGGGTCGACGCGCTCGACGCGATGATCCGCGCGGGCCTCGTCTTCATCGACCGCTACCCGGCCTTCACCCAGCTGTACGTGGCCGAGCTGTGGCGCACCAACCGGGCCTGGAACTCGACGCTCCTGGTGGTCCGCCAGCAGGCCGTCGCGGTCGTCGAGGGGGTACTGCGCGAGGGCGTCGAGGCCGGTGAGCTGAGCGACGACATCGACGTCCAGCTGACGGCGGCGGCGCTGGTCGGGATGGTGCTCGTGGCGGCGCTCGACTGGCAGGCCTTCCAGAGCGAGCGTTCGCTCGACGACGTGCACGCGGCGCTCTCCCGGCTGCTGCACGGGCGGGTGGGCGGCCGCTGACCGCGCGCCCGCGTGGATCACGGAAACGATGACCACGCGCCCGCGTGGACCACGCGAAGGACCGGTGCGGCGAGGCTCGATCCCCCCGAGCCCCGCCGCACCGGTCTCTCCCCCGTGCACCCCCGTGCCGGCAGGTGCGCGGCCCCGTTCCGCAGCCCCGTGCCGGCGGTGCCGGAGCCGCGCCCCTTCCGTGAGCTCCACTCTTCCGTCCGGAGCCGCCCGCGCCCATCCGCGCACCTACTCATCTCGCCCCCTAGGTACGGGTACTCAGAGCTGGTTACGATCGCGGGCGTGTCCGTACTCCCCCTGGTGTTCACCAGCGGCTGGGCGAGCGGGATCAACGCGTACGCGGTGGTCCTGCTGTTCGGCGTCTTCGGCGCGACCGGGCTCACCGACGAGGTGCCCGAGTCCTTGCAGCGCACCGATGTCCTCGTCGTCGCCGGCGTGCTCTTCCTGTGCGAGGCGGTGGCCGACAAGATCCCGTACGTGGACTCGGCATGGGATGCCGTCCACACGGTGATCAGGCCGGTGTCGGGGGCCGTCGTCGCCGCCCTGCTCGCCGGTCAGAACGGTTCGCTGCCCGAACTCGCGGCGGGCGCGGTCGGCGGTACGACGGCGCTGCTGAGCCACTTCGTCAAGGCGGGGACGAGGATGGCGGTCAACTCGTCGCCAGAGCCGTTCTCCAATGTGGCGCTGAGCCTGGCGGAGGACCTCGGGGTGGCGGCCGTCATCACCTTCGCGCTCTTCCACCCGGTGGCGGCGGCGATCATCGCGGCCGTCCTGCTCGCCCTGGGCCTGGTGATACTGGTCTTCCTCGCGCGGCGGATCCGCCGCTTCCTGCGCCGCAGGTCCCAGCGCCGTGAGGAGAGGCGGCTCGCCGACGCGATGTCGAGGGCCCGGTCACGGCCGCCGTCCGACGGCGGAACGAAGCACTTCTGACTGGCCGGCCCCGGACGCCCGACCGGGCTTCCGCCCCTGTCGCGGGCGCCGGATAAAGTCGCCGGCATGGCACGGATTGTGGTGATCGGCGCGGGACTCGGCGCCATGGCGGCGGCGGCCCGGCTGGCCGTGGCGGGCCACCGGGTGACGGTGTACGAGCGGGGCTCGACGTACGGCGGCGCGGTCGGCCGCTTCGAGCGGGACGGCTTCGCCTTCGACACGGGCCCGGGGCTGCTGCATCTGCCCGCCGTGTACCGGGACCTGTTCGTGAAGACCGGCAAGGAGGCCCTGGAGGAGTGCGTCACGCTGACGCAGGTCGACCCGGCGGCCCGTCACGTCTTCGCCGACGGCACGCGCGTGGACCTGCCGAACGCCTCCCGGGCCGGCACGGTCGCCGCCCTGGACGGGGCACTCGGCGCGGGCGCGGGCGAGCGCTGGGGCGACTTCCTGGTGCGGGCCCGCGAGGCCTGGGACCGCACCCGCCGTCCGCTCCTCGAGGAGCCGCAGCCGGCCGATCCCGCACCCTTGGCCCGCGAGCCGTACCCGGCCCTGAAGCCGGGCCTGTTGCGGCGGCCGACGACGACGCTCGCGCAGGTCGGGGCGCGGGAGCTGCGCGACCCCCGGCTCGCCGCCCTGCTCGACGCGTACGCGTGGACGTACGGCTTCGACCCGGCCACCGCGCCCGCCTCGGCCGCCGTCCTGCCGTACATGGAGCAGACCTTCGGCAGCTGGTACGTGGGCGGGGGGCTGCGGGCGCTCGCGGACGCGGTGTACGAGCGGTGCAGGAAGCGGCGTGTCGAGTTCGTCTTCGACACGCCCGTCGAGGACGTCCTGGAGAAGGACGGCCGGGCGGTGGGAGTCCGGTTGGCCGGGGGTGACCTCGTCGAGGCCGACCATGTCGTCGCCGGGGCCCCGGTGCCCGCCCTCTACCGGGAACACGTCGTCGCGTGGGGGCGCGGTGACCACGACCTGCCGCGCTTCCAGGCCCTCGGCACCAGCCGGGTGACGGTCTGTCTGGCGCTGCGCGGACCTCGCGAGCCGGAGGCGGTCCACCGCACCGTCGTGCACGGGGACGGCGAGCGGCCGACGGTGACCGTGCTGCGCCCGGACGACCCGGCGCTGCGCCCCGGCGCGGACCACGAGTCGGTGACGGTCACGGCGACGGTTCCCACGTCTCCGGAGCGGGACGCGGCCGCGTGGGAGGCCTTTGCCGGGCGGATGGCCGAGGCGGCGGGGCGGGCGGTGCCCAGGCTGCGGGAGCGGGTGTTGTGGCAGCACGTCCGCACGCCGGAGGACGTACGGCGGGACACCGGCGCCGCCGAGGTGCCGGGGCCCGCGCTCGCCGGGGCCGGCGGGCGGCTGCTCCCGGCCGACAACCGCTCCCCGCTGCCGGGCCTCTGGTTCGCGGGCGGCTGGTCCCACCCGGGCGGCGGACTCGCCCACGCGGGCATGTCGGGCGCGCTGGTGGCGGGCTTCGTCGTGGAGGGCGCGGACTTCCGCGGCTCCCAGTAGAGGGCGGCAGGGCACACCGGGCCGTGCGGGGAGGCTCAAGGACGCGCTGGGGCGTTTGGGGGGCGCCGGAAGCGCCGGGCCGTGCGGCAAGGCCTCCATGACGCGCCGGGGTCGTGCGGGGCGCCGGAAGCGCCGGGCCGCATGAGAGGGCCGCCGGAAGCGCCGGGCCCTGCGGGGAGGTCTCAGAAAGCCCCGGGGTTCGGGCCGGGCCTTCCCCCGGGGCGGCAGGACGCGCCCGGCCGTCCGGGGGGCCACCGGACCCGCCGGCGCCCCCGCGGTCACTCAGTAGCGGTACTGCTGCTGGTCGTCCTGGTGCGGCTCGTAGCCGTACGGGTCCGGGGTCCCCGGCTGCTGCGGCGGGGGCACCGGCTCGGTGTCGCGCTGCTGCGGGACCCAGACCCCGCCGGGCGGCGTGTCGTAGGAGTACGGGGCGGCGTACGGGTCGGCGTAGTACGAGCCGTACTGCTGGCCGTCCGTGCCCGGCCCGATGTACGGGTCGGAGTAGGCGGCGTACTGCTGCTGCGCGGCGGCGGCGCCGTAGTCGTAGGCGGGCTGCTGGTCGTAGGCCGGCGCGTAGGGGTCGTACCCCGTGTCGTAGCCGGTGCCGTGGCCGGCCTCGTGGCCCGTGGCGGCGTGAGCCGTGTCCTGGCCCGTGTCGTAGACCCCGTACTGGCCGGTGTCGTCGGGCATCGGCAGGGGTTCGTAGACCGCGGCTGGCTGAGCGTCCTCGCCCTCCGGTACGGCGTACGAGGGGTCCTCGCCGCCGTAGGCGAGCTCGGTGACCTCAAGGGTGGGCCCGGACTGCGCGGAAGGGCCGGACCTGCGGCGACGGCTCGCGCCCGGATTGCCGCCGATCGCCCAGCCAGTGGAGAAGCCACGGCGGAAGGACAGCGTCACGTACGTCTGGCCGACGGCGAAGGCGACCGCCCCGGCGATGATCACCGTCACCGAGGGCAGCAGCACGCCCAGGACCACGCCGAGGAAGCCACAGAAGGCGAGCACCCGCCAGCGCAGCCGCGCCTTGTACTGGAGGAGCACCTCCCCCAGCAACCACAGTGCGACCACTCCGAACGCGATGTAGAGGACCGTCCACCCCATGCCCCGCCGCCCCTCTCCACGGTCACCGCCGCGGGTCGGGGCGGGTACGACCGGTCACGACTGCTGGTGCAGTCCGAGATTCTCGTAGATCTCGAGCGTCGCGGTGGAGCTGTTCAGCGTGATGAAGTGCAGTCCGGGGACACCCTCGGAGAGCAGCCGCGCGCAGAACTCCGTCGCGAACTCGATACCGATGGAGCGTACAGCGGTGGGATCGTCCTTGACGGCGAGGATGCGCTCTTTCACGTCGTCGGGGAAGGCCGCGTTGCTCAGCTGGGGCAGCCGGCCGAGGGTCTTCACGTTCACGACGGGCATGACCTCGGGGATGATCGGGGTCTCGCAGCCCGCCTTCGCGGCGCTGTCGCGCAGCCGCAGATAGTTCTCCGGGTCGAAGAACATCTGGGTGATCGCGTAGTCGGCGCCCGCGCGGCACTTGTCCACGAAGTGCCTGATGTCCGTGTCCCAGTCGGTGGAGCGGGGGTGCATCTCCGGGAAGGCGGCGACGCCCACGCAGAAGTCGCCCGACTCCTTGATGAGCCGGACGAGGTCGGCCGCGTACCGGACGCCCTCGGGGTGTTCGACCCACTCGCCGAGCGGGTCGCCGGCCGGGTCGCCTCGGAGCGCGAGCATGTTGCGGATGCCGGCGTCGGCGTACTGGCCGAGGACGTTGCGCAGCTCGGCGACCGAGTGGTCGACGGCGGTGAGGTGGGCGACCGGGGTGAGCGTGGTGTCGGAGGCGATCTTCTGGGTGGCCTTCACGGTGCCGCCGCGGGTGGAGCCGCCGGCGCCGTAGGTCACGGAGACGAAGCTCGGTCCGACCGCCTCGACCCGGCGCAGTGCGTTCCAGAGGCCCTGTTCGCCCTTCTCGGTCCGGGGCGCGTAGAACTCGAAGGAGTACGACGTGCCGCCGGAGGCGAGGATCTCGCGGACCGTGCGGGCGCGGTCCGAACGGACGGAAGCGGTACCAAGGGCCATACCGGCAGGTTAGACGGGGTGCGGCGGGCGGCGTACACGGTGTCCGGCTGATGGACACCGTTTCGGACAGCCGGCGGGGCGCGTCCTTGGACGAACCGCCGAGTTCCGCAGGGCGGGCGCGCCGGTCCCGGACGCCACCTCGGCCAGGCCCCTACTCCCCCGCGCGCTCCCGGACCCGCTTGGCGAGGGCGGCGGTCGCGGCCGCCGGGTCGTCGGCCTCGGTGATGGCCCGGACGACGACGATCCGGCGCGCGCCCGCGTCCAGGACCTCGTCGAGGTTGGTCTCGTCGATGCCGCCGATGGCGAACCAGGGCCGGTCCTGGGCCAGGCCCGCCGCGTACCGCACGAGGTCGAGGCCCGGTGCGTACCGTCCGGGCTTGGTCGGGGTGGGCCAGCAGGGGCCGGTGCAGAAGTAGTCGACGCCCGGTTCGGCGGCGGCCGCGGCCGCCTCGCTCTCGGCGTGGCAGGACCGGCCGATCAGGGCCTCGTCGCCGAGGATGGCGCGGGCGGCGGGCACGGGCAGGTCGCCCTGGCCCAGGTGGAGCACGTCGGAGGCGATGGCGTGGGCGACGTCGGCCCGGTCGTTCACGGCGAGCAGCCTGCCGTGGCGTCGGGCGGCGTCGGCGAAGACGGCGAGGTGCTCCAGCTCCTCACCGGCCTCCATGCCCTTGTCGCGGAGCTGCACGATGTCCACGCCGGAGGAGAGCACGGCGTCGAGGAAGGCGGGCAGGTCTCCCTGGCGCTTCCGGGCGTCGGTGCACAGGTAGAGCCGGGCGTCGGCGAGCCGCTCACGAGGCGTGGGCATGGGTGGGTTCCCCCCGTCGGTGTCGCCGGCGCCGCGGCGGCCGACCCCGCGAGGAGCCGGCCACCGCGACACCCGCTGGTGGTGTCTTCGGGCGTACGTGTGTCAGAGGGCGAGCGCCTGGGCGCGGCGCTTCACCTCCGTGCCGCGGTTCTCGCCGAGGGCCTGCGCGGGCGTGCCCGGCAGGCTCTCGTCCGGAGTGAAGAGCCACTCCAGCATCTCCTCGTCGGTGAAGCCGTCGTCCCGCAGCACGGTCAGGAGCCCGACGAGGCCCTTGACGATCTTGTCGCCCTGGATGAAGGCGGCGGGGATCTGCAGGGCGTTGTTCTCTCCACGGCGCACGGCGATCAGCTGACCTTCCTTGATCAGCTGCCGCACGCGCGTCACCTCGATGTCGAGCATCTCCGCGATGTCGGGCACGTAGAGCCAGGCGGGGACGAGCGCATCGATCTTTACGTCAATCTCGGTCACAGGACAAGCCTGCCATCCCGGGCTGACAGCCGGTAGTCGGGCCCTACGCGACTGCCGCCTTCAGGGGTACGGAGGGGTCCGCCGCGCGCGTGGGGTCCACGGCCGTCGCCGTCTCGATGAGCTTGCGGCCCTGGGCCAGGTCGCGGGGGCGGCCGACGGCGAGGAGGGCCACCGGCACGTCGGCCCGCAGCCAGAGCACGGACCAGGCCTCGTCGGCGGGATCGCCGCGCCAGAGCAGTCGGTCCGCGTCCGCGTGGTGGCCGGCGTACTGGACGAAGCGGCCGAACTGCTCGGACCAGAAGTACGGGACGGGGTCGTACGGCGTGTCCGCGGCCCCGGTGATCGCGGCGGCGACCGTGCGGGGGCCCTGTAGGGCGTTGTCCCAGTGGTGGACGAGGAGGCGTTCGCCGTAGCGGGCGGAGGGGAAGGAGGCGCAGTCGCCGACGGCGTACACGTCGGGCAGGGAGGTGCGCAGCCGCTCGTCAGCGGTGACGGCGCCGCCGGGGTCGAGGACGATGCCGGAGCCGGTGAGCCAGCCGGTGGCGGGGCGGGCCCCGATGCCGACCACGACGGCGTCGGCGGGGAGCTCGCGGCCGTCGGCGAGGAGGACGCGGCCGGGCTCGACGGTGTCCACGCGCGCATGGGTGAGGAGTTCGGCGCCGTGGGCCCCGTACCACTCGGCCATGGGGGTGGTGACCTCGGCGGGCAGTGCGCCGGCGAGGGGGCGGTCGGCGGCCTCGACCACGGTGACGGCGCAGCCCGCCTCGCGCGCGGCGGTGGCGAACTCGGCGCCGATCCATCCGGCGCCGACGACCACCACGGTGTGGCGCCGCTCCAGGACGGGTCCGAGGCGTACGGCGTCGTCGAGGGTCCGCAGCAGATGGACGCCGGGGACGCCCTCGGCGCCGGGCAGGGTGACCGGCTGGGCGCCGGTGGCGACGACCAGGATGTCGTAGCGGACGGGTCCGGCCTCGGTGTCGATCTCGTGGTCGGCGGCGCGCAGTCCTGTGACGTCCAGGCCGAGGCGGAGCTCGATGCCGAGGACCTCGAAGTCGACGTCGAAGGCGGAGTCCTCGGCCTTGCCGAGGAGGATGGCCTTGGAGAGCGGGGGCCGGTCGTAGGGCTGGTGGGGTTCGGCCCCGATGAGGGTCAGGGGGCCGGTGAAGCCCTGTTCACGCAGGGCGACGGCGGTCTGTACGCCCGCCATCCCGGCGCCGACG
Organism: Streptomyces sp. NPDC016459; assembly: GCF_040632845.1. Lineage (NCBI taxonomy): Bacteria > Bacillati > Actinomycetota > Actinomycetes > Kitasatosporales > Streptomycetaceae > Streptomyces > Streptomyces sp. NPDC016459. The sequence goes on from NZ_JBEYCR010000001.1 coordinate 328,949, forward strand.
ATCACGACATGCTGCTGGGCCTGCTTCTGCTCGCTCACCCGACCACCTTACGCATCTGACGAGCCATCAGGAATGCGGAGGCCAGGAGGGGTCTGTGGCCGCCTCGGGGACGGAGGCTAGTCTGGCGGGCGTAAAGCACTCGCGGGAGCCCGGACGCACCGGGCTGAGAGGGAGGCTGGGACGGCCTCCGACCGTACGAACCTGATCCGGGTCATGCCGGCGAAGGGAGGGGCTGGACGCCCATGCGTTCTTCCGATGTCTCCGACATCTCCGATGTCCTCGTGATCGGGGGCGGCATCGTCGGCCTGGTCACGGCCTGGCGGTCCGCCCGGCGCGGACTGCGCACCACCGTCGTCGACCCGGACCCCGGCGGCGGCGCCGCACGGGTCGCGGCCGGGATGCTCGCCGCCGTCACCGAACTCCACTACGGCGAGGAGACCCTGCTCGGGCTCAACCTCGCCTCCGCCGCGCGCTACCCCGCCTTCGTCGCCGAGCTCGAGGAGTCCACGGGGCACGACGTCGGCTACCGCGCCTGCGGCACCCTCGCCGTCGCCCTCGACGCCGACGACCGGGCCCACCTGCGCGAACTGCACGCCCTGCAGACCCGCTGCGGGCTCGCCTCCGAGTGGCTCAGCGGCCGCGAGTGCCGCCGCCTCGAACCCATGCTCGCCCCGGGGGTGCGCGGCGGGCTGCGGGTCGACGGCGACCACCAGGTCGACCCGCGCCGACTGGCCGCCGCGCTCCTCGTCGCCTGCGAGCGGGCCGGGGTGGTCTTCCACCGCGCCCTCGCGCAGAGCCTGACGGTGGTGCGGGACCGCGCGCGCGGCGCCGTGCTCGCCGGAGGCCGGGAACTGACGGCCGACCAGGTCGTCCTGGCCGCCGGAAGCCTGAGCGGGCGGCTCGCGGGCGTGCCGGCCGAGGCGCTGCCGCCCGTCCGCCCCGTGAAGGGCCAGGTGCTGCGACTGCGGGTGCCGGCCGCGTACGCCCCCTTCCTCTCCCGGACCGTCCGGGCCGTCGTGCGGGGCAGCCACGTCTACCTGGTGCCCCGCGAGAACGGCGAGCTCGTCGTCGGCGCCACCAGCGAGGAACTCGGCTGGGACACCACGGTGACGGCGGGCGGGGTGTACGAGCTGCTGCGCGACGCCCACGAGCTGGTCCCCGGGATCACCGAGCTGCCGCTCACCGAGACCGTGGCGGGCCTGCGCCCCGCGTCCCCCGACAACGCGCCGCTGCTCGGCCCCACCGCGCTTCCCGGTCTGCACCTGGCCACCGGGCACTACCGCAACGGGGTCCTGCTCACCCCCGTCACCGGCGACGTCATGGCCGAGGTCCTCACCACCGGCGTCCTCCCCGACGAGGCGCGCCCCTTCACCCCCCGCCGTTTCGCCCCCGCCCCTCCCGTACGTCAGGAGCAGCCCGCATGAACGTGTCCGTGAACGGAGAACCGCGCGAGCTCTCCGGCCCCCTCACCCTCGACGCCCTCGTCGCCACCCTGACCACGGCCCGCTCCGGGGTCGCCGCCGCCCTCAACGAGACGGTCGTGCCGCGCGGGCAGTGGCCGTCGACGCTCCTCGGCGAAGGCGACCGGGTCGAGGTCCTCACCGCGGTACAGGGAGGCTGAACGCGATGTCCGACGACACCTTCGTCCTCGGCGGTACGGAGTTCTCCTCGCGCCTGATCATGGGCACCGGCGGGGCGCCCAGCCTCGACGTCCTGGAGCGCTCGCTGACCGCCAGCGGTACGGAACTGACGACGGTCGCCATGCGGCGCCTGGACCCCACCGTGCAGGGCTCGGTCCTCTCCGTACTGGAACGGCTCGGCATCCGCGTCCTGCCCAACACGGCGGGCTGCTTCACGGCCGGCGAGGCGGTCCTGACCGCACGGCTCGCGCGGGAGGCGCTCGGCACCGACTGGATCAAGCTGGAGGTCGTCGCCGACGAGCGGACCCTGCTGCCGGACGGGGAGGAGCTCCTCGCCGCGGCCGAGACCCTCGTGGACGACGGCTTCACCGTCCTCCCCTACACCAACGACGACCCGGTCCTCGCACGGAAGCTGGAGGACGTGGGCTGCGCGGCGATCATGCCGCTCGGCTCCCCCATCGGCTCCGGGCTCGGCATCCGCAACCCGCACAACTTCCAGCTGATCACGGAGCGGGCGGGGGTGCCGGTGATCCTCGACGCGGGCGCGGGCACGGCGTCCGACGCGACGCTCGCGATGGAGCTGGGGTGCGCGGCCGTGATGCTGGCGTCGGCGGTGACCCGGGCGCAGGAGCCGGTCCTGATGGCGGCGGCGATGCGGCACGCGGTCGAGGCGGGGCGGCTGGCGTGGCGGGCGGGCCGCATCCCCCGCCGCCACTTCGCGGAGGCGTCCTCCCCGTCCGCCGGCCGCCCCCGCCTGGACCCGGAACGCCCGGCCTTCTGACCCCCCGCCCCACGGCTCGTAGACTCGTCGCCGTGGACACGACCCTTCAGGACCCCCTCGTCGGGCGGCTGCTCGACGGCCGCTACCGCGTCGACGCGCGCATCGCCGTCGGCGGGATGGCCACGGTCTACCGGGCCGTGGACACCCGCCTCGACCGCGTCCTCGCGCTCAAGGTGATGCATCCCGCCCTCGCGACCGACGCCGCCTTCGTCGAGCGCTTCATCCGTGAGGCGAAGTCCGTCGCCCGCCTCGCCCACCCCAACGTGGTCGGGGTCTTCGACCAGGGCGCCGAGGGTGCGTACGTCTACCTGGCGATGGAGTACGTCGACGGCTGCACCCTCCGAGACGTCCTGCGCGAGCGCGGCGCCCTGGCACCCCGCGCCGCCCTGGACATCCTGGAGCCGATGCTCGCCGCGCTGGGCGCCGCGCACCGGGCCGGCTTCGTGCACCGGGACATGAAGCCGGAGAACGTCCTGATAGGGGACGACGGCCGGGTCAAGGTCGCCGACTTCGGTCTCGTACGGACCGTGGGCTCGGCGACCGCCACCACCGGCTCGGTCCTCGGCACCGTCTCGTACCTCGCGCCGGAGCAGATCGAGCACGGCACCGCCGACACCCGCGCCGACGTGTACGCCTGCGGTGTCGTCCTGTACGAGATGCTGACCGGTGGCAAGCCCCATGGCGGCGACACCCCCGCCCAGGTGCTCTACCAGCACCTCCACACCGACGTGCCCGCCCCCTCGGCCACCGTCCCCGGCCTCGCCCTGGAGCTCGACGAGCTGGTCGCGGCGGCCACCGCCCGCCACCCCGATGTCCGCCCGCACGACGCCGTCGCCCTGCTCGCCCTCCTCCGGGAGGCCCGCGCCGCGCTCGGCGAGGAGCAGCTGGACGCCGTACCCCCGCAGGCCCGGCCGGGGGCCCGGGACACGGCTGAGGACCGGACCAGTGTGATCACCCGGCCCGTACCGGCCGCCGGGGCGGAGGACCCCCAGCCGGTGCTGCACACGAACCGGTTGCCCGCGCCGGAGCCCCCCGCTCCCTCGCCGCCGACCCGCCGCCGGCCCCCGCGCGGCCCCCTTCTGATCGTCCTCGGTGTCCTGCTCGTCCTCGGGCTCGGCGCCGGCGTCTGGTACATCAATTCCGGCCAGTTCACCCGGGTCCCCGCCGTCCTCGGCCAGACCGAGACGGTCGCGACGGAGCGGATCACCGACGCCGGTCTTGAGGTCGGCACGACGAAGCGCGCGTTCAGCGACGTGTACGAGCGCGGCACCGTCATGGCCGTCGACCCGGCTCCGGGCGAGCGCCTCCGGGGCAACGGCACCGTCACCCTGACCCTGTCCCGGGGCCCGGAGATCGTGAAGGTGCCCAACCTCAGGAACAAGCCGCTCGCCGAGGCCAGGCGCATGCTGGAGAAGGAGGGTCTGGCACCCGGGGTGACCTCCACCGCGTTCAGCGACTCCGTCGCCCGGGGCTCCGTGATCAGCTCCGACCCCGAGCCCGGCACCGAGCGTGCGCCGGACTCGGCCGTCGCCCTGGTGGTCAGCAAGGGCGCACCGATCGACGTACCCGATGTCACCGGCGAGACCGTCGGCGACGCCACGGCCCTCCTCCAGGAGGCCGGGCTCACCGTGCGGGTCGCCCCGGAGCGGGTCCACTCCCCCGAGGACGCCGGAGCCGTCGCCGCGCAGTCCCTCGCCGAGGGCAGCAGGGCCGCCGAGGGCGACGCCGTCACCCTCACCGTCTCGAAGGGCCCCAAGCTCGTCGAGGTCCCGGACGTCACCGGCGAGACCGCCGACGACGCCCGCGCGGCCCTGGAGGACGCGGGCTTCCAGGTGGAGGTCGAGAAGTCCTTCCCCTACCTCGGCGACACGGTCGCGGACCAGTCCGTGGAGGGCGGCGCGACCGCGCCCGAGGGCTCCACCGTCAGCATCACGATCAAGGGACTGTAGAGACTCATGCGCAACCCCGTCGGCGGGCACGTCCCGGTGGCCGGTGGCCTCGCCACGACCGGCCTCGGCTACGCCCGTGAACTCGGCGCCGAGGCCGTGCAGGTCTTCGTCGCCAACCCGCGCGGCTGGGCCACCCCGGCCGGCAACCCCGCCCAGGACGAACGGTTCCGCGCCGAGTGCGCCGCCGAGTCGGTCTCGGCCTGGGTCCACGCCCCGTATCTGATCAACTTCGGCTCCCACACCGAGGCCACCGTCGACAAGTCGGTGGAGTCGCTGCGGCACTCGCTGCGGCGCGGTCGGGCGATCGGCGCGAAGGGGGTGGTGGTGCACACCGGCTCGGCGACCGGGGGCCGCCCGCGCGCGGAGGCGCTCGCCCAGGTACGGGAGCGGATGCTGCCGCTCCTCGACGAGCTGACGCACGACGAAGATCCGGATCTGCTCCTGGAGTCGACGGCGGGCCAGGGTTTCTCGCTCTGCTCGCGCGCGGAGGACTTCGGACCGTACTTCGACGCGCTCGACCGTCATCCGAAGCTGGGGATCTGCCTGGACACCTGCCACATCTTCGCCGCCGGCCATGATCTGACCGGTCCGCACGGCGCGGCCCAGACCCTCGACGAGCTGGTGGAGACCGTGGGCGAGGGGCGGCTGAAACTGATCCACGCCAATGACTCCCAGGACGTGGTCGGCGCCCGCAAGGACCGGCACGCGAACATCGGCGTGGGGCACATCGGTGAGGACGGCTTCCGGAACCTCCTCAGGCACCCGGCGTCGGACGGGGTGCCGCTGATCATCGAGACGCCGGGCGGCAAGGAGGGGCATCTCGCGGACGTGGAGCTGCTGAAGAAGCTCAGAGGCGTCGTTTCGGGCTGAGAGCACGCGGGAAAACGCGTTGAGGAATACCCCGTGGGGGTATACGGTTCCTGTAACGGCAGGAACCGCTACCCGGCGCTGGGAGCACCCGATGCAGCACGACGCGCACACCCACCACGACCACACCGCTCACTCCGGCCACTCAGGTCACTCCGGCAAGGTCTCCTGGTCCATGGCCGCCAAGGCGACGCTGCACTGCCTCACCGGCTGCGCCATCGGCGAGGTGCTCGGCATGGTCATCGGCACCGCGCTCGGCTGGGGCAACGTGCAGACGATGATCCTCGCCATCGTCCTGGCCTTCTTCTTCGGCTACGCGCTCACCCTGCGCGGCGTCCTGACCGCCGGCGTCGACTTCGGGACCGCGCTCAAGGTCGCCCTCGCCGCCGACACCCTCTCCATCACGGTCATGGAGATCATCGACAACGGCGTCCTCGCCCTCTGGCCCGGAGCCATGGACGCACACCTCTCGGAGCCGTTCTTCTGGATCGTGCTCGCCATCGCGCTCGCCGCCGCGTTCGTGATCACCACGCCGGTCAACAAGTGGATGATCGGCCGTGGCAAGGGCCACGCGGTGGTCCACCAGTACCACCACTGACCACACCCGCGGGCGGCCCCGAGCGGCTACAGCTCCGGGCCGTCTCCCGGTTCCTCCTGGTAGGAGTACCGCTGCTCGGTCCAGGGGTCGCCAAGGTTGTGATAGCCCCGTTCCTCCCAGAAGCCCCGCCGGTCGGCGGCCATGTACTCCACACCCCGGACCCACTTCGGGCCCTTCCAGGCGTACAGATGGGGGACGACGAGGCGCAGCGGAAAACCGTGCTCGGCGGTGAGCAGCTCGCCGTCCATGTGGGTGGCGAAGATCGTACGGTCCGCGGCGAAGTCGGCGAGCCGCATGTTGGCGCTGTAGCCGTACTCGGCCCAGACCATCACATGGGTCACCTGGGGCGCGGGCGGAGCGAGGTCGAGGACCGTGCGGGCCGGGACGCCACCCCATTCGGCCCCGAGCATGCTGAACTTCGTGACGCAGTGCAGATCGGCCACGACCGTGGAGAACGGGAGGGCCGAGAACTCCTCGTGGTTCCAGCACCGCTTGTCGCCGTCGGCCGTCGCCCCGAAGACGCGGAACTCCCAGCGGTCCGGCTTGAACTTGGGGACGGGCCCGTAGTGGGTGACCGGCCAGCCGCGCTGGAGCCGCTGGCCCGGCGGAAGGTCCGGCGAACGATCCGGCTGCCCCGCTCCCCGGTGTACTCCGCTCTCCGGCTGACCCATGTCATCCATGGTGACAGACTGCGAGGGGTGGTCATGACCAGGAGACGACAGGCATCGGCCGATTCGGGCATCTCGGACTAAGCCTGCACTTACTGGACGCCCCCCATTCGGGGTGCGAGGATGCGGCCATCCTGCCCAGTGATGGCGTAGACACGTAACGTGGAAGGAGCCTCTGCGATGCAGGGCGACCCCGAGGTCCTCGAGTTCCTCAACGAGCAGCTGACCGGCGAGCTGACGGCCATCAACCAGTACTGGTTGCACTATCGCATCCAGGACAACAAGGGGTGGACGAAGCTCGCCAAGTACACCCGCGAAGAGTCCATCGACGAGATGAAGCACGCGGACAAGCTGACCGAGCGCATCCTGATGCTCGACGGCCTGCCCAACTACCAGCGGCTCTTCCATGTGCGGGTCGGCCAGACGATCACCGAGATGTTCCAGGCGGACCGCCAGGTCGAGGTCGAGGCGATCGACCGTCTGCGGCGCGGGATCGAGGTCATGCGCGCCAAGGGCGACGTCACCTCGGCGAACCTCTTCGAGGAGATCCTGGCCGACGAGGAGCACCACATCGACTACCTGGACACGCAGCTGGAGCTGATCGAGTCCCTGGGTGAGGCGCTCTACATCTCGACGCTCATCGAGCAGCCGAGCTAAGCGGCTTCCTCGAGCTCCGCGACGGGCTCCGCGAGCTCCGTCGCGAGCGCGGGGATCCCCTGGTCCAGGAGCTCACGCCGGGGGCAGTTGCCGCGCCCGAGGATGGCCTGGATGCGACGGACGCACGAACCGCAGTCCGTGCCGGCCTTGCACGCCGAGGCGATCTGGCGGGGCGTGCAGGCACCCGCGTCCGCATGCTGCTTGACCTGCTTCTCCGTGACACCGAAGCATGAGCAGACGTACAACGCGGTTCACCTCCCGCCGTGATCGATTAGGCTAACCTAACCTTACCCGGCGGCGCGGGACCGCAAAAGTCCCGGATACGAGGATGGGGCGCGGATCACATGGATCCGCGCCCCATCCTCGTAGGTACCTACTTACTGATCGCGGTACATCTCCGCCACCAGGAACGCCAGGTCGAGGGACTGGCTGCGGTTGAGGCGCGGGTCGCAGGCCGTCTCGTAGCGCTGGTGCAGGTCGCCGACGAAGATCTCGTGGCCGCCGCCCACGCACTCGGTGACGTCGTCACCGGTGAGCTCGACGTGGATGCCGCCCGGGTGGGTGCCGAGGCTCTTGTGGACCTCGAAGAAGCCCTTGACCTCATCGAGCACGTCGTCGAAGCGGCGCGTCTTGTGGCCGGAGGCGGCCTCGAAGGTGTTGCCATGCATCGGGTCGGTGACCCAGGCGACGACCGCACCGGAGGCGGTGACCTTCTCGACCAGCTCGGGGAGCCTGTCGCGGACCTTGTCGGCGCCCATGCGGACGATGAAGGTCAGCCGGCCGGGCTCGCGGTCCGGGTCGAGCCGGTCGATGTACGTCAGCGCCTCGTCCACCGACGTGGTCGGGCCCAGCTTGATGCCGATCGGGTTCGCGATCCGGGAGGCGAACTCGATGTGGGCGTGGTCGAGCTGGCGGGTGCGCTCGCCGATCCAGACCATGTGGCCGGACGTGTCGTAGAGCTTGCCGGTGCGCGAGTCGGTACGGGTGAGGGCGCCCTCGTAGTCGAGCAGCAGCGCCTCGTGGGAGGCGTAGAACTCGACGGCCTTGAACTCGGCCGGGTCGGTGCCGCAGGCCTTCATGAAGTTCAGGGCGTTGTCGATCTCGCGGGCGAGCGCCTCGTAGCGCTGGCCCGAGGGGGACGACTTCACGAAGTCCTGGTTCCAGGCGTGCACCTGGCGCAGGTCGGCGTAGCCACCGGTGGTGAAGGCACGGACCAGGTTGAGCGTGGACGCGGAGGCGTTGTACATCCGCTTCAGGCGCTCGGGGTCCGGGATGCGGGACTTCTCGTCGAAGGCGAAGCCGTTGACCGAGTCGCCGCGGTACGTGGGCAGGGTGACGCCGTCACGGGTCTCGGTCCCCTTGGAGCGGGGCTTCGAGTACTGGCCGGCGATGCGGCCGACCTTCACCACGGGCACGGAGGCCGCGTAGGTGAGGACGGCGCTCATCTGGAGCAGCGTCTTGAGCTTGGCCCTGATGTGGTCGGCGGACACACCGTCGAAGGCCTCGGCGCAGTCGCCGCCCTGGAGCAGGAACGCCTCGCCACGGGCGACGGCTCCCATCCGGGCGCGCAGCTGGTCGCACTCGCCGGCGAAGACGAGCGGAGGATACGACTCGAGGTCCGCGATCACATCGCGCAGAGCCTCGGCATCGGGGTACTCGGGCTGCTGCGCCGCGGGCAGGTCTCGCCAGGTCGCCTTGGCGACGGCGTGGGAATCAGCGTTCACGGTCACACGCACAACATTACGGGGTTCTTCGTCCGGTCCTGTCCCCCTGCCCAGTGACTGAGACGGGCGCCCGAAATGTCCACTGACGATCTTCATTCCATCGAGTGGTGTTACCCTCTGGCCCGTTTCACAAGTACACGGTCGTACACAGTCGAATCACAGGGGTGGGCGTGACCCAGAGGCACCGCAGGGACCGCAAGAAGAAACGAATCCTCTACGGGGTGGCGGCAGCGGTCGTGGCCACAGCCACGATCGGCACCATCGCGGTCGCGTCTCCCGGCCTCCTCGGCGCGGCGGGCACCGACAAGGCTGCCGGGGAACCTTCCCTCCAGTCGCAGTTCGCAAACGCGGCGCGTGAGTTCGACGTGCCGCAGAGTGTGCTGATGGCCGTGTCGTACCGGCAGACGCGGTGGGAGTCGCACGACGGGCTGCCGAGCACGACCGGCGCGTACAACGTCATGGGTCTGACGGACGTCGACCCGGACGACGTCGAGCAGCACGACGACAGGGAGCGCCTCGCGCACCTCAACGCGAGCGGCAAGGCCGAGATCGAGAAGACCTTCGACGCGGAGAAGGCGCTGAAGGCGCTGCCCGAGGAGACCGTCGACACCGACGACCCCCGGCTGCACACCCTGGACCAGGCGGCCGAGCTGATCGACAGCTCCGGCGACGCCGTCAAGAACGACACCGCCGCCTCGATCCGCGCCGGTGCCGCGCTGCTCGCCGAGTACCAGCAGCAGGCCGGCGCCGAACTGTCCGACGACCCGGGCGACTGGTACCCGGCCGTCGCGCGGTACAGCCAGTCGCCCGACAAGAAGGGCGCCGACCTCTTCGCGAAGCGCGTCTTCGAGTCCATCAGGACGGGCGAGCGCAGTCTCACCACGGACGGCGAAACGGTCGCTCTCCCCGCCGACCCCGCGGTCGAGCCCGTGAAGCCGTCGAACGTACCGCTGGCCGCTTCCTTCGCGAGCACCACCGCCCTCCCGACGCCCGAGTGCCCGGCCGGTCTGCTCTGCGACTACCGTCCGGCCGAGGTGCCGAGCACCGGGCAGCGGAACTACACCCTCGCCGATCGCCCCAACAGTGACGTGGGCATCCGCCAGATCGTCATCCACGACACCGAGGGCAGTTACGAAGGGACGATCGCGACCTTCCAGAGCGCGACGGCCAAGGGCAGCGCCCATTACCTGATCCGTGCCCAGGACGGTCTGGTCACCCAGATGGTCGAGAACAAGAACATCGCCTGGCACGCGGGCAACTGGACCCTCAACATGCACGCCATCGGCGTGGAGCACGAGGGTTACGCGATCAAGGCCGGCCAGTGGTACACCGAGCCGCAGTACGAGTCCTCCGCCGCCCTGGTGAAGTTCCTCGCGGGGAAGTACGGCATCCCGATCGACCGCGAGCACATCATCGGCCACGACGAGGTGCCGGGGCACGTCGACGCCAAGGTCGCGGGCATGCACTGGGACGCCGGCCCCTTCTGGGACTGGAACCACTACATGTCCCTGATGGGTGCCCCGACGGGCGCCGGCGGCGCCGGCGGCCCGCTCAGCGTCGGCCAGCTGGTCCGCGTCGTTCCGCCGTTCACCTCGGCGAACCAGCCCAAGATCACCTACGGCGGCAACACCGTCACCGCCCAGCCGGCCAACTTCGGCTACCTGTACACCACGGCGTCGACCGCGACGCCGATCAAGGACGCGTACATCCCCAACGTCCTGTGGAGCGACGGTCCCAACTGGGGCAACAAGGTCCGCGCGGGCGGCACCTATGTGGTCACCGGCGTGCAGAACGACTGGACCCAGATCTGGTACGGCGGCCAGAAGGCCTGGTTCCACAACCCCGGTGGCCAGTACACCGCGCCCGTCACGGGCACCTCGCAGAAGGTGCTGAAGGCCAAGGCCGGAGTGACCCCGCGGATCTACGGCCGCGCCTTCCCCGAGGCCTCGGCGTACCCCGGCACCGGCGGTGTCACCGCACCGACGGAGAACCCCAACTACCTGTCGAAGTACGCCTTCGGCAGCGGCGGCGCGTACGTGAAGGCCGGCCCGGCGGTCAAGGGTGACGACTACTTCGGTTCCGCCCAGACCAACGTCGTGGGCACCGACATGTACATCCCCATCCGCTACAACCACCGCATGGCGTGGGTGAAGGCGACGGACGTCGTGGAGGAGTCCCCCGCCGCCCCCGTCGCCGCGAACAACCGCTACAACCTCCTCGCCCGTGACGCCTCCGGTGTCCTCTGGCAGTACCAGGGCACGGGCGACGCCTCCGCGCCGTTCCTGAACCGGTACCGGGTCGGGGGCGGGTGGGGCGGCTACAACGCCATCACCCCGATGACCGCGCTCCGTGCCGACGGCACCGGTGACGCCGTGGCCCGTGACGGTTCCGGTGTGCTCTGGTACCACCAGGGCAGCGGCAACCCGTCGGCGCCGTTCAAGACCCGTCTGCGGACCGGTGGCGGCTGGGAGATCTACGACCGGATCATCGCCGTCCGCGACGTGACCAACGACGGCAGGCCCGACCTGATCGCCCGCGAGAAGTCGGGTGTCCTGTGGCTGTACAAGGGCACCGGCGTCCCGGCCACCCCGTTCGCGACCCGGAGCAGGGTCGGCGGCGGCTGGCAGGCGTACAACGCGATCATCAGCACCGGCGACCTGTCCGGTGACGGCAAGGCGGACCTCATCGCCCGCGACACCTCCGGGGTGCTCTGGTCGTACACCGGTACGGGCAGCGCCACCACGCCGTTCGCGGCCCGCGTCAGGGTCGGCGGTGGCTGGGGTGCGTACAACAGCATCGTGGGTCCGAGCGACCTGTCCCGTGACGGCAAGGTCGACCTCGTCGCCCGCGACAGCGCCGGAACGCTCTGGTCCTACAAGGGCCTGGGCAGCGCGACCGTGCCCTTCGCGGCCCGCGTCAACGTCGGCCCGGGCTGGCAGATCTACAACCTGATCTTCTGATCGGGTAGTCGAGAGACAGCCCACGGCCCGAGGGGCCCGGCTCGTACCGTCCACGGTGCGGACCGGGCCCCTTTCCGGGTCCCGCTGGGTTACAGTGCTCGCATGTTCGCGCCTCAGATCCAGAACTGGTGGTGGACCGCTCATCCGGCGGCCCACTGACTGCGCGTACATCCACGCTTGCACAGGCCGCCCGAGGGGCGGCCTTTCTCGTGCCCGGGCCGTTCCTCTCCGCACTCCGCCGGAAGGAACCACGGACCCCATGGACCTCTCCCGTCTCCTCGACGAGTCCGCCCCGCCCTTCGCCCTGCTGCGCCGCCGCACCCCCGGTCACGACCACGACACCGTCGAGGTGCTGATCGGCCGGGTCCACGAGGCCGAGCGCCTCGCGGAGCTGCCCGTGGGCCCGCTGCCGACGCTCGCCCTCGTGCCCTTCCGGCAGATCCGGGAGCGCGGCTTCGACGTCCGCGACGACGGCACCCCGCTCTCCGTGCTCGTCGCCGACGAGGTGTACGAGCTGCCGCTCGCCGAGGCCGTCGAGCGGCTTCCCGCGCACGACGTGACCGTCGAGGACGGCGGCTTCGACGTCTCCGACGAGGAGTACGCCGGCATCGTGCGGCGGGTCGTCGACGAGGAGATCGGCTCGGGCGAGGGCGCGAACTTCGTCGTCCGTCGGACGTACACGGGGGAGATCCCCGGCTTCGGACGCGCCGACGCCCTCGCCCTGTTCCGCCGACTGCTCACGGGCGAGCGGGGCGCGTACTGGACCTTCGTCGTCCACACCGGAGACCGGACGCTCGTCGGGGCCAGCCCCGAGGTGCACGTACGGATGTCGGGCGGGACGGTCGTGATGAACCCGATCAGCGGCACGTACCGCTACCCGGCCGGCGCCGCCCCGACCGCCGAGGACCTCCTCGCCTTCCTCGCCGACCGCAAGGAGACCGAGGAGCTGTCGATGGTGGTCGACGAGGAGCTCAAGATGATGTGCACGGTCGGTGACATGGGCGGGGTGGTGATCGGGCCGCGGCTCAAGGAGATGGCCCATCTCGCGCACACCGAGTACGAGTTGCGGGGCCGCTCCAGCCTGGACGTGCGGGAGGTGCTGCGGGAGACGATGTTCGCGGCGACCGTGACCGGCTCGCCCGTACAGAACGCCTGCCGGGTGATCGAGCGTCACGAGGTCGGCGGGCGGGGCTACTACGCGGGGGCGCTCGCCCTGCTCGGCACCGACGGGAGCGGCGCGCAGACGCTGGACTCCCCGATTCTGATCCGTACCGCCGACATCGACGCCGATGGGCGGCTGCGGGTGCCGGTCGGCGCGACCCTGGTACGGCACTCCGACCCGGCGGGCGAGGTGGCCGAGACCCATGCCAAGGCGGCCGGGGTGCTCACCGCGCTCGGGGTGCGCGAGGGCAGGCCGGCGACGGGCGCGGCGGATCCGGTGGTCCCGGCGCGGCTCGCCGACGATCCCCGGGTACGGGCCGCCCTGGACGCCCGACGGGCCGACCTCGCGCCGTTCTGGCTGAAGATGCAGGTCCGCTCGGCCGAACTGACGGGCCACGCCCTGGTCGTCGACGCCGAGGACACCTTCACGGCGATGCTGGCGCACGTCCTGCGCTCCTCGGGCCTCGACGTGTCGGTGCTGCGGTACGACGAGCCGGGCCTGCGGGAGCTGGCCCTCGCCCACGAGGGGCCGGTGGTCCTGGGCCCCGGTCCCGGGAACCCCTCGGACGCGGCCGACCCGAAGATGCGCTTCCTGCGCTCCCTGACGGCCGAGCTGGTGCGGGACCACCGGTACGGGCTGCTCGGCGTCTGCCTCGGGCACGAGCTGATCGCCGCCGAGCTGGGCCTGGAGATCGTGCGCAAGCGGACCCCGTTCCAGGGGGCCCAGCTGTCGATCGACCTGTTCGGGCAGGAGCGGACGGTCGGCTTCTACAACAGCTTCACCGCCCGCTGCGACGACCGGACCGCGACGGAACTTGCGCTGCACCGCGTCGAGGTGAGCCGGGACGCGGAGACCGGCGAGGTCCACGCCCTGCGCGGGCCGGGCTTCGCGGGGGTCCAGTTCCACCCCGAGTCGGTCCTGACGACGGACGGAGCCGCCCTGACGGCCTCGCTGCTCGCGGGCGTACTGGTCTAGGGGATCCTCGGGACCAGGACGTTCTCGCTGCGCCGGCCCGCGGTGTAGTCGAGGACGTTCTGGACCGTGGTGTCGATGATCTGGCCGACCGCGTCCGCCGTGTAGTACGCCTGGTGGGAGGTGACCACCACGTTCGGGAAGGTGACGAGTCGGGCCAGGGTGTCGTCCTCGACGACCTCCAGGGACTTGTCGAGGAAGAAGAGCCCGGCCTCCGCCTCGTACACGTCGAGGCCGACGCCGGCGAAGCGTCCGGCCCGGAGTTCGGCGACCAGCGCGTCGGTGTCGACGAGTCCGCCCCGGCTGGAGTTCACCAGGATGACGTCGTCCTTCATCGTCTTGAGGGCCCGCGCGTCGACGAGGTGCCGGGTCGACGGGAGCAGCGGCACGTGCAGGCTGATCAGATCGGCCTCGGCGAAGAGCTGCTCCTTCTCGACGTACGTCATGCCGAGGGCGACGCAGGCGGGGTTCTCGGCGACGTCCCACCCGAGCAGGTTCATGCCGAAGCCGTGGGCGATCCGGGTGAACGCCTCCCCGATCTTGCCGGTGCCGAGGACGCCGACGGTACGGCCCCGCAGGTCACGGCCCATCAGTCCGTCGAGGCGGAAGTCGAAGTCGCGGGTCCGGTTGGAGGCGCGGACGATCCGGCGGTTGACGGCGGTCGCGAGGGTCCAGGCGAACTCGGCGACGGAGTACGGCGAGTAGGACGAGACCCGGGCGACGGTGAGGCCCAGCCGCTCGGCCACCTCCAGATCGATGTTGTTGAAGCCCGTGGAACGCTGGGCGATCATCTGGGTCCCTCCGGCGGCGAGGGTCTGCAGGACCCGGTGGTCCAGGACCGCGTTGACGCTGGTGGAGACGATCTCGTAACCGGCCGCGATGGGGGCGGTGTCCTCGCTGAGGAAGACGTTCACGCAGCGGACGTCGTGGTGTCCCGCGAACGCCTTCTCGATCAGGGGCTTCTCGTCCGCCTGCACGCCGAATGCCAGGATTTCCACGAAAGTCCCCTTGATGCGGTGATGGGCCGTATATCCGCGAATATACGGCCCATGTCGCGTCGAGCCGGCTCACACGTCGTCGAGGCCCCGCTCGATGGCGTACCGGACGAGCTCCACCCGGTTGTGCAGCTGGAGCTTGCCGAGGGTGTTCTGGACGTGGTTCTGCACCGTGCGGTGCGAGATCACCAGGCGCTCCGCGATCTGCTTGTAGCTGAGGCCCTTGGCGACGAGCCGCAGGACCTCGGTCTCGCGCTCGGTCAGCTGCGGGGCCTTCGGCTCGTCGCCGCCGGCCGCCGGAGCGGGCTCGGAGGCGAGCCGGCGGTACTCGCCGAGGACCAGACCGGCGAGACCGGGCGTGAAGACGGGGTCGCCGACCGCCGTCCGGCGCACGGCGTCGATGAGCTCCTCCGTACTGGCCGACTTGAGGAGGTAGCCGGTGGCGCCGGACTTGACCGCCTCCAGGACGTCGGCGTGCTCACCGCTCGCGGAGAGCACGAGGACCCGCAGCTCCGGCCGGGCGCCGACGAGTTCCTTGCACACCCGGGCGCCCGGCTTCAGCGGCAGGTTCAGGTCCAGGACGAGGACGTCCGGGGTGACCGCGTGGGCGCGGCGCACCGCCTGCTCGCCGTCGCCGGCGGTGGCGACCACGTCGAGGCCCGCCTCGGCCAGGTCGCGGGCGACCGCGTCCCGCCACATCGGATGGTCGTCGACGACCATCACCCTGATCGGCCGCTCGGCCCGCTGCTCGCTCATCTTCCTCGTCCTGCCTTCCCCCGTGGGACCTTCAACTCGACTTCCGTGCCCTGTCCGGGGACCGAGATCAGCTCGGCCGTGCCGCCGAGCTCCCGCAGTCTCCCCCGGATGGAGAGGGCGACGCCCATCCGGCCCTCGCCCTCCGCCTGTGCGAGACGGCCCTCCGGGATGCCCGGGCCGTCGTCCCGCACCGTGACGATCACCTCGTCCGGCCAGTCCTCGACGAGGATCCAGGCCCGTGCGTCCTCCCCCGCGTGCACCCGCACATTGTCCAGGGCGGCGCCGACGGCGGCGGCCAGTTCGCGGGCGGCGGGCGGCGGCAGCAGGACCGGGACACCCGGATCGGAGAGCGTGACCCGGGCCCCGGCGCGCGGGGCGAGCAGGAGGCGCAGGTCGACGGGCGATCCGTCGTCGGCGTCGTCCACGTCGACCACCCGGACCACCGCGCCCTGCGACTCGTCCTCGGAGACCAGGCTGGGCCGGTTCAGACCGCCGGCGACGAGGGTACGGAGGGCCACCTCCTGCTCGCCCGCCATCCGGCCGAGCTCCGCGGCCTCGCCGCCGATCGCCGTGCCGCGCCGCTGCACCATCGCGAGGATCTGGAGGACGCTGTCGTGGATGTCCCGGGCGAGCCGCTCGCGCTCCCGGGTCGCGGCCTCGATCTCCAGGGCGCGGGCGAGGGTGCGCTCCGAGGCGCGGGCGACCTCGACGACGTACCCGATGGCGATGGAGGCCACCCAGACGAGCAGGACGTTGTGGAGGGTGTCCCGGCTGGGGTGTCCCCGCTCCACGAGGTTGGCGACGGCGACAAGCGAGGAGGCGAGGCCGGCCCAGCGCCAGCCGCCCTTGATCGCGTACGCGAGGACGGAGCCGGCGGTCCATATCGACGGCAGGGTGGGGCCGTCGACCGTCTGGGCGTGGGCGTCGGCGAGCGGGGTCAGGAGGATGCCGACGAGGGCGACGGTGAGGTCGGCGCCCAGGAAGCGGTTGGTGCAGCTGGCCGCGTTCGCCACCTTGGGCAGGGTCGCGAGGGTCCAGACGCACATCACCGCGAGATAGGCGACGCCGATCCAGGGCCGCTCGTAGGCCTCCCGGCCGAAGGCGAAGATCAGGACCGCGTAGACCATGGTCAGGACGCGGTAGCCGGTCAGCGCGTGCCACAGCGGCTGCTCGACCGACATGCGGACGACATGCTCGCGCTCGGCCATCTCCCCCACCCCCCGGACGTCCCTCGCGGGAACGCCTACGCGCCGGACTCTTCCCGGGCCGCGATCTCGGCCTTCACGGCCTCCTTGGCCGCCTTTTCGGCGTCCGCGATCTGCCGCTTGGCGGCGGTCGCGTAGATGTCGACGTACTCCTGGCCGGACAGCTTCATGATCTCGTACATGACCTCGTCGGTCACCGAGCGCAGGATGAAGCGGTCCCCCTCCATGCCCTGGTAGCGGGTGAAGTCCAAAGGCTTGCCGATCCGGATCCCCGGGCGCATCAGCTTGGGGACGACCTTGCCGGGCGGCTGGATCTTCTCCGTGTCGATCATGGCGACCGGGATCACGGGCGCGCCGGTGGCCAGGGCCACCCGGGCGAGACCGCCGGGCTTGCCCCGGTAGAGGCGCCCGTCGGGCGAGCGGGTGCCCTCGGGGTAGATCCCGAAGAGGCCGCCCTTCTCGATGACCTGGATGCCGGCCTTGATGGCCGCCTCGCCCGCGCCGCGGGCACCCGAACGGTCCACCGGCAGCTGGCCGACGCCCTTGAAGAAGGCGGCGGTGAGCTTGCCCTTCACACCCGGCGAGGTGAAGTACTCCGCCTTGGCGATGAAGGTGACCTTGCGGTCGAGGACGGCCGGCAGGAAGAAGGAGTCGGAGAACGACAGGTGGTTGCTCGCCAGGATCGCGGGCCCCTCGGCGGGAATGTTCTCCAGACCCTCCACCCAGGGCCGGAAGGCAAGCTTGAGGGACCCTCCGAGGGAGAACTTCATTGCGCCGTAGATCAACTCGCCATGCCTTCCGTGTGCCGTGGCGACGACTTTATCCCGTACCGGGGTACGGCCCCCGCTACGGCCCTGGTCGGTGTCGGTCCGGTCGCGTACCGTGAAGGTCCTTCCCCAATTTCCGTCGCTCCGGCGCACCCGAGGACGCCGAAGTGCAACCGAACAGGAGACCCCGGTGCCGGTCCTTCCCGGAGCCGAGCCGTACCGCCACGAGGGCGGAGAGGTCGGCGTCCTTCTCTGTCACGGATTCACCGGTTCCCCGCAGTCACTGCGCCCGTGGGCCGAGTACCTCGCCGAGCGCGGACTCACGGTGTCGCTGCCGCTGCTGCCCGGCCACGGCACCCGCTGGCACGACATGCAGCTCACCACCTGGCACGACTGGTACGCGGAGGTGGACCGGGCGCTGAGCGAGCTCGTGGGGCGGTGCGGGACCGTCTTCGTCTTCGGCCTCTCCATGGGCGGGGCGCTGGCGCTGCGGCTGGCCGCCCAGCACGGGGACGCCGTGCAGGGCGTCGTCCTGGTCAACCCGGGCAACAAGGTGCACGGGGTGGCGGCGCACGCGCTGCCGATCGTGCGGCACCTGGTCTCCTCGACGAACGGGATCGCCAGCGACATCGCCAAGGAGGGCGTGACCGAGATCGGGTACGACCGGGTGCCGCTGCACGCCGCGTACTCGCTGCGGCAGTTCTTCCGGACCGTGGACGGGGAGCTTCCGCAGGTCACGCAGCCGGTGCTGCTGCTGCACAGCCCCCAGGACCATGTCGTGCCCCCGGCCGACTCGGCCCGGATCCTCTCCCGGATCTCCTCGACGGACGTCCGGGAGGTCCTGCTGGAACAGAGCTACCACGTGGCGACGTTGGACCATGACGCGGAGCAGATCTTCGACGAGAGCCTGGCCTTCGTCGAGCGTCTCGCCCCGGGTCTGGTCGGCGGAGAGGGGAGCAGGAGCGGTGGCTGAGCAGCAGGACGGCGGCGAGCGGGAGCCGCAGCCCATCGACGAGGCGGCGGCCTGGGCCGCGATCGTCGCCGGGTACGGCGAGGAGCCCGTGGACCCACCGGGGGCGAAGCCGTTCCGGACCGTCGAGACCCTTTCGCTGCCGGAACCGGAGGGCGAGGGGACGCACACTTCCGACGGGCCCGGCCCGAGCGGTCCGAAGGCCCCGCCGGAGGAGTCCGGGGGCGGGGCGACCGGGAGCGGCACGACCGGACCGGGTGACTCCGCGCCTGGAAAGTCCCCCGTCGAGAAGTCCCTGACCGAGAAGTTCAGGATCGAGACGTCCCGGCCGGCGGAGGACTCGCAACCCCCGGACGGGAAGCCCTCTGACGGGAAGCCCTCTGACGGGAAGCCCGAGGGGACGAAGCCCGGGGACACGGAGCCGGAGAGCGGTGGGCCGGGGGACGGGTCCGCGCGGCCCGCCCTCGGGAGTTCCGTCGTGTTCGCGCCCGGGGTGCGGCCCGCCGGCCCCCGGGACTACTCCCCCGCCGAGCCGGACGACGGGCCCGGCGGCTCCGACGAGGACCACTTCGTCCCGCCGGAGCCGCCCCCCCTGCCCGACGCGGACGCCACGACCAGGTTCGCCTGGCTCGCCGTGATCGGCGGCCCGGTGCTGATGCTCCTGGCCGTCCTGCTGCGCTGGGACATGACCTGGTGGCTGACCACGCTGTGCGTCGGCGGCTTCCTGGGCGGCTTCGCCACCCTGGTGGGGCGCATGAAGCACGACGACGACGATGACGACGGCTTCGACGACCCGGGCCGGGGCGCGGTCGTCTGAGCCGCTCGTACGGCGACGTACGACGCACGGATGTCACGCCGCGGGGAGGTCACGCCCCGGTGACGCTACGACGCGGGGACGCGGACCGCCGCAAGCACCGGAAGGTGATCGGTGGCGGCCCGCAGGTCCGCCGGGTCGAGGTCGTCGGGCACCCCGCACCCGAGGAACTCCACGCCCGGGGTGGCCAGGATCGCGTCGATCCGCTGGTGCGGGTCGGCGGGGGTCGAGGTGTTCTCGCCGCCCCAGGGGCTGACCTCCCAGCCGTCCTGGAGCTCCTTCGTGAGCCGGCGGAAGGCGGGGCCGTCGGGTCGTTCGTTGAGGTCCCCCGCGACCAGCGCGTACGGGGTCCCCAGGGCCGCGACCCGGTCCAGGACCATCCCGGCCTGGGCGTACCGCTCCTCCTCCCGCAGGCTCAGGTGGCAGCTGACCAGACCGACGCGTGCCCGGCCGAAGCGGACGACGGCGGTCGCGAGACCGCGCCGGTGGAGACCGGGCGTGAGCGGCAGCAGCACGTCCTCGGTGCGTTCCACGGTGGCCCGCAGGGAGCACAGCAGCAGTGGGCCGGCCGCGGTGGCGCCGCCACTGAGGACGACGAGGCCGCTCTTGGCGGCGAGCCGGGCGGCATGCTTGCGCCAGCGGAAGAAGCGCGGGGCCTCCTGGACGAGGACGACATCCGGGGCGCAGGCCCGGATCACCCGGGCGAGGGCGTCCTCGTCGTCGCGCATCGAGCGGATGTTGTAGCCGAGGACCCGCAGGACGGCCGAACCGTCCGCTTCGGTCCGGGAGTTGGGCAGCTCACTGATCGCCATGCCCCGTAACGTACGACAACCGCCCGTCGCGTCCGCAAGGACGCGACGGGCGGTTGTCGCAAAGGGGTGAGGCTCAGCCCTGCCGGGCCAGGTCGGCGGCGCCGACCAGGCCGGCCTTGTTGCCGAGCTGGGCCGCGAGGACCTGGGCGTGCGGACGCCACTGGCCGCCGATCAGCCAGCGCCGGAAGGACTTGCGGATCGGGTCGAGGACGAGGTCGCCCTCGTCCGAGACGCCGCCGCCGACGATGAACGCCGAGGGGTCGAAGAGCGAGGCCAGGTCCGCGAGACCGGCGCCGGCCCAGCGGGCCAGCTCACGGAAGGAGTCGACGGCGACCGGGTCGCCGGCGCGGGCGGCCTGGCTGACGTGCTTGCCCTCGATGCCCTCGGGGGTGCCGTCGCCGAGGCCGAGCAGCACCTCCGCGCGCTCCGGGGTGGCGTTGGCGCGCTGCCTGGCGTAGCGGACGAGGGCGCGCCCGGAGGCGTACTGCTCCCAGCAGCCCTGGCTGCCGCAACCGCACAGCAGACCGTCGGGGACGACCCGGATGTGGCCGAACTCGGCGGCCACGCCGAAGCGTCCGCGGCGCAGCTTGTTGCCGATGATGATGCCGCCGCCGAGGCCGGTGCCGAGGGTGATGCAGATGACGTCCTCGTGGCCCTGGCCGGCGCCGAACCTGTACTCGCCCCAGGCGGCCGCGTTGGCGTCGTTCTCGACGACGACGGGCAGCCCGACCCGCTGTTCGACCTTGTCCTTGAGCGGCTCGTGGCGCCAGTCGATGTTCGGTGCGAAGAGGACGGTGGCGCGCTTGTCGTCGACGTAGCCCGCGGCGCCGATGCCGACGGCCTCGATCGAGTGCCCCTTGCCGGCCTCGGAGACGGCCGCGCAGATCGCGTCGACGATGCCTTCGGGGGTCGGCGGGGTGGGCACCTTGTGCGTGTCGAGGATGTTGCCCTCCTCGTCGACCACGCCGGCCGCGATCTTCGTGCCGCCGATGTCGACGCCGATGGTGAGTCCCATGTGTCCCTCAGTTTTCGGTCGAGCCCCGCTACGGCCCACCGTA
This sequence comes from Streptomyces sp. NPDC016459, assembly GCF_040632845.1. Lineage (NCBI taxonomy): Bacteria > Bacillati > Actinomycetota > Actinomycetes > Kitasatosporales > Streptomycetaceae > Streptomyces > Streptomyces sp. NPDC016459. The sequence goes on from NZ_JBEYCR010000001.1 coordinate 350,304, forward strand.
CCCGAGGGGGACGGGCCTACTGATCAGTCGAGGTCGATGTGCTGGCCGGTTCCCGGCCCTTCGTCGTCCTTGCGGTCGTCCTCGCGGGCGTCGTCGCGCGGGCCGCCCGTGTCCTTGCGGGGGTCGCGCGGGTCGTCCGGGGACACCGCCTCGTCGCGGGTCCAGCGGCGCTCGTGGCCCTCGACGGCGGAGCGGTAGGCGGCGAGCAGTTCGTTCCCGGCGGCCGCGAGGTGGTCGAAGACCTGCGGGTTGCGCTCGATGACGGGCTCGACGACGGCTTTCGCCTGGTGGACGAGCTGCTGCACGGTCTCGGCGGCCTGGCCGCCGAGCAGCGGGTTCCCGAGGCTGCCGGAGACCTTGTCGGCGACGGCCTCGAAGAGCTTGCGGAACTCCTCGGCGGGCGAACCCGGCCCGTCACCGCGCCGGTCCCTGCGGCGGGCCCTCTCCGCCTCCAGGTCCTCGGCGCACGCCTTGGCCCAGGCGTCCGAATCGCTCATGGCGTACTCCTCAGTGGCTGGTACTTCGACGGTACACGCCCCTTCAGGAAGTACGGGGCCAGAGGCCGGGGTCCGGCGTGAAGCGCACCCTGAGGTCGCCCTCGACGAGCCCGGCACCGCTGACGGTGCAGCGGCGCAGGGCGCCCGGCAGGGGCATGCTGCGGCGGAAGCCACCGACGGTCAGGAGCAGTTCGTCACCCCTGCGGACGAGGGACAGCTCCTCCTTGACGGCCCCGGGGAGGGCGATGTGCCAGACGAGGACGCCGTCCTCCTCGCGCCGGTCCTCGACGGTCCAGCGCGGTACGGGGGCGGGCGCGGCGGCGGGCCGTGCGGGCGCGAGGAGCGCGAGGTCCTCGGGCCCGCGCGGGTTCCGGCCGAGGTGGGGGAGCTCGTCGACGGTTCCGGCGGCGGTACGGAGCTCCGCGAGGTGCCGGTGCTGCTGGGCGGCGAGCCCGGCGAGCCAGGGGTCGTCGGAGTCGGCGGGCAGGAGCCGGTTGGCGACGACGGCGTCGAGGGCCAGGCGCTGGACGGCGAGGCCGAGCCGGGCGGTGCGCAGGGCGCGGGCGGCGGCGGGGCCGGGTTCCAGGACGAGCCGGACGCTGGTGGTGGGGGCTTCGACGACGGCTTGGACGGCGGCCAGCTCGGCCTCCCAGCGGGCGGTGGTCTCGTACAGCCACTGAGCGGGCATGGGGACCCCGGCGAGCTGGGCGAGCATCGGGCGCAGGGCGCGGGCGGCCTGGCGTTCGGCGGGCAGGAGGCGGCGCAGATAGCGGCGGAGCTGCTCGGGCAGGGCGAGGAGGGCGAGGGCCTCGGGGAGGGGCGGCAGGTCGACGACGGCGAGCTCGTGGTCGCCCTGGGCGGCGTCGCGGAGGGAGCGGAGCAGGGCGAACTGGCGGCTGCCGGGCAGCTCGGTGAGTTCGGCGTCCTCGAAGGGCGTGGCGCCGAGCAGGTCGAGGGCGGTGCCGGAGCGGGCCTGAAGGGCGAGGAACTCACGGCGGAAGTCGGCGGCGGGCTCGGGGCGGTGGACGCGGAGCGCGCCGGGGAACTCGGAGCGGTGGACGGCGTCGGCGGCCGGCTCGGGGCCGTGGGCGTCGGGGACCTCGCCGGTCAGGAGCGGGTCGGCGTCCTCGGAGACGAGCAGGACCCGCCGGCCGGCCCGTGCCTCCGCGAGGGCGGTGGCGGCGGCGACGGTGGTGCGGCCGGCGCCGCCGGGACCGGTGACAAGGATGATCCGCATGCCGGGAACGTTACCGGCCGCCGGCGGGGCCCTCCGCGGGCCCCCGACGCGACTGCCCGCCCGCCCGGCCGGCCCGTTACGAGCCCGACTCCACGCGCTTCTTCAGGCCCGCGAGCGCCCGGTCGATGATGACCTTCTCCGCCTTGCGCTTGATCATGCCGAGCATCGGGATCTTGACGTCGACGGTCAGCTGGTACGTGACCTCCGTGCGGTCGCCGCCGAGCGCGGCGAGCCGGTAGGAGCCGTCGAGGGAGCGGAGCATCTGGGACTTGACCAGGGTCCAGCTGACCTCGTCGGCGCCGGTCCAGGTGTAGGCGAGGGTGTGGTCGTCCTTGATGGCGCCGGCGTCGAGGAGCAGCCGGACCTTCTCCGCGCGGCCGGAGCCGTCGGTCTCCAGGACCTCGGCCTCCTTCACCTCGCCCGTCCACTCCGGGTAGCGGGCGAAGTCGGCGATCACGCCCATGACGTCGGCCGGCGCCGCCTCGATGGTGATGCTCGAGCTGGTGTGTTCGGCCATCGTGGTGGCTCCTCCACTGTGCGGTCCGGCGGAAATCGAAGGAAGTCGCAGGGCACGGACGTGCCGACGGCAGGCTATCGCGCCGTGACCGCGCGCCCGTCACCACTCCAGCGCGAAGGGCCTGCCCGTGGAGGCGAAGTGGCCGACGTTCACGCACTCGGTCGAGGCGATCCGCATCCGCCGGGCCAGCGGCTGGTGGACGTGGCCGAAGAGGGAGTAGCGGGGCCGGGTGCGCCGGATGGCGTCGAGCAGGGCACGGCTGCCGCGCTCGAAGCGGCGGGCGACGGTGTCGTACGTCAGCTCGGGGACGTCCGGCGGGATGTGGGAGCAGAGGACGTCGACGTCGCCGAGGGCCTCGACCTTCGCCGCGTACTCCTCGTCGGAGATCTCGTACGGCGTGCGCATGGGGGTGCGCAGACCGCCGCCGACGAAGCCGAACACGAGTCCGCCGAGCTCGACCCGCTGGCCGTCGAGGACGGTCGTCCCGGGCCGGGCGAAGTCGGGCCAGAGGCGGGGGATGTCGACGTTTCCGTAGGTGGCGTACGTGGGGGTGGGGAAGGCGGCGAAGAGTTGCGCGTACTGGCGGCGGACCGCGGTCTCGATCGCGGTGTCCCGGTCGACGTCGAGTGCGGCCCAGAGGCGGCGGCCCAGGTCGCGGGCCTCGTCGAAGCGGCGGGCGGTGCGGAGTTCCACGAGCCGGTCGGCGTTCTCGACGCCGAAGAGCTCGGGGAAGATCCCCCGGCTGTGGTCGGCGTAGTCGAGGAAGAGGACCAGGTCCCCCAGGCATATGAGGGCGTCGGCGCCGTCCCCCGCCCTGGCGAGGTCTCCGGCGTTTCCGTGCACGTCACTGACCACATGGACTCGCATGCGCCCTACCTTAGGGGGTGCGACCTGCGGTTACTTCCGAGTCGGCAAACCTGTGGATTACTGTGCGCAGAGCACCGCCACACATGTGTGATGCACGGAACATCTGGCCGGAACCCCCTATCGGCAACCATGTACTGATGGGTAACGTCCGGGCAGTCCAGTCGTGCTCACCCCCACTGAGCGCCCGCCATTTCTTGGACTTCACCGGTGCATCACACAGAGCCGTGGCGCCGGCGCCCGATGAGGAGCAGCAGTCTTGCGCGAGTTCAGCCTTCCGGCCCTGTACGAGGTCCCCGCGGACGGCAACCTGACGGATCTCATCCGCCGCAACGCCTCCCAGCACCCAGACGTCGCCGTGATGGGCCGCAAGGTCGCCGGGGCGTGGACCGACGTGACCGCCACGGAGTTCCTGGCCGAGGTCCGCGGGGCCGCCAAGGGTCTGATCGCCGCCGGTGTCGAGCCGGGCGACCGGGTCGCGCTGCTCTCCCGTACGCGCTACGAGTGGGTGCTCCTCGACTTCGCGATCTGGAGCGCGGGCGGCGTGACCGTACCCGTGTACGAGACCAGCTCGCCGGAGCAGATCCAGTGGATCCTCGGCGACTCGGGCGCGACGCTCGTGCTGGTCGAAAGCGCCGCGCACGAGGCCTCGGTGGAGTCCGTACGGGAGCACCTGCCGCAGCTCAAGGACGTGTGGCAGATCGAGGACGACGCGGTCGCGCGGCTCACGGCGACCGGCGCGGACGTCTCCGACGAGCTGCTCGACGAGCGCATGTCGGCGGCGAACGCGGACGACCCGGCGACGATCGTCTACACCTCGGGCACCACGGGCCGCCCCAAGGGCTGCGTCCTGACCCACCGGGCCTTCTTCGCCGAGTGCGGCAACGTGGTGGAGCGGCTGAAGCCCCTCTTCCGTACCGGTGAGTGCTCGGTGCTGCTGTTCCTGCCCGCCGCGCACGTCTTCGGCCGGCTCGTCGAGGTCGCGTCCGTGATGGCGCCGATCCGGCTGGGCTGCGTCCCGGACATCAAGAACCTCACCGACGAGCTGGCCTCGTTCCGGCCGACGCTGATCCTGGGCGTGCCCCGGGTCTTCGAGAAGGTCTACAACTCGGCGCGGGCGAAGGCACAGGCCGACGGCAAGGGCAGGATCTTCGACAAGGCCGCGCACACGGCGATCGCGTACAGCCGGGCGATCGGCACCCCGCAGGGTCCGTCCTTCGGCCTGAAGCTGAAGCACAAGGTCTTCGACAAGCTGGTCTTCTCCAAGCTGCGGGCGGTGCTGGGCGGGCGCGGGGAGTACGCGATCTCGGGCGGCGCGCCGCTCGGCGAGCGGCTCGGGCACTTCTTCCGGGGCATCGGCTTCACGGTCCTGGAGGGCTACGGCCTGACGGAGTCGTGCGCGGCGACGGCGTTCAACCCCTGGGACCGGCAGAAGATCGGTACGGTCGGGCAGCCGCTGCCGGGTTCGGTGGTGCGGATCGCCGACGACGGCGAGGTGCTGCTGCACGGCGAGCACGTCTTCTCGCGGTACTGGAACAACGAGGCGGCGACGGCCGAGGCGCTGGCGGACGGCTGGTTCCACACCGGTGACATCGGCACCCTCGACGAGGACGGCTATCTGGCGATCACCGGCCGGAAGAAGGAGATCCTGGTCACGGCGGGCGGCAAGAACGTCGCTCCCGCGGTCATCGAGGACCGGATCCGGGCGCACGCGCTGGTCGCGGAGTGCATGGTGGTCGGCGACGGGCGCCCGTTCGTGGGCGCGCTGGTCACGATCGACGAGGAGTTCCTCGGCCGCTGGGCCTCCGAGCACGGCAAACCGGCCGGCTCGACGGCTGCCACCCTGCGCGACGACGTGGAGCTCGTGGCGGAGGTCCAGCGCGCGATCGACGACGGCAACGCGGCGGTCTCCAAGGCGGAGTCGGTCCGCAAGTTCCGTATCCTGCCGGCCCAGTTCACGGAGGAGGCGGGCCACATCACGCCGTCCCTGAAACTGAAGCGGAACGTGGTGGCGAAGGACTTCGCGCACGAGATCGAGGCGATCTACACGGCCTGAGCCGACGGCTCGGACGTACGGAGGGGGCCCGGGGCGACATCGCCCCGGGCCCCCTCCGTCGTGGCGTCTCAGAGCAGGGCGCGCAGGCGTTCGGCCAGGAGGTCCCAGCGCCATTTCTCCTCGACCCAGGCGCGGCCCCGTTCGCCCATGCGGGCGCGGAGTTCGGGGTCGAGGAGGAGGGTGGTGACGCGGTCGGCGGTGTCCTCGGGGGATTCGCCGCGGACGACCCAGCCGGTCTCGCCGTCGAGAACGGCGTCGGGGGCGCCGCCGGAGTCGCCCGCGACGACCGGGAGGCCGGTGGCGGAGGCCTCCAGGTAGACGATGCCGAGGCCCTCGACGTCGAGGCCGCCGCGCCGGGTGCGGCAGGGCATGGCGAAGACGTCGCCGGCTCCGTAGTGGGCGGGCAGCTCGGACCAGGGGACGGCGCCGGTGAAGCGCACGGATCCGGCCACGCCGGTCTCGGCGGCGAGGCGGCGCAGGTCCTGCTCGTACGGGCCGCCGCCGACGATCAGGAGGACGGCGTCCGGGACCCCGCGGAGGATCCGCGGCATCGCCCGGATCAGGGTGTCCTGGCCCTTGCGCGGGACGAGCCGGGAGACGCAGACCACGACGGGGCGGTCGCTGAGCCCGAGGCGGGCGCGGACCTCCGCGCCGCCGGAGCCGGGGTGGAAGGTCTTCTCGTCGACGCCGGGCGGGAGCTGCGTCATGCGGCCGGCGGCGGCGGGCGTGAGGGCGGCCGCGATCCGGGAGCGGGTGTACTCGCCGAGGTAGGTGATCGTGTCCGTACCCTCGCCGATCCGCCGCAGCAACTGCCGGGAGCCGGGCAGCTGGGCCCAGCCCGCCTCGTGGCCGTGGGTGGTGGCGACGAGCCGCCGGGCGCCCGCCCGGCGCAGCGCGGGCGCCATCAGGCCGAGGGGGGCGGCGGCGCCGAACCACACGGACTCGCAGCCGTGCTCGCGCAGGAGCGCGGTGGCCCGGGCGGTGACGCGAGGGGTCGGAAGCAGCATGGTGGTGCGATCGCGTACCACCGTGAAAGGCTGTTCGGCGTCGAACGCGGCCGTCGCCTCGATCCCCTCGCCGCCGCGCTTCCACGTGGAGGCGTAGACCACGATCCGGTCGGGGTCCAGGCGGAGCGCCATGTTGTGCAGGAAGGCCTGGATTCCGCCGGGACGCGGCGGGAAGTCGTTGGTTACGATCAGGGTCTTGTGCATCGTGGCCGACAGTACCGCGAGCGCACCCACCGCCCAGCACCACCACTCCCCCCGCGTGAGCGGGCCGACAGGACAAGGACGAGACCAGTGAAGACGGGCGCAGTGGGGAATCGTTCACGGTCACGCGCGGATCTGCGGCTTCCGCTCGGACTCTGGGGTCTCACCCGGGTCGTCCTGCTGCTCTGCGTCTTCAAGATCGTGGTGATCCCCGGACCGGACATCACGTTCGACGTCGCGGACATCTACCAGGGCTGGTACGAGGTCCTGCGGACGGGCACGTACCCGCTGGACGACGTGACCTGGCAGTACCCGCCGGCCGCCGCGTTCGCGATCCTGGCCCCCGGTCTGCTGCCGTTCCTCGGCTACTCGGCCGCCTTCTTCGTCCTCGCCTTCCTCTGTGACGCGCTCGTCTTCGGACTGCTCGTCCACACCGGCCGCCGGGCCGGCCGCTCGATGCGCGGCGCCTGGATCTGGATCGCCGGCGTCGCGCTGCTCGGCCCGACCGCGTACGCCCGGTACGACGTGATGGTGACCGCCGTGGCGGTGGCGGCGCTGCTCGCGGCCGGCCGGAGTCCGCGCGTCCTCGGCGCCCTCGCCGGGTTCGGCGCGGTCCTGAAGGTGTGGCCGGTGCTGCTCCTCGCGGGCACCCCCAAGGGCCGGGCGACCTTCCGGGCCTGGCCGACGGCGGTGGGCGCGGCGGCGGCCGTGCTGCTGCTCTGCGTGCTGTGGATGCCGGGGGCGCTGGCCTTCCTCTCCTTCCAGCGCGACCGGGGCACGGAGGTCGAGTCGCTGGGTTCGATGGTCTTCCACGTGGCCCGGCACTTCGGCTGGGACGGTGAGGCGCGGATGAACTACGGCTCGATCGAGTTCCTCGGTCCGTACGTCTCCACGGTGTCGACGGCCGCCATGGTGCTCACCTTCGTCGCCTTCGGCTGGTTGCTGCTCTGGCGGTTCAAGGCGCGGCACTTCACCTCGTCGACGGTGGCGGACGCGGCCTTCGTCGCGGTGCTGCTGTTCACGGCGACGAGCCGGGTGCTCTCCCCGCAGTACATGCTGTGGCTGGTCGGTCTGGCGGCGGTGTGTCTCGCCTACCGGGCGAGCCGGATGGAGCGCCCGGTGCATCTGATCGTGTGGGCGACGGCGGTGACGCAGTTCGAGTTCCCGGTGTGGTTCTCGCATGTGACGCGGAGCGACCCGCTGGGGATGGCGGTGCTCTTCACCCGGAACGGGCTGCTCATCGCCGCCACGCTCATCGCCTGCCGGATCCTGTGGCAGCAGACGGTGACGGAGCCGCGCCTCGCCGGGGCCGCGACGGTACCCGCGCAGGCGGGTGCGCCGGAGCGCGAGAAGGCTCTGTCCGGCACGTTCTGACGCACACCTGGCGCGCCGTGCGCGTCGGCGTATGCGCCCGCCCGTTCCGGGCACACGACAGGCGTCGCGCGTCACGACCGACGCCACCTGGGGGGAAGGAACACATGGGCACGGTGGTGCACGTTCCGCAGACGCGGGACATGCTCGGGGAGGAACTCTCCGGCGACGAGGCGTTCACGGCGCTGCGGCACTACGGCGGCCGCGCGCTGCTCGTCGACTCCTTCGCCCGCTTCCGGTACGCGGACGGCTTCAGCTTCGCCCGGTCACTGGGCTACCAGGTGGTGCTCGGCATCGTCCCGTTCACCATCGCCCTGGTCGGCGTGACGGTGACCATGCACACCGAGAGCCTGGGACGGGCGATCGAGCTGTCCCTGGCCGGCGTCGTTCCGGGCGCCAGCGCGGGCCTGGTGGGCGACGCGCTCGCCGACACCCGGCGCAGCGCCGGGGCGGACACGGCCGGGGCCATCGCCATGTGGCTCGGCCTCGGCTTCGCGATCCTCAACCTCGCCTCCGCCATGGGGCAGATCGAGCGGGGCTGCAACCGCATCTACGGCATCGAGCGGGACCGTCCGTTCCTCGCCAAGTACGGCAGGGCCGTCCTCCTCGCGGTGAGCGCGGGCCTGCCGCTGGGGGCGGGCTTCCTCGTCATCGTGGCCGGCCCCGAGATCGGCGAGGCCGTGACGCGGGCACTGCACTGGCCGCCGTCCCTGCTCACCTGGTGGCGGCCGCTCCACCTCCCCTTCGGGGTGCTGCTCGCGGCACTCGCCTCCGCCGTGATCTTCCGCTGGGCCCCCCGCCGGGTCCAACCCGGTTACACCTGGCTGGTGTTCGGATCGGGGATCCATCTGCTGCTGTGGGTCGCCGCCACCTGGCTCCTGGGCCTCTACGTCGGCGGCAGCGGGTCGTTCGGTGCGGTGTACGGCTCTCTCGCGGCCTTCGTCGCCCTGCTGTTGTGGGCCAACGTGACGGGCATCGCGCTCTTCCTCGGCATCGCCTTCGCCGCCCAGCTGGAGGCGGCGCGGGCGGGCATCACGGAACCCGTCCACCCGGACCCCGGCCCGGGCACCTGACCTCCCCGGGAGGGGCGTCCCGTTCTCGGGCGCTACGGGGACGGCGGCGGCGACAGGGCCGCTTCGACACTGGGGCGGATGTCGAGGACGGTGTCCGCTCCCGTGATCTCGAAGAGCCGGCGGAGCTGCTCGTCGGGCGCGACGACACGGAGGGCCGTCGTGCTGTGGGTGTGGAGGACCAGATTGAGGAAGGTGGAGTCCCCGAAGGTGATCTCCGTGGCGTCGAGGATCACCACGGGGTAGGCGCTGCCCGCTGTGGCCAGGGCGTCGGTGAGCGGCTGAAGCGTACTGAGGTCCAGGTCGCCGCGGGCGACGACGACGCAGGCCCCGCCGACGGTGTACTGGTCGGTGCGGGCGGTGGTCCCCTCGTCGTCCCTCGGGGACAGGTTGCCGCTGGTGCTGTCCATGCCACGCAGTATGCCCCGCCCGGTCCGGGACCGGCGAGGGTGCCGGGCTCCCGGCCCACGGCGAGACGGCCCCCCACCGGTACGGGTCCCCCGGGATGTCGCGGGAATCCCCGGTCGGTTAGGCTACGGGGTCGGATGAGGCCACTGCCGACGCCGACGTAGGAGAACAGAGCGTGGATGCCCCACACGACGCGGACAGGTTCCGCCCGATGCGGTCGTCGGGCCGGGCTCTGCTGGAAGTAGGCCCCTTGTCAGGGCGACCGGGGGTGAGAGCCATGGGCGAGGTCAACGTGGTCTCGCGCCCTTCCTGGGAAGACGCCCTGACGACCATGGCGCGGCGCCACACGGACGTCTCCTACGTGGAGATGTCGGGGCTCCAGTTCGTCGACGTGGCCGGCGTGGCCGCTCTGGCGGTCACGGCGCAGAACCTGCCCAAGGGCCGTATCGTCCTTGAGGACCCCCCGTCCGAGTTGCGGCGCGTACTGGACATGTTCTGGCCCGACCTGTCGACGATCGAGGTGGCACAGCGATGAGTACAGTTGCCACCGGCGAGTCCTTCGTGCACCCGGCCCTGTTCTACCGGGACGAGCGGGAGTACGTGGCCGGAACCGTGCCCTTCGTTCAGGAGGGCCTGGCCGCCGGGGAGGCCGTGGCGGTCGCGGTGCCCGGCCCCAACCTCGAAGTGATCAAGAACGCTCTCGGGTCCGGCGCCGAGGGTGTCCAGTTCCTCGACATGACCGAGGCCGGCCGCAACCCCGGCCGGATCATCCCGGGAGTGCTGAGAGCGTTCGCCGACGCCCACCCCGAGGGCCACGTCCGCATCATCGGCGAGCCGATCTGGGCCGGCCGTACAGCCACCGAGTACCCCGCGTGCGTGCAGCACGAAGCGCTGATCAACAGCGCCTTCCAGGGGCGGGACGCGACCATCCTGTGCCCCTACGACACGGTACGCCTGGACGCCGAGGTCATCGCCGACGCCTGGGCCACCCACCCCACGGTCATCGACCGGGGACGCGAACTGAGCAGCCCCTCCTACGACTGGCAGACGGTCGTCACCCGCTACAACGAGCCCCTGGTCCGTCCGGCGGGCGCCGCGACGGTCTCCTTCGGCGCCGAGGAGCTGCCGGCCGCGCGCCACTTCGCGGTCAAGGAGGCCGAGGTGCTGGGGCTGCCCGGCGGCCGGGCACAGGACCTCGCGCTCGCGGTCTCGGAACTGACGACCAACAGCGTGATCCACGGCGGTGGCTCCGGCACCCTGCGGATCTGGGCCGAGAGCGAGCGGATCGTGTGCGAGGTCGAGGACGGCGGCCGTCTGGCCGACCCACTGGCCGGCCGTCGCCCGGCGGCCCGTGGCCAGCTGGGCGGGCGCGGCCTGCTCCTGGTCAACTACCTCGCCGACCTGGTCCGGGTGCACACGGCTCCGGACGGCACCACCGTCCGCTTCTACCTCAGCCGCTGACCGTCCGGAACGGCGCCCCGCGCGACCGCCCGGTCACAGGAAGCGGCGAATCGGCAGTACGGCTGCCTCCCGGGCGCGCTGGACGGGCGAGCGTCTCTTCCAGCGGCCGCCGCTGATCCGTTCACTGGCTTCGAGGTCCTGGTCGAAGTGCTCGTCCAGGGTGGCGGTGAAGGTCTCGTCCAGGACGGCGAGCATGACCTCTTCGTCGTGGTCGAGGGAGCGCCGGTTGAAGTTGGTCGAGCCGATCAGACTGGCGGTCCGGTCCACGGTGATGACCTTGGCGTGCATCATCGTCGGCTGGTACTCGTAGATCTTCACGCCGCAGGCGGTCAGTTCCTCGTAGTAGTGCTGCCCGGCCAGTTGGCAGACGCGCTTGTCGGTATGGGGCCCCGGGAGCAGGATCTCGACCTCGACCCCGCGCCTGGCGGCCGCGCAGAGCAGCCCGATGAAGTAGGCGTCCGGCGCGAAGTACGCCGTGGCGAGGCGCACCCGCTCCTCGGCGGATTCGAGCATCACCCGGATCAGCGTCTGCATGTCCTGCCAGCCGATGCTGGCCGATCCCCGCACGACCTGCACGACCGCGTCGCCCTGCCGCTCGTGCTCGACGAAACGGTCGCGCTCGTCGAAGAGGTCCTGGTGGCACTCGGCCCAGTTCTGCGCGAACGCGGCGGCGATGCCGTCCACCGCCGGACCCCGTACCTCGACGTGGGTGTCGCGCCATTCGTTCTCGTTGCGGGCGTCGCCGCACCACTCCTGGGCGATGCCGACGCCGCCGGTGAACGCCACGCGCTCGTCCACGACGAGGGCCTTGCGGTGGCAGCGGTGGTTCTGCTTGAACGGCGACAGGTAGAGCGGTTTGCGGAACCAGGACACCTGCACCCCGGCCTGCTCCATCGCCAGCAGCTGGTCCTTCTCGATCAGCCGGCTGCCGAAGCCGTCCAGAAGGAGGCGCACGCGTATCCCCTCACGGGCACGGTCGGCGAGGGCCCGGGCGAATTCATTGGCTATGTCACCGCGCCAGTAGACGAACGTCATCATGTCCACCGTGTGCTCGGCGGAACGGATCGCCGTCAGCATGGCGTCGAAGATCTCGTCCCCGTTGCGCAGGGCCACCAGGGAGTTCCCCTCGGTGGCGGCGATGCCGATCAGGCGCTCCAAGCGCCGCCGGAGGCGGTGCTTGCGGTCGTCGGAGGAAGGAGGAGGGGTCTGGTCGTCGAGGGTGTCCCCGCGGACTTCCGGTATCTCGTGCGTACGCGTCATGACTCACCTGGTCGACGGAAAAAGGAAGGGCGCCGGTCGGAGCGACCGGCGCGACAGGGTGACGGGGTGGGGCCGAGGAGACCGCCGGGGGAGGCGGCTCCTCGGCCGGGTCTCAGCACTGGGTGGTGAGCATGCCTTCGCGAAGCTGCTTCAGCGTGCGGGACAGCAGACGGGAGACGTGCATCTGGGAGCAGCCCAGCTGCTCGCCGATCTGGGCCTGGGTGAGCTCCTCGACGAAGCGCATGTGGAGGATTCGCCGGTCGCGGTCGGCGAGTCCGGCGATGAGGGGCGCGAGGGCGTGGAAGTCCTCGACGAGCTCCATGGCGGGGTCCTCGGCGCCGATGAAGTCGGCGAGGGCCGCCTCGCCGTCCTCGCTGTCGCCGGTGATCGCGGCGTCGAGCGAGCTGGAGTTGTAGCCGTTCGCGGCCAGACGGGCCTCGATGACCTCGTCCTCCGACAGGCTCATCAGCTCGGCCAGCTCCTTGACCGTGGGCGTGCGGCCGAGCCGGGTGCTCAACTCGTCGGTGGCGCGGGCGAGTTCGACGCGGGCCTCCTGGAGGCGGCGCGGGACGTGCACGGCCCAGGAGGTGTCGCGGAAGAACCGCTTGATCTCGCCCACGATGTAGGGGACGGCGAAGGTGGTGAACTCGACCTCGCGGGACAGCTCGAAGCGGTCGATGGCCTTGATCAGGCCGATCATCCCGACCTGGACGATGTCCTCCATCTCGTCGGCGCCACGGCTGCGGAACCGGCCCGCCGCGTAGCGGACGAGGGACATGTTCATCTCGATGAGGGTGTTGCGCACGTACTGGTACTCGTGCGTGCCTTCCTCAAGAGCCGTCAGCTGCCCGAAGAACAGCCTGGACATCGCCCGGGCGTCCTTAGGAGCGACCTTGAGCGGGTCGTCGATGGTCGGCAGGCTCGCCATACCGTTCGCAGCGTTCTCCGCCTGTGTCCTCGTCGCCGTCGTCAGCACTCTCGGGCCCTCCCTCATCGATCAACACGTCTCTCGACCCCTCGGGGCCGCGCTTACCCCGGGTGTCGCCGGTCATGCGCGGAAATTATCCCCGTCTTCGAGCGAACTCGCGACTCGGCCCGCTCCTAGTGGCCGAGCCGCTCCACCAGATGGGCGCGCCAGTCGGCGGTGAAGTCCTCCGGGGTGGTGCCGAGCACGTCCTGGAGTGCCTTCTCCACCGCGCCCTCGCGGCCCGGGTGGGCCCCGACCGCGCGGTAGAAGGCCGTCAGCTCCTCCTCGCCCCACCGGTCCGCGATGAGCTCGCAGGCCAGCCAGCCGCCCTCGTAGGCCCGTGCCAGGGCCTCCGCGTCGCCGCCGAAGCCGAACTCGGGGTCCTCCGGGAGCCGGGCGGGCAGCTCGCCCGCGCGGACCGCGCGGGCGAGTTCGGGCGCGGCCTGGGCGGCGGTGCGGCCGGAGCCCCGGTAGGCGACCCAGTCGGCGAAGCCCTCGGAGAGCCAGATCGGGGTGGCCCCGGTGGTCTGGACCCGGGTCGCGACATGGGTGGCCTCGTGGGTGAGGACCAGCTGCCGCCCGAAGGCGCCGAGCACCGCGTACGCGTCGGGGTTCACGATCACCCGGTCGGCGGGCGCCTGCGGGCCGCCGCCCGTCTCGCCGGTGGTGACGGCCGCGATGCCCCGGTAGGAGGCGGCCGGTCCGCCGAGGAGCCGTCCCATCGCCTCGACCGACGCGGGTACGAGGACCACGACGCGGCCCGCCCAGTCGCCGTGCCAGGCCTCCCCGACCGCGGGCACCGCCCGGTCGGCGGCGGCCGCGATCTCCCGCAGCCGCTCGTCGCTCTGGCCGACGCCGAGGACGAGGCTGCGCCGACCGGTCACCGCCTCGACCCGCCCCTGCTGCCACAGCTGCTGCGGGGCGCCCTCGACGGCCCGGTCGCCGGTGACGTACCAGCGGCCGTCCCGCTCCGCGAGGTCCAGGATCCGTCCGGTGGTGACGGGCCCGGGGTCGTAGCCCTCGATCCGGTACCCCAGCTCGGCCTCGGCGGTGGCCGTGCCCTCTCCGGTCCGCTCGACGTCGGTGACGCGGTAGCTCAGGCGGCCCAGCGGGACCTCGGCGAGCCGGTCGAACTGCGTGCGCGCGGCCGGTACGAGCGAGGGGTCGAGGGCCGCGAGATAGCCGGCCTCGTCCCGGTCGACGAGCGCCCGCGCGTGCCGGTCGAGCAGGCCCTGGATCTCCCGGGGTGCCGGGTCGGCCGGCGTGGGCGCGGTGCACCCGCCGACGGCCAGGAGGGCGGCCAGCAGACACCCGGCCGCGCCGCGCGCCGCTCCACTCCCCTGACCTGCCACGCCCCGATCGTACGGTCGGAACGGCAGGCCCCGCTTCCCGTGCAGGACGGTCCGGGACCGGCGGTGCCCCCGGGCTCAGACCCGGGTCACCGTCACGTGCGACATCATGTTCACCGGGTCGTAGCGGACCCGCGCGCCCGGGTAGGGGGCGTGGATGACCTGCCCGCCGCCGGCGTAGATCCCGACGTGACTGGCGTCGCCGCGGTACGTGACGAGGTCGCCGGGCTGCGCCTGCGCGAGCGGCACCTGACGCCCCGCGTACCGCTGCGCCGACGAGGTCCGCGGCAGGCTGATCCCGGCCTGCCGGTACGACCAGACCATCAGGCCCGAGCAGTCGAAGGCGGAGGGGCCGGTGGCCCCCCACACGTACGGCTTGCCGATCGCGCTGCGGGCGGCGATCACGGCGGCGGCGGCCCGCGAGGAGGCCGGGCCGAGGTCGGCCATGGGGGGCGCCGCCTCGGCGGGTCCGCCGACGCGTCCGCCCTCCCGTCCGGCGTCGCGTCCGCCCTCCTGTCCGCCGTCGCGTCCGCCGGACCTGGAGGCCCGGTCGAAGTCCGCGCGCTCCTGCGCGGTGAGGCCGGCGAGCACCCGGCGGGCTTCGGCGAGCTTGCGCTCGACGGTGCGCTTGTGGCGGGCGACCTCGGCCCGGCTGCGGTCGAGTTCCACCAGGGCGGTACGGGCCTCGGACCGCTTCTGGTCCAGCCGGCGCTGCTCCCGCTGGAGTTCGGTGAGCGCGGCCCCCTGGCGGGCGGTGAGCCGCTCCAGGGCGGCGGCCCGGTCGAGGTAGCTGTCCGGGTCGGAGGAGAGCAGCAGGGCGAGGGCGGGGTCGATGCCGCCGGAGCGGTACTGGGCCCCGGCGACCGAGCCGAGCGCCCCCCGCATGTGGTTGATGCGCTCCTGGCCGCGGGCGAGGCCGTCCCGGGCCTGGGAGACCGTCCGGCGCAGCGCATCCGCCTTCTCGTCCGCCTTGTTGTAGCCCTCGGTGGCCCGCTCGGCCTCCTCGAAGAGGCGGTCGACCGTGGCCCGGGTGGCCTCGGTCCCGGCTCCGGGGTCGGCGCTCGCGGGGACGGCCCCGAGGGACGCCGCCGCGGTCGCCGCGGCGGCGGTGAGGACGGTGACCCTGGCGGGTCGGCGGTGGGACGCCACGAATCGCGCTCCGTTCGGCTCGACGCAGACTGGCGCGGCAGACAGTAGCCGTTGATCAGTCGGCGTCCAACGAAGCCGATGGACACACACAGTGACGCCCCGCCGGAGAACACAGGTCACCGGCGGGGCGTCAGGTCAGTCAGGGTCGCGGTGAACCACCCGTTCGGGCGGCATACCGCAGGGTCCGTCGGGCGTCAGCCGCCGATGCGGACACCGAACTGGAACGTGCCCATGTAGCTCATGGACTCGTAGCGGACGCTGGCGCCCGGCTTGGGGGCGTGCAGGATCGTGTTGTTGCCCGCGTACAGACCCACGTGCGACAGGCCGTTGAAGAAGACCAGGTCGCCCGGCTTGAGCTGGCTGCGGCCGATCTTCACGCCGTCGTTCTGCTGGGTGTAGGTGGTGCGGGTGAGCTGGACGTTGGCCTGGCCGTAGGCCCACATGGTCAGGCCGGAGCAGTCGTACGCGCCGGGGCCCTCGGCGCCGGAGACGTACGGCTTGCCGACCTGGGTGGCGGCGGCGGCGAGCGCCGCGGCGCCGTAGCCGTTCGCGGGGGCCTCGTTGCCGAGGTCCATCCGCTCGCCGGCGGCGCGACTCGCGCGCTGCTCCTTCGCCCGCTCCTCCTGCTCCAGCTTGGCCTTCTCGGCCGCGGTGAGGGTGTTGAGGAGCTTCTGCGCCTCGGCGAGCTTGCCCTGGAACTTCTTCTTCTTGGCGCCGAGGGTCTTGCGGACGTCCTCGAGGTCGGCCAGCTTCGTGGTGGCCTCGGCCCGCTGCTGGGCGAGGGTGCGCTGCTTCGCCTGGATGGAGGTGAGCACGTCGGCCTGCTGGGCGCTGACCTGGTCGATCGCGGACGCCTTGTCGAGGTAGGTGTCCGGGTCCGCGGAGAGGAAGAGCTGGAGCGCCGGGTCGATGCCGCCGGAGCGGTACTGGGCGCTGGCGACCGAACCGATCTGGTCGCGCAGGGTGTTGAGCTCCTGCTGACCGCGGGCGACCTTGTCCTGGAGCTGGCCGATCTCCTTCTGCAGCGTGCCGCGGCGCTCCTCGGCGAGGTTGTACTGCTCCGTGGCCTCCTCGGCCTCGTGGTGCAGTGCGTCGACCTTGGACTTGACCTCGTCGATCTTGGGCTTGGCGGGGGCCGCTTGGGCACCGGACTGTGCGGTGAGGGCGACGGCGGCGGCCGCGGTCACGGTGAGCACGGTCACGCGGGTGCGGCTCGGCTGCTTGGGTCGACGGTGGGACGCCACGAAGGCGAGCTCCTTCTTCCTCGAGCCGCCCAACCGGTCAAGGGAAGGCGGTTCCTTCGCTGCCACCCCGGATGGATGATCAACCGCGCGAAGGTTCGAAGGCCGACCCTAGTGACCAAGTTGTGATCAGTTCAAATCCCACTGGCAAAAATATCGCTCAGGCACCACTTTATTTACACGCATCGCACGGGCAGTGATGACCACTTGACGGTCCGCCATCCAGAATTCGGGCATAAGACCCAGGAGTTGCCATGTGTTACGAGAGCCGCGAAAGCCGCTTCAGCAACAAGGCGGACGCGACCGGCCGTGCCCCCGCCTTGGCCACCCCGTCGGCGACCTCACGGTCCGTGGAGACCACCACCACCGGCCGGCCCGGCGGCTCCGCCCGCACCAGCTGCCGGATCAACTCGTCGGCCGTGACACCGGGCTTGGAGAACAGCACCCGCACCCCGCGCGGCGGCGCGAGCAGCACCGGGGCCGCCAGCTCCGCCCCGTCGAAGACGCAGGTGACCTCGGCGCCCGAGCGGGCCGCGAGGGCCGACAGGGAGCCGAGCAACCGCAGCCGCTGCTTCTCCAGCGGCATCGTCGGATAGCCGGTCTTGGTGACGTTGTAGCCGTCGACGACCAGATGGGCCTGCGGCAGCGCGAGGAGCTGGTCGAGCAGTGCCGGATCGGTCTCGGAGAGCGCCCGCGCCGCGATGTCCTTCGGGGACATCCGCCCCGGCTCCACCGCGTCCACCGTGTCCGCCGGGTGCGTCGAGACGGGCGGCAGCGCGAGTTCGCGGCGCAGCCCCTGGGCGGCGTCGAGGACGGTGTCGAGCAGCAGCCGCAGCCGCATGTCCTCCACCGAGCGCCCCTCACGGGCCGATCTGCGGCTCGCCTCCAGGGCCGCCTCGACCTCGCCGAGCCGGGCCTTGAGCCGCCGGCTCTCGCTCTCGGCCGAGGACACCTGGGCGGCCGCCTCGGCCCGCGCGGTCTCGATCTCGCCCCGGACGCGGCGCAGCGCCGCCTCGCCGCGCTTCACGTCGCTCTGGGCGCTGCGCAGCTTGCGGTGAAGCGATTCCGCTTCCTTCCTGGCCGTCTCCAGGTCGCGCCGCAGCTGCTCGGTCTCGTCCCGGGCGCGGTCGCGGGCGCCGGCGAGCTCCTCGCGCAGCCGCTCCAGCTCGCGCCGGCCGGCCTCGTCGGCCCGCTCGGCGTCGGCGCGCAGGGCCTCCTCGCCCGCGGCGGCCACGAGCTTGACCCAGCCGGGCGGGCGCAGCACGTAGGCGGCCGCCGCCACGTCGACGGGGTCGGCGGCGGCGGGCGGGGTGCCGGTCTCCACGGCGCCGGCCAGTTCGGGCTGGCCCAGCTTGAACCGCTCGCCGATCCGCTGCCGGAACAACGGGTCGCTCTCCAGAGCGGCCGCCATCGCGTTCCCGGCGAACTTGGCCCGTCGGCTCGCGGTGAACCGGGCGTACTGCCTCAGGGGTGCGGGCAGCTCCGCGACGGTCAGCCCGCCGAAGGCGTCCGCGACCAGCGCGACGACCCGCCGCCGTACGCCTTCCGGCAGTGGGTGGTCGAGCGTCTCGGCAGCGTCACCTGCCGCGCCGGCCGGCTCACCACCGTGCGCGGGCTGCTCCACGATCCGTCACCCCTATGTCATCCGCGCCGTCCCTCAGGAGGCGGCGCCCGGCCTGTCCACCAGTTCGATCTGGTCCACCGCGTTGCACCAGCGGCAGCGGACCGACTCGATGGTCTCACTGACCACCTGCCGCTCCTCGACCTTCGGCTCCCCCGCGAGGTCCAGATGGACGTACTCGACGACCTTGGAGGAGCGGGTCACGTCGAAGCGGGTCAGGTTGCCGCAGAGCGTGCAGCGCCAGCGAGTCTCGGCGGTCGGCAGGGGAACCGTCGTCATCGAGCCGTCCTTCTTCCTGTTGCGTGGTACCAGGTGCGGGAGCCGCGGTGCGCCGTCGAACTGCGGTCGTACTGCCCGTAACCCTACGGCCTCACGGGTCGGCGGGGGCACGGCGAGGCACTCTGTCCACTTCGTCCCGGGTACGCCATGATCTGTCCGTGATCGATTGGCGAGGAGCGGTCCGTGCTGTCCTGGGGTCCTGGCGCGGCGCCCGCGGCGGGCCCACGGTGACCTACGGACTGATCGCCGCCTGCTGCGTCCTCTTCGTGATCAGTCCGGTCTCCGGGCTCAACCCGGCACACGGCACGGGAGATCAGCTCCTCGCGGCACAGGGCGTGTACTTCCGGCGCTGGGGCGTCATCCCCGCCGAGCTGATGAGCGGCGATCCGCGGGCCCTGCTCACCCCGCTGACCGCGCTCTTCGTCCACGGCAGCTGGCTCCACCTGCTGGGGAACATGCTGTTCCTGTACGTGTTCGGCGCGATGACCGAGGAACGCATGGGCGCCGTCGAGTTCGCCCTCTTCTACCTGGGCACCGGCTACCTCGCGCTCCTCGGGTACGCGGCGGCGCACGCGCACAGCGAGCAGACGCTCGTCGGGGCGTCGGGGGCGATCTCCGGGGTGCTCGGGGCCTTCCTCTTCCTCTTCCCGCGGGCCCGGGTCACCAGCCTCTTCCCCTTCCTCTTCTTCCTTCCGCTGCGCTTCCCCGCCTGGATCGTGCTGATCTTCTGGTTCGTGCTCCAGTGGCTGGCCGCGCGGGCCGCGGGCGCCGGTCCCGGCGTCGCCTATCTGGCCCATGTGCTGGGCTTCTCCGTCGGCTTCCTCTACGCGTGGGGGCGCCACAGGGGTGGGGATAGAGTGAAAGCCCAAGCCGCGGCGACCGAGGGAGAAAGCCAGCCGTGATCACCGCGATCGTGCTCATCAAGACCAGCGTGGACCGCATCCCCGAGATCGCCGAGTCCATCGCCGCGCTCGACAGCGTCAGTGAGGTCTTCTCCGTGACCGGTACGTACGACCTGATCGCCATGGTCCGGGTGCCGCGCCACGACGACCTGGCGGACGTGATCCCCGGCAGCATCAGCAAGATCCCGGGCGTCGAGGCCACGGACACCCACGTCGCCTTCCGCACGTACTCCCAGCACGACCTGGAGGCGGCCTTCGCCATCGGTCTGGAGTCCTGAGAGCCCGTGCGCGGCAGGACTGAAGGGGGCCTCCCGACCGGGAGGCCCCCTTCACCCGTACGAGTGAGCGCTCAGCCGCGGTCGGGGACGCAGCGGCCGTCCTCGGTGCGGTAGTTCCACCGCGCGCCGTCGCGGACGAGCTCCTTCACCGCGCCGACGAACCGCTCCACGTGCTCGTCGGGCGTACCGGCGCCGAAGCTCACCCGGATGGCGTTGAGGGACCTCTCACCGGGCGCGGCCTCGGGGGCGCCGCACTCGCCCTGGGTCCCGGGGTCGCCGCCGAGCAGCGTGCGGACCAGCGGGTGTGCGCAGAAGAGTCCGTCGCGGACGCCGATGCCGTACTCGGCGGAGAGCGCGGCGGCGAAGTGGGAGCTGTTCCAGCCCTCCACGACGAAGGAGATGACGCCGACCCGGGGCGCGTCGTCGCCGAACAGCGACAGCACCTTGACCTCGGGGACCTCGGCGAGTCCCGCGCGGACCGTGGCGATCAGGTGCCGCTCCCGCGCGACGAGGGCGTCGAAGCCGGCCTCGGTGAGCGCCTTGCAGGCGGAGGCGATGGAGTACACGCCGATGACGTTCGGGGAGCCGGCCTCGTGGCGGGCCGCGGTGGTGTGCCACTCCACGTCCACCCCGCCGTCGGCCCGGCGTGCCACCTTGCGGGAGGCGCCGCCGCCCGCGAGGTAGGGCTCGGCGTCCTGGAGCCAGTCGGCGCGGCCGGCGAGGACGCCCGAGCCGAAGGGCGCGTACAGCTTGTGCCCGGAGAAGGCGATCCAGTCCACGTCCAGGTCCTGGACGGAGACCGGGTGGTGGGGCGCGAGCTGGGCGGCGTCGAGCACGATCCGGGCGCCGTGGGCGTGCGCGGCGGCGGCGAGCTCCTTCACCGGCCACAGCTCCCCGGTGACGTTGGAGGCGCCGGTGACGCAGACGAGCGCGGGGCCTCCCGTGCCCGAGCTGGGCCGGGAGCTCGGGGAGGGGTCTCGGTCGGCGAGGGCGCGCTCCAGGGTAGCGACTGCCTGCTCCGGGGTGCGCGGGGCGTCGAGGTAGGTGACGCGGGCGTCCTGCCACGGCAGCAGCGAGGCGTGGTGCTCGGTCTCGAAGACGAAGACCTGGC
Source organism: Streptomyces sp. NPDC016459 (assembly GCF_040632845.1). NCBI lineage: Bacteria > Bacillati > Actinomycetota > Actinomycetes > Kitasatosporales > Streptomycetaceae > Streptomyces > Streptomyces sp. NPDC016459. The sequence goes on from NZ_JBEYCR010000001.1 coordinate 371,150, forward strand.
AGTCGGCGGGGAGGGTGGCTGCGAGCAGGTTGAGCGAGTCGGTGGTGGAGCGGGTGAAGACGACCTGGTCGTCGGGGCGGCAGTCGAGGAACTCGGCGACGGTGGCGCGGCTGTTCTCGAAGAGGTCGGTGGAGAGCTGGGAGAGGTAGCCGGCGCCGCGGTGGACGCTGCCGTAGTACGGGGCGTACGCGGCGACGTCGTCCCACACCCGCTGGAGGGCCGGGGCGCTGGCCGCGTAGTCGAGCGCCGCGTAGGTCACCTCGCCGCCGGTGACGAGCGGGACGGTGACGTCCCGGCCGAGGACGGGCAGCGGGGCGGCGCAGCAGGAGTCGGCGGACTCGTCGGCGGCGGTGGCGACGGCGGCGTGAGTGCGTGCGGACATGGCGGTATCTCCCGGCGGGCGGTGCGGAATGGCTTCGGTGATCCGTACGCGGCCGGACACGGCGGGGTACGGGTGATGCCTCGGAGACGTCGGGGACGCACGCGGGTACGCGGAAGTGACCCTGTTCCGAGGGTGAAGTAGGGGCGGATTCGCCCTATCGCATTCGCTTGCTCACGGAAAAAGCTCCTCGAGAGACCAGGACCCCTGGTGTTCGAGGGGTCCGCGCTTGCCGTAGACCTCGCTGCCTACAGCCTGGTCATCACCCGGGGCACCCCGCCACGGACGGAGGGTTGCCGGACAGCAAGCCGGGGCCAAAACGCTGTCACTCGTGACCTGTAGGACATCCTGCCACATGATCGCCGAAGCGCAAGACCCCGGTCCGCATACTGGACCGGGGTCGAACGGCGGTGCACGCGCTACGCGTTGCTGACGGCGATCCAGCGCTCCAGGGCCCGGCGGGCCGCGCCGGAGTCGATCGCCTCCGCGGCCTTCTCGATGCCGACGCGGAGCTGCTCCGCGAGGGTGCCCTCCCCCGGGGCGAGCGCGACCAGCGCCGCCGCCGAGTTGAGCAGCACCGCGTCCCGTACCGGGCCGGTCTCCCCCGCGAGCAGCCGGCGGGCGACGTCCGCGTTGTACGAGGCGTCCGCGCCGCGCAGGGCCTCCACCGGCACGAGGTCGATGCCGACGTCCCGGGGGTCGAAGGCCTCCTCCCGTACCGCGCCGTCGCGGACCACCCAGACCCGCGAGGTGGCGGTGGTGGTCAGCTCGTCGAGCCCGTCGTCGCCGCGGAAGACGAGCGCGGAGGAACCGCGCTCGGCGAGCACCCCGGCCATGATGGGGGCCATCCGGGCGTCGGCGACCCCGGTGGCCTGGGCCCGCACCCGGGCGGGGTTGGTGAGCGGACCGAGGAAGTTGAAGGTGGTCCGGATGCCGAGCTCCCTGCGGGCCGCGGCGACATGACGCAGCGCCGGGTGGAACTTCACCGCGAAGCAGAAGGTGATCCCGGCCTCCTCCGCGACCTCGGCGACCCGCCGCGGGGTCAGCTCCAGGTTGACGCCGAGCTTCTCCAGGACGTCGGAGGCGCCGGACGCGGAGGACGCGGCCCGGTTGCCGTGCTTGACGACCTTGGCACCGGTGCCGGCGACGACGATCGCGGACATGGTCGAGATGTTGACGGTCTTGGCGCCGTCGCCGCCGGTGCCGACGATGTCGACGGAGGGGCCGGGCACCTCGATCGTGTTGGCGTGCTCGTACATGGTGCGCACGAGCCCCGAGATCTCCTCGACGGTCTCGCCCTTGGCACGCAGGGCGACCGCGAAGCCTGCGATCTGGGCGTCGGTGGCCTCGCCGCGCAGGATCCGGTCCATCGCCCACGCGGTGTCCTCGGCGCTCTGGTCGCGGCCGGTCAGCAGACCGTCCAGGACGACGGGCCAGGAGCGGCCCGCCGACGTCAATCCTCCAGCGGGGGTCACAGCGCTCATGGCAGCTCCATCGTCAATTGCGCGCGCAATAGGTCATGGCCAGCCTATCGAGCCCCGGGGACGGCAAAGAGCCCCGTCCATCGAATGGACGGGGCTCTCGCCGTGGCGACCGGCAGGTCAGGAGTTCAGGTGATCAGTGGTGGCCGTGGCCGTCCTGGATCGCCTTGTACTCCTCGACCGTGGGCTTGGCGATCTGGCTGTCGTCGCCGTAGTAGCCCTTGTTGAGCTTGATCCGGAGCTTCTCCATGCGCCCGACCTTGCGCTCCACGCCGTTCTCGTCGACGGCCGGCGGCAGCGCCGCGGCCTCGTACTGCTCGTGCGCGGTGAGGCGGTGCAGCTCGCCCTGGCTGAGCGGCTCGTGGACCTCGACGAACTCACCGTGCGGCAGGCGCTTGATGATGCCGGACTCGCGTCCGTGCAGCACCTTGTCCTTGTCGCGGCGCTGGAGGCCGAGGCAGATCCGCTTGGTGACGATGAACGCGATGACCGGGCCGACGAAGAAGAAGATCCGCACGAACCAGGTGATCGAGTTGATCGACAGGTGGAAGTGGGTCGCCCAGAGGTCGTTTCCACCACCCACCAGCATGATCATGTACGCGGTGATCCAGGCGACACCGAAGGCGGTGCGCGTCGGAGCGTTGCGCGGGCGCTGCGCGATGTGGTGCTCGCGCTTGTCGCCGGTGATCCAGGACTCGATGAACGGGTAGACCGCGATCGCGGCGAGGACCGCCGGGAAGATGGCCAGCGGGATCATCACGCCGAGGACCAGCGTGTGGCCCCACAGGTTGATCTCCCAGCCCGGCATGACACGGATCAGACCCTCGGCGAAGCCCATGTACCAGTCGGGCTGGGCGCCGGTGGACACCTGGTCCGGGCGGTACGGGCCGAGTGCCCAGATCGGGTTGATCGAGGCGATCGCCGAGATGATGGCGATGACACCGAAGACCAGGAAGAAGAAGCCTCCGGCCTTGGCCATGTAGACCGGCAGCAGCGGCATGCCCACGACGTTGTTGTTCGTGCGGCCGGGGCCGGCGAACTGCGTGTGCTTGTGGAAGAACACCAGGATGAGGTGGGCCACCACGAGACCGAGCATGATGCCGGGCAGCAGCAGCACGTGGGCCGAGTAGAACCGGGCCACGAAGTCGCCGCCGGGGAACTCGCCGCCGAACAGGAACATCGACAGGTACGTGCCGACGACCGGCACGGACAGGATCGCGCCCTGCATGAAGCGGACACCGGTGCCGGAGAGCAGGTCGTCCGGGAGCGAGTAACCGGTGAAGCCGGTGAACATGCCCAGGAAGAACAGCAGGAAGCCGAACAGCCAGTTGATCTCACGCGGCTTGCGGAACGCGCCGGTGAAGAACACGCGCATCATGTGCACGAACATGCCGGCGAGGAAGATCAGCGCCGCCCAGTGGTGGATCTGCCGGATGAGCAGACCACCGCGCACCTCGAACGAGATGTGCATGGTCGAGTTGAACGCCTCGGACATCAGCTGTCCCTGGAGCGGGACGTACGGTCCCGCGTACTCCACCTCGTTCATCGACGGGTGGAAGAACATCGTCAGATAGACGCCCGTCAGGATGATGATGAGGAAGCTGTAGAGGCAGATCTCGCCCAGCATGAAGGACCAGTGGTCCGGGAAGATCTTCCGCATGTTGGCCTTGGCCAGCGAGTAGATCCCCAGGCGTCCGTCGGCCCAGTCGGCGACCCGCTCACCCGCGGGCGCCTTCTTCGATGTGTCGGTCACGGTGCTCATCCGCGCTCCCAGAAGGCAGGACCGACGGGCTCGTCGAAGTCGCCGAGCGCCTCCAGGAAGCCCTTGTCGTTCACACCGATCCGCAGCTGCGGAAGGGCGTGACCGGCCGGGCCGAAGATGACGCGGGCGCCGTCGGAGAGGTCGAAGGTGGACTGGTGGCACGGGCAGAGGACGTGGTGCGTCTGCTGCTCGTACAGGGAGATCGGGCAGCCCACGTGGGTGCAGATCTTCGAGAACGCGACGATGCCCTCGTGCGACCACTCGAGCTCGCGCTTGTCCTTGATGTCCTCCGGCTGGATCCGGACGATCATCAGGGCGGCCTTGGCGATCTCGGTCTGGAAGTGGTGGTCGTGCTCCGAGAGGCCCTCGGGCATCGCGAAGGTCAGCGAACCCACGGCGACGTCCTCGGGACGCAGCGGCTCGTGCGTGTTCATGTTGATGAGCTGAAGCCCCTTGGCCCACATGGTGGTCCGGAGCTTCTTCTCGGGCAGGGGGCCCATGTCACGCAGCAGCACGATGCCGGAGAGCGGTACGAGCGACAGCGCGCCGAACATCGTGTTGCGGATGAGCTTGCGGCGGCCCATGCCCGACTCGGCGGCACCGGCCGCGAAGTCCGACATGACCTTCGCCTTGGTCTCGGCGTCGGCCTGGATCGGGTGCCGCTCGTCCGCGATCTCGACGTCGGACATCAGGGTGCGGGCCCAGTGGACCGCGCCCGCGCCGATGAAGAAGAGGGCGAGACCGAGGGTCCAGCCGAGCGCGAAGTTGAGCGCGGACACCCGGCCGAAGGGCCAGATGTACACGATCTTGTCGACCGGGAAGATCACGTACGAGGCGATGAAGGCGACGGTGGCCAGCATCGACAGCGTGAACATGAAGGCGACCGCGCGCTCGGACCGACGGGCGGCCCGCTCGTCGATGTCCTGGATGCGGGGCCTGTGGGGCGGGAGCCCCGGGTCGGCGAACGGGTCGTCGGCGACCTTCACCGCGCCGTGCGCGGTGTCCTGCCCTGCCGGCAGGGTCTCTTCTGGAATCTCTTGGCTACTCATGACTTCTTGGCCTTAGCGGTGTGGGCCGCGACCCAGACGGCAACTGCGATCAGCGCGCCCAGACCGAAGATCCAGGCGAACAGACCCTCGCTGACGGGGCCGAGGCCACCGAGCGAGAGACCGCCCGGGCTGTCGGCCTTCTCGCCGTTGACGGCCTGGACGTACGCGATGATGTCCTTCTTCTCCTGCTCCGGCATGGTCGTGTCCGGGAAGGAGGGCATGTTCTGCGGGCCGGTCTGCATGGCCTCGTAGAGGTGCTTCGGGCTCACGCCTTCGAGGCTCGGGGCGTACTTGCCATGGGTCAGCGCGCCACCCTCGCCGGTGAAGTTGTGGCACTGGGCACAGTTGGTGCGGAACAGTTCGCCACCCTTGGCGGCGTTGGCGCCCGCCGGGTTGTACTGCTGCGCGGTCGGCGTGATCGGGCCGGAACCGAGAGAGGCGACGTACGCCGCGAGCTGATCGATCTCAGCCTGCGAGTAGATGACCTTCTTCTTCGGGACCTGGGCGCCCGGCTGCTGGGCCGGCATACGGCCCGTGCCGACCTGGAAGTCGACCGACGCCGAACCGACGCCGACGAGGGAGGGGCCGTCAGTGGTGCCCTGACCGCCGGTTCCGTGGCAGCTGGCGCAGCCTACGGAGTAGAGCTTCTTGCCCTCCTCGATGGCGAGGGACTGGGCGGTTTCATCGGCCTTCGCCGTGCCCGCGGGCGCGAACGCGGCGTACAGCCCCCCCGTGGCCGCCAGCGCGAGAAGTAGGACGACGACCGCCGCCAGCGGATGGCGTCGTCGTGCGGAGAGCTTTTTCACGGATTACCCCGGTGTCAGGATCTTCTGCGTCGATGCTTGCTGGATGACTCGGTCCGCCGTGTCGGCGGCGCCGATTACTTGATCATGTAGATCGTGGCGAAGAGGCCGATCCAGACGACATCGACGAAGTGCCAGTAGTAGGACACGACGATGGCGGCGGTTGCCTGCTCATGAGTGAACCTCTTGGCGGCGTACGTCCGGCCCAGGACCAGCAGGAAGGCGATGAGTCCGCCTGTCACGTGCAGTCCGTGGAAGCCGGTGGTCAGGTAGAACACGGAGCCGTACGGGTCCGACGAGAGCGAGAGGCCCTCGTGCTTCACCAGCTCGGTGTACTCGAAGACCTGTCCGCCGATGAAGATCGCACCCATCACGAACGTGATGATGAACCACGACCTGAGCTTCTTCACGTCGCCCCGCTCGGCGGCGAAGACGCCGAGCTGACAGGTGAGGGAGGAGAGCACCAGGATCGTGGTGTTGGTGGCCGAGAACGGGAAGTTCAAGGCCGAGGCCTTTTCCGTCCAGAAGTCGGCTCCCGTCACCGATCGCAGGGTGAAGTACATCGCGAAGAGGGCCGCGAAGAACATCAGCTCGGAGCTCAACCAGATGATGGTTCCGACGCTGGTGAGGTTCGGTCGATTGACCGACGGGTGCGCGTGCCCTGTTTCTACTGTCGTTACTGTCGCCACGACCGACATTATGTCGGTCGCTTATCCCGCCCTCACTCCGGGGGGTGCCGTTCGGAGTGTCAGAGGGGTCTGCCAGGCCCGAACGGCCCAGTACGACGGCTCCCCGGCACCCTTCGAACAGGTGTTGAACGGGTGTTGACGAGGTGTGGACCGGAGTAGCATCCGCGCATCGGTCGACGACGACCCACCCGCCTTCCCAGCCGGAGGAACGATGCAGTCGAGTGCCACGGTCCTGGTCTACAGCGACGACGCGAACACCCGCGAGCAGGTACGGCTGGCGGCCGGACGCAGGCCCGCCTCCGACGTGCCCCCGGTCGAGTTCGTGGAGTGCGCGACGCTGCCGGCGGTGCTGAAGCGCCTGGACGAGGGCGGCGTCGACGTGTGCGTCCTGGACGGCGAGGCGGTCCCCGCGGGCGGCATGGGCGTCTGCCGGCAGCTGAAGGACGAGGTCTTCCACTGCCCGCCGGTGCTGCTCCTGATCGGGCGCCCACAGGACGCCTGGCTGGCCACCTGGAGCCGTGCGGACGCCGCGGTCACCCTTCCGGTGGAACCGGTCGAGTTCGCGGCGTCCCTGGCGGCGCTGTTGCGCTCGCGCCTCTCGATCGCCTCGTGAGCTGATCAGATCGACGGCCTCAGGCGGGCCTTCTCGGTGGGGGCCACCGGGTTTCCGGCGGCCTCCACCAGGGCGCTTCCCTGGCGCCACTTGTCCCAGGACAGGTTCCAGTCGCCGAAGCCGTTGCCGAAGGTGTCCATCGTGTCGCCGTAGCTGTTGACGGTCCTGACGATGTCGCCGGGGCGGACGGTCTCGTAGAACCAGGCGGCGTTCCCCGTCGACATGCCGACACAGCCGTGGCTGACGTTGGCCACGCCCTGCGAGCCGACGGACCAGGGCGCGGCGTGGACGTACTCGCCGCTCCAGGTGACCCGGGTCGCGTAGTAGACGGGCAGGTCGTACGACTCGGAGCTGCCGGCCGCGATGCCGACGCTGGTGCCCCGCATCCGGACGTAGTACTCCTTGCCGAGGATCACCTTGATGCCGTTACGGGTGGAGAAGCCCGGTTTGCCGGTGGTCACCGGAATGGTGTTGATCACTTCTCCGTTGCGCTTCACCGTCATGTAGTGCGATCCGGCGTCCGCGATCGCCTCGACCCGGTCGCCGATGGTGAGCTTCAGCGGCTTGGACGCGCCGCCGTAGAGCTTGTCGCCGACCTTGAGGCCGTCCAGGTTGCCGGTGACCGTGACGCGCGCGCCGGCGGGCCAGTACTCCTTCGGGCGGAAGTGCAGCTTCTTGTCGTCCACCCAGTACCAGGAGCCCTCGACGGAGGGGGTGGAGCGGACCTTGAGGGCCCGCTCGACGACGGCGCGCGCCTTGCGGTCCTTGACGGGGAGGCTGAGGTCGGCCGTGACGGGCTGTCCGACGCCGTACGTGCCCGCCTCCGGGCCGAAGGTCACGGTCAGGGCCCGCTTGGCCGGGGCCGTCTCGAAAGTGAACGTACGGGCGCCTGGGGCGCCGTCCCCGTCCTCGGTGGAGACGCGGACGGTGTAGCGGGTACCGGCCGCCAGAGCGGCCGTGGAACGCCAGCGCTGCCCGTCCGCGGTGAGCTCGCCGGCCAGGTGGTGTCCTGAGGCGTCGACGGCGCTGACGTCGGTGATCCGGCCGCCCTCGCCCTTGGCGGTGATCTCCAGGGGCTTCTCGGGGTCCGCCTTGGCGCCGTCGGCGGGGGCGCTGACCGCGAGCTGGCCCGCCGCGTCGTAGGCCCTCGCCGACAGCGGATGGTGGTCCGAGGACGTGCAGGCGCTGGCGGCCGCGGTGACGGTGACAGCCAGGAAAGTGCAGCTCAGAACAGTCCGAATGCGCGGCGTGTCGTTCATGGACTCACCGTAAGAACAATCGCCCGCGACAGCGCGCCGAGTGCTGCAAAAGAGGGGCCCGGCCACTTCGGTGATGAAGTGTCCGGGCCCCTCGGTGTGCTCCGGTGCGGAGCGGGGTAGAGCTACTGGTTCTGGTTCTCGCCGCGGTAGAACTCGAAGACCCAGCCGAAGAGGCCGATCAGGAGCAGCGGGGCGGAGAAGTACAGGATCCACCAGCCCATCGCGACGGCGAGGAAGGCGAGCGCGCCGCCGATCGCCAGCGAGAGCGGCTGCCAGCTGTGCGGGGCGAAGAAGCCGACCTCACCGGCCTCGTCCGCGACGTCGGCCTCCTTGTCGTCCTGCGCCATGGCGTCGACACGCTTGGCCGTGAAGGCCAGGTAGTAGCCGATCATGATGGACAGACCGAACGCCAGGAACAGCGCCGTCGTACCGACCGGCTCCTTGGACCAGACGCCGTAGAGGACCGCCATGGCAAGGATGAAGACGCTCAGCCAGATGAACATCTTGCCTTGGATCTTCACTTGCCGGCCTCCTTGCTGCCCGTGAGGGCCTCGGCCTCGTGCGGCTTGTTCTCGAGCTGGTCGAGAGCGGCGATCTCGGGGTGGTGCAGGTCGAAGGCCGGGGATTCGGAACGGATCCGCGGCAGGGTGAGGAAGTTGTGCCGCGGCGGCGGGCAGGACGTCGCCCACTCGAGCGAGCGGCCGTAGCCCCACGGGTCGTCGACCTCGATCTTCTTGCCGTACTTGGCGGTCTTCCAGACGTTGTAGAGGAACGGCAGGATCGACAGACCGAGCAGGAACGAGGAGATCGTCGAGATCGTGTTGAGCGCCGTGAAGCCGTCGGCGTCGAGGTAGTCCGCGTAGCGACGCGGCATGCCCTCGGCGCCGAGCCAGTGCTGCACGAGGAACGTGCCGTGGAAGCCGATGAACAGCGTCCAGAACGTCATCTTGCCCAGGCGCTCGTCCAGCATCTTGCCCGTGAACTTCGGCCACCAGAAGTGGAAGCCGGCGAACATCGCGAAGACCACGGTGCCGAAGACGACGTAGTGGAAGTGCGCGACGACGAAGTACGAGTCGGAGACGTGGAAGTCCATCGGCGGCGAGGCCAGGATGACACCGGTCAGACCACCGAAGGTGAAGGTGACCAGGAACCCGATCGTCCAGAGCATCGGTGTCTCGAAGGACAGCGAGCCCTTCCACATCGTTCCGATCCAGTTGAAGAACTTCACGCCCGTCGGTACGGCGATGAGGAACGTCATGAAGGAGAAGAACGGGAGGAGGACGCCACCGGTGACGTACATGTGGTGGGCCCACACGGTCACGGACAGACCGGCGATCGCGATGGTCGCGGCCACCAGACCGATGTAGCCGAACATCGGCTTGCGGCTGAAGACCGGGATGACCTCGGAGACGATGCCGAAGAACGGCAGCGCGATGATGTACACCTCGGGGTGTCCGAAGAACCAGAAGAGGTGCTGCCACAGCAGGGCGCCGCCGTTGGCCGCGTCGAAGATGTGGGATCCGAACTTGCGGTCCGCCTCCAGGGCGAACAGCGCGGCCGCCAGGACCGGGAAGGCGAGCAGGACCAGGACACCGGTCAGCAGCACGTTCCAGGTGAAGATCGGCATACGGAACATCGTCATGCCCGGAGCGCGCATGCAGATGATCGTGGTGATGAAGTTGACCGAACCGAGGATCGTGCCGAAGCCGGAGAAGGCCAGGCCCATGATCCACATGTCGGCGCCGACACCCGGCGAGCGGACGGCGTCCGACAGCGGGGCGTAGGCGAACCAGCCGAAGTCGGCCGCACCCTGCGGGGTGAGGAAGCCGGCCACCGCGATGATCGAGCCGAAGAGGTACAGCCAGTACGCGAACATGTTGAGCCGCGGGAACGCCACGTCGGGCGCGCCGATCTGCAGCGGCATGATCCAGTTCGCGAATCCGGCGAACAGCGGCGTCGCGAACATCAGCAGCATGATCGTTCCGTGCATCGTGAACGCCTGGTTGAACTGCTCGTTCGACATGATCTGCGTACCCGGACGGGCCAGCTCGGCGCGCATGAAGAGCGCCATGAGTCCGCCGATGCAGAAGAAGACGAACGACGTGACCAGGTACATCGTCCCGATCGTCTTGTGATCGGTGGTGGTCAGCCACTTGATCACGACGTTGCCGGGCTGCTTGCGCCGAACGGGCAGCTCGTTCTCGTACGAGTCCTCAGCTGCGGCGGCACCCTTGGTTTCGTTGTGGATGCTCACAGTTGGTTCTTCTCCGCATTCCTGGCCGGGTCCGTCTGCTCGATGCCAGACGGGATGTAGCCGGTCTGCCCCTTCTCGGCCAGCTCCTTCAGGTGCTGCTGGTAGCGCTCCGGGGAGACCACCTTGACGTTGAAGAGCATCCGGGAGTGGTCGACGCCGCACAGCTCGGCGCACTTGCCCATGAAGGTGCCCTCGCGGGTCGGAGTCACCTCGAAGGAGTTGGTGTGCCCCGGGATGACGTCCTGCTTCATCAGGAAGGGCACCACCCAGAAGGAGTGGATGACGTCACGGGAGGTCAGGACGAACCGGACCTTCTCGCCCTTCGGCAGCCACAGGGTCGGACCCGGGTTGCCGTTCTGCGGGTTGCGGTCGCCGGGGATACCGGCGTCGTAGACACCGCCCGCGTTCGCCGGGAAGTCCGCGAGGAACTTGTCCGGGATCGCGGCGAGGTTCTTGTCCGTCTGGGCGTCACCCGTCACACCGGGCACGTTCTCGACGTAGTTGAAGCCCCAGCTCCACTGGTAGCCGACCACGTTGATCGTGTGGGCCGGCTTCGGCGTGAGCTCGAGGAGCTTCGACTCGTCGCGTGCGGTGAAGTAGAAGAGCACCGAGACGATGATGAGGGGGGTGACCGTGTACAGCGCCTCGATGGGCATGTTGTAACGGGTCTGCGGAGGTACCTCGATCTTGGTCCGGCTGCGCCGGTGGAAGATCGTGGCCCAGAGGATCAGGCCCCACACCAGGACGCCCGTGACGAGCGCGGCAGCCCACGAGCCCTGCCACAGGGAGAGGATCCGAGGCGCCTCTTCCGTGACGGGGGTGGGCATGCCAAGGCGGGGGAAGTCTTCCCAGTTGTACGAGCAGCCCGTGGCTGTAGCCAGGATCAGGCCCGCAGTCAGCACCTGCGGCAGCTTCCGCCGCATCGGGCGCCGCGACGAGCGGTCGGAGCCGTTGGGACTCACGTAGCGCCTTCCCGAGAGTCTCGGCCCGCGTTGGTCGGCCACGGCCGTCCGTCTCGCTGGTCGGTCGCCGCCCCGTGCCGCGGGCAGGGGTTTGGATGTTTATGCGGACCAAACCCTACTGGACGCTATTTGGGGTCGCGCGGGGAGGGTGCCCAACGCGCCGTCCGAGTCCCCGAAGGGGTGGACTCCTGGGTTCCGGAGGGGGGTCGGACACGTCCGTTCGGCGGTCCGCCGGTGCCCCGGGCCGTCCCTCTGACGAGGGCTCACCACGGTCGGCGCGGGGATTCCCCTCGTGGGTCGCGGGGACTCGTCCCGGGTGGGCGAGGATCAGCGGCCGTCGGGCTCTACGGTGGGCGGATGCCGTACTTCGACGCCGCGTCCGCCGCCCCGCTGCACCCCGTCGCCCGTCAGGCGCTGCTCGCCTCCCTGGACGAGGGCTGGGCCGACCCGGCCCGGCTGTACCGGGAGGGCAGACGGGCCCGGCTGCTCCTCGACGCGGCGCGGGAGGCGGCGGCGGAGGCCGTGGGCTGCCGCCCGGACGAGCTGGTGTTCACTCCTTCGGGGACGCGTGCGGTTCACGCGGGAGTCGCCGGAGCCCTCGCGGCGCGTCGGCGTGTCGGAGACCGGCTCGTGGTCTCCGCGGTCGAACACTCCTCCGTCCTGCACGCGGCCGAGACCCACACGGCGGCCGGCGGCTCCGTGGCCGAGGTGCCCGTGGACCGGTCCGGCGCGGTCGACGCGGCCGTCTTCGCCGCGGCCCTCGGTCCCGGGACGGCCCTGGCGTGTCTCCAGTCGGCCAACCACGAGGTGGGGACAGGGCAGCCGGTGGCCGAGGTTGCCGAGGCCTGCCGGGCGGCGGGCGTGCCGCTGCTCGTGGACGCGGCCCAGTCGCTGGGCTGGGGGCCGGTGGAGGGCGCCTGGTCGCTGCTCGCGGCGAGCGCGCACAAGTGGGGCGGGCCCGCGGGGGTGGGGCTGCTCGCCGTACGGAAGGGGGTCCGGTTCGCGCCGCAAGGCCCCTCGGACGAGCGGGAGTCGGGCCGGGCGCCCGGCTTCGAGAACCTGCCCGCGATCGTGGCGGCGGCGGCCTCGCTGCGGGCCGTCCGGGCCGAGGCGGAGGCCGAGGGGGCGCGGCTGCGGGGCCTGGTGGACCGGATCCGGGCGCGGGTGCCGGAGCTGGTGCCGGATGTGGAGGTGGTGGGCGACCCGGTGCGGCGGCTCCCCCATCTGGTCACCTTCTCCTGTCTGTACGTCGACGGGGAGACGCTGCTCCATGAGCTGGACCGGGAGGGTTTCTCCGTTTCGTCCGGTTCGTCGTGTACGAGTTCGACGCTGACGCCCAGCCATGTGCTGCGTGCGATGGGCGTGCTGAGCGAGGGGAACGTCCGGGTGTCCCTGCCGGCCGGCACCGCGGCGGACGACGTCGACCGCTTCCTCGACGTCCTGCCGGGGCTGGTCGCGGGGGTACGGGAACGGCTCGGCGCCCCGGTCGCGGCGGCGGCCCCGACGGCCGCCGTCGGCCCGGTCGTGGTGGACGCCCTGGGCAAGCGGTGCCCGATCCCCGTGATCGAACTGGCGAAGGTGTTCGGGGAGGTCCCGGTGGGCGCGACGGTGACGGTCCTGTCGGACGACGAGGCGGCACGGCTGGACATCCCGGCGTGGTGCGGGATGCGGGGACAGGAGTACGTGGGGGAGGAGGCGTCGCCCCGGGGTGGTCGGGCGTACGTGGTGCGTCGGGTGTCGTGACGCCGGACCGCGCCGGGCCCGGGGTGCGTGCCTGTGGCGCGGGGTGTCGTGACACCGGGCCGCCCCGGGCCCGGGGTGGGCGCCGGGGTGGCGGATCGCCCGCGGCCGTACGGGGTGACCGGCCGCGCGCCTGTGGCGTGACGGCCGCGCCCGGGTGCCCGTCGGTCCCGGGGCGCGGTCGGCGGGGCGTTACGGCAGGTGGGGCTGGACCTCGGCCGCCGGGGTGTCGCCGTACGCCTTGGTGAAGCGCTCCAGGAAGTGCGCCCGCCGCAGCGTGTACTCCTGCGTGCCCAGCGTCTCGATGACCAGGGTGGCGAGCATGCAGCCGACCTGCGCCGCCCGCTCCAGGCTCACGCCCCAGGAGAGCCCGGTGAGGAAGCCCGCGCGGAAGGCGTCGCCGACACCGGTCGGGTCGACCTTCGCGGTCTCCTCGGGGCAGCCGACCTCGATCGGGGATTCGCCGACGCGCTCGATGCGCACACCGCGCGAGCCGAGCGTGGTGACGCGGTGGCCGACGCGGGAGAGGATCTCGGCGTCGGTCCAGCCCGTCTTGGACTCGATGAGGCCCTTCTCGTACTCGTTGGAGAAGAGGTAGGTCGCGCCGTCGAGCAGAGTGCGGATGTCGTCGCCGTCCATACGGGCGATCTGCTGCGAGAAGTCGGCGGCGAAGGGGATCCCCCGCGTCTTGCACTCCTCCGTGTGGCGGAGCATCGCCTCGGGGTCGTCGGCGCCGATGAGGACGAGGTCGAGTCCGCCCACCCGGTCGGCGACGGCCTTCAGCTCGATCAGCCGGGCCTCGCTCATCGCGCCCGTGTAGAAGGAGCCGATCTGGTTGTGGTCCTTGTCGGTGGTGCAGACGAAGCGCGCGGTGTGGAGCACCTCGGAGATGCGTACCGAGCCGGTGTCGACGCCGTGCCGGTCGAGCCAGCCGCGGTACTCGTCGAAGTCGTAGCCGGCCGCGCCCACGAGGATCGGGCTGCCGCCGAGCTGTCCCATGCCGAAGCAGATGTTCGGGCCGACCCCGCCGCGTCGGACGTCGAGGTTGTCGACGAGGAAGGAGAGGGACACCGTGTGGAGCTGGTCGGCCACGAGCTGGTCGGCGAACCGGCCGGGGAAGGTCATGAGGTGGTCGGTGGCGATGGAGCCGGTGACTGCGATACGCACGGCGGGGCGCTCCTGCGGGATTCGATTAAAGGGGTCGTCGTGGGCGACGGACGGTCGACCGTTCACGCTACCGGCTGGGGCCTCCGCTGCCGAACAGTGGAAACTACCCCAGAGTAGGCCTTTTCTCCGGGGGCGTGCGGTGCATACGGTGCGCCCATGACCATGTACCCCGCTCCTAGTGAGCGCCACGAGCCGGAGTTGAGTCTCGCCGACCTGCGCGGTGACGGCGCCCGCATGGCTCCGCACTGGGTGACCCCGGTCTCCCCCAGCCCCGCCCCGGTCTCCCCGGCGCTGATCCACGGGGTCGTCGTACCGGCCGCTTCGGCACGGCTGATCGACGCCACCGCGGAATACGGGGGCTGACGGACGGAACCGCGAGCCCGCCCGCTCCGTCCCATCGGCGTCCGGTCGAGACGAGGGAGCGTTGCGGTGAGCGGTACGGAGAACGTACGGAGGCGACGGAACGTCCTGGCCACCTCGGTGGCGGCGGGTGTGCTGCTCGCCGGAGGCGGTGGCGTCTACCTCGCCACCTCGGCGTCCGGGGGCGGTGACGGTCCGGCCACCCGGGCCGCCGCGGCGGCCGGGCCGCCCCCGACGCTGCGCCTGGAGGGCGACGGCGGCGGCAGTACGCGGGGAGGCCCCGGCATCGCGCCCGGCGAGCCCGACCCCGGAGGCGGCCCGAACGGGACCGTCTACACAGCCAAGGGCCCACTCCCCCAAGGGCCCTCCTCGGCCGCGGTCCACCGGCCCGAGGGCCTGGTCACCTCGGCGGAGGTGACCAGGCTGGCCGAAGCGCTCGGCGTCTCCGGGAGCCCCGCCCTGGTGGGCGAGGTCTGGACGATCCGGCCGGAGAAGGACGGTTCGGGGCCCCGCCTCGACGTGACGCGCAAGGCTCCGGGGAACTGGACGTACTCCTGGTACGACGGCGGCCCGGCCGGTGACACCTGCCTCAAGGGCAAGGCCTGTCCGCCGCCGGGAGAGACGAAGCCCTCGCCGGGCGGTACGCCGCTGAGCGAGGCGGCGGCGAAGGCGGCCGCCGCGCCGGTCCTGAAGGCGCTCGGGCAGGACGACGCGAAGGTGACCGCGACCGGGGTGATGAACGGTTCGGTACGCGTGGTCAACGCCGACCCGGTGGTGGGCGGGCTGCCGACCTACGGCTGGTCGACGGGGCTGCACATCGCGCGGGACGGCCGTGCGGTCGCCGGGAGCGGGACGCTGAAGGAGCCAGTCGAGGGCGCCGTGTATCCGGTGATCGGCGCGGCGAAGGCGCTGGCCGCGCTGAACGAGGACTCCAAGGCCTCCGGCCCGATCGGCGTCGGCCGCTGCCCCACGGCACCGCCCGCGGCACCGGTGCCCCCCGTCGGACGGGAGGACACGGGCACGCCCGCCCCCGGGAGGGCCGAGCCGACCTGTCGGACGGTCGCGGACAGGGCCGCTCCGGATCAGGTGCCGGTGACGGGCGCGGTGCTCGGTCTGGCCGCGCAGGACGTGGCCGGCGGGCGGATGCTCGTGCCGTCGTGGCTGTTCACCGCGGACCCGGTGGACGGGGCGCCGTACACGGTGGTGCGGACGGCGGTGGCGCCGGAGCACGTGGAGCCCTCGGCGAAGCCCGCGCCGACGTCCGAGGAGGGTACGGCGCCGGCCCGGCGGGTCGAGTCGTTCCGTACGGACGCGGCGGGACGGCAGCTGACGGTCGACTTCTGGGGCGGGGTGTGCAGCACGTACACCGTGACGGCCGAGGAGACGGCGGAGCGGGTGTCGGTGCGGATCACGGAGAAGCCGATCGACCCGGGCCGGATGTGCATCATGGTCGCCAAGGAGATCGTTCGGACCGTGACGCTGCAGGGCCCGCTGGGCGGCCGGCCCGTGGTGGACGCGGCCAGCGGAGAAGCGGTGCCGCGCCGCTGAGGCCGGTGGTACGTATGAGGGCGGCGGCCCGGGATCACTCCCGGGCCGCCGCCCTCGTACGTACGCCGTGCGACTTAGCTGAACGAGTCGCCGCAGGCGCAGGAGCCCGTGGCGTTCGGGTTGTCGATGGTGAAGCCCTGCTTCTCGATGGTGTCGACGAAGTCGATCGACGCGCCGCCGAGGTACGGGGCGCTCATGCGGTCGGTGACGACCTTGACGCCGTCGAAGTCCTTCACGACATCGCCGTCGAGCGAACGCTCGTCGAAGAACAGCTGGTAACGCAGGCCGGAGCAGCCGCCGGGCTGAACGGCGACGCGCAGGGCCAGGTCCTCGCGGCCTTCCTGTTCGAGGAGGCCCTTGACCTTGGCCGCGGCGGCGTCGGACAGGAGGATGCCGTCGCTGACAGTGGTCTTCTCGTCCGATACGGACATCTGCTTCTCTCCCGGTGTGTACGGAGACTGCTTGCCGACGGTTGCAACCGTCGGTGCCCCGGATTCATTCCGGGCCGAGTGGGGTGTTTCCTCTTTCATGCTCGCACACCCTGTCCCACCGCGGGGACGGTGAAGTCCTGCGATGGGGACGGCGAATTCGTCACATCGACACTATGGCCGTCGTCATTGTGACGTGAAGCGGTTATGATAGATAGCGTCATTTCGACGAAAAGCATCCCCGCTGGTTCCCCGAAGAAAGGGTGCGTGACGTGACCACGGCCCAAGCCCGTCATGATCTCGACGTACAGCCGACGCCGCTCGCCCTGCTCCTGCTCGGCCGCGAGGCCGACCCGAAGAGCGAGCGCGGAGTGGAGTGCCCCGGCGATCTGCCGTCGCCCTCCGACCCCGACCTCGTGGAGCGCGCCCGCGCGGCCAAGGAGAAGCTCGGGGACAAGGTCTTCGTCCTCGGCCACCACTACCAGCGTGACGAGGTCATCCAGTTCGCCGATGTCACCGGTGACTCGTTCAAGCTCGCGCGCGACGCGGCGGCGAGGCCCGAGGCCGAGTACATCGTGTTCTGCGGCGTCCACTTCATGGCCGAGTCGGCCGACATCCTCACCGGCGACGAGCAGAAGGTCGTCCTGCCCGACCTGGCGGCCGGCTGCTCGATGGCCGACATGGCCACCGCCGAGCAGGTCGCCGAGTGCTGGGACGTGCTGACCGAGGCCGGCATCGCCGAGCAGGTCGTGCCCGTCTCGTACATGAACTCCTCGGCCGACATCAAGGCCTTCACCGGCAAGCACGGGGGCACCATCTGCACCTCGTCCAACGCCGAGCGGGCCTTGAACTGGGCCTTCGAGCAGGGCGAGAAGGTGCTGTTCCTGCCCGACCAGCACCTCGGCCGCAACACCGCCGTCCGGGACATGGGGATGTCCCTGGACGACTGCGTGCTCTACAACCCGCACAAGCCCAACGGCGGACTGACCGTCGAGGAGCTGCGCGCCGCCAAGATGATCCTCTGGCGGGGTCACTGCTCGGTGCACGGCCGCTTCTCGCTGGACTCGGTGAACGACGTGCGCGAGCGCATCCCCGGCGTGAACGTGCTCGTCCACCCCGAGTGCCGCCACGAGGTCGTCGCCGCCGCGGACTACGTGGGCTCGACCGAGTACATCATCAACACCCTGGAGGCGGCCCCGGCCGGTTCCTCGTGGGCGATCGGCACGGAGCTGAACCTGGTCCGGCGTCTGGCGAACCGATTCGCCGACCAGGGCAAGGAGATCGTCTTCCTCGACAAGACGGTCTGCTTCTGCTCGACCATGAACCGGATCGACCTGCCGCACCTGGTGTGGACCCTGGAGTCCCTGGCCGCGGGCAACCTCGTCAACCAGATCCAGGTCGACAAGGAGACGGAGAGCTTCGCCAAGCTGGCCCTGGAGCGGATGCTCGCTCTGCCGTAACGGTTCTCCCTCCCCGTACACGCCGAAGGGCGCCCCGCACGACCGCGGGGCGCCCTTCGCTGTCCGGGGCTCAGTCCAGGATGTTCAGCAGGCTCGCGTCCAGCGGGGAGACGTCCGGCTGATCCGGGTTGACCGTCGCGTCGCCCTTCTCCTTCGCCGTTCGCTTCGCGTCCTTCTTCGCCGCCTTCTTCTGCGCGCGGCGCTCCTTGCGGAGCTCCACCATCGCGTACAGCGTCGGGACGAGGAGCAGGGTCAGCAGCGTCGAGGTGAGCAGACCGCCGATCACGACCACGGCCAGCGGCTGGGCGATGAAGCCGCCTTCGCCGGTGATGCCGAGGGCCATCGGCAGCAGCGCGAAGATCGTCGCGAGGGCCGTCATCAGGATCGGGCGCAGCCGGTGCCGGCCGCCCTCGACCACCGCCTCGACGACCCCCAGGCCCTGGGCCCGGTACTGGTTGATCAGGTCGATCAGGACGATCGCGTTGGTGACGACGATGCCGATGAGCATCAGCATGCCGATCATCGCCGGGACGCCCATCGCGGTGTCGGTGACCACCAGGAGACCGATCGCGCCGGTCGCCGCGAACGGGATCGAGACCAGCAGGATCAGCGGCTGGATCAGCGACCTGAAGGTCGCCACGAGCAGCATGAAGACGATCGCGACGGCCGCGAGCATCGCGAGGAACAGGTTGAGGAAGGCCTCGGACTGGTCCTCGGAGACGCCGCCGATGGTGGCGGTGGCGCCCTCCGGCAGGTCGAGCGCGCCGATCTCCGTCTGGAGGGTGCTGCTCACCGCGCCGGTGTTGTCACCGACCGGCTTCGCCGTGATCGTCGCGGCGCGGGCGCCGTCGATCCTGGTCATGGAGACCGGACCGGGGACCAGCTCGACGGTGGCGATGTCGCCCAGCTTCACCGGGCCGAGGGGCAGGGCCTTGAGCCCGTCCAGGGTGGTGACGGGCCGCGCCGAGGTGATCAGGACCTCCCGCTCGCTGTCGTCGAGGATCGCCTTGGCGGCCGGGGTGCCCCGGACGGCCTGGGCGACGATCATGCCGAGCGAGGCGGAGTCGAAGCCCGCGTCGGCCGCGGCGGGCTTCGCCGTGACGGAGATGCGCGGTACGGACTGCGAGAGGTCGCTCTGCACGTCGGTGACGTTCTTCAGCCCGGCGATCGCCGTCCGGACCTGCTCGGAGGCCTTCTTGAGGACCTCCGGGTCGGCGGCCTTGACGACCACGCTCAGATCCTGGCTGCCGAAGCCGTCGCCGGCCGCGAGGGTGGTGTCGCCGATCCCGTCGAGGGCGCCGAGGCCCTTCTCGATGGCGGCGCGGGTCTTCTCGTACGCGTCGGAGTCGTCGAGGCTGACCTTGTACGAGGCCTGGTTGGTGCCGGTACCGCCGCCGAAGGCCGCCATGAAGCCGGACGAACCGACGTTGACCTGGTAGTCCTTGACGCCCTCGGTCTCCGCGAGGAGCTTCTCGATCTTCTTCGCGGCCTCGTCGGAGGCGTCCAGACCGGTGCCCGGCGGCAGCTCCTGCTGGATGCTGAGGACCTCCTGCTCGCCCTGGTCGAAGAAGTTCGTCTTGAGGAGCGGGGCCATGCCGAAGGTGACGACCAGGACGGCGAGCGCGATGCCCAGGCTGGCGAGCCTGCGCCGGGTCGCGAACCGCAGGACCGGCACGTACAGGCGCTGCAGACGGCTCTTCTCCTCCTTCTCCTCGGCCAGCCTGCGCGCCTCCGCCAAGTCCTCCGATGTGCCCTTCGGGGCGCCGAGGAACCAGTACGAGAGGACCGGGACCACGGTCAGGGAGACGAGCAGCGAGGCGAGCAGGGCCGCGGTGACCGTCAGCGAGAACGAGCCGAACAGCTCGCCGATCATGCCGCCGGTGAGCCCGATCGGCAGGAAGACGGCGACGGTGGTGAGGGTGGAGGAGGTGACGGCCCCCGCCACCTCGCGGACCGCGGTGAGGATCGCGGCCTGGCGCTCCTCGCCGTAGCCGAGGTGGCGCTTGATGTTCTCCAGGACCACGATCGAGTCGTCGACGACCCGGCCGATGGCGATGGTCAGCGCGCCGAGCGTCAGCATGTTCAGCGAGAGGTCACGGGTCCACAGCACGATCAGGGCGAGGACGACCGAGAGCGGGATGGAGACCGCGGTCACCAGGGTCGAGCGGATCGACGCGAGGAAGACCAGGATCACCAGGACGGCCATGACGAGGCCGAGCGCGCCCTCGGTGGTGAGCCCGGAGACGGCCTTGGCGACGGCCGGTCCCTGGTCGGAGACGACCGTCAGCTCGGCGCCCGCGCCGAGGTCACGGCGCAGCTCGGGCAGCTTCTCCTCGACGGCGTCCGAGATGGCGACGGCGCTGCCGTCCTTGTCCATGGTGGCCATGACGGCGAGGCTGGGCTTGCCGTTGGTACGGGTGAGGGAGACGCGCGGCGACTCCTCCTGGCGCACGGTGGCCACGTCACCGAGACGGACCGCCTTGCCCTTGCCGGGGACGGCCGCCGGGATGCGCAGGTCCTGGATCTGCCGCAGCGAGGTGTAACCGGCCCCGACCTGGATCGTGCGGTTCTTGCCGTCCTGGGCGAAGGAGCCGGCCGGCATCGTGCCGCCGCCCGAGCGGAGGGCCTCGGCGAGCTTGGCGGTGGTGAGGCCGGCGGCGGCGAGCCGCCGCTCGTCCGGGGTGACGGAGACCTGGAGGTCCTGGACGCCGGAGACGGAGACCTGGCCGACGCCGTCGATGCCTTCGAGGGCGGGGACGACGGTCCGCTCCAGCCGGTCCGCGAGGGCCTGCTGGTCCTGGTCGGACGCGGCGGCGAGGACGACGGTCGGCATGTCGTCCGTCGAACCGGCGATCACCTGCGGGTCGACGGAGTCGGGCAGCTGCGCGCGGGCGCGGTTGACGGCCTGCTGGACATCGGCGACGAGCTGCTTCGTCGACTCGTCGCCGTAGTCGAAGGAGGCCATGACGACGGCCATGCCCTCGGAAGCGGTGGAGGTGACCGACGTGAGGCCGTCGACGGCCTTCAGGTTGCTCTCCAGCGGTTCGACGACCTGCTTCTCGACCACATCCGGAGAGGCACCCTGGTACGGGGCGAGGACCGAGACCATCGGCAGCTCGATCGAGGGGAACAACTGCTGCTTCAGCTGCGGTATCGCGATCGCCCCGAACACGATCGCGACGATGGACATCAGCCCGACCAGGGCCCTTTGCGCGAGGCTGAATCTGGACAGCCAGGACATGGGGTCTCTCTTCTGTGGCGTACTCGTCGACAGGCGGGAGCAGCCAGGACCCCGGCCCGGACCCGCTGGATCCGCCGGAGACGCCCCCCTTCCTACGATCCGCCATCGGCGGCCGTAAGTCCTCGGCCCCCGGGTCCACATCCTTATCCCGCGCATACCGCGTCTGGAGTACGCCGGGGCCTCGGATCACTCCACCCTCGGACGGACAAGACCCGATTCGTACGCCGTGACCACCAGCTGGGCCCGGTCACGGGCGCCCAGTTTGGCCATGGCCCGGTTGACGTGGGTCTTCACGGTGAGCGGGCTGACGTCGAGGCGCTCGGCGATCTCGTCGTTGGACAGGCCGCCCGCCACCAGCACCAGGACCTCCCGCTCCCGGGCGGTGAGCGCGGTGAGCCGCTCGGTCCTCGCCCCGACGTCCCCGTGGACGGCCCTTCCGCCCGCGCCCTGCGCGAGGAACGTGGCGATCAGGCCCTTGGTGGCGGCCGGGGACAGCAGCGCCTCGCCCGCGTGGGCGATCCGGATGGCGCCGAGGAGCTCCTCCGGTTCGGCGCCCTTGCCGAGGAAGCCGGAGGCCCCGGCGCGCAGCGACTGCACGACGTACTCGTCGACCTCGAAGGTGGTGAGCATGACGATCCGTACGTCGGAGAGTCCGGGGTCGGCGGTGATCTGGCGGGTGGCCGCGAGGCCGTCCGTGCCCGGCATCCGGATGTCCATCAGGACGACGTCGGGGCGCTCCGAGCGGGCGAGGGCCACGGCCTGGGCGCCGTCGGCGGCCTCGCCGACGACCTCCATGTCCGGTTCGGAGTCCACCAGGACCTTGAAGGCGCTGCGGAGCAGGGCCTGGTCGTCGGCGAGCAGCACCCGGATGGTCATGTGTCCTCCCCCGAACGGGACGTCACCGGCAGTATCGCCTGGACCCGGAAACCGCCGCCGTAGCGGGGGGCGGCGGTCAGGGTGCCGCCGAGGGCGCCGACCCGTTCCCGCATGCCGAGCAGCCCGTGGCCGCCGGTGGGGGCGGCGCTCCGGGCGGAGGCGGGCCCGCCGTTGTCGAGGACGGTGATCTCGACCGTGCGGCCCACCCGGACGACGCTCACCTCCGCCTCGGCGTCCGGTCCCGCGTGCTTGCGGACGTTCGTCAGGGCTTCCTGCACGATCCTGTACGCGGCCAGGTCGACGGTCGCGGGCAGCGGCTTCTCCCCGTCGGTACGGGCCAGGGCGACCGGGAGCCCGGCCTTGCGGAAGCTGTCGAGCAGCCCGTCGAGGACGGCGAGGCCGGGGGCCGGTTCGGTGGGCGCCTCGGGGTCGCCGGACTGGCGCAGCAGGCCGACGGTGGCGCGCAGCTCGTCGAGCGCGGAACGGCTGGCCTCCCGTACGTGTGCGAGGGCCTCCTTGGCCTGGTCCGGGCGCTTGTCCATGACGTGGGCCGCGACGCCGGCCTGGACGTTCACCAGGGCGATGTGGTGGGCGACGACGTCGTGGAGGTCGCGGGCGATCCGCAGCCGTTCCTCGGCGACCCGGCGTCCGGCCTCCTCCTCGCGGGTCCGTTCGGCCCGCTCGGCCCGCTCCCGTATCGCGTCGACGAAGGCCCGGCGGCTGCGGACGGCGTCCCCCGCGGCGGCGGCCATGCCGGTCCAGGCGAAGACGCCGAGGTTCTCCTGCGCGTACCAGTTGGTCGGGCCGAAGGTCATGGCGGCGGCGGTGAGCACCGCCATCGTGGCGAGGCCCACGCGCCAGGTGGTGGGGCGGTCGGTGCGGGAGGCGACCGTGTAGAGCGCGACGACGGCGCTCATGGCGATGGGGGCGGGCCGGGTGTCGCTGATCAGTTCGACGAGGCTGATCGTCACGGTGAAGCAGAGCACCCGGAACGGGTGGCGGCGTCGCAGCACGAGCGCGGCGGCCCCGGCGACCATGATCAACACGCTCCAGGCGTCGGGCGTGTGATCACCGAAGGTCGGCCCGTCCGGGCTGCCGTGGGGGTCGGTGAAGGACCCGGCGACCATGCAGACGAGCGCGCCGGCCGCGACCGTCGCGTCGAAGGCGAGGGGGTGGGCGCGGAACCAGTCGCGGAGACGGAGGTAGAGCGTGCCGGTGGCGGGGCCGGTGGGGGTCACGGGGGACAACGGTACGGGGAGGGGAAGCCCGGGGGGTGCCCGGCCTGATCGGGAGGACACCCCGGGGGGAGGCGGCGGTAGGGCACCCGTAGGGGGAAAGCACGCTGTCCCGCCTCCCCGGTCGGGGTGACGGGACAGCGACAGTCGGGGTGGCGGGGCAGCGACGGTCGGGGTAGCGGGACAGCCGCTGTCGGTGTGGCGGGACAGCGACGGTCGTGCGTCAGCCCGGGATCAGGCCGTCGTCGGAGAGCATCGCCCTGACCTCGTCGAGGCTCGCGTCCGGGGCGGGGAGGATGAGCTCCGAGGGTTCGAGAGCGTCGTCCGGGAGTGGCTCACCGAGCCGCCGGACCGCGTCCAGGAGGGCGCCCAGCGTGTGCCGGAACCCTTCCCCGTCCCCCGATTCCATCTCTGCGAGCAGCTCGTCGTCGAGCTCGTTCAGCTCGACGAAGTGGCTGTCGGCCAGCTTCCACTGGCCCTCCCCCATGATCCGTACGATCATGTCGCGTCCTGTCTGTCGCCTACTTCTCGAAGCGTGGGTGGGACTGCTGCTGGTTCTGGTCCTGCGGCGCCGCCGCGCCACCGCCCTCGAGGGCCTGCTGCTGCGCCGATGGGCCGCCGGCCAGCTCCGCCTTCATCCGCTGGAGCTCCAGCTCGACGTCCGTACCGCCGGAGAGCCGGTCCAGCTCCGCCTGGATGTCGTCCTTCGCGAGACCGGACTGGTCGTCCAGGGCTCCCGAGGCGAGCAGCTCGTCGATCGCGCCCGCGCGCGCCTGGAGCTGGGCGGTCTTGTCCTCGGCCCGCTGGATCGCGACGCCGACGTCGCTCATCTCCTCCGAGATGCCGGAGAAGGACTCGGCGATCCTGGTCTGGGCCTGCGCCGCCGTGTAGGTCGCCTTGATCGTCTCCTTCTTGGTACGGAAGGCGTCGACCTTGGCCTGGAGACGCTGGGCGGCGAGGGTGAGCTTCTCCTCCTCGCCCTGCAGCGTCTGGTGCTGCACCTCCAGATCGCTGACCTGCTGCTGGAGCGCGGCGCGGCGGGACAGCGCCTCACGCGCCAGGTCTTCGCGACCGAGCGCGAGCGCCTTGCGGCCCTGGTCCTCCAGCTTGGCGGACTGGCCCTGCAGCTGGTTCAGCTGGAGTTCGAGCCGCTTGCGGGAGGTGGCGACGTCGGCGACGCCCCGCCGTACCTTCTGCAACAGCTCCAGCTGCTTCTGATAGGAGTAATCGAGCGTCTCGCGCGGATCCTCGGCCCGGTCAAGGGCCTTGTTCGCCTTCGCGCGGAAGATCATCCCCATACGCTTCATGACACCGCTCATGGGCTTCGCGCGCCCCCTTCTGACGGACTTCGAATCCAACTCTTCGACAGGATCCACAGTACGGGCCCTGTCTCCATTACCGCACTGTTCGGAGCGGGATGCGCTCCTCCCCAAGGACGACTACGGGCGGCTCTCCCTCCCGCGCAGGGAGTAGAGGGATCTCAGGGAGACCGCGCCCGCCCTCCCCCGCACATCGCCGTGGACGCACTCCGTTAGCGGATCGTTCCCGGCCGGCATCGGGTTCATGCCCACCACCCCGTACCCTTGGGTTTTGTGTTCCGTAGCCGTCCGAAGGACGAGAAGGCCCCCACCGACAAGGTGACGGCGGACCTCTCCACCAAGCAGCCCCGCGACCCCGAGGCCCCCAAGGGCCGCCCGACCCCGAAGCGGAGCGAGGCGCAGACCCAGCGCCGTCGCGCCGTGACGGTGCCGACCGACCGCAAGGAGGCCGCCAAGCGCCAGCGCGAGGCACGCCGCTCCGACCTGGCACGTCAGCGTGAGGCGCTGGCCAGTGGCGACGAGCGTTATCTGCCGGCCCGCGACAAGGGTCCGGTCCGCCGCTTCGTGCGCGACTTCGTCGACTCGCGGTTCGCGATCGCCGAGTTCTTCCTGCCGATGGCCGTGGTGATCCTCGTGCTGTCACTGTTCGGCAACGCCAACCGGTCGCTGCAGAACATCTCCCTGCTGCTCTGGCTCGGTGTGATCATCCTGATCGTCATCGACTCGGTCGGCATCTGGCTCCGTCTGCGGAAGCAGCTCGCCGAGCGCTTCCCGAACGAGCCGAAGCGCGGCGCCGTCGCGTACGGCCTGATGCGCACGCTCCAGATGCGCCGACTGCGGCTGCCGAAGCCGCAGGTCAAGCGCGGAGAGCGGCCCTGAGCGCCGACAGCTCGGAGCCCGTCGGGCGCGCTTTCGGCGCGGCGACCTCGGAGGCGGGCGGCCCGGTGCTGCCCGCCGTCGCGCACTGGCCCGCCGGGTCCGGCGGGCTGCGCGACACGATCCGCCAGGAGATCGTCGCCCGTCAGCTCGACGAGCAGATATCCGGCCGCTACCCCGTGGGGCAGCGGCTGCGGATCCTCGACGCGGGCATGGGCCAGGGCACGCAGGCCCTGCGTCTCGCGCGCGCCGGCCACACGGTGACCGGCCTCGAGGCCGATCCCGACCTGCTGAAAGCGGCCCGTGAGTCGCTGGCGACGGAGCCCGCCGGTATCCGTGAACGGGTCCGGCTGATCGAGGGCGACGGCCGCGAGACCGGGGTGCACTTCCTGCCCGGCAGCTTCGACGTGGTCCTCTGCCACGGCGTGCTCATGTACGCGGACGAGCCGGACGCGCTGCTGGCCGGCCTGGCCCGGATGCTTGCTCCCGGCGGGCTGCTCTCCCTGGTCGTGCGCAACGCCGACGCCCTGGCCATGCGGCCGGGGCTCGCCGGCGACTGGTCGGGGGCGCTCGCGGGCTTCGACTCGGACGTCTACACGGACGACCACGGCGTGAAGGTGCGGGCCGACCGTCTCGACGCGCTGACGGCGACGCTCGCGGGGATCGCGGCGCCGCTGCACGCCTGGTACGGGGTACGGGTCTTCACGGACGGCGTCCCGGCCGAGGCGGGCCTGCCGGCCGCCGACGAGCTGGACCGGCTCCTCGCCGCCGAGGACCGGGCGGGCCGCACGGAACCCTACCGAGGGATCGCGGCGCTGCTGCACCTGTGCGGGGTACGGGGCTGAGACGGGCGGGGCCGGTGCCCGGGAGGGGCCGGCACCCCTGATCGGGTGCGGTCGTCGGGCCCCGCCTGGGCGTGAACCGGATACTCCGGACATGGACGTATCCCGTGGCCACGCCCGTACCCCCCGCCGCCTCCTCCCCCTGACCGCCGCGGCCTGTGCCGCCGCGCTCGTCGGGGGCTGCTCCGCCGACGGGGACGCGCCCGTGCGTGAGCGCTCCACCCAGGCTGCCGCGCCGCTCGCCGCCAACGACCTCCAGGACGACTACCGGGCCGTCATCAAGAACGTACTGCCGTCGGTCGTCCAGATCGACGCGGCGAACAGCCTGGGCTCCGGGGTCGTGTACGACGCCGCGGGGCACATCGTCACCAACGCGCACGTGGTCGGCCAGGAGAAGAACTTCGAGGTCACCGCCGCCACCGGCGGGCAGCCGGTGACCGCCCGCCTCGTCTTCTCGTACCCCGAGCAGGATCTCGCGGTGATCAGACTGACGTCCGTGCCGCAGGGCCTCAAGCCGGCGAAGTTCGGCGACTCGGCCGCCGTCGACATGGGGCAGATCGTGCTGGCGATGGGTTCCCCGCTCGGCCTGTCCGGCAGCGTGACGCAGGGCATCGTCTCGGCGACCGGCCGCACCGTCAGCGAGGGGCGGACGGGCGGGGGCACGGGAGCGACCATCGGGAACATGATCCAGACGTCGGCCGCGATCAACCCCGGCAACAGCGGGGGCGCGCTGGTGAACCTGAACAGCGAGGTCATCGGCATCCCGACGCTCGCGGCGACCGATCCGGAGATGGGCGGCGGCTCGGCGGCCGGGATCGGGTTCGCGATCCCCGCGTCGATGGTGCGGACCGTCGCGGACCAGATCGTCAAGGACGGCAAGGTGACGGACTCGGGGCGGGCGGCCCTGAACATCACCGGCCGTACGGTGCTCGACGACGACTACGAGCCGGCGGGCGTGGCCGTGGTCGAAGCGCCGGCGAACGGGGCGGCGGGGCGGGCGGGCCTGAGGCCCGGGGACGTGATCATCCGGCTCGGTGACACCGACATCACGACGATCACGTCCCTGTCGGAGGCGTTGGCCTCGCTCCGGCCGGGCGACAAGGTGACGACGACGTACGTCCGGGGGACGGCGACGCGGAAGGCGGAGGTCACGCTGGGCGAGATGTGACGGGGCCTGCGGCGGGCGGTGGCCCCCGCAGGTGCGCCCTCCCTACGGGCACCTCGGCACCGTCGGCGGGTGCGGGCGCGCCTCCGGGTGGTGCGGGGGTGCGACCTCCGGGTGCGGGCGCGCGAGCTCCGCACCCGGGCGCGCGACCTCCAGGTGCGGGCGCGCCTCCGGATGCGGGGGCGTCTGCCCCCGCACCCCCCTGGTCGCCGGGCGCCCTAGCTTTCCGCGTCGAGGGGCATCGGGCCGTAGATCTTCGTCCCGTCCTCAGAGAGGGTCACCTGGTCCGCGCCGCCGCCGAGGAGGTCACGCCAGTGTTCGCCGATCCAGCTCTCCGCGTCGCCCTGGGTGGTGAACTCCTCCGGAGTCACCACCGGCTCGACCTGCGTGCCGTCGGACTTCTCGAACCGCCACGTCCATGCCATGTCCGCCTCCTGGCGCTCACCGGATGATCGGTTTCCTGCCCGCAGAGTAGCCGGGCGCGCACGGCTCGCGGTGGCGCGGGAGGATCTGAGGGTGGAACTGACTCTGCTCGGCACCGGCGCCCCCCTCGGGCTGCCCCGCCCCGACTGCCCCTGCGCCGTGTGCGCGCTCTCCCGTGGGCCCCGGGTCCGCGCGGCGACGTCGCTGCTCGTGGACGGGGCCCTGCTGCTCGACCTGACCCCGGGGGCCGCGCTCGCGGCCGCCCGGTCGGGACATTCGCTCGTGGGCGTACGGCAGGTCCTGCTGACGCATCCGCACGACGGGCCGGCCGTCGAGGTGCCCGCCGCGCTCCCCACCGCCGGGAGGGTGCCGGACGGGCGGGAGTTGACGCTGATCAGCGGGCACCGGGTGCGGGCCGTCCCGATGGACTCCCCCGGTACCGGCTACGAGGTGACGTCGGCGGACGGCGAGCGGCTGCTCTATCTGCCGCCCGGCGGGTCCGTCGCCGGGCTCCCGGAGAACCACCGGGTGCCGTACGACATGGTGGTCGCCGATGTGACGGGCCGCCCGGACGGGCTGGCCCGGCTGCGGGCGACCGGGGCGGTCGGTCCTGTGACCGAGGTGATCGCGGCGCATCTGGACCATGACGTGCCGACGGGGGCCGAGCTGGACCGGCGGCTCGCGGCGGCGGGCGCGCGGGCGGTGCCGGACGGGACGACGCTGTACGTGGGCGAGTACCACGAGGTGCCGGACGTGCCCCGGCGGACCCTGGTGACGGGCGGGGCCAGGTCGGGGAAGTCCGTGGAGGCCGAGCGGCGTCTGGAGGCCTTCCCCGAGGTGCTGTACGTGGCGACGGGCGGCGGCCGCGAGGGCGACCCGGAGTGGGCGGAGCGGGTGGGCCTGCACCGGGAGCGGCGGCCGGGTTCCTGGCGTACCGCCGAGACCTGTGACCTCGTACCGCTCCTGGCGGAGGACGGGCCCGCGCTGCTGGTCGACTGTCTGTCGCTGTGGCTGACCGACGCCATGGACCGGGTGGGCGCCTGGGACGACGGGCGGTGGGCGGCCGGTGGGCAGAGGGCGCTGCGGAAGCGGACGGCGGAGCTGGTGGCGGCGGTGCGGGCCACCCGCCGTACGGTCGTCGCGGTGACGAACGAGGTCGGTTCCGGAGTGGTGCCGGGCACGGCGGCGGGGCGCCGCTTCCGGGACGAGCTCGGTCGGCTGAACGCGGCGTTCGCCGACGAGTGCGAGGAGGTCGTCCTCGTGGTCGCCGGTCAGGCCCTGGTGCTGCGCGGGTAGGGTGCGAGCACCGATGGCCCTCGCTGATGTGTCTCAAGGCGGTACCCGTGAATCTGGACGACTTCTCCGATCTGATCGAGCGCCCCGACGGCGGGATCCGGCGTGACGCCGAGGAGCGCCGTGAACGGCTGACCGTGCCGCCGGGGGCGCTCGGCCGGCTCGACGAGCTCGGTGAGTGGCTGTCGGCCGCCCAGGCCTCGGTCAAGGTGCGGGCGATCGAGCAGCCGAGGGTGGTGCTGTTCGCGGGCGACCACGGGGTCGCCTCGCTCGGTGTGTCGGGCCGCCCGGCGGGCACCGCGCACGAGCTGGTGCGGGCCGTCCTGGACGGGCTGAGCCCGATCGCCGTGCTCGCCCGGTCGACGGACGTGCCGGTACGGGTCGTGGACGCCGGTGTCGACTGCGATCCGGAGTTGCTGCCGGCCGAGGTGGTGCGCCATCGGGTGCGGCGCGGCAGCGGCCGGATCGACGTGGAGAACGCGCTGACGGTCGAGGAGACGGAGGCGGCGGTCCGCCTCGGTATCGCGATCGCCGACGAGGAGGCCGACTCGGGCACCGATCTGGTGGTGCTCGGCGATCTGAGCGTCGGCGGGACGACGTCGGCGGCGACGCTGATCGCGGCGCTCTGCGGGACGGACGCGTCCGTGGTGACGGGCCGGGGCGGCGCCGGGATCGACGATCTGGCGTGGATGCGGAAGTGTGCGGCGATCCGGGACGCGCTGCGGCGGGCCCGGCCGGTCCTGGGTGACCAGCTGGAGCTGCTGGCGGCGGTCGGCGGGGCGGATCTGGCGGCGATGACCGGTTTCCTGCTCCAGGCCTCGGTGCGGCGGATGCCGGTGGTCCTTGACGGCGTGGTGGGGGCGGCCTGCGCGCTGGTGGCGCAGCGGGCGGCGTTCCGGGCGCCGGACTGGTGGCTGGCGGGGCAGGTGAGCGGGGAGCCGGCGCAGGCGAAGGCTCTGGACCGGATGGCGCTCAACCCTCTCCTCGATCACGGCGTCCATGTGGGTGAGGGAACCGGGGCATTGCTCGCACTTCCCCTCGTCAGGGCCGCCGCCGCGTTCGCGGCGGAGCTGCCCGAGCGTCCGGATCCGACCACTCCGGACGACGAGGGCGCTGCGGCGGTCTGAGGGGAAGCGGGACGGGCACGTCGACTCCGGGGCGGCCACGCGCCACGTGCGCGTGGCCGCCTCCGGCGTCTCCGCACGACAAGCGATGCCCCATATGATCGCTTTTCATGGGAGAAGTCCGCTTGTCTGCCGAAGCAACACCCCGCGGCACCAGCGCCCGTTCGCGCCGCAGCGCCGCGTTCGCTGTCTGGTACCTGCGCGTCGTCACGTTCATCAATCTCCTGAGTGCCGTCTGGGTCTCGCTCGGACAGGACCTGCGCCGCCACAACGAGGACAACTACTTCACCCCGTACATGCTCACGGCCGGTTTCGCCTCGGGGGTCTTCACCCTCTTCCTGGCGATCACCATGCGGCGCCGCAAGCGGGCCGCGTGGATCCTCAACATGGTGCTCGGCGGCCTGTTCCTGCTGCTGTTCGCGCTGGTGATGCTCTTCCCGGAGATCCGCCGGCACGCCCAGAACTGGATCTCGCTGGTCCTGACCGCCGCCTTCGTCCTGGCGCTGCTGCTGGGCCGCAAGGAGTTCTACGCGAAGGGCGACCGCTCCAACCCGCCGCTCGCGGCGGCCGTGGCCGTCGGCGGGCTGCTCGTCACCTCGCTGCTCGCCGCCGTCCTGGTGACCGCCACCAACACCTCCACCGCCCCCTCCACCTTCCTGGAGCGCTGGCGGTACGGCGTGATGCGGCTCGTCACCCTGGCCGCCGACGACTCGCGGATCCCCGGGATCTCCACCCCCGGCTGGGTCGACGTCACCATCAACGTCCTGTCCACCCTGCTGCTGTTCGCGGTGCTGTTCGCCGCCTTCCGCTCGCGGCGGGCCGTCGATCCGCTGACCGAGGGGGACGAGGAGCGGCTGCGGGCCCTGCTCGACAAGCACGGGGACCGCGACTCGCTCGGCTACTTCGCGCTACGCCGCGAGAAGAGCGTCGTGTGGTCGCCGAGCGAGAAGGCCGCCATCGCCTACCGGGTGGTCGGCGGGGTGTCGCTCGCCTCGGGCGACCCGATCGGCGACCCGGAGGCCTGGCCGGGCGCCATCGAACCGTGGCTGGCCGAGGCGCGCGAGCACGGCTGGATCCCGGCGGTGATGGGCGCGAGCGAGGAGGCCGGCACCATCTACGCCCGGCACGGGCTCGACGCCCTGGAGCTGGGCGACGAGGCGATCGTGGAGACAGGCGAGTTCACGTTGGACGGGCGGGCCATGCGGACGGTCCGGCAGGCGTTCAACCGGGTCAAGCGGGCCGGGTACGAGGTGCGCATCCGGCGCCACGAGGACATCCCGGCCGAGGAGATGGCCGCGCTGCTCCGCAAGGCCGACGACTGGCGGGACGGGGCGACCGAGCGCGGCTTCTCGATGGCGCTCGGCCGGCTCGGCGACCCCCGGGACGGGCGCTGCGTGATGCTGGAGTGCACCGACGGACAGGGCGAGCTCCGGGCGGTGCTGTCCTTCGTCCCCTGGGGTCCGAAGGGGCTCTCGCTGGACCTGATGCGTCGTGACCGGGACGCCGAGAACGGGCTGATGGAGTTCATGGTCATCGAACTCCTCCAGCGGGCAGAAGAGATCGGGATCACTCAGGTGTCGCTGAACTTCGCGATGTTCCGCTCCGTCTTCGAACGTGGCTCGAAGCTCGGGGCGGGGCCCGTGCTGCGCATGTGGCGTTCGCTGCTCAGCTTCTTCTCCCGCTGGTGGCAGATCGAGTCGCTGTACCGCGCCAACGCCAAGTACCGACCGATCTGGGAGCCCCGATTCATGCTCTTCGAGAAGAGTGCCGACCTGCTGCGCATCGGCCTGGCCGCCGGGCGGGCCGAAGGCTTCCTGGAGGCGCCGGGGCTGCCGAAGTGGCTGCACCGCAGACATCTGGAGAGCGGGCGTTGAGCGGGACCCGGGGTGCCTTCGCCCGCCGGGAGTGGGGCCCGCTGTTCACCACCGTACGTACGGCGCTGACCGCCCGGCGGTGGAGGGCGGTCCCGATGACGCTGGCCGCCGTCTGCCTCACCGCCCTCTTCCAGCTGGTCCAGAACCAGGACTGGGGCTACCAACCGGTGCAGGACATCGGGTCGGTGCGGGCCGAGGACCCGCTGTGGCTCGCGCTGCTCAGGACACCGCTCTCGCTCTTCGTACCAGCGCTCGACCTGCCCGTGTGGGGGGCGCTCGCGCAGGTCCTGCTGGTGTTCGGGATCGCCGAGATCTGTCTCGGGCGGTGGCGGACGCTCGGCATCGCCTATCTGGCGACCCTCGCGGGGACGCTGTACGCGCGCGTGGGCATCGCGCTCGGCCCGGAAGGCCCGCTCGGGCTGCCCGCGTCCGACGCGCGGGTCGTCGACACCGGGCCGTCGGCGGCCGTGGTCGGTCTCGCCGTCTACGTCTGCTGGCGGTACGGGGCCGTGTGGACCGGCGGGGCAGTGGTCGTGGCGATGGTCGTGGAGGTGATCGTCAAGCCGAACCTGGCGGGCAAGGAGCATCTGGCGGCCATCGCCGGCATCCTCGTCCTGATCGGGGTGCAGGCGTGGCGGGAGCGCGGTCAGGAGGGAGTGGAGCCCCGGCCCGGGGCCCGCTCCTGGAAGCCGCCGATCAAGTCCTGAGCACGGCGCCGGACCTTGGTCCACCGCCTGTCGTGACGGTACGTACGGAGCCGGGAGCGGGCCCGTGCGCGGTGGCGGCGCCCGTAGAACCGCCGGGACCACCACGAGCCGGGGCGGGCGAGGCGGGCGGCCCCGACGATCGCCACGAACGGGACGAAGACCCCGAGGACGGCCATCCGGAACTTGCCCTTCACCAGGGTGATCAGGATGAGCAGGAAGTTCAGCGCCAGGGTGAGCAGGAAGGTGACCCGGTCCTGGCGCTCGTCGGCCGTCATGTCGTCGACGCCGAGCGGGGAGAAGCCGCTCAGGGCGAGGCCGGCCAGGGCCGCGGTGAGGACGACCACCTCGACGCTCTTGCGGCCCTCCTCCGTCCAGTACACGTCGTCGAGATGGAGGATGAGCGCGAACTCGTCGAGGACCAGCCCCGCGCCGATCCCGAAGACCACGGCGAAGACGGCCCCGCCGACGCCGTGCCGGTCGCTGCCCACCGCGCCGAACCCGCCGATGACGGTGAGGACGACTCCCGGCACGACGTGATGGATATGGAGCCCACCGGAGGAGACGTTCCCGAAGGGTCCCCGGCCCGCCCGGATGAGCCGGGTGACGGACCGTGTGACCAGGAACGTCACGACGAACGAGGTCAGCGCGAGCAGCATCGGGAGCTTCCCCGGCTCGAGGATGTTGCGGGAGAACCAGTGACCCATGCCACCCCGTTCCGAGATGCGCGGTATGCGGCGTATGGGCAATCTACCGTCCCGAGTCGGCGATTACCCTGCCCGGATGGACGGCCTGCGTTTCGCCTTCGGCACCCTCACCGTGTTCCCCGCCCGCATCACCCGCTGGGACCGGGACGCGGCGCGCGCCGGCATGCTGTGCGCCCCGGTGGCCGGACTGGCCGTCGGCCTCTGCGCCGGCGCACTCGGCGGGACGTTCCTGCTGCTCGGCTCCGGCCCGCTGCTCGCCGCCGTCGTCACCACCGCCGTCCCCGCCGTCCTCACCCGGGGCCTCCACCTCGACGGCCTAGCTGACACCGCCGACGGCCTCGGCAGCGCCAAACCCGCGGGGGACGCGCTGCGCATCATGAAGCAGTCGGACGTCGGCCCGTTCGGCGTCATCGCACTGCTCCTCGTCCTGCTCGCCCAGGTCGCCGCGCTCTTCGAGCTGTACGGGGAGAGCTGGGCGCACGGCGCGGCCGGCGCCGTACTCGCCGCCACCGTCGCCCGCCTGGCCCTCACCCACGCCTCCCGCCACGGCGTCCCGGCGGCCCGCCCGGAGGGCCTCGGCGCGATCGTCGCCGCCACGGTCCCGGTCCGCGCCGCCACCCTCACGACGGCGCTCGTCCTGAGCGCGTGCGCGGCGACGGGCCTCCTCTTCTCCCCGTACGACGCCGTCCACGACGTCCTGGCGGCGGGCGCGGCCCTGGCCGCGGCGGCACTGATCCTCCGCCGGTGCGTACGGCGGTTCGGCGGGGTGACCGGGGACGTCTTCGGGGCGGTGGAGGAGACGGCGGCGACGGCGGCGCTGGTGACGCTGGCCCTGGGGTGACCCATCCGTGACCGGCCGCCGGGCAACCATCGGGGCCGCCGCCCGGTCATGCAGGCGTGATCAGACCCCTCACCCGTACCGCCGCCGCACTCGCCGGGGCCTATCCCGGGGTCGGAGAGGCCAGGGAACGGGCCGGGCGGGCCTGCGCGGACGGGACGTACCGCCCCCGCTCCGGGAGCCACTGGTACACCTGGTCGTCCCAGGGCGCCTGGACGGCGCGGGGCGGGGGCCGGGCCACCTGCTACATCGTCAGCACGGCCGGCGCCACACCCCCAGCTCGTACCGCTTCTGCATGGAGCTGAGGCCCAGCTTCCGGGCCTGGGGGCAGAACTCGGACGTCTTGAGCTCGTACTCGACGTGGAAGACCGCCTTGTCCGCCGCGACGAACGGGGCGAGGAGGTCGCACTCGTCGTACTCAGCGCACTGTTCGTTGACCGCGAAGTCGAAGTCGGGGAGCAGCTGCGGGATCTGGTCCAGGTCGTTCTTGAGGCCCACCGCGAGGCCGCGGTCGTGGGCCAGGCGGGCGATGAGGCGGTTGTAGCGGAGCTGGTCGGCGGCGGTGAGGGGAAAGCCGGTGCGGTTGCGGTAGCCGTCCATGTTGTCGGGTTCGACGGCGTCGAAGCCCTTGGTGCGGCACATGTCGAGGCGCTGCGCCATGAGGGGTTCGAGGACGTCGGTGCGGCGGATGTCGAGCCAGCGTTCGCCCTCCCAGCCGTTGCCCTCGCCGAGGACGGACTTCGGGAAGCGGTCGGCGTCCGGCCGGAAGTCCTCCCAGGCGCCGGTGGAGAGATAGCAGATGACCTTGCGGCCGCGGCGGTGGAGGTCCGCGACCGTGGACGCCGGGTGGTCGAAGCCGTCGATGTCGTAGACGGGGACGTCGACCGTGGGGTCCAGGCGTCCGCTGAGCTGCCACTGCCAGGCGAGGCCCGGCTGCGGCCGCCACCGCTCCGCCCGGGGCTTGGGGTCGGGGTCGGGGCCCGTCGTGCACGCGGTGGCGAGGAGGAGCAGGCCCGCGAGCAGGGGCAGCAGTCGTCTCATCGGGCGGGCTCCAGGAGGTGCGGAAGGGTGCCCCAGGGGTGCGCGCCCGTGCCGGGGACCGCGCAGTGCACCGGGGTGACCGGGCGGACGCCGGGCGGGGCCGCGTAGACGAGGTGGCAGTAGTGGGCGGCGGCCGGCAGGTCGAGCGTCCGGTACGTGTCCCAGGGGCCCTCGAAGGTGACGAGGAGGTCGGCGAACTCCTCGTAACCGGGGTCCGGGTGCGCCCCGTGGTTGAGCACCAGGGTCGCGGCTCCGGCGGACCGGGCCGCGACCGCGACCCGCCGGTAGTGGGCGAGGGCGCCGGGCGCGGTCGCCACCTGGTCGAGGAAGGCCCCGTCGGTGCCGTACCAGTCGCGGTGGCGGAGGAGGTCGGTGACGACCTCGGCGTGCGGGCGGCGCCCGTAGTCGGTGTCCACGTACCCGAGGAGCCGTACCCCGGCCGCCTTCAGCCGTCCGGCGGCCTCCGCGAACGCCGGGTCGGCGGCCTCGCCCGCGCCGCTCGCCGGGTTGACGACGACGCCGTACAGGGACGGCGCCGCGTCGACGAGCGCCGACCAGGCCTCGGGGCGGTCGGCCGGGTGCTCGTAGAACGGCACCAGGAGGAGACGATTCACGGTCCGGATCCCCTAGACGCGGTGGGCGGTCGGTCGTACCAGCAGAGCACAGGTGAGGACGGCGAGCACCGCCGCCGCTCCCCCGGCCGCCACCGGGTCCGCTCCGGGTGTCAGGGACTGCGCGGTGGCCGCGAGCAGACAGACGACGGCCGCGCTGAGCACCGCTCCGAAGGCCTGGAGCAGCAGCCCCAGCCAGAGCACCGTCCCGATCAGGAGCAGGGTGACGAGCCGTGGCGGCGTCGGCCAGGGAGCCCCGGGCCAGACCAGGGTCGCGGCGAGGGTGAGGGCGGCGAGGGCGGTGAGGTAGCCGCCGAGGCAGAGCACGAGGGTGCCGGTGACGGCCCGGCGGAACTCCCGGGCGGTGGTCAGGGTCCGCAGCCGGGTCAGGCTCTCGCCCCGGAAGCGGTGCAGCAGCCATTCCGCGGGGCCCATGGAGAGGGTGAGCGCGATGACGGCGCCCGCGCCGCTCACCAGGGTGTCGCCGATGCCTGCCTGGAGGACGAACAGCCCGCTGCCGAGGCCGAAGAGGCCGTACGGGAGGGACGCGGCGCGCGGGGGGCCGCCGCGTCCGGCCGCGCCGCGACGCGCGCCCGGCCGCAGGACGAGCGCGGCGAGGACGACGCCGGCGGTGAGCGCGGCGAGCAGGAGCGCGGCGCGCAGCGGGCCCGGCAGGTCCCAGCGGAAGGCGGGGAGGGCCCCCGCGAGCGGCAGCAGGGCGCAGAGCAGGGCCCGTTCGCGGCCGAGGACCAGGAGCACGGTCGCGGCGGCGAGGTAGAGCGACTGCCCGGCGGCGAAGAGGGCCGCCGGGGTCTCGCCGGGCGCGGCGGCCGCGAAGGCGACGGCCGTACCGGCGAGGGCGCCCGCGGGCGCGCCGGTGAGCAGGGCGCGGGCGGCGGCGGCCCGGTCGCCGAGACCGAGCCAGGTGTACGCACGGTGGGACAGGGCCTGGTTCCACACCCAGCCGGTGACGGCCCCCGCGAGGAGCGGAACCGTTCCGCCGGGGAGCCCGAAGCGGCCCGGCTCCCCGGCGAGGAGCGGCGCGGCCAGGACGTACGCGAGGCCGGGCAGCGCGAAGACGAGCCCGCGCAGGAGACAGCCGGCGAGCCCGCTGTGCCAGGCGCCGCCGGGCGGTGGCGCCGGTGCGGGGTGGCGCCGCTCCACGCGCGCGTAGAGGTCCTCCCCGAGGGCGAAGGAGTCGGCGCGGCCGTAGGTGAGCCGGATGTGGTCGTCCGTCATGCCGTCGGATTCGAGGAGGGCGGCGATCTCGTCCGGGTGGACGGCGACCGCGGCCAGCCCTCCGATCCGCGCGACGAGTTCGTCGAGCGGATCGGCCGCGAGGCCGTCCCCGGCGGGAGGCGGGGCGCCGGGGGCGGTCGGGTACGCGCCGGGGGGCGCGGGAGACCCGTCGGAGGGCGTGGACGGGCCGTCGGAGGGCGTGGACGGGCCGTCGGAGGAGCGGCGGGGGCGCGGGATCGCGGGGAGCGGGGTGCCGGTCGCCGGGGGTTTCAGCCAGAGCGAGCCGCTCACGCCGGGGTGCCTCCTGTGACGAGGGCCGCGGGGGTGCGGCGCGGAGTGGGGACGCGCAGGCGCAGGGGCGCGAAGGTGACGGCCGGGGCCGGCCGCGGAGGCCGGGCCCCCGCCAGTTCGCGGTAGATCTGCCGGAAGCCGTCGACCGAGCGGTGCAGGGTGAACCGGTCGATCACCCGCTGCCGGGCGCGTCGCCCGAGTTCGGCGCGCCTGGCCCCGTCGCGGAGGAGTTCGCTGACGGCGGCGGCCATGACGGCCGGTTCGCGGGGCGGGACGACGATCCCGGTGTCGCCGACGGCCTCCCGTACCCCGCCGACGTCGGTGGAGACGGTGGCGCGCCCGCAGGACATGGCCTCGATGAGGGAGAAGGGGAAGCCCTCGCTGATGGAGGAGAGCATGACCACGCTGCCGGCCGCGTAGGCGCGCGGCACCTCCGAGACCCGGCCCTCGAAGGTGAGGCCGTCGGTGACGCCGAGTTCGGCGGCGAGCTTCTCCAGGCGGGTCAGGTAGTCCTCGTTCCCCGCGGGGACGGGGCCGAAGAGCCGCAGCCGCAGCGCGGGGAGTTCGGCGCGGCAGATGGCGTACGCCCGGATCAGGGTTTCGAGGTCTTTGATGGGGTCGACGCGTCCGCACCAGCTGAGGGTGGGCGTCTCGGGTTCGGGGCCGGCCTCGGGGAAGGCGGCCGGGTCGACGCCGTTGTAGACGGTCCGGATGCGGTCGGCGGGGGCGCCGCCGCGCTCCTCCCAGCGCCGGTTGTACTGGTTGCAGGGGGTGATGAGGTCGGCCTTGCGGTAGCCGAGGGTGTTGAGCTCGCGGTAGAAGCCGAGCATGAGGGCCTTGACGGGCCAGCGTTGCGCCTCGGTGCGGTAGCCGAGGTAGCGCTCGCGGAGGTAGATGCCGTGTTCGGTGAGCAGGAAGGGCACTCCTTCGAAGTGCTGTGCGGCGAGCGCCGGCAGCGTGGCGAGGCCGCTGGAGACGGCGTGGGCGACGCCGTCGGTGGATATCCGCGCGGCGAGCGGGCGCAGGGCGTGTTCGAGCAGGTCGGTGGCGGTGAGCGCGTCGTGGACGGTGGGCCGGGCCGCGAGCGTCGGCAGGTGCGGCATGGTCCAGATCCACATCAGGGAGCGCAGGGCCGCCTCGGAGCGCAGGGCGCCGGTCAGCCGTCCCTGCCGGGCGAGTTCGGCCAGTTCGTACAGGCCGGTGCCGAAGTCGCAGCCCGCCTCCGGGTCGAGGAGGGCGAGCAGGAGGCGTTCGTACGCGTCGAGGAAGCGGCGGCGGGCGCGCCCCCGCAGGGGCCGGCGCGCGCGAGCGGACGCGGCCGGACCCTGCGGGAGTCCCCAGAGGGGGTACGCGGTGTGCCGGGTGACGTTGGGCGGCAGCTCCCAGGTGACGGGTTCGCGGCCGCTGCCGGTGAGGGCGAGGATCTCGAAGCGGACCTCGGGCATGCCTCGGACGAGCTGGTCGCACCAGGTGCTGACGCCGCCGTGGACATGCGGATAGGTGCCTTCGGTGAGCATGGTGACGTGACGGCCACTGCTCGGCATGTGCGTTCCCCCCAGAACGTGCTGGTCAGGCGGTCGGGAGCATGAGTGTGACGCTGGTCTGGAGCAGTTCGGGTGTGGTCCAGGCCGAGCGGGTGCCCGCGTACGGCGCGCCGAAGGCCGTACTGCCGAGGAGGAGTTGCTTGCGGGTGCCCTCGGGGGCGGTGATGGGCGCGGTGAGGCCGGCGGGCACCTTGACGGTGACCTTGGCGCCGATGCGGTAGGCGGTGACCTTTCCGGCGGCGAGGGCCTGGTCCCAGGCGGCGCGGCGCTCCAGTTCGGTGCCGACGTCCTTCTGGCGCGGGTTCACCACGGGGGCGCTGGGGGCGAACAGGCCGCGGTAGTCGGCGAGCACCCGGTCGAGGACGGGGTAGAGGAGGCGTTCCTCGGCGAGGTTGGACTGGTGCGCGTAGTGCGGGCGCGGGTCGTTGCCGAGGACGTGGGAGAGGGCGGTCCTGGCCTCCTGCGGGACGATGTGGTCGGCGTAGCCGGTGGTGGTGGGGAGCGGTGCGGGCAGGCAGGTGGAGGCCGGGTCGGCCTCGCAGACGCCGCTGCCGCCGTCGGCGCGGGAGGTGTAGACCCAGTTGTACTCGTCGGTCATCTCCGCGGCGGTGCCCACGTTGTAGTACACGTTCATGGGGTGGCGGGGCACGGTCTTCGCGGCGCCGGTGGCGGTGCCGAGGGAACGTTGCTGCGGTTCGCGGGAGTTGTCGCTCGCGAGCCATTTGACGCCGTTGTCGGCGAGGGCGCCGGCCAGGTGGGGGTTGTCGGCGGGCTGCTGCGGGAGGGTCCTGAGGCCGGAGTGCTCGCCGGTGACGAGTTCGCCCCGGTCCACCGGGATGCCTTTGCCGACGGCCCAGTTGTGGTTGTCGCGGATCTGGGCGGAGAGCGCGGCACGGCCGACCCAGAGGGTGTTGCCCGAGGCGTCCTTGGCGCACTGCCAGGGGACGACGGTGTTGTCCTGGACGCAGCCGAGGAAGGGGTGGGTGTAGGTGTGGTTGATCCACCGGTACTGGGCGCGGTCCGCGACGAGCCGGTCGGTGAGCGGGTCGCTGCCGTGCTCGGTCTTCCACTGCTCGCCCTGGCCGCCGTTGTAGACCATGTCGAGGGTGAAGCCGGAGGACTTCTGCCAGGCGGCGGCGTACTGGGCGTCGGCGACCGTCATCCGGATCGGGTTCTCGCCCTCGCCTTCGTCGCCGACGCAGTCGAAGTCGCCGGGGGTGCAGTTGCGCGCGGGGTCCCAGCGGGCGTCGGGCGCGAAGACGTCGTCGACGTGGACGGAGAGGTAGTTGCGGCTCTGTCCGAGGTGGACGCCCTGGGTGAGCCATTCGACGATGCCGCGGGCGAGGGCGCGGAACTGACGCTGGTACTGGTTGTAGGCGAAGGTGACGACGAGTTCGCGGCGTCCGTCCGCGGCGTACTCGCCGACGAGGCTGGCCCGGCCGCCGCCGTCGACGGGGACGTCGAGGTAGCTGGTGTAGCCGGCGCGGGGACGGCCCGCGTAGCCGTAACTCTCGGCGATCGTCGGGTCGTTGTCCTCGAAGGTGAGCGCTCCGGACAGGTACCGGAAGGGGCCCGCCCGGCCGGCCGCGGTGACGCCGGCCGTGGTCCCGTCGAGGACGCCGGACCGGCCTCCCTCGTTGGTGTAGTCGAGTCCGACCCCCGGGTGCGACCAGGTGTAGGCGTCGACCTGCGGGATCCCGAAGGTCCGCTCGTACGCCTGGAGGGCGGTGTGCTCGGCGGAGTCGGGCCCGAAGGCGCTCTCGTGCGGCAGGACGACGCCCTGGTACTTCGCGCGGGGACGCCCGTCGACCGTATCGCTGAGGAAGGCGGTGTCGAGGACCGGCCGGTTCGGGTCGCCGAGGTCGATCCTGCGGTACGGGACGCCGGAGCCCTTCAGCTCGGCGGTGATCGCGCCGACCGCGCTGCCACCGTCGTCGACGACGAGCACGGTGAGGTCGGTCCGGGGCACGGGCGCCGTGACGGCCTGTGCGGACGGGACGACGGTGGCGAGCAGCGCGGCGGCGGCGAGGGCCGCGACCCGGGCGGTGCGGGCGGCGCGAGGCGCGGTTCTGGGCGTACGGATTCGGCCGGAGTCCATCAGGTGGTGTCCCCCCTCGGCAGGTCCGCACGCGCCCGGGCACGGAAACGGTGGACCTGTGGTGATGCTGCAGATGATGCGAGGACGAGGGCGTCGTCCTCGCGTGACTGATGGCGAGTGTGAAGGAGCGCTCCGAGCCTGAACGGTAAACATGAAAGAGACACCACGGATGAGTGAATCAGCGCCGCCGTGAGCGAACAGGATGAGCGAGCGTAGGCTCGTTCTCGGCGCTCTCCGGGCCGAAATACGATGCGGCGGGCACGGTCGGCCTATCCCTCGACCGCCACAGAACTCAATGGAAGCGAGATTTCACCACCGTGACTGCTCTCACTCTCAGCACTGCCGGCGCGGCGACCCTGCGCGCCGACGCCCTCGTCGTCGGCGTCGCGAAGTCCGGGAAGACGCTCGTCGTCGCCCCGGGCGCCGAGGCCGTCGACAAGGCCTTCGAAGGCCGGCTCGCCGCCGTCCTGGAGACCCTGGGCGCCTCGGGTGCCGAGGGTGAGGCGACCAAGCTGCCCGCCCCCGCCGGTCTCAAGGCCCCGGTCGTCCTCGCCGTCGGCCTGGGCGCCGCCCCCGAGGACGGCGGGTCCTTCGGCGCGGAGATCCTGCGCCGCGCCGCCGGCACCGCCGCCCGCACCCTGACCGGCGCGAAGAAGGCCGCGTTCGCGCTGCCGATCGCCGCCGCCGAGGACGCCGCCGCCATCGCGGAGGGCGCCCTGCTCGGCGCCTACGCCTTCACGGCGTACCAGGAGAACGGCAAGGACGCGAAGAAGCCGCTGGCCGAGGTCGCCCTGCTCGGCGCCAAGCCGCGCGACAAGGCCCACAAGGCCGCCGCCGAGCGCGCCCAGGCCGTCGCCGAGGAGATCAACCGCGCCCGCGACCTGATCAACATGCCGCCGAACGACCTGACCCCCGCCGCCTTCGCCGCCGCCGCCCAGGCCGCCGGCAAGGAGCACGGCCTCAAGGTCCAGGTCCTCGACGAGAAGGCGCTCGCCAAGGGCGGCTACGGCGGCATCCTCGGTGTCGGCAACGGCTCCGAGAACCCGCCCCGCCTGGTCCGGATCGCCTACACCCACCCGAAGGCGGAGCGGACCCTCGCCCTCGTCGGCAAGGGCATCACCTACGACTCGGGCGGCATCTCCCTGAAGCCGGCCGGCCACAACGAGACGATGAAGTGCGACATGAGCGGCGCCGCCGCCGTGTTCTCGTCCGTCGTCGCCGCGGCCCGCCTCGGCCTGGAGGTCAACGTCACCGGCTGGCTCGCCCTCGCCGAGAACATGCCGTCCGGCTCCGCCACCCGCCCGGGTGACGTGCTGCGCATGTACAGCGGCAAGACCGTCGAGGTCCTCAACACCGACGCCGAGGGCCGTCTCGTCCTGGCCGACGCGCTGACCCGGGCCTCCGAGGAGCACCCGGACGCGATCGTCGACGTGGCGACCCTGACCGGCGCCATGGTCCTGGCGCTCGGCAACCGCACCTTCGGCATCATGGCCAACGACGACGACTACCGCTCGGCGATCCACGAGATCGCGGAGGAGGTCGGCGAGGCGTCCTGGCCGATGCCGCTCCCCGCGGACCTGCGCAAGGGCATGGACTCCCCCACCGCCGACATCGCCAACATGGGTGAGCGGATGGGCGGCGGCCTGGTCGCCGGTCTGTTCCTCCAGGAGTTCGTGGGCGAGGGCATCACCTGGGCCCACCTGGACATCGCGGGCCCCGCCTTCCACGAGGGCGCCCCGTACGGCTACACCCCGAAGGGCGGCACCGGCTCCTCGGTCCGCACCCTGGTGAAGCTGGCCGAGCGCACGGCCGCCGGCGAGATCTGAGCACACCGTGACGGGGACGGCCCCGGGCCTCGCGCCCGGGGCCGTCCCCGTCGCCGACTTCCGCTCGCGACGAAATCCGTAGGTCCGTACGCCCCGGTCAGCCCTCCGTACGGACGATCGGCCGTCTCAGAGCCCGGCCCCGCGTCCCGCCATCCGTCAACAAGTGCGAAGATGGGTTCTCGGCAGGACAGGGCCCCCACCACAGGGCCGAAATAAAGCGGCCGAACACCAGCCGCCGCCCGGTCGCTGAAGACCGGCGACGAGCGCACATGCATGGAGGACGTGACGTGGCGAACGACGCCAGCACCGTTTTCGACCTAGTGATCCTCGGCGGCGGTAGCGGCGGTTACGCCGCGGCCCTGCGCGGAGCGCAGCTGGGCCTGGACGTCGCACTGATCGAGAAGAACAAGCTCGGCGGCACCTGCCTGCACAACGGCTGCATCCCGACGAAGGCCCTGCTCCACGCCGGCGAGGTCGCCGACCAGGCGCGCGAGGCCGAGCAGTTCGGTGTCAAGGCCTCCTTCGAGGGCATCGACATCAAGGGCGTGCACAAGTACAAGGACGACGTGATCTCCGGCCTGTACAAGGGTCTGCAGGGTCTCGTCGCCTCCCGCAAGGTGACCTACATCGAGGGCGCCGGCCGTCTCTCCTCCCCGACCTCCGTCGATGTCGACGGGCGTCGCGTCGAGGGTCGTCACGTCCTCCTCGCCACCGGCTCCGTGCCGAAGTCGCTCCCCGGCCTGGAGATCGACGGCAACCGGATCATCACCTCGGACCACGCGCTGACCCTCGACCGGGTCCCGGAGTCCGCGATCATCCTCGGCGGCGGTGTCATCGGCGT
This sequence comes from Streptomyces sp. NPDC016459, assembly GCF_040632845.1. Lineage (NCBI taxonomy): Bacteria > Bacillati > Actinomycetota > Actinomycetes > Kitasatosporales > Streptomycetaceae > Streptomyces > Streptomyces sp. NPDC016459. The sequence continues at coordinate 415,112 of NZ_JBEYCR010000001.1, forward strand.
CGAGTTCGCCTCCGCGTGGAAGTCCTTCGGCACCGACGTCACGGTGATCGAGGGCATGAAGCACCTCGTCCCCGTCGAGGACGAGAACAGCTCGAAGCTCCTGGAGCGCGCGTTCCGCAAGCGCGGCATCAAGTTCAACCTCGGGACCTTCTTCCAGGCCGCCGAGTACACCGACAACGGCGTCAAGGTCACCCTCGCCGACGGCAAGACCTTCGAGGCCGAGGTACTGCTCGTCGCCATCGGCCGCGGCCCGGTCTCCGCCGGTCTCGGTTACGAGGAGCAGGGCGTCGCGATGGACCGCGGCTACGTCCTGGTCGACGAGTACATGCGCACCAACGTGCCGACGATCTCGGCCGTGGGCGACCTCGTCCCGACGCTCCAGCTCGCGCACGTCGGCTTCGCCGAGGGCATCCTCGTCGCGGAGCGTCTGGCCGGCCTCAAGGCCGTCCCGATCGACTACGACGGTGTGCCCCGGGTGACGTACTGCCACCCCGAGGTCGCCTCCGTCGGCATCACCGAGGCCAAGGCCAAGGAGATCTACGGCGCGGACAAGGTCGTCGCCCTGAAGTACAACCTCGCGGGCAACGGCAAGAGCAAGATCCTCAAGACCGCGGGCGAGATCAAGCTCGTCCAGGTCAAGGACGGTGCCGTGGTCGGCGTCCACATGGTCGGTGACCGCATGGGCGAGCAGGTCGGCGAAGCGCAGCTGATCTACAACTGGGAGGCGCTGCCGGCCGAGGTCGCGCAGCTCATCCACGCCCACCCGACGCAGAACGAGGCGCTCGGCGAGGCCCACCTGGCCCTGGCCGGCAAGCCGCTGCACTCCCACGACTGACGCTCACGTCATCACAGGGCGCGACGACCACATTCCGCAATTCGTTAGGAGCAACTGAAACCATGTCGGTTTCCGTAACCCTGCCGGCGCTCGGCGAGAGCGTCACCGAGGGCACCGTCACCCGCTGGCTCAAGGCCGAGGGTGAGCGTGTCGAGGCCGACGAGCCGCTGCTCGAGGTCTCGACCGACAAGGTCGACACCGAGATCCCGGCCCCCGCCTCGGGCATCCTGGCCTCCATCAAGGTCGCCGAGGACGAGACCGTCGAGGTCGGCGCCGAGCTCGCCATCATCGACGACGGCTCCGGCGCCCCGGCCGAGGCCGCCGCCCCGGCCGCCGAGGCCGCCCCCGCCGAGGCCGGGGCCGCTCCGGCCGCCGAGGCCGCCCCGCAGCAGGAGGCCCCGGCGCCCGAGCCGCAGGCCGCCGCGCCGTCCACCGAGGCCGAGGCCCCGGCTCCGGCCCCGACGGCCGAGGCGGCTGCCGGCGGCGGTTCCGCCGAGGGCACCGACGTCGTGCTGCCGGCGCTCGGCGAGTCCGTCACCGAGGGCACCGTGACCCGCTGGCTGAAGTCGGTCGGCGAGGAGGTCACGGAGGACGAGCCGCTGCTCGAGGTCTCCACGGACAAGGTCGACACCGAGATCCCGGCCCCGGCCTCGGGTGTCCTCCTGGAGATCGTCGTCGCCGAGGACGAGACCGCCGAGGTCGGCGCCAAGCTGGCCGTCATCGGCGTCGCGGGTGCCGCTCCGGCCGCCCCCGCCGCCCCGGCCCCGGCTCCGGCTGCCGCCGCTCCGGCCGCGCCCGCCGCCCCGGCTCCGGCCCCGGCCGCCCAGGCTCCGGCCGCCCCGGCCCCTGCCCCCGCCCCGCCCGCGGCTGCCCCCGCCGCCCCGGCCGCGGCTGCCCCCGCTCCGGCCCCGGCTCCCGCCCAGGCTCCGGCTCCCGCCCCGGCTGCCGCCACCCCCGCCCCCGCGGCTCCGGCCGCTCCGGCCGAGGACGGCGCGTACGTCACCCCGCTGGTCCGCAAGCTCGCCACGGAGAACGGTGTCGACCTGGGCGCCGTCAAGGGCTCGGGCGTCGGCGGCCGTATCCGCAAGCAGGACGTCCTCGCGGCCGCCGAGGCCAAGAAGGCCGCCCCGGCCCCCGCCGCCGCTCCGGCAGCCGCGAAGGCCCCGGCCCTCGAGACCTCCCCGCTGCGCGGTCAGACCGTCAAGATGACCCGCATGCGCAAGGTCATCGGCGACAACATGATGAAGGCGCTGCACGGCCAGGCCCAGCTGACCTCGGTCGTCGAGGTCGACATCACCAAGCTGATGAAGCTGCGCGGCCGCGCGAAGGACGCCTTCGCCGCCCGTGAGGGCGTCAAGCTGTCCCCGATGCCGTTCTTCGTGAAGGCGGCGGCCCAGGCGCTGAAGGCCCACCCGGTCATCAACGCCCGGATCAACGAGGACGAGGGCACGATCACCTACTTCGACACCGAGAACATCGGTATCGCGGTGGACTCCGAGAAGGGTCTGATGACCCCGGTCATCAAGGGTGCGGGCGACCTCAACATCGCCGGCATCTCGAAGAAGACCGCGGAGCTGGCCGGTGCCGTGCGCGCCAGCAAGATCACGCCGGACGACCTGGCCGGCGCGACCTTCACCATCTCCAACACCGGTTCGCGCGGCGTCCTGTTCGACACGATCATCGTGCCCCCGAACCAGGTCGCCATCCTGGGCATCGGCGCCACCGTGCGTCGTCCGGTCGTCATCGACCACCCGGACCTGGGTGAGACGATCGCGATCCGCGACATGACGTACGTCGCGCTGTCCTACGACCACCGTCTGGTGGACGGCGCAGACGCCGCCCGCTACCTGACGGCGGTCAAGGCGATCCTGGAGGCCGGCGAGTTCGAGGTCGACCTCGGCCTGTAAGGCCGTGTGAGGGCCGTACGCCCGACTGGCAACGTAACGAGCCTCACCTGCGGCGCCCCCGTCCGGAAGTGTTTCCGGGCGGGGGCGCCGCCGTATTGTCTAAGGGTCAACACTCCCTGAGGAGCCTTCATGACCGTCCCCGTCGTCCACTCGCTGCGCGAACAGATCCGCGAGCACATCGTGGAGGGGATCGTCAGCGGCCGCTGGAAGCCGGGCGAGCGGATCGTGGAGCGCCGGATCGCGACCGAGCTGGAGGTCTCCCAGACCCCCGTCCGCGAGGCGCTGCGCGAGCTGGAGTCGCTGCGCCTGATCGAGTCGGCGCCGAACAAGGGCGTCCGGGTCCGCAATCTGACCGCGGCGGACCTGGAGGAGAGCTACCCCGTACGCGCGGGTCTGGAGCAGATCGCGGCCGAACTGGCGGCCCGGCGGCTCGCGGCGGACTGCTCGGCCCTGGAGCCGCACGTGGCGGCCCTGTACGAGGCGGACGCGACCTCCGACGGCACGGCGCAGGTACGGCACACGGTGGCGTTCCACCGGGAGCTGGTGAAGGCCGCGGGGAACGGCGTGCTCCTGCACACCTGGGAGACGCTGGGCATCGAGGTCTTCACGGCCCTGTCGATCCGCTGGCTCGGCACGGTCCAGAAGTCGTACGCGGAGGAGCATCAGGAGCTGGTGGAGGCCTTCCGCAGGGGCGATCCGAACATCGGTGCGCTGGTGAAGGCGCATGTGCTGGGCTGCGCGCCGAGGGCCTGAAGCCATAGCCGTACGCACAGTGAGCGGGTCCACCGTCCGGTGGGCCCGCTCATTCGTGCGGGCACCTTCTCAGAAAGCTGCTCCCACCTGCGAAAACGGCGGGAAAACCAGGCACCGGGTGCCCTGTTTCGCGGCACCCTGTGCCTACTTTCTCGATCTGAAGAGGTTTTCCCCTTCAACCCTTTGATCGATCATCGATCGGAGGCTTACAGTCTTCGGCGGGCCGCTACCCGGCCCTTCGCCCTGTCCTGCCAGACACGGCACCCCTTCTCCACCCCACCTGTCCGGAAGGCGGCGATCATGACCGATCCCGTAGGCAAGACTCCGAGCGAGCTCGACCAGCTCCCGGACCGTGACACCGAGGAGACCGCCGAATGGGCGGCCTCCCTGGACGCCGTCACCAAGGCCGCCGGCCCCCACCGGGCCGCCTACCTGATGCGCCGCACGCTCCAGCACGCGGAGGGCGCGGGCCTGGCCCTGCCCAAGCTGCTGGAGACGGACTACGTCAACACCATCCCGACCTCCGCCGAGCCGACGGGTGCCGACTTCGACGGCGACGAGGACATGGAGCGCCGGATCACCGCCTGGAACCGCTGGAACGCGGCGGCGATGGTCTCCCGCGGCTCCAAGTACGGCGTCGGCGGCCACATCGCCACCTTCGCCTCGGCCGCCTGGCTGTACGAGACCGGCTTCAACCACTTCTTCAAGGGCAAGGACTCCGGAGACGCGGTCGGTTCCGGCGACCAGCTCTACATCCAGGGTCACGCCGCCCCCGGCATCTACGCCCGCGCGTTCCTGGACGGACGCCTGAACGAGGCCCACCTCGACAACTTCCGGCAGGAGTCCGGCGGCAACGGCCTGCCCTCCTACCCGCACCCGCGCCGCCTCCCCTGGCTGTGGGAGTTCCCCACCGTCTCCATGGGTCTCGGCCCGCTCTCCGCGATCTACCAGGCGCGCTTCAACCGCTACCTGACCAACCGCGCCATCAAGGACGTCTCCGCCTCGCACGTGTGGGCGTTCCTCGGTGACGGCGAGATGGACGAGCCCGAGTCGACCGCGGCCCTCGCCCTGGCCGCCCGCGAGGGTCTGGACAACCTGACCTTCGTCATCAACTGCAACCTGCAGCGCCTCGACGGCCCGGTCCGCGCCAACTTCAAGATCGTGCAGGAGCTGGAGGCCCAGTTCCGCGGCGCCGGCTGGAACGTCGTGAAGTCGCTGTGGGGCAACGCCTGGGACGAGCTGTTCGCGCTCGACACCACCGGCGCCCTCGTCCGCCGCCTCCGCGAGGTGCCGGACGCGCAGGTCCAGACGTACCAGACCCGCGACGCCGCCTACATCCGCCAGGACTTCTTCGGCAAGGACCCGGCGCTCGTCGCGATGGCGCAGCTGCTGAGCGACGACAAGATCCTGGAGTGCTTCCACCTCTCGCGCGGTGGCCACGAGCCGCGCAAGGTGTACGCCGCGTACAAGGCCGCCCTGGAGTTCAAGGGCGCGCCGACGGTCATCCTCGCGCAGACCGTCAAGGGCTTCACGCTCGGTGAGGGATTCGCGTCGAAGAACGCGAACCACCAGATGAAGAAGCTCTCGAACGACGAGTTCAAGAACATGCGCGACCTGCTCGACCTGCCGATCTCGGACGCGCAGTTCACCGACGGCCAGGTGCCCTACGGCCACCCCGGCGCCGACTCCCCCGAGGTCCGCTACCTCCAGGAGCGCCGGGCGGCCCTCGGCGGCCCGGCCCCGGCCCGCCGCACCCAGCCGCTCGCCCCGCTTCCGGCCCCGGCCGAGAAGGCCTTCACCGCCTTCGACAAGGGCTCCGGCTCGCAGTCGATGGCGACGACGATGGCGTTCGTACGGCTCATCAAGGACCTGATCCGGGACAAGGAGACCGGCAGGCGCTGGGTCCCGATCGTCCCGGACGAGGCCCGCACCTTCGGCATGGAGAGCCTCTTCCCGTCCCTCGGCATCTACTCGCCGAAGGGCCAGACGTACGAGCCGGTCGACCGCGACCAGCTGATGTACTACAAGGAGGCCGTCAACGGCCAGATCCTCAACGAGGGGATCACCGAGGCCGGTTCGATGGCCGACTTCATCGCCGCTTCCACCGCGTACTCCACGCACGGCGAGGCGATGATCCCGTTCTACATCTTCTACTCCATGTTCGGCTGGCAGCGGACCGCCGACCAGATGTGGCAGCTCGGCGACCAGCTCGGCCGCGGCTTCCTCGTCGGCGCCACCGCGGGCCGTACGACCCTGACCGGTGAGGGCCTCCAGCACGCCGACGGCCACTCGCCGGTGATCGCGGCGACGAACCCGGCGGCGCTGACGTACGACCCGGCGTTCGCCTACGAGGTCGCGGTCATCGTCAAGGAGGGTCTGCGCCGGATGTACGGCGAGGCCGCCGAGGGCGAGGACCAGAACGTCTTCTACTACCTCACCGTCTACAACGAGCCGATGCCGCAGCCGGCCAAGCCGGCCGGGATCGACGAGGGCATCGTCAAGGGCCTCTACCGCTTCAACACGGCGGAGTCGGCCGGTCTCGACCTCCCGGCGAACGCCCCGCGCATCCAGCTCCTCTCCTCCGGTACGGCCATCCACTGGGCCCTGGAGGCGCAGAAGCTGCTCGCCGCCGAGTGGGGCGTGGGCGCCGACGTGTGGTCCGCGACCTCCTGGACGGAGCTGCGGCGCGACGCCCTGGAGGCCGACGCGGCGTTGCTGCGCGGCGAGGAGCGGGTGCCGTACATCCGCCGGGCCCTGGAGGGCGTCGGCTCCCCGGTCCTCGCCGTCTCCGACTACATGCGCCAGGTCCCGGACCAGATCGCGCAGTGGGTCGAGCAGGACTGGTCCTCGCTGGGCGCCGACGGCTTCGGTCTGTCGGACACCCGTGACGCGGCCCGCCGCCACTTCGGCGTCGACGCCCAGTCGATCGTCGTCGCGGCGCTCGCGCAGCTCGCGCGGCGCGGCGAGGTGCGGGCGACGTCCGTGAAGGAGGCGCGCGAGCGCTACGGCCTCTGAGGCCCGACTGTCCGTGCGGGCACGCATGATGGGTTCATGCGTGCCGCCCGGCTGATCAAGATGGTCCTGCTGCTCCAGTCCCGTCCCTCGATGACGGCGGCCGAACTGGCCGATGAGCTGGAGGTGTCCGAACGGACCGTCACCCGTGACGCCCTCGCCCTCTCCGAGGCGGGGGTTCCGGTGTACGCGGACCGGGGCAGGACCGGCGGGTACCGGCTGGTCGGCGGCTACCGCACCCGTCTCACCGGCCTGGCGCGCGGCGAGGCCGAGGCGCTGTTCCTGTCCGGACTGCCGGGCGCGCTGCGGGACATGGGCCTGGAGGACGCGGCGTCGGCGGCCCGGCTCAAGGTGTCGGCGGCACTCCTGCCCTCGCTGCGGGACGCGCCCCGCACGGCGGCCCAGCGCTTCCACCTGGACGCGCCCGGCTGGTACCAGGAGCCGGTGACCCCGCAACTGCTCCCGGCGCTCGCGGAGGCGGTCTGGGACGACCGGTGCGTCCGGGTCCGCTACCGGCGCGGGGGCGGTACGGAGGTGGAGCGGGAGCTGCGGCCGTACGGGCTCGTCCTGAAGGCGGGCGTCTGGTACGCGTGCGCGTGGACGGACGGCTCGTTCCGTACGTACCGGGTGGACCGGTTCACGGCGGTGTCGGTGGGCGAGGACCGCTTCGAACGGGATCCGGACTTCGACCTGCCCGCGTTCTGGTCCGACCGCTCCCACGAGTTCGCGCGCTCCCTGCTCCGGGCCGAGGCGGTCCTGCGTCTGACGGCGGCGGGAGCGCGGCGGCTTCCGTACGTGACGGACCGGGCGGCGGCCGAGGAGGCCCTCGCGGCGGGCACCACCGAGGCCGACGGCCGCCTCCGGGTGAGCCTTCGCGTCGAGAACGAGGAGGTGGCCTTCGGCCAGCTCCTCGGTCTGGGCCCGGAGGCGGAGGTGCTGGCCCCGGACACACTCCGGAAGCGGTTCGCGGAGGCGGCCCGGGGCCTGGGAGAGCTGTACGGGTAGGCGGGCCCTCGCCGGGGCTACCGGTAGTCGTCCACGGACGCGTTCTCGTCCGTCTCCTTCGCGATGATGAAGCCCCAGGCGTCCGGCCGCGAGCCGTCGGCGTCGGTGAAGCCGTACTCCTTCGCCAGTTGTCCGCTGGAGAGGGACCGGCCGTTCCAGCGGGCCCGGTCGGGGTCGGCGGCGAGGGCGGCGATCGCGCGGCCCACGTAGACCGGGGACTCGGCGACGGCGAAGTCGGGGAGCTTCTCGGCGGCGTCGCGCCAGTTGTCCTCGGTCACGCCGAAGTGGTCCAGCATCTGTTCCGAGCGGAGCCAGCCGGGGGTGATCGCGACCGCCGTGCCGCCGGACGGCTCCAGGTCGCGCGCGAGGCCGAACGCCATCCGGATCGGGGCGTTCTTGGCGAGGTCGTAGTAGATGTTCTCGCGGTAGCGGGTGTTGTTGTACTCGGCCGTGCCGTCGGTGACCTCGACGAGGAGGCACCCGGGGTGCCGGACGAGCAGCGGCGTGGCCGCCGCGCTGGTGACGAGGTGGCTCTTCACGCCCAGCTCCAGCATGCGCAGTCCGTCGGCGAGTTCCATCTCCCAGATCTTCTTGCCGAAGCCGGCGATGACCAGGTGCTCGCCGCCCCAGATGTCGTTGACGAGGACGTCGAGCCGCCCCCGCTCCCGGTCGATCCGGTCGACGAGGGCCCGGACCTGGTCCACCTCCAGATGGTCGGTGGGGACGGCGATGCCCTCCCCGCCGGCGGCCGTCACCAGTTCGGCGGTCTCCTCGATGGTCTCGGTCGCCCGGCCGACCTCGCTGAGCTTCTCGCGGGTGGTGCGGCCGGTGACGTACACGGTGGCGCCGGCGGCCCCGAGCTGGACGGCGATGGCCCGTCCGGCTCCTCGGGTGGCGCCCGCGACCAGGCAGATCCGTCCGTGCAGCGGCTTCGTCTCAGTCGTCATGGGCACCAGCGTGGCAGCAAAAGACGACACCTTCTGTCCTGATTGATTTCGGCCTTTCCGGGTGCGTCGCGTCCCGCGAACCACGATGCTTGTCCCGTGATGGACGAGACGGAGTTCTGGCAGATCATCGACACCTCCCGTGAGGAAGCCGAGGGCGACCCCGAGGAGCAGGCCGATCTGCTCGTGGAGCGGCTGACCCGCCTCGATCCCGACTCCGTGCTCGACTACGCGCGCCACTTCGAGGCCCGCTACAACCGCGCGTACCTCTGGGACCTGTGGGGCGCGGCGGCCGTGCTGTTCGACGGGGCGGGGGACGAGACCTTCGACTCGTTCCGCTGCTGGCTCATCGGGCAGGGCCGGGAGGTCTACGAGGGCGCGGTGCACGATCCCGACGCGCTGGCGGAGCTGCTCGGCGACTTCGACGTGGAGATCGACGGGGACGGTGAGGAGATCGGTTTCGCGGCGGACGAGGCGTACGAGCGGCTGACCGGCGCCGAGACCCCCGATCTGGGCATCCCCATGCCGGGCGGGGAGCCGCTCGGCACCCCCTTCAACCTGACGGACGACGAGGTGCTCGCGAGCCGTTTCCCCCGGCTGTGGGAGCGCTTCGGCGCCGGGTAGGACGGCCGGGGCAGCGACCGCCGGCCGTGCCTGGTTCACGGACGCCCGTCAGAAGTGCGTGCCGCCGTCGACGCGGATCTCGGTGCCGGTGATGAACGGCTCCGGTCGGTGTCCTCGGGCAGGCCGGGGCCGACGCTGCGGCGGCCGGCGCCGGTGCCGTCGGTCATGCCGGAGGAGACGGAGCCGGGCCGGACGGCGGTGCAGCGGATGCCCTGCTCGGCGTACTCGGCGGCGAGCGCGTGGGTCATGGACTGGATGCCGCCCTTGCCGGCCGCGTAGGCCGGCTCGCGGCGGCGGCGGCGGCCACGGACGCGATCCGGATCGCCCTGGAGACCTGGTCGGAGACGGACGCGCCGGTGCGCGGCGAGGGGCCCCGGCGCGGCTCGCGGTGCGGTGCGCGCGCGAACTGATGAGCGGGATGCGGCTGTGGCACCCCGGAGGCCGGCGACCCCGCCCCGGCGTCACTCCGTCAGTGACCGGCCCATGAGCACGTCGTCCACGGGCACGCCGTCGAACAGGAACTCCCCCGGGAGCACGCCCTCGACCGCGAAGCCCTCGGAGGCGTAGAGCGCTCGGGCCGGGGCGTTGTGCCCGAGGACCCGGAGCGTGATCCGGACGGCGCCGTCCGCACGCGCCTTGTCCATCGCGGCCCGCAGCAGCGCCCGCGCCACGCCCCGCCCCCGGACGGACTCGGCCACGACGAGGCCCTGGATCTGGCGTACGTGGGCGTTGGACGCGAGCCGGGTCGGCGGCGTGACCCGGACATAGCCGACGACGGCCCCCTCGCTCACCGCGACCAGGTAGTCCTCGGGCCGGTGGCGCTCGTCGAAGAACGGCTCGTACGGCGGGACGGGCGCGGGCAGCACCGCGTGGAGGGGCGACCAGGCGGCCCGGTCGAGCGCGCCGAGGGCGTCCTCGTCCCCGGCTGCGGCCCCGCGTATCCCTGTCTCCGACACCCTCATGACGGCCACTGTGCCATGCGCCCGGCCGGGGAGGGCAGGATGAGCCCATGCAGCGTTCCGCCACCCGCAAGCGTGTCGCCGTCACCGGCGCCTCCGGGCTCATCGGCTCGGCCCTCGTCCGCTCCCTGCGCGCCGACGGCCATGACGTCCTCCGGCTCGTCCGCCGCCCGGGCCGGGCGGCCGACGAGGTCGAATGGGACCCCAAGCGGCTGTACGTCGACGCCGCCGGCCTCGTCGGCGTCGACTCCGTCGTGCACCTGGCGGGCGCCGGGGTCGGCGAGCGCCGGTGGAGCGAGGCGTACAAGCAGGAGATCCGGGACAGCCGGGTGCTCGGCACGACGGCCGTCTCGCAGGCCCTCGCCTCGCTGGCGCAGCCGCCGGAGAGCCTGGTGTGCGGCACGGCGCTCGGCTGGTACGGGGACACCGGCAGCCGCGCGGTCGACGAGAGCGCCCCCTCCGGCACGGGTTTCCTGCCCGAGGTCTGCGTGGAGTGGGAGGCCGCCGCGGCCCCCGCGGAGGCGGCGGGCATCCGGGTCACCTACGCCCGCACCGGCCTGGTGGTGGCGCGCGAGGGCGGGGCCTGGGGGCGGCTCTTCCCCGTCTTCCGCGCCGGGCTCGGCGGGCGGATGGGCGACGGCCGCCAGTACTGGTCGTTCATCTCCCTCCACGACGAGGTGGCCGCCCTGCGCCATCTCGTCGACACCCCGTCGCTCTCCGGCCCGGTGAACCTGACGGCCCCCGACCCGGTCACCAACCGCGAGGTGACGGCGGCGATGGGCCGGGTCCTGCGCCGGCCGACCCTGTTCACCGTGCCCGCCCCGGCCCTGAAGGCGGTCCTCGGGGACTTCGCGCAGGACGTACTGGGCAGTCAGCGGGTGCTGCCGGGGCGGCTGTTGGAGTCCGGTTTCGACTTCGCGTTCCCGACGATCGACGACTCGATCAGGGCGGCGGCCGGCTGAACGAGGGCGCCGGGCACCGGGCGGCGGGCGGCGGGTGATGGCCGACGGCGGGCCGCTGAAACGAGGGCGCCGGGCAGCGGAACGGGGTGCTCCGTCGTACCTCGTGACCACCGGTCCCCGCACCTCTGCGCTCCCCCGTGCCGCACGCACCCCCGGTGCGCGCGGCTGGCACCCGTGGGAGCGCTGCCTAGGCTCGACCCGAACCGCGAACTCGGGCATTCCGGGGGCTCGTTGGGGGCATAGGCCTCCCACCGGCCGCGCCGACCTGGGGAGGGGCACGTGCTCAGCAGCGCAGACAGCGCAAGGAACGCACAGCGTACGGACGTCGTGGAGGCCGTCGACGTCGTGATCGTGGGAGCGGGGGTCGCGGGGCTCGCGGCCGCCCACCGGCTGACCGGCGCGGGGCTCTCCGTCGCCGTCCTGGAGGCGGAGTCCCGGATCGGGGGCCGGATGGCGACCGACGCCGTCGACGGCTTCCTCCTCGACCGGGTCGGGCCGGTGCTCACCCTGTCGCCGGAGGAGCTGCGGGCCACCCCGGGGCTCGACGGCCTCGTGCTGCGCCCCTTCGCCCCGGGAGTGCTCGTCCACAGCGACGGGCGGTACGCGCGGTGGGGCGCTCCGCATCCGCGCCGGGTCGCCGGAGCGGCCAGGGGCGGGGGCAAAGGGAGCGTGGGGGGAGCGTTCAGCGTCGCGCGCGCCCTCGCGAGCGCCCCCCGTCATCCGGCGTACTCGCTCGACCAGGCGCGGCTCGGCGCCTCCCTCGTCCGGCTCGCCGCGACCCCGACGCAACGTCTCCTGACCCGGCCCGAGCGGACGGCGCGTGAGGCGCTCACCGCGCGGCTGCCCGCCAGGACCGTGCAGGGGGTGCTGCGGCCGCTGCTCGCGGCGCTCCTCGGCGACCCGGACCTCGGCACGTCGAGCCGCCACGCGGACCTGGCGCTGCGCGCCTTCGCCCGGGGCTGGGCGGCCGTCCCCGAGGGCGGTTCGGGTGCGTTTCCCGAACGGCTCGCCGCCCCGCTGCCGCCGGGCACGGTCCGTACCGGGGTACGGGTGACGGAGGCGTCCGTCACCCGGGTCACGACGGCGGAGCACGGGGTGTTCCGGTGCCGTTCGGTGCTGCTCGCGACGGGGGCGCGGACGGCGGCGGCGCTGCTTCCCGGCCTGCGGACGCCTGCCTTCCACTCCGTGACGGTGCTCCACCACACGGCGCCCGTGGCACCCGCGGGGGACCCGACGCTGCTCCTGGAGTCCGACCCGGGCGGGCCGGTGGCGCACACGGCCGTGATGAGCGCGGTCGACCCGCGCCGGGCGCCGGAGGGCCGGGCGCTGATCACCTCGACGGTGCTGGGGACGCCGCCGGACGACACGGAACGGCGGGTCCGCAAGCACCTGGCCACGCTGTACGGGACGTCCACCGACGAATGGGAGCTGATCGGCCTGCGCCACACCCGGGACGCGTATCCGGCGATGACAGCGCCGCACGACGCCCGCCGCCCGGTCCGGCTGCTCTCGGGCCTCTACGTCTGCGGCGACCACCGCGCCACGGCCACCCCCCAGGGCGCCCTCTCCTCCGCCGCCCGAGCCGCCCGAGCCGTCCTGACGGACCTGGGCGTCCGGGTCCCCCCACGGGGGGAGGCGCACGGGGAGGCGGCTTGAGGAGGGGCCACGACAGCCACGGCAGCGGGCGTGGGCCACGAGCGCACGGGCCCCGGGGCGCGGCTCCCCCGCCGCCGCTCAGCCGATCGCGGCCACCCGGTCGCGGTACGTGCGCGCCGCCGCCGCGTCCCGGTACGGCTCCAGGCGGCGCTCGAAGTCGCGTACGTACTCCACGGCCCGGGCCGACCGCATCTCCGAGGCCTGCTGCGCCGCCTCGGCCCCGAGCGCGCACGCCTGGTCCAGTTCGCCGAGGGCGAGGCGGGACGTGGCCAGGACGACCCGGCAGAAGAGCCGGCTGCGGGCGAAGCCGGGGGCGCGGAGCTGGAGGGCCCGTTCGGCGTGCTGCGCGGCGGGCCGGTACTGCTGGAGGTCGCGGTGGCAGTGGCCGAGCTCGTCGGCGAGCTGGGCCTCGTCGAACATCCGGGCCCAGTACGGCACCTCGTCGCCCGGCCGGGCCGCATCGAGGGCCCGCTCGGCCCGTACGAGCGAGGCACTGCACGCGCGTGCCTCGCCGAGGACCGCGTGCGCCCGCGCCTCCACCGCGTGCAGCATCGCCTGGACGACGGGGGGCGCGGCGGCTCCGACGCCCTGCTGGGCGACCCGGGCGAGCTGCACGGCCTCCCTGCCGTGGCCGAGGTAGACGGCCTGGCAGCTCATGGTGAGGAGCACGTACGAGCCGTAGGCCCGGTCCCCCGCGGCCTGGGCCAGGCGCAGCGCCTGGACGAAGTAGCGCTGGGCGAGGCCGTGGGCGGCGATGTCGTACGAGGTCCACCCGGCGAGCCGGGTGAGGTCGGCGGCGGCGGCGAAGAGGCGCCGGCCGACGGCCTCCCCGTAGGTCCCGCGCAGCATCGGCTCGGTCTCGTGCTCCAGGTAGCGGACGAGGGCCTGGCGGGCGTGGCCTCCGCCGTAGGCGTGGTCGAGGGTGCGGAAGAGTTCGCCGACCGAGCGGAGGGCGGCGATGTCGCCGCTGGAGACCCGCTGGCCGGGCCCCCGGTCCGTACCGCGCTGGCGTGGCACGGAGAAGCGGCCCTGGGGCGGGACCCGGGGGTCGTGCGGGACCCGGGGGTCGTGCGGGAGACGCGTGTCGTGCCCGAGCCGGGGGTCGTGCGGGACCCGGGCCTCGGTGAGGGTCGTGCTCGCCGTCGCGGTGAAGGAGCGGGGGCCGGGGCCGGGCGGAAGGTCCCCCCGTGCCACCCGGTCGTCCGCGCGCCCGATCAGCCAGTCGCGGCTGGGGACGACCAGGCCCGCCGGGGTGAAGGCGATCTTGCGGAGTTCGGCGTGGCTGCCGGAGTCCTTGCGCCACAGGCCGCTGACGATGTCGACGGCCTCCTCGGGGGTCGCGGCGAACTCCAGGCCCGCGTAGACGGGCGCGCAGGCGTCGAGGCCGAGGTCCTGGGCGGAGAGGCGGCGGCCGAGTCGGCGGGTGAAGACCTCGGCGATGAGCGCGGGCGTGGTGCCGCGCGGCTGCTGCCCGCGGAGCCAGCGGGTCACGGAGGTCTTGTCGTACCGCAGGTCGAGACCGTGTTCCAGGCCGAGCTGGTCCACCCGTCTGGCGAGCCCCGCGTGGGAGAACCCGGCTTCGGCGATGAGCGCGGCGAGCTGGCGGTTCGGGATGCGCTGCGGTGGTCGTTCCGTCATCAGCTGTGCGGTCTCCTGCCTTCCGGGTCCGGGCGGCAGCCCCGTCGGACCCTCATGGAACGGCGCGAATTTAGCGGTCCTCACGGCCCGTACCGCCAGCTTCGCCCCACATTCATCCGATCGTGTGAGGATTGATGGCACCGCTGACGTAGACGCCCCCGTCCACCTGCCGGAGGGGTGTCGCGGGCGCCGCCGTACAGTGGCATGGGCGCGAATGACCCGTTCGGCGCCGAGTCGGCCCGGGATGATCCCCGGTTCCCGGTCCCGGCACCCAGGAGGAGGCATGGCCGTGAGTGAGCTGCGATTCGTCCGCCTTGGATTCGGCGAGGACGCCGTCGACTACCAGGTGGCCTGGGACAAGCAGCGCGAGGTGCACGCCGCGCGGTTCGCGGACGAGATCGACGACACCTGTCTGCTCCTGGAGCACCCGCCGGTCTACACCGCCGGACGCCGTACGGCGGAGAGCGAGCGCCCGCTCGACGGGACGCCGGTGGTGGACGTCGACCGCGGGGGCAAGATCACCTGGCACGGCCCCGGCCAGCTCGTCGGCTACCCGATCATGAAGCTGCCCCGCCCGGTGGACGTCGTCGCGCACGTCCGCCGTCTGGAGGACGCGCTGATCCTCACTGCCGCCGAGTTCGGGATCGAGACGACCCGGGTCGAGGGCCGCAGCGGCGTCTGGGTCCTCGGGGACCCGGTGGAGCAGCAGCCGTCCCTGGGCGGTCTGTCGCTCGACTTCGACCCGCGTCTGCACGACGAGGAGTTCGACGCGCGTCTGAACGGCCCGGAGTACGCCCCGTCCAACGCCGGCCAGCGCCGCGAGGACCGCAAGCTCGCCGCCATCGGCATCCGGGTCGCCAAGGGCGTCACGATGCACGGCTTCTCGTTCAACGTGAACCCGGACAACGCCTGGTTCGACCGGATCATCCCGTGCGGCATCCGCGACGCGGGGGTGACCTCGCTCGCCAACGAGCTGGGCCGGGACATCTCGATCGCGGAGGTGCTCCCGGTGGTGGAGCGCCGGCTGCGGGAGGTGCTGGAGGGCGCGGAGCTGAAGCCGCGCGAGATCGAGCGTCCGGTGGAGCCGGCGTCGGCCTGAGGCGTCCCGAGGAATGCGGGGCACTGGCCAGAGGTTGGCCAGACGTAGTAAGGCATGAAAGCAACGACGTACGCTGGTGTACGCCGAAGAATCGAAGCTACAGGAGCCGATGTGTCCGCAGTCGCACCCGACGGACGCAAGATGCTGCGCCTGGAGGTCCGGAACGCCCAGACCCCCATCGAGCGCAAGCCCGAGTGGATCAAGACCCGGGCGAAGATGGGGCCCGAGTACACGAAGATGCAGGGTCTCGTGAAGAGCGAGGGTCTGCACACGGTCTGCCAGGAGGCGGGCTGTCCCAACATCTTCGAGTGCTGGGAGGACCGCGAGGCGACCTTCCTCATCGGCGGCGACCAGTGCACCCGGCGCTGCGACTTCTGCCAGATCGACACGGGCAAGCCCGAGGCCCTGGACCGTGACGAGCCTCGCCGGGTGGGCGAGTCGGTCGTCACGATGGACCTGAACTACGCCACCATCACGGGCGTCGCGCGTGACGACCTGGAGGACGGCGGCGCCTGGCTGTACGCGGAGACCGTGCGCCAGATCCACCAGCAGACGGCGGACCGGGCCGAGGGCCGCACCAAGGTCGAGCTGCTCGCGCCCGACTTCAACGCGGTGCCGGAACTCCTGGCCGAGGTCTTCGCCTCCCGCCCCGAGGTCTTCGCGCACAACGTGGAGACGGTGCCGCGGATCTTCAAGCGGATCCGCCCCGGTTTCCGTTACGAGCGTTCGCTCGACGTCATCACCCGGGCGCGGGACTACGGTCTGATCACGAAGTCGAACCTGATCCTCGGCATGGGCGAGACCCGCGAGGAGGTCAGCGAGGCACTCCAGCAGCTGCACGACGCGGGCTGCGAGCTGATCACGATCACCCAGTACCTGCGTCCGTCGGTCCGGCACCACCCCGTGGAGCGCTGGGTGAAGCCGCAGGAGTTCGTGGAGCTGAAGGAGGAGGCCGACGAGATCGGCTTCTCCGGCGTGATGTCGGGCCCGCTGGTCCGTTCCTCGTACCGCGCGGGGCGGCTGTACCAGCAGGCGATGGAGCAGCGCGGCCGCGCTGCGGGTGTGTGAATCCGAGCACAAGAAGTTACCGGCCAGTAGTGGCCGAATCCGGCGCGGCCCGTACGCTCCCGCAGCTCAGCGGGGAGGTGCGGGCCGCGTCGGCGTCCTCCGTACGTCCGGTCGGCCGCATCAACCTTTCATCAGTGTTTGACCGCCGGGTCACGCCCTGGTAACACCAATCTGTGAGCCTGGTTTCACACACCGCCACCTCCTGCTCACACCCCCGCCTCGTCTTACCCGCCATCGAGGGAGGACCCGCCATGCCGGGCGCATCGACCCACGTCCGCGTCACCCCGATCCCGTCCGTCACCGACGCCCTGAAGGCCGTGGAGTCACTCCTCCTCGGCGCCGGGCAGCGCACCGCACGGCGCAACGCCTGGAACTCCGTCCTGGAGGACCGCCGCCGTGCCAAGGACAGGGTCGAGGCCCAGCACGTGATGGAGGTCGCGTCGGGCCGGACTTCCCGGGCCACGTAAACTTCAGGACATGGCGAGGAAGGCAAACACGGGCAGCGCTGACGCTGCGAACCAGGGGCGACTCAAGCAGATCGCCCTCACGTACAAGATGACCCGAAAGGCCGACCCCAAGGTCGGACTTGTCGTCGCAGGCGTGGGCATCGTCGTACTCGGTGTCCTCCTCGCGATCGGCTTCCTGATCGGGCACCCGGTCTACCTGGGCATCCTGGGATTCGTCCTGGCGCTCCTGGCGGCGGCCATCGTCTTCGGGCGGCGTGCCGAGCGCGCGGCCTTCGGACAGATGGAGGGCCAGCCGGGCGCGGCCGCGGCGGTCCTGCAGAACGTCGGACGCGGCTGGACGACGACCCCCGCGGTCGCGATGAACCGCAGCCAGGACGTCGTGCACCGGGCGGTCGGCCGGGCCGGCATCGTGCTGGTGGCGGAGGGCAACCCGAACCGGGTGAAGCCGCTGCTGGCGGCCGAGAAGAAGCGGATGAACCGCGTCGTGGTGGACGTGCCGGTGACCGACATCATCGTCGGTGACGGCGAGGGCCAGGTGCCGCTGAAGAAGGTCCGTACGACCATGCTCAAGCTGCCTCGGGTGCTCACCGGCCCGCAGGTGACGGCGGCCAACGACCGGCTGCGGGCGATGGGCGACCTGATGAGCAACATGCCGCTGCCGAAGGGTCCGATGCCGAAGGGCATGCGGATGCCGCGGGGCGGAAAGACGCGCTGACGCGCCCGACCGCTCTCATGGGGCGAACGAGAGGGGCCCCGGACCGTGACAACGGTCCGGGGCCCCTCTCGTCTGTCGGTACGCGTCAGACGCGGACCTGGACGGCGCCGGAGAGGCGGTCGTGGAGGCCGCGTCCGTCGCGGTCCCAGATGAGGGCCGGGATCGCCAGGCAGACCAGCAGGGAGCGCAGCGCCACGCGCGGCAGGCCGAGGCGCCCGCCGCGGACCGAGACGACCCCGAGGCCGAAGAGTCGCTTGCCGGGCGTCGAGCCGACAGTGCCGACGGTCAGCACGCTCAGGACGAACAGGAGGCCGAGGGCCCAGTTGCCCGTGGCCTGGTTGTAGCCGTCGGTGATCAGGCCGTATGCGATCAGCGTGCAGAGGGCCCAGTCGACGGCGAGGGCGCCGAGGCGCCGCCCGGGACGGGCGATGGAACCGGGGCCCTCCTCCGGCAGCCCCAGCTGCTGACCGCGGTAGCCGAAGTCGACGCCTGCGTCCTCGGCCGCCGCGCGGGGGCCGGAGAGCCAAGATCCGAGTGCTTGCCTGTTGTCCACCCGACCACGGTACTGTGCCCGTTTTTGATCACTTCGGCCCGGGTCGGCGAAGACGGGCCGGACCGGTCGCCCCGGAGCGCCGGACACCGCGGCGACACCCACCCCGGTTAACTTCGACGAAACAAATGGGTCATGCTTGAGAAATCCCGTCTGCCTATGGTCGGGTCCAGCGTGTGCCACCGCACTGGCCGCACGACCGAGCTGCAAGCCCGCCCCTCCCCGGGCCGGGAGTAGGAGGAGTTGGATGTCCGAGAAGCACGGGTTCCAGAACGCCGACGAGGTCCAGAAGTTCATCAAGGACAACGACGTCAAGATGGTCGACGTCCGTTTCTGCGACCTTCCGGGCGTGATGCAGCACTTCACGATCCCGGCGACGGCCTTCGACCCGGCGGAGGAGCTCGCCTTCGACGGCTCGTCGATCCGCGGCTTCCAGGCGATCCACGAGTCCGACATGGCGCTCCGCGCCGACCTGTCGACGGCCCGGGTGGACCCCTTCCGCCGTGACAAGACGCTGAACATCAACTTCTTCATCCACGACCCGATCACGGGCGAGCAGTACAGCCGTGACCCGCGGAACATCGCGAAGAAGGCCGAGGCGTACCTCGCCTCCACCGGCATCGCCGACACCGCGTACTTCGGCCCGGAGGCGGAGTTCTACGTCTTCGACTCGGTCCGCTTCGAGACCTCCGCGAACCAGGGCTTCTACCACATCGACTCCGAGGCCGGCGCCTGGAACACCGGTGCGGAGGAGAACAACCGCGGTTACAAGGTCCGCTACAAGGGCGGCTACTTCCCGGCCCCGCCGGTCGACCACTTCGCCGACCTGCGCTCCGAGATCTCCCTGGAGCTGGAGAACGTCGGCCTCCAGGTCGAGCGCCAGCACCACGAGGTCGGCACCGCCGGCCAGGCCGAGATCAACTACAAGTTCAACACGCTGCTCGCCGCGGCCGACGACCTGATGCTCTTCAAGTACATCGTGAAGAACGTCGCCTGGCGCAACGGCAAGACCGCGACCTTCATGCCGAAGCCGATCTTCGGCGACAACGGCTCGGGCATGCACGTCCACCAGTCGCTGTGGGCGAACGGCGACCCGCTGTTCTACGACGAGACGGGCTACGCGGGCCTCTCGGACACCGCCCGCTACTACATCGGCGGCATCCTCAAGCACGCGCCGTCGCTGCTCGCCTTCACCAACCCGACGGTGAACTCCTACCACCGCCTGGTCCCGGGCTTCGAGGCGCCGGTCAACATGGTGTACTCGCAGCGCAACCGCTCCGCCGCCATGCGCATCCCGATCACGGGCTCGAACCCGAAGGCCAAGCGCGTCGAGTTCCGCGCGCCGGACCCGTCCTCGAACCCGTACCTCGCCTTCTCGGCGCTGCTCCTCGCGGGCCTCGACGGCATCAAGAACAAGATCGAGCCGATGGAGCCGATCGACAAGGACCTGTACGAGCTGGCTCCCGAGGAGCACGCCAACGTCCCCCAGGTCCCGACCAACCTGGAGGCCGTCCTCTCCGCCCTGGAGGACGACAACGAGTACCTCCAGGCCGGCGGTGTCTTCACCTCCGACCTGATCGAGACGTGGATCGACTACAAGCGCACCAACGAGATCGCCCCGATCCAGCTGCGCCCGCACCCGCACGAGTTCGAGCTGTACTTCGACCTCTAGACCGCGGCCCCCACGTGACGAAGGCCGCCGCCCCGGAAATCCGGGGCGGCGGCCTTCGCCGTGCGCGAGGCGGGTGAGCGGCCGTCAGCGGCCGTAGCGGATGAAGGTGCGCACCATGCGGCAGGTGCTGTCCGAGGGCGGGTGGATGTCGAGGCGGGCGGCCGTGGTGCGTATCGTCGCGTTCGTGGCCTTCGACGGGACGTAGACGCCGGCGTCGAGGAGGGCGATCGCGAGGCGCATGGCCTTCAGGCGCCGGTTGTGCGTCACGTACCACTCGCGGGGGCGGCCCGCGGGCAGGGGCTTCCTCTGGAGGGGCTTCCAGGGTTCGATGGACGGCGTCCGGATCACGGCGAGAGCCATGGGCTACCTCCTGGCGAACGGTGGGGTGCGGGCCCTCCCCGGGACCCTCACCTTCACCCCCCATTCTAGTGCCCCCCACTGACAATCGCCCCTGGCCAGACGGGGTTTGAGGGGTGATGGAGCGAAGCCCGGCGGGTACCGTGGGGCGCATGGAGATCTGGATCAACCCCGCCTGTTCCAAGTGCCGCGCCGCCCTCACCCTTCTCGACGCCGAGGGGGCCGACTACACCGTGCGGCGGTATCTGGAGGACGTGCCCTCACCGGAGGAGATCGCGCGGGTGCTCGAACGGCTCGGGCTCGAACCGTGGGACATCACCCGGACCGGGGAGACCACCGCCAAGGAGCTCGGCGTGAAGGACTGGCCCCGGGACGCCGGCCACCGCGACCGGTGGATCGGGGCGCTCGCCGGACACCCCGAGCTGATCCAGCGGCCCATCATCACCGCCGAGGACGGCACCGCGGTCGTCGGCCGGTCGGAAGAGGCCGTACGGGACGCGTTGTCCCGCTGAACGGGAACGGGAGCATGGTGCTCGGGAACGATCTGCATCTGGAACTCGGAGCCGGTGGCGGGCGGCGGGCCGCGCTCATCGGGGCGCTGCGCGACGCCGTGCGCGGCGGGCGGCTCGCGCCGGGGACCCGCCTGCCGCCCTACCGCACCCTCGCCGCCGACCTCGGGATCGCCCGCAACACCGTCGCCGACGCGTACGCCGAGCTGGTCGCCGAGGGCTGGCTCACCTCCCGTCAGGGCTCCGGGACCCGGGTCGCCGACCGGGTCGCCGCGCCCGCCCCCGGGCCCGTGCGGCCCTCGGCGCCGCCACCGCTCCCGTACGACCTCGTCCAGGGCAAGCCCGACCCCGGCGCCTTCCCGCGAGCGGCCTGGCTCGCGGCCGCCCGGCGGGCCCTGACGGCCGCGCCGCACGAGGCCTTCGGGATCGGCGACCCGCACGGCCGGATCGAACTGCGCCTGGCACTCACCGAGTACCTCGCGCGCGTGCGGGGCGTGCGGACCGCCCCGGACCGGATCGTGATCTGCTCGGGCGCCGCGCACGCCCTGCGGCTGCTCGCGCGGGTCCTCGGCACGACGGACCCCTGGGCCGTGGAGGCCTACGGGCTGCCCTTCCACCGCGGGCTCCTCACCGGCGCCGGGGTCACCACGGTGCCGGTGAGCGTCGACGAGGACGGGGCGAGGGTCGGGGAGATCCCCCGCCACGCGGGCGCGGTGCTGCTCACCCCCGCCCACCAGTTCCCCACCGGTGGGCCGCTGCACCCCGAGCGCCGGGCCGGCGTCCTGGAGTGGGCGCGGGCCTCCGGCGGTCTGGTCGTCGAGGACGACTACGACGGGGAGTTCCGCTACGACAGGCGGCCGGTCGGAGCCGTCCAGGGGCTCGACCCGGAACGGACGGTCCTCATCGGCTCCGTCAGCAAGAGCCTCTCCCCCGCGCTCCGGATCGGCTGGATGTGCCTGCCGGCGGCGCTCGTCGACCCGGTCGTCACGGCGAAGGGCGAGCGCGAGCCGTACGCCGCCGCGACGGAGCAGCTCACCCTCGCGGACTTCCTCGCCTCCGGCGGGTACGACCAGCACGTCCGGCGCATGCGCCTGCGCCACCGGGCGCGGCGCGACCGGCTGACGGCGGCGCTCGCGGAGCGGGTGCCCGCGGTACGGGTCACGGGCATCGCCGCCGGTCTGCACGCCGTGGTGGAACTGCCGCCGGGCACGGAGCGGTCGGCGCCGGCCGCGGCGGCCCGGCACGGGGTCGCGGTGGAGGGCCTGGCCTCCTACCGCCACCCCGACGCCCGCGACCCGGCCCGCCCGGACGGTCTGGTCGTCGGCTACGCCACTCCGCCGGAGCGGCTGTACGGGGCGGCGCTCGACGCGTTGTGCGACGCGCTGCGCGCGGTGTCGGGCGACCGCTCGGGCGACGGTCCGTCCTGAGGACGTCGGGCCGCCTCCGTCTCCGCCGCCGTCAGGATCTCCGTGAGACGGAGGCCGAACCGGGCGTCGCACGGGTGGGGGTCCCCGGTGCGGGCCGCCGTGACGAGGGCGTCCACGGCCGCGCCGAAGGCGGCCACCGCCCCGTCCCAGCGGGGCAGTTCCGTTCTGCCCCCGGCGCCGTACAGGGTGAGGGCCGCCTCCGCCGCCTGCGGTGGGGCGCTGAGAGTGAGCGTGGCGGTGCTGCTCGCCCCCGAGGTGTGCCGCAGGACCAGGTGGTGGGTGTCGTGCGGGCCGGTTGCGGCGGTGATCGCCGTGACGTCGCCGAGGACCGGCAGGTAGACCGAGAGGACGTGCGGGCCGACGTCCCAGAGGCCGCCCTTCTCCCGGCGCCAGGGGGAGGCCGCGTACGCGCTGGTGGAGCCCGGCCCGTAGAGCGATCCCAGCCAGTGCGCCTCGCCGAGGAACCAGCCGCCCTTCGCCGCCTGTTCCTCGATCCAGCGGGCCGTCGGCCCCGCGAACCGCAGCGTGCAGAAGACCACCGAGGCGACCCCCGCCGCCTCGACCGCCTCGGCCACCTCCCGCGCCCCGGCGACCGTCGTCGCGACCGGCTTGTCGAGGAGGACGTGGCACCCGGCCCGCGCCGCCCGGACCGCCAGCGGGGCCTGCACGTCCGGCGGGAGCGCGAGGGCGACGGCATCGCTGGCCGCGAACAGGGCGTCCACGTCGTCGTACGCGCGCGTGCCGGAATCGGCGGCGAGCGCGGCCGCTGCCTCGGCGCGTCTGCCCCAGACCCCGCTGAACTCGATCCCCGGATGCCGGGCGAGCGCGGGCGCGTGCGTGCGACCGGCCCAGGGGCCGGTGCCGAGGAGTCCGATACGGGGCTTCACGCCCGGGTTCTTGGCCATGCCCCCAGTCTGCCGGGTGGCGGTGACGAGCGGCCAAATCCGCTGGCGGACCTCCCCCCGCCCGGTGTTAGCGTTTCCGGGCCGGCCGCGGGACTCCGGTGCGACTTCCGGAACCTGCCTATGAAGCAACGTCTTCGCTGTTCGTGCCCTCATTCCCCGGCCGGCGCCCACGAGAGGGGAAGAGCCTTGTCCGAGCTCGTCGCCGCCGAGGACGTGCTCCTCTTCGTCAACGCCGCCGTGACCGCCACCGGCCAGCGCGAATTCCGCTCCTCCGCGGCCGCGCAGCACCTCTCCCTCCGCTTCGTCCACGAGTACGTACGGGTCAACTACCGGCCCGTGTACGCCGCCGCCCTCGCGCTCGACATCAACCACCACAACGCCGCCCTCATCGTCGAGCAGCTGTTGCGCACGGCCGGTGAGGCGGGCGGGCCCGAGGAGAAGCGGGCCGAGGGGCGGCTGATCGGCGCGCGCCTCGCGCTGCTCCCGCCGCAGCGGGTCTACCGGCTGTTCCGCGCGCTGCGCACGGCCGGGGTCAACAACCGGCGCACGCGCGCGATCACACGCGCGTGGCTCGCGGCCCGCCCCGATCACGCCCTGGACGCGGTGAAATACCGGTCCGGACTGAAGGCCGCCCTGCGGCACGTCCACGGGCGGCTGCCCGATCCCGAGACGGGTGACTTCCTCTTCGCGCCGGGCCGCCGGGTCCGGTACGAGAACGCGACGCTCGACGCGTTCCGCCGGGCCCGCTACGAGCAGGGCGCGATCTACGAGCTGCCGTTCACGGTCGCGGAGGGGTTCGCCGCGAAGCACGGCGTGCCGCGCGCGGTGTTCCTGGACCGGATCGCCCCCCGGATGACGCGGCTCGAACAGCTCAGGACGGAGCGGGCCGCCGACCTGTCGGTGATGCCGCTGACCCGTCTCGCCCTGTACGTCCTCTCGCTGTCGTTCGGTGAGCGGGTGGCGCGGCGGGCCGAGCTGACGGGTGCGCTGCGGGCGGCGGCACGGCGCGCCGCGGGGCCGTACGCCGGGAGCTGGGGGCGGGTCGTGGCCGTGCTCGACGACAGCTTCTCCTCGTCGGGTTCGGCGGTGAAGCGGCGCCGTCCGCTGGCCGTGGCGCTCGGCTCCCACTACCTCCTGGAGGCGCTCGCGGCGCCGGGGGCGTACACCCCGCTGTGGACGTCGGGCGGCAGCGATCCGCTGCTCGTCCGGCCGTACGGGCCGACTCCGCTGGGCCTGCGGATCCTCGACGCCCTGGAGGCCGGCCCCGACCGGCTCGTGATCGTGTCGGACGGCTGGGACAACGCGCCGCCGGGGCTCGCGGGCGAGGTGCTGCGGGTGTGGCGGACGCGGCTCGATCCGGGGCGGCGGACGAGTGTGGTGCACCTGAACCCCGTATACGACGCGGAGGGCTTCGACGTACGGCGGCTCGCCCCGGGCGTGCCCGCCGCCGGGATCCGGGACGCGGAGGATCTGGCGGCGCTCGTGGAGATCGCCCAGTTCGCCGAGGGGCGGACGGGGTTCGGGGAGCTGCGGGCCTATCTGGACCGGCGGGTCGAGCTGTTCCTGGACGCCGCGGGAGAGGGGGCCGGGGGATGACCCGGATCGATCTGACCGGTCTCGACGTGCGGCCCGCGCAGGTGTGGGGCGGGGTGCGGCTGGTGCCGCTCGTACGGGCCGAGCCGGTGCCGGGGCTCCGGCTGCGCCGGGAGGTCTACGAAGGGTCCGGCGGGTGGGGCGCCGTCGACCTGCCCGACCGCACCACGTACACCTCGTACATCCCGCACGGTCTCGTCGCCGACTGGACGACGGGAGCGGGGGCGGGTACGGCCACGGGAGCCGAGTCCGCCGCGTACGGGACCCGGCTGGGTGGTGAGGGGCCGCCCGCCTGCGTGCCGGTGCGGCGGATCCAGCGGCTGGCCAAGCGGCGCCAGGGCGAGCGGAGGCTCCGGTTCCTCCCGCTGCACCTGGCCCTTGAGGGGTATCTCGCGCTGCACTTCGGCGGGCCGTCCGTGGTCTGGGACGACTGGTCGCGCGAGGCGCTGCGGCACGGGCTCTCGCCGCGCGCCGAGGCGGCGTACGCGGGGTGGGCGGTGCCCGGCCTCGCGGAGGCGCTGCGGGTCTTCGAGCTGCACCCGGGGCAGTGCGGGATGCTCCTGTACGTGGCCGACACGCTGGCCGCGGCCTTCGTGGTGCCGCACCCGGACGACTACCGGCTTCTGCACCCGACGCTCGTGGAGGACCTGTTCGGGGAGCTGGTGCACCAGTACGCGTACTACGGCGGGCCCGTACCCGAGTTCACGGCGCGGATCCGGGACGGGGCCGGCGGGATCCGCACCCTCGCCGACCTGCGGGCTGCGGCGCGGGAGCAGGAGCGGGCCTGGGCGGTGGCGCACGACGGGCTGATGGCGCGGGACCTCCTGGAGACCTCGTACGCCTTCGAGCGGGTGTACCGGGCGGGGCCGTTCGACCTGTACCGGTTCCTTCCGCCGTTCCGGCGCGGCGGGCGGGAGCAGCACATCGGCGAGCTGATCACCGACCGTAAGGGCCGGGCGGTCTATCTGAAGACGTTCCGGCTCTCGGAGAACCAGATCCGCAAGGGGCATCTGCTCCAGCGGCTCGCCTCCTGCGACTGGGACCCGGGGCGGACCGCGGAGGCGCTCGGGACCTCGTACGCCGAGGTGGTGCGGCGGATCCACGGCGCCGGGCTCGACGGGCTCCTGAACGCCCACACCGTCGCACAGCGGCTGCGGGAAACACAGGGAAGCTGAGTAACACGGGGTTCACATTCGGGCAACCGACGGGAAATCCCGTGTTGCGAAGCTGCGACCGGACACCGAACACCGCAGCTTCTCGCAGCGCCGCGAGCCGTTGCGATTCCCGCAGCAGCACGCCCAAAGGATGAGGCCCGTGACCTTCAAGGCTGAGTACATCTGGATCGACGGCACCGAGCCGACCGCGAAGCTCCGCTCCAAGACGAAGATCATCGTCGGCGACGCCCTCGCGCTCGACGAGCTGCCGATCTGGGGCTTCGACGGTTCCAGCACGAACCAGGCCAAGGGCCACGCCTCGGACCGTGTCCTCAAGCCGGTCTTCTCCTGCCCGGACCCGATCCGCGGCGGTGACGACATCCTGGTGCTGTGCGAGGTCCTCAACACGGACATGACGCCGCACGACTCCAACACGCGCGCCGCGCTGGCCGAGGTCGCCGCGAAGTACGCCGCTCAGGAGCCGATCTTCGGCATCGAGCAGGAGTACACCTTCTTCAAGGGCTCGCGCCCGCTGGGCTTCCCCGAGGCGGGCTTCCCGGCCGCGCAGGGCGGCTACTACTGCGGTGTCGGCGCGGACGAGATCTTCGGCCGTGACGTCGTCGAGGCGCACCTGGAGAACTGCCTCGCGGCGGGTCTGGGCATCTCCGGCATCAACGCCGAGGTCATGCCGGGCCAGTGGGAGTTCCAGGTCGGTCCGCTGGCTCCGCTGGAGGTCTCCGACCAGCTCTGGATCGCCCGTTGGCTGCTGTACCGCACGGCCGAGGACTTCGACATCTCGGCGACGCTGGACCCGAAGCCGGTGAAGGGCGACTGGAACGGCGCGGGCGCGCACACCAACTTCTCCACGAAGGCGATGCGCGAGGGCTACGACGCGATCATCACCGCAGCCGAGTCCCTCGGCGAGGGCTCGAAGCCGCTCGACCACGTCAAGAACTACGGCGCCGGCATCGACGACCGCCTCACCGGCCTGCACGAGACCGCCCCGTGGGACCAGTACTCCTACGGTGTCTCGGACCGCGGCGCCTCGGTCCGCATCCCGTGGCAGGTCGAGCAGGACCAGAAGGGCTACATCGAGGACCGCCGTCCGAACGCGAACGTCGACCCGTACGTGGTGACCCGCCTCCTGGTGGACACCTGCTGCGAGGCCCTGGAGAAGGCCGGCCAGGTCTGATCCGCGCTCCACACGTCCGACGGAAGGGGCGTCCACCGTTTCACACGGTGGACGCCCCTTCCGTCATGTGGGAAGGACAACACGGGTTTCCGGCCGCAGGGGACTGCTCACCGGCATTCCCGAGTAGTAGACTAGGGATATGGCCATCACACGGAACGACAGCGCGACGGGTCGTCATGACCTCGAGCCGTTCTGGCCTTCCCGGCAGCATCACGACTTCGACCGGGTGTGTTGCCGCGCGAGGAACGCGTCGGCCCTCTAAAGCCCCGATCGGTACGGTCCGATCCAGCGGCCTTCGGCCGACGCGCACGACGAACGACTCCTGTCCGTCTGTTTCTCCGCGCGAAAGAGCTGATCTCCCATGGCCCACACCCAGAGTGCCTCCCTCACGGCCGTCCGTCCCGGCCGGCACCGACTGCGCGCCGTCGACCCCGACGAGAGCGTCGACTTCGCCCGGGTCGCGGACTTCCTGCCGCCCGGCGCCACCCTGCTGCCCGCCCCCCCGCACACCCTGCCGACACTGCCGGGGCGTCCGCCGATGGTCGGGTACCTGGTCCTCCTGCCGGCCGACCAGCAGCCGCCGCAGCCCGTCGCCGCTCCCGCGCCCGTCGCGTCCCCCGTGGCGGAGCAGGGGCCGGTGGCCATCGACGACGCCCGGCGGATCGCCGTCGTGGACGGGCGGCCGCTCGACCTGACCTATCTGGAGTTCGAGCTCCTCGCCCATCTCGTGTCGAACCCCCACCGGGTGCACACCCGTGACCAGTTGGTCACCACCGTGTGGGGGTACGGGCACGTCGGCGACGGGCGTACGGTCGACGTGCACGTGGCCCGGCTGCGCCGCAAGCTGGGCGCCGAGCACCGCCACACGATCCAGACCGTGCGGCGGGTCGGCTACAAGTACACGCCCTGATCAGCTCGTTCGTGACCTCGCCCGCAGCCTGGACACCAGCGCGAGGGCGAGGTCCACGGCCAGGAACAGCAACAGGCTGAGGCCGAGCAGCGGGACGAACCAGGCCACCAGCGCCGTGCCCGCGGCGAGGGGCAGCAGCAGGGTCACCGGCACGCGCCGCCACGCCCCGCGCGCCGCCGGACGGCCCGGGCTGCGCAGCCACCACATGCGGTAGCCCCAGAGGATCAGCAGGATCAGGGAGAGGGCCAGGGCCGCGAGGGCCAGCTGGTTGAACAGGCCGAGGAAGACGCCGGTGTGCGCGTCGATGCCTATGCGGGTGAGCTTCGCGAGCAGCGGGTAGTCGGCGAAGGCGAGCCGGTCGAGGACCGCGCCGTCGGCCGGGTCCACGGCGACGGAGTCCAACTGGAGCGGGAACTGCGTGTCGGTCTCCTTGACCACGTAGCCCTTGCCCTCGGCGGGCAGGACCACCGAGATCCTGGGACTGTCGACGCCGGCACCGCGGGCCGCCTCAAGTGCCCTGTCGAGGCCGATGTCGGGGCCCTGGGCCGTGGTGTCGCCCCCGGTGTGCGCCCCGCCGTGGCCCTCGTGCTCCGAGGAACCGCCGGCGGCCGCGCCTTCGACGGTCGCGGAGAGGGTGGGGGTCGCGCCGCCGAGTCCGTCCTGGACCGCACCGATGTTCTCGCCCGCGTACCGCGACCAGGTCAGGCCCGTCGCGGACAGCAGGACGAGTCCGGTGACCGCCCACAGGCCGACCGAACCGTGCCAGGACAGGGTGCGGCGACGGGAGGCGGGACCGCCCTCGGGGACGAAGAGGGCGCGGCGGTTCCCGCGGCGCCGGCCGAGCCAGAGCAGCAGGCCGCCGAGCGCGATGACCCACAGCCAGCTCGCGGCGAGTTCGCTGTAGTTGCGGCCGAGGTCGCCGAGGTGCAGATCGCGGTGCAGGCCGTCGATCCAGGTGCGCAGCGGGAGGGCGCCGGAACTGCCGTAGCTGGGCAGCTGTCCGCGTACGTCCCCGGTGTACGGGTCCACGAAGACGGCCAGCGAGGTGTCCTCGGGGACGTCGGGGTCGGCCATCAGGACCCGGGTGGTCGCGCCCGGTTCGGCGCCGGGCCAGACGGCGGTGACGGTGCCGTTCGGATTGACCTTGCGGGCGATGTTCACCTGCTGGGACAGCGGCAGGGTCGTGTCGCCGACGGGGACCTCCAGCTCGTGGGCGTACACCACCTTCTCGGCCTGGAAGGAGAGCGCGTAGAGCAGACCGGATGCGGCGGCCACGAGGAGGAACGGGGCGAGGAGGACGCCCGCGAAGAAGTGGAGGCGCAGGACGAGGGGGCGCAGGGCGCTCCAGGTTCCGGCCCGGTGGGGAGCGGCGGGAGGTGCGGTGGTGGCCGCGGTCGGGGTTGCTTCCGACGGTGGCGCCTCGGGTGTTTCCGGGCGTGCGGGATCGTCGATGGTCATGACTGTCCTAGGACTCGGTGCAGACAGGGGGAAGACCCCCGGGTCAGACGTGTGCTCCGAGGGCCGTGGCGCGGGGTACGGACAGCCGGGGCGGGCCGCGCCGGGACAGGGCGTGCGCGAGGACGACGGTGTGCGGCCGGTGGGCGGCGCGCCGGGTCCCGCGGACCGGGCGGAGCGGGGCGTCGGGGACGCGGACGCGTGCGGACAGCAGGCGCAGGGGGGTGAAGGCGTACGCGAGGGCGGCTCGGGCCAGCGTGAAGAAGGCGGCCTCGCCGCGGGCCAGCCAGAGCCCGCAGAGCAGCGCGGCGAGCAGGTGCACGGCGAGCATGCCGGCGCCGGAACCGCTGACGGTACCGATGTCGATGCCCATGCCGGCGCCGGAACCGGCGGCGGCACCGATGTCGGCGCCCATGCCGGTGCCGGAACCGCTGGCGGTACCGGTGTCGGCGCCCGCACCGGTGCCGGGACCCGGGGCGGAGTACATGCCCGTGCCGTGCGACCCGTGCGTGCCGGTCATGTCGTGCGCGTGCGTCCCCGGCCGGTGGCCCGCGTCACCGGGGTGGGATCCCGCCACCGAGAAGATCAGGTGCAGGCCGCCCTGGAGGGCGAACAACGCGCCCGCGATCGTCGGCGCCCCCCTGCGGCGACCCGCCGCGGCCCAGGCGGCCCCCGCCGTCACGACGAAGGCGCCGAGCAGCGCGAGCGCCGGGAGCCGGTGCGCAGACATGGACGAATGCCCCACGGCCGCCAACGCCACGCACACCACCGCGAACAGGGCGGCTCGCAAGGCGCGCACAGGCGACCGGGCATCCGTCATCACCCGTCATGGTGTCACCCCGTCGTGCGGCTCACGAGCCCTGCCGCATCCGATGACGTTCCTCCCCCGGCGGAATCCTCCGGGAGCGGAAAGTCCTGGCCGCGCCCGGTGGCGCCGGAGAGGATCGGATCATGAAGCTACTGATGCTCGGAGGTACGGAGTTCGTCGGCCGCGCGATCGTCGACGCGGCGCTCGCACGGGGCTGGGAGGTGACCGTCTTCCACCGGGGCCGGCACGCGCCGCCGGAGGGGGTCACGTCGCTGCGCGGTGACCGCACCACCGGCCCTGACGGCCTCGCCGCCCTCGCCGAGGGTTCCTGGGACGTCGTCGTCGACACCTGGTCGGCCGCCCCCTCGGCGGTACGGGACGCGGCCCGGCTGCTCGCGGGCAGGGCCGGGCGGTACGCGTACGTGTCGAGCCGTTCCGTGTACGCCTGGCCGTCCGCCGCAGGACTCGCGGAGGACGGGCCGCTGGTGGAGGGGTCGCCGGACGCCGGGGACGTGCCGTACGCGGAGGCCAAGCGGGGCGGTGAGCTCGCCGTCACGGCCGCCTTCGGCGCGGACCGGACCCTGCTCGTCCGCGCGGGCCTGATCATCGGCCCGTACGAGAACGTGGGCCGGCTCCCCTGGTGGCTCGGCCGGATCGCGCGTGGCGGACCGGTTCTCGCCCCCGGGCCCGCCACCCTCCCGATCCAGTACGTCGACGCCCGCGACCTCGCCGAGTGGACGCTCGACGCGGTGGCCGCGGGGCTCTCCGGTCCGTACAACCTCGTCTCGCCGGCCGGGCACACGACCATGGGCGAGCTGCTCGACGCCTGCGTACGGGTCACGGGCGCGGACGCCGAGCTCCGCTGGACCGCTCCCGAGGCACTGCTCGCGGCCGGGGCGGAGCCGTGGTCGGAGCTGCCGGTGTGGCTGCCGCCGGGCGAGATGTACGACGCGATGCACACGGCCGACGTCTCCCGGGCGCTCGCGGCGGGTCTGCGCTGCCGGCCCGCGGCGGAGACGGTCGCCGACACGTGGGCGTGGCTCGCCTCGCTCGGCGGGGTCGCGCCACGCCGACCGGACCGGCCGGAGGTGGGCCTGTCCGCCGCGCGGGAGGCGGAGGTGCTGGCGAAGCTCGCGGCCGACGGCTAGGCGGGGAGGAATCGCCCGGACCTGCCCGAACCGGGGTGATCCCTTACCGTCGAGACGAGCGCGCCGCCGAGGAGCGTACGAACCGGAGGAGTCGCCGCATGCCCGCCATCCCCGCCGCCTCCGTCGCCAACCTCCGTGATCTCGGCGGACTGCCGCTCGGTGGCGGGCGGGCCGTCCGTCCCGGCCTCGTCCTGCGTTCCGCGCAGCTCGACCGGCTCGACCCGGCCGAACCGGCCGTGGCCGCTCTGGGCATCCGTACGGTCGTCGACCTCCGTACGGAGACCGAGCGCGTCGAGCGGCCCGACCGGCTGCCGGCCGGTGCGCGGCGGATCGTCGCTGACGTCCTCGCCGACCACCTGGCCGTCAGCGGGCTGCCGCCCGCGGCCCGGCTCAAGGATCTGCTCACCGACCCGGCGCTCGCCGAGGAGTACCTCGGCGGGGGCAAGGTCCGGGCGGCCTTCGCCCAGACCTACCGGACCTTCGTCGCCGGCGACTCCGGCCGCGCCTCGTACCGCACCCTCCTCACCGAGCTGGGCACGCCGGGCGCCGGGCCGCTGCTCTTCCACTGCACGGCGGGCAAGGACCGGACGGGCTGGGCGGCGACGGTCGTCCTGTCCCTGCTCGGCGCGGACGAGGAGACCGTGCGGAGCGAGTACCTGTCGGTCAACACGGCGGTACGGCAGGCGTTCGCGCCGATGATCGAGGGCTTCACGGC
The DNA here is from genome assembly GCF_040632845.1 of Streptomyces sp. NPDC016459. Taxonomy (NCBI): domain Bacteria; kingdom Bacillati; phylum Actinomycetota; class Actinomycetes; order Kitasatosporales; family Streptomycetaceae; genus Streptomyces; species Streptomyces sp. NPDC016459. The sequence goes on from NZ_JBEYCR010000001.1 coordinate 447,151, forward strand.
CCAGGGCGGCGACCCCGACCTCGCGCTCGACCTGATCGGGGTCCTGCCGGAGTACCTGGAGGCCGGGCTGGACGAAGTGGTGGTCCGGCACGGGTCGATGGAGACGTACGTCCGGGAGGGCTTGGGCGTTCCGGACGAGGTGACGGGCGTGATCCGGGAGCGGCTGACGGTCGGGTGACGACCGACGAGGCGGGGTGTCCCCTGGGGCGCGCCCGGAGCCGGGGTGACCATCGGAAGAATCGCTCGTTCTGCTGAACGTGAGCACCCAGGATCTCGTTCCCTCGCCCGTGGGCCCCGTCGACGTCGAGCAGGCCGAGGCCGCGCTCGTCGAGCGCTATCCGCGTCTCGTCCGCATCGCGTACCTCGTGCTGCCGCCGTCGCTCGGCCGGAACCGGCGGGTGCTGACCGCGCACGCGCTCGTCCAGCGTTCGCTGCCGCGCCGGCGGGTGCCGGGGCCGACCGTACCGGAGCAGTGGCTCGCGGAGGACGCGGTCGATCCCGGTTACGCGTACGTGCGGGGGGAGGTGCTGCGGCAGGCGCTCGCCGCCGGGCTGCCGCTGCGGCGCCTCGCGCTGCCGCGCAGGGCGCAGTTTCCGCCGCTGCTCCCCCACGTGTGGGGGCTGCGGTTGTTCCCCCGGGTGGGCGGCGCCGACGAACTCGCCCTGGACCAGCGGCTGTCCCGGCTCTCGGGCCCGGGCCGCGCGGCCTACGTCCTCAGGGGCCTGGAACGCCAGGGCGACCCGGAGGTGCTGCGGGTACTGGCGTCGGCCGGCGTCGAGAACCCCTGGGCGGCACTGGCGGAGGCGGACGCCCTGGAGGAGGGGGACGAGGGGAACGAGCGGACGTCCGGGGCGGGGGCCGGGCACGGGCACGGGCACGGGGCCGGTGCGGGAGCAGACGCGGAGGCCGGGGCCGGGGTCGGTAAGGGTGCGGGTACGGGCGTCGGTACGGGGGGCGGGGTCGGTACGGGTGCGGGTACGGGCGTCGGTACGGGGGGCGGGGTCGGTACGGGTGCGGGGCCCGGGGCCGGTCCCGAAGCCGGGCACCCCGGCGCCCTCGGTGCCGCCGGCGAGGCCGGACGTGCAGTCAGGAGCGGGGGCAGCGGGGCCCTTCAGGCCCGGGGGGTCGGCGGGGTCGCTCTGCTCGAGTCCGACGAGTTCGATCCGTGTGCGCTCCAGGCGCGGCCCACCGACCTTCTGCGGCGGCGGCAGCACGCGCGGGCCGCCGGGGTCGCCGTCGCCGCGCTCGTCGTGTGCGGGACGCTGCTCGGGCTGCCCGGGGACGGCTGGGGCAGGAACGGCGCGGCGGCGCCCTCGTACGCCCGTAGCCCCGCCGCCGAGGCCGCGCTCGACCCCGGCGCGCTCAAACGGGTCGCCCCGGCGGCCTGGCCCGGTTCGACCCGGCGGGACTTCTCCGTGTGGCCCGCGCGCGGTGCTCTGACCGGGGACAGCGCGCTTCTGCGGCGGGCGCTGGCCGTCTGGGCCAGGCCCGGCGCCTCCGTGCGGTCCTCCGCGACGCCCGGGACTCCCGTGGGCCCGCCGATGGGGCCCCCGCAGCTGCTGTTCGCCGGCGTGGTGGACGGAGCCCGGGTGGTGCTCCTCCACGACGGGCTGCGGGCCGTGCGGTACGCGGAGCCGGTCGGGGGCGCGGCGGGCGCGGCGCTCGACTTCGCGCGGACCGACGGGGCCGACGCCGTCGGTTCGGCCGCGCTCGTCCTGTCCCGCGCGGCCGGCAACGTCCGCTACCTCACCGCTCCCTGGGTGACGGAGACAGCGGTACGGGATCTCCTGGTGCCCGCGAAGGAGCCATGGCCGCTGGCGCGGGACGCGCACGGGACGACCGATCCCGTCCCGAGTCCCGCCCTGGCGAAGGACTGCACCCGCTGGAACACCCTGCAGGTACGGGAGGGTTCGGGCGTGCGGCTCCTCGCCGACCTGGGCGAGCTGGCCCCCGCCCGGCTCCTGTGGGGACCGCCGGACGCCCCGGTGGACGCCACGGGCCCGGCGGCGCGGGAGGCGTGGGCCCGGACGGCCTGCCGGCTGACGGCGGTACGGGCGCACGGCGTGCGGTCGGTGAACGCCTGGCGGTTCGCCTCGCAGCCGCTCCCCGAGGGCGCGGGACGCGGCACCTGGCTGTGCACCCGCGCGGAGACCTGGCGGGGCACCGGCAGCCGGGTCCTCGCCCAGTTCCTGGTCCCGTCGCCGACGGTCCCGGCCGCGCTCGCGGCCAGCTCCGAGGGTTCACCGGCCTGCGGGGTCCGGGACCCCCGGGTGCTGGCGGGCGTGCTGTGGAAGGCGCCGAGCGGCGGGTGGTACGTCCTGGCGGCCGGCAGTCCCGACTTCACCGCCCTGGAGACCTCGGGCGGGGTGAAGGGCCGCTCGAACGGCCCGGTCCTCGCCGTGAAGGCCGCCGCGGGGGCTCGGGCGGACCTGGACGGGACGCTCCGGGACGGCACCCGGATGAGCGCCCTGAGGTGACCCCGCGCACCACCACCCAGGTGTCCAGCACAGTTGACTCCACGCGTATCGCCCCACGCCCGTCCCCACACGCCCGTCCCCACACGCGCGTCTCTACACGCGCGTCTCTACACGCGCGTCTCCACACGCGCGTCTCCACACGTCACCCGCGCATGGCCACCGGGCGCCGACCCGCCCCCGCCAGAAAGCTCCCGCACACCCCTGTTCCCGCCGTTTACCCCTCAGTACATTGACGGCATGTCTAATACGCAGCCCGCACCGGTGGCGTCGGAGCACGTCGAGCTCACAGCCCGCAAGGTCTCCTTCGACTGGGCGGAGACCCCGCTCCACTGGGTACCCGGTGATCCCTTCACCACGCACACCATCAACGTGCTGCATCTGCTGCTCCCGGCCGGCGAGCGCTGGTTCGTGCACGTCTACAAGCAGGCGCTGCCGCACATCACCGACGACCGGCTGCGCGCGGACGTCATCGGCTTCATCGGCCAGGAGGCCGTCCACTCCCAGGCCCACGACGACGTCCTCCCCCACCTCCGCGCGCAGGGCCTCGACCCCACCCCCTACACCGCCCAGGTCGACTGGTTCTTCGAGAGGCTCCTCGGTGACCGGACCCTGCCGCCGGGCCGGCCTCGCCGCTGGTGGCTGATGGAGCGGGTCGCGATGATCGCCGCCATCGAGCACTACACCGCGTTCCTCGGCAACTGGGTCCTCAACGCCGACGCGCTCGACCGGGCCGGCGCCGACCCCACGATGCTGGACCTGCTGCGCTGGCACGGCGCGGAGGAGGTGGAGCACCGCTCGGTCGCCTTCGATCTGTTCATGCACCTCGACGGCGGCTACCGGCGCCGCGCCCGCACCTGGGCGCTCGCCTTCTCCACCCTCGTCTTCCTCTGGCAGCGGGGCGTCCGCTTCTTCATGGAGAACGACCCGACCCTCCACGACGGCAAGGCCTCCCTCGGACAGTTCGTCCGCAGGGGCCGGCAGGGCGTGCTGCCCTCCACCCCCGCCATGCTGCGCTCCATACCCCGCTACCTCAGCCGCGCCTACCACCCCTCCCAGGAGGGCGACACCGCGCAGGCCCTGGCCTACCTGGCCTCCTCCCCCGGCGCCGGCGGAGGCCGCTGATGCCCCGGTTCGCCACCGTCGCCCTCGTCGCCGGTGCCGCCCTGCTCGCCCGCCGCGCCGTCCGCGACCGCATGTCCACCGCCCCCCTGTGGCCGATGCCCGCCCTCGACGAGCCCGTGTCCGGATACGGCCGGGGCAGCACCGTCCCCCGCAGGGTCCGGGTGACCCGGCGCGCCACGCCCGCCGAGGGTGTCGTCGAACTGCGCCTGGAGGGGAGCGGGTTGCCCGCCTGGCAGCCGGGAGCCCACGTCGACCTCGTCCTGCCCTCCGGCCTCGTGCGGCAGTACTCGCTCTGCGGCGATCCGGCCGACCCCACCTCGTACACCGTGGCCACCCGGCTCATCGAGGAGGAGCGGGGCGGCCGGGGCGGCTCGCGCGAGGTCCACGAGCAGGTGCACGAGGGCGTGGAGATCGAGATCCGGGGTCCCCGCAACCGCTTCCCGCTGGTCGAGGCCCCCGCGTACGTCTTCGTCGCCGGTGGCATCGGCATCACGCCCGTCCTGCCGATGCTGCGCGCGGCCGAGGCGGCCGGGGCGGACTGGCGGCTCGTGTACGGCGGACGGAGCCGGGCCACCCTGCCGTATCTGGCGGAGATCGAGGCGCTGGGCGGCGGCGAGCGGGTGACGGTCGTCGCCGAGGACGAGTCGGGTCACCCCGACCTCGGCTTCCTCGCGCAGACCCCCGCCGAGACCCTCGTCTACTGCTGCGGACCCGACGGTCTGATGGACGCGGTGGCGGCGGCGATGCCGGAGGGCCGGGCGCCGCGCCTCGAGCGCTTCTCGGCCGCGGCGACGGCCGGCGGCACCGCGTTCGAGCTCGAACTGCGCCGCTCCGGGCGTACGGTCGCGGTGGCGGCCGACCAGTCCGTCCTGGCGGTGGTGCGCGAGGAGGTCCCGGGCGTCATGTACTCGTGCCGGCAGGGGTTCTGCGGGACCTGTCGACAGCGGGTCCTGGAGGGAGAGATCGACCACAGGGACGAGCTGCTCACCGACGCCGAGCGGGACGGCTCGATGCTGATCTGCGTCTCGCGCTGCTCGGGGAAGCGGCTCGTGCTCGACCTCTAGGCGCCGGCCGGGGGCGGGCGGACGTCAGGGCAGGATCAGCCAATCGAAGGCCAGCGCGGCGAGGAGGCCTCCGACCAGGAGCCAGGTGGCGAGCCGCGTACGGCCGTTGCGGGACAGCTCGATCACGATCCCGCAGAGGATCATGGCGAGGCCGTAGACACCGACGACCAGGACCGACGTCCGGCTCGCGAGGCGGACGACGAGCACCACGGCCATCGCCACGAGCAGCACGGAGGCGACGGCGACGCGCAGTCGTCGCGCCTGCTTGGGGGTGAGCCCCGAGGCGGGGGGCGCGTCCTCGTGCGCCTCGTCCTCGTGCGCCTCGTCCTCAAGGACCTCCTCCTCGGGGACCTCCTCCGCGGGCTTCTCGGAAGTCTCTTCGCGGCTCGCGTCGGCCTCGGGGGCCTCCGGGGCCTCGGTGGCCGTGGTGTCCTGGTCGGAAGCGCTCATGGAGCAGCAGCGTAACGGACCCCGTTAGGCTGTTCGTATGACGACCGGGGTGCGCCGCAGGATGGGCGTCGAGGAGCGCAAGCAGCAGTTGATCGGGGTCGCCCTCGAACTCTTCAGCCATCGCTCTCCCGACGAGGTCTCCATCGACGAGATCGCCGCCGCCGCCGGAATCTCGCGGCCGCTGGTCTACCACTACTTCCCCGGCAAGCAGAGCCTCTACGAGGCGGCGCTGCGGCGGGCCGCCGACGAGTTGGCGGCCCGGTTCGTGGAGCCGCCGCAGGGGCCCCTCGGGGCGCGGCTGCTGCGGGTGATGGGCCGGTTCTTCGACTTCGTGGACGAGCACGGGCCGGGTTTCGCGGCGCTGATGCGGGGCGGGCCCGCGGTGGGTTCCTCCACGACGAACGCGATGATCGACGAGGTGCGGCAGGCCGCGTACGAGCAGATCGTGGCCCATCTGGAGGTCGAGAGGCCGTCGGCCCGGCTCGAACTGGTCGTCCGTTCCTGGGTGTCGCTCGCCGAGTCGACGGCGCTGCTCTGGCTGGACGGGCGCCGGGTGCCGCGCGCGGAGCTGGAGTTGCAGCTGGTGCACGATTTCGCGGCGCTGGCCGCGGTGAGCGCCGCGTACGACGAGGAGGTGGCGGAGACCCTGGTCCGGATCCTGGCGGACGAGCCGGCGGACGGCCCGTTCGGGGAACTGGTGGCCAGGCTCTCCGCGTTCGTGCTCCGAGTGCCGGATCAGCGCTTGCGGTAGGACGGTTCGAGGTCGCGGACCTCGACGGAGAGGCGTACGCCGTCCGTCGCCCTGAGGTGGGCGGGCAGCAGGTCGAGCACGCCTTCCGAGAGCCGGCCCTTGAGCTCGTCGGTGCGGCCGGGCAGCAGGGCGATCTCGACGTGCACGATGACGTCGTCGCTCGTCCCGTCGCCGGTGACGAGTTCCTCGATCTCGCGGAAGCGGGTCTTGCAGGCGTCGAGCGTCGTGTCGACCGTCTTGACGACGAACGGGTGCAGGGCGCGTGCGAAACCGCGCCGGTCGAGGGGCGCGGAGTAGTCGACGGTGATCTGAGGCATGAGGGTCACTCCCGGCCAGAGGGAAACGGCTGTCGGTTGTCTGGGCACACCTTTACGGTGATCGGTATGACGGCACAAGTGACCTTCCGGCAGGCGGACACGAGCGATGTGGACCTGCTGGCGGGGATGTACGACGGGGCGGCGCGCTGGATGGCGCGGAACGGCATCGACCAGTGGAAGCCCGGCGGGAAGAGCGCGGAGCACTTCGGGGAGCGGATCGCCGCGGGTGAGGTGTGGCTCGCGACGGACGGCGGCGGCCCGGCCGTCGGCGCGTACGAGCTGTGGTGGGAGGACGAGGAGGCGTGGGGCCCGCAGCCGCCGGTGGCCGGCTACGTCCACCGTCTGATGACGGCCCGGGGGGCGGCTCCCGCCGGGACCGGGCGGGCGTTGCTGGCGCACGCGGAGGGGCGGATCGCGGCCGGTGGGCGGGCCGTGGCCCGGCTGGACTGCCTGTCGGACAACCCGCGGCTCCGTACGTACTACGAGGCCGCGGGCTACCGTGCCGTCGGCGAGGAGGCGGGGAAGCTCGCCGCCGACGGCACGCGTTACGGGGTCACGCTGCTGGAGCGCGTGATCACCCGGCCTTGAACACCGCCACCGTCCGCGCCGGGACCGTGAAGGTGCCCGAAGCTGCCTCGTAGGAGGCGGACTTGACGACCGTGTCGGAGCCGGCGGCCTGGACCGGGTGGAGGCGGTAGCCCCTGCCCGCCAGGTCGGTGATCTTCTGCGAGGTGCCGTTCGGGATCGCGTTGAGGACGACGACCAGGTCACCGAGGCACATGGTGATCACGCCGGGGGTCTCGTCGCGGCCGGAGAGCGGGAAGGACAGCGCGGACTGCACCTGCCCGGTGGTGGCGAGCGAGAACACCGGCTCGGTAGTGCGGATCTTCTGGAGGTCGCGGTAGGCGGCGGAGGTGCCGTCGATCTCCGCGCAGCCGACCGTCAGGGCCGGGTTGACGAGCAGCGGCTTGCCGTAGCCCCACTTGGGCTTGTTGTCGGCGGCCGGCGGGAGGCCGATGCCGAAGCCGTTGCCGTCTCGGCAGTCCCAGTGGATGGCGTTGAACCAGTCGCCGCTGTCGTAGGAGTTGCGGTCCAGGGACTTGGAGCGCAGCAGGTCGGAGCCCGCCTGGGAGAGCGCCGGGCCCTGGGAGAGGGTCGCGGTGGCCATGGCGAGGACCTGCATGCGGGCCCGGTCGGCGGGGGTGGTGTCCGCCGGGAGCTTGAAGGCGAGCGCGTCGTACAGGGTCTCGTTGTCGTGGGCGTCGGCGTAGGCCAGGGCGTCGCCGGGGGCGGCGGCGTATCCGGCGGGGGCGCCGTTGTAGTCGACCTCGGAGCCCTTGACGGTACGGCCGGAGGTGTCGGTGAAGGTGTAGGCGGCGAGGTTGCCGGTGAGACCGACCTTGATCAGGTCCTGGTAGTGGAGGAGCCGGGCCTTCTGCTGCTCCTGGGTGCCGTTGGCGGTGGAGGTGTTGGGGTCGGTGAAGAGGCCGGAGGCGAAGCCCTGGACGCCGGGGTCCTCGTCGAAGGGGCCGCCGCCGCGGACGGCGTCGCGGGCCCGGTCGGAGAAGGTGGCGACGCCGGTGCCGGCCATGTTCTTCTGGGTGGCCTGGACGAAGCGGGAGTCGTCGGCGATCTCGCCGAAGTTCCAGCCTTCGCCGTAGAGGACGATCGCCTTGCCGTCGACGCCGTCCTTCTCGACGGTCAGGGCGTCGAGGGCCGCGCGGACGGCGAGGATGTTCTCCTTCGGGTGGTGGCCCATGAGGTCGAAGCGGAAGCCGTCGACCTTGTACTCGCGCGCCCAGGTGACGACGGAGTCGACGACGAGCTTGCCCATCATGGCGTTCTCGGGCGCGGTGTTGGCGCAGCAGGTGGAGGTGGCGACGGAGCCGTCGGCCTGGAGGCGCTGGTAGTAGCCGGGCACGATCCGGTCGAGGACGGACTTGTCGGACTGTCCGGCGGCGACGGTGTGGTTGTAGACGACGTCCATGACCGTGCGCAGGCCCTGTCCGTTGAGCGCCTGGACCATCTGCCGGAACTCGACCGTGCGGCGGGTGCCGTTCGGGTCGGTGGCGTAGGAGCCCTCGGGGACGGTGTAGTGCAGCGGGTCGTAGCCCCAGTTGTAGGCGTCCCTGGCCGCGGCGGCGGCGACGCAGGCCTGTTGCTCCTCGGAGTCGGGGGCGTAGACCTTGAGGTCGCAGGCGGGGGTGGTCTGTCCGGACTTCTTCTCGGGGATGGTGCCGATGTCGAAGGCCGGGAGGAGGTGGACGTAGGAGGTACCGGAGTCGGCGAGGGCCTTGAGGTGCTTGGAGCCCTGGCTGTTCCTGTCGGTGAAGGCGAGGAAGGTGCCCTTGTGGGCGGCCTCGGCCGTCGGGTCCGCGATCGAGAAGTCGCGGACGTGCAGCTCCTGGATCTGGGCGTCCCGCAGCGGGACGGGGGCCGGCTTCTTCAGTGACGTCCAGCCCTTGGGCGCGAGCCGGGTGTCGGTGAGGTCGACGGCGAGGCTGCGGGCGGAGTCGGTGGTGAGGGCGGTGGAGTAGGGGTCGGTGACCTTGTTGGTGACGACCTGCTGGACGGTGGGCGCCCAGACCTTCACGACGTAGCGGTAGGGCTTGCCCGTCCAGGACTTCGGGCCGGTGACGGACCAGACGCCGGAGCTGTCGTCGCGCCGCATGGGGACGGCCTTGCCGTCGAGATCGAGGGCGACGGACTGGGCGGTGGGGGCCCACACCGACAGGGTGGGGCGGCCGCCGCGGAAGACGGGTCCGAGGGCGGCGCCGGCCGCCTTCCCGGCGTACAGGTCGTCGAGTACGCCGGCGGTCTGCACGCCGGTGGCGGCGAGCAGGGCGCCGTTGGCGGCGCGTTGGGTGGCGATGAGCTGGCCGCGCAGGGAGTCACGGACGCGGTCGGCGTCGCGCGGGTCGACGGCGAAGGCCGGGTACTCCTTGAGGTGCGGGAACGCCGTCTTCTGGGCGTCGGTGAGGGCGGTCCGGTCGAGCCGGAGCCACTGGCCCTCGGTGTCCAGGGCGCCGTCGGTGACGGTGATCCCGCCGTCCTTCGCGTACACCAGCTGTTGGCTGGTGGCGTCGGTGGCCTTGACCTTCCAGACGACGGTGTTCCGGTCGATCCACTGGGCCTCGGCCTTGCCGAGGTCGAGGTTCGGGGCGCCGCCGACGGTGGGGAGCAGGTACTTCTGCTGTCCGGAGAGCGTCCAGATCTCGTGGCCGTGGGTGGCGAGGTCGAGGGACTGGTCGGTGGGCAGGTCCTTCTCGTCGCCCTTGTGGAGGATGTACGAGAGGGAGGTCGCGCCCTCGGTGAGCGGCACCTCGTAGACGGCGCCGTACGCGTCGGTGCGGACGGGCATGAGCGGCTTGGACCAGTCGGTGGGCTGGGCGGCGCCGGTCCAGGTGTGGAGGCCCCAGCCGTCGTAGTTCCCGTCGGGGCGGTGGTAGTGGATGACGGCCTTGGTCTTGTCCTGCTGTCCGGGGGCCGGGTCGGTGTCGGACTGGTCTTCGGCCCCCTGCGTGATCCAGACCTCGCCGGTGCGGCCGAGGGTGATGCTGCGCTGGGGGCCGTCGGCGGTGCCGTCCTTCTCGACGGTGTACGTGACGGTGGAGGCGCCCTCGGGGACCTTGACCCAGGCGAAGGCGCCGTGGGCGTCGCGGCCGGTGAACGCGGCTTCCTGCCCTGCCGCCTTCAGGGTCCAGCCGTCGTAGTTCCCGTCCTCGCGCCGGTAGTGGACGATCGCGTGGGTGCGCTCGACGGCGACGGGCCTCTCGGGCGCCGGGGCCCGGCCCGCCCTGCTGGCGGCGGTGGCGCTCGCGGTGCGGCCGGCGCTGTCGACGACGACGGCCTTGTAGCGCAGGGCGGTGCCGGCGGGGGCGGTGACGTGCTGGGTGACCTTGTAGGGGGCGTGGTCGGCGGTGCCGAGGGTCTGCCAGCGGCCGTTGCCGGTCTGGGCGGCGAAGACGACCCGGTTGAGGCCGCCGCCGGTGACGTCGGCGGTGAGTTCGACGGTTCCGGTGGCTCCGGCGGCGGGGGCCTTCAGGGACACGGCGGGCTTCGAGGCCGGGTCCGCGAGGGGCTTGTCGGCCTTGAGGACCAGGGAGGACAGGGCCGGGACGGTGACGGTCACCTTGCCGTCCTTCGCGGCGACGGCGCCCTGGCCGCCGTACAGGAAGCGGAGGTTCGCGGAGTCGACGGGGACGGTGACGGTCCTGGCGGTGGTGGCGCTGTTGGAGGCGACCAGGTACTCGGTCCGCCGGGCCGCGTCCGTACGGGAGAAGGCGTAGACGGAGCCCTCGGCGTACCGTTCCTGCTGGACGCCGTCGCGGAGGGCCGGGTGTGTCTTCGTGAGACGGGACAGCTGGGCGACCGAGCTGTACACGGGGTGCGTGGTGTCGTACGCGTCGGTGGCGTGGGTGCGGTCGGTGCCGAGCTGGTCGTCGTCGAGGTAGTCGGCGGACCGGGCGGCGAAGAGGGGCTGGCGGGCGTCCTTGTCGCCGCCGGCGCCGGTGAAGCCCTGCTCGTCGCCGGAGTAGATCACCGGGTTGCCCCGGGAGAGGAACATCAGCTCGTTGGCGAGGCGGGCCCGCTGGACGAGTTCGGCGTCGGACGCGGTCGGGTTGTCCTGCTTGAGGAAGGTGCCGATGCGGCCCATGTCGTGGTTGCCGAGGAAGGTGACCTGCTCGTAGGCGTTGGCCTTGTCGGTGGTGTAGCGGTAGTCCTCGGCGAAGACCTTGGCGAGGCGGTCGGCTCCGGCGCCCTGGGAGGCGAAGGCCCGGGCCGCGTCCTGGAAGGGGAAGTCGAGGGTGGAGTCGAGCCGGCCCCTGGTCACGTAGGGGGCGGTGACGGTGGGGTCGGCGGAGTACACCTCGCCGAACATGAAGAAGTCCTCGCGGCCCCGCTTCTGGGCGTAGGCGTCGAGGGCGGTGGCCCACTGGGTCCAGAAGTCCAGGTCGACGTGTTTGACGGTGTCGATGCGGAAGCCGTCGATCTTGAAGTCGCGGACCCACTTCTCGTAGATCCGCTTCATGCCCTCGACGACCTCGGGGCGCTCGGTCCACAGGTCGTCGAGCCCGACGAAGTCGCCGTACTCGGCGGACTCCCCGGCCCAGGTGGAGTCGCCCCGGTTGTGGTACATCGTGGGGTCGTTGAGCCAGGACGGGACCTTGGTGTTCGCCTTCTCGACGGGGGTGTACGGGAAGGAGTCCGCGTCCACCTTCCCGATCTTGGTCCGGTCGTCGAAGGGGCGGCCCGAGGCGTCGAGGTAGGGGTGGGAGCCCTTGGGGCGGTAGCCGTACTTCTGCTCGGCGTAGTCGACGGTGTCGGCGGTGTGGTTGGTGATGACGTCGAAGAAGACCTTCATGCCCTTGGCGTGGGCGGCGGCGATCAGCCTCTCCAGGTCCTCGTTGGTCCCGAAGTGCGGGTCGACCTGGGTGAAGTCGGTGATCCAGTAGCCGTGGTAGCCGGCCGAGGCGTCCTTGCCGGTGCCCTGCACGGGCCGGTTCTTGAAGATCGGCGCCATCCAGATGGCGGTGGTGCCGAGGCCCTTGATGTAGTCGAGCCGCTGGGTCAGGCCCTTGAGGTCGCCGCCCTGGTAGAAGCCCTTGTCCGTGGGGTCGAAGCCGGTCTGCGTACGGCTGCCGGTGAGGCCGCCCCGGTCGTTGGAGGTGTCGCCGTTGGCGAAGCGGTCGGGCAGGACGAAGTAGAACTGCTCGCGGGTGAGGTCCTGGCGGGCGGGCTCGGCCGCGAGCGCCCGGTCGGACGGCGGGGCGGGGGGCCGGGGCGCGGCGGCCGCGGGGACGGCGGGCGCGAGGGCGGCGCACAGGGCGGCGGCGAGCGCGACCGCCGTTCTCTTGCGTGTCACGGGGGTGCTCCCTGGAGGGACGGGAAGAGGGGGCCGCCCCGGACGGGGCGGCCCTGCGGAGGGAGGGGACTCAGCTGCGGAAGGTGTCGTTCAGGACGGTCTGGCCGGAGGCGGGGACGGTCGCGGTGCGGTTGGCGCCGGACTCCCAGGTGACGTTTCCGGCGGCGTCCTTGCGGACGTACTTGTACTCGAAGGCCGTTCCGGCGGGGAGGCCGAGGGTGAGCTTCCAGACGGGGTACGTGGCCGGGTCGAGCTTCAGGGCGGCGGCCGGGGACCAGTTGCCGAGTTCGGCGCGGTTGCCGGTGACGTAGATGTTCTGGCCGACCGTGGTGGTGGCGGTGACATTGAACGAGGCTCCCGCGGTGGCGGGCGGGGTCGTCGTCGGCGGCGCGGTCGGGGTGGTGCCGCCGCAGCCGGTGGCGTTGACGTGCAGGGCCAGCGCGGTGTTGGCGCCGAGGGTGGCCGTGAACTGGCCGGACGAGTTCACCGTCACGGGCGTGTTCGACTGGACGTCGCAGTAGCCGCCGGCGGGCAGCGAGGTCTGGTAGGTGCGGGTGAGCGCCCAGGACTCGTGGTTGATCGCCACGTACGCCTTGGAGCCGCGGCCGAACGCGATGGCGTTGTTGCCGTTGTCCCACCAGTGGGTGACGGCCTGGCCGCGCGCGGTGTTGCGGAAGGCGACCATGGAGGAGATCTCGCGCCAGGCGTGCTGGCACTTCCAGCCGTCGGTGTAGCAGGCGTTGACCTGGCCGCCGTTGGGCGGTCCCGCGTCCTTGTCGGTCCACTCGTAGCCGGAGTGGACGTCCGGGGAGCCGTAGGGCCAGGCGAGCGCGAAGACGGAGGCGAGGGTGTAGTTCGCGCCGTCCTTGTAGGAGAGGGTGTCTCCGCCGCGCTCGGTGTCGTGGTTGTCCACGAAGACGTTGGACTGGCCGGAGGGCAGGTGGCCCCAGGCCTCGCCGAAGTTCTTCACATAGGCGAGCTTCTCGTTCTGCAGGACGCGCTTGAGGTCGCGGGCGTAGCGGAACTCCTGGACGTCTCCGCTGCCGAGGTACTCGCTCGGGGAGACGGCCTCGCCGGCGCCGTGGATGGCCTCCAGCTTCCAGTACACGCCGGGCTTGGTGAGCCGGGACTTGATGTTCGCGAGGTCGGCGGCCGGCATGTGCTTGGCGGCGTCGATGCGGAAGCCGTCGACGCCGAGGGACAGGAGGTCGTTGAGGTAGCCGGCTATGCGGCCGCGGACGTACTCCTCGCCGGTGTCGAGGTCGGGGAGCTGGACCAGTTCGCAGTTCTGGACGTTGCCGCGGTCCTGGTAGTTGGTGATCGTGGACCGGCAGTCGTCCATGTCGGAGCCGGAGTAGAGGCCCGGGTAGTCGTACTTGGAGAACGGGGTCCCGCCCGTTCCCGTGCCGGAGCCGTTCGCCATGTGGTTGATGACGGAGTCGGCGACGACCTTGACGCCCGCCGCGTGGCAGGTGTCGATCATCTTCTTGAAGGCGGTGCGGTCGCCGAGACGTCCGGCGATCTTGTAACTGACCGGCTGGTACGAGGTCCACCACTGGCCGCCCTGCACGTGTTCCTGGGGCGGGGAGACCTGGACGTATCCGTATCCGGCGGGGCCGAGGCGGTCGGTGCACTCACGGCCGACCGAGGCGAAGTTCCATTCGAACATCACCGCGGTGACGTCCTTCTCGCCGGGCGGGGCGGCCTGCGCCGGGGCGTTTCCCGTGACGGCCACAGCGGCGGCTCCCGCCACGAGGGCGAGTGCAGCGGCCACGGTTCTCCTGGCCATGCTTCCTCCTGTACGACGTCGATGTCGCAAGAAGTTGCCGAAAACTTCAGCAACTGTTTTCAGCCGTGACCGTACGAGTGCCCCGGCGCCCGGTCAACCCTCCGGACACCCCGACGCAACTTGTTACGAAAGGACTTGGGGGTCGCGGTGAGCGCCCGCGGGAGGCTGCGCCGTGGAGCCGCGCACCACCAGCTCCGGCTGGAAGACGAACTCCGTGCGCTGCACGGGATTGCCCTCGATCTCCTCCAGGAGCGCGCCGACCGCCGCCGTCGCCATGGCCTGTACGGGCTGGCGCACGGTGGAGAGGGGCGGGCTGGTGAAGGCGATGAGCGGCGAGTCGTCGAAGCCGACGACGGAGACGTCCCCGGGCACGTCGAGGCCGCGGGCGCGGACGGCACGGATCACGCCGAGCGCCATCAGGTCGGAGCCGCAGACGATGCCCGTACAGCCCTCACGGAGCAGGATGTCGGCGGCGGCGTGCCCGCCCTCGACACCGAACAGCGTGGGCCTGATGAACCGTTCCGCGTCGGCCCGTTCGACGCCGAGGAGCTCGTACAGCTCGGCCGTGAAGCCCTCGGCCTTGCGGCGCGAGGGGACGTAGCGGGTGGGGCCGATGGCGAGCCCGATCCGCTCGTGGCCCAGCTCGACCAGGTGCCGCACGGCCATGCGGGCCGCGGCCCGGTCGTCCGGGGAGACGAAGTTGGCGTCGATGTGCTCGTTGTAGCCGTTGATGAGGACGTACGGCACGCCCCGGGCGGACAGCCGGGCGTAGCGGGAGGGGTCGGCGGAGGCGTCCGCGTGCAGCCCGGAGAGGAAGACGATGCCGGCCACCCCGCGCTCCACGAGCTGCTCGACGAGTTCGTCCTCGGTGGCGCCGCCGGGCATCTGGGTGCAGAGCACCGGGGTGTAGCCGTGACCGGCGAGGACCTGCTCGACGACCTGGGCGAACGCCGGGAAGATCGGATTGGTCAGCTCGGGCACGACGAGCCCGACGAGGCCCGCGCTGCGGCGTTTGAGCCGTACGGGACGCTCGTACCCGAGGACGTCGAGCGCCGCGAGCACCTTGTGCCGGGTCGCCCCGGCCACGCCCGCCTTGCCGTTGAGGACACGGCTGACGGTGGCCTCGCTGACACCGGACTGGGCGGCGATGTCCGCGAGCCGCGGGGCGCCGTTCCCGGCGCCCCGCGGCAGGGGGATCGTCACACCGCCCACCAGACGGTGGTGTCGGCGGGCACCAACGCCTCGTCGTCGACGATCCTGACGTCCTCGTTGGAGAGGAGATACCGGCCGGGCAGCGGGACGGAGATGGCCCGGCCGGTGGTGTTGGCGGTGCAGACGAATCCGTCACGGCGGAAGGAGAGCACACCCTCGGGTGCCTCCAGCCACTCGACGGACTCGCCCGCACCGAGTCCGGGGCGCTCGCGGCGGACGGCGAGCGCGCTGCGGTACAGCTCCAGGGTGGAGCCGGGGTCACCCGTCTGCGCCTCGACGCTCAGCGCGCCCCAGGTCGCGGGCTGCGGCAGCCAGGAGCCGCCGTCGCCGAAGCCGTACGAGGAGCCCTCGACGGTCCACGGGATCGGGACCCGGCAGCCGTCGCGGAAGCCGTCCTGGCCGCTGGCCCGCCAGAACGACGGGTCCTGGCGCACCTCGTCGGGCAGGTCGGTGACGTCCGGCAGACCGAGCTCCTCACCCTGGTAGATGTACGCCGAGCCGGGCAGGGCCAGCATCAGCAGGGTCGCGGCGCGGGCCCGGCGCAGGCCGAGTTCGCGGTCCCCGGCGGTGCGCAGCTGGGTGCCGAGGCCCGCCGGGTTGGCGAAGCGGGTGGCGTGCCGGGTGACGTCGTGATTGGACAGCACCCAGGTGGTGGGGGCACCGACCGGGCGCATCGCCTCCAGCGACTCGTCGATGACGCGCCGCAGCTCGGCCGCGTCCCAGTGGGTGCCCAGGTACTGGAAGTTGAAGGCCTGGTGCATCTCGTCGGGGCGCACGTAGTTCGCGGTGCGCGCGACGGTGGGGGTCCAGGCCTCGGCGACGAGGATGCGCTCGCTGGGGGTCCCCCCAGGCGAAGCCGAGGGGGAGTACTCGGAAAGAATCCGTCGCCAGGAGCGGTAGACCTCGTGGACGCCGTCCTGGTCGAAGAAGGGCATGACGTCGTTGCCGAGCAGCTTCAGCTGGTCGTGGGCGCCGAGGTCGGGCAGGCCCTCGGCCTTGACGAGGCCGTGGGCGACGTCGACGCGGAAGCCGTCGACGCCCATGTCGAGCCAGAAGCGGAGGATGGAGCGGAACTCGTCGCGTACGGCGGGGTGTTCCCAGTTGAAGTCGGGCTGCTCCGGGGCGAACAGGTGCAGGTACCAGTCGCCGGGGGTGCCGTCCGGGTCCTCGGTGCGGGTCCAGGCCGGGCCGCCGAAGATGGACTCCCAGTCGTTGGGCGGCAGTTCGCCGCTCGATCCCTTGCCGGGGCGGAAGTGGTAGCGCTCGCGCAGTGGCGACCCGGGGCCCTCGCGCAGCGCGCGCTGGAACCACTCGTGCTGGTCGGAGGAGTGGTTGGGCACCAGGTCGACGATGACGCGCAGGCCCAGGTCGTGGGCCTCGCGGATCATCGCGTCGGCGTCGAGGAGCGAGCCGAACATGGGGTCGATGGCCCGGTAGTCGGCGACGTCGTACCCCGCGTCGGCCTGCGGCGAGGCGTAGAACGGCGAGAGCCAGACGGCGTCGACGCCGAGCTCCTTGAGGTACGGCAGCCGGCGCCGGACGCCCTCCAGGTCGCCCATGCCGTCGCCGTTGCCGTCGGCGAAGCTGCGCGGGTAGATCTGGTAGATCACGGCGTCTCTCCACCAGCCCGTGTGCGTGCCGGTGGTCGGGGCGTCGGCCGGGGTGGCGAGATGCTGGGTCATGGCTTCCCTGGGAGGTAAGGAGGTGCGTACAGGAGGGGCGCTCAGGGCCGTCAGCCCTTGACGGCACCGGCGGACATGCCGGTGACCAGGTGCCGCTGGGC
Organism: Streptomyces sp. NPDC016459; assembly: GCF_040632845.1. Classification (NCBI taxonomy): domain Bacteria; kingdom Bacillati; phylum Actinomycetota; class Actinomycetes; order Kitasatosporales; family Streptomycetaceae; genus Streptomyces; species Streptomyces sp. NPDC016459. The sequence continues at coordinate 463,982 of NZ_JBEYCR010000001.1, forward strand.
GATGAGGAACACCAGGGCGGCGGGGACGGCGATCAGCACGGAGGCCGCTGCCATCGGGCCCCACTGGGCGCCGTACTGGTTGACGAACTTCTGCAGTCCGCCGGCCAGGGTGAGGTTCTCGTCGCCGACCATGAAGGCGGAGGCGTAGGCGACCTCGCCCCAGGCGGTGATGAAGGAGTAGAAGGCGGTGACGGCGATGCCCGGCTTGGCGAGCGGCAGGATCAGCCGCCAGAAGGTGCCGAACGGGGTGAGCCCGTCGACGTAGCCGGACTCGTCGATCTCGCGCGGGATGGTGTCGAAGAAGCCCTTCATCATCCACGCGCAGAAGGGGACGGCGATCGTCAGGTACGTGACGACCAGGCCGACGGGCTGGTTGAGCAGGCCCATCGACGCCATGATGTTGTAGATCGGCACGATAAGGACGGCGACCGGGAACATCTGGGTGATGAGCAGCGTCCACATCAGTCCGCGCTTGCCGGGGAAGCGGAAGCGGCTGACGGCGTAGCCCGTGGTGGCGGAGATGAAGACGCCGATGACGGTGGTGAGTCCGGCGACGAGCAGCGAGTTCCCGAACCAGGTGAGGAACGGGGTGTCGTTCAGCAGGTTCGTGTAGTTCTCGAACGTCGTCTCTTTGAAGAAGTCCGTGGTGATGGCGTACTTCGCGGGCTTCAGCGAGGTCAGCAGGACCCAGAGGACCGGGAAGACGGCGATCACCGACGCCACGACGAGCGTGACGTGCAGCGCGACCGAGGCGAGCGGCGAACGGCGGCCGCGGACCGGGAGGTTCGCGGTCTGCGGGGTGGGGGTCGTGGTGGTCACCAGACTTCTCCCTGCTTGCGGAGGACGCGCTGGTAGATCGCGGCGAAGATCATCAGGAGGACCAGGATGAGGACGCCCCACGTGGACGACTGGGCGAAGTCGCGCGGGCTGATCTCGAAGGAGAACTTGTACGCCTGGGTGACGAGGATCTGGGTGGCCTCGCCGGGTCCGCCCCGGGTGAGCAGGAAGATCACCGGGAACATGTTGAAGGTCCAGATGGTGGAGAGCAGGATCACCGTCGTCGACACCGCGCTGAGGCCGGGCATGGTGATGTGCCGGAAGCGCTGCCAGGCGTTGGCGCCGTCCATCTCGGCGGCCTCGTACAGCTCGCCGGGGATGGACTGGAGCCCGCCGAGGAGGGCGACCATCATGAACGGGACGCCGAGCCAGACGTTGACGAGGATGACCGAGAACTTGGCCCAGGTGGGGTCGTTCAGCCACGGGACGGCGTCGATGCCGCCGCCCGCGAGGAGCTTGTTGAGGAGACCGTTGTCCTGGTTGTAGAGGAAGCGCCAGGCGAAGACGGAGACGAAGCCGGGCACCGCCCAGGGCAGGATCAGCAGCATCCGGTAGACGGAGCGGCCGGCGATCCTGCGGTTGAGGACGTTGGCGAGGCTCAGGCCGAGGGCGAAGGTGATCGCCACGCAGGACACGGTCCACACGATCGTCCAGCCGAGCGTCCCGAGGAACTGCCCGCCGGTGAGCGCGTCGGCGTAGTTGTCGAGACCGACGAACTCGTAGGTGGCCGGGATCTCGTTGACCCCGATCGAGCGGGCGACGTTCCGCTCGTTGGCGTTCGTCAGGGACAGGTAGACACCGCGGACCAGCGGGTAGCCGATGATCACGGCGATCACGACGGTGACCGGGGCGATCATCGCCCAGGCGTACCAGTGGGTGGAGAGGGAGCGCTTGGGCCCGCTCCGGGGCTTTCCAGTTCCGCGGCTCCGGCCGCGGGCGACGCTGTCGCCCGCGGCCTTCACCACCGACTGGCTGGGGGTGTCCACAGCCATCAGCCGGCCTGCCTTCCTGTTACTTCCAGTCCTTCAGGAGCTTGCGGTAGGAGTCACCCGTCGCCTTGGCTCCCGCGTCCGGGGTGGTCTGGCCGGTGAGGACCTTGGTGTACTCGGTGACGAGCGGCGCGAAGAGGCTGCCGGTCTCCGGGATCCAGGGGCGCTCGACGGCCTTGTCGACGACCGGCTTGAAGAAGGTGATCATCTCGTTGGTCGCCACGTCCGGCTTGATGTAGACGGACTGCCGGGTCGGGAGGAGGCTGAGCTCCTTCGCGACCGTCGCCTGCGTCTCGGCCGAGGTCATGTACTCGGTGAAGGCGTAGGAGGCGGCGAGGTTCTTGGAGCCCGCGTAGACGGCGAGGTTGTGACCGCCCTGCGGGGCGCCCTGGCCGGCCGAACCGGCCGGGACCGGGGCGATGCCCAGGTTGGCCTTGTCGGTGAACTCCTTGCCCGCGTGGGTGTCGGAGACGGCCCAGGGGCCGTTGATGATCATGGCGACCTTGCCGTCCTTGAAGGCCGTCTGCATGTTGTTCCAGCCGTCGGTCGCGTCGGTCTTGGCCGCGCCCGAGTCGACCAGGTCCTTGACGACCTTGAAGGCCTTCACGCCGGCGGCGTTGTCGACGGTGATCGTCTTCTTCTCGGCGTCGACGAGGTCGCCGCCCTCGCCGTACAGGAAGGAGAGGAACCAGTAGGCGTCGTCGCCGCGCAGGTACAGGCCGGGGTTGCCGGTCTTCTGTTTGATCTTGGCGGAGACGGTCTTGAGCTCGTCGATGGTCTTGGGGACCGCGACACCGGCCTCCTTGAAGATCTTCTTGTTGTAGAAGATGCCCATGGAGTCGATGACCTGCGGCACCGCGTACGTCTTGCCGTTGTACTTGGTGGAGGCGGCGGCCTGCTCCAGGAAGTCGTCCGACTCCTTGAGGGCCGGGGTGCCGTCGAGCGGGGCCAGGTAGCCGAGGTCCGCGAACTCGGGGGTCCAGGCGACCTCGGAGCGGATGACGTCGGGTGCGCCGGAGCCGGACTGGGCGGCGTTCTTGAACTTGTTCTGCGCCTCACCGAACGGCACGTTCACGTACTTGACGGTGACCTTCGGGTGCTTCTTCTTGAAGTCCTCGGCGACCTTCTTGAAGACCTTGTCCTCGGAGCCGACCGTGGAGGTGTCCCACCAGGTCACGGTTCCGGAGAGCTCGCCCGAAGTCGTCGAGCCGCCGCCGTTCGAACCGCTGTCGCTCCCGCACGCCGCCAGGGTCACGCCCAGGGCCGCGACCAGCGCGGTGGTCGCTATGCCACGCCGCATGTGAACTCCTTCAACTGATCCCGGGGGGACGAGGGGCTGGAACCTTCCTCATGCGACCGCTCCCTCGCGGCGCTCCGGGTTGCCAGGAACGTAACAGGGATGAAAACGCGCCGAAAGACCTTGCGGGAACTTTCTGCAAGGACCGGGGATCGTTACATCCACGTGTCCCTAAGGTTGCCATCGGATCGCTTGACAGCAGCTGAAAGAGGCCTCCAGCGGGGCGTTCGGGCCGCCGCGCGCGCCCCGAGCACCTGCTCACGCGCCCCGCAATTCCTGCAAGACCTTGCGAGGTGGCTTGCATCATCCGGTCGGTGGGCAATACGCCCGGTGACCGGTACAGTCCATCCTCATGACCGCGCGGCTCTCCGACATCGCAGCCCAGGCGGGGGTCAGTGAGGCCACAGTCAGCCGCGTGCTCAACGGCAAGCCGGGAGTGGCCACCGCCACCCGCGAGTCCGTCCTTGCCGCGCTCGACGTGCTCGGCTACGAGCGGCCCGTACGACTGCGCCAGCGCAGCGCGGGGCTCGTCGGTCTCATCACCCCCGAACTCGACAACCCGATCTTCCCCGCGCTCGCGCAGGTCATCGGGCAGGCCCTGACCCGGCAGGGCTACACGCCGGTCCTCGCCACCCAGACCCCCGGCGGGTCCACCGAGGACGAGCTCACCGACATGCTGGTGGAGCGCGGCGTCGCCGGCATCATCTTCGTCTCCGGACTGCACGCCGACACCACCGCCGACATGACGCGCTACGACCAGCTGCGCGGCAAGGGCGTCCCGTACGTCCTGCTCAACGGCTTCTCCCCCAAGGTCCAGGCGCCCTTCGTCTCCCCCGACGACCGCGCGGCGATGCGGCTCGCGGTGACGCACCTGGCCGCGCTCGGGCACACCCGGATCGGGCTCGCCGTCGGTCCGAAGCGGTTCGTGCCGGTGCTGCGCAAGATAGAGGGCTTCCAGAAGGGCATGGAGGAGCGGCTCGGTCTCGGACCGGAGGAGTCGGAGGAGCTGATCCAGCACTCCCTCTACACCCTGGAGGGCGGCCAGGCCGCGGCCGGGGCGCTGATCTCCCGGGGCTGCACGGCGGTCGTCTGCGCGAGCGACATGATGGCGCTCGGCGCGATCCGGGCCGCCCGGCAGCAGGGGCTCGACGTCCCCCGGGACGTCTCCGTCGTCGGCTTCGACGACTCGCCCCTCATAGCCTTCACCGATCCGCCGCTGACCACCATCCGGCAGCCCGTGCAGGCGATGGGGCAGGCCGCGGTCCGCGCGCTGCTCGAAGAGGTGGGCGGCACTCCGGCCCCGCACTCCGAGTTCGTGTTCATGCCCGAACTGGTCGTCCGCGGGTCCACCGCCTCGGCCCCGACCACCGTCCGTCCCTCCGTCTGACCCCTGCGCATCCGCCCTCGGACGTCCTCCCCGAGGGGGACCGGGTGCGCCCCGAACCCGTCCGGGGGATGATCGGTCGGGGGGAAGGGATCTGGCAGACTCTCTCCCTATGGGTGAAACGACCGTGAAGAGTTTGGAAAACCGGACGACCCCGTCGTCACCCATCGTGGCCGACGGCAGGTTCGCGCGCCTGCGCGCGAGCACGCCCCGGCGCCCCACGATCTGGTTCGAGATCCTGCTCATCGCGGTGAGCTACTGGACGTACTCCCTCATCCGCAACGCGGTGCCGGAGCAGAAGACCCAGGCGCTGCAGAACGCCGACTGGATCTGGCGGGCCGAGGAGTCCGTCGGCCTCGCCTTCGAGCACGCCGTCAACCACGCCGTGAACTCGGTGACCTGGCTGATCGTGTCGATGAACTACTACTACGCCACGCTGCACTTCGTCGTGACCATCGGCGTGCTGGTGTGGCTGTACCGATGGCACCCGGGCCGTTACGCGGCGTTCCGCACGGTCCTCTTCGCCACCACCGGTGTGGCCCTGGTCGGTTACTACCTGTACCCGCTCGCACCGCCCCGGCTCATGAACGGCCAGAACTTCATCGACACGGTGCTCGTGCACCAGACCTGGGGCTCGATGGCCTCGGGCAACCTCAAGAACGTGTCGAACCAGTACGCGGCGATGCCTTCGATGCACATCGGCTGGTCGCTCTGGTGCGGTCTGACGATCTTCCTGCTCGCCAAGGCGCCGTGGGCGAAGATCCTTGGCGTGCTCTACCCGATGGCGACGCTGGTCGTGATCGTCGCCACCGCGAACCACTTCTGGCTGGACGCGGTCGGCGGCCTGATCTGCCTGGCCTTCGGCTTCCTCGTCTCGTACTTCTGGTACGGCTCCCGGCCGCACCACCTGCCCAAGCTGGTGGAACCGACCCCCGGGGCGGTGCCGTGGAGGGGCCCGGCCCCGGCGGCGGATCCCGCCCGCGAGACCGAGTCGGCCGACGGGACGGCGGAGCAGCCGCGGGTCGGCTCCGGCAGGTGACCCGGCCGCCGGTGACGGCGAGCCGGCCCGGCGCGAGCGCCGTGTGCGTGGTCATCCCCTCCAGGGCCCTCACCTGCGGTGAGGGCTGTCACGCCCCGTAGAACAGCTCCTCGACGACCGCCCTGGCCCTGCGCGTGATCCGCCGGTAGTCGTCGACCATCTCGCCGACGCGCCCCGGCCCGTACCCCAGGTAGCGTCCCACCGCCGCGAGTTCGCGCGGGTCCGAGGGGAAGGTGTCGCCGGGCCGGCCGCGCACCAGCATGACCGCGTTACGGACCCGGGTGGCCAGGACCCACGCCTCGTCCAGGGTCTGCGCCTCCTCCGTCGCGATCAGACCGGCCGCGTTCGCCGCCCTGAGCGCCTCACGGGTACGGGGGGTCCGCAGCCCCGGCTCCGCCCAGCCGTGCCGCATCTGGAACAGCTGGACCGCCCACTCGACGTCACTGAGGCCACCGCGCCCCAGCTTCGCGTGGAGCGTCGGGTCGGCGCCGCGCGGCAGCCGCTCCGACTCCATCCGGGCCTTGAGACGGCGGATCTCGCGGACCGCGTCCTCGCCGAGGCCCTCGGCCGGATAGCGCAGCGGGTCGACGAGCTCGATGAACCGGTCCGCCAGCTCCCGGTCTCCCGCCACGGGCTCGGCCCGCAGCAGCGCCTGGCTCTCCCAGACGAGCGACCAGCGGCGGTAGTAGGCCGCGTACGACTTCAGGGTGCGGACCATCGGGCCGCTCTTGCCCTCCGGCCTGAGGTCCGCGTCGATCAGCAACGGCGGGTCGGCCGTCGGCACCTGGAGGAGCCGGCGCATCTCCGCGACCACCCGGTTCGCGGCCCGCGCGGCCTCCTGCTCGTCGACGCCCTCACGCGGCTCGTGCACGAACAGGACGTCGGCGTCGGAGCCGTACCCGAGCTCGTGCCCCCCGAAGCGCCCCATGCCGATGACGGCGAACCGGGTCGGCAGCTCCTCGCCCCACTCGGCCCGCACGACGGCCCGCAGGGCCCCGGCGATCGTCACCGCGTTGAGGTCCGTGACGGACTCCCCCACCCGGTCGACCAGCGCCCCCGGATCGATCTCCCGGGGGCTGTCCTCCGTGCCGTACGAGCCGATGAGGTCGGCCGCGGCGGTACGGAACAGCTCCCTGCGGCGCACCCCGCGGGCCGCCGCCACGGCCTGCTCGGCGTCGCCCGCGCGGCCCACCGCCGCCAGGACCTCCTGCTCCAGATGGTCCCGGCCGCGCGGCTTCAGCCCCTCCGGGTCACCGAGCAGCGCGACCGCCTCGGGGGCGCGGAGCAGCAGGTCGGGGGCGAGCCGCCCGGCGGAGAGGACCCGGGCGAGGTTCTCGGCGGCGGCGCCCTCGTCGCGGAGCAGCCGCAGGTACCAGGGGGTCTTGCCGAGGGCGTCCGAGACCTTGCGGAAGCCGAGCAGGCCGGCGTCCGGGTCCGCCGAGTCCGCGAACCAGCCGAGCAGCACCGGGAGCAGCGTCCGCTGGATCGCGGCCTTGCGGCTCACCCCGGAGGCCAGTGCCTCCAGGTGGCGCAGGGCGGCGGCGGGGTCCTCGTACCCCAGCGCTTCGAGCCGCTGTCCGGCCGCCTTCGGGCTGAGCCGGATCTCGCCGGGGGCGAGCTGGGCCACCGCGTCGAGCAGCGGCCGGTAGAAGATCTTCTCGTGGAGGCGGCGGACGACCGCCGCGTGCCGCTTCCACTCCTTGTTCAGCGCGGCGACCGGGTCGGTGCGCAGGCCGAGCGAGCGGGCGAGGCGCCGCAGGTCGGACTCGTCCTCGGGGACGAGGTGGGTGCGGCGCAGCCGGTACAGCTGGATGCGGTGTTCCATGGCCCGCAGGAAGCGGTACGCCTCGTCGAGCTGGGCCGCGTCGGCCCGGCCGACGTATCCGCCGGCGGCGAGGGCGGCGAGCGCGTCGAGGGTGGTGCCGCTGTGCAGTCCGGCGTCGCTGCGGCCGTGCACGAGCTGGAGGAGCTGGACGGCGAACTCGACGTCCCGCAGACCGCCGGGGCCGAGCTTCAGCTCGCGGTCGACCTGGGCGGCCGGGATGTTGTCGACGACCCTGCGGCGCATCTTCTGCACGTCGGGGACGAAGTTCTCCCGCTCGGTGGCCTGCCAGACCAGCGGGGAGACGGCGTCGATGTACTGGGCGCCGAGCTCGGGGTCGCCCGCGACGGCGCGCGCCTTCAGCAGCGCTTGGAACTCCCAGGTCTTCGCCCAGCGCTGGTAGTAGGCGAGATGGGAGGAGAGGGTGCGGACGAGGGGGCCGTTGCGGCCCTCGGGGCGCAGATTGGCGTCGACCGGCCAGATGGTGCCCTCGACGGTGGTCTCCGAGCAGATCCGCATCAGATGCGCGGCGAGACGGCTCGCCGCCTGGATCGCCTTGCCCTCGTCGGCGCCTTCCGCGGGCTCCCCGACGAAGATCACGTCGACGTCGGAGACGTAGTTCAGCTCGTGGCCGCCGCACTTGCCCATCGCGATCACGGCGAGCCGGCACAGGGCCGCGTCGTCGGGCGCGGCGGTACGGGCGAGGGTGAGCGCTGCGCGCAGGGTCGCCGTGGCCAGGTCCGCGAGCTCGGCGGCGGTCTCGGCGACGTCGATGGTGCCGCACACGTCACGGGCCGCGATGGCGAGGAGGCAGCGGCGGTAGGAGACCCGCAGCGAGACCGCGTCGACGGCGTCGGCGAGCCCCCGCTCGAACTCCGCGATCCCCGGGTGCAGGTCCACCGCCTCGTACGTGACGAGCGACTCCCAGTCGCGGGGGTGACGGGCCAGGTGGTCGGCGAGCGCCTCCGAGGCGCCGAGGACCCCGAGGAGCCGGTCCCGGAACGGCTTGGCGGAGAGCAGCGTGGTCGTGAACCTCTGGCGCTCGGCCTCGGGCTGCGCCTCGACCAGGCGCACCAGGCCGCGCAGGGCGAGGTCGGGGTCGGCGGTGGCGCCGAGGGCGTCGAGGAGGACGGGGTCGCCGCGCAGGGCGGCGAGCTCGGGCAGGTCCAGGAGCCGCTCGGCGGCGGAGGGGGCGGTGAAGCCGTGCCGGAGCAGACGGGAGAAGGTGCTGCTTCTACGTCCGGGCACCGTCATTCCGCCGCTCCCTCCGAGCAGGTCAGCCCCGGGGTGGGCCCGGGCGGATCGAGCCTATCCGGAGTGGGGAGCGGGGGCGTCGGGGCCTTCGGTTCGCAGAGGATCACACGTGACGTCTCGCACATTGATCGCTTTTCGGGGCCGATGAACCGTATTTCTTGAAAGTCCGTCTTGCCGCGGAGAAGGCCCGTCCCACCGGGACGGGCCCCTTCCGGCTGTCCGTCCCCGTCGCCCGCCCGTCCCTCGCTGCCCGTCCGATCCCTGTCGCCCGTCCGCCCCTTGCTCGAAAGCGCGCCGCCGAACATGTCTGTCCGCCCCCGCCGTCGTCTCCTCCCGTCCCGCCGCAGGACCGCCTCCGTGGCGGTGACGGCCGCCCTGGTGGGCGGCACCTTCGCCGGACTGCTGTCGGTGACGGGAGCGCCACGGACGCCGACGGCACAGGCGGCGCAGCCGAGGACGACGGCGGAGGCGGACCATCCAAAGGCCGGAGCGGCACAGCCGAAGGCGGAGGCGCCCGCGCCGCCGTCCACGTCGCCCGCCGAGTCCGTCCGGCCCCGGAAGGCGCCCACCTCCGTGGTGCAGATCGTGGCGCACCCGGACGACGACCTGTTCTTCATGAACCCGGACATATCCCAGTCGATCCGCTCCGGTCACCCCCTGACCTCGGTCTATCTCACGGCCGGTGAGTCGGACGGTGTCAACGCGCGCCCGCGCGACGCCGCGGCGGCCGAGCCCGACAAGGCGGAGTACGCCGAGGCCCGCCAGAACGGCATCCGCGCCGCGTACGCCGAGATGGCGACCGGCAGCCGCACCAGCCCCTGGGAGCGGGTCGCGATACCCACGGCCGGCGGCGCGACGGCCGAACTGGACACCCTGCGCGCACAGCCGCAGGTCACGCTGGTGTGGCTGCAGCTGCGCGAGGCCGGTTCGATCAACGCCGACCGCCCGCACAGCCTCAACGGCCTCTGGAACGGCCGCGTCACCGCCCTGGAGTCCCAGCGCTCCTCCGGCACCCCGGTCGGCGCCGACTTCACGTACACGAAGGACCAGGTCGTCGCCACGATCACGGGGCTGCTCGACCGCTTCCGGCCGACGTTCGTACGGATGCAGGACCCGAGCCCCGGCAAGGACCCGAAGAGCGGGAGGCTCCGGGACCACCAGGACCACCTGTACGGGGCGAGGTTCACCCAGGCCGCGCTCGCCCGGTACGCCGACGTCCCCGGGCATCCGCGTGTCGGCGTGCAGAACTACCTCGGCTACCCCACCAGCGTCCTGCCGCACACGCTCGACCCCGAGACGGCGGGCGCGAAGCTGAAGACGATGGAGACGTACGCCTGGCTGGACGGCGTCAACGACTGCGGGACGGCCGCCGGCTGCGGGGACCTGAAGGTGGCGGCCCGGCCCGCCGGGCGGGGCTGGACCCACACCGTGCGGTACGCACGTGGCACCTCCACCTCCTGGGTGCAGCGGGACCGGGACGGCGGCCTCCACGCGTTCTCCGTGCTCGACGGACACCTCGCCGTCTGGCGCAAGCCGGCCACCGGCACCGGCTGGCGCGGCCCGACGCTGCTGCCCGGCGGCGGCCTGGACAGCGGGGTCACCTCGGTGACGCTGCCCGACGGCCGTATCGCGGTGTTCGGCACCCGGACGGTGCTCGCGGGCGGTCCCGCCGACTACCGCCGCGAGGTGGTGACCACCGCGCAGACGGCGCCGGGCGGCGCCTTCGGCCCGTGGTCCTCGCTCGGCACGCCCGAGCGGGACGACGCCCGGGGCACCTCGGACATCAGCGCGCCCGCGGTGACCGTGGCCGGCGACGGCCGGGCGACCCTGCTGCTGCGGGACAGCCTCCACCGTCTGGCGGTCCGCGAGCAGCGCGCGGACGGCGGCTGGGGTCCGTGGCGGACGCTCGGCGGCGCGGACGTGTACGGCGACCCGGTCGCGGCGACGGACGCGGCCGGGCGCGGCCATGTCTTCGCGAGCACCCCGAGCACCGTCCTGACGTGGGCGCAGCGCCACCCCGGCGGGCGGTTCACCGGGCCGACCCGGACGGGGCTGCCGCCGACGACGCTGGCGCTGAGCGCGAGCGCGGCTCCGGACGGCGACGGCGTACGGCTCTGGTTCCGCAAGCCGGCCTCCGGGGACCTGCGGAGCGCCGACTTCTCGGGCGCGGGCCCGGTCTCCCCGGTCACCGAGCTGCCGGGCGCGGGAGTCGCCGGCTTCGGGCCGGTGAGCGGCGGCGACGCCCTGCTCGCGGTCCGGTCGCGGACCGGTTTCCTGGCGACGGCGCCGCACGGCCGGGCGGGGGCGCGGCCGGTGTGGCGGCTGGAGCGGTTCCTGTTCGCGGGGGCGCCGGACGCGGGGACGGACGGGGTGGCGGCGATCGGCCTGGACGGCAGGCTGCACTGGACTCCGGCGGACCGATGAGTTCGTGAGCGCCGAGCGGTCGTAGGGAGAGAGGCACCCAGGCGCACCTCCCGGTACGCCTGCCGGTGCGCGACCTGCCCGGCGAAAGGAACGGCGATGAACCCGCGGACCTCCCTGGACCCCCGCTTCAGCGACCCGGAGGCCGCCCCGGCGTCCTGGCCGGACGCCGCCGCCCGGCTCGCGGCGGCCGAGGTCTTCTGGCTGACGACCGTACGTCCCGACGGCCGCCCCCACGTCACGCCGCTGATCGCGGTGTGGTCGGACGGCGCACTCCACTTCTGCACCGGCCCCGACGAACGCAAGGCCCGCAACCTGGCGGGCAACCCGTCGGTCGCCCTCACCACGGGCACGCCCACGCTCGGCGAGGGCTTCGACCTGGTGGTCGAGGGCGAGGCGGAGCGGGTGACCGACGAAGGCCGGCTGTCGGTGCTGGCGGAGGCGTACGTGGGGAAGTACGGGCCGGATTGGCGGTTCGAGGTGCGCGAGGGGGCGTTCGTGGGCGACGGTGGTACGGCCCTGGTGTTCGCGGTCGTGCCCCGCACGGTCTTCGGCTTCGCCAAGGGCGACCCCTTCGGCCAGACCCGCTGGCGTTTCTGAGGAGAACCCATGAACTGGACCCTGGAAGTCGTGCCCGTACCCGTCACCGACATGGACCGGGCGAAGGAGTTCTACGGCGACAGGTGCGGCTTCAAGATCGACCTGGACGACGAGGTGGCCCCGGGCATGCGCATCATCCAGGCGACCCCGCCGGGCTCGCGCTGTTCGATCGCGATGATCAGCGGGATGCCGTCGATGCCGGGCACGAAGAACATGGCGCCGGGCAGCCTCCAGGGCCTCCAGCTCTGCGTCACCGACATCGAGGCGGCCCGCCGGGAGCTCGTGGACCGGGGCGTCGACGTCACCCCGGTCCGGCACGTCGGCGCGACGGGCTGGGAGGACGGCAAGGGCGACACCTGGAACTCGTTCATGGCCTTCGAGGACCCGGACGGCAACGGCTGGGTCGTCCAGGAGGCCCCGTCGGAGCTGTCGGAACGCTGAGGCCGGGCGCCTCAGAGCGCCAGGTAGAAGTGGCGGAGCTTCTCGTCCTCCGCCACGCACGGCATCCCGGCGGCCTCCATGACCTTGTGCGAGGCCGGGTTGTCCAGGTCGGCGTCGCCCTTCACCCCGGCGGCGCCGGCCACGCGGGCGATCTCGACGAGCGCCCGCAGCGCCTCGGAGGCGTACCCCTTGCCCCGCTCCCCCGGCACGACCCCGTACCCGACGGTCACGACCCCGAGGTCGTCCGGCGGCCCGTGGAACCCGATCCCGCCGACGACGACGCCGCTCTCCGGGAGCCGTATCTCGTACGCCCGGTACACCCCGGGATCACCGCGCTCGGCGACCCCCCGCAGGAACCCGGTGCACCCGCGAACGTCCCCGTCCTGCGGATACCCCTCGGCCCACCGGTCACCGGCCCCGGGCTCCCGGGCGACGACACGCTCGGCGCCGTCCACGCTCAGCGGATGCAACAGAAGCCGCGCGGTGGCGGCGGAAGGGATCTTCACCGGGGCAGTCTGAACGGCGCGGCGCTCCGGGGCAACGCATTTCATCCGGAGCCGGGCGCGGGGCCCTTGAGGCGCGTACGGCGAGACGACCCGGGGCCGACGGCGATGTGCCGTCGGCCCGGCTGTGCACGGTGCCTACCGCTCGCGCGAGCACGGGACGCACCAGTCGTCTGCTCACCAGCGCTCGAACGCGGTGAAGGCATGGTCGCCGGCCGCTCCGGCAACGATGATCCGCCCGTCGTGCTCGAAGAAGTAGCCGCTGGGCGCTTCCTCACGGAAATGGCGCTCGTCGAGTTCCTCGCCGTTGCCGGCGTCGTACACGAGCAGCTCGGTGATGGCGCTGGCCTGCGTCGACCACTCGCACAGCACGGTGACCCGGTCGCCCCGCACGGCCAGCCCGGCGGCGGGCTCGTCCAACTCGTTGTTCCACACCTCTTCGCCGGTCTTCAGGTCGAAGGCGACCAGCCGGTAGTGCCGTCCCCTGGAATGAGTCCACGCCAGCGCGTACATCCGCTCGCCGACGACCTCCGCCGCGTCGATCTGGCCGTAGTCGCCGCTGAGCTCGATGCCCGGCCGAGGATGCCCGTCCTGACCGAAGGAGACGTACGCGCCTGTCGCCTCGCCCGAGTTCCCGTTCGAGGACCGTGCGACCCTCAGCACCAAGGGGTCGGCCGACTTGATGACCACGCTGGAGTCCGCCGACACGGGGCGACGGGCGTCGATGGGAACGTTCCACTGCAGGGCGCCGGTGCCGCGGTCAAAGGCCGCCGCCATCAACTCGACGTCCCCGCCGTTTTCGGAGCCCGGGCCGTCCGCGTCCTCCCCGCCGCAGGCCAGGACAGCGTGGACCTGTTCCCTGCCCACGAACGTGTCCCCCACCCCGCACGTGCCGGGAACGGCCGCCGCCCAACGGGCCTTACCTGTGCGGAGGTCGAGGGCGCGCAGGGAACGGTTGCCACCCGGCGTCCGCACCTCCTGCTCGGTCCGTTCGTCGTGGATCAATGCCAGGCCGCCCCCCGCATCCAGGAATCCGTCCCCGGAGAACCGGCCGTCCGAGACGGTCCGCGGGGCGCTCCACAGCTCCCGCCCGTCCTTCGTGTCGAAGGCAAGGACGGTCGAGCAGCCCTTGCCCTTGCCCAGCGAGGCGGGCTTGCCGCTCCCGCCGCTGGTGGCGCCGCTCTCCGTGCCGTACGCGACGAGGAGGACCCCCTCGTCCGCGCGCGGCGCACTTCCGCAGATCTGGGCGCGGCCGGGCGGTACGAACTCCCAGAGCTTCTTCCCGTCCTGCCCCTCTGCGATGCCGAAGCCGGTCACCGCGTCGAACCGGCTGCGGACGGCGACGTCACCGACGACCCAACTGTCGTTGGCCTTGTCGTCGCTGGGCCGGTCCTTCGCGGTGGCCCAGGTCCGCACCATGGCGTCGCCCGGCAGATATCCCTCGAACGACAGGAACCAGGCGGTGATGGACCCGATCACCCCGAGTACGAGCCCGATCACCACCAGCGCCTTCACGAGCCCCGCTCCGCCGGACATCACGCGCTTCCCCTACCGTGCATGTCATACCCCCCTGCGAGCGGCGTTCCGGAGGCCCGCCCGACACGTTGATCTTCGAAGCACGGTCAGGCTAAGGGCAGGGCCTCTCAGCGGTCCATGCCGATCCGGCGCGGGTGGAGGACGTGCCGGCCGAGGGCGAGTCGCGAACGCCGCCGACGGCGCGGCAGTCGGCGGGACAGGCCCCTCCGACGTCCGGCGCGCGGGCAGATTCGGATAACTGCGCGGAAACCTGCGGAGGCGTGCTCGCCGGGACGTCGACGGCGTACACGGAGCCTCCCGCGACGTCGGACGGCCCCCAGACGGCCCGGGCGATCGGAACGGGGCCGGGCCGCCGGCAGTCCCCCGTCGGCCCGCACCCTCGCTTCAGGGTCGTGTTGCTTCTGACCTGCGCCTACAGCACCGGCAGGTTCTTCCGCAGCTCGAAGGCGGTGACCTCGCTGCGGTACTCCTCCCACTCCTGCTTCTTGTTGCGGAGGAAGAAGTCGAAGACGTGCTCGCCGAGGGTCTCCGCGACCAGTTCGCTCTTCTCCATCAGGGAGATCGCCTCGCCCAGGTTCTGCGGGAGCGGTTCGATGCCCATCGCCCGGCGTTCCGAGTCGGAGAGGGCCCAGACGTCGTCGTCGGCGCCGGCCGGGAGTTCGTAACCCTCTTCGATGCCCTTGAGGCCGGCGGCGAGGAGGACCGCGTACGTCAGGTACGGGTTGGCGCCCGAGTCGATGGAGCGGACCTCGACGCGGGAGGAGCCCGTCTTGCCCGGCTTGTACATGGGGACGCGGATGAGGGCGGAGCGGTTGTTGTGACCCCAGCAGATGTACGAGGGGGCCTCGCCGCCCGAGCCGGCCGTGCGGGACGAACCGCCCCAGATGCGCTTGTACGAGTTGACCCACTGGTTGGTGACGGCCGAGATCTCGCCCGCGTGCTTCAGGAGGCCCGCGATGAAGGAGCGGCCGACCTTCGAGAGCTGGTACTCGGCGCCCGACTCGTAGAACGCGTTCCGGTCGCCCTCGAAGAGGGACAGGTGGGTGTGCATGCCCGAGCCCGGGTAGTCCGAGAACGGCTTCGGCATGAAGGTCGCCTGGACGCCCTGTTCGAGCGCGACCTGCTTCATGACGAGGCGGAAGGTCATGATGTTGTCGGCCGTGGAGAGGGCGTCGGCGTAGCGGAGGTCGATCTCCTGCTGGCCGGGGGCGCCCTCGTGGTGGCTGAACTCCACCGAGATGCCCATCGATTCGAGCATGGTGATGGCCTGGCGGCGGAAGTCCATGCCCACGTTCTGCGGGGTGTGGTCGAAGTAGCCCGAGTTGTCCGCGGGCGTCGGCCGCGAGCCGTCGAGCGGCTTGTCCTTCAGGAGGAAGAACTCGATCTCGGGGTGGGTGTAGAAGGTGAAGCCCAGGTCCGAGGTCTTGGCCAGGGCCCGCTTGAGGACGTAGCGCGGGTCCGCGAAGGACGGCGAGCCGTCCGGCATCAGGATGTCGCAGAACATCCGCGCCGTGCCCGGGGCCTCGGCGCGCCACGGCAGGATCTGGAAGGTTCCCGGGTCCGGCTTGGCGATCATGTCCGATTCGTAGACGCGGGCGAAGCCCTCGATCGCGGAACCGTCGAAACCGATGCCCTCGTCGAAGGCCTGCTCCAGTTCGGCGGGCGCCACGGCCACCGACTTGAGGAAGCCGAGCACGTCGGTGAACCACAGACGTACGAAGCGGATGTCGCGCTCCTCGAGCGTACGGAGCACGAATTCCTGCTGCTTGTCCATTTCCACACCCATCCTCGCTGGTCAGGCCGCCTGCTCCCACCGCCTCGGGTACATCGGGGGGCACCTGAGCATCCCACCACATGGTTTCGCGCACGTTGCACACCCATAGTGCCTGCTCCGGTGTGACTCAGGTAACGCGGGAGGGGACGGATCGGGGTGTCCGTCCGCCCGGCGGGTCCTTCCTGCTCGGTACCGAGTGGTACCCCGTTCGGCCCACAAAGGCCCCGCGCCCACTACGATCTGCGCCCATGGGGGCCACAGGGCTCGTACGCCCGTCCCGACACGCGCGTCCCATGGCACTGGTGAGTGCCGTGGCGACGCTCCTCGCCGCGCTCTTCTTCTGTCTGGGCGCCGGGCCCGACGGTCATCACGAGGCCGACGCTCGGCCCGACGCGCGGACGGTCACCCCTGCCGGGACCGGCGCCGCCGTGACCGCGCGGGCGGTGACCGCCGCCGGGAGCGAGTACGTCTGCCCGTACGACCGGGGCGGCTGCTCCCTCTTCCCCTCCCTCTCCCCCGCGGTGCTCAGCGCGCCCCCGCTCGACCCGCCGCCGCACGCGGTGGGCGGGCTCCCGCGTCTCGATCCGCCGTCCGACGACGGGCCGGCGGGCCGTTCCGTCGCCCGGCCGCGCGCGCCGGACCTGCACGTCCTTCAAGTTCTCCGGACGTAGCGGCGATGGGCGTCCCGCCCCGCACGTCCACTCCCGAACTCCACCCCGCCCCGCTGACGAAGGACGACATCACCATGGCCGCCAACCGCTCCGCCAACGCCGACCGCCGCGCCCGAATAGAGGAGATGCGCCGCGCCGAGCAGGCCCGTGAGCGCCGCAACCGTCTGATCACCATCGGCGTCTCCGGGGTCGTCGTCCTCGGCCTCGTCGGTTTCGGCACCTTCGTACTGATGAAGAAGTCCGACGAGCAGGACCGCAAGGACGCCGCCGCGAAGGCCCCCATCACCGCCGAGAAGTCCTGGGACGCGGCGAAGCTCGGCCGCAACCACGTCGAGACGGCCGTGAAGTACGACATGAAGCCGCCGGTCGGCGGCGACCACCACCCGGCCTGGATGAACTGCGACGGCGTGGTCTACAAGAAGGCCATCCCCGAGGTGAACGCCGTGCACTCGCTGGAGCACGGCGCCGTCTGGGTGACGTACAGCAAGAAGGCCGCCGCCGACGACGTGAAGTCGCTGGAGGAGAAGGTCGGCAAGACGCAGTACACGCTGATGAGCCCGGTCGACGACCAGACCGGCGCCATCATGCTGTCCGCCTGGGGCAAGCAGGTGACCGTCGACAACGCCGAGGACCCGCGCATCGACGCTTTCTTCACGAAGTACGTCCAGGGCCCGCAGACCCCCGAGCGCGGCGCGGCCTGCACCGGCGGGCTCGACCAGTGAGCGGGGACGAGGACGTCCTGACGTCCTCTCCGGCCCGGCGGCCGGACCGGACGCGGTGGGCGGCGGTCACCGCCGTCGCGCTCGCCCTCCTCTTCGCCGGGGGCGCCGTCACCGTCGCCTCCGCCGAGCGTGAGGAGGCACCGCGTACGCCCTCCACCGCCTCGGCGGACGCCGGGTTCGCCCGGGACATGTCCGTCCACCACCAGCAGGCCGTCGAGATGTCGTTCATCGTCCGGGACCGCACCCGGGACGAGGAGGTGCGCCGCCTCGCCTACGACATCGCCAACACCCAGGCCAACCAGCGGGGCATGATGCTCGGCTGGCTCGATCTGTGGGCGCTGCCCAAGGTCGAGTCCGGTGTCGAGCCGATGGCCTGGATGGGCATGGGCGGCTCCGGTGACACCGGTCCGCTCGACGGGGCCCTCATGCCGGGCATGGCGACCAACGCGCAGCTGGACCAGCTGCGGAAGGCCGACGGCCGCGAGGCCGAGGTCCTCTACCTGAAGCTCATGACCGAGCACCACAGGGGCGGGGTCCACATGGCCGAGGGCTGTGTCCAGAAGTGCACCGTGGACGTCGAGCGCGGTCTCGCCCAGGGCATGGTCGACGCGCAGGAGTCCGAGATCCTCCTGATGGCGGACATGCTGCGGAAGCGTGGCGCCGGCGCCTAGGGCGACCGACACCGCGGGCGGGCCTTCGGCCCCCGTGACCCTTGCGGTCGCGGGGGCCTTGCCGTGCGCCGAGAATGGGTCTGCTCGGGGATGTACGTGTGACCGCGTTCGACGAAAGGTACGCACCTCATGACCACGGCGAAGGACATCATGCACCCCGGGGCCCAGTGGATCCCGGCACACGAGACGCTCGACCGCGCCGCGCAGCTGATGCGCGACCTCAACGTGGGCGCGCTGCCCATCGCCGACGAGAACGAACGGCTCTGCGGCATCCTCACGGACCGCGACATCGTGATCGGCTGCGTGGCCATGGGCCACGACCCGTCCAGGATCACCTGCGGCGAGATGGCGAAGGGCACCCCGCGCTGGGTCGAGGCGGGCGCGGACGTGGGCGCCGTCCTGGAGGAGATGCAGAGTCATCAGATCCGGCGCCTGCCCGTCATCGAGGACAAGCGGCTCGTCGGCATGATCAGCGAGGCCGACCTGGCCCAGCACCTGTCGGACGAGCAGATCAAGGCGTTCTGTACGAGCGTCTACGCCGCTTCCTGACCCGGGTGCAGGACCGCACGGGCCACCGCGTCCGGGCGGTCCAGCATGACCAGATGGCCCGACGGCACGGCCGCCTCGTAGTGGGCGCCGAGCCGCCGGGCCAGCGCGCGTTGGCGCCGTTCCCAGCGGGCGGAGCCGCCGGGGGCGGCGAGGACGGTGACGGGGAGGTCCGGCGGCAGGGGGTGGCGGTCGCGCAGGGCGAGGAGTCCGGCGGCGACGGCTCCGTAGCGAGCGTTCTCCAGGAGGACGCCGCGCAGCACGCGTGAGCTGCGGTAGACGCGGCGGACGAGATCTGCTGGGGCCGGGTCGTGGCGTACGGCCACGCGGCGGACCAGCGGGCCGAGGGCGGCCGGCAGCCCGGCGGCGCCGAGGGCGGCGCCGAGCAGTTCGGACACGGCGGTCGTCCGGCCGGGCCGTGGGTGCTCCTCCACCGAGGAGTCGACGAGGACGAGGGCGGCGGTCCTCGCCGGGTGCAGCCGGGCGAAGGCCTCCGCGTGGAACCCGGCGATGGAGTGTCCGACGACGGTGAGGGGCCCCGCGAGCCCGAGCGCGTCGAGGAGGTCGGCGATCCGCTGGGCCTCGCCGGTGGCCGTGGGCGGGACGGCGGCGGGTGCGGACAGGCCGTGGCCGGGGCGGTCGAAGCGGACGACCGTACGGTGCGGGGCGAGGAGCGGGACGACCGGGTCCCAGTCGAACCAGCTGAGGCCGAGTCCCGCGCTCAGGACGCAGACGGGCCCCGAACCGTCGACGGTGACGTGGTGGGCCACTCCCCCGATCCGTACGAAGGTCATTTCTCCTCCTCGGTGGCCAGAGAGTACGCGAGGACCCCGAGCCACACGGCGATGAGGAGCACCTGGAGCCGCTGGCCCGCGCCGAGCGCCCAGATGCCCCTCCCGGCCTCGAAGGCGGCGACGGCGGCCAGGGTCCAGACGGTGGCGGCCAGCTCCAGGACGACGAGGACGGGACCGGCTCGGGCGAGGGGCCGCAGGCGCCCGTAACGTCGGGCGGCCACGGTCAGGGCGACGAGGGCGACCAGTGCGCCGGTCATGGCGAGGCCGGAGCTGACGGCGTGGGCCGTATGGGTGGCGGGCACGAGCCCGGCGGTCTCGCGCGCCGCGCAGGCGGGGTCGGCGGTCGGGGCGCAGCTGAGCGGCAGCCGCGAGTCGACGGCGGTCGCCGCCCCGAAGACGACGAGCGCGCCCCAGCCGACGAGCGCCCAGAGCTGCGGGGTCCGGGCCGCGCGGGGGCCTTCCGGCGCTCGTGGCGGGGTCCGGGCCGCGCGAGAGCCTTCCTGCGCTCGCGGCGGGGTCCGGGCCGCGCGGGGGTCTTCCCGCGCTCCACGGCGGGTCCGGGCTGCTCGGGGGCCCGCGTCCGTCCGTTCCCGGGTGGGGGCGGGACGGGGGTCCTTCGGTGCTCGCTGCCGGGTCCGGGCCGCGCGGACGCCGGCCGATGTACCCGCCAGGGCGAGGAGGCCTCCCGCCAGGACGAGGAGTCCCGCCGCCAGGTCCGTCGCCCGGAACAGGCCGCCGAGCGGCTGGTCCGCCGCGGCGAGTTCGGAGACGTACGTCCGTACCGGGTCGAGCCCGGTGCCGATGACGACTTCGAGGACCCAGGCGGTGTACGCGACGGCGCCGAGGGCCAGCAGGGTGGCCGCGGCTCGCGTGACCGTCCGGGGCATGCCGGTCAGACGTCGCGGGGTGGGGACGGCCGCGCCGGAGCGTTGCCGGGGGCCGGCGTCGGCCGCGGGACGGGCCGACGCCGCGTGCTGTCACCGCCGGGGGCCGCCGTGCCGGTTCCGGCGCGGGGTGTCGACTCTGCCGGATCGTCAGGGGTCGTCATGGCCCCATGATCGGCGGGGTGCGAGCGCCCCGCATGTCGGGGAGTCAGGAACTCGCGAGGCCAGGGATCAGGGACTCGGGCTGTCGGGGTCCCGGGGCTCGGGGTGTCCGGGTCCCAGGCCTCGGGTCGGGTGCCCGGGCCCCCGAGACGCCCCCGCCGCAGGACTCGAGGCGTGGATCCCAGGACATAGCGTCGGTCTGACGATTACACTGGGCGGGTGCCTCAACTACGCCTCGCCCTCAATCAGATCGACTCGACCGTCGGAGACATCGCCGGGAACGCCGAGGCGATCGTGCACTGGACCCGGCACGCCGCCGGGCAGGGCGCGCATCTCGTCGCGTTCCCCGAGATGGCGCTGACCGGATACCCCGTCGAGGACCTCGCGCTGCGCTCCTCCTTCGTCGAGGCGTCCCGCGCCGCCCTGCGCGGCCTCGCCCGTCGGCTCGCGGACGAGGGGTTCGGCGAGCTGCCGGTCGTCGTCGGCTATCTGGACCGCTCCGAGCGTGCCGAGCCGAGGCTCGGCAGGCCGGCCGGTTCCCCGGAGAACGCCGCCGCCGTGCTGCACGGCGGCGAGGTCGTGCTGCGCTTCGCCAAGCACCACCTCCCCAACTACGGGGTCTTCGACGAGTACCGCTACTTCGTGCAGGGCGACACCCTGCCGGTCGTCCGCGTCCACGGCGTCGACGTGGCTCTGGCGATCTGCGAGGACCTGTGGCAGGACGGCGGCCGGGTACCGGCGGCGCGCAGTGCGGCGGCCGGGCTGCTCCTGTCGGTCAACGCCTCCCCGTACGAGCGTGACAAGGACGACACCCGCCTCGAACTGGTCGGCGCGCGGGCCCGGGAAGCCGGTTGCGTCACGGCCTACCTGGCGATGACGGGCGGTCAGGACGAGCTGGTCTTCGACGGGGACTCGATCGTCGTGGACGCGGAAGGGGAAGTGATCGCGAGGGCCCCGCAGTTCGTCGAGGGCAGCGTGATCGTCGATCTGGACCTGCCGGCGGCCTCGGCGGACGCGCCCGAGGGGCTGGTCGACGACGGGCTGCGGATCGACCGGGTGGTGCTCTCCGACAAGCCGTTGCCCGCCTACGAGCCGGAGCTGACGGGCGGGTACGCGCACCGGCTCGACGACGACGAGGAGGTGTACTCGGCCCTGGTGATCGGGGTGCGGGCGTATGTCGCGAAGAACGGTTTCCGTTCGGTGCTCGTCGGCCTCTCCGGCGGTATCGACTCGGCCCTCGTCGCGGCCGTCGCCTGCGACGCGCTGGGCGCGGAGCACGTGTACGGGGTGTCCATGCCCTCGAAGTACTCCTCCGACCACTCGCGCGACGACGCGGCCGAACTGGCCCGCCGCACCGGGCTGCACTTCCGCACGGTGTCGATCGAGCCGATGGTCGACGCGTACATGGGCTCGCTCGGTCTCACCGGTCTCGCGGAGGAGAACCTCCAGTCGCGGCTGCGCGGGACGACGCTGATGGCGATCTCCAACCAGGAGGGCCACCTCGTCCTGGCGCCGGGCAACAAGTCCGAGCTGGCCGTGGGCTATTCGACGCTGTACGGCGACTCCGTCGGCGCGTTCGGGCCCATCAAGGACGTCTACAAGTCGACCGTGTTCCGGCTCGCGCGCTGGCGGAACCGGGCGGCCGAGGAGCGCGGCCAGACCCCGCCGATCCCGGAGAGCTCGATCACCAAGTCGCCCAGCGCCGAGCTGCGCCCCGGTCAGGTCGACACGGACTCGCTGCCGGACTACGACGTCCTGGACGCGATCCTCGCGCTGTACGTGGACCAGGACCAGGGCCGGGACGCGATCGTGGCCGCCGGGTTCGACGAGGAGCTCGTGACGCGGACGTTGCGGATGGTGGACACGGCGGAGTACAAGCGGCGCCAGTATCCGCCGGGCACCAAGATCTCGGCGAAGGGTTTCGGCAAGGACCGCCGGCTGCCGATCACGAACCGCTGGCGGGAGACGCCGACGACGAGCTGACCTACGGGTCACCCGGGAAGGGCCCCCGAGCGACCGGGCCCTGCCCGACCGGGTCCTGTCCGACCGGGTCCTGCACGGCCGGGCCCTGTCCGACCGATCCCTGCGCGACCACGCGGGAGGACCCCTTCCCCGTACCGCCGTCGCGGTCGAGCAGACCCGCCACCGCCGCGACGGCGAGGCCCACCACCGTGAGCCCCGCGCCGACGAGGGTCGGCGAGGTCCAGCCCCAGCCGGCGGCGACGGCGGCACCGCCGGCCCAGGCGCCGCCCGCGTTCGCCAGGTTGAAGGCGGAGTGGTTGGACGCGGAGGCGAGCGTGGGCGCGTCCTTGGCCTTGTTCATGACGAGCATCTGGAGCGGGGTGGTCGTCATGAAGCCGACCGCTCCGAGCACCACGACCGTGACCAGGGCCAGCCAGGGCACGTGGATGGTGAAGCGGAAGGCGACCAGGGCCAGGACGAGGGCGGCGAGCGAGCCGTACAGCGTGGGGCGCAGGGCCCGGTCGGTCAGCGGGCCCGCGGCGAGCGCGCCGCCGGTCATGCCGAGGCCGAAGAGGGCGAGGACGATCGTGACGGTGGAGTCGCCGAAGCCCATGACCTCGGTGGTCATGGAGGCCAGGTACGAGTAGACGGCGAAGACGCCCGCGAAGCCGAAGACGGCGGTGAGGAGCCCGAGGAGCACCTGGGGGCGGCCGAGGGCGCGCACCTCGTGGCCGAGGCCCTGCCGTCCGTCCACGGGGACGTGCGGCACGAGCCGGGCGAGCGCGGCGAGGGCGACCAGGCCGATGACGGAGACCACGAGGAAGGTGGCCCGCCAGCCGAGGTGCTGTCCGAGCAGGGTCGCGGCCGGTACGCCGAGGATGTTGGCGACGGTGAGGCCGAGGAACATGGTGGCCACCGCCCGCGCCTGCCGGTCCTCGCGCACGAGCCGGGCGGCGACGACCGCGCCGAGGCCGAAGAACGCGCCGTGCGGGAGCCCGGCGAGGACCCGGCCGGCGATCAGCCAGCCGAAGCCGGGGGCGAGGGCGGAGGCGAAATTGCCGACCGTGAAGAGGACCATCAGGAGGAGCAGCATCCGCTTGCGGGGGATGCGGGCGCCGAGGGCGGTCAGCAGCGGGGCTCCGACGACGACGCCGATCGCGTACGCCGAGACGAGGTACCCGGCGGTGGGGACGGAGGTGCCGAGGTCGTCCGCGACCTGCGGGAGCAGGCCCATCATGACGAACTCGGTGGTGCCGATGCCGAAGGCGGACACGGCGAGCGCGAGCAGCGCCAGGGGCATGGGAGAGCCTTTCCCGAAGTTAGTTCTTCTTCGGAACAAAGACTCTCAGGTGTTTTCTTCCCGTCGGCCGCCGGGGGCCCGGGTCGGGCCGGCGGGTCGAGGGGCGGAGGGAAGAGGGCCCTACGCGGCGTCGAGCTTCACGCGGGCGGCGATCGGGAGGTGGTCGCTCTTCGTCTCCGGGAGGGCCCAGGACGACATCGGCTCGACGCCCTTGACCATGATCTGGTCGATGCGGGCCATGGGGAAGGAGGCCGGCCAGCTGAAGCCGAAGCCGTCGCCGGCGGCGCCCTGGGTGGAGCGCAGCTGGGAGGTGACGGCGTTGAGCGCGCGGTCGTTCATGGTGCCGTTGAGGTCCCCGAGGAGGACGAGCCGCTGGTGCGGGTCGTCGGAGATGGCCTCACCGAGGGCGTCGGCGCTGAGGTCACGCTGGTTGGCGGTGAACCCGGCGTTCATCTTGACCCGCACGGACGGCAGGTGGGCGACGTACACGGCCACCTCGCCCTTCGGGGTGACGACGGTGGCCCGCATGGCACGGGTCCAGCCCATCCTGATGTCGACGGGCTGCGCGGCGCGCAGCGGCAGCTTGCTCCACAGGCCGACCGTCCCCTGGACGGAGTGGTACGGGTACGTCTCCGCGAGACCGCGCTCGTACGCCGGGACCACGTCGCCCTTCAGTTCCTCGAGGGCCAGCACGTCGGCGCCGGACGCGGCGAGCAGGCGGGCCGTGCCCTCGGGGTCCGGGTTGTGGGCGTTCACGTTGTGGGTGGCGACGGTCAGGTCACCACCCTCGGCGGACTTGTCGGCGACGAGCCCGCCGAAGAGATTGAGCCACACCACGGCCGGCAGCAGCAGGGCGATCAGCGCGGTCGCCGAGCGGCGCAGCAGGGCGAGGACGAGCAGCAGCGGCACGAACAGGCCGAGCCAGGGCAGGAACGTCTCGGTCAGGCTGCCCAGGTTGCCGATCCGGTTGGGGATGTCGGCGTGGAGGACCATCAGCAGCGTGAGGCCCACCGCGCACAGGGCGAGCAGGATGCCGCGGCGCCAGATCCCGCGGTCGTGGCGGAGCCGGTCGAGGGTGGTCCGGAAGCGGGAACCGGAGCGTTCGTTCCCCTGGCCGCCCTGCTCGGTCTCCGTCATGTCCACCCGCGCCATCGTCTGTCCTCACTGCCTTGCTGCCGTGCCGGTCCTGCTCCGTGACCCGACGTCGACACTAGGGGATGACGGGTCACGCGTACGCCCCGGAGGACGACACCGGTGGCGTGGCGGGTTCCTGCGGGCGGCGCGGGCGGGCGGGCTGTGACAGAACGCGCACATTCGACGGGACCCGGCGGGGGCGGCGACGCGCCGGTGTGAACAGCGCCACTGCGGCCCACTTCCCCGGCCGCCCGGCGAAGTGCCACCATGGATGTGGTCCGGGGACGCCGTCAGGGCGCCTCGAGATGACACGAGGAGCTTCACCATGACGCTTCAGGCTGCCCAGAAGACGCCCGCCGACAGCAGCAAGGCGCTGTACGGCGGCAAGGGCACGCGCCGCATCACCGTCCACGACATCGCCGCCGCCAAGACCCGCGGCGAGAAGTGGCCGATGCTCACCGCCTACGACGCGATGACCGCCTCCGTCTTCGACGAGGCCGGCATCCCGGTGATCCTCGTGGGCGACTCCATGGGCAACTGTCACCTCGGCTACGACACCACCGTGCCCGTCACCATGGACGAGATGACGCTGCTCTCCGCCGCCGTCGTCCGGGGCACCCGGCGCGCCCTCGTCGTCGGCGACCTGCCCTTCGGCTCGTACCAGGAGGGACCGGTCCAGGCCCTGCGCAACGCCACCCGGCTGGTCAAGGACGCCGGTGTCGGCGCGATCAAGCTGGAGGGCGGCGAGCGCTCGCTGCCGCAGACCGAGCTGCTCGTCCAGGCCGGCATCCCCGTCATGTCCCACCTGGGCCTCACCCCGCAGTCCGTGAACACCATGGGCTACCGGGTGCAGGGCCGCTCCGACGAGGCCGCGCACCGGCTGCTCCGCGACGCGAAGGCGGCGCAGGACGCGGGCGCGTTCGCGGTCGTCCTGGAGCTCGTACCGGCCGAGCTGGCCGCCGAGGTCACCCGCTCGTTGCACATCCCGACCATCGGTATCGGCGCGGGCGCCGGCACCGACGCCCAGGTCCTCGTCTGGACCGACATGGCCGGTCTGACGGGCGGCAAGGTCCCGCGCTTCACCAAGCAGTACGCCAACCTCCGCGAGACGCTCGGCGACGCGGCGCGCGCCTTCGCGGAGGACGTCAGCGGCGGGGCGTTCCCGGCCGAGGAGCACACCTTCCACTAGGTCCTGATCCGCCGGGTACTCCCCGGTCCACCGGCCACCGCGGCACCACCCGACAGCCCGCCGACATCCCCCATCGGCGGGCTGTCGGTCGTCTGTAGGGGGATTGTCGGTGGCACCTGGTGTAGTGGTGCCCATGACGCGATCACACACCAACGCCGTCGAGGTCCGGGGCCTCGTGAAGCACTTCGGCGCCACCAAGGCCCTCGACGGGGTCGACCTCGACGTACGGGAGGGCACGGTCCTCGGGGTCCTCGGTCCCAACGGCGCCGGGAAGACCACGCTCGTCCGCTGTCTGTCCACCCTCCTCGTCCCGGACTCCGGGACGGCCACGGTCGCCGGGTACGACGTGGTGAAGCACCCCCGTCAGCTGCGCCGCACCATAGGGCTCACCGGGCAGTACGCGTCGGTGGACGAGAAGCTGTCCGGCTGGGAGAACCTGTACATGATCGGGCGGCTGCTCGATCTCTCCCGTGCCGACGCCCGCCGCCGGGCCGACGAGATGCTGGAGCGCTTCTCCCTCACCGACTCCGCCAAGCGGGCCGCGATGACCTACTCCGGCGGTATGCGCCGGCGGCTCGACCTCGCCGCCTCGATGATCGGGCAGCCCGCCGTCCTCTACCTGGACGAGCCGACCACCGGCCTCGACCCGCGCACGCGTAACGAGGTGTGGGACGAAGTCCAGCGGATGGTGTCCGAGGGCGTCACCGTCCTCCTCACCACCCAGTACATGGAGGAGGCGGAGCAGCTCGCGAGCGAGCTGACCGTCATCGACCGGGGCAAGGTCATCGCCAAGGGCGGGGTCGACGAGCTGAAGGCCAAGGTCGGCGGCCGGACCCTGAAGGTCCGCCCGGTGGACCCGGGGCAGTTGTCGGCGATGGCCGCCGCGCTCCGCGAGACCGGGCTCGACGGTGTCGCCGGCGCCACGGTCGTGCCCGACGAGGGCGCGCTGTACGTGCCGATCCTCACCGACCAGCAGCTGACGGCCGTCGTGGGCCTCCTCGGGGCGCGCGGCTTCGGCCTGGCGCACATCGGCACCCATCTGCCCAGCCTGGACGAGGTGTTCCTGGCGATCACGGGCCAGAAGACCGCCGATTCCGACCTGTCCGACGCGATCAACGAGGAGGTCGCCGCGTGAGCACGACCACGGTCACCAAGTCCCCCGTCGACGCCCCCGGTCCGGGTGCGGCCTCGACGCGGCGCGCTCCCGTCGACGAGGGCCGGATCGGTCTCCGGGGCAACCTGCGCCACATCGGCGCCCTGGCCCGGCGCAACGCCCTGCAGATCAAGCAGGACCCGGAGTCGATGTTCGACGCCGTCCTGATGCCGATCATCTTCATCCTGCTGTTCGTGTACGTCTTCGGCGGCGCCATCGCCGGCAAGGGCAACAACGAGGTCTACGTCAACTACGTGACCCCGGGCCTGATGGCGATGATGGGCATGAACATCGCCATGGCCGTCGGCGTGGGCATCAACGACGACTTCAAGAAGGGGGTCATGGACCGGTTCCGGACGATGCCGATCGCCCGGTCCTCCGTCCTGATCGCGAAGATCGTCGTCGAGGTCGGCCGGATGCTGATCGCCACCGCGATCCTGCTCGGCATGGGCTTCCTGCTCGGCATGGAGATCCACACCTCGTTCTTCCACCTCCTCGCCGCCATCGGCCTGTCGATGGTCTTCGGGGCGTCGCTGATGTGGATCTTCATCCTGCTCGGTCTCACCATGAAGACCGCGCAGGCCGTCCAGGGCATGGCCATACTGGTCCTGATGCCGCTGCAGTTCGGTTCGTCGATCTTCGCCCCGCCGACGTCGATGCCCGGCTGGCTGAAGGCCTTCACCGACTACAACCCGCTGTCGAACCTCGCCGACGCCGCACGGAACCTGATCAACGGCGGTCCGGTCGCCCACTCCGTGTGGATGACCCTCGGCTGGGCGTTCGTCATCACGCTCGTCACGGCCCCGCTGGCGGTGACGAAGTTCCGCAGGAAGACCTGAGTCCGGTACGGCGGCTCCCGACGGGGGTCAGGACTCGGCGCGCTCACTGATCGCGTCGGCGGCGCGACCGAGCAGGGCGGCGGCCTCCTCCAGGGAGAGGCCGCCGCCCTCGGCGTACGCCGCGGCGAAGGCGTCCTGGCCGAGGACGGACCGGGCGAGTTCGGTGGCCCGTTCCAGGTTCTCCCGTTCCGTCGGCGGCGACAGGTGTCCCGGCGGGAGCAGCCCGTCCCTGGCTCCGAGCAGCACCGCCCCGGTCCGCGCCCCCGGGCCGCCGAGCCCGGCGAGCGCCCAGGCGGCGGTGACCAGATGGGTGGCGGGCATCTGCGGGGCGACCGTCATCGAGAGCGAGCCCAGGGAGCGCTCGTACGCCTCGGCGGCGAGGGCGAGCGCGGAGCCGTACCGGCCCTCCAGGTCGTCCAGCCAGCCGAGGCAGCCGAGGGTGAAGCCCTCGAAGAGCGACAGGGTCTCGGAGTCGAAGTCCTGCCGCAGCGCGAGGAAGTGCTCGCGGGCCTCGGCGGTGCGTCCGCTGCGGCCGAGCGCCAGACCGAGGAACATGCGGGTGCCCAGTTGGGGTTCGTGGCTCCGGCCGTGGGCGCCGTCCAGGATCTCGCGCAGGATCGCCTCGCCCTCCGCGAGCCGTCCGGTCTCGACGAGCGTGCCGGCGTACCGGGCCCGCAGGAGCGCCGTCTGCGCCTGGGCGCCGATCCGTTCGGCGTAGTCGATGGCGGCGGCGAAGTCCGCGGCCGACTCCTCGAACTCGAGCCGCCGTTCCCGGGCCTCCGCGCGGGAGGAGAGCGCCTCGGCCGCGCCCCAGGAGTCACCGAGCCGGACGAAGATCTCCAGGCTCTCCTCGGCGTCGCGGATCGCCGCACTTGCGAGGTCGCCCCGGTTGGCGAGCATGTTGGCGCGCAGCTGGAGGGCGTTGGCGAGGTCCCAGTCGTAGGCGTACCGGCGGCAGGCCTCGACGGTCGTGTCGAGGATCTCGTGGAGCCGGCCGGCCTCCCCGATGAGGAGGACCGCGAAGAACGCGAAGGAGCCGGGCAGCCGGCAGGTCTGGGGGAGGCCCGGGTCGTAGCCGGCGGTCATCTCGCGGAGCCGCCGCATGCCCTCGGGGCTGGTCCAGCGGCCGGTCTCGTGGTTCATGTTGATCAGTTCGACCAGGCGCACTCCGCGCCGGGCCTCCCAGCGGTGCTCGTCGGAGAGCGGCGGCGGCACGGCCGTGCACGGCTCGTGCAGGGGGACGACGGGGGCGGCGGGCGGCGCGAACGGGTCGGGTCCGAGGGCGGCGGCGGCCCGGGACCAGTGCAGGGCGTCGGTGCGCAGATCGCGCATCTGCCAGTACCAGAGCAGGGAGTGGACGAGGACGAGCGCCTCGTCCTCGTCGTGGGCGTCGACGGCCCGGCGCAGGGCGGTGCGGAGGTTGCCGTACTCGGTGGTGAAGCGGCCGATGGCGCCGACCTGCCGGGCTCCGCGCAGCTCCGGGTCGGTACGGCGGGCGAGCTCCCGGTAGTACGTGAGGTGGCGGCGCTCGGTGGCGGCCCGCTCCCCGGCCTCGTCGAGCCGCTCTCCGGCGTACTCGGCGACGGTCTCCAGAAGCCGGTACCGCATCCCGGCCTCGCCGGGCGCGGCCACGACGAGGGACTTGTCGACGAGGGACCCGAGCAGGTCGAGGACGTCGGCGGGGGTGGGGGCCCGCTCGACGGCGGTGGCGCCTCCGGCTGCGGCACCACCGGCCGCCGCGGCCGGTCCCGCGTCCGCGGGGGCGGCGCACACCGCTTCCGCCGCCTCCAGGTCGGTGCCTCCGGTGAACACCGAGAGGCGGCGCAGGACGGCTCGTTCGGCGTCGTCGAGGAGGTCCCAGGACCAGTCGACGACCGCGCGGAGGGTCTGCTGGCGGGGCAGTACCGTCCGCGCGCCCGACGTGAGCAGCCGGAAGCGGTCGTCGAGCCGCGCCGCGATCTGGCGCAGGGTCAGCATCCGCAGCCTCGCCGCCGCCAGCTCGATCGCCAGGGGCAGTCCGTCCAGGCGGCGCACGATCTCGGCCGCCGCCTCCGGGTCCTCCTCGATCCGGAACCCGGGCCGGACCGCCGCGCCGCGCTCGCCGAGCAGCCGCAGGGCCGGCTCCGTGAGCAGCGGGCCCACCGGCCGCGCGTTCTCCCCCGGCACCCCGAGCGGCTCCCGGCTCGTCGCCAGGACCCGGAGGCCGGGGCAGCGGGCGAGGAGGGTCTCGGCCAGTTCGGCGGCGGCCGCGACGAGGTGTTCGCAGTTGTCGAGGAGCAGCAGCATCCGGCGTCCCGCGCAGTGCTCGACGAGCCGGGCGAGCGGGTCGTTGCCGGTCCGCAACTCCTCGGCTCCGGCGCCGCGCAGGACGGTCTCGCGGGCGCCGACGGCGGCGAGTACGGCCTCGGGGACGGCCTCCGGGTCGGTGACGGGGGCGAGCTCGGCGACCCAGACGCCGTCCGGCCAGGCCTCGGCCCCGCGCTCGGCGGCCTCCTGCGAGAGCCGGGTCTTGCCGGCTCCCCCGGGCCCGAGCAGGGTGACGAGCCGGGCCGTCCGCAGGTCCTCCCGGACGTCGGCGATCTCCTGGTCGCGTCCGACGAAGCTGGTGAGCCGGGCGCGCAGATTGCCCAGGACGGGGCCCTCCGGCTTCGGGGCGGTCCCGGGCCCCGGGGCGGGCGCCGGTGTCCCGGGGTCCTTCGTGTGGATCGGGCCGGGATCGCGGGGTCCCGCGAGCAGCTCCGCGTGCAGGGCGCGGAGGGCCGGTGAGGGGTCCGTGCCGAGGCGGTTGGCGAAGGCGCGACGGACGGTCTCGTACGCGGCGAGGGCCTCGGCCGCGCGGCCGGTGTCCCGCAGGGCGCGGATACGCAGGGCCTGGAGGGGCTCGTCGAGGGGGTGGGCCGCGCAGAGGGCGGTCAGCTCGGGGAGGGCGGCGGCCGCCTCGCCGAGCGCGAGGGCCGCGTCGAGCCTGGCCCGGCGGGCGTCGAGGCGCCGGGCCTCCCAGCGGGCGGCCTCGGCGTCCCGGTCCGGGAGGTCGGCGAGGGCGGGGCCGCGCCAGAGCCCGAGGGCCTCGTCGAGGAGGGCGGCGGCCCGTGCCGGGTCTCCGGCGTCGAGCGCCGTCGTGCCTTCGGCGGCGAGGCGTTCGAAGCGGCGGGCGTCGACGTCTCCGGGGCGGGCGTCGAGCAGGTAGCCGCCCTCTGCGGAGACCACCCGGTCCCGGCCGAGGGCCTTGCGGAGCCGTCCGACGAGGGCCTGGAGTGCGGCGACGGCGTCGGCGGGCGGCTCGTCGCCGTGCCAGACCTCGTCGACCAGGTCGGGTACGGGCACGGTCCGGCCGGCCCTGAGGGCGAGGACGGTCAGCAGCGCGCGGACCCGGGGGCCGCCTACGGCCACGTCGGTGCCGTCGGGCAGGTGGGCGAGGGTGGGGCCGAGGACGGAGTAGCGCACGGGCCCATTCTCCGTGAGAAGTCCCCCGACTCCGGAACTCGCCCCGTCCCCCGGTACGTTTCCCGCACACCGGGACCGGCAGGCCCCTGTCGGACACGACTGCCGGCCCTCCGTCCCCGTCCCCTGGGAGCTCCCGCGATGACCACGGCCACCACCCGGCGCCACGAACGGCGGATCAGCCCCGTCTTCCTGGCGATCCTCGCCGTCATGGCCGTCACCGGCTGGGCGGTGTGGACGGACTTCGCCGCCTCGCCCGGCCTGGCCGTCTTCCTCTTCGTGACCTCGGCGTGGGTGGTGTCGCTCTGCCTCCACGAGTACGCGCACGCCCGCACCGCCCTGCACGGCGGGGACATCACGGTCGGCGCCAGGGGCTATCTGACCCTGAACCCGCTGGCGTACACCCATGCCGTCCTGAGCATCGTGCTTCCGGTGCTCTTCGTGATCATGGGCGGGATCGGTCTGCCGGGCGGCGCGGTCTTCATCGACCAGAACCGGATCAAGGGTCGTTGGAAGCACAGTCTGATCTCGGCGGCGGGCCCGCTGACGAACGTGCTGTTCGCCGTGGTGTGCACGGCCCCGTTCTGGCTGGACGCGCTGGACGGGGTGCCGCCCGCGTTCCGGTTCGCGCTGGCGTTCCTGGCGTTCCTCCAGGTGACGGCCGCGCTCCTGAACCTGCTGCCGGTGCCGGGGCTCGACGGGTACGGGATCGTGGAGCCCTGGCTGTCGTACAAGGTGAAGCGGCAGATCGAGCCGTACGCGCCCTACGGCTTCTTCATCGTGATCGCGCTGCTGTTCGTGCCCGCGGTCAACGGGGCCTTCTTCGACGCGATCGACGCGCTGATGCGGTCGCTCGGGGTGCCGGACGCCTTCCGCTACTGCGGCTCGCAGCTGTTCAGGTTCTGGCAGGAGACCCCCGAGTTCTGCCAGGTCTAGCCCTCTACGGCGGCCGTGGCGGCGGCCTTGTCGACCTTCGCGCGGCGGAGGTAGTACCAGGCCATGTTGGAGGAGAGACCGGCGATCAGGACCCACACGATGCCGAGGAAGCTGCCCTGGACGAAGGAGACGACGGCCGCGGCGACGGCCAGGGCGCAGACCACGAGGGCGTAGAGAGCGAGGCGGGGCATGGGGGTCGGCTCCTGTCCGGGTACGGCTGCTGGTGCCCGTCCAGTGTCCCCCATGCCCGGAGGCGTCCGGTCTCCGGCTCCGCCCTCCGCCCGGCCGGGCCGGCTCAGATGTCGGTGACGCGGAGCCCGGCGTGGGCCTTGTAGCGGCGGTTGACCGAGATCAGGTTGGCGACGAGCGACTCGACCTGGTGGGCGTTGCGCAGCCGGCCGGCGAAGACTCCCCGCATGCCGGGGATGCGGCCGGCGAGGGCCTGGACGAGCTCGACGTCGGCGCGGTCCTCGCCGAGGACCATCACGTCCGTGTCGATCTCCTCGAGGGAGCTGTCCTGGAGGAGGACGGCGGAGAGGTGGTGGAAGGCGGCGGCGACCCGGGAGTCCGGGAGGAGCGCGGCGGCCTGCTCGGCCGCGGAGCCCTCCTCGGGCTTGAGTGCGTAGGCGCCCTTCTCGTCGAAGCCGAGCGGGTTGACGCAGTCGACGACCAGCTTGCCGGCGAGTTCCTCGCGCAGGGACTCCAGGGTCTTGGCGTGTCCGTCCCACGGCACGGCGACGATCACGATGTCGCTGCGCCGGGCGCACTCGGCGTTGTCGGCGCCCTCGATCCCGTGGCCGATCTCCGTGGCCACGTCCCGCGCGCGGTCGGCGGCACGGGAGCCGATGACGACCTTCTGGCCGGCCTTGGCGAGCCGGTAGGCGAGGCCGCGGCCCTGCTCGCCGGTGCCGCCGAGGACGCCGACGACGAGACCGGAGACGTCGGGGAGGTCCCACGGGTCCTTGGGGGCGGACTTGCTGTCAGTCGTAGTCATGGACCCGACATTACCGAGCGGCCGGGCCGCGGGACTCCCGTACGGGTGGAACCGCCGCGACCTTCCGCGCGGCGGGCTCCGTCTGGTGCAGGATGCGGCCCCATGGATGCCGTACGGGTCGCGTTGCTGCGGGAAGTGCTCGCCGGGACGGAGTGGCCGGGGGCGGCACGCCGGTTCGCGGTCGCGCTGCGGTCCTCCGTCGTCCGGCACCGGGACGGGCTGCTCCTGGTGGGCACGGAGGAGTACGAACCCTGGCACCTGGCGGCCCACCTGGTCGACGAGTCCGCCTGGTCGGGGCTGCCGGAGCTGGCGCCGACGCTGGTGCGGCACCGGGTGCGGCCGGGCGATCCGGCGCACCTGGCGGTCGGCCTCGGCCGGCTCCGGGCGGCGGGGCGCGGGGCGACGCTGCTGATGGTGGCGCCCGGGCGGCCGGACGCGGGGCTGCTCCAGCGGGTGCACGACGCCCGGCGGGCGGGCGCGACGGTGCTGGCGCTCGACGGGGGCGACGAGGAGGTGCGGGGGCTCGCGCACGAGACGCTCGCGGTGTCGGAGGGGGCGGAGGTGGACCTGGACACGGTGCAGCACCTGGTGAGCGCGGCGGCCGGGGAGAACAGCCTGCCGTCCCCTCGCGGGAGCCGGGGCTTCCGGGACCGTCTCTCGTCCCTCGTGGACCGGCTGACGGCCCCGCCGCCGGCCCGCTGGTAGCGGACGGGGGACGGCTAATTCGGTTGCCTCCGGCGCCCTCCCGCCGGAGCATGGCCCCTCGTGTCCTCTCCCTTCGCGAAGGTCTCCGCGCTGTTCCCGGATCCGGCACCGTGGCGCTCGTCCCCCGACTTCCGGCTGCTGTGGGTCCAGGGGCTCGTCACGTACTTCAGCAGCGCGATGGCGATGATCGCCCTGCCGTTGCAGATCAAGGAGCTGACGGGTTCGCCGCTCGCGGTCGGCGCGATGGGCGCGGTCGAACTGGTGCCGCTCGTGGTCTTCGACCTGTACGGCGGGGCGCTCGCCGACGCCGTCGACCGGCGGAAGGTGATCCTCGCGACGGAGGCGGGCCTCGGCGTCCTCGCCCTGATCCTGCTGGTCAACGCATTGCTGCCGGAGCCGATGCTGTGGCCGCTGTACCTGGTCGCGGCCGGCGTCTCGGCGCTCGCCGGGCTCCAGCGGCCGGCCCTGGACTCGCTGCTCGCCCGGATCGTGCCGCACGAGCAGCAGACGGCGGCGGCCGCGCTGAACTCGTTGCGCTGGCAGATGGGCTCGATCGCGGGCCCGGCCCTCGCGGGTCTGGTCGTGGCGTACGGGGGTCACGCGCCCGCGTACGGGGTGACGATCGCCGGTTTCGCCGCCTCGGTGCTGATGTGCCGCCGGCTCTCCCCCGCGCCGCCCGCGCACGACGCGGAGAAGCCCTCGCTGCGGGGCGTCGCGGAGGGGGCGCGGTACGCCTGGTCGCGGCCGGTGCTGCTGGGCACGTACGCGATCGACCTCGCCGCGATGTTCTTCGCCTTCCCGAACACGATCTTCCCGTTCCTCGCGGACGAGCTGGACGCGGACTGGTCGCTCGGCCTGATGTACGCGGCGGGCTCGGTCGGCTCCCTGGTGCTGGGGCTGACCAGCGGCTGGACCTCGAAGGTGCGGCGGCACGGGCTGCTCGTGGTGGGCGGCGCGGCCGGCTGGGGTCTCGCCATCGCGGCGGCGGGCTGGTTCGGGAACATCTGGCTGGTCCTGCTCTGCCTCGCCTTCGCGGGAGCGGGCGACATGCTGAGCGGGCTCGGTCGGGCCACGATCTGGAACCAGACGATCCCCGAGGAGTTGCGCGGGCGGCTCGCCGGGATCGAGGTGCTCTCCTACAGCGTCGGCCCGCAGCTCGGCCAGGTCCGCGCGGGCGTGATGGCCGGGTGGACCGGGACCCGGCCGGCGGTCTGGACGGGCGGCCTGGCGTGTGTCGCCTCGGTGGGCCTGCTCTGCGTGGCGCTGCCGAAGCTCCTCACGTACGACTCCGAGACCGACGAGGACTCGCTGCGCCGCAAGGCGCAACAGGCGGCGGATCGCCGCTAAGCCACGCGGCGGGAAACGGCTGGGACGGGGACCAAGTGGCCACGGCGGGACGGGGGGCGTGCGGCCAGGGCGGGGGCGCCACGGCCGGGACCGTTCCCACGGTCCCGGCCGTGGTCCACCGGGCGCACCCGGTCCACCGGGCGCGCCCCGGGACTCGTTCTAGCCCGGCGGCCGCTGCTTCCCGTCGCCGTCGTGCCAGCGCGGGTCGGTCTCCCACTCCTCGTTCCGCTCGCGGGCGGTCTCCATGGCGTGGTTGGCCTCCTCTCGGCTGGTGTACGGGCCGAAACGGTTCTTCGCCGGGCACTCGGGGCCCTCTTCGACCTTCTTGTGGTCCAGGCAGTAGTACCATTCGCCCGGTTTGCCCGCCGTGCGCTTCTTGAACAGGGCCATCGTCGTGGGCTCCTTCCCTCAGGACCATGCTGCCCCGGACCCGGTCGTTAGACTCGCTGTCATGTCTGGCCAGTCGCTTCTCGTACCGGGGGAGCTCTCCCCCCACCGCTCCGTTCCGGGTTCCATCCGCCGCCCCGAGTACGTCGGGAAGCCCGCCCCGACCCCGTACACCGGGCCCGAGGTGCAGGACTCCGACACCGTCGAACGCATGCGGATCGCCGGCCGCATCGCCGCTCGGGCGATGGAGGAGGCCGCCAAGCACATCGCCCCGGGCGTCACCACCGACGAGCTCGACCGGGTCGCGCACGAGTTCATGTGCGACCACGGCGCGTACCCCTCCACCCTCGGCTACCGCGGGTTCCCGAAGTCGCTGTGCGCCTCGGTCAACGAGGTCATCTGCCACGGCATCCCGGACTCCACCGTCCTGCGGGACGGCGACATCGTGAACCTGGACGTCACGGCGTACATCAACGGCGTCCACGGCGACAACAACGCCACCTACCTCTGCGGCGACGTCGACGAGGAGTCGCGACTGCTCGTCGAGCGGACCCGGGAGTCCCTGAACCGGGCCATCAAGGCGGTGAAGCCGGGCCGCCAGATCAACATCATCGGGCGGGTCATCGAGTCGTACGCCAAGCGCTTCGGCTACGGCGTCGTCCGCGACTTCACCGGGCACGGCATCAACTCGTCCTTCCACTCGGGCCTGATCGTCCCGCACTACGACTCGCCCCACCACACCACCGAGATCAAGACCGGCATGACCTTCACCATCGAGCCCATGCTGACGCTCGGCACGCACGACTACGACATGTGGGACGACGGCTGGACCGTCGTCACCAAGGACCGGAAGCGAACCGCGCAGTTCGAGCACACCCTCGTCGTGATGGAGAGCGGGGCCGAAATCCTCACGTTGCCCTGACCTCCCGGATGGGTACCGTCTTACCGACAGGACGTCGGGAACCAGTTGACTTAGGCAAGCCTAACTTGACAGGATCGTCACTGGTTCCCGTCCCATCGGTCCCGGAGGCCCACTTTGGACACGCCCTTCTCGACGCTCATCCGCACGGCCTCGCACGAGCAGCACACCGAGGCGGAGACCTCGTCCTTCATGGGTGACCTCCTGGGCGGGCGGCTGGGCGTCGACGCCTACGCGCGCTACACGGAGCAGCTCTGGTTCGTGTACCGGGCGCTGGAGGAGGGCGCCGAGGCGCTCCGCGCGGACCCGGTCGCCGGGCCCTTCGTGCAGCCGGAGCTGTTCCGCACGACCGCCCTCGCACAGGACCTCGCCCATCTGCGGGGCCCCGGCTGGCGCGTCGGGCTCTCGCCGCTGCCCGCCACCGCCGCGTACGCCGAGCGGGTCGCGGAGTGCGCCCGCGACTGGCCCGCCGGGTACGTGGCCCACCACTACACGCGCTACCTGGGCGACCTGTCGGGCGGTCAGATCATCCGCGACAAGGCGGAGCGCGCCTGGGGCTTCTCGCGCAAGGGCGACGGCGTCCGCTTCTACGTCTTCGACGAGATCCCCAACCCGGCGGCGTTCAAGCGTGCGTACCGGGAACTGCTCGACGGGGTGAACGCCGACGACCTGGAGAAGCAGCGGATCGTCGACGAGTGCAAGCGCGCCTTCGCCTACAACAGCGCGGTCTTCCAGCAGCTCGGGGGCGAGTTCCCACTGAGCGCGTGAGGGTACGGCGAGTGAGGGACGGCATGTGGGGTACGGCGGACGAGGCGCGCCCGTGGGTGTCAGCGTCAGCGCGTGGGCGTGAGCGTCAGCGCGTGGGCGTGAGCGTCAGCGCGTGGGCGTGAGCGTGAGCGTCAGCGCGTGGGCGTGAGCGTGAGCGTCAGCGCGTGGGCGTGAGCGTGAGCGTGAGCGTCAGCGCGTGGGCGTCAGCGCGTGAGCGTGCCTTCCAGGCGGACCCGGCCGCCCAACTCCACGATGCCGTCAGGGCCGGGCGCGGTGAGCAGCTGCGAACCCCGGCCCTGCGTGATGTTCAGGGCCCGGCCCAGCTCCGCCGTGAGCAGCAGCGCCGCCGCGCCGGTCGCCTCGTCCTCGTCGACGCCGTCGCCGCGGCCCGGGAACGCTCGCGCCCTGACCCGGCCCGCGGCCTCCTCCTCCCAGGCCCAGGCGTAGACCCACTCCCCCGGCTCCGGCACGTTCAGGGCGTCCACCTCGGCGGCGGAGCCGTACTGGCGGAGCGTCCGGGGCGGTGCCCACTCGGCGCGGGCCTCGATCCAGGTGAACTCCCCGTCGCCGCGCACCCACACCTCGCCGGCGGGCGGGTGGACGACCTCCAGGTCGAGCAGCCAGGCGGCGCCGACGAGCGGGTGTCCGGCGAACGGCAGCCGGACGCCGGGGGTGTAGATGTCGACGATCCCGCGCTCGGGGTCGTCCACGAACACCGTCTCGCTGAAGCCGAGTTCCTTGGCGAGCGCCTGCCGGGATGCCTCGTCGGGATGGGTGCGAGCATCCCGTACGACTCCGAGGGCGTTGCCGTGCCCGCCGTCGCCCGCGCAGAAGACCCGGAGGACGTCGATGTCAGTGACGGTCGTGTTCATGGCGGAAATTGAACCATTCCGGGGCGCGCCGACGTGCGGGGAGTCCGTGGGACCCGGCCGTGTCCGGTCCGGCGGGGAGGAGAAGGCGCCTCACGGGACGAGCGGGGACGACGAGGTACGCCTCGGCTACGTTGGGTCCGCCTCAGCACCGTTGCCCCCGTTCCTGGAGTCCTCATGCGTGTCGTCCGCTCCTCCGTCGTCACCGCCGCCGTGACCGCGGCCGCTCTGACCGCCGTCACGGGCTGCACCGGGAAGAGTGATGCCAAGGGAGGGGACGGCACGATCACCGTCGTCGCCAAGGACGGCTCCTGCGAGGTGTCGAGGAGACAGTTCCCGGCCGGCCAGGTGAAGCTGACCGTCGAGAACCGCGGCTCCAAGGTCACCGAGGTCCACGTCCTCCACCCCGACGACCGGATCGTCGCCGAGCGCGAGGACGTCGGCCCCAGCACCAGGGCCACCGTCACCGCCGAGATCACGGCCGGCGCCTACGCGATCGTCTGCAGGCCCGGCATGACCGGCGAGGGGATCCGCCGGCAGGTCCGGGCCACCGGTGGCGGTGTCGCCGCGCCGAAACGCTCCCCCGGGAGGGACGCGGTCGTCGCCGCCTACCGCCAGTACGTCCAGGCGCAGGCCGACGCGACCCTCCCCAAGGCGAAGGTCTTCACCGACGCCGTCCGCGCCGGTGACATCGAGGCCGCGAAGAAGGCCTACGCCGAGTCCCGCATCGGCTGGGAGCGCAGCGAGCCGGTCACCCGGTCCTTCGGTGACATCGCCCGCCGGGTCGACCTCCGCGAGGACGGCCCGGAGGAGGGCCAGGACCCGGCGAAGGACTGGACGGGCTGGCACCGCCTGGAGAAGGCGCTCTGGCAGGACAGGAGGATCGGCGCCGCCGAGAAGACCCTCGCCGACACCCTGGACAAGGACCTCGCGGACTGGGCCGAGCGGGTCGGCAGGGCCGAGATCACCCCGGCCTCCATGGCCGACGGCGCCAGGGAACTCCTGGAGGAGGTCGCCGCCGGCGCGGTCACCGGCGAGGAGGAGCGCTCCTCGCACACCGACCTCGTCGACTTCAAGGCGAACGTCGAGGGCGCGCGGAAGTCCTTCGAGCTGTTGAAGCCGGTCGCCGCGAAGAACGACCCGAAGCTCGTCGCCCGACTGGACGAGCGGTTCGCCGCGCTGAACGCCCTGCTCGACACGTACCGCGCGGACAAGAACGGTTACGCCTTCACCTCGTACGACAAGGTCGGCAAGGCCGAGCGCAAGGAACTGTCGGACGGCTTCGACGCGCTGGCCGAGCCGTTCTCCCAGCTCGCCGCCGCCGTCGTCACGTAGCCGCTCCGCACGGATCGTGCCGGCGTCGCCCTGGCCTTCGGCCCGGGTCTCGAGTTCGGTGTGGGCCCGGTATCCGGTCCCGACGCTCGCGCTGGTCCTGTCCCCGATAGGGTCGGGTCCGTCCGTGCGGGTGAAGAAGCAGAAGGCGACCGATGAGAAGGCTGAGGCTGAGGCGAGCGCCGAGACCGCTTGAGCGGCTTGCGGCACGGCCTGCGAGACTCCTCGCCGCCACGGCGGCGGTGACCGTCCTGGCGCTGACGGCGGGCGGCTGTGTGACCGTCCACGGCGAGCTGGCCCTGCTGCCGCCGGCGACGCGGGCCGAGGCGGCGCAGGCCCTCGCGGACTTCACGAGCGCCTACAACCGGGCTGACAAGGCCTACGATCCGGCCCTGGACGCGGGCAGGGTCACCGGTCCGCTGGGGGAGATCAACCAGGCGGGTCTGCGCGCACGCGCGATCACCACCCCCGAGGGCAACGCGAACCACCAGCCCCTCGAACTGACGGACGCGCGCTTCGTCCTGCCCCGTAAGGCGGGCTGGCCGCGCTGGTTCCTGGCGGACGCCGACCCCAACCGGGACGTC
The DNA here is from genome assembly GCF_040632845.1 of Streptomyces sp. NPDC016459. Lineage (NCBI taxonomy): Bacteria > Bacillati > Actinomycetota > Actinomycetes > Kitasatosporales > Streptomycetaceae > Streptomyces > Streptomyces sp. NPDC016459. The sequence continues at coordinate 504,188 of NZ_JBEYCR010000001.1, forward strand.
GACGACGGTCCGGGTGACCAGCGCTGGCTCCTCGTCTTCGTACGCAACGGGCCGCAGCAGCTGTGGGAGGTCGCGCACCTGGTGGTCCTCGGCCCTTCGGCGGTGCCGGAGTTCGCCGAGGAGGACGGGTACGCGGTGCCGGTCGCAGCGGACACCGGAGCACTCGCGGTCGCGCCCGAGGACCTGGGCGAGCGGTACGCGTCGTACCTGAAGGACGGGCAGGGGGGGACGTTCGCGGCGGGGCCGCACACCTCGCAGTGGCGGGAGCAGCGGCAGAAGTCGGCCAAGCGGCCGGGGCTCGCCACCCAGTACCTCGACCGGGCCGCGAACCAGGGCGACTTCGCGCCGCTCGGGCTGCGGACGAAGGACGGCGGCGCGTTCGTGTTCTTCGCGACCCGGGTCTTCGAGCGGCAGACGGCGGCACCGGGCTACCGGCCCAAGGTCGACCCGGGCGTCAAGGCGCTGCTGACCGGCGAGGTCGAGAACACGGTCACCAAGGAGTGGGTGTCGAACCAGGTGGCCCTGGTGAAGCCCGCGGGCACGGCCCGCGACGGCGTCACCATCACGGGCCGGCTCCAGGGCGTGGTGGGCGCCGAGGGCTCGTAGGGGGCCGGCGGATCAGCGCGTGAGGGGCCAGGCGATCTCGTGGCCCGGGTGCTCGCCGTCCCCGTCCGCCTCGCGCTCCGCGGCGTGGCGCGCGCAGGCGTCCTGGAGGGTCTCCAGGAGGTTCAGCGGGTCGGGCAGCGGGTGCTCGGGCCCGCGGAGCCAGGCGACGACCGGGTGGGCGCTCTCGTCGCCGGGGAGCCGTGCGGGCGGTACGAGGACGTAGCTGCCGCGGCAGTGCCAGCGGAGCCCCGGGTGCTCGTCCATGGTCTCGGGGTGGCAGTCGAGCTCACACGGCCACCACTCGTCCTCGTCCTCGGGGGTGCCGCGGGTGGCGGTGAAGAACAGCATCCGCCCGCCGAGGGTGTCGGCTTCGGCGGACTCGGCGACCGGCCCGACCTCCACATCGGCGGCGAGGAGGCGGTCGAGGGCGGCGCGGCCCGCGGCCATCGGTACGTCGAGGACGTCGTGGACCATGCCGGTGGCGGTGATGAAGTTCGCCTCGGGCGCGTTCCGCGCCCAGCGCTCGATCTGGGCCTGGTCGGTGGTCGACTGGGTCTGCCAGGCGAAGGAGACGGGGTGCCGGGCGGGGGTCGGGCAGCCGATCCGCTCACAGGAGCAGCTGTAGCCGACGGGGTACGCGGCGGGGGCGAGGGGCAGCCCGGCGGCGGCGGCGGCCAGGAGCAGCTTCTCGCGGTCGTTCTCGTCGTCGGCCGCGGTGCGTTTGGGGCGCCTGCGCAGCCACTGTGCGAGTTTGCTCTCCGTGCCGCGGTAGCGGCCGATGCCGTCGCCCATCTATCCCCTCACACCTCATGCTCGCCCGTTCGGCTCTTCCCATGGTCCCACCATCCTGCGCCTCGGGTGACCGGAGTGCGGAACCGGGGTGCTCGTCCGGGTCCGGGACCGGGCTCAGGGCCTCGGGGCCAGGCCGCGCAGGGCCAGGTCGACGAGGGTGTCGGCGTAGGCGTGGGTGAGGGGCAGGGTGCGGTGGATCCAGCGGTGGTGGAGGGGACCGACGAGCAGTTCGAGCGCGGTGCGGGGGTCGATGCCGGGGTCGACGTCGCCGGCGGCCTGGGCGGCCTCGATGCGGCGGGCGTAGTACTGGAGCTGGGGTTCGAGGAGCGCGGCGGTGAAGCGGGCGCCGAGTTCGGGGTCGACGACGCCCTCGGCGGCGAGGGCGCGGGTGGGGCCGTCGACGGCGGGGTCGTTCAGCTCGTCGACGGTGGCGCGCAGGACGCGCTTGAGGTCGGCGGCGAGGTCACCGGTGTCGGGGATCTCGCTGTCGGCGTCGCCGCCCAGGGCTTCGGCGGCGCGGGTCTGGAGGTCGAGGAAGGCGTCGAGGAGGACGGCCGCCTTGGAGGGCCACCAGCGGTAGATGGTCTGCTTGCCGACACCGGCGCGGGCGGCGATGCCCTCGATGGTGGTCTTCGCGTAGCCGGTCTCGGTGACGAGGGCGAGGGCGGCGTCGAAGATGGCGCGACGGGAGCGTTCGCTGCGGCGGGAGGCGTCGGGGGCCTTGGGCTCGGGCATGGGCCCAATCTAGCAGCAGGCGAGACGCTGCGTCTCGCCTGAGGGGGAGGGGTCCGAACCACCCGAACGGTCCACAGCGTGTTGGGCTCCGAAGGCGGACCATGGGGTCCACCGTTCTGCGGTTCTTCCGCCCACCCCGTCCGTGAGGAGCCCTCGTTGCGCCCCACTCCGCGCTCGTCCTCGCCCCGCCGTTATCTGATGTGCCCACCCGCGCACTTCACGGTGACGTACTCCATCAACCCCTGGATGGACCCCACGAAACCGGTCGACCTGGCGCTCGCCCTCGCCCAGTGGGAGGACCTGCGCGACCGCTATCTGGCGCTCGGCCACACCGTCGAGCTCCTCACCCCCGACCCGGCGCTGCCGGACATGGTCTTCGCGGCGAACGGCGCCACCGTCGTCGAGGGCCGGGTCCTCGGCGCGAGGTTCGCCCATGCCGAGCGCGCCGCCGAGGCCGAGGCGCACCTGGCCTGGTTCCGCGCGAACGGCTGGGCGGAGGAGGACGTCCGGGCACCGGAGCACGTGAACGAGGGCGAGGGCGACTTCGCCGTCACCGCCTCCTGGATCCTCGCCGGGCGCGGCTTCCGCTCCAGCCCGCTCTCCCACGACGAGGCGCAGGAGTTCTTCGGCCGCCCGGTGATCGGCCTGGAACTGGTGGACCCGCGCTACTACCACCTGGACACCGCGCTGTGCGTCCTGGACGACGCCCGCGACGAGGTCATGTACTACCCGGGCGCGTTCTCGCCCGGGAGCCGCGCGGTCCTCGCCCGGCTCTTCCCCGACGCCCTGATCGCGACGGAGACGGACGCGGCGGCCCTCGGTCTGAACGCGGTGAGCGACGGCCGCCACGTCCTGCTCCCCCAGGCGGCGGTGGGCCTCTACGACCCCCTGCGCCGACGCGGCTTCGAGCCGATCGGCATGGACCTGGGCGAACTGCTCAAGGGCGGCGGCAGTGTGAAGTGCTGCACCCAGGAGCTGCGCCCCTAGAACCTGTCCGGAGAGTCCCCCGGCGGCCAGGAGTCGCCCCAGTCGGCGTCGCGGGCCTGCTTGTACCGGGGCCCGTGGCGCTTGGTGACCGTCTCGCGGGCGAGTCCCCCGGGGCCGCACAGGTCGAGGAGGACCAGGCCCTTGCGGATCTGGGGCCGGCGGGTGATGCGGGAGACCGTCGGGGTCGCCGGCTCCCTGGTCGCCGCCACGTAGCTGTACTTCTCGTCCTCGTACGGCAGCGAGCCGCCCTTCACCTGCCGGTGCAGCGAGGAGCGGCTCACCCGGGCGGAGAAGTGGCACCAGTCCGTGCCCGGCTCGATCGGGCAGGCCCCGCTGTGCGGGCAGGGCGCGGCGACGGTGAACCCGGCGCCGACGAGCAGGGAGCGGGCGGCGATGATCCGCTCGTAACCGTCGGGGGTGCCGGGCTCCACGATCACCACCGTCCGCGCGGCCCGCGCCGCCTCGGTGACGAGCGCCGCCCGGTCGGCCTCGGTCAGCTCCTTGAGGACGTACGAGACGGTGACGAGGTCCGTGTCCGCGAGCCGGAGCGCGCCGCCGATCCTGGCCGTGCGCCACTCGGCGTCCAGGGCCCCGGCCGCGAGCTCGCGGCCGAGCGCGAGGGCCGGCTCCGCCCAGTCGAGGACGGTGGTGCGGGGCGGCCGGTCCTCCCACGCCTCGGCGACCGCCCAGCTCGCCGCGCCCGTACCGCCGCCGACGTCGGTGTGGGTACGCGGCTCCCAGTCGGGCGCGGCCTCGCGCAGGGCGCCGAGGGCGCCGCGTACCGCCTCGAAGGTCGCCGGCATCCGGTACGCGGCGTACGCGGCGACGTCGGAGCGGTCGCGCAGCACGGGGACGTCCGTCGGGGTGGTCCCCCGGTAGTTGGCGATCAGCCGCTCGACGGCCTGGGCGGCCCGGTTGGGCGGCAGCCCGTCGAGGAGGCCGGCGAGGGCGGCGCGCAGGGAGTCGGCGGAGGTGGCGGAGGCGTTCACCGAGACAGTCTAGGCGGCCGGGTCGTGGGTCCCCGCTGCCGCCGGGGCCTGGACTCCCGCTGCTCCCGGGGCGGCCTGCCACGGCCGGCAGAGGCCCAGGAAGCAGGCGACGGCGAGGACGGCGCAGGTGAGCTGGACGACCGCCATGGGGACGGCGGTGTGTTCGCCCGCGATGCCGACGAGCGGGGAGGCGACGGCGCCGACGAGGAACGAGGTGGTGCCGAGGAGCGCGGAGGCCGATCCGGCGGCGTGCGGGGTGCGCATCAGGGCCTGGGCGTTGGTGTTCGGCAGGGCGAGGCCCATCGCGGACATGAGGACGAACAGTCCGGCGGCGACGGGCACGAGCCCGACCTCGCCGAAGACGCCGCTGGTCATGAGGAGCAGCGCGAGCGCGGCGAGGAGGATGGTCCCGAGGCCCCAGCCGAGTGCCTTGTCGAGGCTGACGCGGCCGACGAGCAGCTTGCCGTTGATCTGGCCGACGGCGACGAGCCCGATCGAGTTGAGCCCGAAGAGCAGGCTGAAGGTCTGCGGCGAGGCGCCGTAGATCTCCTGGACGACGAACGGGGAGGCCGAAATGTACGCGAAGAGGGCCGCGAAGGCGAGGCCTCCGGTCAGCATGTAGCCGGCGAAGACCCGGTCGGCGAGGAGGCCCTTCATCGTCCGCAGGGCCTGGCCGACGCCGCCCTCGTGCCGCCGTTCGGCGGGCAGCGTCTCGCCGAGGAAGCGCCAGACGACGACGGTGAGGAGGACGCCGATCACGGTGAGGACGTGGAAGACGCCCCGCCAGTCGGTGATCCGCATGATCTGGCCGCCGATGAGGGGCGCAATGATCGGGGCGGCGCCGGAGATCAGCATCAGGGTGGAGAAGAAGCGGGCCATCTCCACGCCGTCGTAGAGGTCGCGGACGACGGCGCGGGCGATGACGATGCCGGCGGCGCCCGCGAGGCCCTGGAGCAGCCGGAAGCCGATGAGGAGTTCGACGGTGGGCGCGAGCGCGCAGACGGCGGTGGCGAGGACGTACACGACCATGCCGACGAGCAGCGGGCGGCGGCGCCCCCACCTGTCGCTCATGGGGCCGACGACGAGCTGGCCGAAGGCCATGCCGGCGAGGCAGGCGGTGAGGGTGAGCTGGATGGTGGCGGCGGGGGCGTGCAGGGCGCCGGTGACCTCCGGCAGCGCCGGCAGGTACATGTCCATGGAGAGCGGGGGAAGAGCGGTGAGCCCACCCAGGACGAGGGTGACGAGCAGCCCGGCCCGTCGGGCTGCCTCGACCGGGGCAGTTTGGATTATGTGCTCTTGTGTTGCCTTCTGGCCGCTCTCTGGCATCGACCGCTCCATTTCGTTGAAACCTTGCCTATGCTCTCAGCTCGACCGGCATGGTCGAGGCCTCTCAGGGATGGGTGGGGAACATGAGCGAGAAGGTGCGCTGGGGAATCCTGGCGACGGGCGGCATAGCGGAGCGGTTCACGACGGACCTGCTGACGCTCGACGGCGCGGAGGTCGTCGCCGTGGCCTCCCGGACGGAGACGTCGGCGCAAGCCTTCGCCGACCGGTTCGGAATCCCGAGGGCGTACGGGAACTGGGCCGGGCTCTTCGCCGACGACGACGTCGACGTGGTGTACGTGGCGACTCCGCACCACGCCCACCGGGAGGCGGCCGGCCGCGCCCTGGAGGCGGGCAAGGCGGTCCTCTGCGAGAAGGCCCTCACGCTCAACGCGCGCGAGGCACAGGAGTTGGTCGCCCTCGCCCGGGACCGCGGTCTCTTCTTCATGGAGGCCATGTGGATGTACTGCAACCCGCTCGTCCGGCGGCTCGTGGAGCTGGTCCGCGGCGGGGTGATCGGTGAGATCAGGACCGTACAGGCGGACTTCGGGCTCGCGGGCCCGTTCGCGGCGGACCACCGGCTGCGGGACCCCGCGGTGGGCGGCGGGGCGCTGCTCGACCTGGGCGTGTATCCCGTGTCGTTCGCGCAGCTGCTCCTGGGCGAACCGGACAGCGTCCAGGCGCACGCGCTGCTCTCGCCGGAGGGCGTCGACCTGAACACGGGCATGCTCCTCGGCTGGTCGGACACGGGGGCGTCGGCGCTGCTGTCCTGCTCGCTCGTCGCCGACACCCCGCTGACCGCGTCCGTGACGGGCACGCTCGGCCGGATCGACCTGCCGCGCGGCTTCTTCTTCCCCGAGCGGTTCACCCTGCACCGGGACGGCCGGGATCCGGAGGAGTTCGTGAACACGGACGACCCCCACTCCCTCCGCCACGAGGCGGCCGAGGTCATGCGCTGCCTGCGGGCGGGCGCGACCGAGTCCCCGCTCGTCCCCCTCGACGGTTCGCTCGCCGTGATGCGGACACTCGACGCGGTACGGGACCGCATCGGCGTCCGCTATCCGCAGGAGGCCCTGGTCACGCCGGCGTGAGACCCGGGTCGCCCGCCTCCGTCACGAAGGAGGCGGCCGTGGTCACGGGGGCGCCCGGGGTCGTCACGTACGGCACCGTACGGAAGTCGGCCCGGGCGGCCTCGGTCCCGAGGGCGACCGTCACGTAACCCCGCCGCCCGTTGAAGAACCGCAGGTGCGGGTTGGCCTGCATCAACCGGTCGTAGTTGGCGGGCCGGTCGGCACCGTCCTTGCCGCTGGTGATCGAGGTGGCGACGATCTCGGTGCCGACCGTCCGGGAGGCCGGGTCGCGGAAGTCGGCCTTGAGGTCGAGGCCGTAGCCGACGTGGACGTCACCGGTGAGCACCATCAGGTTCTCGACCCCGGCGGCCTCCGCGCCCGCGAGGAGCCGCTGCCGGGAGGCCGGGTAGCCGTCCCAGGAGTCCATCGAGAGCTTGAAGTCGGCGGTGGGCCGGTCCCGGCGCTCGGCGAACACGACCTGCTGCGGCACGACGTTCCAGCGGGCTCGGGAGGCCCCCCAGCCGTCGAGCAGCCACCGTTCCTGGGCGGCGCCCGTCATCGTCCGCGCCGGGTTCTCGGACTCGGGCCCCGGGACCTGCCAGCCGTCCCCGTACGCCTGGTCGGAGCGGTACTGGCGGGTGTCGAGGATGTCGAACTGGGCGAGGCTCCCGAAGCGCAGCCGGCGGTAGAGCCGCATGTCGGGGCCCTCGGGCCGCTGCGGCGCGCGCAGGGGCTGGTGCTCCCAGTAGGCGCGGTAGGCGGCGGCGCGGCGGAGCAGGAACTCCTCGGGCGGGACGCCGTTCTCCGGGGTGCCGCCCGCGTAGTTGTTCTCGGTCTCGTGGTCGTCCCAGGTGACGACGAACGGGTGGGCGGCGTGCGCGGCCCGCAGGTCGGGGTCCGACTTGTAGAGGCCGTAGCGCAGCCGGTAGTCCTCCAGGGTGATCGTCTCGCGGTTGAAGACGGCCGGGAGGGTGCGGTCGGTGTGGGCGCGGGCGCCGCCGGTGGCGTTCACGGCGTACTCGTACAGGTAGTCGCCGAGGTGGAGGACGAGGTCGACGTCCTCGTCCGCGAGGTGGCGGTAGGCCGTGAAGTACCCGTCGTGGTAGGCCTGGCAGGAGACGGCGGCGAGCTTCAGCGCGGAGGTGCGGGCCCAGGGCGCGGGCGCGGTGCGGGTGCGTCCGACGGGGCTGGCCCAGCCGCCGACGCGGAAGCGGTAGAAGAACTCGCGGTCGGCGTCGAGGTGCTCCACCTCGACGTGGACGGTGTGGCCGAACTCCGGGTGCGCGGTGGCCCGGCCGCGCCGCACGATCCCGGTGAAGCGCTCGTCACGGGCGAGTTCCCAGTGGACGGAGACCCGGGCGGCCGGCAGCCCGCCGCCCGGCTCGAAGGGGTGGGGCGCGAGCCGCGTCCAGAGCAGTACGGACCCGGGCAGGGGGTCGCCGGAGGCCACCCCCAGGGTGAACGGGTCCTCGGTGAGGCGCCGGCCGTCGAGCTCCGCGGCGGCCGCGGCGCCGGCCGCGGGCAGCTGGGTGGCGAAGGCGAGCGCGGCGGCGGCTCCGGTGACGGTGAGGAACCTCCGACGCCCGAAGTGCCGTGCCGCAGCGCGCAGTTCGTCCGCGTGCTGGTGTAGGTGGTTCATGTGCCCCTCCCCGGAACGGATGCTGTCCGTCCGTCATTCGAGGGGGGCCCGACGACCTCACGTTGTCGGGTACAGAACATCCATGTGTCGGAACGATGAGTTCATGGGGCACACGTCTCGCGTACGCTGCGCGCCCATGAGCATCGCAGTGGTGACGGGAGCGGGGTCGGGCATCGGCCGGAGCGTGGCGCTGGCCCTCGCGGCGGCCGGCTGGTCGGTGGCCCTCGCGGGACGCCGGGCGGAGGCCCTGGAGGAGACGGCGGCGGCCGCGGCCTCCGCCGAGGCGCTGTGCGTCCCGACGGACGTCACCTCCGCCGAGCAGGTCACGGCCCTCTTCGCCGCCGTACGGGACCGCTACGGCCGGGTCGACCTACTCTTCAACAACGCCGGTACGTTCGCGGGCGGCGGCGTCCCCGTCGAGGACCTGGACCCGGCCACCTGGCGGGCGGTCGTCGACGTCAACCTGACGGGGTCGTTCCTCTGCGCCCAGGCCGCCTTCCGGACCATGAAGGACCAGGACCCCCAGGGCGGCCGGATCATCAACAACGGCTCGATCTCCGCCCACGTACCGCGCCCGCACTCGATCGCGTACACGGCGACGAAGCACGCGATGACGGGTCTGACGAAGTCCCTGTCGCTCGACGGGCGCCCGTACCGGATCGCCTGCGGCCAGCTCGACATCGGCAACGCGGCGACGGAGATGACGGCCCGCATGCAGACCGGCATCCTCCAGGCCAACGGCGAACTGGCGGCGGAACCGGTGATGGACGCGGCGGACGTGGCGGCGACGGTGGTGCACATGGCGTCCCTGCCGCTGGAGGCGAACGTGCAGTTCGCGACGGTGATGGCGACGCGGATGCCGTACATCGGGAGGGGCTGACCCGCCCGGGGGTCAGCCCCTCGCCCGGTCAGGCCTGCCCGGTCTCGAAGCGGGCGATCCTCCCGCCCTCGACGGTGAAGCGCCAGCGGGTCCGCATCTCGCCCCAGGCGTCGTTGCGGAAGCGGGCCACGAGATCGCGCCCGTCACCCTTCTCGGACTCGACCTCCATGTGCCCGCGCGAGGAGAAGACCTCCTTCTCCGTCCACGCGGCCAGGTCGCGCTCGGACCCGTCGTCGGACATGGTCGCGCCGGGCGTGAGCGCCTCCCGGAAAGCCTCCTCGTCGTTGGCGTTGAGGGCCGTGACGAAGGCACGCACGGCGGGATCGGTGAGCTGATGCACGGGAATCGTCATGCCCCACCCATACACCGGGCGGGCGCGCACCCCCGGCCGGGCGCGCGGAACTGTCACCTCCCTGACGGCTTCTCAGCTCCACACAGCCTATGACCTGCGTGTTCCCCGGCCCGGGAGAGGGCGGTCCGGGGCATGGTCGGGTGACTCCCGCACCCAACCCAGGAGGAGCCATGCCGAACGACGGCAAGGTCGTCAAGCTGTACGTGAAGGGGGCCCCGGTCGGGGTCGAGGACGGAACGCTGGTCGGCTTCCTCGCCGAGCCCGACCGGGCCCGGGCGCCGGAGTGGCTGCTCACTCCGGAGGGAGGAGGGTTCCGTCTCACCGCGAAGGGCACGGAGGAGACCGTCGTGTCGGAGGGCACCGAACGCACCCCCGTGGCGGTCCGTTCCGACGACTCGCCCGCCTCCGTCTGGCGCCTCCAGCGCGTGGACGGCGACGGCGCGAAGACGATCACCTCGGCGGCCGATCTGCGGAGCGGCACGTACGCGATCGACCAGAACGGCCTGGCCCTCGGTCGTGACCTGTTCGAGGACCTGTCCTCGCTCCCCAAGCGCGTCTTCGTCCGTACGGACGACCGCGACCCGCAGTGGACGATCGAGGTCCTCGACTGACGTCACGCCGACGGCGTCAGTCCAGACAGAACTCGTTGCCCTCGGGGTCGGCCATCACGAGGAACCCGGTGCTCATCGGAGGCTCGGGCTCGAAGCGGCGCAGCCGCTTCGCCCCCAGTCCGAGAAGCCGGTCGCACTCGGCCTCCAGGGCCGCCATCCGCTCCTCCCCCTCGAGGCCGGGGGCGGCGCGGACGTCCAGGTGGACGCGGTTCTTGGCGACCTTGTCCTCGGGCACCTGCTGGAAGAACACCCGCGGACCGTTCCCGTCCGGGTCCTCGATGGCGGACCGCGTGTTGCGCTGGTCCTCCGGCACGCCGATCCGCGCCAGGAAGTCGTCCCAGGCGGCCAGCGGGTCGGCGCCCTCGGGCAGGTCCACCCCGGGCGGCCCGGGGTGGACGTAACCCAGCGCGTCGCGCCAGAACGCCGACAGGGCCCGGGGGTCGTGGGCGTCGAAGGTGACCTGGAAGTGGCGGCTCATGGGACTGCTCCGTTCGTAGCGGGGTCACGCGTCCATGCGTCCACCCTGACACCCCGCACTGACAGCGGCCCCGCGACGACCGCAACCGAGGTCCTCGCCCGCACCGGGTACGGCCCCGCAGGCCGGGTCCGCGCCCGCACCGGGTACGGCCCCGCCGGCCGGGTCCGGGGCCTCGTCCGAAGAGCGCCGGCGGCACGGCCCCACCCGAGACGGACGCTTCCCTGTCGAGGGCAGACCAAAGGCCCCCGACCAGGCGCGAGCCTGATCAGGGGCCCTTCCCTCACGTGAGCCGACAGACGAGTCGGGCTGTACGCCGGGTTCTGTGCCCCGGGACCTCGCGGTCGTCGGGGCGACGGCCATCCATCTAGGACCGGCGTTGCCGCCGGCCTCCTGCGGTCTACCCGCGGACTCGGGCGAGCAGCCCTCGAACATCCGCGCAGGGACACCGGGGTGTCCCCTCTTGACCTTGCTCCGGGTGGGGTTTACCTAGCCGCCTGAGTCACCTCAGGCGCTGGTGGTCTCTTACACCACCGTTTCACCCTTACCGAGGACCGAGGTCCCCGGCGGTCTGTTTTCTGTGGCACTGTCCCGCGGGTCACCCCGGGTGGCCGTTAGCCACCACCCTGCTCTGTGGAGCCCGGACGTTCCTCGGGGAGATCCGGGGATCCCCACGCGGCCGCCCGCCCGGCTCGTCTGCCGTGCCGACCATGCTACCCGGCGGCGCGGGGACCGCTTGACCCTGTCGCGGCGTCAGGGTTTCTACTGGGCGCATGCGTATCGGCGAGATCGCCGCCCTCGTCGGGGTCACCCCGCGGGCCGTGCGGCACTACCACCAGTCGGGTCTGCTGCCCGAGCCCGTGCGGCGGGCCAACGGGTACCGGGAGTACGGCGTCCGGGACGCCGTGCTGCTCGCCCGGATCCGGCGGCTCACCGAGCTGGGTCTCGGGCTCGACGAGGTGCGGGGCGTGCTCGCGGACGACGAGGGGCGGGGGCTCGTCGAGGTGCTGGAGGAGCTGGCGGAGGACCTGGCGCGCCAGGAGGCGGTGATCCGGGCGCGCCGGGAGCGTCTCGCGCCGCTCCTCCACGAGGCGCGGGCCGGGCGGCTGCCCCCCGACGGGCCCGTGTCGCCGGAGCTCGCCGCGCTCCTCGCGGGTCTGGGCGAGCTGCCCGAGTCCCCCATGGCCGCGAAGGACCGGGAGCTCCTGGCCCTGCTCGACGTCGTCGTACCGGAGGAGGAGCGGGTCCGGCTGATGGGCCTGATGCGGGACACGGCGGAGCACGCGCGCGTGGTGTACCCGCTGCTCGACGCGCTCGCCGGGGCGGAACCGGACGACCCACGGGTCGCGGAGGCCGCCCGGGTGCTCGCCGACTGCCTGCCGGACGAGCTGGGGGTGGAGATCCCGGGCGCCGGGTCGGACGGCTTCCCCGACGGCTCCCTCGCCGACACCTTCTTCGCGGACCTCGCCCCGGCCCAGTCGGCGGCCGTCCGCCTGGCGGTCCGCCTCGTCAGGGACCGACGGGAGCAGAGGCGATGACGACCGGTCCCGACGGCGACCGCCCCTCGGGCGCCGGCCGGTCCGATGCCCTCCCCTCCCGCCTCGTGCGCCTTCTTCGTCTCGCCGCCTACGTGGCGCTCCCCGCCGAAGTCGTCCTCGCGGTCCTGCTCGTCGGCGGGGTGCGGATACCGGGGGCCGTGTGGGCCGTCGCCGAGCTCCTCCTCGTCGTGCTCCTGCTCGCCGAGGGTCTCGCCTGTCTGCGGCTGCGGCGGCGCGGACTCTCGCGGCGGGACGTCCTGGCCGAGCTGGTGCCCCGGCCCGTGCTGCGGATCATCGGGCACGAGCTGCGGATCATGACCAGTCTGGTGCGGTGGGCGGCGCGGCGGCCGCAGGGGGTGGACGACGCGGACGCGGTGTTCCCGCACGCGCGTGACCAGGCGGCGCTGATGTACGGCTTCGCGTTCGTGTGCCTGGTCGAGACGGTCGGCATGTCGTACCTGCTCGCCGGCCGGCCCCTGGTCCACGCGGTCGTCCTCGTCCTGGACGTGTACACCGTGCTGTTCGTCCTCGGGCTGCACGCCGCCGCCGTGACCCGGCCGCACACCCTCACCGGGAACGTCCTGCGGCTGCGGCAGGCCGCGCACGTCGACGTCCGCGTCCCCGTCGACCGGATCGCGGCCGTCCGCCACGAGCTGCTGTTCACGCACGAGAAGGCCGAGGGCGAGCTGAACCTCGCCGTCGGCTCCCAGACCTCCGTCACGATCGAGCTGGTCGAGCCCGTCGACGCACCCCGGCTGCTCGGCGCGCCCCGGCCCGTACGGGTGCTGCGGGTGCACGCCGACGATCCGCGCGCCCTGCTCGCGCACCTCAGAGGGCTCACGCGGGGGCGAACAGCACCTTCGACGACCCCGGGTCCGCCTCCGTCAGTCTGACGCGCAGCCACTCCCCCAGCGGCAGCCGCGTCCCGCCCCCCTCGATCCGGGCGACGACCGCCGGGTCGTCCAGGTGGACGGTGCCGACGGACGGCTCGCGCTCCTTCACGTCGATCACGTACGCGTCGAAGACCTCCCCGACCCGGTCCCTCAACAGAGCCGCCTCGACGACGTCGACGCTCTCGCGCTCGACGGCGTTGGCGCGGCGCGAGCCGGCGGCCATCTCGTCGGGGAGGGCGGGCAGGGCGGCCCGCACCCACTCGGGCGGTTCGTCGCCCGCGACCGCCGCCACGCACAGTTCGCCCGCGTAGCGGTCGACGAGCCGCCGCAGCGGCGCGGTGCAGTGGGTGTACTCGTCGGCGACGGCGGCGTGCACGGCGGGGGTGGGGACGTGGCCGTCGGCGAAGACGGTGTACCCGGCGCCGCGCAGCAGGGTGGTGCACTCCTGGAGGAAGGCGGCGTGGCGCGGGTTCGCGGGGTCGGCGGCGCGGACGACCTCCGCGTACGAGACGTGGTGCGGCCAGTCGACGCCGAGGGCCTGCGCGGAGCGGCGCAGGCGGGCGACGGCGCCGTCGGGGGCGGTGGGGAGGGTGCGCAGGATGCCGGTGCCCGCGGCGGTCATGAGGTCGGCGGCGGCCATGCCGGTGAGCAGGGAGATCTGGGCGTTCCAGCCGTCGGCGGGGAGCGGGGCCCGGTAGGCGAGGGAGTAGGTGCGGTGGTCGCGGGGGCCCGGTGGGATGTGAGGGGCGGGTGGGGTGTGGGAGCGGGGTGGGACGTGCGGGTCGTTCAGGGCGCGTTGGTCGCGCGGGTCCTGCTCGACGATCTCCTGCTCGGGCACGTTGAGGGAGATACCGCCGCGTTCGGCTTCGAGGGCCTCGCGGAGTCGGCCGATCTCACGGAGGAGGGCCAGCGGTTCCTCGGCCGTACCGGCGTCGATCTGCCGCTGCACGCCCGCGTAGTCCAGTTTGGCGCGGCTGCGGACGAGGGCGCGGCGGACGTCGGTGGCGACCCGGCGCCCTTCGGCGTCGAGGTCGATCCGCCACAGCAGGGCGGGCCGGGGTTCGCCGGGGAGGAGGCTGGCGGCGCCCTCGGACAGGACGGCGGGGTGGAGGGGGATCCTGCCGTCGGGGAAGTAGAGGGTGAGGACGCGCCGGTGGGCCTCGACGTCGAGGGCGGAGCCGGGGGTGACGAAGGCGGCGACGTCGGCGATGGCGTAGTGGACGCGGTAGCCGCCGTCGGCCCGGCGGGCCAGGTGCATGGCCTGGTCGAGGTCGGTGGAGGCGGGCGGGTCGACGGTGAAGAAGGGCAGGTCGGTGGCGTCGTGCGCGGGAAGCCGGGGGGCCTTGGCGGCGGCCTCGGCCTCGGCGAGGACGGCGGGCGGGAAGTCCTCGGGGATCGCGAGCTCGGTACGGAGTGCGCGCAGGGCGGCCCGCAGCGGAGCCTCGGCTGCGCCGGTCACGTGAAGGTGGCGGCGGGGCATGGACCGAGCGTAGGGCGGGGTTCCGCGCACGGCACCCTGAACGGCCGTACTGCGGGGAAGTGGCCCGGCGCTTTGTAGTCTTGACGGCCGGGGCCGCACCCCCGATCCCGTACGGACGAAGGAGAACCACCGTGCTCGTGCTGTTGCCGCCCTCCGAGGGCAAGGCCTCCTCGGGGCGCGGGGCGCCGCTCAAGCCGGAGTCGCTGTCCCTGCCGGGGCTGGCCGAGGCGCGGGCGGCGGTCCTGGACGAGCTGGTCGAGCTGTGCGCGGCCGACGAGGAGAAGGCGCGCGAGGTCCTCGGTCTGAGCGAGGGCCTGCGGGGCGAGGTCGCGAAGAACGTGGAGCTGCGGACGGCGGGCGCGCGTCCGGCGGGCGAGATCTACACGGGCGTCCTGTACGACGCGCTGGGTCTGGCGACCCTGGACGCGGCGGCCACGAGGCGGGCCGGGCGGTCGCTGCTCGTGTTCTCGGGGCTGTGGGGCGCGGTGCGGGTGACGGACCGGATTCCGTCGTACCGCTGCTCGATGGGGGTCAGGCTGCCGGGGATCGGCGCGCTGGGCGCGCACTGGCGCGGCGCGATGGCGTCCGTACTCCCAGAGGCGGCCGGGAACGGTCTGGTCCTTGACCTGCGGTCGTCGGCGTACGCGTCGGCGTGGAAGCCGAAGGGGGAGGTGGCGGCGCGGACGGCGACCGTGCGGGTGCTGCACGCGCCGACCCGGAAGGTGGTCAGCCACTTCAACAAGGCGACGAAGGGGCGGATCGTGCGGAGTCTCCTGGAGGCGGGCGCCGCGCCGCGGTCGCCCGAGGAGCTGGTGGTGGCGCTGCGGGACCTGGGGTACGTGGTGGAGGAGGGCGGGAGGGCGGGAGCGCTCGACGTCCTGGTCGACGAGATCCACTAGGGGTCCGTTGCGCTCTCCGCAACGATCGTTGCGGGTCCTGCTCGCCCTGTGCAGGATGAGGCCATGACGAGCGTGTTCGACCTTGCCCCGAGGACCCCCGTCGTCCCGGTCGTCGTGATCGAGGACGCCGCCGACGCCGTGCCCCTGGCCCGTGCCCTCGTGGCAGGCGGGCTGCCGCTGATCGAGGTCACCCTGCGTACCCCGGCCGCTCTCGACGCCGTACGCGCGATCGCGGCCGAGGTGCCGGACGCGGTCGTCGGCGCGGGGACGGTCGTCTCGGCGGCCGGGGTCGCGGACGCGGTCGGCGCCGGTGCCCGGTTCCTCGTCAGCCCCGGGTGGACCGGCCGGCTGCTCGGCGCGATGCGGGAGTCGGGCGTGCCGTTCCTGCCGGGGGTGTCGACGGCCTCGGAGGTCGTGGCCCTGCTCGAACAGGGGGTGGACGCCATGAAGTTCTTCCCGGCCGCGGCGGCGGGTGGCGTCCCGTACCTGAAGTCCCTCGCGGGACCGCTCCCCCAGGCCCGTTTCTGCCCGACCGGCGGCGTCTCCCTCGCCTCCGCCCCCGCCTACCTGTCCCTGCCGAACGTCGGTTGCGTCGGCGGTACGTGGATGGTGCCGCCGACCGCCCTCGCGGCCCGCGACTGGGTGCGGGTCGAGTCCCTCGCCCGGGGGGCGGCGGCTCTGCGGTCCGGGCCGGTCTCGGCGTAGGGCCCGCGTTTCCGGCAGGCGGTCACCGCCAGGTCGCGGTGTCGGGGTCGACGCCGTGGGCGCGCGCGTCGGCGTCGACGAGGCGACGGAACCACGCGGCGAGGCCGGCACGGATGCCGTCGTAGTGGGCGGCGTACGCCGGATCGGCCTCGAACATGCGGCCGAGACAGACCTGCATCTGCCGGGTGAGGGGGAAGTACGCGGCGAAGAGGTCACGGTGGCGCTCGACGAGTCGGTTCGCCTCCGGGCTGCCGGGTGCGACGCCGGCGTCCATCGCGTCCCCGAGGGCCCGGTCCAGGTCGGCCATGGCGTCGGCGACGGCCCGCCACTCCTCAGGACCGCGCGCGGCCGAGCGTTCGGCGTACTGCTGCCACTGCGCCGTGTGTCCGTAGCGCCGGCGGGCTTCGGCGGGCCAGTCCGGGTTCCACTCGGGGCCGAGGATCGCGGCCTGCTGCTCGACGGACAGCAGCAGGCCGCGCTCGTGGGCGTCGATCATCCGGTCGAGGCCGGTGCCGAGCCGCTGGAGGCGCTCGATCCGTTCGTCGACCTGGGCGCGCTGGGCCCGCAGCGCGCCGGGCACGTCCGCGGTCGGGTCGTCCAGGACGGCCCGGATCCGGTCCAGGCCGAGACCGAGCTCCCGGTAGACGACGACGCGGTGGAGACGTTCCAGGTCATCGGCGGTGTAGAGCCGGTACCCGGCGGCCGTGCGCAGCGAGGGCCGCGCCAGGCCGATGTCGTCCCAGTGGTGCAGCGCGCGGACCGTCACGTCCAGATGCCTCGCCGCCTGGCCGACGATCAGGCCGTCGCCGTCAGGGGTGTCGGACGTGGTTTTCACGGTCGCCGCGCCCGGCGCCCGGCGGGGTGATCCCGATGGCTTCAAGGTTCCGCGCCTCCTGGCCGTCCGGGTCGAGGGGTTTCGCCGCGGTGAACACGACCCGCGCGTTCTCGGGGGTGCTCACCGTCACGTCGCGGGTGTTCCAGGGAGTGTCCCGTGGACCGTCGACAGCGTGCGGGCGCAGCGTACGGCAGGCCTCGACGAGGGAGTCGACCTGGCTGAGCACGCACGCGAAGCTGACACTCATCGCCGGGGGCTGCTCCGCAACGCTCTCCGACCGGACGAGGAGGACGTCCTGGAACGCCCAACGGCGCAGATGCACGAGTGTGCCGGGGATGGTGAACAGCTCGAAGAAGCCGAGGCCCCGCACCCAGAAGTCCACCGACGCGGCCAGGTCACCGGTGGGGATCGTCACGAACGCGGGCATGCCGTAGATGCCGTGGAACGGCTCCGGCGCGGTGGCGTCCGGGCCGGGAGTGGGCACGGGGCTGATCTCGAACGCGTTGTAGTGGTCGCTCATGGGCCCACCCTGCGGCCTCACGCTACGTGAGGGTCAAGCCGGACATCGCGGCCCGCCCCGAGACGACCGAGAAGCAGCCGATCCGGACCGCGCGCCGGGCCGACTCGCCGAGGCCGCCGCCCCGCCCGGCCGGTGCCGGACGCACGACGCTCACCAGGCGGTGCCCGTCGGCGGCGGGCGTGACCCTCCCGAGTGCCGTCCGGAGATGCCCGGCGAACGCTCCCGCCGCGCGCGCGTGGGGTCCGGTCAGGGCGACAGAGCCGCCGAGACCGTGCCGGGCTCGGCGGGGTCCCCCGCGAGGACGACGCGTACCGCGCCGCCGCCCGTCTCCTCCGCCGAGGCGATCGCCCGGACCGGCACCGGCCAGGTCGTGCCGTCCCGCACGATCCTCAGGCGCTCGCCGTCGAACCTCGCGCGCGTGCCCCTCGCCGACAGCACCGTCTCCACAGCCCTACCCCCGCCCCGTACGACGTCGGCGTGATCATGCGGTCGCGGGGGCGAGCGCGATCCCGAGATGGTCCGTCACCGGGCGGTAGCCGAGGCGCCGGTAGAGGGCGTTGCTCGTGGGGTTGCCCAGGTCCGTGAAGAGCAGGACCTGGTCGGCGCCGGAGTCCAGGGCGGCCCGGCCGGCGGCGGCGGTCACTCCCGCCGCGTGGCCCCTGCCCCGGTGGGCGGGCGGGGTGTAGACGAGGTGGACGCGGGCCTGGCCCTCGATCGTGCGGGAGACCGCGGCCATCGAGACCGGTCGGCCGCCGGGGGTCTCCCAGAGCAGCAGGCGGCCCTCGGCAATCCGCTCGCCGACCGGGCCCGTGAAGTCCTGCTCGGGGTCCTCCCCGATGTCCCGGGCGAAGTCGCGCGCCCAGGCGGCGGCGAGCGGTACGTCCGCCGCGTCCGCGACACGGGCCCGGCCCGCGGGGGCGGGGTCCGGCGGGATCAGCCCGCCGAGCCGGAAGAGCCGCATCCGGACGGTGGGCCGCCAGGGGCGGCCCGACGCCTCCGCGTACGCCTCGACGGCGGCCGTCTCACCGCGCAGCTCCGTCGGCTCCGTACCCGCCGGGAAGACGAGGGCGCGGGCCGCGGCGACGGTCATCGCCCCGAAGGCGTGCACGCGGGGCGGCCACTCGGCCAGCACCCCCGTGACCCGGCCGTCGGGCTCGGCCCACCAGCCGAGCCGGTCCGCCCGGTCCATGAGCGTCAGTACGGCGGTGTTACGGGCGGGCTCGGCGGCGAGGTGCTCCGCCGCGGCCGTACGGAAAGCGGCGGGGTCCTCGGTGAAGTGCCAGGTCATGACGGGATGGTGGTACGGGGGCGGGGCCCCGCGCCACCCTCTTGCCGGCACGCCCGTGGGTGCTCAGGTCCTTCGGGTGCTCAGGTCCTCAGGTCCTCAGGTGCGAGGTGTCGTTGAGGAGCCGTACGGAGGCGTTGCCGTCCGCGTAGTAGGCCACGGCGGAGATCGACGCGGCCGACAGCTCCATCCGGAACAGCGACTCCGGCGGGGCGCCGAGCGCGAGCCGGACCAGGGTCTTGATCGGCGTGACGTGGGTGACGAGGAGCACGGTCCGGCCCGCGTGGGCGGCGGTCAGCCGGTCCCGGGCCGCGGCGACGCGGCGGGCCACGGCCGCGAAGCTCTCGCCGCCGCCGGTGGGCGCGGCCTTCGGGGAGGCGAGCCAGGCGTCGAGGTCCTCCGGGTGGCGCTCCCGGACCTCGCCGAAGGTCAGCCCCTCCCAGGCGCCGAAGTCGGTCTCGCGCAGACCCGGTTCGATCCGGACGTCGAGCCCGAGGCGGGCGGCGACGGCGGCGGCGGTCTGCCGGCACCGGGTGAGCGGCGAGCTGACGATCTCCTGGATGGTGCCGCGCGCGGCGAGCGCCTCCGCGACGGCCTGGGCCTGCCGCAGCCCGGCCGCCGAGAGCTCGGGGTCGGTGCCGCCGCTCCCCGAGAACCGCTTCTCGGGCGTGAGCGCGGTCTCACCGTGCCGCAGCAGCACGAACGTGGCGGGCGCTCCCATGTCGGGTCCCGCGGACCAGCCCTGCCGGGGGGCGCCGGCCTGCGGCGAGGCGGGCGGGGTGGCGATGATGCCGGTGGAGGCGGGCGGGGTGGCGGTGATCCCGACCGCGGCGGTACTCCCGGCCGAGGCAACCGGGGCGGTCCCGACCGGCGGGGTGGTTCCGACCGAGGCGGAAGTCCCGGCCGACGAGGCGGTCCCGACCGGGGACGACGGGCTGCCGCCCGCCGACGCGTTGCCGCCCACCGCAGCCGTCACCAGCGCCGCCCTCGCTCGCGCCGCGCCCGCCGTCGCGTCGCCCGGTGGGCCCGACGGGGGCGGGGTGGCGGCGTTGCGGGCGGCGGAGGTGTCCAGGGCGGCCGTGGAGGCGGACGGCTCCCACTGGCGGCCCCGCTTGCCCGCGTCCATCGCCTCGTTCGCGAGCCGGTCCGCGTGCTTGTTGCGCTCGCGCGGGATCCACTCGTAGCGGACCCGGCCCGCCGGGAAGACCCGGCCGGCCTCGGCCGCGAGCGGCTTCATGTCGGGGTGCTTGATCTTCCAGCGGCCGGACATCTGCTCGACGACCAGCTTGGAGTCCATGCGGACGTGGACGGTGGCGTCGGGGAACAGCTCCCTGGCCGCCTTGAGGCCCGCCACGAGGCCCTTGTACTCGGCGACGTTGTTCGTCGCCACGCCGATGTACTCGGCCGCCTCCGCGAGCGTCTCGCCCGTGGCGGGGTCCAGGACGACCGCCCCGTAGCCGGCGGGACCCGGGTTGCCCCGGGAGCCCCCGTCGGCCTCGACGATCAGCTCTCGCGAAGACGGAAGGGCGGACATTACAGGCCGGACTCCGAGGTGCGGATGAGAATGCGGCGGCAGTTCTCGCAACGGACGACCGCGTCACGCGCGGCGGCGCGGATCTCGTTGACCTCGGTGATGTTGAGCTCGATGTGGCAGCCCTCGCACTTGCGCTGGTACAGCCGGGCCGCGCCGACGCCGCCCTGCTGCTCGCGCAGCTTCTCGTACAGCTTGAGGAGGTCGGCCGGGACGGAGCCCGCGACGAGCTCGCGCTCCTTCGTCACGGAGGCGGCCTCGGCGTCCAGCTCGCTCTCGGCGGCGTCGCGCCGGGCGGTGGCGTCCGCGGTCTTGGCCTCGACGGCGGAGACCCGCTCGGTCAGCTCGGCCAGGCGCTCCTGGACGGACTCGCGGCGCTCCATGACCTCGAGGACGATCTCCTCCAGGTCGCCCTGACGCTTGGCGAGGGAGACGATCTCGCGCTGGAGGCTCTCCAGGTCCTTCGGGGAGGAGACGGCACCGGAGTCGAGGCGCTGCTGGTCGCGCGTGGCCCGCTGGCGGACCTGGTCGACGTCCTGCTCGGCCTTGGTCTGCTCACGGCCGCAGTCGCTCTCCTCGGTCTGCGCGGCGACGAGCAGGTCGCGCAGCTGGGTGAGGTCCTTGGTCAGCGACTCGATCTCGGCGTGCTCGGGCAGCGACCGGCGCTTGTGCTCGAGCTGCTGGAGGCGGACGTCCAGGCCCTGGACGTCGAGGAGGCGGATCTGGTCGGCGGGCGCGGCGTTCAGTTGGGGGCTCCAGGGGAGGTGTGGTGGGAGGACCAGGGGTCGGTGACCGTCTTCGAGACGTGCACGCGGAGGTCCCAGCCGTGGCGGTCGGAGATCTCGTCGAGCTGGCTGGCGGCCTGCTGGCACCAGGGCCATTCGGTGGCCCAGTGGGCGGCGTCGACGAGGCCGAGCGGTGACTGCTGGGTGGCCTCGGAGACGGGGTGGTGGCGCAGGTCGGCGGTGAGGAAGGCGTCCACGCCGGCGGCCCGTACGGCGTCGAAGAGGCTGTCGCCGGAGCCGCCGCTGACGGCGACGCGGCGCACGGTCATGCCGGGGTCGCCGGCCACCCGGATGCCCTGTGCGGTGGCGGGCAGTCGCTTCGCGGCGCGCGCGGCGAACTCGGCGAGGGTCTCGGGGTGGTCGAGTTCGCAGATCCGGCCGAGGTTGTTCTCGGGTACGAGGGGGCCGGTGATCCGCAGGTCGAGGGCGCCCGCGAGGGCGTCGGAGACACCGGGGTCGGCGGTGTCGGCGTTGGTGTGGGCGACGTGGAGGGCGATGTCGTGCTTGATGAGGCCGTGCACGACCCGGCCCTTGAAGTGGCCGGCCGCGACCGTCGTCGTACCGCGCAGGTAGAGCGGGTGGTGGGTGACGATCAGGTCGGCGCCGAGGGCGATCGCCTCGTCGGCGATCTCCTGGACGGGGTCGACGGCGAAGAGCACGCGGGTGACCTGGGCGTCGGGGTCGCCGCAGACGGTGCCGACGGCGTCCCACGACTCGGCCCGCTCGGGTGGCCAGAGGGCGTCGAGCGCGGCGATGACTTCAGACAGGCGGGGCACGGGGGAAAGGCTACCTGGCTCACGTGCCCGGGCGTCGTGCCCGGTGGCGGGGGCGGCGCCGTGCCGGAGCGGGCGCCGGTACGGGGTCGTACCGGCGCCCGCTCCGCGCCCCGTACCCGCCCTACTTCTCGACGAGGTCGGCGCGCAGGTCGTCGAGGACGCTGTTCGCGGCCGTGACGCCGAGACCGAGGTACCAGGTCTCGTCCGGGACGTCCTTGGCCTGGCCGGACTTGACCGCCCTGAGGTTCTTCCACAGCGGGTTGGCCTGGGCGGTGTCCTTCTTCGTGGCCTTGGCGTCGCCGTACACGCCGGTGAAGATCCAGTCGGCGTCGGCCTCGTCGATCTTCTCGGGGCTGATCTCGGCGGCGAGGTCGTCGATCCGCTGGTTCTCGGGCCGGGGCAGGCCGGTGTCCTCCAGGATGGTGCCGATGAAGGACGCCTTGGCGTAGAGGCGGATCTTGCCGGGGAGGTAGCGGACCATGGAGACGGTCGGCTTGTCCGGGCCGATGTCCGTGCCGAGCTGCCTGGCCTTGGTCTCGTACGCGGCGAGCTTCTCCTTCGCCTGGGCGGTCCGGTCGAGCGCGGCGGCGTTGAGGAGGTAGTTCTCCTTCCAGGTGAAGCCGGGGCGGATGGAGAACACGGTCGGCGCGATCTTCGACAGTTCGTCGTACTTGTCGGCGGCGCGGAGCTGGCTGCCGAGGATCAGGTCGGGCTGGAGGTTGGCGATGGCCTCCAGGTTGAGGTTGTTGATGGTGCCGACGGACTTGGGGGCGCCCGCGTCCTTCTTGAGGTAGCCGGGGATGCCGTCGTCGCCCTCGGAGGGGGCGTAGCCGACGGGCTGGACGCCGAGGGAGACGACGTTGTCGAGTTCGCCGACGTCGAGGACGACGACCCGCTTGGGGGCGGACTTCAGTTCGGTCCTGCCGAGGGCGTGGGTCAGCGTGCGGGGGAACTGGCCGGCCTTCGCGTCCGTGCCCATGGCCGCCGTCTTGGCCGCCGCGTCGCCGAAGTCCTTGCCGCCGGTGGCGACGTCCTTCTTCTTGCCCGTGTCCTCCTTCGCGGCGGTGTCGGATCCTCCGTCTCCTCCTCCGCAGGCCGCGAGCGAGAGCAAGGCGGCGAGGGCGACGACGACGGCGGTGCCGCGGCGGCGGAGGGGCATGAGAGGGCTCCTGTACGGGTCCTGGCGGGGATACGGGCGCTACCGGGGCGGAGCCACAGGCTCCGTTTAGGTTCGCCTTACCTTACTCACCACGGGCAACTCCAGCACAGGCCCCCCTCGCCCCTCAGCCGAATCGCCACAGGGCCACCCTTATGTGTGAAGTGACCGGGCTCGTGTTGTTCGGCTGGGAGTGCGAAAACTAGCTTCGTGGCCGGAGGTGACGAGTCGATGACAGCGTGTGCCATCGAGACGACGGCCGAGGACGACGACCGCGAGGGGAACCGGGGCGGGGAGCGCGCCGGGAGCGGTGCCTGGCCGACCGGGTTCACGATCACGGCGAACGGCGCGTACGCCGCCAGGCTCGCGGGCGCCGGGGACGCCCTGTACGTGGAGCGGTGGACCCTCGACGGCCCGGAGCCGTACGCCGTACCGCTGCCCCTCGGCCAGCCGGAGGAGCCGGGCACCCGGCTGCTGCCCCTCGCGGACGGCCGGGTCCTCGTCTCCCGCCGCGTGGACGGGCGGCGGAACACGTTCTCGCTGCTCTATCCCACGGGCCCGGCGACCGGCGAGCTCCAGCTCGGCGCGGTCCAGGCCCCGGGCTCCGAGCACCTGGTGCTGCTGCCGCCCGCGCCGGACGGCATCTGCGCGTACGCGATGTGCGTGGGCCCCGACACGACCACGGTGTGGCTGGTCGCGGGTGGCGCGTTCGGCCCGGAGCGGGTGGCGGAGGTCAGGGGCCGCTGCTCGGGCGGGGTGTGGCTCGACCGTACGGGCCGGTTGCTGGCGCTCGACCGGCAACTCGGCGACGGGCCGGTGAAGACCGTCGCCGTCGATCTGGAGCGCGGCGGGGAGGTGACGCCCCTGCTCCAGATCACCGAGGACAGTCACGACCGGCTGCTCCTCGCGGACCCGGACAGCGGGCTCCTCCTGATCCGTTCCGACGCGCCGTCGCCGGGGCACGACCGGCTCGGCTGGGGGGTGTTGGGGAGTCTGCTTCCGGTGCGGTTCCCGGAGTGCCTGCGGCTCGACGACGCGGCGGTGACGCCGTTCGCCGTGCAGCCGGGGCAGGTGCTGATGCCGGAGAGCTGCGGGGTGGCGCTGCGGATCGACGCGGCGGCCGGGAGCTGGGTCGGGATCTGGCGGCCCTCGGCCCGGCGGATGGGTCACGTGGCCGCGCCGGCGGGCTGGCTGGCCGGTGCGGGCCTGTGGACGGCCGGGGGCGTGCTGCGGCTGCCGTACGTGACGGCCGGGGCGCCGTGCGGGCTGGCGGACCTGGAGGCGCCGCCGGAACCGGAGCCGGTGCCCGAGCCGGTGACGGTCGCGGCCGTCGTGGAGGAGCCCCGGGTGTGCCGTCCGGTGCCGCTTCAGCAGGCACCCCTCACCGACCGCAGACCCGCTGGCTAGACTCTCGGGCTGCACAGCAGGACCGATGTCAACGGGGTGATTTCGACCATGTCGGAGAACAGCACGCACGGGCAGGAGCCGCTCGGTTCCGGCAAGCACCGCGGTGAGGCCGCGCCGACGGAGGACTCCGCGTCCTCCCCGCGCGGCCGCCACCGTCGCGAGCCCGACGGGCAGTGACCGGGGTGACCGCGCCGACCGCGCGGTGACCGGGCAGTCCAGCGAGGCGAAGGGCCCCGGGGTCTCCCCCAGGGCCCTTCGTCTTCCCCCCACCGCCGGCCGGGCCCGCGCCGCGCTCGGCCTTCTCAGCCCCTCTTCAGCCGCGGCACCCCCGCCGCCGCGAAGGTCTCGCCCGCCGGGCGGGCGGGGGGCGAGCAGGCCGTCCGGTGGCGAGTTCCAGGGCCTCGGCGCGGCCGAGGCCCTGTCCGGCGCCGGTGACGATCGCGCTCCTCCCAGGGGCAGTGACCTCACGGGGAGTCCCCTCCGGCCTCAGATCTCGACGCAGGTGCGCAGAGCGGCGCCGGTGCGCATCTGTTCCAGGCCTCGTTGACGCCCGCGAGCGGTACGCCGCGTCCGCGCGCGCGGGTCGCGGCCCCAGGCGGCAGGCTTGTCCCGGGACCGTCCCGCGGGCGGTCCGGGTCGCCGCGGAACCCCGTGGAGACCTCCGCCCACACGACGGGAAGCCCACGGAATGATCAGGATCCTGCTCGCCGAGGACCCCAGGACGACACCGGGCGCGCTGGCGCTGCTGCTCGGGATGGAGCACGACTTCGAGGTCGTCGCGCGGGTCGGGCGCGGCGACGAGGTCGTGGACGCGGCGCTCGTCGGGCGCCCCGATGTGGCCCTGCTCGACGCCGAGCTGCCGGGGCGGTCGGGGTTCGACGCGGCCGGGGACCTGCGGGACGAGGTGCCGGACTGCCGGGTGCTGGTCCTGGCGACCTCGGGGCGGCCGGGGTACCCGCGGCGGGCGAGGGAGGCGGGGGCGGCCGGGCTCCTGGTCAAGGACGGGCGCGTGGAGGAGCTGGCGGAGGCGGTCCGACAGGTGCTGCGCGGGGAGACGGCCTTCGACCCGGTGCTCTCGGCGGTGGACCCGGAGGCGGGCCGGGACTGACGGCCCGCGACCGTACGGCAGCGGCTACGGCCGTACGGCCGGGGCCGGGGCCGGCCCAAACCCCGGCCGTACGGCGGCGGCTGGAGGAACGGAGGCCTACAGGTCGCGTTCCGCGAGGGAGGCCGCGCGCTGGGCTTCGAAGTTCGTCGCGTACTGGCCGAAGACGGTCGTGTCCTCGTACTTGAGCAGTGTCTCGTCGTTCACCGTCAGCGCCATCCCCGTGTACGTGTGGCTGCCGGTGAAGACGATCTTCTTGTCGACCCCGTTGAGGTACGTGCCCTCGATCAGCAGGTACTTGGTGTGGGTGTCGGAGCCCCCGCGGCCGTCGTTGTCGAGCGCGTGCAGGATGATCCGGCCCTTCCCCGAGGTCGGCCTCGTCAGCCAGGTGGACACCTCGGACTGGGGCGTGCCGGTCGCCGCGTCCCAGTTCTCGAGGGAGCGGTACACGATCTCGACGTGACAGCCCTTCTCGGCGAGCTCCCACAGCTGCCTGGCCACCTCGGTGCGGGTGATGTGGCCCTGCGCGATGCGGATCCTCGTACGGCCGTCGGCGGTGCCGAAGCCCGGGGAGTTGCCGCCGCAGGGGTTCGCGGTGCCGGCCGGGGCGACCGTCTTCAGGATGTTCACGACCACGTCGGTGCCGGACCGGGGGAAGAAGTAGACCTTGGCCTTGCCCGCCTGGGTGTCGTGGGCGTAGTCGGCGACCTGCGGCCTCTCCCCGACGGCCGCCCCCGCCTGGTCGTCGAAGTACCGGGTGTACGCGGCGAAGAGCTCGGTGTTGCCGACCACCGTCAGGGCGTCGTTCCACCAGGCGTCGGTGTCCTGCCCGGTGAGGTTGCCTGAGGACTGCACCACCACGTTGTCGACCGCGGTGTCGCCCTTGCCCTTGGTGCGGGAGAACAGGAAGAACTTGTTGTGGTTGACGTTGGGGTACCAGCCGTCGGGGTCCGCGGCCGTGGTGCCCGGGTCCAGGGCGAGGCAGGCCTCGGACGTCTTGCAGGTACGCACCCAGGACGGCGCGCTGCCGGGCTTGGCCAGCTCGGTGGCGAGGTAGGTGGCCGCACCCGAGGTGCTGTCCCCGTCGAGGACCACCTGGACGGAGACGCCCCGCCGGTGGGCGGCGACGAGCCTTTCGGCCATGTACTGGGAGTGGAAGAGGTAGAGGGAGATCCGGATGGACGACCCCGCCTCGGCGCCGTCGACGAGACCCGTCAGGTGGAAGAGGATCCGTCCCGTGGCGGCCTTGTCGGTGCTGGAGGGGTCGTTGAATATCGCGCCGGTGGTCACGGCCACCACCGGCTCCGCGGACGCCGAGGGCGCGACCGTCAGGGCCGCGCCGACGGCGAGCGCGGTCACGGCGGTTCTGAACCTGCTCTTGATCATCATGAGGAGCATTGTCACCCGGTCCGTCACCTCCGCGGGGCCACCTCCTTCGGCAGCCGGAGCAGCATCAGCGCGGCAGCCGTGACGAGGACGCAGGCCGAGACGCGGAAGGCCGTCGCGTAGCCCGGGACGAGGTACGACGGGTCCGGTGCGCCGAGGACGAGGAGGGAGGGCGTGGCCGCCGCGGCGACGGTCGTCAGGATGGCCAGGCCGAGCGCGCCGCCCATCGTGCGGGAGGTGTTGACGAGGCCCGAGACCAGACCCGCGTCGCCCGGGGAGGCGCTGGACGTGGCGAGCGTCGCGAGCGGGGTGGTCGCGAGGCCGATGCCGCCCATCATGAGGACGCCGGGGCCCAGGATCGTGCCGAGGAAGGTGCCGTCGGCGGTCAGCGTCGACTGCCAGGCGAAGCCGGCGGCGCCGATGAGCGCACCGATGACGGCGAGGTTCCTGGCCCCGACGACCGGCATCAGGTGCGGGGCGAGCTTGGAGCCGAGGAGGACGCTCAGGGAGCTGGGAACGAGCGCGAGACCGGCCTGGAGGGGGGTGTAGCCGAGGACGTTCTGCGCGTACACCGTCATGAAGAACCACATGCCGAAGGAGCTCGAACCGCACAGCAGGATCGCCGCGTTGGCCACCGACACGGCCCTGTTGCGGAAGATGCCCAGCGGCACGAGGGGCTCCCGGGTGCGGGACTCCACGAGGACGAAGACGGCGAGCAGGAAGAGGCCGCCGAGCAGCGGCAGCAGGGTGGCGGGGGCGATCCAGCCCACCGCCTCGGTCTGCACGATGCCGTACGCGAGGGTGGCGAGGCCCGCCGTGACGAGGACGGCGCCCGGCAGGTCGAGGCGGCGGCCGGCCGCCGTGCGGCTCTCCCGCAGCCACAGGCCGGCGGCGACGAGGACCAGGATGCCGACGGGGACGTTGATGAGGAGGACCCAGCGCCAGGACAGCAGGTCGACGAGGAGGCCGCCGACGAAGCCGCCCGCCGCGCCGCCGGCCGCGCCGACCGCCGTCCAGGTCCCGATGGCCCGGGTGCGGGCGGCTCCCGCCGGGACGGCGCCCGTGATGAGGGTGAGGGTGGCCGGTGACAGGAGGGCGGCGCCGAGGCCCTGCGCGGCGCGGGCGCCGATCAGGTACTGGCCCTCGGGGGCGAGGCCTCCGACGACGGACGCCGCGGTGAAGAGACCGAGGCCGAGCAGGAACATCGCCTTGCGCCCGTAGAGGTCGGCGGCCCGCCCGCCGAGCAGCATGAAACCGGCGAAGGCGATCGAGTAGGCGTTGAGCACCCACTGGAGTTCCAGGGTGGAGAGTCCCAGGTCGGCCTTGAGCGACGGCAGGGCCACGTTCATGACGGAGACGTCGAGAACGACGAGGAACTGCCCCGCGCAGGCCGCGAGGACGACCAGCCAGGGGCGGGCGGGGGCGGGTATGGAGGGGAGGGGGGCGGAGGCCGTGGCGGCCTTGCTTGCGGGGTCGTTCTGCGGCATGGCCGTCATGGTCGCAGACGCCCTCCACCCCGTACATACGTCGAGAGTCCTACACCGCGGGCCCCAGGGGCGGCCCGGCAGCGGGGCCGGTGGCCGCGGTCGCTACGGCTTCCGCGGGGCCGGCATGCGCGGCCGCTACGGTTTCCACGGGGTCGGCGCCTGCCGGGCGACGGCCGGACCGGTGGGCGCGGCCCACGGGGGTCACGGGGTGGCGGGCTTCACGGGTTCACGGACGTCACGGGGTGGGCGAGTGCCACGGCTCCACGGGCGTCACAGGCGGGGGTGGATACCACGGGTCCACGGGCGTCACAGGGCGGGTGGGAGCCACCGGTCCACGGGGCGTCACACGGGCGGGCGCCACGGGTCCAAGGCGTCACGGGTCCATGGGCGTCACGGGGCGGCCGGGCCGAAGCGGTGGCGGTACTGGGACGGGGAGAGGCCCGTCTCGCGGCGCATCAGGGCGCGGAGGTGCGCCGTCGTGCCGAGACCGCTCCGCCGCGCGACCACGTCGAGCCGCACCTCCCCCCGCTCGATGAGCCGACAGGCCAGCGCGACGCGCTCGCCCGTCAGCCAGGCCAGCGGCGTCGTCCCCAGTTGCGCCCGGAAACGGCGGTGGAGCGTCGCCGGGCTGACGGCGGCCCGCGCGGCCAGGTCGACGACGGCCAGCGGCCGGTCCAGTCGTTCCTGCGCCCACGCGAGGACCGGTCCCAGTGACTCCTCCACCACGTCCGGCACGGGCCGCTCGATGAACTGCCTTTGCCCGCCGTCACGGTGAGCGGCGAAGACCAGCCGTCGGCTGACCGCGTTGGCGATCTCGGCGCCGTGGTCGCGCCGGACGACGTGGAGTCCGAGGTCGAGCGCCGCCGAACTCCCCGCCGCCGTCAGGATGTCACCGTCGTCCACGAACAGAACGTCCTCTTCGAGCCGAACGGCCGGGAACCGCTCCCGGAACTCGTCCGACCACTGCCAGTGCGCGGTGGCCCGCCGCCCGTCGAGCACCCCTGCCTCGGCGAGCGTGAAGGCTCCGCTGCAGAAGCCGACGAGCCGGGCGCCGCGCGTGTGAGCGCGCCGGACGGCGTCGAGCACGTCCGGGCGGCGCGGCACCTCCACGTCGGGCCGGTTCGGCACGATCACCGTGTCGGCCTCCTCGGCGGCCTCCAGTCCGGCGACCCCGGTCAGGGTGAAGAAGCCGTCCCGCATGAGCGTGCGCGGATCAGGCGAGCAGAGCTGGAAGTCGTACAGCAGCTCTCGTCCTTCGCCGAGTTCGGGCCTGCGCAGGCCGAAGACCTCGGCGGCGCAGCCGAGCTCGAAGGGGTTGGAGCCGGCGTCGACGATCACGACGACCCGGTGGAGTCCGTACGACTGCGAGGATCCTTGCGGCATGTGCGATTCCTAGCACTCACGCGGCGGCGGTTCCACCGGCGACGATCGCCGCATGAGCAACGAACCCCTCGCCCTCACCACCGCACTGGCCTCCTTCGACGCCCTGTGGAGCCCCCGAGTCGTGACGCACGTCAACGACTACGACGTCCGCGTGGCGAAGGTCGAGGGCGAGCATGTGTGGCACGTCCATGACGACACGGACGAGTTCTTCCTCGTCCTGGGCGGGGAGCTGCACATCACGCTGCGCGAACCGGCCGGGGAACGCACGGTCCGTCTTCCCCGCGGCTCGGTGTTCACGGTGCCGCGCGGCACGGAGCACCGGCCGTCCGCCCCGGTCGGCGCCGAGATCCTCATGTTCGAGCCGACGGGCACGTCCACGGTGGGCGACCGCCACGACGAGGTCCCGGCCCACGTCGACGCGACGACGGGCCACGCCCTGGACCTCTGACGGCCACCAGCGCGCCCGCCGCACCCGTCGCTGCTGGACGGCCGTTGTCAGTGGTGCCTGCCACGATGCCCGTACCTCCGATCGACGACAGAGAGGGCGTTCGCGCCATGGGCACCTGGGACATCGGCCCCTTCGACAACGACACCGCCGCCGACTTCTCGTACAGGGTGGACAAGGCCCCGGCGGAGAAGAAGGCGGACGTGCTCCTCGCCGCGTTCCGCGAGGTGACCGGGACGGGGGGCGACTACCTGGACGCGGACCTGGCGGTGGAGGCGATCGCGTCGGCCGCGCTGGTCGCGGCGCAGTGCCCGGGCGGCGACGCGGTCACCACCGCGTACGGGCCGAAGGAGCCCCTGCCCGAGCTCCCGGTTGCGCTCCGCCCGGCGGCCGTCGATGCCCTGGACCGCGTCCTCACCAAGCCGTCCGAACTCTTCGAACTGTGGGAGGAGGCGGCGCACGTCGAGGAGTGGAAGACGGGGGTACGGAGGCTGCGCGCGGCCCTCACCGAGGCCTGACCCGAAAGCCCCGCCCCCGACGAGGGGATCGACGTGGACGTCCGCGCCGGGCGGGGCCCGGGAGGCAGGTCGGACTCGGGAGCATCGATGCGCTTCTCGTTCCTCTCAGCCCGCGGGCGGGGCCGTCGTGTTGCCCGTCTGCTGGACCAGGACGGCGGTGGCGCGTTCCAGAAGTGCGCACAGCGCCGCGTACTCGGCCGGCGTGAACGCGTCGGTGAGCGCGCTCTCCAGGATGACCACCTCCCGGTAGGCGCGGTCCAGAAGCTCCTGCCCCGCGTCGGTGAGGGTGGCGATCTGCACCTTGGCGTGGATCGGTGACGTCTCGCGGCCGATGAGCCCCTTGCTCTCCATGTTGGCCAGCACGCTGCTCATGCTCTGCTGCGTCACCCCGCAGGACCGGGCCAACTGGGCGCCGGACATGCCGCCTTCGCGCGCGAGGACCAACAGCACGGTGTACTGCGTCATGGTCAGCCCGTAGGCACGCAGCACGGCCTCGTGGTGCGCCATCAACGCCTGCTCCGACCGCCTGATCCGGGTGCAGAGGTCGTTCTCGATCGGGGCTTCCACCGGCGTGCACTCCCACTCCATTGACAGGTCCATGGGTTGACTCAGGAACCTTATATACCTACGGTCTCGACTGTAAGGATACTGAGTCAGCGCAGGGAGCTGTCACCATGAAGGCTGTCGTTCTCGACCCCGACGACCATTACCGCCTCACCGAACTCGACGAGCCCACCCCCGGCCCCGGCCAGGTGGCGATCCGCGTGGCCTACGCCGGGGTGCAGTGGGGCGACACCATGGTCAGGGACGGCCACTTCCCCGTACCGCGCCCCTTCGTCCCGGGGTTCGAGGCGTCCGGGCACGTCGTCGCGGTCGGCGCGGACGTCGACGCCCGCCGTGTCGGTGAGGCCGTCACCGCGCTGACCACCTCCGGTGCCTACGCCGAGGTGGTCCTCGCACCCGCCTCCCTCGCCCTCGGCATCGGCGGCCTGCCGCTGAGGACGGCAGCGGGGCTCGGGTGGGGCGCGCCGACCGCCTACGACCTGATCCACACCGCCGCGCGGGTGCGGCCCGGCGAAAGCGTGCTCATCCACGCCGCCGCCGGCTCGGTGGGCACGCTCGCCGCCCAGTTCGCCCGACTGGCCGGAGCCGGCCGGATCGTCGGTGTGGTCGGCACCGCCGACAGGGCCGCCTACGCCGCGCGGTTCGGGTACGACCAGCTCCTGCTCCGCGAGGAGTTCCCGGCCGCCCTCGGCGACGAGAAGCTGGACGTCGTCCTCGACCCGGTCGGCGGCCCGGCCCGCACCGCAGGCCTGGAGCGGCTGGCGGCACACGGCCGACTCGTGGCGTACGGCAACCTCGCCACGTACGAACCCGTCCTCGCCGACACCAGCGACCTCCTGACGCACGGCGCGTCACTGCTGACCTACAACAGCAACCTGCTCAGCCGGACCCACCCCGAACGGCTCGCCGACAGCGCCCGTCGCGCACTCGACCTCGTCGCCGACGGCGAGATCCGCACGGACATCACCGCCGAGTACGCCCTCGAAGACCTGGCCGCGGCCGTGCAGCGCCTCGCCGAGGGCACGACCTGCGGAAAGAGCATCATCCGCGTCGCCTGACCGCAGGCGAAACGCCGACCGGCCCGCCGCCCTGGGCGGGTGCGTGGCCGACCGCCCGTCAGCGGCCGCCGACAGGACGCCTCAGGGCCAGGACGACGCTCGTGACGGTCGCGGTGACAGCGGTGACCGCGAGGACGAGCAGCCCGGGGTTGACCCACCACGGGACGACCTCCGCGCCCTGGCACACCAGGCTGACGGGAAGCGCGCTGCTGGAGTCCGGGTGGACCTTCATCCCCGCGTTGAACCAGCACGCGTCCTCCGGGAAGAGGAACGGCAGGTACGAGAGCCCGTACAGGTGCAGCGCCCCGCCGGTGAGGAAGGCGAGCCCCGCGATCCAGGCCGCCCTGCGAGCCGATGAGCGGTGAGGCCGGGGCGGTCGGGGCAGCCCCTCGCCCCTACGGGCCCGGACGAGGCCCACGAAGGCGATCCCCGCCCACGCCGGCAGGGCGAGGGCGAGGATCAGCATCCCGATGAGGGTTGTCACGGTCAGTGCCGTCAGCGGCCGATGTGCCCCTCGGCGGCGGCGCCGAGGGGGGCGCACTCGACGCAGTCGCCGCCGTCGGAGCCGCTGTGGGACGACTTACGCCGGCGCACGTCCGTCAGGTTCTGGTCGGTCCCCATAGTGTTCCTCCATGACGCCGGCGATCAGTTCGGCCGACCGCTCCACCGAAAGAGCGGCGGCCTGGAGGTGATCGTAACGGGGCGAGCCCTCCCTGAAGGCGGCCGGATCGGCGATCAGATGGCCTTGGACGAAGTCCTCGGTGCAGACGAGGTCGGTGCGGGTCGAGGTCGCGGACGCCGCCGTCCCCGGACCCGTGATCGCGAAGCTCGCCGGTCCGCTGGACGAGAGCGGGCGGGGGCTCGCGCTCGTGGAGGCGGGGACGGACCGGTGGGGGGTGCAGGAGACCGCCGACGGGAAGACGGTCTGGTTCGAGTGCGACGGCTGGGGGACGCGTAGGGCACGATGGGCGCCCGTACCCGCGTACCCGCCAGTAGGAGTCACCATGTCCGTGCCCGCGCCCGAGATCCTTGCCGCCTTCGAGGCCGCGAAGGGGTTCATGCCCGCCGGGGAGGGGCTCGCCCTGTACGAGGCGGCCACGGAGGCCTCGAAGCTCGGGCTGCCACTCCTGGAGGTCGGGACGTACTGCGGGCGCTCCACGATCCTGCTCGCGGACGCGGCCCGGCAGGCGGGGACGGTCGCGGTGACCGTCGACCACCACCGGGGCAGCGAGGAGCAGCAGCCGGGGTGGGAGTACCACGACGCGACGGTGGTCGACCCGGAGGTGGGGCTCATGGACACCCTGCCGACGTTCCGCCGGACGCTGCGCAAGGCGGGCCTCGAGGAGTACGTGATCGCCGTCGTCGGACGGTCGCCGCAGGTCGCGAAGGTGTGGGGCGGACAGCTCGGGCTCGTGTTCATCGACGGCGGGCACACCGACGAGCACGCGACCAACGACTACGAGGGCTGGGCCCCCAAGGTCGCCCCCGGGGGCCTGCTCGTCATCCACGACGTCTTCCCGGACCCGGAGGACGGCGGCCAGGCCCCGTACCGGATCTACCTCCGCGCCCTGGAGTCGGGCGACTTCGAGGAGGCCTCGGTCACCGACTCGCTGCGGGTGCTGCGCCGCCGCTGAGGGCACTTGGCCCGGAGCGGCGGCGCGAGGCCGGACGGCGAGGGTCAGTACAGCGACGTCACGTACAGGCAGTTGGTGTAGCTGTAGCCGGGCTCGATCTTCGTCCTGCTCGACTTGGTGTCACCCGCCGTGGACGTGCCGGTGGTCGCCCGCTTCTGGAGGAAGTGGTAGTTGCCGGCGGGCAGCAGCAGGGTCGCCTTCGGGTACTTCGACGCCGGCCCGGTGCACGCCTTGATCTTCGGCGAGATGGTGAGGACCGGGGTCTTGTACTTCGTGCAGGTCGTGCACGCATTGAGGGTGATCTTGCCGGTCATCGGGCCCGTGTAGAGCAGCTCGACCTCACCGGGGCCGTCATTGCTCACCACCATCACCATCCGGGCGCCTCCGGGGACGCCTGCCGGGGGCAGCTTCCTGCCGGCCTCGGGCTCCTCGTCGGCGATCTCGGCGGCGATGGCGATGGAACGGGCGTGCGCGGCCTGCGGGCTGCTCGGGTAGTCCTTGGCGTACTGGGTCATGGTCGTACCCGCGTCGTCGAACTCCTTGCTCCTGAACTGGTGGGTCCCGCAGGCGAAGTCGCCCTTCTGGACCGCGCCGGCGGCTTCCTTCGAGGCGCCCTCGACGGCCGGGTCCGTCATGTTGTCGAGGGAGGAGCGCAGCGCCCGCAGCTCGCCGGTGGTCTCGCAGGGGGCGGTGCCGGCGGTGAGGGCGGTCGTCCGGGTCTTGATCGCCGCCCGCACGGCCGGTTCGACCCGCGTCGCCTGGGGCGACTTCGGGAACGTGTCGTAGAGCGCGTTGAGGCTCTCGCTCGCGGGCGGGTCCGCGGCCTCCACGCCGAGCGCGTCCGTCCCGCACTGGAAGAGGGACTCGGCCAGCGGCTCGTCGGCCTTGGCGGGCCGGGTACCGAGCAGCTCCTTGTCGACGGTGCCGGCGAGGCCGCGCAGGTGCTTGAGCGGCGCGACGGCGGCGCAGAACGCCTTCTTCGCGTACGGGCGGGACAGCGTCTCGTAGTACGTGTCGAGCCGCGCGGGGACCAGCTTCCCGGCCCGCGAACCCGCGTGCTCCGTGCCCAGGTCCTGGTAGTCGGCGAGCGCCTTGCGGTAGATCGGCTCGGCCTTGTCGAAGGGCAGGCCGTCGGCAGACGTCACGAGCCCGTCCGCCACCGAGAGGCGTTCGAGGAGGGCCTGCTCCTTCGCCTCGTCGCGGGCGGCGCCGTACGCGAGGGAGCCGCCGGCGGGCACGGCGAGCAGCACGAGGGCGAGCGGCAGCGCGAGGCGGCGGAAGGAGGCGCCGATCCGCAGGTTCGCGCGCAGCCCGCGCCTGGCCCCGTCGGCGGCGACGGCGAGCAGGAAGACGCCGTAGCCGACGAGGAGCCCGAGGGGCACGCCGTCGACGTCGGCGGGGAGTGCGATGACGAGGAGGGCGGCGGTGGCGATCCAGCAGAGGGCGGCGCCGATCCAGTTGCGCAGGAGGACGTAACCGATGCCCAGGCAGGAGAGGTTGAGCAGTCCGACCAAGGCGGCCTGCGCGGGGTGGGCCTCACCGGGCGGCTGCGGGGGCGGAGGGCCGCCGTGACCGGGGGGCGGACCGTACCCGGGGGGCGGGCCGTAGCCGGGTGGAGGACCGTCCCCGGGAGGCCCGTAGCCCGGCGGCGGCCCGTAACCGGGCGGGGCGCCGGGCGGAGGTACGGCTCCGCCACCGGTTCCGGATCCGCCCCAAGGGGGCGCGGCACCGAAGCCGGGCGTGGCCCCTGCGGGGGCGGGGACCTCGCCGCCGTGCGGGGCGGAGGCCGCCGCGTGAGGCGGGACGGACGGCGGGGACGGCGGCGCGGAGGGTGCGGACGGCACGCCGAAGGCGAGCGTGGGCGCACCGGCCGCGGGGGCCGAGGGGGCTACCGGGGCCGGGGATACGGCGGGGGCGGCCGGGGCCGCAGGCGTCGGAGGTGCGCCCGGAGCGGCAGGGGCCGGGGGTGCGGCCGGGGCCGCCGCCGGGTCTGCCGCCGGGTCTGCCGCGGCCGAAGGTACGGCCGGCGCCACCGGGGCCGGAGGAGCCACCGGGGCTGGAGGGGCCCAGGGTGCGTCGGTGGCCCTTGGGTCCCCGCCGCCTCCCGAAGTCCCGCCCCCGGGTCTGTCGTTCGGCTCGGGACGCGCGCCGCTCGGCTCCGAGCGCACGTCGCCCGGCTCGGGTCGCGCGTCGTTCGGCTCGGGTCGCACGCCGCTCGGCTCGGGACGCACGCCGTTCGGCTCCGGACGCCCGTCGTTCGGCTCCGGGCGCACGCCGTTCGGCTCGGGTCGCGCGTCGTTCGGCTCCGGGCGCACGCCGCTCGGTTCGGGACGCGTATCGGCCGGTTCCGGACGGGCGTCTTTCGGTTCGGGACGGGCGTCGTTCGGTTCTTCCCCCACCACGGTTCCCCCTCGTGGGCCCATGCGCGGTGGCACCCCACCGTCGCCTCTTTCCCTCTACCCTTCACGGTTCGCGCACACGCGTCCACCGTTCCGCGAAGCCGGTGACCAACCTGCGACGTAGGGCCTGCCGCAATTCGCCACGGGCAGGGCCTAAAGTCGCTGGGTGCCGTACGACCACCCGAACATCGCCCGCCGTACCCTCGCCCTCGCCCTCGCCGCCACGGGCTGCTGCGCCGTACTCTCCGGGTGCGCGGCCCCGCAGGACTCGCCGCCGGCCGGGAAGTCCGGGGAGAGCGGGCAGTCCCGGGAGACACCGCGCGAGAGCGTGACGCCCTCCCGGACACCGCTCTCCTCCGCCCCGGGATCGGGCAGATCCCTCGCCGGGAGGACCATCGTCGTCGACCCCGGTCACAACCCCGGCAATTTCCGTCATTCAACGGAGATCAACCAGAAGGTGAACATCGGGACGAACCGCAAAGAGTGCGACACCACGGGCACGTCCACGAACGCCGGATACACCGAGGCCTCGTTCACGCTCGACGTCTCCCACCGGCTGCGGGACCTCCTCGCCGCCCAGGGCGCCACCGTCGTCCTCACCCAGGACGCCGACCGCCCCTGGGGGCCGTGCATCGACGAGCGCGCCCGGATCGGGAACGAGGCCCGAGCCGACGCCGTCGTCTCCGTCCACGCGGACGGCTCCGCCGTCGGCCACCGGGGGTTCCATGTGATCCTGCCCGCACGCGTACGCGAGGGTTCCGCCGACACGACGAAGATCGTCGGCCCCTCCCGCGAGCTCGGTGAGCGGATCGCCGACGGGTTCGCCCGCGCCACCGGAACGGCACCCGCCAACTACCTGGGCTCCGGTACGGGCTTGGACGTCCGTGACGATCTGGGCGGACTCAATCTCTCAACCGTCCCCAAGGTCTTCGTCGAATGCGGCAATATGCGTGATCCGAAGGACGCACAGCTGCTCACGTCAGCGACGTGGCGGCAGAAGGCGGCCCGGGGGATCGCGGACGGCATCGCCACCTACCTCAGGGGGTAGGACCGACGGGCGATAGATTCGCTCCGTACGATGGGGCCGCCCCCGTGCCTGGACCCCGAGCGCCACCCCGACGCGACGACCGACGACCGACGAAGGACTTCTCACGTGAATATCCGCTCCCTCACCCGAGGCGATGGCGTGCTGATCGGTGCAGCGGTGGTGCTGTTCATCGCCTCGTTCCTCTCCTACGCCAGCTGCGACGGCCCCGAGCAGCTCTGCGAGCAGGTCGACCTCCCGAACGCGTGGGAGGCCTCGCCCCTCGGCTGGGGTGCCTTCTTCCTCGGCATCGTCGGCGTCGTGCTCGTCGTCCTCTCCCGCGCCCTGCCGGAGCAGCGCAAGGTGGCCGGGCTGGAGCTGGGTCAGGTCGGCACGGCGTTCACCATCGCCTCCGCCTGGACCCTCCTCATGTGGATCTTCGAGTCGAACAACGCCGGCGCGGGCCTGATCCTCGGCCTGATCGCCGCCCTGATCGCGGCCGGTGCCGCCGTCGCCGGGCCGCTGGTCCCCGCCCTCAAGGCCCCGCTCGTCGGCGCGCCGCGCCCGCAGACCCCGCAGCCGTACGGCATGCAGCCGGGCCAGCCCGGCCCGCAGGGCGTCCCCGGCGGCGGCTACGGCTACCCGGGCGCGCAGCACCCGCAGTACGGCGGCCAGCAGGACCCCTCGCAGGGTGCGGGCCAGCAGTTCGGCGGGCAGGCCGGCGCCCCGCAGCCGCACACCCCGCACCAGCCGGAGCCCCAGGCGCAGGCCCAGGCCCCGGCCCCGCAGGCGCAACCGGCCTCGGACTTCTCGCCGTTCTGGTTCGCCGTCCCGGTCGCCCGCCCGCTGTACGCGGAGGACGGTTCCCAGGCGCCGATCGCCGAACTGGCCCCGGGTACCTGGTACCTGGCGGTCGAGCAGCGCGGTCCCGCCCTGGTGGCGCAGACGCAGGACGGCCGCCGCGGTGTCCTCCAGGACACCACGGGCATCCAGCGCGGCTAGTAGCGCGCAGCACCCTCGTACGTACCGACGGCCCCTCGTCCGGATTCCCTTCCGGGCGGGGGGCCGTCGCCGTGCAGTCCCCCAGTCACGTCAGCTGATGGCGCGTCAGGATGGCCGCGGGGGCGGGGGCCGGTGACGCACCAGGGTCACGTCACCGGGCCCCGCCCCGCTCCGCCTGCTCGCGGATCTCAACACGGGCGCCTAGCCGCCCAGTTGCGAGGTGGTGGGCACCTTGTCGACGACCTCGGCGCCGGCGCTCCGCCCCGCGTCCTTGACGCTGTTGATGATGTTCTCGAAGGCACCGACGTCCGCGTCGCCCGCCTCTCCCTTACGCAGCTTCGTGCCGAGGTCCTTCAGCGAGTCGATCCCCGCCGAGAGCGGCGCGACCGCCTTGGAGAGCAGCGGGTCGCCCTTGGCGTTGTTCACCGCCGCCTTCAGCCGGTTGTACGTGAACGCGCCCGCGAGGCCCGCCTTCACCAGCGCGAAGGTCCGCCCGTCCGCGCCCTTCGTGAACTTGCCCGCCCGGTACGGCTTCACGATCCACTGGTACGTGGCACCAGCGGCGAGACCGGCGTTGGCCACGAACCGGGTCTTGGCCAGCTTCTGCTGCTCGAACGTGCCCGTACTCGACGGGGTCGCGGCCCCGGTCGCGCCCTGCCCGTCGTCACCACCGCAGGCGGCGGTGGTCAGGAGCAGGGTGCAGGACAGCAGCAGCGCCACGACTCCACGCGAAACACCTCTGGGCACGACGGAACCTCCCTGGGACGATGGCGCCAGCCTCACCCCGGGTCGGCCCAGCCGCCACCGGGACGACTCCGTACGGGTTTCGAAGCGCGGCCCACGGCAACCCGAGGGGTATGACTTCCGGACGGAGCAACACGCAAGCGGCGAGAGTGATCAGCGTCCTGGCCGATGTCATGGCCGCGATCATCATTCTCTGGATCCTGATGTACCTGCTGGGCGCCAACCGCGGCAACGACCTGGTGGAGTTCGTCCAGGGCGCCGCCCGCTGGCTGGCGGGCTGGTCGCACGACCTGTTCACCTTCGACGAGGGGTGGGCTCGGGTGGTGGCGGGCTACGGTCTGGCCGCCGTCGTCTACCTCGTCATCGGACACGCGGTGGCGGGGCGCCTGACGCGCCGCCACTGAGGGCGCGGCCGGCCCCCGGGTTCACCCGCAGCAGTCCGGTTCGAGGCCCCTCGGCAGTCGCTCGCCGCCGAACACCGCCCCGGTCGCCTCGTCGCCGCCCAGCGCCGCCACGGCGAGGAGCAGCGAACCGGCGGTCCACGCGGTGAGCTCCTCGGGCCAGACGGCCCGGTCGCCCTCGAAGACGTAACCGGTCCAGTACATGCCGTTCTCGGCGCGCAGGTGCCGGATGGACTGGAGGATCTCCAGGGCCCGGTCGGACTCGCCCATCGCCCAGAGGGCGAGGGCGAGTTCGCAGCTCTCGCCGCCGGTGACCCACGGGTTGGGCAGGACGCAGCGCACGCCGAGCCCGGGGACGACGAAGGCGTCCCAGTCGGCGTCGATGCGGGCCTGCGCCTCGGGACCCGTGACCGCGCCGCCGAGGACCGGGTAGTACCAGTCCATCGAGTAGCGGGACTTGTCGAGGAAACGCTCGGGGTGCCGACGGATCGCGTGGCCGAGGGCCCCGGCCGCCAGCTCCCAGTCGGGCTGCGGCTCCTCGCGGGCCTCGGCGATGGCGAGGGCGCAGCGGAGCGCCTGGTGGATCGACGAACTGCCGGTCAGGAGCGCGTCGTCGACGGGGGTGCCGTCGGCCTCGCGCTTCCAGCCGATCTGGCCGCCGGGCTGCTGGAGCCCGAGGACGAACTCGACGGCCGCGTAGACCACGGGCCACATCCGGTCGAGGAAGGCGTCGTCGCCGGTCGACAGGTGGTGGTGCCAGACGCCGACGGCGATGTACGCGACGAAGTTGGACTCCCGGGCCCGGTCGGTGACCTGGTCGGGCTCGCCGTCGTGGTAGGCCGCGTACCAGGAGCCGTCGCTGTTCTGGTGGCGGGCGAGCCACTCGTAGGCGCGGGCGGCGGCTGCGTGCTCGCCGGCCGCGTCCAGGGCCATGGCGGCCTCGGTGTGGTCCCACGGGTCGAGGTGGTGGCCCCTGAACCAGGGTATGGCGCCGTCCTCGCGCTGCACCGCCAGAATCCCGGCGACGGTCTCGGCGGCCTCCTCGACGGTGAGGACGCCGGGCAGGACGAGGTGTTCCGCGATCCGCTCGGGCGACGTCACTTGGCCGCGTCCACGGCGTCGGCCTTCGGGAGGGAGTACCCCCGGGAGTGCGGCTTGGTCGCGTACGCCACGAAGCTCTTGCCGACGACCGGGTTGAGCAGCTGCTCGGCGACCCGGGTCAGGGCGGGCTTCTTCATGATGTCCCAGACCAGGAGCTTGTGGTAGGCGCGGACGGGCAGCGCCTTGTCGTTGTCGACGCCGAAGGCGCACTTCAGCCACCAGTAAGGCGAGTGCAGGGCGTGCGCGTGGTGGGTGCCGTACGGCCTGAGTCCGGCCTCCCGGATCCTGCCGAGGAGTTCGTCGGCCTTGTAGATGCGGATGTGGCCGCCCTCGACCTCGTGGTACGCGTCGGAGAGCGCCCAGCAGACCTTCTCGGGGCCGTAGCGGGGCACGGTGATCGCGATGCGCCCGCCCGGCTTGAGGACGCGGACCATCTCGGCGAGGACGCCCTTGTCGTCCGGGATGTGCTCCATGACCTCGGAGATGATGACGACGTCGAAGGACTCGTCGGGGAAGGGCAGGTTGAGCGCGTCGCCCTCCATCGCGGTGGCGGTCGCACCCGCCGGCGCCTCCCCGGCCTCCTTCATCGCCGCGAACCACGTGGCGACCTCGCGGATCTCCTCGCCGTTCCGGTCGAGGGCCACGACCTGCGCACCGCGCCGGTAGCACTCGAAGGCATGCCGTCCCGCCCCGCAGCCCAGATCGAGCACACGGTCGCCGGGGGCGAGCGGGAAGCGGGTGAAGTCGACGGTCAACACGGAGTCGTCCTGCTTTCGCGGTTGGAGGATGGTTGTGGGCAGGCGCCGCCGCTGGACTGTGGGCAGGTGTTCCGCAGGGCGATGGGGGTCCCCCCTGCTCGAGCGAAGCCGAGAACTTGGGGGAGGGTGGGCACAACCCGACCGGCGGGCCGCACCCGGCAACGATGGCGGGGCGTCACCGGCGCACCCCGGCGCCTTGGCGGGCGATCGCCTCGCGGTACAGGTCCGCGGTCCCCTGCGCCGCCCGCGCCCAGGTGAACCGCTCCAGCACCCGCGCACGACCCGCCACGCCGAGCCGCCCCCGCAACTCCGGGTCCCCCAGGACCCGCCCCAGCGCGACCGCCAACGCCCCCGCGTCCCCCGGCGGCACCGCGAGGCACGTCTCCCCGTCGGCCCCGGCGACCTCCGGGATCGCGCCGCCCGTCGTCGCGACGAGCGCCGTCCCCGTGGCCATCGCCTCCGCGGCGGGCAGCGAGAACCCCTCGTACAGCGAGGGCACGCAGGAGACCTGCGCGGAGCGCACCAGGTCGACGAGCTCGGCGTCGCTGATGCCCTTGACGAACTCGACGGCCCCGTCGAGGCCGTACCGCTCGATGGCCTGGGCGACCGGCCCGTCCTCGGCGCGCCTGCCGACGACGACGAGGTGCGCGTCCGGGTTCTCGGTGCGGAGCTTGGCGAGCGCCTCGATCAGATGGACCAGGCCCTTGAGGGGGACGTCGGCGCTGGAGGTGGTGACGATCCGGCCGGGGACCTCGGCGACGGACGGGTCCGGGGACCACAGGTCGGTGTCGGCGCCGATGTGGACGACCTCGATGCGGTCCTCGCGTACGCCGAGATGGTCGACGATCTCCTGCCGGGAGGTGCCGGAGACGGTGAGGACGGACGGCAGGCGACGGGCGACGCGCTTCTGCATGCCGGTGAAGGCGTACCAGCGGCGGACGGAGGCGCGGCGCTTCCAGTCGGCGGCGGCGTCGAGTTCGAGCTGCCGGTCGACGGTGATGGGGTGGTGGATGGTGGTGACGAGCGGGGCGCCGATCGCCCGCGGGCCGCCGAGGAGCCCGTACCCGAGGGTCTGGTTGTCGTGGACGACGTCGAAGTCGCCGCGTCGGGCGGCGAGCGTGCGCCGGGCCCGCAGGGAGAAGGTGAGCGGCTCGGGGAAGCCGCCGGTCCACATGGTGGCGACTTCCAGGGCGTCGATCCAGTCCCGGTACTCCGCGCGCTTCGGGGTCCGGAACGGGTCCGGCGAGCGGTAGAGGTCGAGGCTGGCGATCTCGGTGAGCGGGACGCCCTCGTCGAGCGTGGGGTACGGCTGGGAGCCGAAGACCTCGACGTGGTGGCCGAGGCGGGCGAGCTCGCGGGAGAGGTGCCGGACGTAGACGCCCTGACCGCCGCAGAAGGGATTCCCCTTGTACGTGAGGAGAGCGATCCGCAACGGGACGTCACCGGTCGCGGTGACTCCCTGCCGGGGGCCTGCCTCTATGGCCTCAGCGGTCATGCGCGACCCCCTTCGAGCGTGCGTTTCGCCGGAGCGTAACCGCTCGCGCTAATCTAGAACAAGTTACAGACTTGAACGGTCGCCTGATCGCCTCCCCGGCCTCCCCGGCCTTCTCGCTGCGCCGAGGAGGCCGACGGGGAGGAGCCGGCGAAGAGTCAGGGAGGACAGAATCTACCGGCAGGTAGCTCCGTGGTGAGATCCGGAACAGGTGATTCACACCACGACGCCCGCACCGCCATACTGACGCTCCCCACCGCACCGAACGGGACCTCATGACCGCAGACGCCAGAGCGGACCACAGACCCGCGTCGCCGCCCCTCACGGAACGTCAGGAGGCGCGCCGCCGCCGCATCCTGAACGCCAGCGCCCAGCTCGCGGCGCGGGGCGGCTTCGACGCGGTGCAGATGCGGGAGGTCGCCGAGGCGGCCGGGGTGGCCCTGGGGACGCTGTACCGCTACTTCCCGTCCAAGATCCACCTGCTGGTCGCGACGATGCAGGACCAGCTCCAGCACCTGCACACCACGCTGAGGAAACGGCCGCCGACCGGCGCGGATCCGGCGGAGCGGGTCGCGGAGACCCTGATGCGCGCCTTCCGCGCGCTCCAGCGCGAGCCGCAGCTCGCCGACGCGATGGTGCGGGCGCTGACCTTCGCGGACCGCGGCGTGAGTGCGGAGGTCGACACGGTCTCGCGGCTGACCACGGCGATCATCCTCGACGCGATGGGGGCGGAGCACCCGACGCCCTCGCAGCTGTCGGCGGTCCGGGTGATCGAGCACACCTGGCACTCGGCACTGATCACCTGGCTGTCCGGACGCGCCTCGATCGCACAGGTGAAGGTCGACATCGAGACGGTCTGCCGGCTGATCGACCTGCCTGCTCCCTCGGCGGCGGAGACCGCGCGTCGCTGACGACTCCGGCCGCGCGCGAGGCCGCCCGGGCCCCCGCGGTCTTCTCGGCGGGGTAGGTGTGAGGCACCTCCCACCCCCGGGCGCCACGCCTACGGGCCGGTAGAGTGGGGTCACGTCGTCATCATGCCCGTACGGGGGGAAGCCGGTGCGAATCCGGCACTGACCGCGCAACCGTATGCCGCTCCCCGCGAGCGGCGAGTCGGAATGCCCCGTCCGGGACGTGACCGCCGGCACCGT
This sequence comes from Streptomyces sp. NPDC016459, assembly GCF_040632845.1. Classification (NCBI taxonomy): domain Bacteria; kingdom Bacillati; phylum Actinomycetota; class Actinomycetes; order Kitasatosporales; family Streptomycetaceae; genus Streptomyces; species Streptomyces sp. NPDC016459. The sequence goes on from NZ_JBEYCR010000001.1 coordinate 548,106, forward strand.
CGAGGAATACGGAGCCGGAGCCTGGTGCCCCTGTGGCGTGCCGGTGCCCGGCCGCAGGAGAGGGCCCCATGAACACCGTCCGCCGCGGCGCCGCCGCGCTCGCCGCCGCCGCAGTCCTGCTCGGATCCGGAGCAGCCGGAGCAGCGACCGCCGCCCCCTCGCCCTCACCCTCGGCCGTCACGATCCCGCCGGGCCTGTACGGCACGAAGGACCCGACGTACGACGGTGTCTGGCGCCAGTCGCTCGCCTTCCTCGCCCAGCGCTCCACCGGCTACCAGCCCGCCGACCGGTCCGTGGACTGGCTCCTGGGCCAGCAGTGCGCGGACGGTTCCTTCAGCTCGTACCGCACGGACGTCACCAGGGCCTGCGACGCGAAGACGATGCGGGACACCAACGCCACCGCCGTCGCCGTGCAGGCGCTCCACGCCGTCCGCCGCCAGGCCACCGACCCGCGGAAGATCGACCTGGCCGTGAAGAACGCGTCCGAGTGGCTGCGCACCGTGCAGAACAAGGACGGCGGCTGGGGGTACGGCGCCGGCGGCGCAAGCGACGCCAACTCCACCTCGATCGTCGTCGGCGCGATCGCCGCGACCGGGGCGAAGCCCGGCTCGTTCACCTCCGCCGAGGGCCGTACGCCCTACGACGCGCTCCTCTCCTTCGCGCTGCCCTGCTCGGACAAGGCCGGCGCGGGCGCCTTCGCGTACCAGCCGGACAAGACCGGCAAGCTGCTCGCGAACGCCGACGCCACCGCGGCCGCCACCCTCGCCGGGCTCGGCAAGAGCATCGTCGCCACCAAGGCGTCCCCGGCGCAGCCGCCGGTCTGCAACGACCTGTCGAAGCCGACGGTCGAGCGGGCCGCGCTCAACGGCGCCTCCTACCTGGCGAAGGCCCTCGCGAAGACCGGCCACCTGACCCTGCCGCCGATGCCGGGCGCCACCGACACGACCGAGCAGCCCGACATCGGCAACACCGCCGACGCCGTCGTCGCCCTCGCCGCGTCCGGCGCCGCGAAGGAGGCGCAGCCCGCCCTGGAGTGGCTGGAGAAGAACTCCGGCGCCTGGGCGAAGGACGGCGGACCGGCCGCGTACGCGCAGCTGATCCTCGCCGCCCGCGCGACGGACACCGACCCGCGCGAGTTCGGCGGCGAGGACCTGGTGGAGCAGCTGAACGCCACCGGCCCCGCGCCCGAGACCCCCGACACCTCGGCCTCCTCGACCACGAGCGACGACGAGGGCCGCGGCTTCGACGTCTGGTGGATCATCGGCATCGGCATGGTCGTCGGCGTCGGCATCGGCTTCCTCGTCAGCGGCCGCAGGAAGTGAGAACCACCAGCGCGGTGGCCGCCCGGATCGCGGCCGCCGCGGCCGGGGCGCTGCTCACCCTGACCGCGGTCGCGGCGGCTCCGGCGCAGGCGGCCGGTTACCGCTACTGGTCGTTCTGGGAGAGCGACGGCGGCAAGCCGTGGGCGTACGCCACGCAGGGCCCCGCGACCGCCCGCCCCGCCGACGGGGACGCGATCGGTTTCCGCTTCGCGGTCAGCAACGGCACGGACGACACCTCCCTGCCCTCTGCCGCCCCCGGCTTCGCGACGATCTGCGGGGGCGTGGAGGAGAAGGACGGCACCAAGCGGGTCGCGGTCGTCGTCGACTTCGGCGGCCCGGCGGACGCGCCGCCCGCCGAGGCCCCGCCCGAGAAGCGGGTCGAGGTCGGCTGCGCGCGGGTCCGCGAGGAGGCGACGGGCGCGGAGGCGCTCGCCGCGGTGGTGAAGCCGCTGCGCTACGACAGCGCGGCCATGCTGTGCGGGATCGCCGGCTACCCGGCGCGGGGCTGCGGCGAGCAGGTCGCGGAGCAGGCCCCGGGGTCTGCGTCGGCGACGGCTTCGGCGACCCCGAGCGCCGGGGAATCGGGTGGCGGCGGTCCGTCCTTCGGCGTGCTCGCGGGCGGGGCGGCCGTCCTGGCCCTGGGCGGGGCGGCGATCTGGAAGGCCCGCCGCCGCGGATGAGTGCGGTCCGTGGCCTCAGCGTGTTCACGGCCCCCGAGGCCAGCCGGTCCAACGCCCTCCACGCGGGCGCGTGGTGGCTGTGGGCGCTCGGCCTGGCCGTCGCCGCCTCCCGTACCACCAACCCCCTCCTGCTCGGTCTGCTCGTCGGGGTCGCGGGATACGTCGTGGCGGCCCGCCGCACGGACGCGCCGTGGGCCCGCTCGTACGGCGCGTTCGTGAAGCTCGGCCTGTTCGTCGTCGCGCTGCGGGTCGTCTTCTCGCTGCTGCTCGGCTCCCCCATCCCGGGGACGCACGTGATGTTCACGCTGCCCGAGGTGCCGCTGCCCGACTGGGCGCAAGGGGTATGGATCGGGGGGCGGGTGACGGCCGAACAGCTGGTGTTCGCGGTGTACGACGGGGCCAAGCTGGCGACCCTGCTGATCTGCGTGGGCGCGGCGAACGCGCTGGCCAACCCGGCGCGGCTGCTGAAGTCGCTGCCGGGCGCGCTGTACGAGGCCGGGGTCGCCGTCGTCGTGGCGATGACCTTCGCGCCGAACATGGTCGCCGACGTGGTCCGGCTGCGTACCGCCCGACGGCTGCGGGGCCGGCCGACCGGCGGTGTACGCGCGATGCTCCAGATCGGCCTGCCGGTCCTGGAGGGCGCCCTCGAACGGTCGATCGCCGTCGCGGCCTCGATGGACGCGCGCGGGTACGGGCGAACGGCCCAGGTCCCGGCCTCCGTACGGCGCACCACGAACGTGCTGACCCTGGGCGGGCTGCTCGGGATCTGCGCCGGTTCGTACGGGCTGCTCGCGGCGGAGGGCGCGCAGTACGGGCTGCCGCTGCTCGGGGTCGGGCTGCTCGCGGCCATGGCCGGGCTGCGGCTCGGCGGGCGCCGGACCGTCCGCACCCGCTACCGGCCGGACCGCTGGGGCCCGCGGGCCTGGCTGGTCGCGGGCGCGGGAGTGACGGTCGCGACGCTGATGATCTGGGCGAACGCGTACGCACCGGAGGCCCTGCACCCGGGGGTCGTCCCCCTGGAGGCACCCGAACTCCCGCTCTGGCCCGCCGCATCGATCCTGGTGGGCCTGCTGCCCGCGTTCGTGGCCCCCGTTCCCAAGGAGAACGCGTGATCCGCTTCGAGAACGTCACCGTGACCTACGAGGAGGACACCGAGCCGACCCTGCGGGGCCTGGACCTCACCGTCCCCGAGGGCGAACTGGTGCTGCTCGTCGGCCCCTCGGGCGTCGGCAAGTCGACCCTTCTGGGCACGGTCTGCGGACTCGTCCCGCACTTCACGGGCGGCACCCTGACGGGCCGGGTCACCGTCGACGGCCGCGACACCCGCACCCATCCGCCGCGCGAGCTCGCGGACCTGGTGGGCACGGTCGGCCAGGACCCGTCGGCGCACTTCGTCACCGACACGGTCGAGGACGAGCTGGCGTACGGGATGGAGTCCCTCGGTCTCTCGCCGGGCGTCATGCGGCGGCGGGTCGAGGAGACCCTCGACCTCCTCGGTCTCGCCGAACTCCGCGACCGCCCCATCGCCACGCTCTCCGGCGGCCAGCGCCAGCGGGTCGCGATCGGCTCCGTCCTCACCCCGCACCCCAAGGTCCTCGTCCTCGACGAGCCGACCTCCGCCCTGGACCCGTCGGCGGCGGAGGACGTCCTCGCGGTCCTCCAGCGCCTGGTCCACGACCTGGGCACGACGGTCCTCCTCGCGGAACACCGTCTGGAACGGGTGGTGCAGTACGCCGACCAGGTGCTGCTGCTGCCGGAGGGCGTGATGGGCTCCCCCGCCGACATGATGGCCGTGTCGGCGGTGCATCCGCCGGTGGTGGGACTCGGACGGCTCGCGGGGTGGGAACCGCTGCCCCTCACGGTCCGGGACGCCCGGCGGAGAGCGGGCGCGCTGAAGAAGCACCTGGAGGGGCGGAGCCCCGCGCCCTCGGCCCCGGCAGCGTTCGAGGGGCCGGACCTTACGTCCTCGGCCTCACCGTCGTCCGAGGCGCGGGACCCTGCGCTCTCAGCCCCGCCGACCACCGAGGGGCGGAGCCCTGCGCCCTCAGCCCCGTCGGCGTCCGAGGCTCGGGACGCTACGCTCTCAGCCCCGTTGGCGTCCGAGGCGCGGGGGTCCGGGGGCGGAGCCCTCGGTTTCGGGAAGGGGCGGGGTGGGGGACTCGCCCTCTTCGCACGACGCCGCACCCGACCCGTTACCCCCTCGCCCACCCCCACCACCTCCTCCCCCCTCCTCCACGTCACCGCACTCGCCGTCCGCCGCGGCCGCGTCGAGGCCCTCCGCAAGGTCGACCTCCAGGTCCAGGCCGGCGAGACCCTCGCCCTCATGGGCCGCAACGGCGCCGGCAAGTCCACCCTCCTCTCCACCCTCGTCGGCATGATCGCCCCGACCTCCGGCACCGTCCGCGTCGCCGGCCGCGCCCCGTACGACACGGACCCCCGCGAGCTGATCCGCCAGGTCGGCCTGGTCCCGCAGGAGCCGAGGGATCTGCTGTACGCGGACACCGTCGCCGCCGAGTGCGCGGCGGCCGACGCGGACGCGGGCGCGGCGCCCGGGACCTGCCGGGCGCTGGTGTCGGAGCTGCTGCCGGGAGTGGCGGACGGGACACACCCCCGGGACCTGTCCGAGGGGCAGCGGCTGGCGCTGGCGCTGGCCGTCGTCCTGACCGGCAGGCCGCCCCTGCTGCTGCTCGACGAGCCGACCCGTGGCCTGGACTACGCGGCGAAGGCCCGCCTGGTCGCCCACCTCCGCTCCCTCGCGGCGGACGGGCACGCGATCGTCCTGGCCACGCACGATGTGGAGCTGGCGGCCGAGCTGGCGCACCGGGTCGTGATCATCGCGGACGGCGAGGTGGTCGCGGACGGTCCGACGGCCGAGGTCGTCGTCTCCTCGCCCGCGTTCTCGCCGCAGGTGGCGAAGATCCTCGCCCCGCTGCCGTGGCTCACAGTCGAGCAGGTGGAGGGGGCGCTGTGAGCGTACGGCCCGTGCGGCTCGGACCACGGTCCGTGACCGCGCTGCTCCTGGTCTCCGTGATCGGGCTCATCGCGATCTGCTGGCCCCTGTTCGCCGACGCCGACTCGGCCGTCACGACGCACGCCGCCGACGCCCCCTGGCTCTTCGCCGCGCTGCTGCCCCTGCTGATCGCGGTGGTCGTCGCCACGATCGCCGACTGCGGGATGGACGCGAAGGCGGTGGCGATGCTGGGGGTGCTCGCCGCCGTCGGCGCGGCCCTGCGGCCGCTGGGCGCGGGGACGGCCGGGCTCGAGCCGATGTTCTTCCTGATGGTGCTGAGCGGCCGGGTCCTCGGGCCGGGTTTCGGTTTCGTCCTCGGTTCGGTGACGATGTTCGCGTCCGCGCTGCTCACGGGGGGCGTGGGCCCCTGGATGCCGACGCAGATGCTCGCGATGGGCTGGTTCACGATGGGGGCCGGGCTCCTGCCCGGGGCGGTGGGGACTCCCCCCGCGCGAGCGGAGTCGAAGGCTCGGGGGAGGCTTCGGGGCCGGGCCGAGCTGGTGATGCTGTCCGCGTACGGTTTCGCAGCGGCGTTCGCGTACGGCACGGTCACGAATCTCTACGGCTGGGTGACGCTCAGCGGCGGGGGCGGGAGCGGAGGAGAGGGGGCCGGGGGCTCCGGCGGGATCTTCTTCGTCCCGGGCGATCCGGCCTCCGCGAACCTCGCCCGTTTCCTCGCCTTCCTGGTGGCCACCTCCCTCGGCTGGGACCTGGGCCGCGCCGTCCTGACCGTCGTCCTGACCCTCACGATCGGCGGCACGCTCCTGAAGGCGCTGCGCCGGGCGACGCGGCGGGCGAACTTCGAGGCCCAGGTCACATTCGGGGGTCCGGAGAAGCCCTCCCCGGGTGAGGCGCCCCACAGGACCTACGTCACATACGAGGCGGAATAGTAGCCGGGCGGTACCCGGTCAAAACGCCCATAACAGCAGATGGCCTGCGGAAACCGTACACACCGAGCCCCCGGGACCTTCCTCCCGGCTGCGAACCTGCCTCGTACAGGGGGTCGTTGCATCGGGGTTCCAGCCCTGCTTGTCTGGAGGACGTCGCCAGGCAGCCGGTGTTCACCACAGCGCCTCGGACGGCCGGTTCCCCCCAGTCCCCGGGTCCCCCGGGCTCTGGTTCCGGCTTGCCGAAATCGCCTGACGCACACCCTTGTCCCCGACGTTAGGTCGAAACCTTGTTCCGCTCGCTCACCACTCGTGTCTCCGCCCGCAACAAGTCCCTCGCCGCCACCGCAGCAGTGCTGCTGGGCGCCTCGGGTGCGGTGCTCGGCACGACGGGCTCGGCTTCCGCCGCCAGCCCGCAGGAGCTCGCCCGTGACATCGTCCCCGCCTCGCAGTACGCGTCGTTCAGCAAGATCGTCGAGCACGAGTCGCACTGGAACCACAAGGCCACCAACTCCTCCAGCGGCGCCTACGGCCTGGTCCAGGCCCTGCCGGCCTCGAAGATGTCCTCGGCCGGTTCCGACTGGAAGACCAACCCCGCCACCCAGATCAAGTGGGGTCTCGACTACATGAACGAGCGCTACGGCTCCCCGAACGCCGCTTGGGCGTTCTGGCAGGCCAACGGCTGGTACTGATAGTCCCCGCCGCAAACCGCGCCCCCCGCAAGGCCCCGCCTCCCGTCCAGGGAGGGCGGGGCCTGCGGCGTCTCCGTGACTCCGACCCGGTCCTCACCCCGGCCGCCACAACCGCCGGAGACCCGGTGCGTACCCCCGCATGAGCCGGACGTACGGAACCGGAGACCCGCCGGGCACGTCCCACCCGGCATGCGGGGGACCCACAGGATTCTGACCACCATCGTCGCGCTGCTCGCGCTCCAGCTCGGCTCGCTCGTCGCACCGGCGTACGCCTGCGGCTGCGGCGCCATGATCCCGACCAGGTCCGAGCGGATCGGCGTCGACCGGGAGGAGTCCGCCGTCCGCTGGGACGGGCGCACCGAGACCGTCGTCATGCGCTTCGCCGTCCACGGCAACGCCCGGCGCGCCGCCTGGATCATGCCGGTGCCGAGCCGGGCCGGAGTGACCCTCGGCGACCCGGAACTCTTCGACGCGCTCGAACGGCTCACCCAGCCCGAGCAGCGCGACCGCTTCTACTTCTGGCCGCGCGAGGACGACTGGCCGTTCGCCCACGACTACGGCGACGGAGCGGGAGCCCCGGCGCCGGGCACGGGCGGTGTGGGCGTCGTCGGCCGCGAGCGGCTCGGCCCCTTCGACGTCGCCCGGCTGACCGCCACCGACCCCGAGGCCCTCGGCGACTGGCTGCGGAGCAACGGCTTCGAGCTGCCCGACCGGCTGACCGGCGCCCTCCAGCCGTACGTGGACCGGAAGTGGGAGTACGTCGCCGTCCGCCTCGCGCCCGAGGAGAAGGACGCCGTCCTGGGGGGCGAGCTGACGCCGCTGCGCATCACCTTCGCCTCGCCCGAACTCGTCTACCCCATGCGACTCTCCCGCCTCGCGGCGACCGCCCAGACCCTCGGGCTCCACATCCTGGCCGACCACCGGATGGAGCCCCGCTCCCCCATCGGCGGCGACCGCCCGGAGGTCACCTTCGCCGGCCGGATCGAGCGCCCCGAGGGCGCCGTCGCCCGGCTCGCCGGGGAGGGGCCAATCCATCTGACGTCCCTGGAGCAGAAGTTCCCGAACCCGGGCCGGATCGACGACGACCACCGTCTGCGGGTCGTCGCCGACACCCCGTACCGCCGGGTCGAGTACACCGACCGGCTGCTCACCGTCGGCGGCGGCATCCCCGTGTGGCTCCTGACGGTGGGCGGCGGCCTGCTGCTCGTGGCGGTCACGGCGCTCCTGCTCGTACGCGCGGCACGGCGCCGCCCCGCCGTGGGCACCGGTGTACGTTCGCAGACATGACGAACCCCCAGTGGACCGCTGTCGACGCCTACTTCGCCGAGACCATCGCCCCCGCCGACGACGTGCTCACGGCCGCGCTCGCCGAGTCCTCGGCGGCCGGCCTGCCCGAGATCGCCGTCGCGCCCAACCAGGGCAAGCTGCTCCATCTGCTCGCCTCGATGCAGGGCGCCCGGAACATCCTGGAGATCGGCACCCTCGGCGGCTACAGCACGATCTGGCTGGCCCGAGCCCTGCCCGCCGACGGCCGGCTGATCAGCCTGGAGTACGACCCCGCCCACGCGGACGTCGCCCGCGCCAACATCGCCCGCGCCGGCCTCGACACGGTCGTCGAGGTCCGCACGGGCGCCGCTCTCGACAGCCTGCCGGGCCTTGAGGCGGAGGGCGCGGGCCCGTTCGACCTGGTCTTCATCGACGCCGACAAGGTGAACAACCCGCGCTATGTGGAGTGGTCCCTGAAGCTCTCCCGGCCCGGCACCGTGATCATCGTCGACAACGTGGTGCGCGGCGGCGCGATCGTCACCCCGCACCCGGACGACCCGGCGATCACCGGCACCCGCGAGCTGTTCGACCTCGTCGGCGGCGAACCCCGCCTGGACGCGACCGCCCTCCAGACGGTCGGCGCCAAGGGCTACGACGGCCTGCTGCTGGCCCGCGTCGTCAGCTGACGAGGAGCCTCGCTCGCCCGCCGACCCACGCCGTCGGCTGACCGGCCACTCGCCGGGCCATGCCCTCAGCCGACCGGCAGCCCGCTCGCCCGCGTCGACAGCTGACGTGTCGTCAGTCGGCCGGCAACCCGCTCGCCCGCCAGCCCACGAACAGCGGCAGCTCGCCCGTACCGTCGAGGACGACCACCCCGAAGGGCCGGTCGAAGGCGATCGGCTCCACCACCGGGCGGTGGGGCCGGGCGGCGCTGCGGGTCATCGTGACCTGGGTGACGGCCGCCGCCTCCACCCCCTCCTCCGCGATCTCGACCACCGCCTCCTGCACGACCTTGGCGATGAACACGTCCGCATGGGACAGGCCCGAGAAGTCGGCCCCGGGCCGCAGCGCCCGGGTGAGGCCGAGCGCGGCGAGGTGGGCGTTCGCGTCGGTCCTCGTCCGGAGGGTGAAGCGCGGCAGGGCCAGGTCGGCCGCGTCGGCGGTGAGCGGCCGCCGTTCACCGGGCCCGGCCCAGGCGGCGGGCACCACGTCGCCGGGCCCGGCCCCCGGGTCGCCGAGCACGAACCGCACGCGCACACCCCCGTCTCCCGCGCAGGGCAGTTCGACGACGGTGACCCCGTCCACGTACCAGACCCACCCGGCCGGAACGCGCTGCCGCATGGTCGGTACGGGTGTGGTGCGGCCGTTGCCGTCGGTGAAGGGCTCGTCGCGGGTGAGGTGCCCGGGGAAGGCGGTCAGCCAGGACGCCTTCAGGGCGAGGGCGTTGATCAGGACCAGGTCCTCGGACCCGTCGAGTCCGAGCGGCAGCTGCTTGATCCGCCCCCCGGTGGCACCCCGCACCCAGGCGTCGAGCTCCTCCTGAGCATCCGGGATCTCACCGAGGGAGATGTCGTCCGTGGCCCCGAGGACACTGTCGGGCAGCGCGAACAGGACCGCGCCGGGCAGCAGCCCGAACTCCACGTCGGGCAGTCCCCGCTTGAACGCGTCCAGCACCGGCACCGTGATCCACACCCCGGTCGCCACCGCGACCCCGCCCTCCCCGCGGAGCCACCGCCCGACACGGGTCACGGCCTCGCCGGCCGCCTCTCCCTCGACCCCGAGCAGCCCCCTCAACTCGTCGGCGGTCGCGCCCCGCGCCCCCGAGGCGACGGCCCCGAGCGCCAGCCACAGCCCGGCGGGCGAGACGACGAAGTCACCGTCCCCCAGGGAGGGCAACCAGCGAGCGGCGAGGGTCCGTACCGCGTCGGCCCTGAGGTCGGTGGGGCTGTGGGTCATATCCTGCCCTCCATGAGCGTCGTAAGGATCGATGAACGGTCAAGCGGCTCACCTAGCGGCCTGTAGGGCGGGTGCCGCCACGGTTGGCCAGCTTAGAAGCCGTCGGCCTCCACCGTCGGCTCATGCCCCCCTTCTCCGCACGCCTTACATCGTGGGAGGGGGTTGAGCACGGTGGGGGTGGGGAACGCCGAGCGGCCCGCCGCCGGGTGTCCACGGCAACGGGCCGAGACAAGGTCTGCCGGGCGGCTCAGGCGTCCGCAGTGTCTGGCGTCTCAGCCCATCGCACGATCACACGGTCCCGCGTGTTCGCGTTCCGGCCCCTGCCCACGGACTTGGCGATCCTCACGGAGTCGACGAAGAGTGCCAGGAACTCCCGCTTCTTCTCCACGTCCCATGCCGCCCACGTCGACCCCTCCCCGATGGGATCTCCGTCCGCCCTCGTCCACTCGTCGGGAATCTGGATGGTTCGGTCGCCGGGGGCCTCCAACTGCGCCAACCGTTCGACCATCCGCTCCTCATGGGCAGCCAACCGCGCCATGGCCCCTCTGAACATCTGCGCACCGGACTCGTCACCGTAGACGCCGGCAATCCGGTCCACATGAAGGATGCGGCGGGACTCCCGTACGTGCTCCAACTCAGCTCGCGCTGCCAGGCATTCTGCGTCTCGCTGTGAAGTGTCCTGTTGGCGAGCGAATCGCCGTGACGCCTCGGCCAACCATTCGAGATCTTCCGGGTCGTCAGGGTCCATGGCCAAAAGACGCGCCCACACCCGCCCAGCGGTCTCGTTGTCCGCCGCGTCCTGGCCGATGACGAGACCGCCGTGGCCCGCGACGACTCCCCCGGCCCGGTTGCACTTGTAGTAGAGCTTCCCGGCCCGCCGGTCGGTCACCATCACGGAACCACAGAGGTCGCAGAACAGCAGTCCGTGTCCGGCCAGCAGGGTAGGGACGCGTCGGCCCGCTCGTACGACCACCTGCGTCCGGCCGTCCAGCACGTCCTGGAGCTTCCACCACTCCTCCGTGGAGATCAACGCTTCGTGCGACTGGACGGGCTGCCCTTCGTCGTCACGCAGGATGACGCGCTTCCCCGTCTTGCCCGAAACGGGGTTGCCGTCGGCGTCCTTGTTCGCCGGAACCCGTCCCTGCCACTCGATCGCGTATCCCGCGAGGCGCGGGTCCCGCAGGATGCGCAGGACGGTGGACGACACCCACGCGGGCCGCTCCACGGCCTCCGAGACTCCGCGCGCACGGCGCGAGGCGAGACGCTTGGCCCCCGACTCCCCCAAGGACTCTGCCTTCGTGGGGACGCCGTTCTCATTGAGCCGCTTTGCGATCTGCGAAGCAGACACTCCCTCTGCTGCCCACTTGGCGATGTCACGGACGTGCGGGGCTTCCTCCGGGTCCGGGACGAGTCGGACGACGGACAGCTTGCCGCTCGTCGCCCTCTCCGCCGTGAAGCCGTACGGAGCGACGCCGGAGACATGGCTGCCTGCTCGACGGAGCGTGTCCTTCGTCGCGGAGACGTAGGCCGACTTCATGTCGGACTCCTGCTGCGCCAGACCCGCGATGATGGCGAGGATGCCGACACCCACCGGGGTGGACGTGTCGAGGTACGGCTCCTCGACGCTGACCAGCCGCACACCGTGCGTCTCCAACTCCTCGATGATCCGCATGGCTTCCAGTGCACCACGGCGGGTGAGACGCGACAGCGAGAAGACGACCACGGCGTCCACGTGTCCGCCGCGCACGGCCGTCATCATCTCCTCGAACCCCGGACGGTGGATGCTCGGGTCCCATCCCGACTTGCCCACGTCCTCGAAGTGGCCCGCCTCGCTCCACCCCTTCGACGCGATCAGCGAGGCGCACCGTTCGCGCTGCGCCACGGGCGATGCCTGCGAGTCGTCCTCACGCCGCTTTGACTGGCGGATGTACGAGACTGCACGTACGTGATCAAGGCTCGGCGCAGCGCCCTGCCTGTGCTTCCTGAGAGGTGTCATGTGCCTAGTGTGGTAAAGATCAACGTCCTGACCGTGCCGACCGAGCAGCGTGAGGTGCTCGAAAAGCGGTTCGCCTCGCGGGCCGGGGCCGTGGAGGGGTCCGACGGATTCGAGTGGTTCGAGCTGCTGCGCCCCGTGGAGGGCACCGACCAGTACCTGGTGTACACCCGGTGGCGCAGTGAGGAGGACTTCCAGGCCTGGATGAACGGTTCCATGAAGGCCGCGCACCAGGGCGGCGGCGAGGGGGGCGGCGAGCGGCCGAAGCCCGCCGCCTCCGGGTCCACCCTGTGGTCGTTCGAGGTCGTCCAGCAGGCGTCCCCGAAGAACTGAGCTGCGCCGTCGGTCGTGCGCGCCGCACAATGGCGCGCATGACCTGGACCTTCTCCCCCGAGCGCGTCGACACGCCGGATGCGACCTCGCTGCGCCGCGACTACTACGACGACGTCGCAAGCCGCTACTGGAAGCGCCCCGCGACCGGAGCGGAGATAGACGAAGGGCTGACGAACGACGGGGGCGAGCTGCTCACCCCGCCGACCGGGCAGTTCCTCGTCGGTCGGTACGAGGGCAAGGCCGCCGGTTGCGGCGGGGTGCTGCTGCTCGACGGGGAACGCGCCGAGCTGACCCGGGTCTTCCTGCGCCACGCCTTCCGTGGCCTGGGCGGCGCCGGTCTCCTGATGGACGGCCTCGAAGACGCGGCCCGTGCGCTCGGCGCGCGCCGGATGGTCCTCAACACCCGCCTGGACCTGGTGGAAGCCCGCGCCCTGTACACACGGCACGGGTACGCGGAGATCCCGGCGTACTGCACGGGCCCGTACATGGACATCTGGTACGGCAAGGAGCTCTGACCCGCGCTTTCCCGGGGCCGGTGGGGCCGGTGCGGCCGGTGGGGTCTGCCGTTCCTTGCGGGGCGGGCGCCCGGTCCGGTGCCGCCGGGGGGACGAGGCTCCGGCAGCGCCCGTCAGGCGTGGTGGTCGCGGGGCGGGTCCGGCTCGTGGGGGCGTTCCCCGTCCGAGCCGCAGAGTTCCGCCGTCAGCTCCTCCACCAGCTGGACGAGGTCGGTGGGCCGGTCCGGTCCCCACCAGTCGCCGAGGAGTTCGGCGAGGGACTCCTCCCGCGCCTTGGCCAGCCTCGTCGCCGCCTGCACGCCCTCCTCGGTAAGGATCAGCTGCAGCCCCTCCCGCGTGACCAGACGCCGTTCCTCCACCTGCCTGGACGCCTCCGTGATCGCCCGCAGCGGCACGGGCACGGTTTCGGCGAGCCGGGCGGGTTCGACGGTTCCGTGCCGGCGGACCCGGAGCAGCAGCCAGCTCGCGGCGGGCAGCAGGTCGAGCCCTGCGCGGGCGGTGATCTTCTCGTAGATCGCCTTGCGTCCCTCGCGGGAGCCGAGGACGGACAGGGCTCGGGCGCACTCGTCGTAGGAGGACCGTTCGACGGGGTTGGAGGCGAGCGTCTGGCTGGTGTCGGGCGCGGTGACCGAGCCCCGCAGCTTGTCCTCCTTGAGGAACCAGGCGACGACGAAGGCGACCAGGACGACGGGCGCCGCGTACAGGAAGACGTCGGTGATGGAGGTGGCGTACGCGTGGAGGACGGAGGGGCGCAGCTCGGCCGGCAGTTCGGTGAGGGTGCGCGGGTCGGCGGCGATCCGGTCGGGGCCGACGCCGGGTGGCAGCTCCTGGCCGGAGGCTGCGGCTCCGGCGAACACGTCGTCGAGTTTGCGGGTGAGCCGGCTGGTGAAGATCGTGCCGAAGACGGCGACGCCGAAGGACGCTCCGATGGAGCGGAAGAAGGTGGCTCCGGAGGTGGCGACGCCGAGGTCGTCGTACGAGACGGCGTTCTGCACGACCAGGACGAGGACCTGCATGACGAGGCCGAGTCCGGCGCCGAAGACGAAGAAGTAGACGCTCATCTCCCAGGTGGAGCTGGTCTCCGTGAGTTCGTTGAGCAGGAGCAGCCCGAGGCCGGTGAGGGCGGTGCCGGTGATGGGGAAGACCTTCCAGCGGCCCGTGCGGGAGACGATCTGGCCGGAGGCGGTCGAGGTGATCAGCATGCCGGCGACCATCGGCAGCATGTGGACGCCGGACATGGTCGGGGTGACGCCCTGCACGACCTGGAGGAAGGTCGGCAGATAGGTCATGGCGCCGAACATCGCGAAGCCGACGACGAAGCTGATGACCGAGACCAGGGTGAAGGTCCGGATCCTGAACAGCTTGAGGGGGAGGACGGGCTCGGCCGCCCGCCGTTCGACCCGGACGAACCAGACGAGGAGTACGGCTCCCAGGGCGGCGAGGCCGATGATCTGCGCCGATCCCCACGCCCATGTGGTGCCGCCGAGGGAGGCCACGAGGACCAGGCAGGTGGCGACGGAGGCGATGAGGAGGGTGCCGAGGTAGTCGATGGTGTGCCGCGTGGGGCGCTTCGGGATGTGCAGTACGGCGGCGATCACGAAGAGGGCGACGATCCCGATCGGCAGGTTGATGTAGAAGACCCAGCGCCAGGAGAGGTGCTCGGTGAAGAGGCCGCCGAGCAGTGGTCCGAGGACGCTGGTGGCGCCGAAGACGGCGCCGAAGAGGCCCTGGTACCTGCCGCGCTCCCGGGGGGACACGAGGTCGCCGACGATCGCCATCGACAGCACCATGAGGCCGCCGCCGCCGAAGCCCTGGACGGCGCGGAAGGCGATGAGCTGTGGCATGTTCTGGGCGATGCCGCAGAGGGCGGAGCCGATGAGGAAGAGGACGATGGCGGCCTGGAAGAGCTTCTTGCGCCCGTACTGGTCGCCGAGCTTGCCCCAGAGGGGGGTCGCGGCCGTGGACGCCAGCATGTAGGCGGTGACCACCCAGGAGAGGTGCTCCATGCCGCCGAGTTCGCTGACGATGGTGGGCAGCGCGGTCGAGACGATGGTCTGGTCGAGCGCGGCGAGCAGCATGCCGAGCAGGAGCGCGCCGATGGCGACGAGGACGGTGCGGTGGTTCTGCCCCTCCCCGGGGGCGGGGGCGCCGCCGAGCTGGGAGGGACGTGTCTCCTGGGCCATGGGCGTCTCCTCGGGCGTCTCGTCGGGCGTCCCGCCGGACGGCCCATGGGACGACCTCTCCATCCTGGTCCGAATGTCCGGTTATGGCCTCCGGAGGGGCACGGCTGTTCGCCCACGGGGAGGGGACGGGCTGCATAATCGCTCGCAGTTGTCTCGGGGAGGGGACCCATCATGACCGGACAGATCTGTCCTGAATGCGGTGTACAAAGACCTGGCTGCGCCTGCGCCCAGGCGGAACTGGCGGCTGCCGAGGACTTCGATCCGCTACGGATCAGGCCGTACGTGACGCTGCAGTCCCAGGAGGACGCGGCGGGGATGTATACGGGAGAGACGTACGCGGGGGGCGCGTACGCGGGAGAGGCGCACGCCGGAGAGACGTACCCGGCGGGGGCGCCTTCGGGAGAGGCGTACGCGGCGGGGCCGTACGGCGATCACCGTCCCGACGGCGACCCCTCCGAGACCATGCTGCTGCTGCGGGGCGTCGGCGACGTGCCACCACCACTCGGCCAGGAGCAGGGCAAGGGCCGGGGGCGCAGGCGGGG
Source organism: Streptomyces sp. NPDC016459 (assembly GCF_040632845.1). Classification (NCBI taxonomy): domain Bacteria; kingdom Bacillati; phylum Actinomycetota; class Actinomycetes; order Kitasatosporales; family Streptomycetaceae; genus Streptomyces; species Streptomyces sp. NPDC016459. Next base: position 563,485 of record NZ_JBEYCR010000001.1, read on the forward strand.
CATGGCGGTCGCGGTGATGGCCGCCGCCGCCGTGGCGGGCACGGCGGCCCTGGCGGCGGCCGTGCTCGGCGGCGGGGCCGAGGCCGAGAACCGGGCGGCCGTACCCGAGGTGACCACGAGCGCGTCCCTGAACCTCGCCGTGTCCGAGGCCCCCTCTCCGACTCCGTCCTCCTCCTCCGCGAGCCCGGAACCGACCTCGTCCTCCCCCACCCCCCGCCGGACGTCCGCGTCGCCGACGCCCACCCCCTCCGCGAGCGGCACCAGCGCGACGCCCAGCGCCTCGGCGGACACGACGGGCGCCGGGGCCCCGCCGGCGTCCCCTGCCCCGTCGGTACCGACGACCGCGCCGCCGACGACGGCACCGGTCACGACGGCGCCTCCGACGGAGCCCCCGAAGGAGGACGAGGAGGAGGTGACGACCCTGAGCGTCGGCTCCACCGGGCAGGAGGTGAAGGAGTTGCAGCGGCGCCTGGCCGCCGTGTCGATCTACCGGGGCCGCATCGACGGGAAGTACGACCAGGACATCTGGGAGGCGGTGGCCATCTACCAGGTCTGGGTACACGTCACGAGCGACCCTGAGGGCGTGTACGGCCCCGACACGCGCCGGTTCCTGGAGCAGAGCACCCCCCACGTCTGAGGCGTGAGGCGGGGGCTGAGGCTGAGGCTGAGGCTGAAGGCGGACGGTACGCGAGGCGGGGGGCGGGAGGGGGCGGGTCCCGTTGTGCGGACCGGCTGGCCAAGACCGCCCTCGGTTTTGTATCGTAGAAGAACAAAGTGGCCCCGCCCGCATACCCTGACCGGTGGGCGGGACCGCTTCGTTCTCCGCGCCACCCTCCCTGGAGACCCGATGGCTGCCACCACCCCGGCAACGCTCACCGCCCGCGCCCTCCTCCTCGACATGGACGGCACCCTCGTCAACTCGGACGCCGTCGTCGAGCGCTGCTGGCGGCGCTGGGCGCAGCGGCAGGGCCTCGACGCGGACACCGTGCTCCAGGTGGTCCACGGTCGCCAGGGGTACGCGACGATGGCCGTCCTCCTCCCGGACCGGCCCATGGAGGAGAACTACGCCGACAACCGGGTCATGCTCGCCGAGGAGACCGCCGACCTCGACGGCGTCGTACCCGTCCCCGGCGCTCCCGCCTTCCTGGCCGCGCTCGCGGAGTTGCCGCACGCCCTGGTGACCTCGGCGACCGAGCCCCTCGCGCGGGCCCGGATGACGGCCGCGGCGCTGCCGATGCCGGAGACCCGGGTGACCGCGGAGCAGGTCGGGGCGAGCAAGCCGGACCCGGAGGGCTTCCTCAAGGGCGCGGCGGAGCTGGGGTTCGCTCCCGCGGACTGCATCGTCTTCGAGGACTCGGAGGCCGGCATCCGGGCCGGCCGCGCGGCCGGCATGCGGATCGTGGGCGTGGGCCCGCGCGCGGCGGCCCTCGCGCCCGATGTGCACGTTGCCGACCTCACCCGTCTGCGGGTCGAGTCGACGGCCGACGGATCGATTCTCCTGACCGTCCTTCCGTAGGACCTCACTCCCGCACGGCGGGACCGCACTTCGTACCCGACGTACACCCGACGAGACCCCACCCAGCACGCGACGAGCGCACGACCAGCGCACGACGAACGCGACGAGCACACGACAGCGCACGACGAGACCCCGGGCCGGGAACGGCCCGGGGTCTCGTCGCGTACGGCGAACCACGCGGCACCCGCGGAATCTGGCGCTCCATCAGACACCTCCCACCCCTTGATATGACGTGTCCATGTCGCCACTCTGTTACCTGGCGCACCCCCCGTCGACACCTCGCGCCACCACGATGACCGGGCCGACGCCCGGCACCCGCGGGGACGGCCCAGCCAAGGTCCCCCCACCTCAAGGGAGTTCACATGTCCGTCGCCAAGATCTACGCGCGTCGACTCACGGTCCTCGCCGCCTCCGCCGCCCTCACCGTCACCGGCCTCCTCGCCGCCGCCCCGGCCGCCCAGGCGGCCATGCCCACCCCCGTGAGCGCCGCCACCGCCCGCACCTATCTGGCGACCCTCACCGTGAAGGCGGAAGGTTCCTCCTCCGGCTACAGCCGGGATCTGTTCCCGCACTGGATCACCCAGTCCGGCGCCTGCAACACCCGCGAGACCGTCCTCAAGCGCGACGGCGTGAACGTCGTCACGGACTCCGGCTGCGCCTCCGTCAGCGGCCGTTGGTACTCGGAGTACGACGGCGCCACCTGGACCGTCGCCTCCGACCTGGACATCGACCACGTCGTCGCCCTCTCCGAGGCCTGGCGCTCGGGCGCCAGCTCCTGGACGACCTCGCAGCGCCAGGCCTTCGCGAACGACCTGACCCGGCCGCAGCTCATAGCCGTGACGGACAACGTCAACCAGGCGAAGGGCGACCTCGACCCGGCGGAGTGGCTGCCCTCCAGGACCGCCTACCGCTGCACGTACGCGCGCGCCTGGGTGCACGTGAAGCACCACTGGAACCTCAGCATCGATTCCGCCGAGAAGAGCGCCCTCCAGTCCGTACTGAACGGCTGCTGAAAGCTGCGCTCCTGAGGTCTCGTCAGCATCGCCCGCCGGGGAGTGCGCCTCGCCTCCACTCCCCGGCGAGGCGAATGTTGAACTTGCAAGTACTGGTGAGGGCTGCCTAACCTAAGGTCATCGGTTTCCGTCCCCACCGGCCGAAGGAGTCCCCCATGAACACCGACCCGACCCTCCGGAGCGGCGCGAGCGGCCTCGCCGGCCGCCTCGGCCAGGCGCAGCCGTACGCCCTCGGCCTCTTCCGCGTCGTCGTCGGCCTGCTCTTCGCCTGCCACGGCGCCGCCTCGCTCTTCGGCGTCCTCGGCGGCAGCACCGTCCCGGCCGGCACCTGGCCGGGCTGGTACGCGGCCGTCATCCAGCTCCTCGCCGGCGGCCTGGTGCTGGCGGGCCTCGGCACCCGGAGCGCCGCGTTCCTCGCCTCGGGCTCGATGGCGTACGCGTACTTCACGGTCCACCAGCCGGAGTCCCTCTTCCCGATGCAGAACGGCGGCGAGACCCCGGCCCTGTTCTGCTGGTCCTTCGCGCTGCTCGTCTTCACGGGCCCGGGCGCGCTCGCCGTCGACCGGCTCTTCGGGACCCGCGGCGGCACCGGCACGGCCACGCGGAGGACGGACGGGGACCACAGGGCTCACGAGGACCACGAGACCCACGGGGCCCGGGAGGACCACGGGGCCCGGGAGGCCCACGAGGCCCGAGGCGTGCGGGTCACGGCCTGAGCCTCGCCGTACGGGTACGCCGCACCGACCGGACTCCCTCAACCCACCCCGTCTCGAGGCGGCGCCCACCCCCGCAGAGACCCGGCGTCCACCAGCGCAGAGACCCGGCGTCCACCCCCGCACCCGACCCCCGGCACCCGCCCGGCGGGCGGTCCGTGGCCCCCGCGTAGGCTCTGCCCCTGTGAATCTGCTCGACAGCCTGGGATCGCTGCGGTCGCTCACCGCCGGCCCATGGATCTACCCGGTGGTGGCGACGTCGATCCTGCTCGACGTCTTCCTGCCCGTGCTGCCGAGCGGCTTCCTCGTGATCACCGCCGCCACGGCGGCCGCGACGGCGACCGCCGCCACCCCCGACGTACCGTCACTGCTCCCCCTGCTCCTCTGCGCCGCCACGGCCTCGGTCCTCGGCGACTTCCTCGCGTACCGGCTGGCGAGGCGGGGCGGCGCCAGGCTGGACCGGGCGATCGCCCGGTCCAGGCGTCTGTCCCTCGCGCAGGAACGTCTCGGCACCGCGCTGACGCGAGGCGGCGGCCCGCTCGTCGTCCTCGCGCGCTTCGCCCCGGCGGGCCGGTCCGTGGTCTCGCTCGGCGCGGGCGCGGCGAAGCGACGGGTGGAGGAGTTCCTGCCGTGGTCGGCGCTCGCGGGCGTGACCTGGGCCTCGTACAGCGTGGGGCTGGGCTGGCTCGGCGGTCAGTGGCTGGGCGCGACCTGGTTCAGCGCGGGAGTGTCGACCCTAGCGCTCTTCCTGGCGGGCGGCCTCGCCGCCTATCTCATACGGCGTCCGGCTGCGGCTCCCGCTCCTGCCTCCTGACGCCTGGGTGCGCACCGCGCACCTCCAGGTTGTCGAGGAGTCTCGCGGTCGCGTCGGCGATCTCGTCCACGGCCCGCTCGAAGACCTCGCGGTTGTGGGCGGCGGGGGCGCGGAACCCGGAGACCTTGCGGACGTACTGCAGGGCGGCGGCGCGGATGTCGTCCTCGGTCGCCTCCTCGGGCAGCACGGGCGGTCGGAGAGTCTTGATGCTGCGGCACATGCCTCCAGTGTGGCGCGCGCCACTGACAACCGCGCCGAGCCCCCGGCCCGCCCCGGCCGACCAAGCCTCTCAGGGCCCGGGGCGCACCCCGCCGACCAAGCCCCTCCGAGCCGAGGGGCCCCGGCCGACCAAGCCAACCCCTCAGACCCCAGCGCCACACCCCGCCGACCAAGCCAGCCCTTCAGACCCCAGCCCCACACCCCGGCGACCGGACGACCCGTCGGCGAGTGGCTCAGGCCCCGAGGCCGCGTCGGCTACGCGCGTTGATCTCGGCGGCGCGAGCCCGCAGCTCGCGCAGGGGCGTGGCGGGCTGGACGTCGGCGGGCGCGGCATCCCACTCGCCGCCGCCGTGGACGGCCCGGATCAGAAAGCGCCCGGAGACGCTCTCGACGTAGAACCCGACCCGTCCGGTGGCGGTGTCGCGGACGAGGTCGCCGACCTCGGGCAGTGGCTGCACGTGTCCCCTCCGTCCCGGTCCCTGAAGCATGGGGACACCCAGAGAAGCCCGGCGCACCGGCCCTGTCAACGTATCTCTAGAGATGCCCCCCGATGGATGGATCGACCGGGCGGGGCGGCGTACACGTGTGCTCTTCGGCCTCGGGGTGCGCCGTAGGGTGTCCCGCAGATGAAGGGAGTGGTCCACCCGTGACTGACCAGGACAGCGTTCGCCGCCCCAAGTACCAGCGCATCGCCGACGAGTTGAGGACAGCGATCGAGTCGGGCGCCTTCGCGCCGGGCCAGCGGCTCCCCGGCGAGAACGACCTCATGGCGACGTACGCGGTGGCCCGGATGACCGCGCGCCAGGCACTCTCCGTGCTGCGCGGCGAGGGCCTCGCCGAGGCCCGGAAGGGCGCCGGGGTCTTCGTCCGCGTCTTCCGGCCGCTGCGCCGCCGGGGCATCCCCCGGCTGTCCGGCGAGCGGTGGGGCAACGGGCGTTCGGTCTGGTCGGCGGACGTGGAGGACCGGGACCTGGTCGTCGACCGGATCGAGGTGGGCGAGACGGAGGCCGGCGCGCGGGTCGCGGGGGCGCTGAACCTGTCGCCCGGTGCTCCCGTCTGTGTCCGCAGCCGCCGTTTCGTCCTGGACTCCAAGCCGGTGCTGCTCTCCGTCTCGTACCTCTCCGCCGAGCTGGTGCGGGGGACGCCGATCACCGAGCCGGACACGGGGCCGGGCGGGACCTATGCGCGGCTCGCCGAGCTGGGCCACCGGCCGGTGCGGTTCCGTGAGGAGATCCGCTGCCGGATGCCGACGGCGGAGGAGTCGGAGCGGCTGGCCCTGGAGTTCGGGACGCCGGTGGTGCTCATCGGGCGTACGGCGTTCACGGCGGAGGGGACGGCCGTGGAGCTCAACGAGATGACGTTGGACTCGTCGTCGTACGTCCTGGAGTACGACTTCGACGCGTGACCTCGAACCGGCGCCCCGGATCGGCGTGGGCGACCTCCCCGGGGAACTCGGTCGCGGCCCGCGCGACGGCTTCCTCCGGTCGGAGCCCCGACCCGACGTGGGTCACGACGAGGCTGCCGGCGCCGGCGCGGGCCGCAGTCCGGCCGGCCTGCTCGGCGGAGTGGTGGCCGGGTGTCCCGCCGTCCGCCTCGCACACGAACAGGTCGCAGTCACGGGCCAGTTCGTCGAGGGAGGGGCAGGGTTCGCAGTCCCCGGAGTAGGTGAGCGAGCGCCCGGCCCCGTCCTCCACGCGCAGTGCGAAGGCCGGCGGCCCGTGGGTGACGGCCCGGGACCGCAGGGTGAGCCCTCCGATCCGTACGACATGCCCGTCGTACAGCTCCTCCACGGCGAAGGCGCGCTCCACGGGGCTGCGGTCGGGTCCGTTGGTGAGGAACGCGGCGAGCCGGTCGGCGGTTCCGGCCGGACCGAACAGGGGAACCGGCAGTTGCAGGTCGAGGTCCGCGTACAGCAGGGCGTAGAAGGCGGTGAGGAGGTCGGCGGAGTGGTCGGCGTGCAGATGGGAGATCCACACGGCGTCGACGGCGCCCAGGGCGACGTACCGCTGGAGCTCGGCGAGGGTCCCGCTGCCGGCGTCGACCCAGACGCGGACGCCGCCGCCTTCGACGAGCAGTCCGGAGCAGGCGTTGCCGGGCCGGGCGTAAGGCGTGGCGGAACCGAGGACGGTGAGACACAAGGGCTCGTCGAACATAAGACAATCCTAAATAACCTCTCCGCCAACCCTGCGGATTCCGTGCAGAAGAAGTGAAGGGCGTGCGTTTCTGTGTGCTCGTCGGGGCCCATCGGCGGGCGTCCGGCAGAAACTGAGGGACATTCATGCTTCGCGCACGCACGTTCGGGGCCGTGACCGCGGCCGCCGCCTCCGGCATCCTGCTGCTGCCCACGCAGGTGCAGGCCGCCGGCTCGGTGCACCTGTACAAGATCTACTACGACAGCCCCGGCACGGACCGCCGCTCGAACACGAGCCTCAACGCCGAGTACGTGCAGATACGCAACACGACCGGCGCGGCGGTCAACCTGCGCGGCTGGACGCTCACGGACGCGGCCAACCACAAGTACACCTTCGGCAACTTCACGCTCGGCAAGGGCAAGATCGTGACGGTCCGCACGGGCCGCGGCACGAACACCGCCGCGAACGTCTACCAGAACCGCGGCGCGTACGTCTGGAACAACGACCGCGACACGGCGACGCTGAAGAAGGCGAACGGCACGCGGATCGACGTCTGCTCGTACAACTCGACGCGGGTCGACTACACGTGGTGCTGACCCCGCACCGCACCTGACGCGCCAGGGGCCCCGGGAAAGCCCCTGGGGCCCCTAGTCGGGGACGGCCTCCGGCGAGACCCGGGGAGACGGGATCCCGTGCTGCTGCACGTCGGCGCCGACCTGCCCGCCGAGGGTCATCACGTTCAGGGTCGCGGAGTTCTCGTTGGCGATGGCCCTCTCGACCCGGGCGACCAGCGTCGAGAACGCGTCACGCTTCGACACGCCGTGGTACGGCCCCACCCTGGCCTCGAAGTAGACCCGCTCGTGCCCGAGCAGCTGCTCGGTCGACCGGTAGTTCTTCCACTGCTCCCGGTACCGGTAGACGCTCTCCAGCGACACGGCGGCGACGACGATCACGCTCAGGACCGTGGCGGTGACCCGGGCGAAGGCCAGATCGAGATTCACGAACACCGGCACGAGCGCCGCACCGACGACGGACACGGTCCGCATCCGCAGATGCATCGCCTTCATCCGGGTCGCCTTGGCGTCGTACCACTCCCGGTACTGCGAGAGCCTCGTCTCGATGTACCGCTGCGGCGTCATCTCCCCACCGCGCGCCCCGACGTCGGGCGTGCCCCCCACCTCAACCATGGGGGGAGTACATCCGCAATCCTGATTCCCCGTCAACACGCCGGCGCAGCCGCCCGGACCTTCGCGTACGGCAGGTCACTGCCCGTCGGTGATGTAGTAGTCGTCCTTGAGGTACTCCAGGGTGTAGCTTCCGAGGTCGCTCTCGGTGAAGGTGGCGGAGGACCTGACCGCTTCGAGCGGCATCTCGATCCTGTCGAGGGAGCGCACGACGACGCGCCGCGGATCGACCGTCGCGGTTCGCAGTGCCTTCTTCTGCTCGGGGGAGACCATCTGGAACACGATGACGTACGTCGACGTGCAGGGACCGAACCCCTGCTCCTCCGCCTTCTTCGCACCCGGCCCGGCCACTTCGCAGACCGTGCCGATGTCCTCACGCCCAAGGCCGTGAAGGTACTGCTCGTACCGTTGGATCGCGCGCTCCTTCGTCCTGGGCGCGGGCTGATCGCCGGTAGGGACGGCCGACGGCTTCTCGGTGGCGGCCGACGGCTTCCCGGTGGCGGCCGACGGAGACGGTGCGGCCGACGGCTCTTTCGCCGACGGGGACGCGGACGGCTGCGAGGGTTTCGGAGCCGCGTCTTCCTTCGCCTTCTCCGGCCCGCACCCACACGCCATCAGCACCACGCAGGCCGACACCGCCGCGCTCATCATCGTCCGCGTTCTCATCAGATCCCCTCCACCAGCCGACCGCACCCTCAAGACGTCACGCAGGATCCGGAGGAACGGTTCCCGCTGTCACGCCCGAGACCTACGGAGGTTGGGCAGGCGGGCGGGGCCGGGACCGGGATCAGCGTCCGTGGCGACTGCACTCCAGGGCCTTCACTCCGTCGTCGAGGCAGACCCGCACGACCGCGGCTCCACCGGGCACGTCCGCGGGCACATCGAAGCTGAAGGTGCGGCTGAGACCGCACACCAAGTAGGGGCTGACGTTCTTGCCCAGTTGCCTGTCCGCCGAGTCGAGGGTGTAGGCCGTGGTCCCCCGGCAGCTCGCCGGGTCGACCGACTTGTGCTCCCCGGCCACGTGGACCGACCGGTTGTACCAGGTGATGATTCCCTTCGTGTACGTGTTCCCGACGACGACCTCGAACGCACTGGTCGGATAGGCGGAGCCGCCGACACCGGCGGCCGGCGACGCGCCCACGAGCATGCTCGTCGTCAGTGCAACGGCGCCGAGAGCGGCGGCAAGGTGGGTGCGCATGCGGTCTCCCTGAAGTCGAACCTGTCGCAGCGGTCGGCGAACAACCTCAGTCTCCGGGCGTTCCCTCGACAGCGTCGATGACATATCGGGCCAACTACCCGGCGGCTGAAAGTACGGACGGACCGCCCGATCCGTCAGGTCCAGCTCTGTGCGGGGATACGGCATCCAGGCGGCATTCGAACGCGCAACGGCCCCCCAGCCGATTCGACTGAGGGGCCGCGACAGGCTTTCACCTGCTACTTCTCCTGGTGGGCGCGGACGGTTTCGAACCGCCGACATCTGCTTTGTAAGAGCAGCGCTCTACCCCTGAGCTACGCACCCGTGGAAGAGGCATCAGCCTACATGGCGCACGGGGTCGTGCCGCAAACGGATACCCCGGGTCGGGTGCGCCTGCGGCCGTGGGTGCGGATGGTCGACGGGGTGTTACGCGGGGTAGTGGGGTGTGGGCCGGTTCCGGGACCTCCGGCGTCGGTGGCGGCCCTCGGCGCCGGGGCGACCTCGGCGTCGTCGCGAACTGATCGGCTCGTGTGTGCGTCCCTACCAGGTGGGAGAATGGACCGGACCGGGCACGGCGGACACAGCACGGGAGAGGTACGTGGCGGCGAGCGACGCGAGGGGGGCGAGCGGCGTTCGGCGTCGTGATGCGCCGAGCCGGGGAGAGGCGCGTACGGGGCGGGAGTCCCGGGCGCGTACGGCGTCCGGGATCTCGACCGCGGAGGGCTCGGTCGCCGCTTCCGCAGTCGGGTCCGCCAGGGTGCTTCCGCTTGCTTTCGCCCTGCCCCTGCTCGCCGCCGCGCTGGTGCCGTACGCCTTCGCCGGTGGAGGGACCCGGCGCTGGTTCGGTGGGCGGGGGGAGAGTCAGCGGGCCGAGGCGCAGGCCGCCAAGGACGCCGCCGCCTCCGCCTTCTACGAGCTCGACACCGCCCAGCGCGGGCTGCGGATCTCCGTCGAGACCATCACCGCCGTCGACAGCTCCCCCGACGCGCGCCGTGCCGTCGAGGGCTTCGACGCCCTCGGGCGACGTATCGACGAGGTCAGCCACCTCTACATCGGCGCCGTCGACGCCCACGACCTCGACCGCGACGAGCTCGACGCGGCGACCGCCGGGCGGGCCCGTGCCGAGCTGACCCGCGCCAAGGAGGAGCTCGACCGGGTCAAGGGCGAGCTCGACCGGTTCGAGCAGGGGCTCGGGCCGCTGCTCGACCGCGCCGAGACACAGCTCGCCCGCCTCGCCCCCGCCGTCGAGCGCGCCCGGCAGGCCCTGCGCGGCGCGAGCGGCGCCCTCGACTCCGTACGCGAGAGGGGGCTGCGCGCCGACGACCTGGCCGCCCGGCTCGCCGCCCTCGGACCCGACCTGACCCGGCTCAACGAAGGCGCCGGCCGGCACGGCGTCCCCGAGACCCTCCAGCGCGCCGACCGGGTCCTGCGTGACGCCGAAGCCGTACGGGCCGAGGCGGAGCGCCTGCCCGAGCGGGCCGCCGAGATCGACCGGCGCCTCGTCTCCCTCCGTACCCGCACCGAAGCCCTGACCACCCGCGCCGGGGGCGTCGAGCCGGTCCTCTCGGAGCTGCGGCGGCGGTTCACCGCGCCTTGTTGGCAGGATCTCCAGCACGTACCGGAACAGGCCGCCGACACGCTCCGTCAGGCCGAGGACCGGCTCGCCGAGGCCGGTAGGGCACGCGCCGAGCAGCGCTGGCCCGACGCCGCCTCGATGCTCTCGACCGTCCGCGCGCTGCTCGACTCCACCGACGAGGCCGTCTCCGCCGCCGGGGACCGGCTGCGTCTGCTCGACGCCGTCGCGAAGGACCCGAGGGCGGAGATCGACCGCACCCGGTTCGCCGTACGGGACGCCCAGCGGCTCGCGATGGACGGGCGGAGCACCCCCGACCCGCGTCACGCCCGGCCCCTCGACGAGGCCGTCGCCCGGCTCGGCCGCGCGGTCGACACCCTGGAGGGCCGGCACCCGGACTACTGGCACTTCCTCACCGAACTGGAGGGCGTACGGGGCATGGCGGCCCATGTCGTGGGGCAGATCCGGGAGGAGCGGGGCGCCGCCGGTCACTGACCGCCGGGACGAGGCCGGGAATCGGGGTTCGGGGAGGTACCACCGGGACGGGACCGGGCGCGGAGGTTCGGGGAAGTACCACCGGGACAGGGCCGGGGTTCGGGGACGTACCGCCGGCCGGGGACAAGGCGGAGGCGGGCCTGCCCGTGCGGGGTCACAGGCTCTAGCCTGGGCCCATGCCTCGTTACGAATTCCGCTGCCGCACCTGCGGCGACACCTTCGAGCTCAGCCGTCCCATGGCCGAGTCCTCCGATCCCGCCTCCTGCCCCGCCGGGCACGACGACACCGTGAAGCTGCTCTCGGCCGTGGCCGTCGGCGGTTCCGCCGCCCCCGCGCCGAGCGGCGGCGGGGGCGGCTGCTGCGGTGGGGGCTGCTGCGGCTGACCCACCGCGAACGTCCACCGCGAGCTCTACACGGCGGCGGCCGCCCGGAAGCGGCGCAGGATCTCCTCCCCCGCCGCGACCCCGCGCTCCGCGAGGACGTGGAGGTGCGGGGCCGTCCAGTCGCTGTCGGCCAGTTCGCCGTGGCCGGGGCGCCATGCCCGGTCCGCGGCGAGCAGCAGGTCGGCGTCGAGGAGGGAGTCGCCCGCGGCCAGGGTGAGCGTGGCGCCGGTGCGGCGGGCGACCTCGCGGACGGCCGCGCCCTTGGTGAGCGGCTTGGGTACGGCGTACACCTTGCGGCCCTGGAGCGAGACCGTCCAGCCGCGCTCCCCCGCCCAGGCGCCGAAGCGCCCCAGCCAGTCCGCGGGGAGCCGTTCCCGCTCGACGACGAGGTAGGCGAACAGGTCCTCGGCGACGCGGTGCTTGCGCACCCAGGACAGGTCCGTCGTGGCCGTGAGGTAGGCGCGGATCTCGGAGAGCGGCGCGCACTCGTCGGCGAGCCGGCGCAGGACGGACTCGTGCCAGTCCTCGTCGGTGACGCCGTCGACGAGGATGTGCCCGCCGTTCGCGCAGATCGCGTACTTCGGCGCGCTACCGGGGAGTTGGATGCGCTGGTACTGCTTGCGCGTCCGCGTGGTGGTCGGGACGAAGACGGCCTCTTCGGACAGCCGGGCGAGGAGTTCGGCCGCGTCCTCCGTCATGTAGGACAGCGGTCTCGCCTCGTGGACCTCGACGCAGAGCAGCCGGGGCGCCTCGGCGTCGGGCATGCCGAGGGCGAGCGCCGCGGAGGAGTAGATGAGGGTCCGGTCGAGGTCGCTCGCGACCATCGTCGTGCCGCGCGTCGCGTTCCGCGGCGTGCCCTGGGGAGTTCCCTGGGGCGTGCTCGATGCCGCGGTCGGGGGTGCGCCCTGGAGCGGGCCTTCTGCCGGCCTTTGCGTCGGGCTGTGTGTCGTGCTGTGCGTCGTATTCTCTGCGGTGCTCTGTGTCGTACTCACTGGGACACCACCGCCTTGCCGTCCGCGCCCGTCGCACCCTTCGTGTACTGAGGGTGTATCAGGCCCACGCAGCTGTACGGCAGGTCGTCGACCTCCTCGACCGGCACCCCGCGCTGTTCGGCGAGCAGGCGGATGTGTGCGAGGTCGGCGTCCGCGCCCCGCTTGGCGAGGATCTTCCAGGGGACGCGGCGGAGCAGGACCCGGGTCGTCTCGCCGACGCCCGGCTTGACCAGGTTGACGTCGTGGATGCCGTACTCCTCGCTGATCCGCTCCACCGCGGCCCAGCCCTCCCAGGTGGGCGTGCGGTCGGTGGCCAGGAGTTCCTTGACGTCGATGTCGACGGTTCCGGTGACCTCGTCGAAGCGGGCGGCGACGGCGTCCAGGAAGTCGTTCGAGACGTCGGCGTCGGCCAGTTCGCGGTAGAACTTGCCGCCGTGGAAGTCGTCGGGTCCGACGAGGTCGGCGCGGAGGACCGTGCGCGATATCAGGCCGGACACCGTGGAGTTGAGGCACGCGGACGGGATGAGGAAGTCCTCGCGGGTGCCGTACGTGCGGACACAGGAGCCCGGATCGGCGAGGACCGCGATCTCCGGGTCGAAGCCCGTGATGCCCTCGGTCTCCTCGAACACGCTGATCGCCTCGGCGAGTTCGCGGGTGATGGCGCCCTTGCCGGTCCAGCCGTCGACGAACACGACGTCGGCCGGGTCGTGGTGGGCGGCGAGCCAGCGCAGCGCGTTGGCGTCGATGCCGCGGCCGCGCACGATGGAAACGGCGTAGTGGGGCAGGTCGAGGCCGTGGCGGGCGGCCGCCCAACGACGCATCAGGACGCCGACGGGGGTGCCGGCCCGCGCCAGCGAGACGAGCACCGGGTTGCGGCCGGGCCGCTCGGCGAGGACGGTCTCCGTGACGGTGCCTACGGCGCGGGCGATGCGGGCGGCGGAGCTCTCCAGGGCGCTGCGGAAGAGCTCCTGGTAGCGGGCGTTGGGCTGGTACTCGACCGGGAGCGACTCGGCGTAGTGCGCGCCGCCGCTCTGGATGGCTTCCTCGCGTTCCTCGGTGGGCGCCTCCAGCTCGACGTCCGAGAGGTCCTGGAGCAGCCAGCCGACCTCCTCGGGGGCGTACGAGGAGAAGGCGGGGCCGCGGAGGGGCTCGGGCAGCATGGAGCTCCTTTCGGGAGCTTCGGAGTCTTCGTGGTCTTCGGCGTCGGAGACCTGGGGGGCGTACGGCGTGGACGTCGCGTGCGGCGTGGACGGCTCGTACGAGGGGACGACGGCGAGCACGACGCGCGGGATGTGCGCGGCGAGCTGGGCGAGGAGGCCGTCCGGGGCGTGCAGGGCCGGGGTGTCGGCGGTGGAGTCGACGACCACGACGACGGCGTCGAAGCCCGCGCCCGCCACGTTGTAGGCGTAGCGCTCGCCTGGGCCGTCGGCGGGGTCGTCGTGGGCGGGGAACACTATGCGGGTGCGTATCGCGTAGCCGGGGTCGTCCACGGCGAGTACGGGCGAGCGGGTGGTGGTGGAGTACCGGACGTCGTGACCGGCGTCCTCCAGGGCGGTGCCGAGACGGAGGGGCGCGTACATCAGCTCCTCGAAGCCGAGCACGAGCACGCGGGGCCCTGCGGGCGGCGGGCCGGGGGGAGTGGGGGCGGCCGCTGGGGGCGCGTCGCCTGTTGGGGGCGCGTCGGTGGCCGCGGGCCCGTCGGTGGCCGCCCCGTCGGTGGGCGCGGGCGCGTCGGTGGCCGCGGGCCCGTGGGTGGCCGCGGGGGCCTCCGTAGTGGCAAGCGGCTCTGCCGCGGTCGGCGCCCCCGTGGCGGCGAGCGTCTCCATGGCGGCGAGCGCCCCCGTGGTCGTGGCCGCCTCCGCACCCCCCACCGCCTCCGCGATCCTGCGTGCCATCGTCGGCAGCGCCGTCTCCAGGGCGGCGCGGTGGGCCGGGGTGAAGCCGTGGCGTCCGCCGTCGGGTACGCCTTCGGGCCAGCCGAGGTCGATGCGCACGGCGGCTCCCGCGGCGGCGCGGGTTGCCGGTTCGTACGGCGTCTCGTGCCGCCGCACCAGGGCCTGGCCCTTCTCCAGTACGCCGTCCGGGAGGCGTACCGTTCCCGCCGCGCCGGAGACCAGGTCGACGCGGGCGCCGATCTCCGCGGCGAAGGCGTCCAGACGGCCCAGGTCGGAGGGGGAGCGCATGTCGACGAGGGCGACGACGACGTACCGGTCGCGCGGGTAGCGCTCGTGGAGGGCGCGGACGGTGTTGAGGACGGTGTTGCCGGTGGAGAACTCGTCGTCGACGAGGACCAGCGTCCCGTCGCCCGCCAGCAGCTTCGGGTCCTCGGGCAGCAGCAGGTGCGAGGTGGCGTGCGAGTGGGACTCTTCGAAGCCCCCCGCGCGGGCGACGCCGGCCACCGGCCGCCGGGTGGAGTGGAGGTACGGGGCGAGGCCGAGGCCGTCGGCGACGGCGTGGCCGAGGGCGGTGGCGGTCTCCGCGTAACCGAGGACGACGGACCGCGCGGCCTCCTCGTCGCCGAGGAGGGCGCGGACGCGCCGGCCGAGGTCGAGGCCGGAGCCGTACACCACGGACGGGCGCTGGGGCACGTGCTTGCCGAGCACGCTGGAGACCAGCAGATGCGCCCGTTTGGGGTTGCGACGCAGTGCGAGGCCCAACAGGGCCGGTAGCTCCTCGTGGCCGATCAGTTCGACGCCAAGTCGCTCCGCGACCCACGTTCCGGTCCACACCACGTCGTCGACGTCCCTTCGTCAGCCGGCAAGTCCGGCGGTGAGCAGATCCACGAAGCCGACGTCCTCCTTGGCGACGCCGAACACCTCGGCGCGCAGCAGGGTTCGTTCGGCCCACGCGCGATGCGGCTTCACTTCGTTCATCTTGTTCGTGTAGGCGGAGCGGAGCACTCCGCCACCGTCCAGTTCGGGCCGCAGGATGTCCTGGGCGTCGGTCCACTCCTCGTGGCTGACCACGGAGAGTGCGTGCACCGGCACCACATGGGTGGGGTGGATGCAGGTCTTGCCGAGCAGTCCGTTGGCGCGGTCGAGTTCGATCTCGCGCAGGAGGCCGTCGAGGTCGTGCGCGATGAGTGCGGTGCGCAGGTCCTCGGCGCTTCCCTCCAGGAAGGGGCTGCGGCGCAGCTGGGGCTTGAACATGCGCTCGCCGGGCCGGAAGTACTCCCAGACGGGGCCGGTGATGGTGAAGCCGGTGCCGTCGGAGCGGCCGAAGGCGTTGACGACGTCGGCGATGACGTGGGCGACGATCTTGACGTCGTAGGCGGTCATGTCGGGCGAGCGGCGCAGCCCGTAGGCGGAGCAGAAGTCGGTGACGCCGAGGCGCAGCGCGAGGACGTGGTCGCGGTACTTGTCGGTGATCGAGGCGATGCCGGCGAGGGTCTCGGCCCGGGTCTCCAGGTGGAGGAGCTCGGGGGACTCCAGGACGGGCATGGCGAAGAGGCGCCGGCCGCAGGCCAGCTCGGCCTGGGTGAGCGCTTCGAGGAAGGCGCGGCCGCGGCTCTCCGTGAACTTGGGCAGTACGAATCCGGACAGCAGGCGAACCGTTTCGCCCAGTCGGGCGACGAGGTCGGTGATCTGGCGCGGTTCTCGGACCCGGATGAAGAGCAGGGGCACGTCCGGGGCGGTGTCGGCGTCCGTCACGGGGGTGGCGAGGTCGGCGAACTGGCGGACGAGGTTGTCCTCCCCGGCCTCGACGTCGGCGTCGTTGATGGAGTCCTCGAGGCAGAGCACCATGGAGACCACTCCGCGCGCCGCCTGTTTGCGCACGTCGTCGGCGAGCCGCGGCCGGGTGGCCGGGCTGTAGAGCGTGGCACCCAGGGCCACGGCGAGCGTGCGCGCGGGCGAGTCGGCCGTGAACGCGGCCGGCTCCCGGTGGAACAGCCCAGCCCGTGCGGTGGACGGGATGTGCCCGAAATGACGCATATAAGTACCCCGTCTGCCTTTCTCGACCTGACGACATGTGGCCGGTAATAGTACGTAGGTGCGGGTGTCCGCAGTTCCATTCACGCATGAAATCCAGGTAACCCGTCGGCATCCGGAACCCCGTCGCCGTTTCGGTACCGCCCCCGCGTTGTCCGCGGGTCTGCCGGGAGGGCAGGATTACGGTCATGACGCACGCGATGCTGAAGGGCTCCAACGTCCCTCTCGACACCGCGGCCGTACGGGCCGTGCTCCGCTGGACCCCGGGCTCCGGGGTCCCCGACGTGGATGCCTCCGCCCTGCTGCTCGGGCCCGACGGCCGCGTGCGGTCCGACGAGGACTTCGTCTTCTACAACCAGCCGCGCCACCCCTCGGGCCTGGTGCGGCGGCTGCCGAAGAAGCGGGACTCCAAGGGCCTGACGGACACCGTGGAGGCCGATCTCGGCGCCCTCGACGCCTCGGTCGACCGGGTGGTGATCGCGGCATCCTCCGACGGCGGAACGTTCCGGTCCGTCTCCGACCTGCGGATCCTGCTGTACGACGCCACGCCGGGGCCGGACCGGGAGCCGCTGGCCCTGTTCTCCGTGACGGCGGAGACGGGCGAGGAGACGGCTGTCATCTGCGGCGAGCTGTACCGGCGCGGGGACGGCTGGAAGTTCCGCGCGGTGGGGCAGGGCTATCCGACCGGCCTCGTCGGTCTCGCCACCGACTTCGGCATCTCGGTCGACGAGGACGCGCAGGACGGCCCGGACGACCAGGCGGGACCGGACGGTCCGGGGGCGCAGGACGGCCCTGGAGCGCAGGAGGGGCCGGACGGGCGCGTGGGGCGGCAGGACCGCCCGGAGGGGCCCCATGAGGCCCTGGAGGGCGCCACGGCCCCCACCGGCTCCCCCGACCTCGACCTGACGGTCGTCCATCCCTCCGTACCCCCACGGCCGACGATGCCGCCGCCCGTGCCCGACCGGGCGCCCGCCTACGGCTACCCCCAGCCGCCGGTGAACGGCCCGGTGGCCGCGTACGGCTATCCGCAGCCGGTGACGGGCCCCGAGCAGCACCCGTCGCCGGAGTTCCGGATGCCGCCCATGGGCCCCCAGTTCGTCCGTTCCTGAGGACGGGGGCACGGGCTACGCCTTCGTCTTGTAGCCGCGGCCCCACTGGAGGCCCCAGCCGTAGAGCCGGTCCAGTTCGGCCTGGAAGCCGTAGACGAAGCGCACCTCGCGGCGGACCGTGAGGTCGCCCTTGGTGTTGTCCACGGAGAAGACCGCGCAGGAGCGGGCCTGCGGGGCGCGCTCGTCGAGCTCGATCTCGATCCGGGGGCCGTTGCTCGGATAGAGCGTGATCTTGGCGTGCGTACGGTCGAAGGCCGGCGTCTGGTCGTAGATGTAGACGAAGAACAGCAGGCGCTTGATCTCGTCCTTCTGGTCCAGGTTGACGAAGATCGTCTCCCCGGAGGACCCGCCGAAGCGGTCGTCGCCGCTGAGCTTCACGTACGGCGCGGTGTTCAGGTCGCCGAAGAAGTTGCCGAGCGGCTGCACCACGCCCTTGCTGCCGTCGGCGAGCTCGTAGAGGCAGCCCAGGTCCAGGTCGACGTTGACCATGCCCTGGGTGTGGGCCTGCACGACCTCGGGCTTGAAGAACTGGGTGGGGTTGCGCAGGAGCCGTCCGCTCTGGCGGGAGCGGCCCTCGATGTCGGAGGTCCGCATCCGCCAGGAGAGGTTCACCCGCAGGTTGCCGGTCGCGGCGCCCTGCTTGGTGAGCGAGACGGACGGACGCCGTCTCGTCAGATCGATCGAGTTCGACGCCGCGCTGCCCGAGTCGAACTGCGCCGTCCTCGCCGGAAACAGGTTGTCCCAGAAGGCCATGCCGCCTTCACCCCCCACTGGTCGTCACCACCGCGCACACGCCTGCGGGGCGGCCGGGTGCACCGGCCGCCCCGCAGTGAAGCGTTCCTCGTCGTCGGGGGTGTCACACCCCGGACGACACCTCGGTCTTGTCACCGGAGGAACCGGACCCGCCCTCGGCCGCCGCCAGTGCCTTGTTGCGGCGGACGGAGGACCAGAAGGAGAGCGCGATCAGGATCACGCCGATGGAGCCGGTGATGAGCTCGCTGATCTCGTGCTGGATGGTGATGAGCAGGATGACGGCGAGCGCGCCGATCGCGTAGTGCGCGCCGTGCTCCAGGTAGACGTAGTCGTCGAGGGTGCCCTCGCGGACCAGGTAGACCGTGAGCGAACGGACGTACATGGCGCCGATGCCGAGGCCGAGCGCCATCCAGAAGATGTGGTTGGTGATGGCGAAAGCGCCGATGACACCGTCGAAGGAGAACGAGGCGTCGAGCACCTCCAGGTACAGGAACAGGAAGAACGCGGCCTTGCCGGCGAGGCCGACCGCGGAGACCGGCTTGCCCTCGGCCTTGGCCTTCTCCTCCTCCTCGTGCTCGCGCTCCTCCTCTTCCTCCAGCTTGCCCTCGAAGAAGCCCGAGAGACCGCCGACGATCAGGTACGTGATCAGGCCGGCGACGCCGGAGAGCAGGACGGTCGCGGACTTGTCCGCGTGGCCGGTGCTGGTGTGCGCGTGGGTCGCGAAGGTCATCGCAGTGACGAGCAGGGCGATGAGCGCGACGCAGACCGACAGCATGTCGACCTTGCCGAGCTTGGCCAGCGGGCGCTCGAGCCAGCCGAGCCACTTGATGTCCCGGTCCTCGAAGATGAAGTCCAGGAAGATCATCAGCAGGAACATTCCACCGAAGGCGGCGATCGCCGGGTGGGCGTCCGTGACCAGGGCCTCGTACCGCTCGGGATTGTCCAGGGCCAGCTCGACGGCCTCGATGGGCCCGACCTTGGCGCTGATGGCGACGATCGCGACGGGGAAGACCAGCCGCATACCGAAGACCGCGATCAGGATGCCGATGGTGAGGAAGATCTTCTGCCAGAAGGCGTTCATCTTCTTCAGGATTCCGGCGTTGACAACCGCGTTGTCGAAGGACAGCGAGATCTCGAGGATCGACAGGATCAGTACGACCCCGAACGCCTCCCACCCCCACTGCCAAGCGGCGAAGGCCAGGCCGAGCGCCGTGATGGCGAACGACCAGCCGAAGGTTTTCAGAACCACTGTCTACCCCATCGTGAAACTACTTGGCTTTACGAAACGTTGACCCCGAAGTCTAGAGCGATGCCCCGGAGCCCCGACGCGTACCCCTGACCGACCGCGCGGAACTTCCATTCGCCGTTGTAGCGGTAGAGCTCGCCGAAGATCATCGCGGTCTCGGTCGAGGCGTCCTCGGAGAGGTCGTACCTGGCGAGCTCCTGCCCGTCCAGCTGGTTCACCACACGGATGAACGCGTTGCTGACCTGGCCGAAGCTCTGGCTGCGGTTGTCGGCGTCGTGGATCGACACCGGGAAGACGATCTTGTCGCAGTGGGCCGGCACCAGGGAGAGGTCCACGATGAGGGACTCGTCGTCCCCGTCACCCTCGCCGGTGAGGTTGTCCCCGGTGTGTTCGACGGAGCCCTCGGGGCTGCGGAGCTGGTTGTAGAAGACGAAGTACTCGTCCCCGAGGACCCGCCCGGCCTGGCACAGCAGGGCGCTGGCGTCGAGGTCGAAGGGGGCTCCGGTGGTGGAGCGCGCGTCCCAGCCGAGCCCCACGAGGACCTTGGTCAGATTGGGTGCGGCCTTGGAGAGGGAGACATTGCCTCCCTTGGCGAGCGTGACGCCCATGATGCTGTTCCTCCCCGGTGGTGATGAGGCACGTCCGGCGCCGCACGAGACGTGCGGCGCCGGACGGTTCGAAGGGTTCGGCTCAGACGTTGACGCCGAAGTCCTGCGCGATACCCCGCAGGCCCGAGGCGTAGCCCTGGCCGACGGCGCGGAACTTCCACTCGGCACCGTTGCGGTACAGCTCGCCGAAGACCATGGCGGTCTCGGTCGAGGCGTCCTCGGAGAGGTCGTACCGGGCGATCTCGGCGCCTCCGGTCTGGTTCACGACGCGGATGAACGCGTTGCGCACCTGACCGAAGGACTGCTGGCGGTTCTCGGCGTCGTAGATCGAGACCGGGAAGACGATCTTGGCGACGTCGGCCGGCACGGTGGCCAGACTGACCTTGACCTGCTCGTCGTCACCCTCGCCCTCACCGGTCGTGTTGTCGCCGGTGTGCTCGACGGAGCCGTCGCCACTCTTCAGGTTGTTGAAGAAGACGAAGTCCTGCTCGTTACGGACCTTGCCCTCCTCGGTCACCAGGATGGCGCTGGCGTCGAGGTCGAAGTCCGTACCGGTGGTGGTGCGGACGTCCCAGCCCAGACCGACGGTCACGGCGGTGAGGCCAGGGGCCTCCTTGGTCAGCGAGACGTTGCCGCCCTTGCTGAGGCTGACTCCCACGAGTCCCTCCAAAGGTTTTCAGGGGCAGCGCCCCCGGTCGTGCGTTGGCATTCGGATCAACGACTGGATCCTAGTGACGGGTTCCCGGTCGAAACAGTCGATTCGCCCCGCGAATCGGAGATGTCGCCGACGAATGCGGAGATGTCGCCCCCACGGGCGGCTCAGATGGCGTCGAGCGCCTTGACGTACTCACCGAGGTCGCGGGCGTCCGGCAGGGCGTTGACGACGGTCCAGCGGACGACGCCCTCCTTGTCGATGATGAAGGTGCCGCGCACCGCGCAGCCCTTCTCCTCGTCGAAGACGCCGTACGCCCGGGAGGCCTCGCCGTGCTTCCAGAAGTCGGAGAGGAGCGGATAGTCCAGGGACTCCTGCTCGGCGAAGACGCGCAGGGTGTGGATGGAGTCGTTGGAGACGGCCAGCAGCTGCGTGTCGTCGTTGACGAACGTCGCCTGGTTGTCGCGGAGCTCGCCCAGCTCGCCGGCGCAGACCCCGGTGAAGGCGAAGGGGTAGAAGAGCAGCACCACGTTCTTCTCGCCGCGGAAGTCCGACAGCCTCACGGTGCGCCCGTGGTTGTCCTTGAGCTCGAAATCCGGGGCCCTGGTGCCGACCTCGATCGCCATCGCGTACGCATCCCTTCGCCGGCCCGCCCTTGGGCCGTATCGGTGAATCCCACCCTACGGCCTGCGCGCGAAAGCCCCCGCCGGCGGACCGGCGGGGGCTTGTCGTCATGTGGTGATCAGCGCTTGGGGGCCGTCAGGCGGGTGCCCGTCCAGTCCTTGGCGACGCTGATGCTCTTGGTCTGGGAGAGACCAGCTGTCTGCGCGGCATCGTTGATGTCGCTCGGCTCGATGTAGCCGTCGCGGCCGGTCTTCGGCGTCAGCAGCCAGATGGTGCCGCCGTCCTCCAGAAGACCGATGGCGTCCACCAGGGCGTCGGTGAGGTCGCCGTCCTCGTCGCGGAACCAGATCACGACGGCGTCGGCGACGTCGTCGTAGTCCTCGTCCACGAGGTCGGCCCCGATGATGGACTCGATACCTTCACGGAGATCCTGGTCGACGTCGTCGTCGTAGCCGATCTCCTGGACCACCTGTCCGGGCTCGAACCCCAGCCTTCCGGCCGGGTTGGTCCGCTCCTCCGCGTGGTCCGCGGTCGCGCTCACGGCTTGCCTCCTGCTCATTCGGTAAATGCTGTGGGCCGCACGTGCGCGCGGCGCTGGCCGTAGTCCACACGTGCCGGGGTGGATCGCGCAAGTGCCCGGCCGTGGAGACCGCCGAAACGGTGACGTTTGGGGCCGTCTCGCCGCAACTTCCGGCACCGCGGATCCCCGCTCCGTGATCAGGCACACATGGTTCATCCCGGTTTACGGACTTCTGAGGTTTCAGTCTGCCGAACGCCCGGACGAAACGCATGCGCGGGTTGGGCGTAAGGTTGCGATTTGAGCGCCCCCCGGACATGTGGACGACACCCGAGAGACCCCCCGGGGGTTACCCCTCGGTAAATGTGACGCCTGGCGTCACCGGGGTACACGATGGACATCCCGACCACTCCGTGGCCCCGTGGGCACCACCGACAGTGAAGGAAGAGCGTGGCTCCCGGATCCGATCGCAACCCGATCATCATTGGCGGCCTTCCCAGCCAGGTCCCGGATTTCGACCCGGAAGAGACCCAGGAATGGCTCGACTCCCTCGACGCGGCCGTCGACGAGCGGGGTCGTGAGCGAGCCCGCTACCTCATGCTCCGCCTCATCGAACGGGCCCGCGAGAAGCGGGTGGCCGTGCCCGAGATGCGCAGCTCGGACTACGTCAACACGATCGCCACCAAGGACGAGCCGTTCTTCCCCGGCAACGAGGAGATCGAGCGCAAGGTCCTCAACGCCACCCGGTGGAACGCGGCCGTGATGGTGTCGCGCGCCCAGCGTCCCGGCATCGGCGTCGGCGGTCACATCGCCACCTTCGCGTCCTCGGCCTCGCTGTACGACGTCGGCTTCAACCACTTCTTCCGCGGCAAGGACGGGGGCGACGGCGGCGACCAGATCTTCTTCCAGGGGCACGCCTCCCCCGGCATCTACGCCCGCGCGTACCTCCTGGACCGGCTGAGCGAGACCCAGCTCGACGGCTTCCGCCAGGAGAAGTCGAGGTTCCCCGACGGCCTGTCGTCGTACCCGCACCCGCGTCTGATGCCGGACTTCTGGGAGTTCCCGACCGTGTCGATGGGCCTCGGCCCGCTCGGCGCGATCTACCAGGCCCGGATGAACCGCTACATGGAGGCGCGCGGCATCGCCGACACCTCCTCGTCGCACGTCTGGGCGTTCCTCGGCGACGGTGAGATGGACGAGGTCGAGTCGGTCGGCCAGCTCTCCATCGCCGCCCGCGAGGGCCTGGACAACCTGACCTTCGTCGTCAACTGCAACCTCCAGCGGCTCGACGGCCCGGTGCGCGGCAACGGCAAGATCATCCAGGAGCTGGAGTCGATCTTCCGGGGCAACGGCTGGAACGTCATCAAGCTGATCTGGGACCGCTCCTGGGACCCGCTGCTCGCTCAGGACCGCGACGGCATCCTGGTCAACAAGTTCAACACCACCCCGGACGGCCAGTTCCAGACGTACGCCACGGAGACCGGCGGTTACATCCGGGACCACTTCTTCGGCGACGACCACCGGCTGCGGGCGATGGTCGAGGGCATGTCGGACCAGCAGATCCTGCACCTGGGCCGCGGCGGCCACGACCACAAGAAGATCTACGCGGCCTACGCCGCGGCGAAGGCCCACACGGGTCAGCCGACCGTGATCCTCGCGCAGACGGTCAAGGGCTGGACGCTCGGCCCGAACTTCGAGGGCCGCAACGCGACCCACCAGATGAAGAAGCTGACGGTCGACGACCTCAAGCGCTTCCGCGACCGGCTGCACATCCCGGTGACCGACCGCCAGTTGGAGGACGGCCTGCCGCCGTACTACCACCCGGGGCGGGACTCCGAGGAGATCCAGTACATGCACGACCGGCGCAACGCGCTGGGCGGGTACGTCCCCAGCCGGGTCGTGCGGGCGAAGCCGCTGACCCTCCCCGACGACAAGGTCTACGCGGCGGCCAAGAAGGGCTCGGGGCAGCAGTCGATCGCCACCACGATGGCTTTCGTCCGCATCCTCAAGGACCTCATGCGGGACAAGGAGATCGGCAAGCGCTTCGTGCTGATCGCCCCCGACGAGTACCGCACCTTCGGCATGGACGCCTTCTTCCCGAGCGCCAAGATCTACAACCCGCTCGGCCAGCAGTACGAGGCGGTGGACCGCGAACTCCTCCTCGCCTACAAGGAGTCGCCGACCGGCCAGATGCTGCACGACGGCATCTCCGAGGCCGGCTGCACGGCCTCGTTGATCGCCGCCGGTTCCGCGTACGCCACGCACGGCGAACCGCTGATCCCGGTGTACGTCTTCTACTCGATGTTCGGTTTCCAGCGGACCGGCGACCAGTTCTGGCAGATGGCCGACCAGCTGGCGCGCGGTTTCGTGCTCGGCGCCACCGCCGGCCGGACGACGCTGACCGGTGAGGGCCTCCAGCACGCGGACGGTCACTCCCACCTCCTCGCCTCGACCAACCCGGCCTGTGTCGCCTACGACCCGGCGTACGGCTTCGAGATCGCGCACATCGTCAAGGACGGTCTGCGCCGCATGTACGGCCCCGACGCCGAGGACGTCTTCTACTACCTGACCGTCTACAACGAGCCGATCCAGCACCCGGCCGAGCCCGAGGACGTGGACGTCGAGGGCATCCTCGCGGGCATCCACCGCCTCAGGCCCGCCGAGGCGGGCGCGATCCCGGCGCAGATCATGGCCTCCGGTGTCGCCGTGCCGTGGGCGATCGAGGCTCAGCGGATCCTCGCCGAGGAGTGGAACGTACGGGCCGACGTCTGGTCCGCCACCTCCTGGAACGAGCTGCGCCGCGAGGCCGTGGCCGTCGAGGAGCACAACCTGCTCCACCCGGACGAGGAGCAGCGCGTCCCGTACGTGACGCGCAAGCTCCAGGGCGCCGAGGGCCCGTTCGTGGCGGTCTCGGACTGGATGCGGGCGGTGCCGGACCAGATCTCCCGCTGGGTGCCGGGCACGTACGGCTCGCTGGGCGCGGACGGCTTCGGCTTCGCGGACACGCGGGGCGCGGCCCGTCGCTACTTCCACATCGACGCCCCGTCGATCGTGCTCGCGGTGCTGACCGAACTCGCCCGTGAGGGCAAGGTCGAGCGGTCGGTCCTCAAGCAGGCCGTGGACCGCTACCAGCTCCTCGACGTGGCCGCCGCGGACCCGGGCGCCGCGGGTGGCGACGCGTGATCGCCGAGGCATCCCCGTAGCCTCGTAGCACGGCGCTCCTGGTGAGGGCGGTGGGACCCTGGTCCCGCCGCCCTCCCGCGTTCTCTACGATTCCCCGCATGAGGGAACGCTGGGAAGAACGCACACAGGCACCGCTGCTCGTGCTCGCCGTCGCGTTCGGCGTCGCCTACGCCGTGCCGATCGTGGCTCCCGGCGCCGCGCCCTGGGTGCACCGGCTGTGCACCCATGTCGAGTGGGCGGTCTGGGCGGCCTTCGCCGTCGACTACCTGGTCCGGCTCTCCATCGCCCCGGCCCGCTGGGCCTTCGTCCGCTCCCACCCCCTGGATCTGCTCGCGGTCCTGCTGCCGATGGTGCAGCCGCTGCGGCTGCTGCGGGTCGTGTCCACGCTCCTCCTCGTGGGCCGGCGGGCCCGGATGGCCCCGCAGGTGACGCTCACCACCTATGTGGCGGGCGCGGTCGTCGGGCTGATGATGTTCGGCTCGCTGGCCGTGCTGCATGTGGAACGGGACGCCCCCGACGGCAACATCAAGACCCTCGGGGACGCTGTCTGGTGGTCGTTCACCACGATGACCACGGTCGGCTACGGCGACCACGCCCCCACGACGGGTCTGGGCCGGGTGCTCGCGGTGGGACTGATGCTGTCGGGCATCGCCCTCCTCGGTGTCGTCACCGCGAACATCGCGGCCTGGTTCATCTCCCGCTTCGAACGCGACGACGCGGCGGAGCGCCGCCAGACCGCGCTTCTGGAGACACTGACCCGGGAGGTCCGCGAACTGCGGGCCGAGGTGTCCCGGCTCTCGGCCCCGGTCGGGGCGCCCGCCCATGCCGGGGCACTGGGCGGGGCTCCGGCGGCGATGCCTGACGGGATGTCTGACGGGATGCCGAACGGGATTCCTGGCGTCCCCGCCCCTACCGCTCCCACAACTTGAACGCTCTGACCTCGTAGGGCGTCTGTGGCACCCATGTGCCGCGCCCCGGGTAGGTCTCGAACTCGCCCGTCTCCGCGCACTCTGCCGACTGGTACGTGGTGACCGGCCGGCCGGTGCGGTTCGCGAGGGACTGCGCCGAGGTCCCCGGCGGCAGGGCGACACAGCTGTCGATGTCGGTCGTGGCCAGCTCGTGCGTCTGCGCCCGGCCCCTGAAGTCCGACTTGGCCCAGAGGCAGAGCCGGCCGGGCCCGCAGGGCCCGAGTACGGTCCCGGGCGGCACTGCCGCCGCCGGGGTGGCTGCCGGGGTGGCCTTCGGTACCGCCGCCGGTACTGCCGCCGCCGGAAGCGCCAGGAGGGCGGTCAGGACGGCCGCGATGGCGAGAGCGGTCTTCGTATACATACTGATGAACCCCCGTTTCGTCACTCTCTGTAGTCACGAGAATGGCGGAGGTCGCCGGGCAACGGAAGAGGGGCCGCCCCCGTTCACGCGAACGGGTGACGGCCCCCTACGGGAACCCTGACGGGCGATCCGACGGACGTCCTCACGGGCGACCCGGCGGGCGACCCGCCGGACGTCAGATGTGACCGCCCATGCCGCCCGCCTCCGCGTTCTCGCCGCGCTTGGTGAGCGTGGCGACGAGGGCCGCGACGACGGCGACGGCACCGGCGACGGTGAAGGCCAGACCCATGCCGTCGAGGAAGGTGTCGTGGATGACGCCGGTGATCTGCTGAAGCACATCGGGGGTCATCCCCGGCGCCTGCGCCAGCTCCTGCGGGACCATGCCGAACTCGGCCGCCTGCTCCAGCTGCGGGTTCACCGGCGCCTGGATGCCGGCCTCCTTCCAGTTGTCCTCGAAGGCCCCGGCGACCTTGGAGGACATGACGGCGCCGAGCACCGCCGTACCGAGCGCGCCGCCGACCTGCATCGCGGCCTGCTGGAGACCGCCGGCCACGCCGGAGAGCTCCAGCGGCGCGTTGCCGACGATGACCTCGGTGGCGCCGACCATGACCGGGGCGAGCCCGAGGCCGAGCAGAGCGAACCAGAGGGACATGGCGAACGTGCCGGTCCCGGACGAGAGCGTGATCATGCCGAACATCGCGACGGCCGTGCAGACCATGCCGCCGACCAGCGGGACGCGCGGGCCGAACTTGGTGATCAGGGCGCCGGCCAGCGGCGAGGAGACGATCATCATCGCCGTCAGCGGCAGCAGGCGCAGACCGCTGTCGACCGGGCTGAGCCCCTTCACGCCCTGGAGGTAGAAGGTCACGAAGAACAGGCCACCCATGAAGGCGAAGGCCATGAGGACCATGAGCACCACACCCGCGGAGAGCGGCACGGAGCGGAACATGGCCAGCGGGATCAGCGGCTCCTTGACCTTGGTCTCCCAGAAGGCGAAGACCGCGAAGAGGATCACCGCGCCGAGCAGGCAGCCCCAGGTCTTGCCGCCGGTCCAGCCCCAGGACTCGCCGGCCTTGATGAGACCCCAGACGAGGGAGGCCATGGCGCCGGAGAGCAGCACGATGCCGAGGACGTCGAAGGAGCGCGGCGCGTTCTCCGCGCGGTGGTCCTTGAGGATGACCAGGCCGAGGGCGAGCGCGACGACGCCGACCGGGACGTTGATGAAGAAGACGGACTGCCAGCTGACGTGCTCGACGAGCAGGCCACCGACGATCGGGCCGCCTGCCGTGGAGGCGCCGATGACCATGCCCCAGATGCCGATGGCCATGTTCAGCTTCTCGGCGGGGAAGGTCGCGCGCAGCAGGCCCAGGGCGGCCGGCATCAGGAGGGCGCCGAAGAGGCCCTGGAGGACACGGAAGGCGATCACGGCCCCGATGCTCTCGGAGAGGCCGATGGCGGCGGAGGCGGCGGCGAAGCCGGCGATGCCTATGAGGAAGGTCTGCCGGTGACCGAAGCGGTCACCGAGCTTGCCCGCGGTGACCAGGGCGACGGCGAGCGCCAACAGGTAGCCGTTGGTGATCCACTGGACCTGGGCGAGGGAGGCGCCGAGGTCGTTCTTGATGGCCGGGTTGGCGATGGCGACGATGGTGCCGTCGAGGGCGACCATCATCACGCCGACGGCAACGCCGAACAGCGTCAGCCATGGGTGGCCGCGCAGTCCCTTCGCCGGGCCCGTAGCGGGTTCCGGGGCTCCGCCCTGACCCTGCGGGGCCTTTTCCACGGTGGTCTGACTAGTCATGTGAACGAGGTTAGTGACAGTCACTGACAATTGACAAAGTGATTCACACGCCGGTAACTGTCACGTAGCTCACAGGTACGCTGAGCTGGAGGAAATGCCTGAAAAGAGGACCCCGACGTGACCCTGCCCGGCCTGCGCGAGCGCAAGAAGCAACGCACGCGCGACGCGCTGACCCGGGTGGCCCTCGAACTCTTCACCGCCCACGGGTACGAGGGGACCACCGTCGACGAGATCGTCGACGCCGTCGAGGTCTCCCAGCGCACGTTCTTCCGGTACTTCTCCTCCAAGGAGGAGGTCGCCTTCGCCGTCCAGCACATGGTGGAGGAGCGTTTCGTCGAGGCCCTGGGACAGCGCCCGCCGGCGGAGGGCCCCTTCGACGCGATGCGCAACGCGGTGCTGTGCGCCTGGGACACCATCGGCGACGCCATCACCGAGGTCGTGCCGGTCGAGCTGTACCTGCGCAGCTTCCAGATGATCGAGTCGACGCCCGCGCTGCTCGCCGTCCATCTGCGCCGCTCCACGGAGATGGAGGAGACCATCGCCCGGATCATCGCCGACCGCGAGGGCCTCGACGTGGACGAGGACCCGCGCCCGCGGATCGCGGTGGCGGCGTTCAGCGGCGTGATGCGGGTGACGGCCCAGCTTTGGGGTCGGGGTACGGACCAGAGCCTGGAGGCCATCCGTGACCTCACCGAGGAGTACCTCGACCACCTCGGCCCGGCTCTCGCCCCCAGCTGGCGGGACGGGGACCGGGGCCGGGGCTCCGGGGGCGAGGGGCCGGGCGGCGCTCCGTAGAGGGGCCGGGCGGCCCTCCGTGGTGGTGGCGCCCCGGAGAAGCAGAAAGGGTTCGCCCGCCGTACGCACCGTCCACGCGCGCGTGTGGGCGATGCGGGACGCCCACGACCGGACAGCGGACGGGCCCCGTCCGGAGGTCGGCGGCATCGGGCACGGTGCCGACCCGGTGGCCCCGGAGTTCGGCGCCCGACGCCTGTCGGCGCGGGGGGCGGTGGGCCACAGCGACTATTTCGAGCCGGGTGCCCAGAGCCTGGGCACCTTCGCCGCGGCAGGCGTCGGGGCCTACCGGAGCCTGGTGTGCGCACCTGCCGACGGCTCTTGCCACGACGGAATATCCGGTGCGGAAGGGCGCCGACGCGCGTAGATCACGTGATTTCAGGACCTTTCACAGGGGCGACGCCCGGGCACGCGCCGCTTACGATGAGGCGTATGGGTGATGTGCTGGCCGGAATTCAAGCCACCTGGGAGTTCGAGAGCGACGCCCTCGTCATCCGCTTCGATCGGGGGAACCGCACGCCGAGGCTCTTCAGCGTGCTGCGCGAACGACGCATACCGCACGAGGCGTTGGCGTCGGTGACGCTCACGCCCGGCAAGCGGGGCACGGTCGTGCTGCACGCCGTGCCGAGACCGGGCGCCGATCCCCTGATGGAGGCGGCCGCGGGGCAGCTCGCGGAGCACTGCGATCCGTACCGTCTGGTGCTGCCGGTGGAGTGCGAGACGCTCGCCGAGTACTACCGGGACGAGCTGCGGGCGGTCCTCGCTCGGCGGCCGACGAGCGCCTGGGGTCTGCCGGGCACAGCGGGCCCCCCGGGCGCCTCCGACACGTCGGACCCGTCGGGCTTGTCGCGGCTGTCGGAGCTGTCTGACACCTCTGGGACGTCGTACGCCTCGGACCCTTCCGACGCCTCTGCGACGTCGTACGCCTCGGACCCTTCCGACGCCTCGGAGACCTCGAACGCCGTCGACATGACTCCCGCCGAGCGTTTCCTGGTGGCGCCGCCCGCGGGGCCGCGGTCCTTCAAGGCGTACGACGGGAAGGCGAGCTTCGACGGACACGGGGAGGTCGCGTTCCGCTGGTCCTGGACGGGGGCGTCCTCCGAGAAGTGGAAGGCGGGCGACCAGACCTTCCAGGTACGGGACCTCTGCGGGGTCGAGTGGCGCTCGCCGGAGGTACTCGACGGGCACCTGCGCCTGTTGCCACGGGGCGGCGAACCCCGGGCGTCGCAGCCGGACCGGGATCCCGCCTCCGTCGTCTTCGGCCTCGGCTACGGGCCGGTGCACCTGTCGCTCCCCTTCGCGGCCGCGGTCCTCGCCGCGATCCGGACCACGGACCGCGTCCCCGCCCGTGTCGCCACCCCCGGGGCGGTAGCGGAAAGGATTCGGCACCTGGGTGAACTGCACCAGGCGGGCCTCGTGACGGACGAGGAGTTCTCGGCGAAGAAGGCGGAGCTCCTGGCGGAGCTGTAGGCCTCCGGTCGGCGTCGACGTCATACCCCGGTATCAGGACGGAGCCCGGTCCCCGGTATGACGTCGGGGACCGGGTCCCCTGCCTACGCTGGGCGGGTCATGGCTACCGAACCGCGGCACCGCCCGCCCACCCTCCGACAGCTCAGCGCCCGGACTCGCGAGATGTTCCACGGGCTCGGCACCGCGCTCACCACCCCCGCCGCACCCGGGGCGCCGCTCCTCGCCGATGCCTCCCCGCGCTGGGTGCGGCTGCTGCCGTACGCCGTCGCCGTCGCCCTCGTCGCCTCGCTGCTCCCGACCACGGTCCACCTCCTCGCCGGGGACTACGGCGTCAACGGCGCCCTCGCCGGGGCCCTCGGCACCGCTCAGACCGCGCCGCTGGTGCTCGCCGTCGCCCGCCCCCTCCAGGCCTGGTGGATCGTCTTCGCCGCCAATGTCCTCGGCGCCCTCGTCCTGCTCGCCGCCGACGGTCCCCGCGCGCACCTCTGGCCCTGGACCCCGCCGGCCGTCGTCGGCTACTGCGCGCTGATGATCGCGCTCGGCCTCCGGGAGTCCCGCCGGGCCCTGTTCGGGGTCTGGCTGGCGACGGGCGCCGCCGGGTACGCCCTCGAGGCGTTCCGGCCGGCCGGGTA
Organism: Streptomyces sp. NPDC016459; assembly: GCF_040632845.1. Classification (NCBI taxonomy): domain Bacteria; kingdom Bacillati; phylum Actinomycetota; class Actinomycetes; order Kitasatosporales; family Streptomycetaceae; genus Streptomyces; species Streptomyces sp. NPDC016459. Next base: position 594,356 of record NZ_JBEYCR010000001.1, read on the forward strand.
CACCAGCGTCCACACCCTGCTGCTCGTCCTGAGCGGCGTCCTGCTGCTCCTCGCCTCGGCGGTACGCGCGCGTGGCGACGCCCAGCGGCGCCTCGTGGAGCAGGAGACCATCAGCGAGGCCGAACGGGCCCGCCGCACCCTCCTGGAGGAGCGGGCCAGGATCGCGCGCGAACTGCACGACGTGGTGGCCCACCACATGTCCGTGATCACCGTGCAGGCCGACTCGGCCCCGTACCGCATCCCCGGGCTTCCGGACGCGGCCCGCGAGGAGTTCACCTCGATCGCGGCGAGTGCCCGCGAGTCACTGGCCGAGATGCGACGGCTCCTGTCCGTGCTGCGCAGTGACGGCGGGGAGGGCGAGCGGACCCCGCAGCCTGGGCTCGACCGGGTCCAGCAGCTGGTGGAGGCGACGGTACGGGCCGGGGTGCCGGCCGAACTGCGGCTCGCCGCAGACCTCGGGGACGTACCGCAGGCGGTGGACCTGTCCGCGTACCGGATCGTGCAGGAGGCCCTGGCCAACGTCGTCCGGCACGCGCCCGGGGCGTCCACCCGGGTGTCGGTGCGGGCGGACGCGGGCTGGCTGACGGTCCTCGTCGTCAACGGGCCGTCCGCGGAGCCGGGTTCCTCGGTCGAGCGGGGCGCGTCCGGTACCGGGCACGGGCTGGTCGGCATGCGGGAGCGCGTACGGTTGACGGGCGGCTCGCTCGACACCGGGCCGCTGCCGGACGGCGGCTTCCGGGTCGCCGCGCGGATGCCGCTGACCCCCGACCCGCTCCCCTCGGCGACGACGCCCCCGACCGCCACGACCGCCAAGGAACCCGAGTGACCATCCGCGTGATCATCGTCGACGACCAGGCCATGGTGCGGGCCGGTTTCGCCGCGCTGCTCGCCGCCCAGCCCGACATCGACGTGGTGGGCGAGGCGCCGGACGGGCGGCAGGGTGTGGACGTGGCACGGTCGACGCACCCGGACGTCGTACTGATGGACGTACGGATGCCGGAGCTGGACGGACTCGCCGCCGCCCGGGAGATCCTGCACCCGCCCATGGGGGTCACGCACCGGCCGAAAGTGCTGATGCTGACCACCTTCGACGTGGACGACTACGTGTACGAGGCGCTGCGCGCGGGTGCGTCCGGTTTCCTCCTCAAGGACGCGCCGCCTGCCGATCTGATCGCGGCCGTGCGGGTGGTGGCGGCGGGCGAGGCACTGCTCGCCCCGTCCGTGACCCGGCGGCTCATCGCCGACTTCGCCGCGTCCCGGCCCGCCCCGCGCCGGGACACCACGGCACTGCGCCTGAACGGACTCACCCCGCGCGAGACGGAGGTCCTGGAGCTGATCGCCCGGGGCCTGTCGAACCAGGAGATCGCGGACCACCTCGTCCTCGCCGAACAGACGGTGAAGACCCACATCGGCCGGGTCCTCGCCAAGCTGGACCTGCGCGACCGGGCACAGGCGGTGGTCTTCGCGTACGAGTCGGGGCTCGTGACCCCCGGCACGTCCTGACCGCGCAGCGCCGCACTCCCGCCACCCCCCGGGGGAAAACCCCACCCCCTTCCGGGTGTTGGCTGCTCCTCCACCCCCTACCCCGGTATCCACCGAGGGTTGGCTCCCCGGTGTGACGTGCCGTCACCCGTCGTCTTCCTACCTTCCTCTCGCCGACGAACGAGCGAGAACCGGAGAGGGAGGGCGACCCCATGCGCCGCTTTGCGAGGACCCTGACCACCGTGGCCCTGGTGGCCACCGCGATCGCGGGGACGGCCGGTTGGGCGTCCGGGGACGCCCAGGAGGCCGTCACCGGTGCGCCGGTCGGGACGGTGGGGTGGCGGGCTGCGGGGTTGCCGGACCCCGAGCGGATGAGCCCGGACGGGATCGCGCGGTTCTTCGCGGGACTCGATCCCGTAAGACAGGAAGAGCTGGCCCGCACCCACCCCGGGGTCGTCGGGAACCTCGACGGAGCGCCGCTGGAACTGCGGTACGCGGCCAACGCCCGCTCCACGCAAGGGGAGTTCGGCGGGGCGCGAGTCCTGGCGCACGATCCGCGCGGCCGGGGGCAGGTCGCCCTGGTGTACGGGGACCTGGCGCGGGCCGCGCACGTGGCGGTGATCGTGCCCGGCTCCGACATCGACGCGGACCGCGTCCAACCGCTCGCGGACATGGCGACCGCCCTTCGCCGGGCGACCGGCGACCGTACGGCGGTCGTCGCCTGGGCCGGGTACACCACCCCCGTCGGCGTCGGCCTGGACGCGGCCACCGGCCGGCTCGCCGAGGCCGGGGCGGACCGGCTCACCCGCTTCGTCGACGGCCTCGGGGCCGTCGGGGCGGCCGAGCCGTCCCTGTTCTGCCACAGCTACGGCTCCGTGGTCTGCGGCCTCGCCGCCCACGACCTGAAGGCCAAGGACCTGGTGGTCCTCGGCTCCCCCGGGATGCGCGCCGAGAACGTGGACGCGCTCGGCACCTCCGCCCGCGTCTGGGCCGCGAAGGACCCCACCGACTGGATCGACCGCGTCCCGAACGTCGCGTTCGCGGGCCTCGGGCACGGCGCCGACCCGGCCGACCCGGCCTTCGGCGCCCGTCGGATCCCGGCCGAGGACGCCACCGGCCACGGCGGCTACTTCGCGCCCGGCACCGCCTCCCTCCGTACGTTCGCCGCGATCGCCGAGGGGGACGTCCGATGAACGGGCTCATCGAGAGGATCGAAGCGGGCACCCCCACCCACCGCGACCGGGCGATCGACGGGCTGCGCGCCCTTGCCCTGCTCGCCGTGCCCACCGGGCACTGGCTGCTCGGCGGCTTCACGCTCTCCTCCGACGGCGCCCTCCACAACGCGAGCCCGCTGGGCGCCTTCGCCGGTCTCGCCCCGGTCAGCTGGGTCCTCCAGATGCTCGGCATCTTCTTCCTCGTCGGCGGTTACGCCTCGGTCCTGTCGTACCGACGGAGGAAGGGCTCCACGGGTGAGTGGCTGAAAGGGCGCCTCGCCCGGCTCGGCCGGCCCGTCCTCGGGGTCACGGCCGTGTGGGCGGCGCTCCTCCCGGTGCTCCACTTCGGCATCGGGGTGCCGGTGGACACCCTGCGGACGGCGTCCACGCTGGTGATCCAGCCGCTCTGGTTCGTCGGCGTGTACACCGTCGTCACCGCGCTCACCCCGTTGTGCGTCCGGGCGGCCCGCCGCCTCGGGGTGTGGGCCGCGGCGCCGCTGCTCGGCTCGGTCGCCGTCGTCGACCTCCTGCGGTACGGGCCGTACGCCGACGCCGTGCCGTCCTGGCTTAGCCTCCTGAACATCCTGCCCGGCTGGCTCTTCGCGTATCAGCTCGGCGTCTCCTGGGGCGAGGGCCGGGTCACCCGGCGGCACGCGTGGGGTCTGCTCGTCGGCGGGGCGGCCCTGTTCGCCACCCTCCTGCTGGTCTTCGGCTACCCGGCGTCGATGGTCGGCGTCCCCGGCGAGGCCCGTACCAACTCGCACCCGCCGTCGCTGCTCGTCCTCGCCCTCGCCGCCGCGCAGAGCGGGGCGGCGGTCCTGCTCCGGGACCGGCTCGGCGGGCTCCTGAGGCGGCCCGCGCTGTGGGCCCCGGTCGTGGTGGTCAACCTGTCCGCGATGACGATCCTGTGCTGGCACCAGACGGCGATGCTCACCGCCGCGATCCCCGCCGCGTTCCTCGGGGAGGTCCCGGGCCTGGTCGGCGCGCCTGACTCGGTCGGCTGGATCCTCGCCCGGCTGGCGTGGATGCCGGTCTTCGCCGGCCTGCTCGTCCTGATCGGCCGGTACGCCCGGTCCTTCGAGTCCCCCTGGACGACCACCGGCCCGGCCCGCCGCACCCTGGCGGGGCTGCTCGCGGCGGGCTTCGCGGTGTTCGCGCTGGGGCTGGGATGAGGGGGCCGATCCGGATGGGGACGGGTGTTCCCCGGCCGGTCCGGACGGGGGCGCGTGCGTTCCCGTCCGGGCGAGGGCGCGTGCGTTCCGCGGCGGTCCGGACGAGGGGGCGTGCTCCCGCCCGGCCCGAACGGGGGCACGTACCTCCCGGTGCCGGTTCCGGGTGGGGGCGGGTGCGTTCCCGGCCGGTCCGGACGGGGGCGGGTGTCCCGCGGCCGGTCCGGACGAGGGCGCGTGCGTTCCCGTCCGGACCGGCGCCGGCGAGTACGTCGGCCGTGACGGTCAGGCGGTGGACGCCCAGGCGTCGAAGGCGGCCACGCACCGCTCCACGAGGGCGGCCGGGGATCCCACGGAGGCGCCCGCGCCCACCGAGAGGGACAGGGCGAAGCCCGCCGAGCCGCCCACCGTGACCTCGCAGGCCAACTCGGCCAGGGGCATCGGCGTGGTGGCCGGCGGCGGTACCGACAGCACCAGTTCGCAGGAGTGGGCTCGCTGCGACAGAGCGGACAGGTGGTTCTCCATCGCCGTGACCAGGGGTTGCGCGCTGTCCTCCAGACGACCGGGGCTCAGGCGGAAGACCTCGTCCAGGACGGTCACGCCGATCCCCCGGAGGGTGGTGGCGCGCAGCCGGAGCCTTCGGGCGTCGAACACCTCGTGGGTGTGCAGGACGTAGACGGCGACCAGTGCCGCCCGGACGCCGGCGGCCAGGTCGGCCCGTGTCGCGTCCAGCGGCCACTGCCACGACCGCGCTCGCAGGCGTACGGGTCGCAGGCCCTCGGTCAGCGCGGTCAGCCCGGCCCGCACGCTGTCACCGAGGAGCCAGGCGCCCCCGACGTCCAGGGAGAACAGCCGGCCCTCCTCGTCCACGGCGAGTGTCGCGTCTGCGTCGGTGCGGCCGAGGGGGAAGAGGCGGGTGCCGAGCGTTCCGGCGAGCCGGTGCAGGGACGGGCCCGCGTAGCGGGCCTCCCGGGGGTCGACGACGCAACCGGTGGCCGCGACCTCACGGCCGCCGTGGGCGGCGGGCTCCAGGCGCAGCCCGTGGAACTCCCGGGCCGCGCGCTCGGCGGCGGGAAAGAGCGCCCAGGGGCCCAGGCCGGCGGTGGTGAGGAGCGCGAGCATCGCGGCGTCGCCGGCGTCCCGTCCCTGCGGCGGTCCGGCCGGGGCGGGCACCTTGACGGGCCGGGTCCGGTGGTCGGGCGTCACGCCGGGCACGGAACCGGACACGGACCCGGACGCGTGATCAGAGGTCCCGGCGCGCCCGGCTTCACCGTCGGGCCCCCCGGCGCGCTCCGCGTCACGGTCGGGTGTCACACCGCGCTCGGCGTCACGGTCGGGCGTCACGCCGGGTTCGGCGCGCCCGGCTTCACGGTCGAGCGTCACGCCGCGCTCGGCGTCACGGGCGGGCACCCCCGCGCGCTCGGTCAGGTGGTCAGGGGTCATGGCGGCGGTCAGGCGCCCTGGACGACGGTGATGCCCAGCGCCTCGACGAGGGCGGTGCAGCTTCGGCAGAGACGGGCCGGTGTGCCGTGCTCGGGGTCGCCCTGGGGCCGGATCTTCCGGGAGACGAGGGCCGCGTTCGCGAAGTGCGGCAGGGCGTCGGGGAGAGTGGTCGTCCCGCCGTCCGTGCGCTGCGCATCGAGGGAATACAACTGGTCGGAGATGAGCGCGGATTCGGCGCAGTGGCCGAGGAACGGCTCGCGCAGGCGCGTCGGGAGCGCGTCGAAGAACTCCTGGACGGCCGGGTGGAGGCGGGGCTCGCCCTCACCGGTCAGGTTGGTCTGGGTGGTGATCGTCCCCTGGACCAGCAGGGAGGCGGCCGTGCCCGGGACGACGTCAGACAAAGTACTGCCCCGCTTCCTGCTGGGGGCCGCGGAGCAGGCAGCTGACGGCCTCGTGGGTGTTCGCTCCGAGGAAGTAGGGGCCGGTGTGATGCATGAGGAAGAAGCGCCCGGTGTCGTCGATGAGGATCATCGCGCCGTCGAACTCCTCGTATCCGACCGGGAACAGTCTCCGGCCCAGGTTCTCGGCGAGTTCGGCCACGTCCTCGCCGCTCTCCTCGTAGATCCAGTGCGGGGTGAAGCCGACGGCGTCCGGCGGGTCACCGGGAACGACCAGGCGCAGCCCGCCGAACTCGCGCACGAAGTCCTCGGCCGCCCCGAACGGTTCGACGGGGTGCCCCTCCTCCGCGAAGCGTTCCGTCACGACCCGCAGGAGTCCGGGCAGCTCCGCGCCGATGTCGCGTCCGCGGGACCAGCCCGCCTCGGTCAGAGCGGCCTCGACCTGCTCCGCTGTCATTCTCGGCATGTCTTGCTCTCTCTCAGTGGTGCGCGATGACGCCGGCCAGCGGCAGCATCTTCGAACAGGACCGGCACGGTGGCTTGTAGTCGCCGTGGAACAGCTGGCCCTCACCGGGTCGCAGGTCTCCGATCTGCACGGAGTACACGAGCGACCCCTTCATGGCCTTCTGGACGTCGTCGCCGGAGACTATTTTGGTCCCGTCGGGGTCCAGCTGGTGCAGCCGGTCCGACACCAGGGCGACCTCCGCGCATTTCCCGTGGCCGTTGCCCGGGTTCTGGTCGGCCGCCTTCAGGTCCCTCTCCACCTGGTCCAGGATCTGTTTCAGGGCCGGGTGGGTGGACATCTGGGAGTCGCCGAGGCCGGTGTTGCTCGTGTGGGAGGACAGCACGCCGTCGTGGAGGAGCGTCCCGGCGCAGGCGGTCTTCAGCCGGTGCTTCCCCTCCGGGTAGGGGTTGCTGGGCGGCTGGTTCTTGGCGTCGTTCGCCAGCTTGTCGGCCTCGTCGACGAGGAGCTTCCGCTGCTCCTCCGGGCTGAGGTGCTTGACGTCCAGCGCGTCCCTGCGGTGGTTCTTCATGCCCTTTCCGGTCTGGCCGTGCCAGCCGGGCTGAGGGGTGAGGGGGTTGCCGCGGGGCCCGTTGCCCGAGCCGCCGTTGTTGTTGCCGCCGCCGGTCGGGGGCTTTCCGCCGCCCGTACCGGCCGGCGGCTTGCCGCCGGTTCCGCCCGCGCCGCCCCTGCCGTCGCCCGCGTCGTCCTTGCGCTGGCGGGCGAGGCGCGCGCGGATGTCGTCGTCGTTGTTCTTGTGGGTGGTCGAGATCTGCTTGACGGCCTTGGGCAGGGTCTCGCCGATGTGGTCGCCGATGGTCTTGGCGGACTTCGTCAGCGCGCCCATGGCCTTCTCGATGACCGGATCCAGGGCGTCGGCGATGTCGTCCCGGCCCTTGTTGCGGCCCTGGGCCGTCTTCGCCTTGGTCAGCTTGCCGGAGGTCTTGCCGTGGATGCCGACGCTCACGCCGTTCAGCCGGGTACTGGCCTGATCGTGCTCGTCGTGTTCGATGTGGAAGCCCTTGCCCTTGCCCCCGCTGCCGCTGCCGCCGGCGGAGGCGAGGTTCAGGCCGTCCTTGGCGCTCTGCACGCCCTCGTCGAAGCCGTCCTTGCCGGCCTGCTTCGTCTGGTCGAGGTTCACACCGTTCTGCACGCCCAGGGCGTCCATGCCCACCTGGACGACGAGGTCGGCCGCCATGCCCTCCAGGGCGGCGACGGCCGGCTCGGTCATGACCGAGACGATGTGACCGACCGCCTCCTGCATGGCGTTCGTGATGAGCTTCAGCAACTGCTTCTTGGTGAGCGCGATCGCCCCCGCGCCGAGCAGTGCGGACAGGCCACCCGTCACCGGGATCAGCGCCATGGCGAGTCCGGTCTGACCGGCCAGGATCCCGAGCTCGGCGACCGCCTTCCACTTCATGGCCTCGATCGCGCCGGCCGCCATGTCCAGGGCACCGGCGATGGTCCGGGCCGCGGACACCGTGTCCTTGAGGTGTTTGCCCTTGACCTTGCCCCAGTGCGCGTTCAGCGCGTCGATCGCCTCGCCGTGCCCCGACGACAGCAGGCGCTCCATCTGGTTGTTGGCGAGCTGGCCGTCGTCGGCGAGGTCGTCCGCGAACTCCCGGAGCGCGTCCGCCATCTCCCGGTAGGCGTCCTCGTCGACGTTCGGCCAGTTCACCCCCACCAGGTCCAGCAGCGTGTCCGCCCAGTCCGGCACCGTGACAGCCATGGTCTGAAATCCCCCCGTGCACAAAGGCGTTCGCATGACGAAAGCGAGAACACTGTGCCATGAGAGGCGGGGGCGATCAACGCGGAATCCCCTTCCCGCGCGCACGGGAAGGGGATTTCTTCGCACATTACCGACTGCACATGCCCGCTACCCGACAGCCGTCACGAAGCACCCGGCGCAGGCGTCCCGGACGCGTCCCCGGCCTCGCGCGACACCGACGTGAACCGCATGTCCGGGTAGCGGTCGCCCGTCACCAGGCTCGCGATCGGTTCCAGTGCGGCGAGTTCGGGCCCGGTGAGGGTGATGCGGGTGGCGGCCGCGTTCTCCTCCAGGCGCGAGCGCTTGCGCGTGCCCGGGATCGGGACGACCGTCAGGCCGTGCACGGAGGTCCGCTGGTGGACCCAGGCCAGGGCGATCTGCGCCGGGGTCGCGCCGTGCGCCGCGGCGATCCTGCGGACCGGGTCGAGCAGGGCGGCGTTGCGCTCCGCGTTCTCGCCGGTGAACCGCGGCTGGTACCGGCGGAAGTCGCCGCCCTCCAGGTCCTTGGCGGCGTCCGCGAACGACCCGGTCAGAAAACCGCGGCCGAGGGGGGAGTACGGCACGAAGGTGACGCCGAGTTCGGCGGCGGCGCCGACGGCGCTGCGCTCCACGTCCCGGGAGAAGAGCGACCACTCCGACTGGAGGGCGGCGATCGGATGCACGGCGTGGGCCTCGCGCAGTTCCGGTCCCGTCACCTCGCTGAGGCCGAGGTGGCGGACCTTGCCCTCCTTGACGAGTTCGGCCATCGCGCCGACGGACTCGGCGAACGGGACCTGCGGGTCGCGGCGGTGCATGTAGTAGAGGTCGATGGTCTCGACGCCGAGGCGGCGCAGGCTGTCCTCCGCGGCCTTCCTGATGTAGGCGGGGTCGTTGCGGACGGCCCGGTGGGCCGGGTCGTCGGCGCGCCGCTCGATGGCGAACTTGGTCGCGAGGACGACCTCGTCGCGGTGGGCGGCGAGGAAGGGGGCGAGGAACTCCTCGTTGGCTCCGCTGCCGTAGATGTCGGCGGTGTCGATGAGGGTGACGCCGGCCTCCAGGGCAGCGTCGAGGGTGTCGCGGGCGGCGGCCTCGTCGGTCTCGCCGTAGAACTCGCTGATGCCCATGGCCCCGAAGCCCTGGACGCCGATCTCGGGTCCGTCCTGGCCGCCGAGACGTACGGTGTCGATCCTGGTCGCGCTGGTCATGAAGCTGTGCCTCCGCATGGGGTGCCGTAATGGCTGATCTTGATGTCGAGCACGGCGAGCGTGTCCTGGAGCTCGGTGATCCGGGAGAGCACGTCCCGCCTGGTGGTCTCCAGGAGCTCCCGTCGCGCGTCCCGGGTGTGGTCGCCCTCGCGGACCAGTTCGGCGTACCGCACCATGTCGGCGACCGGCATCCCGGTCAGCCGCAGTTTGCCGACGAAGCCCAGCCAGCCCAGGTCCTGTTCGGTGAAGCGGCGCTGGCCCGTGTGCGAGCGGTCGACGTGCGGCATCAGGCCGATCCGCTCGTACCAGCGCAGGGTGTGCGCCGAGAGGCCGGTCAGGGCGGCGACCTCGCTGATGGTGTAGTGGGTCCGGGTCGCTCCCGGGTTCACGCTCGTGCTCGTGCTCGCCATCACGCTCATGACCCCCACGCTAAAACGTTGGAGTGCACTCGAAGCAAGTAGGCTCGGCCGCATGCAGAGCAGCGTGCCGAGCCTGGCGTCGATCGAGAACTGGCCCGTCCCCACCGCGGCGGCCGCCGTCGTCCGCGCGGACGGCACCCTGGCGGGGTCCCACGGACCCACCGGGCGGCGGTTCCCCCTCGCCTCGGTCACCAAGCCGCTCGCGGCGTACGCCGTCCTCGTCGCGTACGAGGAGGGGGCGATCGACCTCGACGAGCCCGCGGGGCCCGAGGGCGCGACCGTCCGCCATCTCCTCGCCCACACCTCGGGGCTGGCCTTCGACGAGAGCCGGGTCATGGCCGCGCCCGGCACCCGCCGGATCTACTCGAACACGGGCTTCGAGGCGCTCGGCGACCATGTCGCCAAGTCGACCGACATCCCCTTCGCCGAGTACCTGCGCCAGGCGGTCCTGGAGCCGCTCGGCATGACCTCCACGTCCCTGGAGGGCTCGCCCGCCAAGGACGGTGTGTCGACCGTGGACGATCTGGTGCGGTTCGCCGCCGAGGTGCAGGCACCGAGGCTGCTCGACCCGCGTACCGTCCTGGACGCGATGAGCGTCACGTACCCCGGTCTGACCGGGATCCTGCCCGGTTACGGGCACCAGAGGCCGAACGACTGGGGCCTCGGCTTCGAGATCCGCGACGGCAAGTCCCCGCACTGGACGGGCGCCACCTCCTCGCCGCGCACCTTCGGGCACTTCGGGCAGTCCGGCACGTTCCTGTGGATCGACCCGGACGCGCGGGCCGCCTGCGTGGCGCTCACCGACCGGCCCTTCGGGACGTGGGCGATCGAGGCCTGGCCGCCGTTCACGGACGCGGTGCTCGCGGAGCTGCGGGCGGCTTGAGCGGGACCTGCGGGCGGCTTGAGCCGCACGTGCCGGGGGTTTGAGCGGCGGGCCCGCCGCCCGGGCCCGGTTCGTCAGTCGTCGCAGCGGGTGTTCGGCAGTGTGCCGTCCGCGCCGGCGACGGACACCTCGACCGCGCCGGCCGGGTGCGCCGCGTACGCCGCCGTGCAGACCAGTTGGCGGACGGCCGCGTCGGAGAGGCTCCCGACGGAGAACGGGGCCCGCAGCCTGAGCGCGACGCGCCCTTCCGTCACGGTCCCCTTCACGCCGGTCCCGATCGCCTCGACCCGCGGCGCCTGCCCGCTCGTCGGCAGGGCGGTGGTGATGCCGACGTCGGCCTCGGCGGGCCCGGGGCCCGCGACGAGGGCGGCGAGGACCTTGTCGGTGGGCAGGCCCCGGACGGTCCGGGCGTCGGCGGCCACCTCGTACCCCGGGCCGAACCCCTCGAAGGGGACGGCGGAGTCGCCGGGGCCGTCCGGCGTGGGGGTGGGCTCCGGGCCCGCAGGCCCGACCTCGCGGACCACCGGCATCGGCAGGCCGTCGGGGCCGAGGAAGAAGAGCACCATCCGCTCCTCGGGGATCGGCGCGACGACGACGGTCGCGGCCCCGCCCGCTTCGACGACGTCGCTGTTCTGTATGCCGCAGCCGGCGAGCGCCGCCAGGCCGGCGGCCGCCACCACGGACGCCAGGGCCGCGCCGGCCGGCCGGCGCTTCACAGGGGCATCCGTACGGTGAAGACCGCCCCGCCCCCGGGGTGGTCGGCGGCCGTGACGGTGCCTCCGTGCAGCCGGACGTTCTCCAGGGTGATCGCGAGCCCCAGGCCGCTGCCCGCCGAGCGGGTCCGGGCCTGGTCCGCCTTGTAGAAACGGTCGAAGACGTGCGGCAGGACGTCCGGGTGGATGCCGGGGCCCCGGTCGGCGACCTCCGTCACCAGCTCCTCCCCCTCCGCGTACAGCCGGACCGTCACCGGCGCTGCGCCGTGCCGCAGCGCGTTGCCGACGAGGTTGGCGACGACGACGTCGAAACGGCGCGGGTCGAGCCGGGCCCTGATGCCCTCGGTGAGGTACGGGGCGACCTGCTGCGGATCGGTCCAGTGCCGGTGCTGGAGGGTCTTGCGGACGCAGTCGGCGGCGTCGACCTCGTCCGTGTGGAGTTCGGCGGCCCGCGCGTCGAACCGGGAGATCTCCATGAGGTCCTCGACGAGCACGGCGAGCTTCCCGGTCTCGGCACTGATCAGACGGACCGCGCGGGCGGTGTCGCTGTCGAGGCTCCCGGCGTCCTCGTCGAGGACCTCGGTGACGGCGAGCATCCCGGCGAGCGGGGTGCGCAGTTCGTGCGAGACGTCGGAGGCGAAGCGGCGGGCGCGGGCCTCGGCGTCGCGGAGTTCCGCGACGGAACGTTCCAGCTCGGCGGCGGACTGGTTGAACGTCCTGGCGAGGTCGGAGAGTTCGTCGCTGCCCTTGGCGTGGATACGCGTGTCGAGGCGGCCGCGCCCCATGCTGTGGGCCGCGTGGCGCAACTCCCGTACCGGGCGGAGCACACCGCGCGCGGCGATCAGCGCGGGGATCAGGGCTACGGCGAGGGCGGGGAGGGCGCCGTCGCGGGCGGCGGCGACCATGGCCTCGATGTTCGCCTCCTCCTCCGTGAGGTCCAGGACCGCGTAGACGACGAGGCCCGTGCGCTGGGGCGGGCCCGCGGGTGACCGGGCGTGGAAGACGGCGGGCACGGCGATGGTGAGGTACGGGGTGCCGCCCTTGACGACCCGCTGGAAGCTGCCGTGCGGGGTGGTCTGGCCGGTGGCGCGGTCCCGCAGCTCCTGGGTGATGACGGAGGAGGTCGGCCTGTCGGTGGACGAGACACGGAGGGTGCCGTACTCGGCGTAGACGCGCCAGGGGCGGGGCTTGCCCTGGCGGGCGATGTGGAGGAGCGCGGTCCGCAGCTGTTCCGCCTCGACGGGCAGCGCGACGGAGAGGTTGTCGACCTGCTCGCGGAACGCCGAGACGGCGGTGTCCTGGGTCTGCTCCAGGACGGCGGTGCGGGCGGCCCGGTAGGTGAGGGCGGCGGTGGTGCCGCAGCCGACGGCGGCGACGAGCAGGAACGCGAGGACGAGACGGGTGCGCAGGCCGAAGGGGTGGGGACGGAGGCGGGGCGCGCGTGCCTTCCGTCGCGGGGCCCGGCCGGGCTCGTCCCGGTCCGTGTCCTGAGCCCCGTGGCCGGTGCCCGGCTCCGGGCGCAGACAGGCCTTCACAGGGGTCCGAAGCGGTAGCCGAAGCCGCGCAGGGTCTGGATGTAGCGGGGTTCGCCCGGGGTGTCCTCGATCTTGTTCCGCAGGCGCCGGACGCAGGCGTCGACCAGGCGGGCGTCGCCGTGGTAGCTGTGCTCCCAGACGTGTTCGAGGAGCTGCTGACGGCTGAAGACCTGTTCGGGCGCGGCCGTCAGGTGCAGCAGCAGCTTCAGCTCGGAGGGGGCGAGGGCGACGCGCTCGCCCGCCTTGGCGACGGTGAGTCCGGCGCGGTCGATGGAGAGTTCGCCGTGGGACTCGACGGCCGACCTGCTGCCGGCCGGTTCCTCGATGCGGCGCAGGACGGCCCGTATGCGGGCCTCGATGACCTCGGTACGGGCGGGCTTGACGATGTAGTCGTCGGCGCCCGCCTCCAGGCCGATGACGACGTCGAAGTCGTCGCCGCGGGCGGTCAGCATGATGATCGGCAGCTGGCTGCTCTCGCGGACGCGGCGGCAGACCTGGACGCCGTTCATTCCGGGCAGCATCAGGTCGAGCAGCAGCAGATCGGGCCGGAACTCGGCGAGCGCGTCGAGCCCGGCTTCCCCGGTGGGCGCGGTGCGCACCTCGTGCCCGCGGCGCCGGAGGCCGAGCTCGACGCCTTCGCGGACGGAGGGGTCGTCTTCTATGAGGAGCACGCGGGGCATCTGTGGAGTATCCCAAGGTGGACGGGCTGGAACGGGACGGGGTCGGGGGGCGTCCGCGTCAGCGGCGGTGGAGGCGGGTCGTGCCGGACCTCAGGAGCGTCTGGAGTTCGGTGAGCCGGAGGGGGTGGGCCAGCGTCGCGAAGGCCGTCAGGATCGTCAGCGCGCCCGCGAGTCCGGCCGGCACCGCCCCCGCCGGGCCGGTGAGGTCGGTGACGAGGAACCCGTACCCGGCGGCGGGCACGGCCGCGGCGAGGAGCCGCACGAGCGCGGGTCCGGCGCCGCCGCCGGACGGGGTCCCGCCGAGCCGGCGCCGCAGGACGTACGCCGTGAGCGCCCAGCCGGCCCACAGGGCCAGCGAGTACCCGGCCGCCATGCCGACGACGGCCCAGCGGGTCGGCAGGTACTGGTGGGCGGCGAACGACAGCGCCGCGTTCAGTCCGGCGATCACCAGGTTGAGCAGGAACGGGGTGCGGGTGTCGCGCAGGGCGTAGAAGGCGCGGGTGCACACGTGCTGCCCGGACAGGGCGACCAGGCCGGGCGCGAAGGCCATCAGGATCCAGGACATCGCGCGGATGTCGTCACCGGTGGTCGCCCCGTACCGGAAGACCACCGTCATCAGCGGTACGGCGAGCGCGAGGAGGGCGCAGGCCGCGGGGACGACCGCCGCCGAGCTGGTCCGCAGTGCGTACGAGACGTCCCGCCGGACCGCCGCGAGGTCGCCGTCGGCGGCCGCGCCGCTCATCCGGGGCAGCAGCGCGGTGACGAGGGAGACGGTGATGATGCCGTGCGGGACGGTCCACAGCAGGTAGGCGTTGTTGTACGCGGCGAGGCCTCCGCCGCTGACGGACTCGCCCGCCGAGGTGGCGAGCAGGGTGGTCACCCAGTACGCGGCCTGGTTGGTGAGGACGAGCAGCACCAGCCAGCCGGCCGAGCGCAGCGGCTCGCCGAGGCCGCTGCCGCGCCAGTCGAGGCGGGGCCGCCAGCGGAAGCCGGCGGCGCGCAGCGAGGGCACGAGGGCGAGGGCCTGGAGCGCGATGCCGGCGGTGGTGCCCCAGCCGAGGAGCGCGGTCTCGCCGGGGCTGAGGGTCCCGCCGTCGCTCACCACGAGGAAGAGGGCGAAGACGGCGACGACGACGTTGTTGAGGACGGGCGTCCACATCATGGCGCCGAACCGGCCGCGGGCGTTGAGGATCTGGCCGAGGAGGGTGAAGAGCCCGAGGAAGAGGATCTGCGGCAGGCACGCGCGCGCGAAGGCGACCGTCATCTCCCTCTGCTCGCCGGCGTAGTCGGTGTACGTGTCGACGATCAGGGGCGAGGTGAGGACCGCGCCGGCCGTGATCACGGTCAGGGCGAGGGCGCAGAGGGTGAGGAGCCGGTCGGTGTAGGCGACTCCGCCGTCCTCGTGTTCCTTGGCGGCCTTGACCAGTTCGGGGACGAAGACCGCGTTGAGGGCGCCGCCGAGGAGCAGCATGTAGACGATGGTGGGGACGGAGTTGCCGACCGCGTAGCCGTCGGCGACGTAGCCCGCGCCGAGGGCGGCCGCGACGACGGCCGCCCGGACGAAGCCGGTGGCGCGGGAGACGAGCGACCCGGCGGCCATGAGCGCACCGCTGCGGAGGGCGGACGGCGTGCCCTTCGCCCGCGGGCGTTCGGCGGTGAGCGTGGCCGTCATCGGCGGGCCAGGTACGTCTGGAAGGCGCGGTACAGCGCGTGGTTGGTCGTGCCTCGCATCGGTGTCTCCCACTCCCCCAGCGTCTCGACGACCTGGCCGCCGGTGCCGAGCTTCCAGCGGAGGAGCCCGTGGGCGCGGTCGTCCGGATCGAGGGTGGAGGGTACCCCGCGCAGGTCGTAGACGGCGGCGCCGAGGGCGTGCGCGTCGAGCAGCATGCGCCACTGGAGGGCGTTGGAGGGGCGGACCTCGCGGCGGTGGTCGGCGGACGCGCCGGTCTGGTACCAGACGCGGCCGCCGACGGTGACCATGGTGTGGGCGGCGAGGATCTCGCCCTCGTGGCGGGCCAGGTAGAGCTTCATGCGGCCGGGCTGTTCGGCGTTGAGGACGGCGTACTGGCGCTCGTAGTACGCGAGGGAGCGGCCGAGCCGGAAACCGTCGCGTTCCTCGGTGACGCGGAGCAGCCGGTAGAACTCGGGCAGGTCGGCGGCCGATCCGAGGGTGACCTCGACGCCGGACCTGCGGGCCTTGCGGACGTTGCGGCGCCACTCCTGGTTGAGGCCGCTCCACAGGTCGTCGGTGGTGCGTCCGGCGAGCGGGACCTGGAAGACGTGCCGGGGCTGGGCGTCGGCGCCGTCCTCGGACTCGCCGCCGCAGCGGCGCCAGCCGCGTGCCCGCAGGCGTTCGGCGACGACGGTGCCGAGCGGGTCGACCTCGTCGGCGAGGACGTCGGCGAGTCGGCGGCGGGGCCCGGTGCCGGCCTTGACGGTGGCGGCGGTCCACCGGCGGTGGGCGGGCCCGGGGCCGATGCGTACGGCGAAGGCGCCCGAGGCGCGCAGATGCCCGAGCAGCGGGTCGAGCCAGCCGTCGACGTCGGGGTCGGACCAGTCGGCGACGGGCCCTTCGGGAAGGTAGGCGAAGTACTTGCGGGTGCCGGGGAAGGGCCGGAGCAGCACCAGGGCGACACCGGTCAGCTCGCCTGACTCGGGCCCCCACCCGATGAGTTGGTGACTCCAGCCATCCTTCACGTGGGCCCAGGAGGGGACTTGGAGGAAGCTGGGTCCGTCGGCGCCGGAGCGGGTGGCGAGGAAGGCACGGTAGACCTCGGGTGTCACGGGGCCGAGCCGCAGGGCGCGGTGGTCGGCGGGTGCGGCCGTCACGAGCAGCGCTGACACAACGGGAGCCTCCTGGTTCCGCCCCTCGGTGGTGGGGCGCACAGCAGGCTCACAGCCGGATTCGACGGAAGCGCGCGGTCGATGTGACCGGACCATGACCGTTCCGTCGCAGCCCTCGTCACAGGGGCTCCGCACGGCCCTCGGGGGCCGCAGCCGCCCTACAGTCCGAAACATCCCACTCGCTCCTCTCTCCTGCGGAGGTCCTCCGTGCCGCGCATCCACACCCGCATACGCACCCCCCGTCCCCTTCTCGCCGCAGTGGCGCTGAGCGTCTCCCTCACGGCCTGTTCGGCGCAGGCGGCGGACGGCCCTCCACGGGCGGGCGGCCCCGCCTCGGCCGCTCCCCGGGCGAAGGTGACCGTCGTGGACCCGGCGGCGGGCCGGCCGGTGACCGTGACCGCGTCGGGCGGCACGATCGCCGTTGTCAAGGTGGCCGACTCGGACGGCGGGGCGCTCACCGGCCGTACGGGCGCGGGCGGCACCCGCTGGGTCTCGGACCGCAAGGCGGCGCCCGGTTCCTCGTACACGGTGGAGGTGACCTCCCGTACGGCCGACGGCAAGGAGTCGACGACCCGGTCCTCCTTCACCACCCCGGAGCCGGAGCGGGTCAACAAGCTGACCCTGACGCCGGGCAGGAACAGCACGGTGGGCATCGGGCATCCGCTGTCGATCGTCTTCGACCTGCCGGTGACGCGGAAGGCGGACGTGGAACGGCAGTTGAAGGTGACGACGTCGAACGCCACCGAGGGGTCCTGGGGGTGGGTCAAGGACTACTCGGGCCGGGACCGGGCCGACTGGCGTCCCCGGGAGTACTGGAGGCCCGGCACGAAGGTCACCCTGGAGGCGGACCTGAACGGCACGGATTCGGGCGGCGGCTGGTTCGTACGGGACTACCGCACCGGCTTCACGATCGGCGCCGCGCAGATCGTGAAGGTCGACCTGGACCGGCACACGCTGACCCTGCGGCGGGACGGCCGCACCGTCCGTACGATCCCGGTCTCCGGGGGCACCCCGGGCGGCGACAAGCGGTCCTGGCGGGGTACGGCCGTCCTGATGGCGAAGGAGGGCACCATCAACATGAACTCGGAGACGGTGGGCCTCGGGGACGCGTACGACAAGGACGTCGACCACTCGATGCGGCTGACGTGGTCGGGGATGTACGCGCACGCGGCGCCGTGGAACGCGAGGTACTTCGGCAACGCCAACATGAGCTCGGGCTGCATCGGCATGAGCGACGCCGACGCGGCGTCCTTCTACGCCTCGGTGAACGTCGGGGACCCGTTCGAGATCACCGGGCGCGACACGAAGGGGGTCGTCGCCGAGGGGAACGGATACGGGGCGTGGAACCTGAGCTGGGCGGACTGGCAGCGCAGGAGCGCGGTGCGCTGAGGTCGGTGCGGGCGGCTAGCGCGCCCCCATCTCCCAGAGCAGGACTTCCGCTTCTTCCGTCGCGGCGAGCCCGAGACCCCTGGCGTCGGTGAGCCTGGCCGCGTCGCCGGGGGCCAGGTCCTCGAGGCCGAGCCGTACCGCCCCCCGCACCACGTGGACGTAGACGTCACCCGCCTCCGGTACGGGGGTGGAGGCGCCCGCCCTCAGGCGGTGGACGTGCAGGACCGCGCCCGCAGCCGGCAGGGCGTACGGCCCGTCGAGGCCGCGGACCACCTCGTACGACGGTTCCCCGGCCGGTGACAGCGGCGCGAGCCACATCTGTACGAAGACCAGGGGCACGTCGGCGTCGTTGCGCTCGACGTGCCGGACGCCGTCGGCGGCGCTGAGCCGCTGGAGGTCGCCCGCGCGGACGACCGTGGTGTGGCCGGCCGTGTCGTGGTGGGTCAGTTCGCCCTCGACGACCCAGGTCACGATCTCGGTGTGGCTGTGCGGGTGCTCGTCGAATCCGGCGCCGGGCGCGAGCCGCTCCTCGTTGCAGGCGAGGAGGGCGCCGAAGCGGAGGTTGTCCGGGTCGTAGTGCGGCCCGAAGGACAGGGCGTGCCGGGTCTCGATCCCGGCCGCGGGGTCGCCCCCGGGGTACCGCTCGGCGGCGCGCTGGATACGTGTCACGGGCCCCACGCTAGTGCCGCACCCGGAGGGGAACACGCCCCGACCCCGCACACCGCCGTCCCGATAAGGCAGTCTTGTCCCCGTGCCAGAACCCACGAAAGTCCCTCACCCGCACACCGCGACCCTGAAGCGTCTCGAACAGTCCTCCGGGCGGCTCGCCGCCAACGCCATTGCCCGCATGGACGAGACGTTGCCGTGGTACCGGGCGATGCCGCCCGAGAACAGGTCGTGGATCGGTCTGGTCGCCCAGGCCGGTATCGCCGCTTTCACGGAGTGGTTCCGGCACCCCGAGACCCCGCAGGCGATCTCGACGGACGTCTTCGGCACGGCGCCCCGCGAGCTGACCCGGGCGATCACCCTGCGCCAGACCGTGGAGATGGTCCGCACCACGATCGAGGTCATGGAGTCGGCGATCGAGGAGGTCGCCGCCCCCGGCGACGAGTCGGTGCTCCGTGAGGCACTCCTCGTCTACGCC
Source organism: Streptomyces sp. NPDC016459 (assembly GCF_040632845.1). Lineage (NCBI taxonomy): Bacteria > Bacillati > Actinomycetota > Actinomycetes > Kitasatosporales > Streptomycetaceae > Streptomyces > Streptomyces sp. NPDC016459. The sequence goes on from NZ_JBEYCR010000001.1 coordinate 613,123, forward strand.
CGGGAGATCGCGTTCGCGACGGCCCAGGTGTACGCGCAGGCCGCCGAGGCCCGGGGCGCCTGGGACGCGCGCCTCGAATCGCTCGTGGTGAACGCGGTCCTCTCCGGCGAGGCCGACCAGGGCGCCGTCTCCCGCGCGGCGGCCCTCGGCTGGAACTCCCCGGATCATGTGTGCGTGATCCTCGGCACGGCTCCCGACGGTGACAGCGAACTGACGGTGGAGGCGATCCGGAGGGCTGCCCGGCACGCCAAGCTCCAGGTCCTCACCGGTGTGCTCGGTGACCGTCTGGTCGTCATCGCGGGCGGCAACGACAACCCGCTGGCCGTGGCGAAGGCCCTGATCGGCCCGTACGCGGCGGGCCCGGTCGTCGCGGGTCCCGTCGTCCCCGACCTGCTCGCCGCGACCCGCTCCGCGCAGGCGGCGGCGGCCGGACTCAAGGCGTGCACGGCCTGGCAGGACGCCCCCCGGCCCGTCCTCGCGGACGATCTGCTGCCGGAGCGCGCCATCGCCTCCGACCCTTCGGCGCGCGAGCAGTTGGTGGAGGAGATCTACAGACCGCTGGAGGAAGCGGGCTCGGCGCTCCTCGAAACTCTCAGTGTCTACCTGGAGCAGGCCAGCAGCCTGGAAGGCGCGGCCAGAATGCTCTTCGTCCACCCGAACACCGTGCGCTACCGGCTTCGGCGTGTGACCGACGTCACCGGCTGGTCACCCTCCGATGTCCGCTCCGCGTTCACCCTGCGGATCGCGCTCATCCTGGGACGCTTGGCCGACGGAGATCCGCAGTCCTAGACTTTTGTCGAACACCAACAATTACCCCGACGGTTCTTCGTCCCTGTCCCCACGGGCGCTCGGAGCCGTCCCCAAGAGAGAGTGTGAGGGTGCTCGTACTCGTCGCTCCCGGCCAAGGCGCCCAGACGCCCGGCTTCCTGACCCCCTGGCTCGAACTCCCCGGTGCCGCCGACCGCGTCGCGGCCTGGTCCGACGCCATCGGGCTCGACCTCGCCCACTACGGCACGAAGGCGGACGCGGACGAGATCCGTGACACCGCCGTGGCACAGCCCCTCCTCGTCGCCGCCGGCCTGCTGTCCGCCGCCGCGCTCGGCGAGTGGTCGCCCGGCATCGTCGCCGGCCACAGCGTCGGCGAGTTCACCGCCGCCGCGTTCGCGGGTGTGCTCGACGACACCGCCGCGCTGCGTCTCGTACGGACCCGCGGGCTCGCCATGGCCGAGGCCGCGGCGATCACCCCGACCGGTATGTCGGCGCTGCTCGGCGGCGACCCCGAGGTGACCGTCCCGCACCTGGAGAAGCTGGGCCTGACCCCGGCCAACGTGAACGGCGCCGGCCAGATCGTGGCCGCCGGCACGCTGGAGCAGCTCGCGGCCCTGGAGGGCGACATGCCCGAGGGTGTCCGCCGGGTCGTCGCGCTGAAGGTCGCCGGCGCCTTCCACACCCACCACATGGCCCCGGCCGTGGCGAAGCTGGAGGCGGCGGCGAGTGAGCTGTCCCCGGCCGCGCCGACCACCCGTTACGTCTCCAACAAGGACGGCCGGGTCGTCAGCGACGGCGCCGAGGTCGTGGCGCGTCTGGTCGGCCAGGTCGCCAACCCGGTCCGCTGGGACCTGTGCATGGAGACCTTCCAGGATCTGGGTGCGACCGCGCTGATCGAGGTGTGCCCCGGCGGCACCCTCACCGGCATCGCCAAGCGGGCCCTCAAGGGCGTCGCCACGGTCGCCCTCAAGACTCCTGACGACCTCGACGCGGCCCGTACGCTCATCGCTGAGCACGCGGCCGTCTGACAAGGAGTGTCGAGAAGCATGTCGAAGATCAAGCCCAGCAAGGGCGCCCCGTACGCACGGATCCTCGGTGTGGGCGGCTACCGCCCCACCCGGGTCGTGCCGAACGAGGTGATCCTCGAGACGATCGACTCGTCCGACGAGTGGATCCGCTCGCGCTCCGGAATCGCCACCCGGCACTGGGCCTCGCCCGAGGAGACCGTTGCCGCCATGTCGGTGGAGGCCTCGGGCAAGGCCATCGCCGCCGCCGGGATCGACCCGGACCAGATCGGCGCCGTGATCGTCTCCACGGTCTCGCACTTCAAGCAGACCCCGGCCGTCGCCACCGAGATCGCCGACAAGATCGGCGCCGGGAAGCCGGCCGCGTTCGACATCTCCGCCGGCTGCGCGGGTTTCGGCTACGGCCTGACCCTCGCCAAGGGCATGATCGTCGAGGGTTCCGCCGAGTACGTCCTGGTCATCGGTGTCGAGCGGCTCAGCGACCTGACGGACCTGGAGGACCGCGCGACGGCCTTCCTGTTCGGCGACGGCGCCGGCGCCGTGGTCGTCGGCCCCTCCGACGTACCGCACATCGGCCCGACCGTCTGGGGCTCCGAGGGCGACAAGTCCGAGACGATCAAGCAGACCGTCCCGTGGAACGAATTCCTCCCCCACTCTCGGCTTCGCTCGAGCGGGGGGACCCCCACCGGCGACGTCTCGAAGCTGCCCCTCAACGAGCGGGGCGAGATCAAGTTCCCCGCCATCACGCAGGAGGGCCAGGCGGTCTTCCGCTGGGCCGTCTTCGAGATGGCGAAGGTCGCCCAGCAGGCGCTGGACGCCGCCGGCATCTCGGCGGACGACCTGGACGTCTTCATCCCGCACCAGGCGAACATGCGGATCATCGACTCGATGGTGAAGACGCTGAAGCTTCCGGAGCACGTCACGGTCGCCCGCGACGTCGAGACCACCGGCAACACGTCGGCGGCGTCGATTCCGCTCGCGATGGAACGACTCCTGGCGACCGGCCAGGCGAAGAGCGGCGACACGGCGCTCCTCATCGGCTTCGGGGCGGGTCTCGTCTTTGCCGCGACGGTCGTTACCCTCCCCTAGGCACTCCGGTTCTCCCGGAAGCCCGTACCCAAGCAATCACAAGAAGGAGCGCCACCATGGCCGCCACCCAGGACCAGATCGTCGAAGGCCTCGCCGAGATCGTCAACGAGATCGCCGGCATCCCGGTCGAGGACGTCCAGCTGGACAAGTCCTTCACCGACGACCTGGACGTCGACTCGCTGTCCATGGTCGAGGTCGTCGTCGCCGCCGAAGAGCGCTTCGACGTCAAGATTCCGGACGAGGACGTCAAGAACCTCAAGACGGTCGGCGACGCTGCCGACTACATCCTGAAGCACCAGGCCTGATTCGGCCCCAGCTGACTCGGTCCGCCACCCGGCGGTGGCGCCGTATTCCGACCATCACACACATGGAGAACGAATTCCTGTGAGCTCGACCAATCGCACCGTGGTCGTCACCGGTATCGGCGCAACGACACCGCTGGGTGGCGACTCCGCATCGACCTGGGAAGGTCTGATCGCGGGACGTTCCGGCGTCAGGCCCCTGGAGGGCGAGCGCTTCGCCGAACTGCCCGTCCAGATCGCCGCGACGGCCGCCGTCGACCCCGGCGACGTCCTGCCCCGCCCGCTCGCCCGCAAGCTGGACCGCTCGGCGCAGTTCGCCGTGATCGCGGCCCGTGAGGCATGGGCCGACGCGGGCTACACCGCTCCGGCCGGCGACGATGAAACGATCGTTCCCGAGCGGCTCGGCTCCGTCATCGCCTCCGGCATCGGCGGTGTCACCACCCTGCTCGACCAGTACGACGTGCTGAAGGACAAGGGCGTCCGCCGCGTGTCCCCGCACACCGTGCCCATGCTCATGCCGAACAGCCCCTCCGCCAACGTGGGCCTCGAGGTGAACGCCCGAGCCGGTGTCCACACCCCGGTCTCCGCGTGCGCGTCGGGTGCCGAGGCGATCGGCTACGCCGTCGAGATGATCCGTACCGGCCGTGCCGACGTGGTCGTCGCCGGTGGTACCGAGGCCGCGATCCACCCGCTGCCGATCGCCGCCTTCGCCAACATGATGGCGATGTCCAAGAACAACGACGAGCCGACGAAGGCCTCGCGTCCCTACGACACCGGCCGTGACGGCTTCGTGCTCGGCGAGGGCGCGGGCGTCGTGATCCTGGAGTCCGAGGAGCACGCGAAGGCGCGCGGCGCGCGCATCTACTGCGAGGTCCTCGGCCAGGGCCTGTCGGCCGACAGCCACCACATCGCGCAGCCCGAGCCGACCGGCCGGGGCATCGCCGCCGCGATGCAGAACCTGCTGGACGCGACGGACCTCAAGCCGTCGGAGGTCGTCCACCTCAACGCGCACGCCACGTCGACGCCGCAGGGTGACGTCGCCGAGATCAAGGCGCTGCGGAAGGTCCTGGGCGACGACCTCGACCACGTCGCGATCTCCGCGACGAAGTCGATGACCGGCCACCTCCTCGGCGGCGCGGGCGGCATCGAGACCGTCGCGACGGTCCTGGCGCTCCACCACCGCCTGGCCCCGCCCACGATCAACATCGACGACCTGGACCCGGCCGTCGAAGCGGACATCGTCCGCGACGAGCCCCGCGAACTCCCGCAGGGCACGATCGCCGCGATCAACAACAGCTTCGGCTTCGGCGGCCACAACGTGGTGCTGGCGTTCCGCACGGTCTGACACCCGGCAGCACCGGCCGGACGGAGTCCGGCACAGCGCCCCGAAGCCCGCGAAGCGGCGCGAGGGACGCACGAGGAAGAGGCCAACAGCTTCGGCTTCGGCGGCCACAACGTGGTGCTGGCGTTCCGCACGGTGTGACACCGCCCGGCATCTGACGAAGGCCCACCCCCGGCCCGGGGGTGGGCCTTTTCGGTGGGTCAGCGCAGCGCGAAGGCGGCCGGTTCGGTCTGGAGCAGGACCTGGTTGTGATCGGCACGGTCACGGTCGGGGCGCCCTTGTGGTCGAAGCCGAGGAAGGCGTGGGTGCCCCGGGCGTCCGCTTCGTCGACGGCGACGACGGCCGGGGAGACGGAGACGACCGACGCGGAGGCCTTCGACTCGACGGGCAGGTCGCGCACTCACCGCTGGGTTCCGGTACGGGTGTCGAGGACGAGGAGCCGGGCCCTCTTGCCGCACTGTTCGACGACGAGGGTACGGGTGGCGTCGGCGTCGAGCGCCAGGGTGCCGCACCCTGTGGGCAGGGTCCGCTGCCAGCGCCCCGTCGCCAGGCTCCGCCGGCCACTGCCGCCCCCCAGGAAGGCCGCCGCCGCCCCGAACGCGGCGCCCGCTGTACCGTCACGTGTCACGTCTCTCCCGCCCGGCGTGCCCCTGCTCGCCCGGTGCGGAATCTCCAGCGCGCCGGTGAAGGCCCGTCAGACGACCTGGTGGAGCCAGCGGACGGGCGCACCCTCGCCCGCGTACCGGAAGGGCTCCAGTTCGTCGTCCCAGGGCTTCCCGAGGAGTTTGGCGATCTCCGCCTCCAGCTGGGTCTCGCCCTGCGCGGAGCGCGCGAGGGCGGCCCGCAGCCGGTCCTCGGGGATCAGGATGTCGCCGTGCATGCCGGTGACGGCATGGAAGATGCCCAGGTCGGGGGTGGCGCTGTAGCGCTCGCCCTCGGCGGTCGGGCAGGGTTCCGCGGTGACCTCGAAGCGGAGCATCTGCCAGCCGCGCAGTGCGGAGGCGAGTTCGGAGGCGGTGCCGGTGCGGCCCTGCCAGGAGAACTCGGCTCTCCAGGTGCCGGGGGACGCCGGCTGGCGGATCCAGTCGAGCTGGACCCTCGCACCGAGGACACCCGCGACCGCCCATTCGACGTGCGGGCACAGCGCGCGCGGGGCGGAGTGAACGTACAGGACTCCACGTGTCGTCACCGGGACCTCCAGTGTGGGACGAGGTTCGCCTTTCCCAGCGGCCTCAGTAAACATCATCAGACTCAAAACATCGCAAACCCTTAAAAAGGGGACAGCATGTGACGTGATGTAATTTACCGGAGCCGGTCGGCAAAGGCGCCTCTGGTTCGACGGGGGAAAAGCTACCGTGCCGCACCGGCGTCGGTGTGACGTACGGTCGGTCCGAGGCCGGGTGAACACCAAGCTTTCACTCGCCAGGACGCCGAAGGAGGGGCCGGGGATGCGTGGCCGACGCCGATTCCGTAGCGCCGTCGCGGCCGCGACGGCCGCTCTGCTGTGCGGGGGCGTCCTGTCCGGCTGCACCTCGGGAGAGCCCGCGGCCGAAGACGCGACCAGGGCGGCCACGACGCGGCCGACGCCGAAGCCGGCACCCGAACGAGAACCCCTGTGGGACGTCTCCCCCGCCTCCGTCGCCGCCGTCGGCGACTCCGTCACCCGGGCGTTCGACGCCTGCGACGTCCTCGCGGACTGTCCGGAGGTGTCCTGGGCGACCGGCACCGACACCACGGTGAACAGTCTGGCGCTGCGCCTCCTCGGCCCGGCGGGGGTGGCCACCCGCAGCTGGAACCTGGCGCGGACGGGCGCCCGGATGGCGGAGCTTCCGGAGCAGATGGCCGCGGCGGCGGCCGAGAAGCCCGAGCTGGTGACGGTGATGATGGGCGCGAACGACGCCTGCCGGCCCACCCCGGATCTCATGACCCCGGTCGCCGATTTCCGCTCGTCCTTCGAGACGGCGCTCGCCCGGTTGCGCAAGGGCGCCCCGAAGGCGCAGGTGTACGTGGCGAGCGTGCCCGACCTCAAGCACCTGTGGTCGACGGGGCGGCTGATCCCCGAGGGGCTGGAAGTGTGGAAGCTGGGGATCTGCGGCTCGATGCTGGCGGACGCGACGGACCTCGGTCCGGCGGCTGAGCGGCGGCGGACCACGGTCCATGAGCGGGTGGTCGCGTACAACACGGTCCTGAGGGATGTCTGCGCGAAGGACGCGCGGTGCCGGTACGACGGCGGGGCGGTCTTCGGTTTCCGCTTCGACGGCGGGCAGTTGAGCCCGTGGGACTGGTTCCATCCGAGCAAGGACGGGCAGGCGCGGCTCGCGGAGCTGGCGTACCGGCGGATCACGGAGGAGTGAGGGGCCCCGGGGCGGTTGTCAGGTGCCGCCCCGGGGCCGATCCGGGGCCCGTCGGGAGGTCAGAGCTCCAGGGTGGCGGTCAGGCGGGTGTCGCTGAGGGAGCGGGCGGCCCGCACCTCGTAGGTGCCGGGGACGAGGGTCCAGCCGTTCGTCTCCTCGTCCCAGATCTGGAAGGCGCGGCGGGGCAGCGCGATCCGCGTCTCGACGGTCTCGCCGGGTCCGGCTTCGACGCTCGCGAAGCCGGCCAGCCAGCGATGGGGGCGGTCGGGACCGTGGGTGCGCGGCGCCAGGTAGATCTGGACGACCTCGCGGCCGGGCCGGTCGCCGGTGTTCGTGATCCGCACGGTGGCCGCCTCCGGTCCCACGACGAGGGAGTCGTACGACCAGGTGGTGTAGCCGAGGCCGTGGCCGAAGACGTACGCGGGGGCTTCCTGGATCCGGTCCCAGGCGCGGTAACCGATGAAGAGGCCCTCGCTGTAGGCGAGTTCGCCCGCGACGGGGGTGACGTCGGCGACGGGGACGTCGGCGAGGGTGACGGGCCAGGTGGTGGGGAGGCGGCCGCCGGGCTCCTCGGCGCCGGTGAGGACGTCGGCGAGGGCGGCGCCGCCCTCCTGGCCGGGGAACCAGGTGAGCAGGATCGCGGCGACGTCCTCGCGCCAGGGCAGTTCGACCGGGGAGCCGGCGTTGACGACGACGACCGTGTTCGGGTTGACGGCGGCCACGGCCCGTACGAGCTCGTCCTGGCGTCCGGGGAGGGCGAGGTCGGTGCGGTCGAAGCCCTCGGACTCGACGCGTTCGGTGGTGGCGACGACCACGACGGCGGTGTCGGCGGCGCGGGCGGCTTCGACGGCCTCGGCGATCAGTTCGTCGGGGTCACGGCGCGGACCGAGGTGGACGAAGGAGAACATGACGGCCGGCAGCGGGGTCGCCAACTCCTTGTCCAGGGTGTGGAGCAGGGACACCTCGACGGTCTCGCCGGCGGTGAGCCCGACCCTGGCCCGCTCGACCGGGGAGCCGAAGAACGCCTCGAAGGGGTCGGTCTCGGGGCCCATCGCCTGGACGCCGTCGAAGACGGTCCGGCCGGCGACGGTGAGGGTGTAACCGCCGAGGCCCCGGGTGCCGAAGGAGTGCGTGCCCGTCTCGCGCGGGGTGAAGGTGCCGACGACCTCGACGGAGGCGAGGACCTCGTGGGTGACGCCGGCCGGCAGGTCGTCGCCGATCCACTGGACCTGCCCGTTGGGCAGGGACCCCTCGCCGAGGAGTCGGCCCTCGGCGTCGCGGCAGCGGGCGCGGAGGGTGAATCCCTGGTCCGCGGGGGCGAGTTCGTCGCTGGGGTCGGCGCCGACGGTGAAGGTCAGAGCACCTTCCGGGAGGGCGGCGGTGAGACCGTCGAGCGGGGAGACGACGTGCTCGGGGAAGACCTGGGCGGAGCCGCCGCCGAGGACGCGGGCGTCACGGGCGGCGGCGCCGGAGAGGGCGACGGTACCGGGCCTCAGCGGCAGGGCGTCGTTCTCGTTCCGTACGAGGACGAAGCCGCGGCGGGCGATCTCGCGGGCGAGGGCGTCGCCGTCGATCACGGCCGGGGGTTCGGTGACGACCGGAGGGGCTCCTTCGAGGGCGCCGACGCGGGCGGCGAGCCGCAGGACGTTGCGTACGGCCGTGTCGACGGTGGACTCCTCGACCTCGCCGGCGCGGACGGCGGCGGCGAGGGCCTCGCCGTAGACGGTGACGGGGCCGGGCATGGCGACGTCGAGGCCGCCCTCGATGCCGCCGGTGGTGGAGCGGGCGGCCATCCAGTCGGAGACGTTGGCGCCGTCGAAGCCCCACTCGCCGCGCAACACCTCGTTCACCAGGTGGCGGTGCTCGGTCATGGTCACGCCGTTGACCCCGTTGTAGGCGGTCATGATGCCCCAGGGACGGGCGTTCTCGACGATGGCCTCGAAGGGGGCGAGGTAGAGCTCGCGGAGCGGGCGCGGGTCGATCCTGTTGTCGACGGTGAAGCGGTCGGTCTCGGCGTCGTTGGCGACGAAGTGCTTGACGGTGGTGCCGACGCCGCCGTCCTGGACGCCCTGGACGTAGCCGGTGCCGACGGCTCCGGTGAGGAGCGGGTCCTCGCTGTAGGTCTCGAAGTGGCGGCCGCCGAGCGGGGTGCGGTGCAGGTTGACGGTGGGCGCGAGCAGGACGTGGACGCCCTTGCGGCGGGCCTCCTGGGCCAGGAGGCGGCCGGCGCGGCGGGCGAGGGCGGGATCCCAGGCGGCGGCGAGCGCGGTCGGGGACGGCAGGGCGACGGACGGGTCGTCGGCGGTCCAGCGGACACCGCGGACGCCGACGGGCCCGTCCGACATGACCAGGGACCTCAGGCCGATCTCGGGCAGGGCGGGCAGGGACCACATGTCCTGACCGGCGAGCAGCAGGGTCCTGGTGTCCAGGTCGAGCTTGGCGAGTGCCGCCTCGACGACCTCTTCGCGTGCCGTGTCCGCGCCGGTCTCCGTCATGGCCGTACCTCCTCGTTGACGTACTGGTGACCCCGATGCGGTCATCGTGCCCCCACCTACCTGTAGATCGGTAGGTAAGGTTATCGTTTTGTTACGTAGGGAAGGGGTACGGTCCTGTCGGAAACGCGGACGCGGAAGGGGACCACGGCGATGGTGCGGGCCAGGAGCGAGGAGCGGCGCACGGACATCCTGCGCGCCACCCTCGAGGTGATCGCCGAGCGCGGCTACCGGGGCGCCACCCTCGCCTCCGTCGCCGAGCGGGTCGGGCTGACGCAGCAGGGACTCCTGCACTACTTCCCGACGAAGGAGGCGCTGCTCGTCGCCGTCCTGGAGGAGCGCGACCGCTGGGACACGAGCGGCGGCCGGGACCCCGAGGGCTGGCGGCTCGACCTCCTGGAGTCCCTCGTCGAGTACAACGCGATGCGGCCCGGCATCGTGCAGACCTTCTCCGCGCTGCTCGGCGAGAGCGTCACGGACGAGCACCCGGCGCGCGCCTTCTTCACCGAGCGGTACGCGCAGGTGCGGGCGAACATGGCGCGTGTGCTGCGCCTGGAGTTCGGGGAGCGGCTGCCCGGCGGCCTGACCCCCGAGCGGGCCGCCCCGCTCCTGACGGCCGTGATGGACGGCCTCCAGTACCAGTGGCTCCTGGACCCGGCGGCGGTGGACATGCCGACCGCCTTCCGCGACTTCCTGCGGCTGCTGTACGGCGGCGGGGGCCGGGGCCCGGATTCCGGCACCGCCGGGGGCGCGGGATGATGGGGCCATGATCGTCGCAGCCACCCAGTTCGCCCCGGTCGCCGGGGACATCGACGCCAACGTGCGGACCGTCGCCGGTCTGGTCCGGGACGCCGGGGCCGGGGGCGCCCGGGTGGTCGTCTTCGCCGAGCTGTGCCTCAGCGGGTACGAGCCGACCCTGATCCGGGACGCTCCGGGGCTCGTGCTCTCCGAGGACGACCCCCGCCTCGAACCCGTACGGGAGGCCTGCCGCGCGGTCTCGGCGGTCGCCGTGGTCAACGGGCCGGTGCGGACGCCCGGTTCGCGCCCGGGGCTCGCCACGCTGGTGATCGGCCCGGACGGCTCGCTCCTCACCCGCTACGACAAGCGGCATCTGTACGGGATCGAGCGGGAGGTCTTCGCGCCGGGCACCGCCGACGGGCGGTTCACGCTCGACGGCGTCCGGTTCGCCCTGGCCACCTGCTACGACAACCGCTTCCCGGAACTGGCCGAGCGTGCCGCGGCCGACGGCTGCGCGGTCTACCTGGCGAGTTCGGTGCTCTCCGTCGACAACGACTCGTTCGAGAAGGTGTATCCGGTGCGAGCCCGGGACTTCGGTCTGTACGTGGTGCTCGGCAACGTCCTGGGGCCCAACGAGGACGGGGTCGGCTGCGGCGGGGCCGGGGCCTGGGGGCCCGGCGGGGTGCGGATCGCGGACGCGGGGACCGACGGGCCGGGCTTCGCGCTCGCCGAGGTCGGCTGAGCGGGCCGCCCGGCCCGAGGAGGACCGGGCGGCCGCCGTCCCGTCAACCGTGTCGACGGTCGCACCGGCCGTCGCACCGGCCGTCATGGCCGCCGGACGTACGGGCCGTCGTCACCGTCGGACGTACCGTCAGTCGTAGGAGAGGTCTCCGGCCGAGTAGCGGCAGGTGGTGCCGTCGGGGCCGGTGCCGATCTCCTTCGGCTCCTTTCCGGTGTTGTTGCCGGTGAAGCGGACGCACGGCTTGATCTTCTTCTTGGGGTCGCCGTGGACGCGGACGTTCCGCAGGCTCGCGGTGTCGCCGTAGTTGGCGTTGACGCCGACGATCGACGTGCCGGGTGCGGTGATGTCGACGTCGTTGATCACGATCGTGCGCGGGTACTGCTTCTTGCAGTTGCCGCAGGAGCGGACCAGCTTTCCGAAGTCGGAGACCTGGAACTTGTTCACGACCAGCTTGCCCGCGCCGTTGAACTGGAAGACCTTGTCGGACGCGCTCTTCGCGCCGCCGCCGTGGACCGCGTACACGGAGGACGCCGAGGTGCCCTTGAAGGTGGCGGCGTCCTCGCCGACGTTCTCCCACCAGACGTTCTGGAGGGTGCAGCTGCCCAGGCAGTGGACCCCGTCGGCGGCCGGCGCTCCGATGACCACGTTCTTGAGGACGGCGCCGTCCTTGAGGACGAAGAGGGGCTTCTGGCTCTCGTCCTGGCCGTCGGAGCCGAGCGCACCGGTGCCGTAGTGGCGCTGGAGCTTGCCGTCGTACGTGCCGGAGAACTCGATGCTCGCGGGGACCGGCTTGCTGCCCTTCGCCTGCGGCCAGGCGGCCACCGCGCTCGCGGCGCCCGCAGGAGCGAGCAGGGTGGCGGTGACGACGGCCGCCCCGGTGATGCCGAGGGCGCTCAGGCCGCCGATGACCGCGCGCCGGCGGCCGGTCTTCCGCTTGTGTGACGTCATGGGTGTTTCTTCCTTCAGTGGGGGAAGTGGTGCACCCCTTGGTCGCCACCGGAGGAAGGAAGGTTGCCGCCTGCGTGACCGCTCTTCCGGAAGAGGTCGTTCCGGTCGTCGTCGCCGGCCGTCTCGCCCCGCAGGTCCCGGGCCATCAGGGTGGCGCCCGCGACGGCTCCCGGCATCAGGAAGACCGCGACGAGGGGCACCAGGAAGGAGAGGGTCAGCGGGACACCGAAGCCGAGGACGGCCGTCCGGCGGCCGCGCAGCAGCGCGAGGCGCTCCTTGAACTCGACGCCCCGGCGCTGGAGCGCGACGGACGTCAGCTCCTGGGTGAGGAAGAAGCCGGAGACGCAGAAGCCGATGACGGGCACGACGGTCTGGCCGACCACCGGGATGAAACCGCAGGCGAAGAGCAGGATGCCGTAGAACGCCACCCGCAGCAGGACCCGCAGGCTGTCACGGGCCGAGATCAGCAGCTCCCGCCAGAGCGGCAGCCCCGACTCGGGCACCTCGCCGCCCTCGCTGCGGTCGACCGCCTCCGAGAGGGACTCGTAGAACGGCTGGCCCACGAGCAGGGTGACGGCGGTGAAGGTGATGACCGCGAGGAAGAGCCCGAAGACGAAGACCAGCGCGGTCAGGGTGCCGCGGAGGGCGCCGAGCCACGGCGAGGACCAGTCGTCGGCGAACGGGGTCGCCCAGGCGGCCAGGTCGTCGGCGCCGTAGCCGAGGCCGACGAGGGCGCCCGCGTAGAGCACGAGGGTCACGAGTCCGGGCAGGAGCCCGAAGCCGAACCACCGTCCGTGCCGACCGACCCACTTCTGGCCCTTTACCAGGTACCCGAAACCCACCCCGAGATCACGCATGGGGCCACTTTATCGGGGACGGTGACGGGCGGGCCGGGCGCCCGGCGCCGGTGCCACGGGTAGACGACGAGGACCGCACCCCGGGCGGGATGCGGTCCTCGTGCGGTCCTGCGGGTCCGGACTCAGGCGGTGAGCTCGACCGTGATGTTGCCGCGGGTCGCCTTGGAGTACGGGCAGACCTGGTGGGCCTTCTCGATCAGGCTCTTGGCCGTCTCGGCGTCCACGTTCGGAAGGGTCGCCGAGATCTTCACGATGATGCCGAAGCCGTCGTCGTTCTTGCCGATGCCGACCTCGGCGGTGACGGTCGAGCCGGAGATGTCGGCCTTCTCGTTGCGGGCGACGACACCGAGGGCGCCCTGGAAGCAGGCGCTGTAGCCCGCCGCGAAGAGCTGCTCGGGGTTGGTGCCCGCACCGGAGCCGCCCATGACCTTGGGCGGGTTGACGACGAGGTCGAGCTGACCGTCGTCGGTGGCGACACGGCCGTCACGCCCGCCCTCGGCGGTGGCGACGGCGGTGTAGACGACGTCGGAGTGCTGGATCGACATGCGTGGTACTTCCTTCATGGGTTCGCCGCGACTCGCGCCCACGATCGCGACGGCTGAGGGAAGACTAACGGGTCACCGAGACGATCATCTTTCCGGTGTTGTCGCCGCGCAGCAGACCGAGGAACGCCTCCACGCCGTTCTCGATGCCTTCGACGAAGGTCTCGCGGTGCTTCAGCTCACCGGATCCGAGCCAGCCGCCGACCTCCTGGACGAACTGCTGCTGCAGGCCGTAGTGGTCGCCGACGAGGACGCCCTGGAGCCGCAGCCGCTTGCCGATGATCATCGCCATGTTGCGCGGGCCGGGCACCGGCTCCGTGTCGTTGTACTGCGCGATCATGCCGCAGATGGTGGCGCGGCCGTGCACCTTGAGCGAGGAGATCGCGGCTTCGAGGTGGTCCCCGCCCACGTTGTCGAAGTAGACGTCGATGCCGTCCGGGGCGGCCTCGCGGAGCTGGTCCTTGACCGGGCCGTCCTTGTAGTTGAAGGCGGCGTCGAAGCCGAGCTCCTCGACGAGCCACTTGACCTTCTCGTCGGAGCCGGCGGAGCCGATGACCCGGGAGGCGCCCTTGAGCCGCGCCATCTGGCCGACCTGACTGCCGACGGCACCGGCGGCGCCGGAGACGAAGACCGCGTCGCCCTCCTTGAAGGAGGCGACGTCGAAGAGGCCCGCGTAGGCCGTGAGGCCGGTCATGCCGAGCACGCCGAGGTAGGCGGAGAGGGGGGCGAGCTCCGGGTCGACCTTGGTCGCGTGCTGGGCCGGCACGTCGGCGTACTCGCGCCAGCCGAGGCCGTGCAGGACGTGGTCGCCGACGGCGAATCCCTCGGCGTTCGACGCGATGACCTCGCCGACCGCGCCGCCGTCCATGGGGTGGTCCAGCTTGAACGGCGGGACGTACGACTTCACGTCGTTCATCCGGCCGCGCATGTACGGGTCGACCGAGAAGTGCAGGTTGCGCACGAGGACGCGGCCCTCGGCGGGCTCGGCGACCGGGGTCTCGCGCAGGGCGAAGTCCGTGGGGGCGGGCCAGCCGTGCGGCCGGACGACGAGGTGCCACTCACGGCTGGACGCGGGAAGAACGGACATGAGCACGGCCTCCGGAAAAGGTTGAGATCACAAAAGATTAACTACCTGAAACAACCATGCGCCTCGATATTTCATGTTGTCAAGTATCTGGGTAGGATGTATCCCATGGCTCCCTCACGCACGGACCCGCTGACCGTCGAAGTCGTCGAGCTGATCGGCTCCGTCGTGGCGCGCTACTACGAGGAGTACGAGCAGGCTGCCGCGCAGCACTCGCTGACCGGCGCCCAGGCCCGGGTCCTCGGCCTACTCTCGCTCGACCCGCTGCCGATGCGCCGCATCGCCAAGAAGCTGAAGTGCGAGCCGTCCAACATCACCGGGATAGTGGATCGCCTGGAGGCCAGGGGCCTGGTGGAGCGGCGCCCGGACCCGGCCGACCGCCGCGTGAAGCTTGCCGTCCCCACGGAGCAGGGCCGCGACACGGCCCGCCGGCTGCGCGAGTCCCTCGATTTCGCCCGCGAGCCGCTGGGCGAGCTGACCGACGTCGAGCGCACGCTCCTGCGGGACCTCCTGAAGCGCATGCTGGGCGAGGCCTGACGGGTCGGCCCGGAGAAGCCCTAGACGCACCACCAGAGGAAGTAGCTGCAGGTCGGCTCCGGCTTCGGCGGCGTGGGGGTGGCGGTCGGCGTCGGTGCGGTCGTCGACGGGGCGGGACCGCCGGTCGTCGACGTGGGGGACGGGGTCGCCCCGCTCTCCGTGGCGGACGCCGTCGCGGTGGGGGTGGACGACGGCGACGCCGGATCGGTGGAGGGCGGGGAGGGCGACTCCGCGGGAGCGCCCTCGCCCCCGTCCCCCGTACCGGATCCGGTCCCGGGCCCCGTACCCGCCCCCGTCGCGGATTCGGGACCCGAGCCTGCGCCGGAGTCCGCGCTCGCGGCCGAGCCGGCGCCCGCACCCGGCCCCGTGCCCGATTCCGCGCTCACTCGGCGGGGGCGCGTCGGTGTCTGCGAGACCGGGGAGGGGCCCGAGCCGTCCGGGAGGTCGGCGCTCTCGACGGCTTCCGGGGAGACCGTGACCTCGGGGACCTCCTGCTCCTCGACGACCGTGGCGGCGCCCAGCGCCTCCGGCTCCTCCAAGGCCATGCGGGCCAGGGTCAGCGAGCCGGCGGCGAGCACCAGACCCAGCGTCCCGACCAGGACCGTACGGCCCCGGCGGCCCCGCGCCCGCCTGCTCCCCCGAGCGGCGGACCGCCCACCGGCGGCGCGGCGGCCCGGGTCGCCGGAGCGGCCCCGGGCGGCACGGCGGCCACCGGTCGCGCGACCCGGCGGCTCGACGACGTCGAGTTCGTAGTCGAGTTCGTAGACGTGCTCGGGCTCGACCGGCCGCACGGGTTCGACCGGCGGCACGGGTTCGACCGGCCGCACGGGCTGCGCCGACGGGGCCGACGGCACCGGCAGGCCCGGTACGGACGGGGGCGCCGGCTCGGCCGGAGGGGCCTGCTGGACGGGTGTCCAGGCGGGTGTGCGGGGGGTCTCGTACCGCAGCTCCTCGACGGGAGTCCCGCACCCGGCACAGGCGAGGGCCCCGTTGAGATGCCGCCGGCACGCGTGGCAGTAGTCCATGGGCCCCGCAGGCTATGCGGCCCGGCACGGCCACAGGTAGGCGCGGACGTGAGGATCCTGTGAGGAAGCCGCAGGTCGGCGGCGGTGCGTCGCGATTCTCCCGCTTCGGTACGACCCGGAGGCCGCGCGGGGCCGGGCCCCGGGCGGCGCATCCCAGCGCGCGCCGCGCCCCGGACGGCCGGACGATTCCACCAGGACCGCGAAACACCTCGCCCGTGCCAGCACCGCACTCCGGAGGATCCGTCGTGACCGTCAGCCTTGAGCAGCTGCGTCGTTGCCATGTCGCCGTCGACCTGGGTGCCGCCCGCACCCGGGTCTTCGTCAAGGGCGCCGGACTCGTCGTCGACGAGCCCAGCGTCGCCGCAGTCAACACCCGTACCGGAGCGCTGATCGCCGTCGGCGCGCTGGCCGAGAAGATGACCGGCCGCACCCCCGACTACATCCGGGTCGTCAGGCCCGTGTCGGGCGGCACGGTCGTCGACATCGAGATGGCGCAGCGGATGCTCCGTCATCTCCTCGGCGAGAAGCTCCGCCGCCAGCTGCGCCGCAAGCCCCGGCTGCGGGCCGCCGCCTGCACCCCGCACGACAGCGACCCGCTGGCGCAGCGGGCCGCCGTGGAGACCCTCGTCGGTCTCGGGGCGCGCCGGGTCGAGCTGGTCGACACGCTGATCGCGGCGGCCGTCGGCTGCGGGCTGCCGGTGGAGCAGCCGACCGCGACGATGATCATGGTCTGCGGGGCGGCGACCACGCAGGTCGCGGTGCTCTCGCTCGGCGCGATCGTCACGGCGGAGCGGATGCCGGTCGGCGGTGACGCCATCGACCACGCCGTCATCCAGCACCTGCGCCACCACCACGAGCTGATGCTGCCGAGCCAGTCGGTACGCCCGCTCCAGCTGGCCCTCAGCGGGAACGGTCTGACGCCCCACGGTCCGGCCTGGACCGAGATCCACGGCCGGGACGTCGCCACGGGCCTGGCCCGCTCGGTGACCGTCGACACCGCCGCCGTACGGGAGGCGATCCACACCCCGCTGACGGCGGTGCTCGACGGGATCGGGAAGGTGCTGCGGGACTGCCCGCCGGATCTCGTGGCCGACCTCGCGGACCGCGGGATCATGATGGTGGGCGGCAGCGCGCTGCTGCCGGGGCTCGACCAGATGCTGCGCGCGGCGACCGGCATGCCGGTGCACATCGCCGAACGCCCGGACGTCTGCGCGATCCTGGGCCTCGGGGCGATGCTGGAGGGCAAGGTCCAGCCGATGGTCCTCGACCCGCTGTCGGAGCGGGACCCGCTCGCCGAGGAGAGCCGCGTGGGCCGAGAAAGCCGAGTGGACTGAGGGAGTCGAGCGGACTGAGGGGTCCGAGCGGCGGACCGAGAGGGGACACAAGCCGACGAAACCTCATGATTCGTACGACAATGAGACCATGACGATCATGGATGAGGACACGGACGCGGACCCGGACACGCCCCGGCTGCCCATGCTGCTCGAAGCGGTCCTCGGCGTCGGCACCGATCTCGAACTCCGCACCACCCTCCAGCACATCGTGGACTCCGCCACCGAGCTGACCGGGGCCCGCCACGGCGCGCTCGGGGTCGTCGACCCCGAGCGCGGCCGGATCACCGAGCTCTTCACCTCCGGCATGACGGACGAGGACCGGCAGCGGATCGGCCGTCTCCCCGACGGCCACAGCGGGCTGCTCGGCGTCCTGGTCCAGGACCCGCAGCCGCTGCGGCTCGACGACCTGACGGCGGACCCGCGCTCCTCCGGTGTCCCCGCGGGGCACCCGGAGACGCGCACCTTCCTCGGCGTCCCCATCCGGGTCCACACCGAGGTCTTCGGCAACCTGTACCTCACCGAGAAGCGCGGGGGCCCCTTCACCGAGGAGGACCTCGCCCTGCTCCGCGTCCTCGCCTCGCAGGCCGGGATCGCCATCGGCAACGCCCGGCTGTACGAGACCGCGCGCCAGCGGGAGCGGTGGATCGAGGGCGCGGCCGCGGTGACCACGGCCCTGCTCACCGGCGCGTCCGCCGCGAACGCCCTGATGACCGTCGCCGAGCGGGCCCGCATCCTCGCCGGCGCCTCGGCCGGGGTGGTCCTCCAGCCCACCCCGGAGGGCGGCATGGAGATCGTCGCCGCGTCGACCACGGACGACCCGGGTGATCTGGTCGGCACCGCGATCGCGCCCGGCTCCCCCGTCCTGGCGCAGCTGCTCGGCGGGGAGCCCGTGTTCGTCGAGGACTCGGCGACCGATCCCCGGATGACCACTCACGTCCGGTCCCGGTTCGGCCCGTCGATGATGCTGCCGCTGCAGAGCGGCGGGAAGCTCATCGGCACCCTCGCCCTCCCCCGGCGGCGCGGCGGGCAGCCGTACAGCGCGGTGGAGCGGCTGCTCGCCTCGCAGTTCGCCTCGCAGGCGGCGCTCGCCCTGGTCCTCGCGGACGCGCGGCACGACAGGGAGCTGCTCGCGGTGTTCGAGGACCGGGACCGGATCGCGCGGGACCTGCACGACCTGGTCGTCCAGCGGCTGTTCGCCACGGAGATGATGCTGGAGTCCACCCGGCGGCGTGCGGCCGGTTCCTCGGACGAGAACGCGCTGCTCGAACGGGCGGTGGACGAGCTGGACTCGACGATCCAGGAGGTCCGTACGACCATCTTCGCGCTCCAGCAGCCGCCCGCCGACGCACCGACGTCCTTCCGGGGGAAGGTGCTGCGCGAGACCGGCGGGGCCGCGGTCCTGCTCGGCTTCCAGCCGTCCGTGCAGTTCGCCGGGGCGGTGGACGCCCTGGTGGACGAGGAGACGGCGGGGCGGCTCCTCGCCGTCCTGCGCGGAGCGCTCGCGGCGGCGCACCGGCGGTCCGGCGTCGGCGCGATCACGGTCGAGGTGTCGGCCGGGAACGAGGGTGCCCGCCTGCGGGTGGAGGACGACGGCACCCCGCCGACCGTGGTGACCTGGCCGTAGGAACGGACAGGTGGGCGGCCGCCGCACGACGCGGACGGAGGGCCCCGGACGGGGCGCCGTGCGCGCACCCGTACGGAGCAGTCCGGCGCGCCGCCGCACCCGTGTCGATCTTCACTGGAGGGGTGACCTCCGAGACCACTCCCCCGACAGCGGCCGCCTACCGCAACCTGGCGATGGCCACCATCGGCTTCACGCTCACCTTCTGGGCGTGGGACCTGATCGCGCCGCTCGCGAGCTGGTACGGCGACCGGCTCGAACTGAGCTCCTTCCAGCAGTCGCTGCTGGTGGCGGTCCCCGTCCTGGTCGGCTCCGTCGGCCGCATCCCGGCGGGGGCGCTGACCGACCGGTACGGGGCGAAGGTGATGTTCCCGATCGTCTCGGCGCTGACGATCATCCCGGTGCTGCTGCTGATCGTGGTCAAGGACAGCTACGGCCTGATGCTGGTGGTCGGCTTCCTCCTCGGCCTGGGCGGCACCACGTTCGCCATCGGCATCCCGCTGGTGAACTCCTGGTTCCCGCCGGAGAAGCGCGGTCTGGCGCTCGGGGTGTTCGGCATGGGCATGGGCGGTGTGGCGCTCTCCGGCTACTTCACCCCGCGTATCGCCGAGCACGGCGAGAACCTGCCGTTCATCGTCGTGGCCGTCGCGCTCGCCGCGTACGCCGTGCTCGCCATGTTCCTCATCACGGACCGGCCCGACCGGCCCGTGCCCTCGGCGTCCCTCGGGACCCGGCTCGCCTCGGCGGGCCGGCTGCGGGTGACGTGGGAGCTGTCGGCGCTGTACGCGATCGGCTTCGGCGGCATCGTCGCGTTCGGCGTCTACCTGCCGACGTATCTGAAGACCTGGTACGAGCTGGACCCGACGGATGTGGGGACGAAGGCCGCCGGGTTCGCCCTGGTCACCGTGGTCTTCCGGCCGATCGGCGGCTGGCTCTCGGACCGGCTGCACCCGGCGGTCGTCACGGCCTGCGCACTGGGCGTGGTCGCCCTCTTCGCGATCGTCCAGGCCTTCGACCCGCCGCTGAACCCCGGCGGCACGGTCGCCCTGTTGGTGATGGCCGCCGGTCTCGGTACGGCCAGCGGTTCCGTCTTCGCGCTGGTCTCCCAGGTGACCCCGCAGGCCAAGGTCGGCAGCGTGACCGGGATCGTCGGCGCGATGGGCGGGCTCGGCGGCTTCCTGCCGCCGCTGGTGATGGGCGCGATCTACAGCGCCAAGGACTCGTACTCGATCGGCTTCATGCTCCTCTCCGACCTCGCGCTCGCCGGCTGTGTGTACGCGTACGGGCGGATGCGCGCGATCCGGCCCGACGGCGGGGAGCCGACGCAGGAGGCGACGAAGGTCACGGCCGGCCGGCCCTGACGCCCCGGCAGAATGCCTCCGGCAACCCTCGACCCCGACCCGAGGAGTACGACCGGTGAGTGCGCTCTTCCCGGCCCTTGCGGCCCCTTCCGCCCGGCCCGCGCTTCGCTGCGGCGCGGACAGCCTGACCTACGAGGAACTGGCGCGGGCCGCCGGGGCCCTCGCGGCCCGGATCGGGGGCGCGGGGCGGGTCGCCGTCTGGGCCACGCCGACCGCGCGCACCGCGGTCGCGGTGGTCGGCGCCCTGCTCGCGGGCGTGCCCGCCGTACCGCTCAATCCGCGGACGGGCGAGCGGGAGCTGGCGCACATCCTCGGGGACAGCGCGCCCGGGGCGGTCCTCGCGGGGCCCGGGGACGAGCTGCCCGAGGGTCTCGCGGGGCTTCCCCGGATCGACGTGGAGCTCACCGGCCCGGCCGGTCCCGCTCCCACGGGGCCGGCTGATCCCGAGTCCCCCGCCCTGATCGTCTACACCTCGGGCACCACGGGGCCGCCGAAGGGCGTCGTCCTGTCCCGGCGGGCCGTCGCCTCCTCGCTGGACGCGCTCGCCGAGGCCTGGTCCTGGACCGCCGACGACGTCCTCGTGCACGCGCTGCCGCTGTTCCACGTCCACGGGCTGATCCTCGGGGTCCTGGGGCCGCTGCGGCGGGGCGGCGAGGTCCGGCACCTGGGCGCGTTCTCGGTGGAGGGAGTGGCGCGGGAGCTGGGCGCAGGGGGCGGCACCGTGCTGTTCGGCGTACCGACCATGTACCACCGGCTCGCGGACGCGCTGGCCGACGATCCGGCGCTGGTCGCGGCGATGGCGGGCGCGCGGCTCCTCGTCTCGGGGTCGGCGGCCCTCCCGGTCCACGACCACGAGCGCATCGCGGCGGCGACGGGCCGGACGGTCGTGGAGCGGTACGGGATGACGGAGACGCTCATGAACACGAGCGTGCGGCCGGGCGCAGGGCCGCGCCCGGGGACCGTCGGGCCTCCGCTCGCGGGGGTGGAGCTGCGGCTGGTGGACGAGGACGGTTCGGTGCTGGGGGCGTACGACGGGGAGACCGTCGGTGAGGTGCAGGTGCGGGGCCCGAACCTGTTCTCCGGCTATCTCGGGCGCCCGGAGGCGACGGCGGCTGCCTTCGACGGCGACTGGTTCCGCACCGGCGACATGGCGGTCCGCGAGGCGGACGGCGCGGTGCGTCTGGTGGGCCGCAAGGCGACGGACCTGATCAAGAGCGGCGGTTACAAGATCGGGGCGGGCGAGATCGAGAACGCGCTCCTCGACCACCCCGGCATCCGCGAGGCGGCCGTCACCGGGGAACCGGACCCGGACCTGGGCGAGCGGATCGTGGCCTGGGTGGTGCCGATGGACCCTTCGACGCCTCCGGCGGCGGCGGAGCTCGCCGACCATGTGGCGCGGCTCCTCGCCCCGCACAAGCGGCCCCGGGTGGTGCGCTGTCTGGACGCGCTCCCCCGGAACGACATGGGCAAGGTCCTGAAGAAGGCGCTTCCGGGAGCGGGGTGAACACGCGAGGGCCGGACCCCCTCCTCGCGGGGAGGGGGCCGGCCTCGATGTCCTTCCTCGCGGGGAGGGGGCCCGGCCGGCGGGGTCCCTCCTCGCGGGGCGGGCCCGGCCTCGGTGCCTCTCGGTTACCTCACGCCGACCGCGCGGATCAGTTCCTGCTTCACCGCGCCGCCCCGGTCGTCGCTCGCCCCGGCCCGCAGCGAGACGGAGTCCGCGCCGGAGGGGATCCGCAGCTCGCCGTTCCAGGCGGCCCCGTGCCTGGCCTTCCTGAGGGCGACCTTCGTCCAGGTCGCGCCCTCGTCGTAGGAGACCTCCAGGGTGGCGCCGCCGATGGTGCCGGTGCCGGTCGCGCCCCGGACGTACTCGGCGAAGATCCCGACGGGCAGCCTGCCCCCGGCGCGGACGTCACCGTGCAGGTCGGTGTCCACGTCGAAGCCGAGGTTGAGCATCGGGAGGTACGTGATCCGGTCGGACGGGGTCTCGGCGGAGCGGAAGGTCCACTCGCTGCGGCCCTCGGTTCCGAGCCGCCAGCGGTCCGCGTCGAGCGCGGTCTCGGTGACGACCTTGTACGTGGCCTCCGCCGCCGGGGCGTCCCAGGCGTAGGCACCGGAGCTCATCCTGCGGTCGACGCGGACGCCGTCGACGTACACCTCGGTGAACTGGGTCATCGAGTCGTCGTTCCACACGTTGCCGAAGCCGGTGTGGTCGGTGCCGGAGTCGCCCCAGCCGGGGGTGTTGAAGGTCAGGTCGTTGCCGGTGCGCTGCTGGCCCCAGCCGAGACCGGTGCCCAGCCACGGGTGCCAGACGGGGCCGAACCAGTCGAGGTCGACCCGGCTGCCGCCCCGGTAGGACGGGGTGCCGCCGCGCTGCTCCAGGGAGTCTTCCAGGTCGACGGACTCGTGCCAGCGCTGGCCGGTGCCGGTGGAGACGTACTCGGTGCGCTCGGCCGGGAAGGAGATGTGCTCCTTGAAGCCGAAGCCGACCGGGAAGGTGTCGGTGATCGAGTAGCGGAACTCGCCGCCCTGCTCCGTGCGTCCGGTGGGCGCGTGGAAGGTGGAGCTGATCGTGGCCAGCTCGTCCTCGTCGGGCCGGTAGACCAGGTCCCTGCCGATGGCGCCGGGGTGCCCCTCGGAGAGGTCGTAGGTGAAGGGCGTGAAGCGGGTGCCGGTCAGGTCGACGCGCTTGTCTCGGGCCGCGCCGGCCGCGAGCCGGCGGGCGTCGGCGGAGTCGACGGTGGCGACGGCGAGCGGCCGGTCCTCGTAGTCGGCGGTGCCGAACCACTCCATGAGGCGGCCCGGCCGGTCGTCGGTGACGAACAGGGCCTTGGCGCCCGCGTCCTGGGCGCTCTGGGCCAGCCGCACCGGGTCGGCGCCGTCGGTCAGCCGGACGAGGACGGCCTTCCCGGTGACGTCCTTCCCCGTGTACTCGGCGGGGGTGCCGGTGCCCGCGTCGACGAGGCCGAGGCGGTGGCGGCCCTCCAGGAGCGTCGCCCCGGCCTGCGGCGTGGCGCCGGAGAGCCGGGTGCCGTCGACGGTCGTCTCCAGCGTCGGCTTGCCGAGGCGCCACACGGTCCGGTACTCGAAGGTGCCGGTGGCGGGCTTCCGGGTGGGCGCCGCGAAGATCGAGTCGTACAGCGGCGGGACCTGGACGGCTCCGCCGTAGGAGGCGCCGTTCGCGTCCCGGTCGAACTCCATCAGGAGCTGCCGGGTCTCGGTGCGCTGCTGGACTTCGGCACGGATCTCGCGCAGCTGCCGCCCGTCGAGGGTGATCTCGCGGTCGCGGTCGAGGGTGATCTCCGGCTCGGTGAGGAAGCCGAGACCGAGGGAGTCGGCGCCGTGCGAGCCGCGCACGTCGAGGAAGGTGTCGACGGTGTACGTGCCGGGCCTGAGGCGCAGTTCGAGGGTGCCGGACTCGCCGACCGTCGCCGGGAAGGGGTCCTCGTCCTTCGCGAGCTTCTGGACGCCGAGGAAGGCGGGGGCGGGGGCGCCGTCGCGGTCCTTGACGTGGACGGTGAGGGTGTAGCGCTCCTCCTCCTTGACCATGCCGAGCGCGGTGTGCGCGACGGGCGCGCCGCCGGCGGTCGCGGTGATCCGGCCGGACGACCGGCCGACGGGCGCCTTGGAGCCGTCGCCGGTGACGGTGGTGCTCGCGGAGCCGTGGGCGGGGACGGTGAGGGTGG
Source organism: Streptomyces sp. NPDC016459 (assembly GCF_040632845.1). Taxonomy (NCBI): domain Bacteria; kingdom Bacillati; phylum Actinomycetota; class Actinomycetes; order Kitasatosporales; family Streptomycetaceae; genus Streptomyces; species Streptomyces sp. NPDC016459. The sequence continues at coordinate 636,967 of NZ_JBEYCR010000001.1, forward strand.
TGTCGGCGAGGGCGGCGACCCCGGCGGGCATGCCCTCCACGGCGAGCTCCAGCTCGACGGCCGTGTCGGAGGAATTGGTGTAGGTGACGGTCTTGGTGACCGGCTCCGTCGCGTAGGGCCAGGCGACGAAGCCGAGGTCGGCGGAGCCGGTCGCGGTGATGTGCGCGGAGATCGCGGCGGCCACGTCGACCCGGCCGGAGCCGAGCGCGTACGGCGAGGCGTCGAGCGTCTTCGACGACGACATCAGCGCGTCCTTGAGCTGCGGGCCGGTCCAGTCGGGGTGCTTCTCGGCGAGCAGCGCGGCGACACCGGCGATGTGCGGGGTCGCCATCGACGTACCGCTCATCGAGGTGTAGAGGCCGCTTCCCTCGACGAGCTGGGAGCGGGCCGAGAGGATGTCGACGCCGGGGGCCGACAGGTCGGGCTTGAGTCCCTGATCGCCGAAGCGGGGGCCCTGGCTGGTGAAGTACGCGGCCTGGTCGGCGGAGTCGACGGCGCCGACGGTGAGCGCGGAGTCGGCGGCGCCGGGCGAGCCGATGGAGCCGGGGGCGCCGGAGTTGCCGGCGGCGATGACGAAGAGGGCGCCGGTCTCGGCGGTGAGCGTGTTCACGGCCTGGGCCATGGGGTCGGTGCCGTCGCTCGGTTCGCGGGAGCCGAGGCTCATCGAGACGATCTTCGCGTCGATGTCCTTGGCGGCCCACTCCATGCCGGCGATGATCTGCGACTCGGAGCCGGAGCCCTCGTCGCTGAGGACCTTGCCGACGGCGAGGGTGGCGCCGGGGGCGACGCCCTTCTCCTTGCCGTCGGAGGCCGCGCCGCTGCCGCCGACGGTGGAGGCGACGTGGGTGCCGTGGCCGCCGCGGTCGGCGACCTCCTGGCCTTCGATGAACGACCTGGACTCGGTGACCCGGCCCGCGAGGTCGGGGTGGCCGAGGTCGGCGCCGGTGTCGAGGACGGCGACCTTGACGCCCTTGCCGGTGAGCCCTGCCTCCCAGGCCTTCGGGGTGCCGATCTGGGCGTTGGACTCGGCCATGGCGGCCTCGACCCGGCCGTCGAGCCAGACCTTGGCGGGCGCGGTGGCGGCGCGGGCGTTCGGAGCGGCCGTGAATCCGCGCCAGAAGGCGGCGGGGTCGGTGGCCGTGACCGCCGCGCCGCCGATGCTGGGGAGGGCGCGGACGGTCTCGGCGCCGCGCGGGGCGGGGGCGGCGGACCGCGCGTTCCGGCCGCCGTACGTGACGATGAGCGGGAGTTCGCCGGTGACGCCCTGTTCGACGAGGCCGGTGACGTCGAAGAGGCGCGGGTCGAGCACGCCGGAGGCCAGGTAGGGGCGGGCCTCGTCGGGGACGACGGTGACCCGGCCGTCGGTGATCCGGCTGCGTATCGCGCCGGTGGCGCCCTCGGCCCGGTCGACGGTGACGGTCTGCTGTCCGCCGCCGAGGTCGGTGAGGGTCACGCGGTCGCCCGTGACGAGGGTGACGGTGGCGCTCGCCGCAGCCTTGAAGGTGTCCGGCACGGCGGGGGTGGTGGTCCCGGCGGCGGCGGTCTGCCCGGCCGAGAGCAGCACGAGGGAGACGCCCGCGGCGAGCAGCGCGGCCCTCCCTCTGTCGAAGGGTGTGGACCTCGACGTCATCGTTCGCACTCCTCGCGGACCCGGGGTCGGGGGTGTTTTCCGGTTCCGCGAGGAGTCTCGGCCTTGGAGAGGGGAGTTGGCTCCGGTCGCTGCTGGCGGTTATGCGCCGTGGCGGCGAACCGCCAGAACAGGACGTACCGTTCGGGGAGAATTGCTCACGGAGTCGGGTCGAGCGCGTCGTACCGACGGAAGCCGCGCCCGTACGCGGCGAGGACGCCGACCGCGAGGACACAGGCGATTCCGCCGCCCGTCACGGCGACGGCGGGCGAGGTGAGGTCGGCGACCGAGCCCGCGAGGAAGTCACCGAGCCGCGGTCCGCCCGCGACGACCACGATGAACACGCCTTGGAGCCGGCCTCGCATCTCGTCCGGGGCGGCGACCTGCATCATCGTGTTCCGGAAGATCATCGAGACGGTGTCGGAATACCCCGCGAGGGCGAGCAGGAACAGCCCGAGCCACAGGTTGCGGGTCAGCCCGAAGGCGGCGATGGCGGTGCCCCAGCAGGCGACGGCGATCAGGATGGCCTGCCCGTGGTGGCGGATACGGCCCTGCCAGCCGGAGAGGACCCCGCCGAGGAGCGCCCCGCACGCGGGGGCCGCCACCAGGAGTCCGGCGGTCTTCGCGTCACCGCCGTACCAGAGGACGGCAATGGCCGGGAACAGGGCCCGGGGGTGGGCGAGGATCATCGCGCAGAAGTCCGAGAGGAACGTCATGCGCAGGTTGGGGCGGGTGGCGAGGAACCGCAGCCCGTCGAGGACCGAGGCCCTCTTGCTCCCCGCCCGGTCAGGCAGCATCGGCGGAAGCCGCCACATCGCGTACAGGCTCGCGGAGAAGGCGAGGGCGTCGATCAGATACGCGGTCTGGTAGCCGGCGAGCCCGACGATCAGGCCGCCGAGGCCGGGCCCGACGAGCATGCCGAAGGTCGTGACCATCGAGTTGAGCGCGTTGGCGGCGCGCAGCTGCTCGGGCGGCAGGAGCCGGGGGATCATCGAGGAGCGGGCGGGCGCGTTGAGCGCGGCGCACACGGCCTGGAGGGCGACGATCGCGTACAGGAACCAGACCCGGTGGAAGCCGGCGAACGCGGCGGCGGCGAGCGCGGCCGACAGCACGGCGGAGCCGCAGGCGCTGACGAGACCGAGCTTGCGACGGTCGACGGTGTCGGCGATGGCGCCGCCGTACAGGCCGAAGACGACGAGCGGCACCAGGGAGAACAGACCGACGAGCCCGACGGAGAAGGGCGAGCGGGTGATGTCGTACACCTGCAGGGAGACGGCGAGCGTCGTCATGCCCTGGCCGACCCAGGACACGGTGCTCCCGAACCAGAGGCGGCGGTAGTGCGGGGAGGTCCGCAGCGGGGTCAGGTCGGCGAAGAGCCTGCGACGGCCCTGGGCCTCTTCGGTGGCGGTCACGCGATCTCGTACCGCAGCTCGGGGCGGTCCCAGTGGACGTGTCCGGTGGGCGGCACGGTCCCGGTGCGGACGGCGCCGGTCCGCAGGTAGAACTCCTCGGCGGGGGGATGCGAGACGACACGCACGGTCCGCAGTCCGGCGGCCCCGGCCTGCCCGGTCATGTGCGTCATGAGCAGCCGCCCGATGCCGAGGCCCTGGGCGCTGTCGGCGACGAAGGCGAGGTCGAGCTCGGCCTCGTCGACGAGGAGCGCGTAGAACCCGAGCACGCGGTCGGTCGTGTCGACGGCGACGAAGACGGGGTGGTGCTCGATGTACGACCCGCCGATCCGGTACCCGTCGACCATGGCGGCGTAGTCCCCCCGATAGGCCCGGGAGGTCCGGACGAGCCGGGTGAGCCGCTTGGCGTCGTCGGCGGTGGCGCGCCGGATGGTGATGTCGTCGGGCATGGGGAGAGTATAGGGGCGCGGTGGGCTGTTGATCCTTACGGTTTGGGGACGGTGCGGGCTCGTCCCGCAGGGTGCGGCGGTGTGCGGGGCTCGCTCTGGCCGCAGGGCGCCAGGTCGTCCGGGTCGACGCCGTCGAGCCGGACGGCGAGGGCATCGAGCCGTTCCCTCAGATCGCGGATCTCCTCCAGGTCGAGGCCCGTGGCGGCGGCGATCCGGCGCGGCACGGCGCGGGCCTTCGCCTTCAGCGCGGCTCCCTCGGCGGTGGGGCGCACGGTGACGGACCGCTCGTCCTCGGGACTGCGGCGCCGCTCGACGCATCCGGCCGCCTCCAGGCGCTTGAGCAGCGGCGACAGGGTGCCGGAGTCGAGCCGGAGACGTTCACCGATGCCCTTCACGGGCAGCTCGCCGTGCTCCCAGAGGACGAGCATCACGAGGTACTGGGGGTAGGTGAGTCCCAGCTCCTTGAGGGCATCGCGGTAGACGCCGTTGAACGCACGGGTCGCGGCGTGCAGCGAGAAGCAGATCTGGTGGTCGAGCCGGAGGAACTCCTCGTCCGGGACCGTGTCGAGCGTCTCCATGCGTTCAGGATACGCGAGGACAACTCACGCGCCATTGAGTTGTGCACAACTGAATAGTGCGCTATCAATAGAGGCTAGCCGCCACGGCACCGGCCCCGCCGACAGCACCGGGGCACCCCGAGGACAGGAACGGAAGAACCATGGACGCGATCTACACCGCAGTCGCCACCGCCAACGGCCGCGAGGGCCGCGCCGTCAGCTCCGACGGCCACATCGACCTCCCCCTCGCCCACCCCCAGGCCCTCGGCGGCAACGGCCGGGGCACCAACCCCGAGCAGCTCTTCGCCGCCGGGTACGCGGCCTGTTTCGCCAGCGCGATGGGCGTGGTGGCCCGCCAGGAGAAGATCGACATCTCCGACGCCTCGATCACCGCCGAGGTCTCCATCGGCAAGGACCCGGCGGACGGCGGCTTCGGCCTCTCGGTCGTCATGCGCGCCGAGTTCCCGGACCACCTCCAGGGCGAGGCGGGCGCCGTCCTCCTGAAGAAGACCCACGCGTTCTGCCCGTACTCGAAGGCGACCCGGGGCAACATCAAGGTCGACCTCGTCGTCGAGTGACCGTCCGGCGCAGCAGCCGCACGGTCGATCAGCCGGAGAGCCGAAAGGCCGAACAGCCGGAAGAGCGAGACGGCTGAACAGCGGAAGAGCGGAAGAGTTCTCCTCTCATGTGAAAGCCCCGATGCGCCCGCGCGCACCGGGGCTTTCACACAGCGGCACGGGGGGTTCGCCCGCCGTACCGCGGGCAGTCATGGGACGGCCGCCGGGCGGTGACCCGCGGGCGCTGTCCTTGGGGCGCTCGCCGGGAAGGCACCCGGCCACCGCACGCGCACCCCGACCCGTGCCCGTACTCACCGGAGGAGAACTCCCCCATGGCCGACCTCGACCGTCGCCGGTTCCTTCAACTCGCGGGCGGCACCGCCGCCTTCGCGATGCTCTCCGAGAGCATCGCGCGGGCCGCGGCCATCCCCGCGCAAGGCTCCACGGGCACGATCCAGGACATCGAGCACATCGTCGTCCTCATGCAGGAGAATCGTTCCTTCGACCACTACTTCGGGGCGATGAAGGGCGTACGGGGCTTCGGCGACCCGCGTCCCGTCACCCTCCCCAGCGGGAAGTCGGTCTGGAACCAGGCGAACGCCGGAAAGGTCACCCTGCCCTTCCGGCCGCCGAGCGACGACCTCGGCATGGAGTTCCTCCAGGGCCTGAACCACGACTGGGCCGGCGGGCAGAAGGCCTTCAACAAGGGCAGGTACGACCAGTGGATCGCCGCCAAGACCCCGGCCACGATGGCGTACCTCACCCGTGAGGACATCCCCTTCCACTACGCGCTCGCCGACGCCTTCACGGTCTGCGACGCGTACCACTGCTCGTTCATCGGCTCGACCGACCCCAACCGCTACTACCTCTGGAGCGGGCACACCGGCAACGACGGCACGGGCGGCGGCCCCGTCCTCAACAACGCCGAGGCGGGATACGGCTGGAAGACGTACCCGGAGCGCCTCGAAGCGGCCGGCGTCTCCTGGAAGGTCTACCAGGACGTCGGCGACGGCCTGAACGCCGCCGGGCACTGGGGCTGGATCAACGACGCCTACCGGGGCAACTACGGCGACAACTCCCTCCTCTACTTCAACACCTACCGCAACGCCCAGCCCGGCAACCCGCTGTACGACAAGGCCCGCACGGGCACGGACGTGTCGAAGGGCGACGGCTACCTCGACGACCTCCGCGCCGACGTCCAGGCCGGGCGACTGCCGAAGGTCTCCTGGATCGCGGCGCCCGAGGCCTTCTCCGAGCACTCCAACTGGCCGTCGAACTACGGCGCCTGGTACATCGCGCAGGTCCTGGACGCACTCACCTCGAACCCGGACGTGTGGGCCCGTACCGCCCTGTTCATCACCTACGACGAGAACGACGGCTTCTTCGACCACGTCGTCCCGCCGTACGTCCCCGCCTCCGCCGCCCAGGGCCTCTCCACGACGCCCACCGCCCTCGACCACTTCCCGGGGAAGACCGGTTACGTCGCGGGCCCGTACGGCCTCGGCCCCCGCGTCCCGATGATCGTCGTCTCACCCTGGTCCAAGGGCGGCTACACCTGCTCCGAGACCTTCGACCACACCTCGGTCATCCGCTTCATGGAGCGCCGCTTCGGCATCCACGAGCCGCAGATCTCCCCGTGGCGCCGGGCCGTCTGCGGTGACCTGACCTCCGCCTTCGACTTCACGCGCACGGACACCCAGGCCGCCCCGCTGCCCCCGACCGACGGCTACTACCCGCCGGACCGCGCCCGCCACCCCGACTTCCTCGCCACCGCCCCGGCCGTCGGCACGATGCCCCGCCAGGAGCCGGGCGGCAAGCGCACCCGCCCGCTGAAGTACGCCCCCTACGTGGACGGGGCAGCGGACACCACGGCGGGCGTCTACCGCCTCACCTTGAGCGGCGGCCCGTCCGCCGGCGCCCAGTTCTACGTGACGTCGGCGAACCGCACCGACGCGCCGTGGACGTACACGACCGAAGCGAACAAGTCCCTCTCGGACACCTGGAACACGACGTACTCGAAGGGCCTCACCGACCTCACGGTCCACGGCCCCAACGGCTTCCTGCGCCGCTTCCGCTCCCCGGGCAGAACGGTGACCCCGGAGGTCACGGCCCGCCACAACGCCACCACGGGCAACCTGGACCTCACCTTCACCAACGCCACCCCGGCCGCCGTCACCCTGACGGTGAGGAACGCCTACGCCGGCGCCCCCCAGACGGTGTCCGTCCCGAAGGGCGCGACGGTCGCCCACACCGTCCCCCTGAGCGCCTCGGGCCGCTGGTACGACGTGACGGTCACGACCCCGTCGAACGCGGACTACCTCCGCCGCCTGGCGGGCCACGTGGAGACGGGCACGCCGGGAGTGTCGGACCCGGGCATCCTGACGTACTGAGCCGCTCCCGCCCCTGTCCGCCGCCGATGCCGGGTCGGCCGCGCGGACAGGGGCGGCCGCATTCCCGTCAAGCACACGCGCCGGCCGGGTGATCCTCCGGCCGGTTCCCGGCTCGGAATGCGGAAGGCCCGGCCGCGCCGCACGCTGGAGGCAGTTCGTCCCTCCGGGCCACGGCTTCCGTTCAGGTGGTCACGGCCCGTCACGACCGGCAGGAGATCGGCCATGAACGACTCGATGGTGCACCTGGCGGTGGACTACCCGCTGCTGAACATGTTCTGGACCATGCTCATGATCTTCTGCTGGGTCCTCTGGTTCATGCTGCTCTTCCGCGTCATCGGTGACATCTTCCGCGACGACTCGCTGGGCGGCTGGGGCAAGGCGGGGTGGAGCGTCTTCGTGATCCTGCTGCCGTTCCTGGGCGTGTTCGTCTATCTGATCGCCCGCGGGCGCGGAATGGGCGAACGGGAGATGAGCAGGGTCCGCCGGAACGAGGAGGAGTTCCGCTCCTACGTGCGCGAGACCGCCGGGAGTGGCGGCGGCCACGCGGAGGAGCTGTCCCGGCTCTCCGACCTCAGGAGCAGCGGCGCGATCACGGAAGCCGAGTTCGCACAGGCCAAGGCCAAGGTCCTCGCGGGCTGACCGGGTCCGGCGTGCGTGTGCGCCTCCGGCGCTCGGGCCCGCAGACCCGCACCCGCACCCGCGCGGCTGTCATCCACTGCCTACCGGATCGGAAACGGCACATGAAGGATCTCAAGTTCGAACAGAAGCGTTCGATGTCACGCCTTGAGGCGGCCGACCAGCTCGCGGCGCTCGCGGAAGCGCTGCGGAAGGGCGGTGAGGTCGACATGGAATTCGGCCTCGGGACGCTGAGCCTGAAGATTCCCGACGACCTTCGCGGCGAGGTGGAGGTCGAGATCGGCGACGGGGAGGTCGAGCTGGAGATCGAGTTCACGTGGCCGACCGCGGGCCGGAGGGCCCCGTCACAGGGGGCGGCGGCCCCGGAGAAGAGGACCGCTCGGAGGCAGAAGAGCACGCCCGCCAAGTCCGGACGGAGCAGCGCCGGCGCCGCCCGGAGCGGTACCGGCAGCAAGGCGGGCAGCGCCGAGCCGTCCGCCCCCGAGAAGGACTGAGCGAAGCCGGACGAAGGCCGTGGGCCGTTCTGCCGGACGTCCCGGGCGGCCCTGCGCCGAGTGGCCCGAACGGCCCTGCGCCGGATGTCCCGAACGGTCGGCAGAGCCAGGCAGGAGACGTTTCGATGCCCCAGAACGCGACCCCGGCGATGCGCGCGGCACGCCACGCCACACCCGCGGAACGCGCGGCGCTCGGCAAGGAGGCCCGGCGCCGCTCACCGCGGTCGGGCCACGCCGTGTACCAGCCGTCCGCGGACAGGACCGACCCGCTGACGATCCTGGAGGCGCAGTCGGCGACCCGGCTCCCCGAGCTCGTACCGATCCGCTACGGCCGTATGACCGAGTCCCCGTTCCGCTTCTACCGCGGCGCCGCCGCGATCATGGCCTCCGACCTGGCCGGCACCCCGCGCTCCGGTCTCACGGCCCAGCTGTGCGGGGACGCCCACCTGCTCAACTTCCGGCTGCTCGCCTCGCCCGAGAGGCAGTTGATGTTCGACATCAACGACTTCGACGAGACGCATCCGGGGCCCTGGGAGTGGGACGTCAAGCGGCTGTCGGCGAGCTTCGTCATCGCGGGCCGGGCGAACGGCTTCGACGACGCCGAGCGTGCTCGCATCGTCCGCTCGACGGTCCGCTCGTACCGCGAGGCGATGATCCGCTTCGCGGGCATGCGCACCATCGACGTCTGGTACGCGAAGATCGACGCGGCCGGCCTCGAGAAGCTGGGCGCGGACCGGCTCCACAAGAGCGGACGGAAGAGACTGGCCCGCGCCATGGAGAAGGCCCGCTCGCGCGACAGCCTGCAGGCCTTCGCCAAGGTCACCCACTCGGTCGACGGCAAGCCCATGATCGCGGCGGACCCTCCGCTGCTGGTCCCGATCGGCGACCTGCTGCCGGACGTCGAGCGCGGCGCGCTGGAGCGCCAGTTCCGCGGCCTGATCGAGCGGTACGGCCGCACCCTGTCCTCCGACCGGCGCACGCTCCTGGAGGACTACCGCCTGGTGGACGTCGCGCGCAAGGTGGTCGGCGTCGGCAGCGTCGGCACCCGCTGCTGGATCTTCCTGCTGCTCGGCCGGGACGACCGGGACCCGCTGTTCCTCCAGGCCAAGGAGGCCGACACCTCCGTACTCGCCCCGTACGTCGGCGCGAGCCGTTACCACAACCAGGGCGAGCGGGTCGTCTCGGGCCAGCGGCTGATGCAGGCCACGAGCGACATCCTCCTCGGCTGGGAACGGGTGGACGGGATCGACGGCAGACAGCGGGACTTCTACGTGCGCCAGCTGCGCGACTGGAAGGGCATCGCCATGCCGGAGACGATGAATCCGAGGCGCATGGAGGCGTTCGGCGAACTGTGCGGCGTCACGCTGGCCCGTGCCCACGCCCGGTCCGGCGACCGGATCGCCATCGCCGCCTATCTGGGCGGTGGCGAATCGTTCGACCGCGCCCTCGCCACCTTCGCGGAGGCGTACGCCGACCAGAACGAGCGTGACCACCGAGCCCTGGTGGACGCGGTGCGCGCGGGCCGGCTCCCCGCGGAGGAACTGCCGGCGGCCTGACCCGGACGGGCCGGGACGCCTTGGTCCGGGCCGCCGGGCCGCCGGGCCGCCGGGCTTCTGACTCCGCCGGGCTTCTGACTCCGCCGGCGGGAGGACGACCGCGTGCCGCCGTGCGCGGCGGGTCGCGCGGTGTGACCCCGAAGCGCGGCAACAATACGGTCATGGCATCACAAAAAGGCGTGGCCGAAGGCTCTGCGAAGGCCCGAATCGTCCTGCTGACGCTGGCCGCCGGTCAGTTCCTGATGGCGCTCGACAGCTCCGTCATGAACGTCTCCATCGCGACGGTGGCCGAGGACGTCGGCACGACGGTGGCGGGGATCCAGGGGGCCATCACGGCCTACACCCTCGTGATGGCGATGTTCATGATCCCCGGCGGCAAGGTCGGAGCCCTGATCGGTCGCAAGCGCGCGTTCATGATCGGGTGCGCCGTCTACGGATGCGGTTCCCTGACCACCGCCCTCGCCCCCAACCTTCCCGTCCTGCTCGTCGGCTGGGCGCTCCTGGAAGGCATCGGGGCCGCGTTGATCCTTCCGGCGATCGTGGCGCTCGTGGCGGGCAACTTCGCCACGGAGCGCCGTCCCGCCGCCTACGGTCTGGTCGCCGCGGCCGGCGCGATCGCCATCGCGGTCGGCCCGCTCGTCGGTGGTGTCGCGACGACGTACTTCTCCTGGCGCTGGGTGTTCGCCGGCGAGGTCCTCGTGGTCCTGGGCATCCTCTTCCTCGCCCGCCCGATCGCCGACGCGGTGAGTGACGAACGGCCGCAGATCGACCTCGTCGGCACGGTGCTCTCCGCCCTCGGGCTCGGTAGCTTCGTCTACGGGGTGCTCCGGTCGGGCGAGTGGGGCTGGTTCCAGCCCAAACCCGGCGCGCCCGCACTGCTCGGGGTCTCCCTGACGGTGTGGCTGATGCTGCTGGGGACCGGCGTCACGTGGCTGTTCCTCCGCTGGGAGGCCCGCCTCGTCCACCGGCGCAGGGAACCGCTCCTCGACCCCGCCATGCTGCAGAACAAGCAGCTGAGCGGCGGGCTGACGATGTTCTTCTTCCAGTACCTCGTCCAGATGGGCGTGTTCTTCGTCGTCCCGCTCTACCTCTCCGTCGCCCTGGGCCTGTCCGCACTCGCCACGGGTGTCCGGCTGCTGCCGCTCTCGGCGACCCTGCTCGCCGCCGCGGTCCTCATCCCGCGCTTCCTCCCGGACGTCTCACCCCGGCGGGTGGTACGGAGCGGGGTCACCGCGCTGCTCCTCGGCGCGGTGACCCTGATGGCCGCACTCGACGCGGACGCCGGCGCGGAGGTGGTCACGGTCCCCATGCTCCTGATCGGGTTGGGGATGGGCGCACTCGCCTCCCAGCTGGGATCCGTCACCGTCTCCGCGTTGCCGGAGGAACAGAGCGCGGAGGTCGGAGGCGTCCAGAACGCCGTGACCAACCTCGGTGCCTCGATCGGCACCGCACTCGCCGGATCGATCCTGATCGCCTCCCTCACCTCGTCCTTCCTGGCGAGCGTGGAACAGAATCCGGCGGTTCCGGCCAGTGTGAAGAGCAGGACGGCCGTCGAGCTCCAGAGCGGCGTGCCGTTCCTCTCCGACGCCCAGCTGAAGAGCGCACTCGACGAAGCAGGCACCAGCGAGAGCCTGACGCGGGAGGCGCTGGACGCGAACACCGCGGCGCGGCTCGACGGGCTGCGCGCCGCACTCGCCGTTCTCGCCTTCGCCGCACTCGTCGCCCTGTTCTTCACCCACCGCATCCCCACGACCCAGCCCCGCTCGACCGGGCGGTGAGCGTCGGCCGGGGGTCGGGGTCGGCCGAGCGGTGGCGGGGCTCAGTCGGTGCCGCGGAAGACGTGCTGGTCGGGGGTGTCCAGGTCCTCACCGGCCAGGAGGGCGGGGCGCGGCGGCCGCTGCGGAATCCGGGGCGCGGGCGTCCGCGCCGGGCCCGTGGGCGGGGGCGGGGGCGCGAGGACGGGCGGGCGCTGCGGCAGAGGGGTGCAGCGCAGCGGCAGGTCGTGGTCGAGGGTGAGGTACTGCATGGTGCCTCCCGTGTTCATACGGCGGCCCCCGCGGGACGGCGTCTCGGCAGAGCCGCGTCGCGTGCGAGGAGACACTCCTCCAGGAATCCGCAGACCCGCAGGTGGTACGTGCGGGCCGCCCAGCCGAGGCTGATGTTGTGGCCGGCGTCGGGCTGGTGGTCGACGCGGACCGGGGCCGACACGAACGGCCGGGTCAGGTCGGCCACCGCCTCCTCGTCGTACCGCCACCACTGCTCCTGCTCGGCGAACGTGAACCGGACGGGCACCCGTACCCGTGCGGCCAGCTCCGGATACACCTCCGGCCACGCCGGTCCCTGCGCCGCCTCGATCTCCGGGACGGGGGAGATGAGCGCCTGGCCCAGGCGGAAGGCGTCCGGCGGGTAGAGGCGCAGGGCGCCCCAGTGCTTGCGCCACTCGCCGTGCCCGCCGGGGCCCGGGAGCTGGTGCGGGGCGACGGCGAGGCGGCTGCCGAGCCCGGAGATGTCCAGGCCGATCAGCGCGTCGCCGAGCGCGTCGGCGGCCGCCAGGGCGGACTTGCCCCCGTAGCTGTGGGCGACGAGGAAGAACCCGGCTCCGGTGTCGTACCGCGCCGAGAAGTCCGCCAGGGCGGCCCGCAGGACCGGTGCCGAGTCCTCCAGCGCCAGGCCCCGGGGCAGCCGCGCGGCGGAGAGTCCGTAACCTGGCCGGTCGACGGCGAGCACGGTGTAGCCGAGCCGGGCTCCCAGCGCGAGCAGCGACAGACCGGGGAGGGCGCGGCTGTCGAAGTACCCGGCGCGCATGCCTCCCCCGTGCAGGGCGACCAGGACCGCACGCGGCGCCACGTCCATCGGCTCGGCGAGCAGGGCGGACAGGGGGAGACCGTCGGCGTGCAGGGTGATCGCGCGGATCCGGGGGGAGGCGGCGACGGTGGTCGTCGCGGTGGCGATCGCGGTGGCGACCGGTGACAGCTGGGGCATCGGAGCGGAACTCCTTTCGCACGGAGGGGTGGTGGGGGGGTACGGGGGGGGGCGGGCGGCCTGCGGGCCGGGCGCCGGGCCCCGGAGTGCGGGCCGGAGATCAGGTGCGGGCGCCGGACGCCGGGGTGCGGGGTGCGCACGGGCCGCAGAGGTGCGGGCGCCGGACGCCGGAGTGCGGGCCGAGGCCCAGGTGCGGGCGCCGGACGCCGGGGGGCGGGCCCGAGACCCAGGTGCGGACCGAGGCCCAGGTGCGGCCGAGGCCCAGGTGCGGACCGGACCCCGGGGCCCCGGCTCCCGGGGGCGGAGCCGGGCGTCCGGGTGTCGGGGTCCGGGGGCCCGCCGTCAGCCCGTGCCGCTGCCCGAGGTGCGCCAGCCGCGGGGGTCCCGGTGCGGGGCCGCTCGTTCCGGGCGGCGCCAGCCGGCCGTGCGCGGGGGTCCGGTGTCGTCGGCGCCGTGCGGTTCCGCTGCCGCGAAGCGGCTGAGCAGGATCGCGGTCAGGGCCGCGAGGTCGGCCGCGGTGGGCTGACCCCGCACGATGCGGAACGTGGTGGCGGTCCCCTCCCCGCCGGGCGTGCTCACTGCGGCGGGTTGCCGTGCTTGCGCGACGGCAGGTCGGCGTGTTTGTTCCGCAGCATCGCCAGCGACCGGATGATGATCCGCCGGGTCTCGCGCGGGTCGATCACGTCGTCCACGAGCCCGCGTTCGGCCGCGTAGTACGGGTGCATCAGCTCGACCTGGTACTCCTTGATCTTCTGTTGCCGTACCGCGTCCGGGTCGTCGGCGGCGTTGATCTCGCGGCGGAAGATGACATTGGCCGCTCCCTCCGCGCCCATGACGGCGATCTCGTTGGAGGGCCAGGCGAGCGCGAGGTCGGTGCCGATGGAGCGGGAGTCCATCACGATGTACGCGCCGCCGTACGCCTTGCGCAGGACAAGGGAGATCCGGGGCACGGTGGCGTTGCAGTACGCGTAGAGCAGCTTCGCGCCCCGCCGGATGATGCCGTTGTGCTCCTGGTCCACGCCCGGCAGGAAGCCCGGTACGTCGATCAGGGTGACCAGGGGGATGTTGAACGCGTCGCAGAACTGGACGAACCGCGCCGCCTTCTCCGAGGCGTCGATGTCGAGCACGCCCGCGGTGCAGGCGGGCTGGTTGGCGACGATGCCCACGACCTCGCCGCCCATCCGGGACAGGGCGCAGACGATGTTGGCGGCCCAGGCCGGATGCACCTCGAAGTAGTCGCCGTCGTCGACGATCTCCTCGATCACGGTCCGGATGTCGTACACCCGCTGCGGATCGTCGGGCACCAGCTCCAGCAGCCGGTCGGTCGTCCGGTCCACGGGATCGGAGGCCGGGGCGCCGGGGGGCAGGTCCCGGTTGTTGGCGGGCAGCAGCGACAGCAGATGACGTACGTCCTCCATGCAGGCGCGCACGTCGTCGTACGCGAAGTGCGCCACGCCGGAGGTCGACGAGTGGACGTCGGCGCCGCCCAGACCGTCCTGGGTGATCTCCTCACCCGTCACGGACCGCACGACGTCCGGGCCGGTGATGAACATCTGCGAGATCCCGCGGACCATGAAGACGAAGTCGGTCAGCGCCGGCGAGTAGGCGGCGCCCCCCGCGCACGGTCCGAGCATGACGGAGATCTGCGGGATCACCCCGGACGCCTTGGTGTTGCGGAGGAAGATGCCGCCGTACCCGGCGAGGGCGGAGACCCCCTCCTGGATACGGGCGCCCGCACCGTCGTTGAGCGAGACCAGCGGGGCGCCGGCCGCCAGGGCCATGTCCATGATCTTGTGGATCTTGGCCGCGTGCGCCTCGCCGAGGGCCCCTCCGAAGATCCGGAAGTCATGGGCGTACAGGAAGACGGTCCGCCCGTGGACCGTGCCCCAGCCGGTGACGACCCCGTCCGTGTAGGGACGCTTGTCCTCCAGGCCGAAGCCGGTGGCCCGGTGCCTGCGCAGCGGCTCGACCTCGGTGAACGTGCCCTCGTCGAGGAGCAGGTCGATCCGTTCGCGGCAGGTCAGCTTGCCCTTGGCGTGCTGGCGTTCGGTGGCCAGCGGATCGGGCCCCTTGCGGACCTCCTCCTTGATCAGGCCGAGCTCCTCCAGGCGCTCCATGGCCGTCCAGTGCCCGCGCGCGGTCGGACGGGTGACGGGCCGTGAGGTGACCGGCGCCGTGGCCTGGGGGGCGGTGTGGGCGGGAGGGGTGTGTGTGGCGGTGGTGGTCTTCTCGTCGGTCGACATGGGTGCACGCTCCTCAACGTGAGCTTCGGGTGATCGTGCTGCCGGGGTCCGCGCCCTGACCGGCTTCGCCGTACGGGGGTTCGGCGGTCAGCCGGCGGACGGAGACGTGTTCCGGCCGGTCGCCGGGCACCGCGATCGCCGCCGCGTGCTCCGGACCGGCGGGAAGGTCGAGGACCGCCCAACGGGCGGGCCTGCGACGGAGGTCGGAGCCCAGGTAGTCGATGCGCGGGTGGCGGGAGAGGCCCGTGCCCAGGGCCTTGAGGTACGCCTCCTTACGGGTCCACAGCCGGGCGAAGTACGCCCTGCGTGCGCCCGGCGGCGCGGCCTCCAGTTCCGCCCGCTCCCCGGGGTGCAGCGCGCGGGAGCACGCCTCGACGGTCTCCGCCGACGGCAGCCGTTCCACGTCCACGCCGATGACCCGCGGGGCGACCGCGACGGCGAGCAGACTCCGGGTGTGCGTCAGGGAGAAATGCAGCGGCGGCCCGTCGGCCTGGACCACGGCGGGCCGGCCGTGCGGCCCCCCGCAGCCGGGGCAGGGCTCCCGTACGAACGCGAGGGCGTCGGGCGGCCGGCCGAGGTAGCCGCCGAGCAGGTGCCGCAGTGCCGTGTGGGCGGTCGTGTAGGCGGCCCGGTCGGCCGGGTGCGCGAAGGAGGCCGCGCGCCGGAGCTCGGCGGCGCTGAGCCCGGACGGTTGGGGGGCGGGGCCCCCTGCCGGAGGACCGGCGAGGGGCGGGCGCACGAGCCAGACGTGCACGTGTCCGGGGGCGGGGCGGGGGCGATGCGGGGTCGGCGGACGGGCGTGATCGGGGGCGTGAGTGGGGGCGGGGGCGTAGGTGTACTCGGGGGCGGGGGCGGTGTCCATGGGTGTCCCTACGTGCGAGAGCCGGAGCGCGTACGTGCGACGGACCCGCGTTCCCCCCGTACGGGCCCACAGGCGGCCCGCCCGCCGAGGGGCCGCCTGTACATGCCCCCGGACCCGTCAGGGCGGGCCCGTACGCCGGGGGCGTAGGCCGGTGAGTGCGGTGAGCAGGCCGAGGGCGCCGACCACGGCGACCAGGGTGAGCGCCGGGCGGCAGGCCGCCGCGATCTCCGCCGCCGTCGCCCCGGCGTCCGGGGCGGCCCCGGGGAGCAGCGCGGCCACCAGGGCCACCGAGAGTGCGGCGCCCACCTGGACGGCGGTCTGGTAGAGGCCGCTGCCCGCCCCCCGCTCGGCGGGCGGAAGGTGGGCCGTCGCCTGCATGTTCAGCGCGGCGAAGGAGAGCACGAAACCGGCCCCGACCAGCAGCATCGTGGGCAGGATCCCGGTGGCGTACGCCGGTGGCCACGGCGCTCGCAGGAGGAGCAGGTACCCGGCGAACGGCAGGACCGCCCCGGCGGCGATCAGGCGTGGTGCGCCGAAGCGGGCGACGATCCGCCCGGAGTACAGCGCGGTCACCATCAGGGGGACGGCGGCCGGCAGGAACGCGGCGGCTGCCTGCGGCGGGGACCAGCCCGCCAGGCTCTGGAGCTGGTGGGTGAGGACGAACAGCATCCCCAGATAGGAGCCGTTGAGGCAGGCAGCGCCCAGCGCCGAGCGGATCATCGCGCCGCTGCGGAGGGCCTCGAACCGTACGAGCGGCCGGGCCGAGGCGCGTTCGAGGGCGACGAACAGGGTGAGCGTCACTCCGGCCAGGGCCAGCAGCCCGGTGGAGCGGAGGTCGGCCCACCCGTGGGCGGGTACGGACGTGATGCCCTGGATCAGGGCGAGCAGCCCGGCGAGGAACGCGCCCGCGCTCGCGAAGCCGTAGCGCCGGCGAGCCGTGCCGGGGAATTGCCGTGCGGTGTCGCCGTCGGGGCGTCCCGGCCGGCCGTCCGCCGTGCCCGGTGGCAGTCCCGCCCTGTCCGCCGGCGTGCCGTCCGCCGCCGCCCCCGGGATCAGCCGCAGTCCCAGGACGAACAGCACCAGGACGGCCGGGGCGGGGAAGGCGAAGGTGAGGCGCCAGCTGATGTCGGTCAGCCAGCCGGAGAGCAGGAGGCCCGCCGTGAATCCTCCGGCGCCGAAGAGGGTGTAGACGGAGAGGGCCCGGTTCCGGGGCGGGCCCTCGGGGAAGGCGGTCGCGATGATCGCGAGCCCGGTGGGTGCGGTCAGCGCCGCGCAGAAACCCTTCACCACCCGGGTGGCGGTGAGGAGCGAGGGGTCCTCGGCGAGGGCGCCGACCACCGAGGCGGCGGCGAAGCCGAGGAGAGCGGCGAGGTAGACCCGGCGGCGCCCCAGCAGCGTCACGACCCGGGCGCCGAAGAGCATCAGGCCGCCGAAACCGGCGGCGAATCCGGTGACGGTCCACTGCATGGTGGTCAGGGGCGCGCCGAGGTCCGTGCCGATCGCGGGCAGCGCCACGAGCGCCACGGACACTTCGAGCGCGTCGATGAGCATGTTGCCGGCGAGCACGACCAGCAGCCCCCACATCCGGGGGCTCCACGGGGCGTGCGCCGGAGCGGGTGCGGTGTGCGGGGGGACGAAGGAGCTGGTCATGGTCCGGCGCTCCAGCGGGTCGGAGGGGGCAGGGACGTGTGGTCAGCCGAGCAGGGTGCCGCCGCTCGCGTCGACGAACGAACCGGTGACCCAGCGGGCGTCGTCCGAGACGAGGAAGGCGATGACGTCGGCGACGTCCTCCGGTTCGCCCACCCGGTTGAAGGTCGACAGTCCGGCCATGGCCGTGACGGCCTCCGGGATGTCGAAGACCGGGTTGCTGTTGCGGGTGATGCCGGGCGCGACGGAGTTGATGGTGATGTTGCGCGGTCCGAGCAGCTTGGCGAAGTGCAGGGCGAGCATCTCGACGGCGCCCTTGCTCATCGCGTAGGCGATCTCGTCCGGGTTGGCGAACCGGGTCAGACCGGACGATATGTTGACGATCCGGCCGCCGTCCGGGATGTTGGTGAGGGCCCGCTGGATGATGAAGAACGGGGCCTTCGCGTTCACCGCGAAGATGCGGTCGAACTGCTCGGGGGTCGTGTCCTCGGCCGCGACCCCGCCCATCACCCCGGCGTTGTTGACCAGGATGTCGAGCTGCGTGGAGCCGGTGCGCTCCTTGAGGCCCTCTTCGAGCCCGAGGAAGAGTTCGTGGACGCCACCGGCCACTCCCAGTTCCGCGCGGACGGCGAAGGCGCGTCCGCCGTCCTTCTCGATGCGCTCCACGACTTCTGCCGCCGCGTCCGCGCCGGTCGCGTAGTGGACGGCGACGAGCGCCCCTTCCCGTGCGAGCCGTTCGGCCGTGGCCCGGCCCATGCCCCGGCTCGCGCCGGTGACCAGCGCCGTCTTTCCGGTGAGCTTTCCCATGTTCTCTCTCCTGACGATGTGTGAGCCGATGTGGGGGACGATGTGTGAACCGATGTGCGGACCGGGGTACGGGCCCGTGGGTGAGGCGTGTCGTTCCGGGGGCCTGGTCTTCGAGGTGGCCGTAGGGGCCGGCGGGATGTCTGCGAGTCGGGCGTCCCGTGCGAACCAGGTGGCGAGCGCCGCTTCGAGGCCCGCGGCGGAGGTGCCGGCCCAGGCGACGTAGCCGTCCGGCCGGACCAGCACGGCGTCCACCCCGTCCAGCGGCCCGCCTCCCGGATCGCCCGCCGGATCGACCGGCCGGAACACTGTCACGACGTCCACGCTCCGGCCGAACGGCCTCGCGGTCCCCGTGAGGAGGTCCCGCCGCTCCGACTCGTCCGCCGTCACCAGCAGGACCCCGCGGGCGGCCCGCAGCAGCTGCGCCGTGCTCACCGCCGTGCCCACCGGCGAACCGTCCTGCCCGGCGCCCTCCGTCCCGCCCTCGTCCGCCGAAGCGTCCTCCGCCGCCCGGAGCCTCAGCGACATCGGCGGCAGCCTCCGCCCCGCCAGCTCGTGCGGACCGCCGCCCGGCCGTCCCGCGTCCGTGAGCGCGCCGCCGTACCGGATGTCCAGGCCGCTGATCATCCCGGCCAGCCGGGCCCGCACCCCCTCGTACGGGAGCAGTTCGCCCATCACCGCGCGCAGGCCCGTCACCTCGGGCCCGCCGAGCAGCAGTCGGGCCTGGGCGCGGATGTTGGAGAGGACCTGGCGGCCCACCTCGTGCCGTTCCTCGTGGTAGGAGTCGAGGAGGTGGGCCGGCGCCCGGCCGCGGGCCGTCCGGGCCAGTTTCCAGCCCAGGTTGACCGCGTCCTGGAGGCCCAGGTTGAGGGCCTGGCCGCCGATCGGCATCTGGGCGTGGGCGGCGTCCCCGGCGAGGAGTACGCGGCCGTGCCGGTAGCGGTCGGCCTGTCGGGAGACGTCGCCGAACGCGTTGACCCACAGGGGGGTTCCGGCCGACAGGTCCTCGCCGGTGACTTGGCGCCAGGCGTCGACGATGTCGGTGAAGGACGCCTCGGCGGCGCGGGGCGCGCGGCCGAACTGGTGGACCATCACGCGGGTGACGCCGTCGGGCCTGCGGGCCGCGATGGCCAGCCCGTGCGGCAGGCGTTCGAAGCGTCTGCCGCGGATGTCGATGCCGTCGATGTCGGCGCGGATCAGCTCGCGTCGGGCGTCGGTCCCGGGGAAGCCGACGCCGGTGAGCCGGCGCACGGTGGAGTCCTCGCCGTCGCACCCGACGGCGTACGGGGCCGTGATCCGTACCGTGGCACCGCCCGGCCCGACCGCCTCGACCGTGACCCGGTCCGGGTGGCACTGGAGGCCGGTGACCCGGTGGCCGCGCCGCACCTCGGCGCCGAGCCGTACGGCCCAGGCGCCGAGGACCGCTTCCATGCGGGTCTGCGGGACCTTCCACTGCCCGGGATAGGGGCCGGGCAGCCGCAGGTCGAGCGGGAGGCCGCCGAAGTGGCCCATGGGCTCGTCCGGCGGGGTCCCGATGTCGTCGAGCAGCCCGCGCTGGTCGAGGATCTCCATGGTGCGGGCGTGCAGGGTGGACGCGCGGGACTCGGTCGTCGGGGCGTCGAGCCGGTCCAGCACGATCACCTCGGCGCCGCCGAGCCGCAGCTCCCCGGCGAGCATCAGCCCGACGGGACCCGCGCCCACGACGACGACGTCCGCGTCCGTGACCGCTTCCACGACGACCTCCGCGTCCGTGGTGACGGGTGCCCGCACGGCGTCAGCGCCGCGCTTCGGCGTAGTCCTTGGCGTGGCCGAGGGTGGCGCGGCTGTTGGTGCTGAGGGCCGCCCTCACGTACTCCCGCGCCTGTGCGACGTCCGCCTCGGGGCCGAGGATCTTCTCGATGTTCTCGGCGCGGATGACCACGGTGTGCTGGGAGGTGGCGGCGACCCCCGTGTCCGTCTCGCGGAAGGTCCAGACACCGGTGTGCAGGTTCATCAGGGCGGGCAGGGTGGTCTGCTTGTAGGCGATCTTCTCGCCGTTCAGGCAGACCCGGTAGGACTTCGTGGTGTGCACGGAGCCGTCCTTGGCCCGGGTGTCCATCTCCAGGGTCTGGAGACCGGGGCTGTCCTCGGTGAGGCGGACGACGGCCACGTGCGGGAGCCGCTCCGCCCAGAGTCCGGCCTCGTTGATGAAGTCGTAGGCGTCCTTGGCGGAGCCGGCGATCTCGACGGTGTCCTCGAACGAGAACGTCAACTCCTCGGACGCCGCCGCCAGTTCCACGTTGGTCTTCAACGCGGCCAGCTCGGAGCGGGAGTTGCGGTCGACGGCCTCCTCGATCCAGGCGAGCCCGGCCGGGTCGTCGTCGACGGCGGTGTAGTCGTGCTGGAGCCGGATCCGCGACTCGGTGGCGGAGAGCGGCTCGATGACCCAGGTGCCGCCCATCGTGGCGACGGGCGGGGTCGAGACCTGCTGGCGGAAGGTGATGCGCATCGCCGCGCGGTCCAGGACCCGGCGCGACGTCCAGTTCTTCGCCTCGCCGTTGGCCGTCGCCCAGATACGGATGAGCTCCTCGTCGTCGGAGCGCTCGATGTGGTCGACGTAGATGGTCGGGGGGAAGATCCGCGGCCAGTTCTCCACGTCGGCGATCAGCCGGTACACCTCCTCGGCCGGGGCCGAGACCGTGATCTCGTGCTCCACCTCGCGCGGCTGGGAGTCGGTCATGTCCTTCATCTCCTCGGGTCGTCGAACTCGGGAAGCGGGTACGGCTCAGAAGTTGCCGAGTCCGCCGCAGACGTTGAGGGCCTGCGCGGTGATGGAGGCCGCCGTGTCGGAGGCGAGGTAGCCCACGAGGCCGGCGACCTCCTCGGGGGTCGAGTAGCGGCCGAGGGGGATCTTGGCGGTGAACTTCTGCATGATCGCGTCCTCGGACGTGTCGTACGCGGCCGCGTAGCCGGCCCGCACGCGCTGGGCCATCGGCGTCTCGACGTAGCCGGGGCAGACCGCGTTCACGGTGATCCCGGTGGGGGCGAGTTCGTTGCCGAGCGCCTTGGTGAAGCCGACGACGCCGTGCTTGGAGGCCGAGTAGGGCGCTCCGAGCACCACGCCCTGCTTTCCGGCGGTGGAGGCGATGTTGATGATCCGGCCGCGGTCCTTGTGGCGCATGCCGCCGGTGTTGAGGACGGCTCGGGTGAGGCGGAAGACGCTGGTGAGGTTGGTCTCCATGACGTCGTTCCACAGCTCGTCGTCGAGGTCGGCGGTGACGCCGCCGCCGCTGCGCCCGGCGTTGTTGACGAGGACGTCGACCGTGCCGAAACGTTCCACCGCCGTCTGGACGAAGGTCTCGACGGATTCCGGGGAGCGCACGTCGAGCGTCGTGCCGTCGGCCTCAAGGCCCTCCTCGCGCAGGGTCTTGACGGTCGCGGCGACGTTCTCGGCGTCACGGGCGCCGATGAAGACACGGTGCCCCTGCGTGGCCAGCAGCCGGGCAACCGCCAGGCCGATGCCGCTGGTGGCGCCGGAGATGAGGGCGACGGGTCGGTCGTTTCCGGGCATGACTGCTCCTTCGGAGGTACGGCGGGACGTACGGGGGGTGAGGGAAAGGCTGAGCGGGTGCGGGTGCCGGGAGGATCGGGGGCGGCGGTCAGGCGGAGGCCGGCTGCCCCAGGTGCTCGTTCACGACCTCGACCATGCGGCGCGGCGTCCGCACGTCGCTGACCACCGAGTCGTCGAGCGTGATGCCGTACTCGCGCTCGATCCGGCCGCACGTCTCCAGGATCGCCAGGGACTCGTAGCCGAGGTCCTCGAAGTCCGCGTCGAGGATGTCGCCGTCGAAGTCGACGTTCTCGTCGGCGCCGGCTCCCTCGCGCAGGATGCGCTTGAGGTTCTCCAGGGTGAAGGTCTGGGTGTCCATGTCTTCTTCCGTCCTTCTGTGTCGGCTGGGGGAGGATTCTGCGAAGCGCAGGGGCTACGCGCGGCTGGCCACGACCGCCGAGTTGAAGCCGCCGTGGCCCCGGGCGAGCACCAGGGCGTGGCGGACCTGCAGCGTCCGGGGCTGCCCGACGACCAGGTCGAGGCCGTAGGCGGGGTCCGGGTCGACGTTGACGGTGGCCGGGACGATCCCGTCGCGCATGGCGAGGAAGGCCGTCGCGACGTCCAGGGGCGCGGCGCCCGAGTAGAGGCGCCCCGTCATCGTCTTCGGGGCGGTGACGGGCACCCCGCGCGGTCCGAAGACGGCGTTCAGCGCGTCCGCCTCGGCCCGGTCCAGTTCGGGGACCGCCGCCGCGTCGGCGAACACCACGTCGATGTCACCGGGCGCCAGGCCCGCGTCCGCCAGGGCGAGCTCGACGGCCTTGCGCAGCCCCGGCGGCCGGCCGCTGCCGGGGGCCGGGTCGAAGGTGGAGCCGTACCCGGCGATGTGTCCGTAGACCTCGGCGCCGCGCTCCCGCGCCGACGCCTCGTCCTCCATGACGAGGATGGCGCCGCCCTCACCGGGGACGTGCCCGGCGGCGGCCGCGTCGAAGGGGACGTACGCGGAGCCCGGGTCGTCCCCGGTGGCCAGCCGGCCGCCGGCGAGCTGGGCGACCCAGCCCCAGGGGCAGATCGAGGCGTCGACCGAACCGGAGACGACCAGGCTGGTCCCCTTGCGGATCTGGCGCCGGGCCTGGGCCAGCGCGTCCAGGCCGCCCGCCTGGTCCGAGACGACGACGCCGCTGGGGCCCTTCATGCCGTTGCGGATCGAGATCTGGCCGCTGTTGACGGCGTAGAACCAGGCGAAGGACTGGTAGGCGGAGACGTACTGGCTGCCCTCGGCCCACAGCTTCTGCAGCTCGCCCTGGCCGAACTCGAAGCCCCCGGAGGAGCTGGCGGTGACCACGCCCATGGAGTACGCGGGCAGTTCCGCGGGGACGACCCCGGCGTCCGCGAGCGCCCAGTCGGTGGCGACGAGGGCCAGGCGGGTCATGTGGTCGGTCTGGGCCATCAGCCGGCTCGGCAGGTGCTCGGACGCGGTGAACCCGGGCACCTCCCCGGCCAGCCGTGCCGGGTACTGCGCGGGGTCGAAGCGGGTGACCCGGCCGATGCCGCTCTTGCCGACCCGGGTGGCCGCCCAGTAGGCCTCGGTGCCCAGGCCGTTGGGGGCGGTGACGCCGAGCCCCGTCACCACCGCTCGCGGGGTGCCCGAACTCATGGCATTCTCCTCTCCGGCCGGGCGAGCACCATGGCGCTCTGGAAGCCGCCGAAGCCGCTTCCGACGGTCAGGACCGTGTCGGTGCGGTGCTCGCGCGCCGTCAGCGGCACGTAATCGAGGTCGCACTCCGGGTCCGGGGTGTGCAGGTTGGCCGTGGGGGGCACCACGTGGTGCTCCATGGCGAGGACGGACGCGGCGATCTCGATCGAGCCGATCGCGCCCAGCGAGTGCCCGACCATCGACTTGATGGACGAGACCGGGGTCCGGTACGCGTGGTCGCCGAGGCTCTTCTTCATGGCGGCCGTCTCGTGGCGGTCGTTCTGCTTGGTGCCGGAGCCGTGCGCGTTGATGTAGTCGATGGACTCGGCGTTCAGCCGGGCCTCGCGCAGGGCGACGGTGATCGCCTCGGCCATCTCCGCGCCGTCCGCGCGCAGCCCCGTCATGTGGAAGGCGTTGCAGCGCGAGGCGTACCCGGCGATCTCCGCGTAGATGTGCGCCCCGCGCGCCCGCGCGCTCTCCAGCTCCTCCAGGACGAAGACCGCCGACCCCTCCCCCAGGACGAACCCGTTGCGGGTCCCGTCGAACGGCCGGGAGGCGTGCTCGGCGTCGTCGTTGCGGGGGGTCGTCGCCTTGATGGCGTCGAAGCAGGCCAGGGTGATCGGGGAGATCGGCGCGTCCGTCGCCCCGGCCACCATCACGTCGGCGGAGCCCTCACGGATCAGTTCCACCGCGTGTCCCACGGCGTCGATGCCCGAGGTGCAGCCCGTCGAGACGACGGAGGCGGCGCCCTCCGCCCCGACCGCCCAGGCGACCTCGGCGGCGAACGAGCTGGGGACCAGGTAGTCGTAGAGGTGCGGGACCGCGTAGGTGTGGTCCACGTGGGTGAGCCGGCCGCCGTCGCTGACCACCCGGTACTCCTCGTCCAGGCCCATCGTCGCGCCGACCGCGCTGCCGATGGTGACGCCCGTGCGGTACGGGTCCAGCGCGGTCAGGTCCAGGCCGCTGTCGGCGACCGCCTCACGCGTCGAGACGACCGCCAGCTGCGCCGCCCGGTCCATCCGGCGGATCTCCTGCGGGCTGAGCCCGTGCGCCTCCGGGTCGAAGTCGATCTCGGCCGCGACCCGGGAGCGGAACGCGGAGGGGTCGAAGGAGGTGATGCCGCGGGTCGCGGTGCGCCCGTCGCTCAGCAGGCTCCAGAAGCTCTTGGCGCCGATGCCGCCGGGGGCGGTGACGCCGACCCCCGTGATGACCACACGTCTGGTGCTCACCCGCGTCCCTCCCAGTCGTAGAAGCGGGTGGCGAGGGCGTCGGCCGGGGACCGCCAGGTCGCCGGGTCGTACGCCTCGATGAACGGCTTGAGGTCGTCGCTGATCCGCTGGAAGCGCGGGTCGGACTTGGCCGCCTCGATCAGCTCGCCGCCGTTGTCGGTGTCGAAGTCCTGGAGGTGGAAGTAGAGGTTGCGGTAGGAGAAGAGCTGGCGGCGGCGGGTGCCCATCAGGTGCGGCATGTCGCTGCCGTCGAACGTGCGGAAGAGCCGGGCGACGTCCTCGCTGGAGCCGGGGTTCATCCGGGCCACGATCAACGTGCTGTGCATGGGGTCTCCGTAGGGTGTCGGGCGGCCCGGGAGGGCCGTGGACGGTTCAGCGCGCCGGGCCGAACCAGCGGTCCAGCGCCATCGGCAGATCGGCGAAGCTGCCCGGCGCGGCCCACGCCACATGACCGTCGGGGCGCAGCAGCAGGGCGCTGGTGTCCCCGAGGCACCCGGCGGTGGGGCCGGGCACGGTGGCGGTGACGAGGTCGACCCGGTCCACCCAGGGGGCGGCCCGGCGGCGCAGTTCGGCGTTGTCGGCCAGGTCGAGGAGCACTCCCCGGCCCCGGCGCAGGGCTTCGGTGCTCGACGCCGGCTGACCGGCCCCTTCGAGCGGAACGTGCGGCAGCCGCAGGCCGAGCAGGGGGTGGGAGCCGCCGTCGAGTGCGTAGTGGATGTCGAGTCCGCCGACCATGGCGGCGAAGTGCTTGCTGACGTCGGGGTAGCGGATCAGTTCGTGCAGGACGTCGCGCAGGGGCTGCACCTCCGCGCCGCTCAGGAACAGCAGCCCCTGGGCCTGGGTGTTCATGAGCAGCCGCTTGCCGACCGGGTGCCGTTCGGTGTGGTAGGTGTCGAGCAGCGATTCGGGGGCGCGGCCCCGTACCACCGCCGCCAGTTTCCAGCCGAGGTTCACCGAGTCCTGGATGCTGGTGTTCATGCCCTGGCCGCCGGCGGGGAGATGGATGTGGGCGGAGTCCCCGGAGAGGAAGATCCGGCCGCGCCGGTACTCGGTGGCGTGCCGCGTGGCGTCTCCGAACGAGGAGACCCACACCGGTTCGGCGTGCGAGATGTCGTCGCCGGTGAGCCGCTGCCAGGCGTCCGCGACCTCCCGCCAGGTCGGCGGGGCTTCCCGGCGCCGCGGCGGGGTGCCGCGCTCGCAGACGATGAGCCGGGTCGTGCCGCCGGGCAGCGGGCCGACCATCACCATGCCGCCGGCCAGGGTCTCGCCGATCATGCGCGGGGCGAGGGTGATGCCCTTGACGTCGGCGAGGAACATCTCCATGGTCGCGGCGGTACCGGGGAAGTCGAACCCGGCGGCCTTGCGCACGGTGGAGCGGCCGCCGTCACAGCCGACCAGGTAGTCGGCCCGCAGGGTGTGGACGCCTCCGGGGCCCCGCACCTCGACCTCGACGCAGTCCTCCTTGTCCGTGACGGAGAGGAGTTCGTGGCTGCGCCGGATGTCGGCGCCGAGCTGCGTCGCCCACTCCTCCAGTACGGTCTCGGTGGCGGACTGCGGGATGGTCTTGGCCGCCTGGTGCGCGCCCTTCAGGACCCCGAAGTCGACGGGAAGTCCGCCGAAGTGGCCCACGTTGCTGATCTCGATGTCCCCGAAGCGGGAGAGCAGGCCGCGCTGGTCGAAGATCTCCATGGTCCGGGCGGTGAAGCCCAGGCCGCGGGACTCCCCGGTGCGTGCCGCCAGCTTCTCCAGCACGATGACGTCGGCGCCCGCGAGGCGTAGTTCACCGGCGAGCATCATGCCGGCCGGCCCCGCTCCCGCGACGATCACTTGTGCGTCCATCGGTCCTCCTCGTGAAATCCCGCCGAGGGGCGGGGAACGGCTCCTGAGGTGCGCGTGAAGGGGTGCCCCGGTCAGCCGCGGAAGCGGGCGAGACCCTGGTTCGCCGCATGGGCGGCCGCCGCGTGGCGGGGGTCGGGGGCGAGTGCCTCGTGACGTACGGCGACCTCGGCGAGCTTGATGGCGTGCTCGTCGCCGATGGCGGCGGCGGTGGCGAAGACCTCGGTGAGGTCGGGGACGCCCGCGGAGTCGGCGCCGGGCCACGGAGTCTTCGCAGCGGGTACGGAGAACCAGCCGAGCATCGAGGCGCTGACGTCCCGCGCGACCAGGTACGAGGCGTGGCGCTGGTCGGCCGGCAGGTGCTCGACGACCAGGCGGACCGCCGCCGGGCCGGTGACGGAGTGGATGAGCGGCACCGGGTGGCGGTGGGGTACGGAGGCGTAGACGCCGCAGTACTCGGCCACCAGGTCGTCCAGCGCGCCGGCCGCCCCTTCGGCGTCGCCGGTGCGCGGGTACTCCTCGCCCGGCCGGATGCCGTGGGTGTGGCTCGCGTAGCGCGCGGCCCAGTACCCGAGCCCCTGGGCCAGTTCCTGCCGCTGCAGGAGGTTCTCGTCTCCCGCCCGGGAGAGGGCCCGTACCGCGTGGGCGGTCCGGATGACCCCGTGGGTGAGGACGCCCGACATCCCGGGGAGCAGCCGCGGCCACCACCGGGCGAGCACGTCCGGCCAGGGGGCGAGGGCGAGTTCGCGTGCGAAGAGGGCGGTCCAGTCGGCCACCCGGTTGAACTGCCCGAGCGCGGACCGCCAGTCGTCCGCGTCCGCCGGGTCGATCGTCCACCGGGGCTCGGGGACGTCGTGGTAGGTGTGGGTACGGAGGTTCTGGTCGACCCAGCGGGGTACGTCGTCGGTGTACCCCATGTGCGCCAGCGCCTCGGCGGCCATCGGCGCGTGGTTGACGAAGCGGGGCCCGTGCTCGTACCCGACTCCGCGCAGCCGCTCCAGGGCCCCGCTCACGGCGTCGGTGTAGGTCGTCGCGGCCACGGGGTCATCCGTCCTTGATGTCGCAGATGGTGGCGCCCGTGCTCACGGTGGCTCCCGTGGCGAGCAGGCCCGTGACGACGCCGGAGCGGTGGGCGTTGAGGGGCTGTTCCATCTTCATGGCCTCCAGGACGACGATCAGGTCGCCGCCCTCGACCTGCTGGCCCTCTTCCACGGCCACCTTGACGACGGTGCCCTGCATCGGGGAGGTGAGGGTGTCGCCGGAGGCCACCGCCGTACGTGTTCCTCCGCCGCGCGGGCGGGACCTGGCGGGGCCGGCCGGTGCGGGGGCGTTCCGGGCGGCGCCGTTCCTGGCCGGGGCGAGGAAGGACGGCAGGACCACGTCGAGCCGCTGCCCGCCGACCTCGACGACGACCCGTTCGCGGAGGGACTCCGCTCCGGCCGCCTCGGGGGGCGGGACGAAGGCCTCGATGGTGTTGGCGAACTCGGTCTCGATCCACCGGGTGTGGACGGTGAACGGGTCGGCGGTGAAGGCGGGGTCGGCGACCACGGCGCGGTGGAAGGGGAGGGCGGTCGCCATGCCCTCGACGGTGAACTCCGCGAGTGCTCGGGCGGCCCGCTGGAGGGCCTGTTCGCGGGTGGCGCCGGTGACGACGAGTTTCGCGAGCAGCGAGTCCCACGCCGGACCGATCACGGAGCCGGTCTCGACGCCCGCGTCGAGGCGGACGCCCGGCCCGGTCGGCGGGGCGAACAGCGTCACGGTGCCGGGGGCGGGGAGGAAGCCCCGGCCGGGGTCCTCGCCGTTGATCCGGAACTCGAAGGAGTGCCCGCGCGCGACGGGGTCGCCGTAGCCGAGCTCCTCGCCGTCGGCGATGCGGAACATCTCGCGGACCAGGTCGAGGCCGGTGACCTCCTCGGAGACCGGATGCTCGACCTGGAGGCGGGTGTTGACCTCGAGGAACGAGATCGTCCCGTCGGCCCCGACGAGGAACTCGACCGTGCCGGCGCCGACGTAGCCGGCCTCCTTCAGGATCGCCTTGGACGCCGCGTACAGCTCGGCGTTCTGGGCGTCGGTGAGGAACGGCGCGGGGGCCTCCTCCACCAGCTTCTGGTGGCGGCGCTGGAGGGAGCAGTCACGGGTGGAGACGACGACGACGTTGCCGTGGGTGTCGGCCAGGCACTGCGTCTCCACGTGGCGGGGCTTGTCGAGGTAGCGCTCGACGAAGCACTCGCCCCGGCCGAAGGCGGAGACGGCCTCGCGGACGGCGGAGTCGTACAGCTCCGGGATCTCGCCCAGGGTCCTGGCGACCTTGAGGCCGCGTCCGCCGCCGCCGAAGGCCGCCTTGATCGCGATCGGGAGCCCGTTGCGCTCGGCGAACGTCACGACCTCGTCGGCGTCGCCCACCGGGTCCGGCGTACCGGCCACGAGCGGGGCGCCGGCGCGCTGGGCGATGTGGCGGGCGGCGACCTTGTCGCCCAGGTCGCGGATGGCCTGCGGGGGCGGGCCTATCCAGGTCAGGCCGGCGTCGAGGACCGCCTGGGCGAACTCGGCGTTCTCCGACAGGAACCCGTATCCGGGGTGGATCGCGTCCGCCCCGGAGTCCGCGGCGGCCCGGAGGACCTTGCCCATGTCCAGATAGCTGGTGGCCGGGGTGTCGCCGCCGAGGGCGAACGCCTGGTCGGCGGCGCGGACGTGCGGCGCGTCCCGGTCCGGGTCGGCGTAGACCGCCACGCTCGCGATCCCCGCGTCCCGGCAGGCGCGGGCGACGCGGACGGCGATCTCGCCACGGTTGGCGATGAGCACCTTGCGCATGTCAGCCGGCCCGGGCCGGGCTCACCGCGGGGCCCTTCGGTCCGGCCTGGGCGAAGCGTCCGTCCGCGGACTCCAGCGGCCCCAGGGTCCCGTCGAAGAAGATCAGCGGTTCCTGGGCGCTCCCCGGCGCGGCCAGCTCCAGGACCTCGCCGACCACGATGTCGTGGTCCCCGCCGGCGTGGACGGCCACCGTGGCGCAGGTCAGGTAGGCCAGGGCCTCGGTGAGGACCGGCGGGCCGTCGGGGGCGAAGTGGTGCGGGACGCCGTGGAACCCCTCCGGGCGGCGGGAGGCGAAGGCGCGGGCCAGTTCCTGCTGGCCGCCCGCGAGGAAGTTGACGGCGAAGGTGCCGTGCCGGCCGATCACGGCGTGCATCCGCGATTCCTTGTGCAGGCAGAAAAGGACGAGTGACGGGTCGAGCGAGACCGAGGTGAAGGAATTCACCGTCGTCCCTTCGGCCTCGCCGTCGGTTCCGGCGGTGATGACCGTCACCCCGGTCGCGAAAAGGCCGCAGACACGGCGGAATTCCTTCGGCGCTATCGGCTGTCTCATCTGGCTGTGGGTGAGTGAGCGCGCTGCGGGCATGTGCAATCCCTTTCCTGATCGGCTGCCGGTGTCGGAGCGTGCGCGCACCTAGAGGAGTTTACGGACCTTGGATCCGGCCTTGACGATGCCGAGCAGGAATTCCCGGCCGACGCTGTTCATCTCCGGGGGCGCCTCGACCGAGGCCCAGTAGAGGAAACGGGCCATGGTGGCGACCGACGGATAGATGAACCGCTTGTTCTCGTCCTTCCATCCGAAGACGGGATTGACGATGGGCGATTCGTCGAGGAGCTTGAAGATGATGTCGGCCGCCTCGTCCCCGGTCAGGGCACCTGCTTCGTACTTCTCGCAGGCCTCCGCCGTCGTCTCGAGGAGGATCTTGAACTTGTCGCTCTGCGGCCACCACAGTCCGGGGAAGTCGTTCTGCTCCAGCTCCCGGAAGTGGCGCTGGTCCTTGTCCTTGAAGTGCTTCAGGCGGGCCCGGGTCAGGCGCATCGTGCCGGGGGTGATGAACGAACCCCAGACGCGGAAGACGGCGTTCCAGAGGCGGAAGTGCGAGAAGGCGATGAAGGAGCTGTTGACGATCTCGTCGTTGTACTGGAGCAGCCCCTGCTCCAGGCGCTCCACGTACGCGAAGCGATCGGCCGAGAAGTCGCCGTCCTTGAGGGCCTCGAGGAGTCGGGAGGTGAGGGCGTCGACCACTTCGAGGGTGTTGGACAGGCCCCGGGAGAACAGCGGGTCCAGGAAGCCGGCGGCGTGCGACATCAGGCACCAGCGGTCGCCGATGGTCTGCTTGGAGGAGTACTGGAGCCGGTCCGTCGAGACCCACTCGCGGACCTTGCTCGCCCCGTCGAACTGCCGCTTGACCGCCGGGTACTTGTCGAGGAAGAGCTCGAACTCCTGCTCGGGGCTGATGTCCTTGGGTTTGGGGTAGGTGCGCTCGTCCATGGTCAGGCCGACGCTGCACAGCGGGTTGCGGGAGTCCTTGTGGTTGTCGAACGGGATGATCCAGAACCAGCCGCGCTCGATGAGGTGGTGCATCGTGCCGGTGTGCCAGTCGGCCGGCGGCCGCAGCTCCTTGGGGTGGCCGCTGACGTCGTCGAACCGCTTCACGCCCACGTAGTGCGTGAACATCGAGCGGGAGTGGTGCTTGAAGCGGGCCGGCTTGTCACGCAGGTCGAACTTCTCGGCGAGCGGCGAGCGGAACCCGGAGGCGTCCACCACGTACTTCGCGCGGAACGACTCGGGCTCCGCGCCCGGCGCGCCGCTGCGGCCGGTGACCGTGACGCCGTCGTCGTCGAAGTCGACGTCACTGGCACGCCAGCTCTGCTTTGCCACACAGCCGTACTTCACGGCGACGTGGAACATGAAGGAGTCGCTGTCCTGCCGGAACATGTGGCTGTTCTGGTGGAAGATCTTGGGCAGCGCCAGCTGGGTCGCCTCGCGCGGGTCGGGCTCCTTGCCGACCTCGTGCTTCATGAACCCGAAGTGGGCCTTGGTGCCGAAGGTGGGAGCGATGTCCCTGGTGCTCTGCCGCACACTGGCCAGGCTCTTGAGTTCGGGGAGCTCGTGGCGCTCGGCGAGAATGTGGATCCATTCGACGAGCTGCGGGGTCATCGACTCACCGACCGCGAATCGCGGATGGGTTGTGGCGTCGACGAGAAGAACCCTCGCTCCGTGTTTCGCGAGAATGGCTCCGGTCACCGATCCGGCGATACCGGAACCCAGGATGATGACGTCGTACGTCGCTTCCCTGGGTATGTCGTCCGTTCCTTTGGGCCTTTCGTTCGCCTGCGTGACCACGGGCCGTCTCCTTCGTCAGGTGGGGTGCGATCAGGTGCGAAAAGAGGGCATGAAAAACGGGCCCCTCCGTTGGCTTGGAATAGCCTTGGGGAGGAACCCGAAAAACGGCACGACTGAACCGCTGAGGAAAGCGTGACAGGAATTGCGCGGGCGGTCAACCCCTGCCGGGAAAAGGCGGGTCGACCAGAACCGGCCTGGGCTCAGCCACGCCGCCCGGCCGCTTCGGCGAGGCCGGGGTGGGCGGGTTCGAGGAGCTGGACGAGCAGGGAGCGCAGCTCGTCCTCGCCACCGGGCCCGAGCAGCTCGGCGATGTCCGCGGCGAGCAGGTCGACGGCACGGGCGACCGCCTTCAGCTGGGTGTGCCCGAACTCGGTGAGCTCCAGGGCGTGCCGGCGCCGGTCGTGCGGGTCACGCCCGCGGTGGACCATGCCGCCGTCGACGAGCTCGTCGACGAGCTGTGAGGTCGCGGGCCCCGTAATGGCCAGTTCCTGGGCCAGCCGCTGCTGCGGACAGGGCCCGGAGATGGCGAGGATGGACAGCGGCCCGTAGTGGCGGACCCTGAGGCCCGTCCCGGTCAGCTTCTCGTCGCCGAGCCGGCGCAACCGGTGGTGGGCCTGCTCGACGAGGTGCTCGGTGCCCTGCACGAGGTCCTGGGTGCCCTGCGGGAGCAGCCGCGCCAGCAGCGTGTTGAGGCGGGTGACCTGCTCGGGGCGGAGGGCGGCGGTGAGCCGCGCGTCCCGCTCGGCGACCGCGCGGCGTCCCGCCTCCACGGCGGATCGGCCCACGTCGGTCAGGGAGAGGATGTACTGGCGGCGGTTGTCCGGATTACGCGTGCGGAGCACCTGGCCCCGGTCCTCCAGGCGGTCGATGACGCCGACCATGATGGTCCGGTTGATGCCGAGGCGCTCGGCCAGGTCGAGCTGGGAGACCCAGTCGCCGCCGGTCAGCGCGTCCAGGACGAGGAAGTCCCGGGAGCCGTCCTCGGGGCCGTCCGCGAGGGACGTGAAGTGGGCGAAGACGCGGCGCAGGAGGTAGCCGATGAAACCGGTGAGCGCCTCCGGCAGGACGCCGGGGACCTCGGCCGTGGCCTCGGTCGCCGAGACGGGGTTTCGCGTTGCGTCGGGCTCGCCTCGCACGATCGTCATCTCCCCTTCGGAACCGGGTAACCGAGTATACGGCGGACGGCCGCGGCCGAACGGGGCCCGGACCACCGGTTTTCCCCTCCTGCAGGAGCGGCCCGCTCCCCGTACACGCCGCCCTCCGCCGTGCGCGCCCGCCGCCTCCGGACGCGCCTGACCCCGCCCGGAGGAGAAGAGGGTGGCCCGGGCGGGGTCGGGGTGGAGCGGGCGGAGCGTGGTGGGCACGGCTCAGTGAGGCTGCGCCTGCGGTGCCGTGGCCTTGATGGTGCCGAGGGTCACGATCAGGGCGAGCAGGTAGATGCCGCCGCCGATGAGGAGCCCGTAGGAGTAACCGGTGGTGAGCGCTTCGGAGCGGTCGCCGGACAGCCTGCCCTCGGTGATGACCGAGGCGGTCGCGGCGAGGATGGCGAGACCGACCGCGCCGCCGATCTGCTGGCTGGTGTTGATCAGGCCCGCCGCGATCCCGGTGTCCTCGGGGGAGACCCCGCGGACGCTGATGACGGTGACGGTGACGAAGACCAGGCCGAGGCCGAACCCGCAGACCAGCTGGGCGGGCAGGAGGGCGACGAAGGCGTTCTGGCCGGGCGCCAGGAAGCTGAGCCAGACCATGCCGGCGATGCCGACGACCAGTCCGACGGCGATGACGGAGCGCTCGGGGACCTTGGCCAGCAGCTGCGGTCCGACGCCGCCGGCCGCGATGCCGATCCCGATGGCGAACGGGAGGTAGGCGAGGCCGGTGATCATCGGCTCGTACCCCTTGACGATCTGCATGTAGAGCGTCAGGAAGTAGAAGGTGGCGAACATGCCCGCGCCGACCAGGAACATGATCGCGTTGGCGCCGGCGCGGCTCTTGTCGGCCACGACGGCACCCGGCACCATCGGCGCCCGGCTGGAGCGCTGGATGGCGATGAAGGCGACGATCAGCGCGACGGCGACGGCCAGGGCGATCAGGGTTGTGCTGTCGCCGAGGCCCTTCTCGCCCGCCCGGTTGATGCCGTAGACGAGGGACCCGAATCCGAAGGTGGCGGTGAGCGCGCCGGGGATGTCGACCTTGCCGCGGTCGCGCTCGCTCTCCTTCAGGACGCTGGTGCCGATCAGCACCGCGACGGCGATCGGGATGTTGATGTACATGACCCAGCGCCAGCTGAGGAACTCGGTCAGAGCTCCGCCGAGGAGCAGGCCGACGACCGAGCCGAGCCCGCCCATGGCCCCGTACACGCCGAGCGCCTTGTTGCGCGCGGGGCCCGCAGGGAAGGTGGAGGCCAGCAGGGAGAGTGCCGTGGGCGCCGCGATGGCAGCACCCACGCCCTGGAGGACACGGGCGATGAGCAGGACATCGCCGCTGCCGGCGAGGCCGCCGAGCAGCGAGGCGAGGGTGAAGATCACGAGCCCGGTACGGAAGACCCGCCGGCGGCCGAAGAGGTCACCGGCACGTCCGCCGGCCAGCAGCAGCCCGCCGAAGGCCAGGGCGTAGGCGGTGATGACCCAGCCGAGGTTGGCGTCGGAGAGGCCCAGCGCGCTCTGCATGCTCGGCAGGGCGACGGCCACGATCGTGTTGTCGAGGACCAGCATCAGCTGGGCGGCCGCGATGACCGCGAGCGCGAGGCCGAGCTTGTCCCCGGTCGGGGCCGGTGCGGCGGAGCCCGGAGGGGCCCCGGCGCCCGGTGGGACGGTTTCGGTTCTGTCCTGCATAGACATGAACGTCTCCAGAGGTGGTTCGGGGAGGTGGATCCGGCCCCTTCCCGACCCCCAGGAGCGGGACGGGCCGGCCCGGAGAGAGCGGGGTTCAGCGTCCTGCGGCGTCCTTGACGGCCCAGATGTCCAGGTCCTCGTAGGCGGCCCGCCACTCGGTCTCGTAGGCGGCGCGCAGGGGAGGCGGGAGCTTGTCGAGGATGGTGGCGACCCGGGCGGCGTCGATGTCGTCCAGGAGCCAGGGGAGGTAGCGGTTGGCGTCGCCGCCGATCCGGTTCTTCTGCTCGACGCTGAAGGCCGTCCACTCCTCCGCGCTCATGGTCAGGTCCATGAGCGCGAGCGCCTCCCGCTCCTCGTGGTCGAGGTGGGCACGGAGGTCGGTGTACAGCGTGTCGACGAGGCCGCCGAGGCGTTCGGTGCCCGTGTCGCGGTCGGCGAGGGCCGCGTCGATGTCCGTCAGCAGCGGGTCGATGACGGCGTGTTCGGCCTCCATCGCGTCGAGGAGGGCGATCTCGGCACGGGCGTCGCGCCCGTCCAGCGCCTTGTGCATCGCCGGCCAGACGGTGAGGTCCTCGGAGGTGTGGTGGGCGGTGAGGAACTTCTTGAACAGCTCCCAGCCGACCGCGGTGCTCAGCACGTGGCGCGGGTCCTCGTCCACCCGGGAGGTGATGCGCGCGATGCGCTCCAGTTCTCGGCGGAGCGCGTCGTGGATGGCGAACATCATCGTCATGTCGAGGTTCTTGAAGTCGCCCATCGTCTCTTCCCTCTCCCTGCATGCGTCCGGTCCCTGCATGCGTCCGGCTTGAGAGGAGACTATCGTCAACGTCCTTAACTATCAACTGGAGAACCATCACAGATCCAAGCACTCTGCGACGCCGGGCCCTCTCCCCCCGGCCCGGCGCCCACGGAGTCCGGGGTTCCGGCCGTTACCGGGTGGTGTCCACCGACTGCCGGGAGGCGTCCACCGGCTCGTCCGCGGGCCTCTTCTCCACCTCCGGCTCCTCCTCCGGCATCCCCTTGCGGATCCGGTCCAGCGCGGGCGAGGTCACGGCCGTGGTGATCAGCGCCATCAGCACCAGGATCGTGAACAGGTCCTGGCCGATCACCCCGAGGCCGAGCCCGACGTTCAGCACGATCAGCTCGGTCAGACCGCGGCAGTTCATCAGCGCCCCGATCGACATCGCGTCCCGCCAGGACTGGCCGGAGAGCCGGGCGGCCCCGGTCCCGCCGCCCCACTTCGCGAGCACCGCCACCGCCAGGACCGCACCGGCCCAGAGCCACTGCACCGGGTCCGCGGCCAGCAGCGACACATCCGCCCGCAGACCGGTGGTGACGAAGAACAGGGGAAGCAGTACGGGAACGGCGAAGGCCCTCAGCCGGGCCGCCTGGTACTCGATGACCCGGCTGCCGCGCGGAGTGACCGCACCGAAGACGAAGGCCCCGAACAGGGCGTGCACCCCGATCAGGTCCGTGGCGAGGGCGCTCAGGCACAGGCCGCTGAAGAGCAGGACCAGGACCAGGCTGTCGGTGGACGTCCGCTCGGCGCGGGCGGAGAGCCGCAGCAGCACCGGCCGCAGGACACCGAACATGAAGAGGGCGAAGCCGACCGCGAACAGCGCCGTCGTGACCGCTTCCATGGGGGAGCCGGCCGCCGAGACGGCGACCACCGCCGCCAGCAGGCACCAGGCGGTCACGTCGTCGAACGCGGCGCAGGCCAGCGCCAGCACACCGACCCGCGTCCGGTACATCCCCCGGTCCGACAGGATCCGGGCCATCACCGGGAAGGCCGTGATGCTCATGGCCACCGCGATGAACAGGACGAACGGCAGCCGGTCGACGCCCTCGGGGGCGAAGGACTCGTACATCCCGAGGGCAAGCAGCGTGCCGAGCCCCAGGGGCAGGGCGATGCTCACCATGGACACCAGCGCGGCGGTGCCGCT
Source organism: Streptomyces sp. NPDC016459 (assembly GCF_040632845.1). Classification (NCBI taxonomy): domain Bacteria; kingdom Bacillati; phylum Actinomycetota; class Actinomycetes; order Kitasatosporales; family Streptomycetaceae; genus Streptomyces; species Streptomyces sp. NPDC016459. The sequence goes on from NZ_JBEYCR010000001.1 coordinate 673,393, forward strand.
CTGGGCGCGGAGCGAGCCCAGCTGGAGTTCGTGACCGATGAGGAACATGAAGATGAGCAGTCCCAGATTGCCGAGCAACCCCAGATAGGGGAGGGACGACGGCGGGAAGAGCCACGCCTGCGCGCTGGGCCACAGCCACCCCAGGAACGAGGGACCGAGCAGCAGACCGACGGCTATCTCACCGACCACGGGCGGCTGGCCGGCCCCGCGGACCAGGCGCGCGCCTATCTTGCAGAGCAGGATCACCGCGGGGATGGCGATCAGGAGGTCGGGCAGGGGATCAATCGCAGCGGCCATCAGTTCTCCAAAGGGAGGGGCGAAAGTTCTCAGGAGCCGTAGGGGTGTACGGACTTGGCGTCGCGCAGGGCACGCGCCCACCAGTGCAGCTGGTCGAGCATGAGCTTGGCGGCGGCCTCCGCACCCTCGGGCTCGGCCGGGAACCGGCCCTGGGCGTCGTAGTGTTCGAGGATCCGCGGGAAGAGCACCGCGTCCTTCATGCCGACCGCGTGGAACTCGGCGAAGATCTGCCGCAGGTGCTCCACCGCGCGCACGCCACCGGCCAGGGAGAGCCCGTAGCTCACGAACCCGACGGGTTTGGCCTCCCACTCGGCCTGGAAGCTGTCGACGAGGGTCTTGAAGGGGCCGGGAACACTGCGGTTGTACTCCGGGACGATCAGGACGAACGCCTCGGCGGAGGCGAGCCGGGGCCGCAACGCCGTCGCCACCGGATCCTGCGGGTCGAGGCTTCCGGGCAGGTCGTGGTCGGCCACGTCGACGACGTCCAGGACCAGGTCCTCCCGGAGCCCGGCCAGCGCGGTGAACCAGCCGGCCACATCCGGTGCCAGCCTGCCGCCGCGCACCGAGGCGACCACGACCACGACCTTGACGGGCGACGCGGGGGAAACCACCGGGCGCCCCTCAGCCCGTCGCCGCGGAACGCGCGGCGACAGGAGTGAGGGAGAGGAACTGGGTCGCGTCGACCCGCGACAGGATCCGTCGGGTCAGGGCGGGCATCTTGGTCGAACCGTCGTCCGTGAAGACCACCGGGTCGCACACCGCGATCCGCCGGCCCCGCGTGGTGATCTCGCAGCCCCCGGCGGCCAGGACGTTCTTGACCCAGTCGGAGCCGGGGCCGTACGGCAGGGTGATGACGATGTCCTCGCCCCGGCGGAACAGCTTGACCGGGGTGGTGAAAGCACGGCCGGACTTGCGGCCGCGGTGGTGCACCTTGCCGAAGCCGGGCATCCGGCTCAGGACGGGGCCCACGAAGTGGTTGGCGACCGCCTTGTTGAAGCGGGCCACGCGTCTGTTGATGGGCACGACTGCCTCCTCGTTCTCTGCTCAGGGCCGGACAGGGGTGGGAGAGGTTGGACGGAGGGTCGGACAGGGGCCGGGGGTTGGACAGGGGGCGAACAGGGCGGCGGCCAGAGGGGGCGGACCGGGAGTTCGGACAGAGGGGAGGGCGGCTCCTGCCGGAGCCGCCCTCCCCTCCCCCGCCGCTCGGTCAGGCCTGCTGCGGAGCTGCGGCCTTGGGGGTCAGCGGGCCGGTCGGCTTTCCGCCGGACTTCAGGAAGCGCTCCAGGGTGAAGTTGTCCACGAGACCCCACCGCTCGGCGATCTTGTCGCCCTCGAAGCGGAACCAGATGATGGCCTGGTGCTGGACCTGGAGCCCGGTCGGCTGGATGCCGATGAAGGGACCCGTGTGCTTGCCGTGCATCACCCACCGGATCGCGGCCCGGTCGTCCTGCGAGATGAAGTCGAGGATCTCGTACTTGATCTCACTGAACGCGGACTGCTGGATGCGGATCGTGTGCTTGAAGGCCTCCGGTCCCCGCATGGAGTCGTCGTGACTGCCGTGGTTGCGGAAGTCAGAGGTCAGATAGCGGTCCGCGGCGGTGAGGTCCCCGAGGTCCAGACCCTCGTGGAAGACCTTCTCGACGAGTTCGCGCTGCTGCTCGGGCGTGAGTGTGGTGGGCATGACAGTTCCTCCTCGGAACTCAGGGGTGGTGCAAGGGGTGTTGCCGGGCCGGAAGGCCTCAGCGAGGGGTGTCGACGACCTCGAGGGTCCGGGCGTCGACCTCGGTCACTCCGCCGGGCGGAGAGCCGGTGCTCCAGACGATCCGGAGCCGCAGCCGCGCGAACCGCCAGCCGTCCGCCGTACGCCGCGCGACGCCGGTGAAGCGCCCGCCGATCTGGAAGTAGGCGGAGGGCTGCGGCGGTACGGGCGAGCCGAAGTGGACGTGCGACGCGATCAGGCTCCAGCTCACCGCGGCCCGGTCGCCGTCCGGCTCGACGGAGGCGAGGGAGCCGTGGTGATGCGTACGGCTCCAGCGCTCCATGATCTGCCGCAGGAATCCGTCGGCCCCGGCCAGACCCTGGTGGCTGCCCACCGGGAAGAGGAGCTCCACGTCCTCGGTGAACAGGGACGCGGCCCACATCTCGTCGAAACCGGAGCCGGAGCCGGAGCCGGATCCCGAATCCGTGCCGGAACCCGCGCCGGGCGCGGTGCCGGAGCCGGACGGGGTGTCGGCGAGTCCCTCGTCCAGGCTCGCCAGATAGCGGTCGATCAGGTTGTTCAGGGCCGCGACGTCGGACAACCGCGCCACCTCGGCGGCGAGTTCGTCGAGCGTGGGCCCCACGGATCCCGTCACGGGCGCCGTCACGGGACGCGGTGCGCGTCGGTCTCGGCGTCCGTCGAGTAGATCACCGTGTCGTCGGGGCCGTGCACGACCGCCTTGCCCGTGCCGGTGAACTTGCCGTCACCGGCGAGCCGGGCCTCGATGTCTATCTTGATGTAGGCGGCCCGGAAGCCGGTGGGGCTGATCTGGGTGACGTCCGTGTTGAAGTCCTCCCGCAGGAAGAACGAGAACGTGTCGTCACCGGTGGCGGTCCAGGAGCCGGCGCCCGTGCTCTTCTTCGTGACGACGACGAGCGAGCCGTCCTCCTGGAAGGTGACGGTGTAGTCGTCCACCTCGCCGTCGTGCGTGACCGTACCCGCCCACTGTCCGGCGGGCGTACTGGGAGAAACGGACATCGACCACACTTCCTCTCGCTGCTGCGGACAAAAAAGAATCCGCGTCCGGCACGAGGCCGGACACGGATTCTGGTGAGAGCTCGGGCCGCCGCGACGCCCGATTCGCCCGATCGCAAACGATCATGGAATCAGCGCGTGGAGCCGCCGAAAGGAGTGTGACACTCAATCTTCCGAACCGTCAACCCACCTATATTGTACGGGTCTACCCCCTCCCCCTCGACCGGAAAAGCACCATCGTCGCAGGTCAGAGGTGTGAGCGCGGCCGGTCACCCGCACTGGCCCCCTGTAAGTCGTAGGCGCTCTCCGCCGGACGCCCACCGGCGGGGAGGGGTCCTCCGTGCTCCCTCAACGTGAGCAGTTCATCAAGGTCGTACTCGGCTCGCTGCTTCCTTCCGTAGCGGGTGATCTTGCCGCGGGAGGCCCATTTGCGGATGGTCGCCTCACTCACTCCCATGGCCAGCGCGGCCAGCTCGGTCGACACGGTCCTGCGTCTCGGTGTCGTCATTCCGAGCACCTCGCCATCTGACCCGCCACCATCAGCCACTGACGCGGCGGCAGGGTGTGCCCGGCGTCGCAGGAGACCTGGTTCAGGGCCGCGGACGAGCCGCCGGCTCCGCGCACGACGGCCAGGAGCGTGCCCGTGCACTCGGGCTCCACGCACGCCCCGAGGGGCATCCCCCGCACCGGGGCCGGCCCGAAGAGGGCGCCGAGGCGCTGGAGCAGCCGGCGCACCTCCTCGTCGAACGAGACGGCGGCGGGGTGCCCGGCGATCCACTCCACCTCGTCGCGGAGGAACGCCACCAGCGACTCGATGTCGCAACCCCGCAGCCCCTTCCCCCCGCGCTCCTCGACGACCAACCGCGCCCACGAGGCCAGCACGTCCGCGGCCTCCGTGCGCATCTCCACGGTCCGCTCGTCGAGCACGGTGCCCATGGATCTGGTGCCGCTCACCCGTTCTCGCATCCGGGCGGGCCCCGGGGTCAGGGCGTGGTCGCTCTCGCGGTACAGACCGAGCAGGGTGAGCAGTTCCCCCCGCAGCCTCTCGACGCACATCGGGCAGATACGCCCGCAGAGGGTCGCGCAGTCCCGGCCTGTATGGCCGACGGGAAGTTCAGGGTTCTTGTGCATCTGACTCTTCGAATCCTTCCTTCGGTGTCCGTACGTGACGGCCCCGGGCACCTGGTGTGCCAAGCGGAGAAGGGGGCCGAGGAACGGGACTCGGAGCGGGCCGAGAACGCGGGTCCGCAGGGTGTCGCTCCGGTCCGATGCGCTGATCCGTGACAGTGATGGCTGCAAACCGCCCGACGAGCGGGAACCCGGGGTCCGAACACAGAACACGCCGTGGAGACGGCGGACGAGCGGGCGTTCACCCCCAACGGCACCATGGCAGGCAGATTCGATCTTGCGCCTCCCCGGGACGGAGGTCCCGTCTGCTCCAGGACCGAGGACAGATGAGACACCCACCGGGGGATGACTGGCAACCGGACCGTAGTGGCCGAATGAGAACAGATGACTACAGGAGTATTTATGTTGGCGTCGAACCGATCCGGTCGCGTCCTCGGCGCAGACATCGCAGCACAGCGCCCGAACGGCAAGCGGAATCTGACGTGCCATCAGCCAAGAGCCCGGAGCCGCGGGCCGACGGGGCAGGCATGGCAGGTGGCTGGCACCCACCCCCTGGGACCGAACGCCCGGACCGGACGTCGACGCACGGAAGTGGGGTGAATGCACCGCCACGAAGATCGACTCCGCACACCCGGCGCACCGGACCCCTACCGCATTTCGCATCCGTCATGCAACGAGATGAAGATCACAATAGAAACGGAACGTTACCGACCAGTCACGGAGACCTCGGGCAGGGAACCCCCACCCCTGGACGCCGAAACCGGAACCGGATACGGGACGGCGGGAGGACGCGTCAGGAAGCCATGGGCGCACCGGACGCCGCGTCCGGGTGACGCCCGGCGTGTCGCTCGCGGGAAGCGCCGCAGGGGCGGTGCAGTGTGGTGCATGAAAAAGCTCGCGGTCCCAGGCAAAACCTTCCTGCGACCACGAGCGGTGGTGGGGCGGGTGGGACTCGAACCCACGGCCGACGGATTATGAGTCCGCTGCTCTAACCGGCTGAGCTACCGCCCCGATCGGTGAGGCGCGTACATGTGTGCGCGCCGTCTGCCGCAGCATAGCCGCTCATACGATCTCCTGCTCCGGAAGATCGGCTCTGCCGACCATGAAGACAACGGCGCGCTCCGCACGGTTCCCCGAGACGCGAAAAAGGACCCCGAAGGGTCCTCTTCCGTTCCGCTCCCCCGACTGGACTCGAACCAGTAACCCTCCGGTTAACAGCCGAATGCTCTGCCAATTGAGCTACAGGGGATCGCGCTCCCCCGACTGGACTCGAACCAGTAACCTGCCGGTTAACAGCCGGCTGCTCTGCCAATTGAGCTACAGGGGATTGCTGCGTCGCACCGAACGGACCCACTCCGGATGCTCCGGGCGGGCGGTTGCTCGCTGCGACACATACATTAGCGCAAGCAGGGGGGTGCTCCGCCAATCGGTTCGCCGTGGGCACCGCGATGCATCAGGGAAGCTCTCCAGGGAAGGTGATGGCCATGCGATACAAGCTGACGTTCGTCATGGGACTCGCCCTCGGTTACGTGGTCGGCACACGTGCGGGTCGCGAGCGCTACGAGCAGTTGAGGAAGTCCGCCAAGGAGTTCGCCCAGAACCCGGCCGTGCGCAACGCCGCCGAGTCCGCCGCCCAGACCGGGCGGCAGGTCGCGGGCAAGGCCATGCACGTCGTCGGTGAGCGGGTGGGCGACCGGCTGCCCCCCTCCGTGGCCGACCGGGTCCACGCGCTGCGCGAGCGGAGCATGGGCAACGGGAGGGTCGAGGAGGACGAATGGGGCACCACCAACACCTGAACCGCGCCGCGTGCGGCAGAATCACCTGTCATGGGGATAGTCGCCGGACTCGACAGCTCAGCGGAGTTCACACGCATCGTCGTCTGTGACACGGACACGGGTGCCGTACTGCGGCAGGGGTACGCCCCTCATCCGGGCGAACCCAAGGCCGTCGACGTCGACCCGCAGACCTGGCTGCTCTCCCTCGGGGAGGCCGCGACCGGCGGACTCCTCGAGGGCGTGCAGGCCATCGGCGTGTCCGCGCAGCAGCACGGGGTCGTACCGCTCGACGCGCAGGGCGGCCTCGTGCGGCCCGCGCTCGTCCGCAACGACAAGCGGGCCCAGGTGGCCGCCGCCGATCTCGTGGAGTCGCTGGGTGGACGCCGGGCCTGGGCCGAGGCCGTCGGCTCCGTGCCCGGCTCCGGACAGCCGGTCGCCAAGCTGCGCTGGCTCGCCCGCACCGAGCCCGAGCACGCCCGCCGGATCGCGATGGTCCTCCAGCCGCACGACTGGCTGGTCTGGCAGCTCCTCGGCCGCCCCGCCCGGCGGACCACCGACCGCGGCGCCGCCTCCGCCACCGGCTACTGGTCGGCCCGCACCGGCGCGTACCGCCCCGACCTGGTCGAGCTGGCCCTCGGCCACCAGGCCGTGCTGCCCGAGGTCCTCGGGCCCGCAGAGGCGGCCGGCACCACGCCCGAGGGGCTCCTCATCTCCGCCGGTACGGGCGAGACGATGGCCGCCGCGCTCGGGCTCGGGCTCGGCCCCGGCGACGCGGTGGTCTCGCTCGGCGCCTCCGGCTCCGTGATGGCCGTCCACCACGAGACGCTCGCCGACCACAGCGGCATGATCACCTCCTTCGCCGACGCCACCGGCATGCACCTGCCCGTCGTCCACACCTCCAACGCGGTACGGGCCCTGCGCGGCACCGCCGAGATGCTGGGCGCCGAGTCGCTCGACGAGCTGTCCGCGCTCGCCCTGAAGTCGACGCCGGGCGCCTCCGGGCTCGTCCTGCTGCCCTATCTGGAGGGCGAGCGGACCCCGAGCCTGCCGCACTCGGCGGGCACGCTCAGCGGGCTGCGGCGGGAGTCGATGAAGCCCGAGCACCTGGCGCGGGCCGCGTTCGAGGGGATGCTCTGCGCGCTCACCGATGCCATGGACGTGCTGCGCGGGCGGGGCGTCGAGGTACGGCGGATCTTCCTGCTCGGCGCGGCGGCCGCGCTGCCGGCCGTGCAGGCGCTCGCCCCCGCGCTGTTCGGCGCGCAGGTCGTCGTCCCCCAGCCGGCCGATTACGCCGCGCTGGGTGCGGCCCGGCAGGCCGCCTGGGCGCTCGGGGTGGCGCGCGGCACGCTGTCGCCGTCCACTCCCCCGGCCTGGCAGGGCGCCGCCGCGCAGATCCTGGAGCCGGGCGAGGACCGGTCGGCGGGGCAGGCGGTGCGGCAGCAGTACGTGGCGACGCGGGAGCAGATCCACCCGGGTGCGTTCAGTTCGTAAAGTCTTCACCAGGGCTCGCCGCGCCCCCTAAACGAGTCGTCACGTCTCGGGGGCGCGGGCGATAGTAGGAGCCGTGCTCATAAGACTTCTCCGAACCCACCTCGGGCCCTATCGAAAACCCATCGCCCTGCTCGTGCTTCTCCAGTTCCTGCAGACCTGCGCGAGCCTCTACCTGCCGACCCTGAACGCGGACATCATCGACAACGGTGTCGTCGCGGGGGACACCGGCTACATCCTGCGCTTCGGCGCTCTGATGGTCGGCGTCTCCGTCGTCCAGGTCGTCTGCAACATCGGCGCCGTGTTCTACGGCGCCCGCACGGCGTCCGTCCTGGGCCGGGACGTGCGCGGTGCGGTCTTCGACCGGGTGCAGTCCTTCTCCGCGCGGGAGCTGGGGCACTTCGGCGCGCCCTCGCTGATCACCCGTACGACCAATGACGTGCAGCAGATCCAGATGCTGGTCCTGATGGCGTTCACCCTGATGGTCTCCGCGCCCATCATGTGTGTCGGCGGCATCGTGATGGCCCTCGGCCAGGACGTGCCGCTCTCGGGCGTGCTGCTCGCCGTGGTGCCGATCCTCGGGATCTCCGTCTCGCTGATCGTGCGGAGGATGCGGCCGCTCTTCCGGACGATGCAGGAGCGTCTCGACACGGTGAACCGGGTGCTGCGCGAGCAGATCACCGGCAACCGGGTGATCCGGGCGTTCGTGAAGGACTCCTACGAGGAGGAGCGGTTCCGCGCGGCCAACGCCGAGCTGACCGACGTGTCGATGGCGACCGGCCGGCTGATGGCGCTGATGTTCCCGACGGTGATGACGGTCGTGAACATCTCCAGCGTGGCCGTCGTCTGGTTCGGCGCGCACCGCATCGACAGCGGCGGGATGCAGATCGGCGCGCTGACCGCGTTCCTCGCCTATCTGATGCAGATCGTGATGGCGGTCATGATGGCCACCTTCATGTTCATGATGGTGCCGCGGGCCGAGGTCTGCGCGGAACGCGTCCAGGAGGTCCTGGGGACCGAGTCGAGCGTGGTGCCGCCGGTGGATCCGGTGCGGACGCTGGACCGGCGGGGGCATCTGGAGGTCAGGGGGGCGGAGTTCCGCTACCCGGGCGCCGAGGAGTCCGTCCTGAAGGACGTGGGCCTTGTCGCACGGCCCGGTGAGACCACGGCGGTCATCGGCTCGACCGGCAGCGGCAAGTCCACCCTCCTCGGACTCGTGCCCCGGCTCTTCGACGCCACCGGCGGCGAGGTCCTCGTCGACGGCGTCGACGTCCGCAGACTCGACCCCGAACTGATGGCGAAGACCGTCGGACTCGTCCCCCAGAAGCCGTACCTCTTCTCCGGGACCATCGCCACCAACCTGCGGTACGGCAAGCCCGACGCCACCGACGAGGAACTCTGGCACGCCCTCGACGTCGCCCAGGCCGCCGACTTCGTACGGAAGCTCGAGAAGGGTCTCGACGCCCCCATCGCCCAGGGCGGCACCAATGTCTCCGGCGGGCAGCGGCAGCGGCTCGCCATCGCCCGGACGCTGGTGCAGCGGCCGGAGATCTACCTGTTCGACGACTCGTTCTCCGCGCTCGACTACGAGACGGACGCCCTGCTCCGGGCCGCGCTCGCCCGGGAGACGGCCGACTCGACGGTCGTGATCGTCGCCCAGCGGGTCTCCACCATCCGGGACGCCGACCGGATCGTCGTCCTCGACGAGGGCCGGGTCGTCGGCACCGGACGGCACCGGGACCTGATGGCGGACAACGAGACGTACCGGGAGATCGTCCTCTCCCAGCTCACCGAGGCGGAGGCAGCCTGATGGCCGGTCCTGGCGGACGCATGATGGCCGGTGGCGGCCCCGACCAGCGGTCGATGGACTTCAAGGGCTCGGGAAAGCGGCTGGTCAAGCAGCTGGCGCCCGAGCGCGGCGCGCTCTGGGTGATGCTGATCGCCGGTGTGCTGTCTGTGGCGGCCTCCGTAGTCGGCCCGAAGATCCTCGGCAAGGCGACCGACCTCGTCTTCGCGGGCGTCATCGGGAACCAGATCAAGGACGGGACGAAGACGGAGGCGATCGCGAGGCTGCGCGCCGCCGGCGACTCCGGCATGGCGGACATGCTGACCGGCGTCGACTTCACGCCGGGGCGGGGGATCGACTTCTCCGCCGTCGGCGAGGTGCTGCTCGTGGTCCTCGGCGTGTACGTGGCGGCGGGCCTGCTCATGCTGGTCTCCACCCGCATGTCGATCAAGGTGATCAACCGCACGGTCTACCGGATGCGGGAGGACGTCCAGACGAAGCTGGCGCGGCTTCCCCTCTCGTACTTCGACAAGGCGAAGCGCGGCGAGGTGCTGTCACGGGCGACCAACGACATCGACAACATCTCGCAGACGCTCCAGCAGTCGATGGGCCAGCTGATCAACTCGCTGCTCACGATCGTCGGCGTGCTCGCGATGATGTTCTGGATCTCGCCGCTGCTCGCGCTCGTGGCGCTGGTCACGGTGCCGGTCTCGGTCCTCGTCGCGGCGCGGATCGGCAAGCGCTCGCAGCCGCACTTCGTCCAGCAGTGGAAGTCCACGGGCGCGCTCAACGCGCACGTGGAGGAGATGTACAGCGGGCACAACCTGGTGAAGGTCTTCGGTCGGCAGGCGGAGTCCGCGGCGGACTTCCGCGAGCAGAACGACGCCCTCTACGAGGCCGGGTTCAAGGCGCAGTTCAACAGCGGTGTGATGCAGCCGGTGATGTTCTTCATCTCGAACATCAACTACGTCCTGGTGGCCGTCGTCGGCGGGCTGCGGGTGGCGAGCGGCACGCTGTCCATCGGTGACGTGCAGGCCTTCATCCAGTACTCGCGCCAGTTCTCCATGCCGCTGACGCAGGTCGCGTCGATGGCGAACCTGGTGCAGTCGGGCGTCGCGTCGGCCGAGCGGATCTTCGAGCTGCTCGATGCCGAGGAGCAGGAGCCGGACGCCCCGAAGAGCGAGAGCGAGACGCCCGCGGACCTCAAGGGCAGGGTGGCCCTCGAGGGCGTCTCCTTCCGTTACGAGGCGGACAAGCCGCTCATCGAGGACCTGTCGCTCACGGTGGAGCCGGGGCAGACGGTCGCGATCGTCGGGCCCACGGGGGCGGGCAAGACGACCCTGGTGAACCTGCTCATGCGGTTCTACGAGGTGACGGGCGGCCGGATCACCCTGGACGGGGCGGACATCGCGAAGATGTCCCGGGAGGAGCTGCGGACCGGGATCGGCATGGTCCTCCAGGACACCTGGCTGTTCGGCGGCACCATCGCCGACAACATCGCGTACGGCGCCACGCGGGCGGTGACCCGGGCGGAGATCGAGGAGGCGGCGCGGGCCGCGCACGCCGACCGGTTCGTCCGCACCCTGCCCGAGGGGTACGACACGGTCATCGACGACGACGGGGCGGGGGTCAGCGCGGGTGAGAAGCAGCTGATCACCATCGCGCGGGCGTTCCTGTCCGACCCGGTGATCCTCGTCCTCGACGAGGCCACCAGCTCGGTCGACACCCGCACGGAGGTCCTGATCCAGAAGGCGATGGCGCGCCTGGCCCACGGGCGCACCTCGTTCGTGATCGCGCACCGGCTCTCCACGATCCGGGACGCGGACGTGATCCTGGTGATGGAGAACGGGTCGATCGTCGAGCAGGGCACGCACGAGCACCTGCTCGCGTCCGGCGGGGCGTACGCCCGGCTGTACGCGGCGCAGTTCGCCCAGGCGGTGGCCGAGGTCGACTGACCCGGGGCCGGTTCACGGCCGGCCCGTGCCGCGGTCGACGCGGCACGGGTCGGCCGGACGGGGCTGTGCGGAGAGGCCCTAGTCCAGGTAGCCGCGCAGTTGGTCGGCGTAGGCGTGGTCGCGGAGCTTGTCGAGGGTCTTGGACTCGATCTGTCGGATGCGTTCGCGGGTCACACCGAAGAGGCGCCCTATCTCCTCCAGGGTGCGGGGCCTGCCGTCGTCGAGGCCGTAGCGGAGCTGGACGACCTTCCGTTCGCGTTCCCCGAGGGTCGAGAGCACGTCCTCCAGGTGGCGGCGGAGCAGCAGGAAGGCGGCGGACTCGACGGGTGAGGCGGCGTCGCCGTCCTCGATGAGGTCCCCGAGGGCGACGTCCTCCTCCTCGCCGACGGGGGCGTGCAGGGAGACCGGTTCCTGGGCGAGGCGGAGTACCTCGCCGACGCGCTCGGGGGCCACGTCCAGTTCGGCGGCGACCTCCTCCGCGGTGGGTTCGTACCCGCGTTCCTGGAGCATGCGGCGCTGGACGCGGATGACCCGGTTGATGAGTTCGACGACGTGCACGGGGACGCGGATGGTCCGGGCCTGGTCGGCGAGGGCCCGGGACATCGCCTGGCGGATCCACCAGGTGGCGTACGTGGAGAACTTGTAGCCGCGCGCGTAGTCGAACTTCTCGACGGCCCGGATGAGGCCGAGGTTCCCCTCCTGGACGAGGTCGAGCATGGTGAGGCCGCGGCCCACGTACCGTTTGGCGACGGAGACGACGAGGCGGAGGTTGGCCTCGACGAGCCTGCGCTTGGCGATCCGGCCGAGGACGACGAGCCGGTCCAGGTCGCCCGCGAGCCGGGAGTCCAGGTCGGGGGTGCCGGCGAGTTTCTCCTCGGCGAAGAGTCCGGCCTCGACGCGGCGGGCGAGTTCGACCTCCTCCTCGGCGCTGAGCAGCGGGATGCGGCCGATCTCGCGGAGGTACTGGCGGAAGAGGTCGGACGAGGGCGCGTTGCCGCCGGCGTCGGGGCGGGGGCGCTGCGGCGGGGTCTCCGGAGGCTCGTCCGGTTCGCCGAGGGAAGGCTCCTGCGACTCGGTCCGGGTCTCGGTCTGCACGGCGGGCGACCTCCTGGAGGGGCGGAACGGCACCGTCGTCCAGTGTGGGGTACGACACATCGCCGCCACGAGGGGCGTGCGGTGACTTTTTGAGACCGGGGCGTGACGGAACGTACGTCAGAGCGCGGCGGCGCCGTTGTTCCGCAGGGACTGCCCGTACTGGGTGAGGATCCACAGTTCGTTCTGGACGGCGGCGAGCTGCTCGGGGTCGCCGTTCGCGCCGAGCCGGGCGAGGGTGCCCTGGACGTCGCGGATGCGGCGGTCGACGGCGCGGAGCCGGACGGTGACGAGCTGGTCTCCCGCGTAGGCCTCGTCGACGGTCTTGGCGAAGATCGTCTCGACGGCGAGTTCGGTGACGAGGGCGCGGACGGTGTCGTTGGGGGCTGCCTCGCGTACGGCGGCGAGGTAGTCGGGCGGGGCTCCGGTGGCGCCGCCCGCGTCCTGGACGCACTGGCGGACGGCCGCGTAGGGCGGGGCGGTGAACTCGTCGGCCCCGTAGGCGTCGAAGGCCGGGGAGACGAGTTCGGGGCGCTGGAGGGCGAGCTTGAGGAGTTCGCGCTCGGTGCGGTGGGCGGGGCTGCGCAGGTTGAGCGCGGGGCCCGCGGCCGCCTGGGCGGGGGCGTGGATGTCGTAGCCGCGCTGGGGGGTCTGCTGCGCGGGGCCCTTGCCGCCCCGGTCGCGGGCCCAGCGGGCGAGCTGGGCGACCCGCTTGACGACGAACTGGGTGTCGAGGATGCCGAGCATGCCGGCGAGCTGCACGGCGACCTCGTGCTGGGCGCCGATGTTCTTGATGCGGGCGACGATGGGTGCGGCCTCGTCGAGGGCGGCGGCCCGGCCGGCGGGGGTCTCCAGGTCGTACCGCTTGACGATCTGGCGGAGGGCGAACTCGAAGAGCGGGGTGCGGGGCTTGACGAGGTCGGCGACGGCCTCGTCGCCCTTGGCGAGGCGCAGTTCGCAGGGGTCCATGCCGTCGGGGGCGATGGCGATGTACGTCTCGGCGGCGAACTTCTGGTCGTCCTCGAAGGCGCGCAGGGCGGCTTTCTGGCCGGCGGCGTCGCCGTCGAAGGTGAAGATGACCCGGGCCGAGCCGTTGTCCATGAGGAGCCGGCGGAGGATCTTGATGTGGTCGCCGCCGAAGGCGGTGCCGCAGGTGGCGATGGCGGTGGTGACGCCGGCGAGGTGGCAGGCCATGACGTCGGTGTAGCCCTCGACGACGACGGCCCGGCTGACCTTGGCGATGTCCTTCTTGGCCAGGTCGATGCCGTAGAGCACCTGGGACTTCTTGTAGATCGGGGTCTCGGGGGTGTTGAGGTACTTGGGCCCGTTGTCGTCGTCGCGGAGCTTGCGCGCGCCGAAGCCGACGATCTCGCCGCCGACGTCCCTGATCGGCCACATGAGGCGGCCTCGGAAGCGGTCGATGGGGCCGCGGCGGCCGTCCTGGGAGAGGCCGGAGAGGATCAGTTCCTTGTCGGAGAAGCCCTTGCCGCGCAGGTAGCGGGTGAGGTGGTCCCAGCCGGCCGGGGAGTAGCCGACGCCGAAGTGGGCGGCGGCGGCCTGGTCGAAGCCGCGCTCGGCGAGGAAGGTGCGGCCGATCTCGGCCTCGGGCGAGTCGAGTTGGTCGGTGTAGAACTGGGCGGCGGCCTGGTGCGCCTCGACCAGGCGGATGCGTTCTCCGCGCTGGTGGCCGGGGTTGTAGCCGCCTTCCTCGTAGCGCAGGGTGATGCCCGCCTTGGCGGCGAGGCGCTCGACCGTCTCCGAGAAGGTGAGGTGGTCGATCTTCATCACGAAGGCGATGGTGTCGCCGCCCTCCTGGCAGCCGAAGCAGTGGAAGAGTCCCTTGCTGGGGCTGACCTGGAAGGAGGGCGACTTCTCGTCGTGGAAGGGGCAGAGGCCCTTGAGGTTTCCGCCGCCCGCGTTGCGGAGCTGGAGGTACTCGGACACGACGGCGTCGATCGGGACCGCGTCCCGGACCGCCTTCACGTCGTCATCGTTGATCCTGCCTGCCACGCGTGAAGTCTACGGGGGCGCGGACCCTACGGGACCAGGCTGTCCAGGGGGACGGACGGGTCGGCGAGGGCGTCGGGGTGCACGGCCGCCCTGGAACGGATGATCCGCTGGATGGGGTCTGTGACGTCCCACACGTTCACGTTCATCCCGGCGAGGACCCGGCCGTCCTTGAGCCAGAAGGCGATGAACTCGCGCTTGCCGGTGTCGCCGCGGACGACGACCTGGTCGTACGTGCCCGGGGGCGCCCAGCCGGAGTACTCCATGCCGAGGTCGTACTGGTCGGAGAAGAAGTAGGGGACGCGGTCGTAGGAGACGGGCTGCCCGAGCATGGCGCGGGCGGCGGCGGGGCCGCCGTTGAGGGCGTTGGCCCAGTGCTCGACGCGGAGCCGGGTGTGGAGCAGCGGGTGGTGGGCGGCGGCGACGTCACCTGCGGCGTAGATGTCGGGGTCGGAGGTGCGCAGCGACTCGTCGACGGCGACGCCGCCGCCGTCGGCGCGGTCGACGAGGGCGAGTCCGGAGTTCTCGGCGAGGGCGGTACGGGGGGCGGCGCCGATCGCGGCGAGCACGGCGTGCGCCGGGTGCTCCTCGCCGTCGTCGGTGCGGACGGCGAGGACCATGCCGTCCTGGCCGACGATCTCGGTGAGCCGGGCGCCGAAGTGGAAACGGACGCCGTGGGCGGTGTGGAGGTCGGCGAAGAGCTGGCCGAGCTCGGGGCCGAGGACCCGGTGGAGCGGGGTGGGGTCGGATTCGACGACGGTGACCTCGGCGCCGTAGCCGCGGGCGGCGGCGGCGACTTCGAGGCCGATCCAGCCGGCGCCGGCGATCACCAGGTGGCCGTTGTCGCGGCCGAGGCCGGCGAGGACCTGGCGGAGGCGGTCGGCGTGGGCGAGCCGGCGCAGGTGGTGGACGCCGGCGAGTTCGGTGCCGGGGACGTCGAGGCGGCGGGGCTCGGAACCGGTGGCGAGGAGCAGCTTGTCGTAGCGGATGACGGTGTTGTCACCGAGGCGGACGGTGCGGGCCTCCCGGTCGACAGTGGTGACGGGCTGTCCGAGGTGCAGCTCGATGTCGTGCGCCGCGTACCAGGCGGCGTCGTGGACGAAGGCGCTGTCGCGTTCCTTGGCGCCGGTGAGGTAGCCCTTGGAGAGAGGTGGGCGCTCGTAGGGGTGGTCGCGCTCGTCGCCGATGAGGATCACTCGGCCGTTGAACCCTTCGGAGCGGAGTGTCTCCGCCGCCTTGGCGCCGGCCAGGCCCCCTCCGACGATGACAAAGGTCTGATCCGCGTCGACCACGTCGTTACCTCCTCGTTGCGACCGTTTCCAACCTACGCCCCCGGGCGTTCGTCCGGCCGTACCGCCCCGGGGCGTGCATGCGAGCGTCCCGCACGCGGGAGTACGGCGGAAGGGGGCCGTCAGGCGTGGTGGGGGCGGAGGCGGGTGTGGAGGGCGCGGGCGGAGGCGTCGGTGAGGGAGGCGATCTGGTCGACGATGACGCGCTTGCGGGCCCGGTCGTCGGGTGCGGCGTCGAACGCGGAGCGGAACTGGGGTTCGAGTCCGTCGGGGGCGCGGGCGACGAGGGCCTCGGCGAGTTCGGCGACGACGACGCGCTGGTCGGCGCGGAGGGTCTCCTGCTCGGCGCGCTGCATCACGTACCGGTCGGCGACGGCCTTGAGGACGGCGCATTCGTTGCGGGCCTCGCGGGGGACGACGAGTTCGGCGCCGTAGCGGGTGAGGCGGCCGGAACCCCACGCACCCCGGGTGGCGCCCTCCGCCGCGAGGCAGAAACGGCCGATGAGCTGGCTCGTGGCGTCCTTGAGGCGGGCCTGGGCGACGGCGGAGCCGTCGTAGCCGTGCGGCCACCATTCCTGGTCGACGAGCCGGTCGAGGGCTTCGGCGAGCTCCTGCGGGTCGGTGTCCTCGGGTACGTAGCGGCCGACGGCGACCGCGAAGACGTCGGCGCGCTCGGGCTCGGCGAGCAGCAGGTCGGGGTGGATGTGCCCGGCGTGGAGGCCGTCCTCGAAGTCGTGCACCGAGTAGGCGACGTCGTCTGCCCAGTCCATGACCTGGGCCTCGAAGCACTTGCGGTCGGCGGGGGCGCCCCGGCGGATCCAGGCGAAGACCGGCAGGTCGTCCTCGTACACGCCGAACTTGGGCGAGCCGGGGTCCTCGGGGTGGTCGCCGCGTGCCCAGGGGTACTTGGTGGCGGCGTCGAGGGTGGCCCTGGTGAGGTTCAGTCCGACGCTGACGAGCTCGCCCTGCTCGTTCTTGACGAAGCGCTTGGGCTCGATGCGGGTGAGGAGGCGGAGGGACTGGGCGTTCCCCTCGAAGCCGCCGCAGTCCTTGGCGACGTCGTTGAGCGCCTGCTCGCCGTTGTGCCCGAAGGGCGGGTGGCCCATGTCGTGGGAGAGGCAGGCGGCCTCGACGAGGTCGGGGTCGCAGCCGAGGGCGGCGCCGAGTTCCCGCCCGACCTGGGCGCACTCCAGGGAGTGGGTGAGCCGGGTGCGGGGACTGGCGTCCCAGGCGTGGCTGGGGGCGCCCCCTGCTTGAGCGAAGCCGAAAGCTTGGGGGAGGGTGCCGGGGGTGACGACCTGGGTCTTTCCGGCGAGCCTGCGGAGCGCGGCGGAGTGCAGCACCCGGGCGCGGTCGCGCTGGAAGGCGGTGCGTCCGGGGCGTTTGTCGGGCTCGGCGGCCCATCGCTCGGTCGCGGCGGGGTCGTAGCCGGGGGTGTCGCTGATGTCGGTGATGCCGGTGATGTTGGTGATGCCGTGGTCGCCGTCGCTGCCGTCGTTGCCTCGCATGCCTGCCATGATCCGAAGGTAACCGCAGGGACCGACAGAAGCGCTCAGACGGTGGCGAGTTCCCGCGTGCGGGTGGGTGCCACCCGGGCCCGGTCGTAGCGGTGGAGGACGAGGCGGGCGAGGGCCGGGTGGGCGCCGAGCGGGGCGGCGGCGATCCAGGGGGCGGCGGCGGTGGCGCGGGTGGCGAAGAGACCCGGGGCGGTGAAACAGGAGGCGACGGCGACCCGGTGGCGGCCCCGGGCGGCGAGGGCGCGGACGGCCTCGGGGACGGTGGGCGCGGCGGCGGAGGCGTAGGCGCTGACGACGGGGGCGCCGCCGAGCCGCTCGCTGAGGAGCGTGGCGATACGGCGGATCTCGGCGCCCGACCGGGGGTCGCGGGATCCGGCGGAGGCGAGGACGACGCCGGTGTTGCGGGAGGCCCCGTCTTCGTCGGTCCAGCCCGCCCGCGCGAGCCGGTCGGCGAGGGCCTCGACGAGGAGCGGGTGCGCGCCGAGCGGCTCGGCGACACGGGCCCGGAGCGCGGGTGCGGCGGCGACCGCGGCGGGCAGGTCGTGGGTGACGTGGTACCCGGGGGCGAGCAGCAGGGGGACGAGCACGGCGTCCCGGCCTTCGGCGGCGAGCCCGGCGAGGGTGGCGTCGAGGAGCGGGGCGTTCAGCTCGATGTGGGCGAGCCGGACGTCGAGTCCGGGCCGCAGCTCGCGGACCCGGTCGAGCAGCCGCTCCAGGGTGGCGCGGGCGCGGGGGTCCCGGCTGCCGTGACCGACGGCGACGAGGGTGGGGGCCGGGCCGCCGGGGGCGGCGGACGGTGCGGGGCGGGTGGGGGTGCTGTTCATGGGCGGGCGTACCTCCTCCTCGTGCTTCCGGGGCCGGGGGCCGTACGGACGCACGTGGCCGAGCTGGGTTCCGAGCTGCGCGGTGATCGTTCCGAGCAGTTCGGCGGCGCTGTCGAACGTGCTGTCCGGATCGGTCATGGACCGATCCTGACGGCCGTACGTTGCCGGGCCGTTGCGCGGGGGTCACGACTGTTTGCCACGCCCTCACCGTGACCCCCGCGTCCGTGTCAGGCGTCCAGCCACACCCGCAGCGGGCCGGTCTCCCCGAAGCCCGCGGCGAGGGCGGGGGCGAGGTCGTCGCCGGACTCGTAGCCGACGACGGGGCGTCCCCCGGGTGCGGCGGCGAGGGCGCCCGCCCAGGCGTAGGACGGGTCGGCGTCTCCTGCGGTGAAGAGGTTGGAGACTCCGGTGACCCCGGCGGCGTCGCTGAGGACGGCGCCGCCGAGGATCCGGCCGTCGGCCGCGTACCCGCCGACGATCGTCGTCGCCGGGTCGGCGAGGAGTTCGGGGCGGAAGAGCGCCGCCTCGTCGGCGTCGCCGTCGCTCCAGGCCAGGGCCCAGGCGGCGAGTGCCTCCGGGGTGCGGACCGGGTGCCAGCCGGCGGGCGCCGGGGGCCGGGGGAGGCCGGCCGGCCGGTGGATCCACCGGGCCTCGAAGAGGAGGCGGAAGCCCTCGGCCGCGAGGTCGAGACGGGCGTAGCTGTCCTTGACGGAGGCGCCGGGGGTGGTCCGGTCGATGCCGGTCAGGACGTCCTTCGCGTCCGCTTCCTCGGTGAGCGTCACCGCGTCCGGGTAGTAGAGCGGGGCGCGGCGGGCGCTGGTCCAGGCGCGGGGGCCGAAGGTGCCGGGGTGTCCGTGGGCGGCGCACATGGCCTGGCACCACGCGGCGTTGTTGCGGACCGCGTCCCCCGGGACGGCATCGATGATCATGCGCGGATCGTACGGGGACCCGCACGTGACCCTCCCCCCCTTTTTTCCTTCCGAATCACGGAATATCTTTTCCGTTATGAGAATGTCCCCGCCTGCCCTCCCCCGGCGCGTCGCCGCCGAGTTCATCGGGACCGGCGCCCTCGTCGCCGTCATCGTCGGCTCCGGCATCCGCGCCGACTCCCTGAGCCAGGACATCGGCGTCCGGCTGCTCGCCAACGCCACCGCGTCCGCCCTCGGCCTCGGGCTGCTCATCGCCCTCATCGGCCCGCTCTCCGGGGCCCACTTCAACCCCGTCGTGACGCTGACCGAGTGGTGGTCCCGGCGCCCCGGGCACGGAGGAGGGCGCGAGGCGCTCGCCTACATCGGCGCCCAGCTCGCCGGGGCCGTCGCGGGGGCCCTGCTCGCCGAGGCGATGTTCGGGCGGGCACCCGGCGCCTGGGCCACCGAGTCACGGGCGGCGCCGCACCTGCTGCTCGGCGAGGCCGTCGCCACCGCCGGGCTCGTCCTCGTCGTCCAGGGCCTGCGCCACACCGGCCGCCCCGCCCTCGCCCCGATCGCCGTCGCCGGCTACATCGGCGCCGCGATCTGGTTCACCTCCTCCGGCTCCTTCGCCAACCCGGCCGCCACCGTCGGCCGGGCCTTCTCCGACTCCTTCACCGGGATCGCCCCCGCCTCGGTGCCCGCCTTCACCGCCGCCCAGCTCCTCGGCATGGTGCTCGGCATGGTCCTGGCGGGTGTGTTGTACGGAACAGGCCGGGGCGCCGGCGAACCGAATCCCGCCGAGGCGCGTCGGACGGGGTGACACACCGACACCGACCCGCCACCCACGGAGGTTCCCGCATGCCGGCACGGCTCACCCGGCTGGTCCCCCGCACCACCAGGGCCCGGCGCCGTACCGTCCAGGCCGTGGTGGCGGGCGCCGTCCTCGCCCTCCTCCCCTCCACCTGGATGCACACCGCCGCCGCCGGGAAACTCCGTACCACCGCCGACGTGCCCGCCCGGGACGTCGCCGTCGTCTTCGGCGCCGGACTGTGGAACGGGCGCCCCACCCCCTACCTCGCGCACCGGCTCGACACGGCCGCCGAGCTGTACCGGACGGGCAAGGTCCGGGTCCTCCTGGTCACCGGCGACAACAGCAGGACCGTGTACGACGAGCCCAGCGCCATGCGCGCCTACCTCACCGCGCGCGGGGTGCCCGACGACCGGATCGTCAGCGACTACGCGGGCTTCGACACCTGGGACTCCTGCGTCCGGGCCCGGAAGGTCTTCGGTGTCGACCGGGCCGTGCTCGTCACCCAGGACTTCCACATCAAGCGGGCCGTCGCGCTGTGCGGGCGCGCGGGCGTCGACGCGTACGGCGTCGGGGTTGCCGAACCCCACGACCACAACTGGTACTACGGCACGACCCGGGAGCTGTTCGCGGCGGGCAAGGCGGCGCTCGACGCCGGTCTGCGGCCGGACCCGCACTTCCTCGGGCCGCAGGAGGACGGCGTCACCGAGGCGCTGGCCTCACCCGGGGACCAGGGATGACCACCCGACGGCCTCGCCCGGGACCAGGGCGACCGACCGCCTGCCTCCCCCAGGGACCGGGGACGACCGCCCGCCGGCCTCGCCCCCCGGGACAAGGGTGGCCGACCGGCCCGGCCTCACCTCGCGGCCGGCCGGGGGCTGAGCGGAGAGCACCGCGCCCGTAATACGGGGCGCCGCCCCGCGTAACACGTCTGACGCACGCTTGCCGCATGCCCGAGGTCACCGCCGTTCCCACCCACTGCCCCTACTGCGCCCTGCAGTGCGGCATGTCGCTCCGCCCCACCGGCAACCCGGAGCTGCCCGCCGAGGTGGTCGACCGGACCGACTTCCCCGTCAACCGGGGCGCGCTGTGCGGCAAGGGCCGCACCGCCCCCTCCGTGCTCTCCTCCCGGGTCCGGCTCACCGAGCCCCTGGTCCGATGCCCTGACACGGGGGCCCTCGCGCCCGCGACCTGGGAGGAGGCGCTCACCGCCGTCGCCGAGGGACTGCGCCGCACCCGAGCCGACCACGGCCCCGACGCCGTGGGGGTCTTCGGCGGCGGCGGCCTCACCAACGAGAAGGCGTACACCCTCGGCAAGTTCGCCCGGCTGGTCCTCGCCACCTCGCAGATCGACTACAACGGGCGCTTCTGCATGTCGTCGGCCGCCGCCGCGCACGGCAGGGCCTTCGGACTCGACCGGGGACTGCCCTTCCCCCTGGAGGACATCCCGAAGACGGGGTGCGTGATCCTCGTCGGCTCCAACCTCGCCGAGACCATGCCGCCCGCCCTCCGCTACCTCACCGAGCTGAAGGAGAACGGCGGCACGCTGATCGTCATCGACCCCCGCCGCACCCGGACCGCCGAACAGGCCGATCTGCACCTCGCGCCGCGCCCCGGCACCGACCTCGCGCTCGCCCTCGGCATGCTGCACCTGGTCGTCGCCGAGGGCCGGGTCGACGAGGACTTCGTCCGTGAGCGCACCACCGGCTGGGAGGGCGCGCGCGCCGGGGCCATGTCCCACTGGCCCGAGCAGGTCGAGCGGATCACGGGCGTGCCGGTGCCGCAGCTCCGGGACGCCGTCGCGATGTTCTCCGACGCGCCCACCGGCATGGTGCTCACCGCGCGCGGCCCCGAGCAGCAGTCCAAGGGCACCGACACCGTCGGCGCCTGGATCAACCTCTGCCTGGCCACCGGCAAGGCGGGCCGACCGCTCAGCGGCTACGGCTGCCTCACCGGCCAGGGCAACGGCCAGGGCGGCCGCGAGCACGGCCAGAAGGCCGACCAGCTGCCCGGCTACCGCAAGCTCGACGACCCGGCCGCACGCGCGCACGTGGCCGGGGTGTGGGGCGTGCCCCCCGAGTCGCTGCCCGGACCCGGGCGGAGCGCGTACGAACTCCTCGACGCGCTCGGCGGCGACGTGAAGGCCCTGCTCCTCATGGGCTCCAACCCGGTGGTCTCCGCGCCGCGCGCCGCGCACGTCGAAGGCCGGCTGAGGTCGCTCGACTTCCTCGCCGTCGCGGACGTCGTGCTGTCCGAGACCGCCGCGCTCGCCGATGTCGTCCTGCCCGTCACCCAGTGGGCGGAGGAGACCGGCACCATGACCAACCTGGAGGGCAGGGTGCTGCTCCGCCGCCGCGCCCTCACCCCGCCCGCCGGGGTACGCAGCGACCTGGAGGTGCTGCACGCGCTCGCCGGGCTCCTCGGCTGGGAGAAGGGCTTCTCCGCAGAGCCCGAGGAGGTCTTCGACGAGTTGCGGCGCGCCTCGGCCGGCGGTCCCGCCGACTACTCGGGCATCGACTACCGGCGGATCGAGGAGGAGCAGGGCGTCTTCTGGCCCTGCCCCGAGACCCCCGAGGGCTCCGCCGCCCACCCCGGGACGCCCCGGCTGTTCCTGGACCGGTTCGCGACCCCGGACGGGCGGGCCCGGTTCGTACCGGTGGTGCACCGGGCGGCGGCCGAGGAGACGGACGCCGAGTACCCGGTCGTCCTCACCACCGGGCGGGTCGTGTCCCAGTACCAGTCGGGCGCGCAGACCCGGCGCGTCGCCGAGCTGAACGCGGCGGCGCCCGGCCCCTTCGTGGAGCTCCACCCCCGGGTCGCCGAGCGGCTCGGCGTGAGCGAGGGCGAGCGGGTCGCCGTGGTGTCGCGGCGCGGCCGGGCCGTGGCCCCGGCCCGGATCACCACAGCCATCCGGCCGGACACCGTCTTCATGCCGTTCCACTGGGCGGGCGAGGGCAGGGCCAACACCCTGGTGAACCCGGCGCTCGACCCGGTCTCCCGGATGCCCGAGTTCAAGGTGTGCGCGGTCCGGCTGGAGCGGGCCGGGGACGCCGCGAGCCCGGCCTGATCCGCGAGGCGGCCCCCCGGACGCGACCTACGGCCGGCTGAACCAGTCGCCGCTCTCGATGACCGGGCCGAGGGGCGCGTCCGGCGCCGCGAGGAACACCCAGGCGGACACCCGCGCCCCGTCCCGTACCCGTACGACGTCCATCGCCACCCGCTCGTACCCGACGGGCAGCTCCAGGCGGTCGAGCAGGCCGAACAGCTCGCCGTACGAGCCGGGGGCGGGCGTGAGCAGCGTGCCGACCACCTTGCCCCCGTCCGCCGGGACGACGTACGGATAGCCGGGTCCGTCGTGCAGGACGGCCCCGTGGAGCACGCCGTCCGCCTCGGTGCCGATCCGGCCGGCGAGGAACCGGTCGTGGTTGTACGCGCCGGGGCGCAGCGTCCCGTACACGAAGAAGGGCCGCTCCTCGGCCGCGGGGCTCTCGATCATCGCGGCCGCCGCGGTCTCCCGCTCGACCCAGCGGGCGTAGTCCTCGCTCACCCGGGTCACGCGGGTGGCGAGGATCTCGGGCGTCCCGTAGTCGTGGGCGGCGAGGAGGTGCGCCTCCAGGGCCGGGTAGCGGGCCTCGGTGGTCTTGAACACCACCTGCCACTCCTGGGCGGTCTCGATCGCGCCCCGCCAGTGGTAGACGGAGGTGACGGGCGCGGAGACCTGCGCGCAGGCGGCCAGCCGGGCCTCGACGGCGCCGCGCGCCAGGTCGTCGGCCTTGGCGCGCGCGTCGGTGGTGGTGGTGACGGTGACGATCACGTCTCCACCGTACGGGCGAACTGGGCCGCGTGCAGCCGGGCGTACGCGCCGCCGGCGGCGAGGAGTTCCTCGTGGGTGCCCTGTTCGGCGATCGAGCCGCTCTCCATCACCAGGATGGTGTCGGCGTCCCGGATCGTGGAGAGCCGGTGGGCGACGACGAAGCTGGTCCGCCCGGCGCGCAGGGAGGTCATCGCCTGCCGCACGAGGAGTTCGGTGCGGGTGTCGACGGAGCTGGTGGCCTCGTCGAGGACGAGGATCACCGGGTCGGAGAGAAGGCGCGGGCCAGAGTGACCAGCTGCTTCTCCCCGGCGCTGAGACCGCCCCCGTCCTCGTCGAGGACGGTGTCGTACCCGGCGGGCAGGGTGCGGACGAACCGGTCGGCGTGCGCGGCCCGCGCGGCCGCGACGATCCGCTCCCTGGAGACCTCGCCGGGGACCCCGTAGGCGATGTTGTCGGCGATGGTGCCGCCGAAGAGCCAGGTGTCCTGCAGGACCATGCCGGTGCCGGAGCGCAGGTCCTCCCGGGTCATCGCGGCCGTGTCGACGCCGTCGAGGGTGATCCGGCCGCCGGTGACCTCGTGGAACCGCAGGAGCAGGTTGACCAGGGTCGTCTTGCCCGCGCCGGTGGGGCCGACGACGGCGACGGTGCTTCCCGGTTCGACGGTGAGCGACAGGTCCTCGATGAGCGGCCCGCCGTCCTCGTAGCGGAAGGAGACCTTCTCGAAGGAGACCCTGCCGCGGAGCCGGGCGGGGCGCCGCGGTTCCTTCGGCTCCGGGGACTCCTCCTCGGCGTCGAGGAAGTCGAAGACCCGCTCGGCGGAGGCCACGCCGGACTGGAGGAGGTTGGCCATCGCGGCGACCTGGGTGATCGGGCCGTTGAACTCGTACGAGTACTGGATGAAGGCCTGCACGTCACCGACGGACAGGGTGCCGCTCGCCACCCGCAGTCCGCCGACGACGGCGATGGCGACGTAGTTCAGGTTGCCGACGAGGGCCAGCGCGGGCTGGATGAACCCGGACACGAACTGGGCGCGGAAGCTCGACCGGTACAGCTCCTCGCCGAGCTCGTCGAAGCGGCGCACGGCCTCGTCGCGGCGGCCGAAGGCGACGACCTCGGTGTGGCCGGTGATCATCTCCTCGACATGGCTGCCGAGCCTGCCGGTGACCGCCCACTGCTGCACGAACTGCGGTTGGGCGCGCCGCCCGACGAAGGCGGCGACGGCGACCGAGAGGGGCACGGTGGCGAGGGCGACGAGCGCGAGCAGCGGCGAGAACCAGAACATCATCGCGAGGACGCCGAACAGGGTCAGCACGGCCCTGACCATCTGGCTGAAGGCCTGCTGGAGGGTCTGGGTGATGTTGTCGATGTCGTTGGTGGTGCGGGAGAGGACCTCGCCGCGCGGCTGCCGGTCGAGGTAGCCGAGGGGCAGCCTCGCCAGCTTGTGCTGCGCCCGCTCCCGCAGCCGGTGCCCGGCCCGCTGGACGACGGTGGTGGCGATCCGGAGCTGGATCCAGGTGAAGAGGGCCGAGCCGGCGACCACCAGGAGGGAGAGGGCGAGGACCCGGCCGACGGCGGCGAAGTCGACTCCGGCCGGGCCGGTGACGCCGGTGACGACGAGGTCGGTGGCGCGGCCGAGGAGGAGCGGGCCGAGGACGGAGAGGGAGACGGCGGCGGCGCCGGCGGCGAGGACGGCGAAGAGCCGGGCCCGGTCGGGGGCGAGGGTGCGCAGGAGGCGCAGGCCGGAGGTGCGGAAGGAGAGGGAGCGTTCGAGGACGGCGGCTGCGGGGAGGCCGGGGCCGCGCTGCTGGGGGGAGGGGCCGGTGCGGGCGGGGGCGGTGGGCGGGTCCTGCGGTGCGCTCGGGCTCGTACGGCGTTCGCTCGCCGTGGACGTGCTCATGCGGCTTCCTCCTCGGTGAGCTGGGAGAGGACGATCTCCCGGTACGTGGCGTTGTCCGCCATCAGGGACGTGTGGGTGCCGGTGCCGACGCTCCGGCCCCGGTCGAGGACGACGATCCGGTCGGCGTCCCGGACGGTGGAGACCCGCTGGGCGACGATCACGACGGTCGCGTCGGCCGTCTCCGTCCGCAGGGCGGCCCGGAGGCGGGCGTCGGTCCCGGGGTCGAGGGCGGAGAAGGAGTCGTCGAAGAGGTAGAGGCGGGGGCGGGCGACGAGGACCCGGGCGATGGCGAGCCGCTGCCGCTGGCCGCCGGAGAAGTTGGTGCCGCCCTGGGAGACGGGCGCGTCGAGGCCGTCGTCGAGCTTCCGTACGAAGTCGGCGGCCTGGGCGACGTCGAGGGCGTGCCAGAGTTCCTCGTCGGTGGCGTCGGGCTTGCCGTACCGCAGGTTGGTGGCGATGGTCCCGGAGAAGAGGTACGGCTTCTGGGGGACGAGTCCGACGGTCCTGGCCATCAGTTCGGGGTCGAGTCTGCGGACGTCGACGCCGTCGACGAGGACCTCGCCGCCGGTGGCGTCGAAGAGCCGGGGCACGAGTCCGAGGAGGGTGGACTTGCCGCTGCCGGTCGAGCCGATGACCGCCGTGGTCTCACCGGGCCGTGCGACAAGGCCCACGTCCTTCAGGACGGACTCCTCGGCGCCCGGGTAGCGGAACTCCGCCCCCCTGACCTCCAGATGCCCCCGCCGGACCGGCGTCCGCACCGGATCCACGGGCGGCACCACGCTCGACTCGGTCCCCAGGACCTCGCCGATGCGCTCCGCGCCCGCCTCGGCCCGGGGCATGTGCATGAGCAGGAAGAGGACCATCATCACGGACATCGCGGTCTGGAGCAGATAGCCGAGGAAGGCGACGAGCCCGCCCGGCTGGAGGGTGCCGGAGTCGATCCGGTGGGCGCCGACGTACACCAGGGCGACGGTCGTGAGCTCCCAGACGATGAGCACCGTCGGGTACATGAGGGCCTGGAGCCGGCCGGTCCTGAGGCCGACGGAGAGCAGTTCGTCGTTGGCGGCGGCGAACCGTTCCCGCTCGTGCCGGTCGCGGACGAAGGCGCGGACCACCCGGACGCCGGTGATCTGCTCGCGCAGGATCCGGTTGGCGCCGTCGATCCGCTCCTGCATGCCGCGGAACAGGGGCCTCATCCGCAGCACGACGGTGCCGACGGCCCCGGTCATCACGGGCACGAAGAGGAGCAGGACCAGGGCGAGCGGCACGTCCTGGCGCAGGGCCATGGCGATCCCGCCGACGCAGAGGAGCGGCGCGGCGACCAGCATGGTCAGGACGAGGACGGTGAACGTCTGGACCTGCTGGACGTCGTTGGTGGTGCGGGTGATGAGGGAGGCGGCGCCGAAGCGGCCCCGCTCCCGTGCGGAGAAGTCCTGGACCCGGCGGAAGACCTCGGAGCGCAGGTCGCGGGCGACGCCCATGGCGATCCTGGCACCGGTGTAGGTGGCGGCGGCCGCGGCCGCCGCCTGGAGCAGGGTGACGCCGATCATCGTGGCGCCGCCGCGGAGGACCCGACCGGTGTCCCCGCGCAGGACGCCCTGGTCGATGACGCCGGCGTTGAGGGCGGGCAGGGCGAGGGAGGCCAGGGCCTGGACGAGCTGGAGGACGACGAGGAGGACGAGGAGGGCCCGGTAGGGCCTGAGGCGGGGGACGAGGAGACGCGTCAGCATGGCGGCGGGCCCTCACTTGCCGTACGGGTGGGCCGACTTGGCGTCCTTGAGGGCGCGGCCCCACCAGCCGAGCTGGTCGAGGAGTGCCGTGGCGGCGATGTCGGCTCCGGCGGGGTCCCGGTGCTGTCCGTTCTCGTCGAACTGCGCGTGGGCGTGGTGGAAGGAGACGGTCTCGCGGACCGTGACGGCGTGCATCTCGGCGTAGACCTGGCGGAGCTGTTCGACGGCCCGCAGGCCTCCGGAGATCCCGCCGTAGGAGACGAAGCCGACGGGCTTGGCCTGCCATTCGGTGTAGTGCCGGTCGATCAGGTTCTTGAGGGAGGCGGGGAAGGAGTGGTTGTACTCGGGGGTGATGACGACGAAGGCGTCGGCGGCCTCCAGCACCGGTGTGACCTTGGCGAGTTCGGCGCGGACGGCCGCGGAGGGGTCGTGGGAGAGGGCGGTGGGGAGGTCGACCTCGGCGAGATCGACGACGGTGACGGTGAAGTCCTCGCGCCCGGTCAGGCGGGAGCGGAACCAGTCGGTGATGACGGGGGCGAAGCGGCCGTCGCGGTCGCTGGCGACGACGAGGGCGAGGGAGAGGGGACGGGTCTGCGTGGCGTTCGTGAGGTCCATGCGGATGATCGTGGTACCTCAACTTTAGTTGAGGTCAAGCGGTGATCCGGGGCGGCCTCCAAGACCCTTTCCCCGGACGTACGGTGAGGGCATGACGACCCCGCCCCCGCACATCGAGATCGACGGCGTCCCCGCCGCCGACCCGGCGTTGCTCGCCGGCCTCATGACCGGCTTCGGCCACTTCACGGCGATGCAGGTGCGGGACGGACGCGTGAAGGGCCTCGGTCTGCACCTCGCCCGTCTCGACCGCTCCACCCGTGAGCTGTTCGGCCGGGACCTGGACGGGAGGCGGATCCGCGGCCTGGTCGCCGGAGCCCTGGCGGCGGCAGGCGTGCGGGACGCCTCGGTGCGGGTGTACGTGTACCCGGACGTCCGCGTCGCGGTGACCGTCGCCCCGCCGGCCCCCGACGGCCCCGCCGCCCCGCAGCGGCTGAGGACGGTCGCGTACTGGCGCCCCGCGCCGCACATCAAGCACCTGGGCGGCTTCGGCCAGAGCTACCACCGCGAGGCGGCCGTCCGCGACGGCTACGACGAGGCCGTGCTGACCTCCCCGTACGGCGAGATCGCCGAGGGCGCCGTCACCAACATCGGCTTCTGGGACGGCACTTCGCTGGTCTGGCCGTCGGCGCCCTGCCTGGAGGGGATCACCATGGCCATCCTGGGGACCCGTCTGGAGTCCGTCCGGCGCCCGGTCACCCTGGCCGACCTGTCCGGCTACCGGGCCGCCCTGGTGACCAACTCCCGGTCCATCGCGCCCGTGACGTCGATCGACGAGGTGACGTACGCGGTGGACGAAGAGCTCATGGGACGGGTGTACTCGGCGTACGACTCGGTGGAGTCGGAGGAACTGTAGAGCGGTACGGGGCGGTCAGGGCTTCGGAGCGGGAGGGAGGTCAGCGCGATGGTCGCGAGGTACGTCGTCTCGCCGCGCGGCGGTCGTCGCGCCCACCCCGACATCACGTCGGCGCTCCGCGCCGCCGCCGCACGGGGCCGCGCGGCGGAGATCGAGATCGCGCCCGGCCGTTACGAGGAGTTCCTCGACGTCAGGGGTGACGTGCGGCTCGTCGCGGCGGAGGGCCCCGGCTCCGTCGTCGTCGGCCTGCCGCGCGGGCCCGTCCTGCTCGCGGCCGGATCGGTCACGCTCCACGGGCTCACCCTGGCCGGCCGCGAGTCCGTCGTCGCCGGCTGCCACGCGGGAACGCTCACGCTCGACCACACGGAGGTCTGGGCGCACGGCGGCGTCGGCGTGCACGCCCCGCCGGGCACCTCCGTCACCCTGCGGGACAGCGTGGTCGCCCACGGCCGGACGCTCTTCACCGGCAGCGTGGGGCTCGTCGAGCGGTGCCGGTTCACCGACGCCGCGGACAACGCGGTCGCCGTCATCGAAGGCGCCCAGGTCGCCGTCCTGGGCAGCAGGATCGAGGGCAGCCGGATCCACGGGCTGCGGGTCAGCGACGCCCGGGCCGAGGTCGTCGGCTGCGAGCTCGTCGACACCGGGCAGGCGGCCCTCATGGCGGACGCCCGGGCGCGGCTCACCGTGGCGGACTGCGCGATCACCTCCGTCCACGGGGAGGGGATCATGTTCATCGAGCAGTCCCGCGGCTCCGTCGACGCCACGACGGTCACCGGCGCGCGGCACGGGATCGCCGCGGCGAGCGGCGCCGACCCGGTGGTGCGCGGCTGCGTCCTCACGAACTGCCGCGACACCGGGATCAACGTCCAGACCGCCGCCAGGGGCCGGTTCGAGGACTGCCGGATCATCGACGCGGGCAATGTCGCGGTGTTCGTGTCCGACGGCGGGACGCCGGAGGTCCACGACTGCCACATCTCGGGCGGCAATGTCGGGGTCGCCGTCACCGAGGGGTCCCGCGGCCGGTTCAGCGGCCTCGTGGTGGAGGATCTGACGAACTCGGCGCTGCGGGTCTGGACCGGCTCGGAGGGCCTGTTCGAGGACGTCCGGGTGGACCGCTGCACGCTGGGCCTGGACACCAAGGGGGACGGCGGCACCACGGCCGGCCTCACCGACGTGGTGTTCCGTGACTTCGAGACCGCGGTGACCGCGCTCGGTCAGTCCAGGGTCACCCTCAAGGGCGTGACGGCGGAGCGGGGCGGGGTGGGCTTCTTCGCGGGCGAGGAGGCGCAGCTCCTCGTGCACGACTGCGAGGTCGCGGCCGTGAGCATCGGCGGGGCCGGCGTCTCCGGCAGGGCGAAGCTCTCCGCGCGGAACCTCACCGTGAACGGGTCGGAGGGAACCGGTCTCGCCGCGAGCGGGTCCGGCTACCTGGACGTCGGGAACAGTGACTTCAACGGCGCCGGCACGGGTGCCACCTTCGCCGACGAGAGCGGGGGCCGGCTGGTGGCCTGCTCGGTGGACGGGACACGGGGGCCCGCCGTCCTGCACAACGACCGCGTCGAGCTCGTCTCGTTGCGCACGACGCGTCCGGTCGTACGGAAGACCGTCCGCACGGTCGAGCAGACACCGACGATCATCAACAACTACGCGGGCCCCGTGATCAACGGGCCCGTCCACAACAGCCAGTTCGCGTGGAACAACGACACCGCCACCCAGAACCAGACGACAGAGGACGGTCCGGCACATGAGTGATCCGCAGAACGCGCAGCACCCGAACGACGGTCCGGTCTTCCACGGCTCCGTCTCGCGATCCCAGTTCGCCTGGGGCAACGAGACGGTCACCCAGAACCAGCAGAGCGACACGACGGTCGCACCGGGGTACGAGGCGCTCGCCGAGCGGGTGCGCGAGCTCCTCCGGCAGCTGCCCCAGGCGGGCCTCCCCGACCAGGACCGCGAGGACGCCACCGCCGCGGCCGAGGAGGTCCTCGCGGAGATCACCCGGCCGGAGCCCGTGGAGGAGGGCCGGGTGCGCCGGGCGCTCACCACCCTGAGGGGAGCCCTCGCCCCGGTGGCGACGGGCGTCGCGGCCGGCGCGACGATGGGCGCGCAGGAATGGGCCCTGGCGGCGATGGGCGGCCTGACGGGGGCCGGATAGGGCCTGGGCGGGACCACGGGTCGGATCGGGCGGGGCCGGGCCGGGCCGGGCCACGGGTCGGGTCCGGGTGGGTCGGCCGGGCCACGGGTCGGATCGGGCCGGGCCACGGGTCGGGGCCGAGTGGGGCCGGGTCCGGGTGGCGCCGGGTCCGGGTGGCGTCGGGCCACGGGTAGCGCCGGGTCCGGTGGCGTCGGGTCCCGGCCCGGTCCCGGTCCCGGTCGGCCCGCGGGCAGGTCCGGCGTTTCCGGTCACCCGTTCGGCACGGCGTGTCAGCTGACGTGACGAAACCCGACCCGACCTGCGTAAACCTTCGGAATCCAGGCGACACACCGTATCGGACGGCCCAATCCTGATGCCTCATCAGGAGGCGCGGGGCGCGCGTCGGCTCTTATCTCGGTCACAGAAGGTCGTTCCGGGAAGTCCCTCCCGGGAGACCCCACCGCTCGACCGCTCGCGCGCCCCGGAGGCCCCCCATGCGCACCACTGTCCGTCTGTTCACCGGTACCGCGATGACGGTCGCCGCGATCGGAGCCCTGGCCGCCCCCGCGGCGTTCGCCGGGAACTCCGAGACGCTGGAGGTCTACCCTTCCGAGGCCACCCCCGGCACCACCGTCACCGTGAACACCCTCGCCTGCGGCAAGCACGGCCGCGGCGTCGGCGACGCGAACTCGCTCGGCGCGGGCGAGTTCCACCTGAGTTCGAGCACGCACAAGGAAGTCGTGGTCGGACAGTTCACCGTGCCGGAGCACGCCAAGCCCGGCACCTACGGCATCAGCGTGGCCTGCGACAACGGCAAGACGGCCCGGGGTGACCTCACGGTCAAGCACCGGCGGCCCAGCGGCCACGTCCAGACCGGTGTCGGGGGCAGCATCGGCCCCGACACCGCCCAGGTCACGGCGGGCGTGGCGGTGCTGGCCGCGACCGCCGTGGGCGGGGTCTGGCTCCTGCGCCGCCGGGCGAGCGGCGCGCAGGGGCACTGAGACCACCGCCTGTCCTGCCCCCGCCGCGCGCCCGTACACGGCCCGGCGGGGGCAGGGCCACACCCCGCCACGAACCGACCGAGGGATCCCAGTGAGCAACAGGAGCAAGGGCTGGGGCATAGCCGTGGCCGCCTGCGTCGGCATCTGGCTCGTCCAGAACGGCACGGAGCACGTCACCCCGCCCGTACCGTCGGCCGCGCAGGCCTTCGCCGCCGGGCCGAGCGTGCACACCGACGCGGCCGCCGATCCGCTGCCGCCCTCGGCCCCGGTCCGGCTGCGGATCCCCGAGACCGATGTGGACACCCCGATGATGCGGCTCGGTCTGGCCGCGGACGGTTCGCTGGACGTACCGCCGGCCGGGAACCGGAACATGGCCGGCTGGTACGAGGGCGGCACGTCGCCCGGCGCCAAGGGCACGGCGATCGTCGCGGGCCACGTCGACAACGCCGAGGGGCCCGCCGTCTTCTACACGCTCGGCGCGCTCAAGAAGGGCCACCGCATCGAGGTGGACCGGCAGGACGGCAGGACCGCCGTGTTCACGGTCGACGCGGTCGAGGTCTACGAGAACGAGGACTTCCCGGACCGGAAGGTGTACGACGAGGCGGACCGCGCGGAGATCCGGGTGATCACCTGCGGCGGCGGCTTCTCGAAGAAGAACGGCTACCAGGGGAACGTGGTGGCCTTCGGCCACCTCATCGGCGTGAAGTAGCCGGGGCGGATCAGGCCCACTGGTCGAAGGCGAGCTTCGCGACCAGCGACAGCACCACGACGAGCAGTACCCCGCGCACGAACTCGGCGCCCTTGCTCAGCGCCATCCGGGCGCCGACCATGCCGCCCGCGAGGTTGAAGACCGCCATCACGGCCGCCAGCTGCCAGTACACACTGCCCTGGTAGGCGAACATGGCGAGCGCCCCCGCGTTGGTGCAGACGTTGACGATCTTGGCGGTGGCGGAGGCCGTCACCAGGTCGAGGTGGAGTACGGCGGTCAGGGCGAGGACCAGGAAGGTGCCGGTGCCCGGCCCGAACAGGCCGTCGTAGAAGCCCATCCCGCCGCCGACCACGACGATCGCGAAGACGATCCGGGCCCGGGTCAGCGGCGCCCGCTCCTCCCCCGCGGCCTTCGCGCCGAACGACGGCCGCAGCACCACGAAGGCCGCCACCGCGAGCAGCACCACCATGATGACCGGGCGCAGCACGTCGCTGCTGAGGCCGGCCGCGAAGAAGGCGCCGCCCATGGAGCCCGCGAGGGCCGCGAGCCCGATGCGCACGGCCGTCAAGACCTGTACGGGCGCCTTGCGGACGTAGGTGACGGCGGCTCCGGTGGTGCCGACGATCGCGACGGCCTTGTTGGTGCCGAGGACGTGCGCGGCGGGGACGTGGGGCAGCCCGAGCAGCAGTGCGGGTATCAGGAGCAGTCCCCCGCCGCCGACCACGGCGTCGATCCAGCCCGCCACGAGCGCGGCGAGGCAGAGCAGGACAACGGTGGTCAGCGATATCTCGGGCATGGCCGTGAGCCTAAGGACGTGATCGTCGGGCCGTCCAACGATCGCCTGATCGTTGAGCTGCCTCTGAGCATCGCGGCGCCGGGGGCCCGCCCGTATACGGGGATCCGCTGATCCGGCCCGCCGCCCGGCTCCCTCGGGCGGGCGTGGGCCGGGGCGCACGGCGGGTCGATCCGCCCCCGGCCTCACAGTGCGCCGGGCCGGGGGCGGAGATCAGCGTTCCGTACGGGAAACAGTCGGGATGCCGTCGGGTAACACCGGCCCCGCACGCTTCCCGGTATGAGTACACGGATCGTGGTGGTCGGGGGCGGAACGGCGGGCGCCCGACTCGCCCAGCGCCTGCCCGTCACCCTCCTCGGCGAGGAGCCGCACGCCCCCTACAACAGGGTGCTGCTCGCCGACGTCCTCGCCGGGCGGTACGCCCCCGAGGTGATCGCCCTGCCCGGGACCCGGGAGCCGGTACGGCTCGGGGTGCGGGCGGTGCGGATCGACCGGGCGGCGCGGACGGTGGAGTGCGCGGACGGCTCGCTCGTCGGCTACGACCGGCTGGTCCTGGCCACGGGCTCCAACCCGGTGCTGCCGCCGCTGCGCGGGCTGCGCGGGGCGGAGCCGCCGGAGGGCGTCCACGCCTTCCGTACGCTCGACGACTGCCTGGCCCTGCGCGACCGGGTCCGTCCCGGGGTGCGGGCGGTGGTCATCGGCGGCGGGCTCCTCGGCGTCTCGGCGGCGCGGGCCCTCGCGGCCCTCGGCGCGGAGGTGGTCCTGACCCAGCAGGGCGAGCGCCTGATGGAACGCCAACTCGACACGTACGCGTCGGCGCTGCTCCGCGAGCACATGGAGGCCCTCGGCGTCGAGGTGCACACCGAGTGCCGGGTGAGCGGGCTGCGGCAGCGGGACGGGGCGGTCACGGCGGTCGAGCTGGCCGACGGCTTCGTGCTCGACGCCCAGGTCGTGGTCCTGGCCTGCGGGGTGCGGCCCCGTACCGCCCTCGCTCGCGACGCGGGGCTCGACGTCGGCCGGGGCATCCTCGTCGACGACGAGCTGCGGACCTCCGACCCGTACATCCACGCGGTCGGCGACTGCGCCGAACACGAAGGCCGCGTCTACGGTCTGGCGGGCCCGGCCCTGGAACAGGCCGACGCCCTGGCCGAGGTGCTCGTGCGCGAGGTGCCCTCGGCGGGGTCTCCCCGCTACACCGGCACCCGCGCCCTCACCCGCCTCACCCTCGGCGGAGCCCAGCCCCTGGACCTCGCCGCCTTCGGCGAGGCCACCCCCCGGCCGGGCGACGACGTCGTCCAGCTCACCGACGCCACGCGCAGCGCGTACCGCAAGGTCGTCGTCCGCGGGGACCGGCTCGTCGGGGGCGTCCTCCTCGGCGACCTGGGCGCGGTCGGCACGCTCGCCAGGGCCTGGGAGGGCGACGAAGCCCTCCCGGAGGCCCCCCTGCTCCACCTGCTCACCCACGACGGAGGCTCCTGACATGAGCGCTGACATGACCGCGCACACCCCGACGATCGTCCTGGTCGGCCACGGAATGGTCGGCCAGCGGTTCCTGGAGTCGCTCGCCGACCGTGGGGTCACCGAGCGGGCCAGGATCGTGGTCCTCTGCGAGGAACCGCGCCCGGCCTACGACCGCGTGCAGCTGACCTCGTACTTCTCCGGGAAGACGCCCGACGACCTGTCGATGGTCGAGGCGGGCTTCATGGAGAAGCACGGCATCGAGCTGTACGTCGGTGACGCGGCGGAGTCGGTGGACCGGGAGGCCCGGACGGTCACCGCCCGCTCCGGTCGGGTCTTCGCGTACGACTCGCTCGTCCTGGCCACCGGCTCGTTCCCGTTCGTGCCGCCGGTGCCCGGCAAGGACGCCCGCGGCTGCTTCGTGTACCGCACGATCGAGGACCTGCTCGCGATCGAGGAGTACGCGAAGACGGCGACGACCGGCGCGGTCGTCGGCGGCGGTCTGCTCGGCCTGGAGGCGGCGGGCGCGCTGAAGGGCCTCGGGCTCGACACCCATGTCGTCGAGTTCGCGCCGCGTCTGATGCCGGTGCAGGTCGACGAGGGCGGCGGCGCCGCGCTGCTCCGCACGATCGAGCGGATGGGTCTGACCGTCCACACGGGGACGGGCACGCAGGAGGTCGTGACGGCGGACGGCACCGTGACGGGCATGAGGCTGTCGGACGGCTCCGAGCTGGCCACGGACATGGTGGTGTTCTCGGCCGGTGTACGGCCCCGGGACCAGCTGGCCCGCGACTGCGGCCTGACCGTCGGGGAGCGCGGCGGCATCGCGGTCGACGAGCTGTGCCGCACGTCCGACCCCGCTGTGTTCGCGATCGGCGAGTGCGCGCTGGCCTCCGACGGCCGGGTGTACGGCCTGGTGGCACCGGGCTACGAGATGGCGCAGACGGCGGCGGCGGCGATCGCCGAGGAGACGGACGGGACTGTCGACGGTTTCACGGGCGCCGACCTGTCGACGAAGCTGAAGCTGCTCGGTGTGGACGTCGCCTCCTTCGGTGACGCGCACGGCACGGCCGAGGGCTGCCTCGACGTCGTGTACTCGGACTCCCGCTCGGGTGTCTACAAGAAGTTGGTGATGTCCCAGGACGGGGTGCTGCTCGGCGGTGTCCTCGTCGGTGACGCCGAGCAGTACGGTCTCCTGCGGCCGCTGACCGGTACCGTGCCGCCCGTCTCCGCCGAGCAGCTGGTGCTTCCGGCGGGGGTCGGCGCGCCGGTGGCGCTCGGTCCCTCGGCGCTGCCGGACGACGCGGTGATCTGCTCCTGCCACAACGTGACGAAGCACGCGATCGGCCAGTGCTCCTCGCTGGCCGAGGTGAAGAAGTGCACCAAGGCCGGTACGGGTTGCGGCAGCTGTGTGAAGACCATCGAGAAGCTGCTGCCGGCGGCGAAGGACAAGGGGCTCTGCGGCTGCTTCTCGTACACCCGGAGCGAGCTGTACGAGATCGCCCGCACCCTGCGGATCGCCTCGTTCGCGGCGCTGCTCGACTCGCACGGGCGGCCGGAGGCGCAGGGCGGTGAGGGCTGTGAGGTCTGCAAGCCGACCGTCGGCTCGATCATCGCGTCGCTCGCCCCGACGCTCGGCGTCGGCGGGTACATCCTCGACGGCGAGCAGGCCTCCCTCCAGGACACCAACGACCACTTCCTCGCCAACATGCAGCGCAACGGCTCCTACTCGGTCGTGCCGCGCATCCCCGGCGGTGAGATCACCCCGGACAAGCTCATCGTGATCGGCGAGGTGGCCCGGGACTTCGGCCTCTACACGAAGATCACGGGTGGCCAGCGGATCGACCTCTTCGGCGCCCGGGTGGACCAGCTCCCGGCGATCTGGACCCGGCTGGTGGACGCGGGCTTCGAGTCGGGGCACGCGTACGGCAAGTCGCTGCGCACGGTGAAGTCCTGCGTCGGGCAGACCTGGTGCCGCTACGGCGTCCAGGACTCGGTGAAGATGGCGATCCAGCTGGAGCTGCGCTACCGGGGCCTGCGCGCCCCGCACAAGCTCAAGTCGGCGGTCTCCGGCTGCGCCCGCGAGTGCGCCGAGGCCCAGTCGAAGGACTTCGGGATCATCGCCACGGCCAACGGCTGGAACCTGTACGTGGGCGGGAACGGCGGCGCGACCCCGCGCCACGCGGACCTGCTCGCGCAGGACCTGTCGGACGCCGAACTGGTGCGCCTGATCGACCGGTTCCTGATGTTCTACATCCGGACGGCGGACCGCCTTGAGCGGACGTCGACGTGGCTGGAGCGCCTGGAGGGCGGCCTGGACCACCTCAAGGACGTGGTGGTGCACGACTCGCTCGGGCTCTGCGACGAGCTGGAGGCGCTGATGGCGGCGCACGTCGCCGGCTACCAGGACGAGTGGGCGCAGACGCTGGACGACCCGGAGCGGCTGCGGCGCTTCGTCTCCTTCGTGAACGCGCCGGACGCGCCGGACCCCACGGTCCGGTTCGTGCCGGAGCGCGACCAGATCAAGCCGGACCTCACGATCCTGACGCTCGGCAGGACGAACAGCACGCTGGAAGGGGCTTCCTCCCGATGACGACGACTCTCCCGTCTCTCACGACGACACTCGAACTCTCCCCCGCCCCAGGCTCCTGGGTGACGGTCTGCGAGGAGTCCCGGCTGACGCCGGGCCGGGGCGTGGCGGTGCTGCTGCCGGACGGCCGGCAGGCGGCGGTCTTCCGGGACCGGTCGGGGCGGCTGTACGCGATCGACAACCGTGACCCGTTCTCGGGGGCGCAGGTGCTGTCCCGGGGGCTCGTCGGCTCGGCGGACGGAGGGCCGTTCGTGGCCTCGCCGCTCCTGAAGCAGCGCTTCGACCTGGAGACGGGGCGGTGCCTGGACGACGACGAGGTGGCGGTGGCGGTGTATCCCGTCCGCACCAAGTGACTTGACCGATCGTTCCAGATGATCGTACGGTCTCCTCGTGGCCAGGACCAAGGAATTCGATCCGGACGCCGCGCTCCAGGCAGCCCTTGAGCTGTTCTGGGCGCGCGGCTACGAGGCGACGGCGATGTCGGACCTCGTGGAGCACCTCGGCATCGGCCGCGCCAGCCTCTACGCGACCTTCGGGAACAAGCACGAGCTGTACCTGAAGGCCATGGACCGCTACCTGGAGACCCGCGACCCGCGGCTCGTCGAGGAGTTGTCCGCGCCGGGCCCGGCCCTGCCGGCCGTCCGGGCGCTCGTCCGCCGCTTCGCCACCGAGGCGACGACGGAGGGGGAGCGCCTGAACGGCTGCTTCGTCACCAACTCGGCGGCGGAACTCGGGCCGCACGACCCGGCGGTGGCGCGTCGGGTCGAGCTCAGCTGGGAGCAGGTGGAGACGCTCCTGTACGCGGCGCTCGCCCGGGCCCGCGCCGGGGGCGAGCTCCCGGCCGGGCGCGATCCGCGGTCCCTGGCCCGGATGCTCCTGGTCCTGCTCCAGGGCATCCGCGTGGTGGGCAAGGCGTCCAGCGACCCGGCCAGGGTCAGGGACGCGGCGGAACAGGCACTGAGCCTGCTGGACTGAGGAACGGGCGCCCCCGGGGCGCCCTCTTTTCGGACCTCATATTGGAACGTACGGTCAAATTCAAGGGGGGTGGGGCGGCATGGCGGCCACACAGGCTGACGCGACGACCGCGAAGGGGCGGGAGGAGCCCGACAGGGGCCCGGTACGGGCGACGGGGGGCCACCGGCGGCCCGCCCGGTACGGCTTCGCCCTGCTCGGCGGCGTACAGATGACACTGATCTTCACCCTCGCCTCCCTCGCCGTCCCCCTCCCCCGCATCGGCTCCGAACTCCGTCTCGACCGCGCCGACCTGATCCTGCTGAGCGCCGCCTACGGACTGACCTTCGCCGGACTGCTCCTCCTCGGCGGGCGGCTCGCCGACCGCTACGGCGGGCGCCGGATCCTCACCACCGGACTCCTGGTCTTCGGCGCCGCCTCCGCCCTCGCCCCGCTCGCCCCCGGGTACGAGGCGCTGCTCGCCGCCCGGTTCGGCCAGGGCGTCGGCGCGGCGCTCGTCGCCCCGGCCGCGATGGCCCTGCTCCGGCCCCTGTTCCCCGAACCGGCCGCGTACGGCAGGGCGATGGCCACCTGGGGCGGTCTCTCCGTGCTCGGCGCGACCGCCGGGAACCTGCTCTCCGGGGCGATCGCGGCGGCCACCTCCTGGCGCGGCACCTTCGCCGTCCCGGTCGCGGCGACCCTCGCCGCCCTCCTCCTCGCGCCCCGGCTGCTGCCCGCGACGCTGCCGGGCCGGGGCCGGACCCTGGACCTGCCGGGCGCCCTGTTCGCCACCGGCGGCATCACGCTCGCCAGCCTCGGCCTCGTGCTCACCGACGCCCACCCGTGGGTCTCCGCCCCGGTCCTGCTCCCCCTCCTCGCCGGGATCGCCCTGCTCGCCGCCTTCGGCGCCCTGGAGCGGCGGACCGCCGACCCGCTGCTTCCCCCCGACTTCCTGCGGGACGGCCGCCGCGCCCTGGGCCTCGCCGCGATCGGCCTCACGGCGGCCGGCACGGCCACGGTCTTCATCCTGCTCTCCCTCTCGTTCCAGCAGGAGCGCGGCTGGGACGAACTGCGCACCTCCGCCGCCTTCGTCCCCTTCGCGGCGGCCCTCCTCGCCTCGGGACGCCTCGCGGGCCCGCTGATCGGGCGGTACGGCCCCGGGCGGGTGACCGGAGCCGGACTCGGTACGGCGGCGGCGGGCCTCGGACTCCTCGCCGCGACCGGCTTCGACGCCTCCGTCCCGTACGCGTACGGGCTGCTTCCCGGGCTGCTCCTGCTGCCGGCCGGCGGCGCCCTGTCCTTCGCGGGCGCCGCCGTCCTGGCCACCGACGGCGTCCCGGCGCACCGGGCGGGGCTCGCCGGCGGCGTCCTCAACACGGCGATGGAACTTGGGCCGACCGTGGTCCTCGCCGCGTTGCTCACCCTGGGCGGCGACGCGGTGTCGCTGGCGGTCGCCGCCGCCCTCTTCGCCGCTCTCGCCGCCGTCACGATCCGCTCGAAGCAACCGGGTCGCGTCAGCACCTCGGGCGCGTAGCCCGCACAAGCAACCGCATCTCCCAGGGAGTCATCTCATGTCCGCACGCTTCACCGACCGCGTCGTCCTCGTCACCGGGGCCGGTTCCGGTCTCGGCCGGGCCATCGCGCTCGCCTTCGCCGCCGAGGGCGCGAAGGTCGCCGTCGCCGGCCGCACCGCCGGACCCCTCGACGCGACGGTCGCCCTGATCGAGGCCGCCGGGGGCACCGCCGCCGCCGTCACCGCCGACGTGGCCGACGCCGAGTCCACCCGGGACCTTGTCCGGCGTACCGTCGAGGTCTTCGGCGGTCTCGACGTGGCCGTCAACAACGCGGGGGTGTTCCGGGGCGGTCACAGCGCCGCCGACTTCCCCCTGGACGACTGGCGGACGCTGCTCGACATCAACGTCACGGGGGTGCTGCACGCCCTCCAGGCCGAGATCGCGCACATGCGGGCGCACGGCGGCGGGGCGATCGTGAACATCGCGTCCAACCTGGGCCCGCACGTCCGGGTCCCCGGGGTCTTCGGCTACCAGGTCTCCAAGGCGGCCGTCTCGGCGATGACCCGGGCGGCGGCCCTGGACCACATCGCCGACGGGGTGCGCATCAACGCGGTCAGCCCGGGCGCCTCGGAGTCCAGCATGTCGCTGCTGCCCGGCGAGACCGAGGCCGAGCGGGAGGTCCGGATGAAGGAGCAGTCACCCCTGGGACGGATCTCGTCCGCCGCCGAGGTGGCGGCGGCGGTGCTCTACCTCGCGTCGGACGCGGCGGGCTCCGCCGTCGGCACCGACCTGGTGATCGACGGCGGCGTCTCCGCCTGACACCGGGGCTCAGCCCTGGGTGGCCGCCGGGTCCATCCAGAACAGCTCCCAGTGGTGGCCGTCCAGGTCGGTGAAGGAACGGCCGTACATGAAGCCGAGGTCCATCGGCTCCTTCGCCGGGGTGGCGCCGGCGGCGAGGGCGGCGTCCGCCAGTTCGTCGCACTTCTCGCGGCTCTCGGCGCTCAGGGTGAGCAGGACCTCGGTGGCCCTGGTCGCGTCGGAGATCTCCTTGCCGGGGGCCGTGAAGGAGGCGAACTTCTCCTCGGTGAGGAGCATCGCGAAGATCGTGTCGCTGATGACGACACACGCGGCCGTGTCGTCGCTGAACTGCGGGTTGGCGGAGTAGCCGAGCTTCCCGAAGAAGGCCTTGCTGGCGTCGAGGTCCTTCACGGGCAGGTTCACGAAGATCGTCTGCGGGGCCATGGTGTGCTCTCTCTTCCCTCGGTCCGGCTCGCTCGACGCGTTCCGGCGCTTGTCACAGGGAGGACGGGCGCCCCGCCCGGAACTCATCGCTCCCCCGGCGATTCCTCGAATGATTCCTCCCGTCCGACGATTCTCCCGCTCAGACCACCGAGCGCAGCCGCAGTGCCGCCAGGGGGACGAATCCCCCGCTGCCGCCGCCGGTCCGCGCCCCCGGCCCGCCGAGCCGTCGCAGCAGGGCGAGGGCGATCCGCTCGCCCTGCTCCTTGGCCCGCTCGGCCCGCGGCCCGGTGTGGAGGCCGTCGACGGTGGCGTGCCAGAGCTGGACCCAGCGGCCGAAGTGGGCGGCGGTGAGAGGGCGCGCGGAGTGGAGGGCCGCGTGCGGGGCGAAGGCGTCACGCCCGTAGGCGGCGGTACGGAGGAGGGCCCGCTCCCAGAAGTCGGTGATCCGGGGCAGGTGGGCCTCCAGGTCGGTGCCGGCGATCTCGGTGAAGAAGGGCCCGATGAGCGGGTCGGCGAAGGCCGCCGTGTAGAAGCGGCGCAGCAGTACGTCGAGGTCGTCGCGGTCACTGATGTCCCGGGTGGCACGCATGCCCCCAGTGTCCCCGCGGGCGCCCGGCTCCCCAAGTGCCGAAGGTCCTCGCGTCGACGTCCGTGGCGGGATCCCGACGGGTGCTCCACCCGCCCCGTACCCGCCGCTTCCCCTTCACCGCTTGTTGATGCACAGTCAACTCCGTACTCCTAGGTTCCGGAAGCGCGACCCCGCCGCCGACCGGCGTGGCGGGGCGGTTCACCACCCTTCTCAGGAGTGAGACGTGGAGCGACGCAGTTTCCTGCGTGGAGCGGTCATCGGCACGTCGGCCGCCGCCTTCGGCGGCAGCCTGTGGCACGGCGCGGCCTTCGCCGCCCCCGCCCAGCCCGGCGCCGGCCCCTACGGGGCGCTCGGTGCGGCGAACGCCAACGGCATCCAGCTGCCCGCCGGGTTCACCAGCCGGATCATCGCCCGGTCCGGCCAGACCGTGGCCGGCACCTCGTACACCTGGCACAACGCCCCCGACGGCGGCGCCTGTTTCGTCGACGGCACCGGCTGGATCTACGTGTCCAACTCGGAGATCAACCCGGGCGGCGGCGCGAGCGCGGTGAAGTTCAACTCGGCGGGCACCGTCACCGGCGCCTACCGCATCCTCTCCAACACCCGGCAGAACTGCGCGGGCGGCGCCACCCCGTGGAACACCTGGCTCTCCTGCGAGGAGGTCTCCCTCGGCTACGTCTACGAGTCGAACCCGTGGGGCGGCACCAGCTACCGCCGCGACGCGATGGGCCGGTTCAAGCACGAGGCCGCCGCGGCCGACCCGGTCCGCAAGGCGATCTACCTGACCGAGGACGAGACGGACGGCTGCTTCTACCGGTTCCTCCCGACCACCTGGGGCGACCTCTCCTCCGGCACCCTCCAGGTCTTCAAGGCCGGCACGGGCACCTCCGGCACGTTCACCTGGCAGAACGTGCCGGACCCGGACGGCTCCCCGACCACTACCCGCAACCAGGTCTCCGGCGCCAAGCGCTTCAGCGGCGGCGAGGGCTGCTACTACGCGAACGACACCGTCTGGTTCACCACCAAGGGCGACAACCGGGTCTGGCAGGTCAACCTCGCCGCCGGCACCTACGAGCTGGCCTACGACGACTCGCTCGTCTCCGGCGGCGGCGCCCCGCTCACCGGTGTCGACAACGTCACCGGCACCTCCTCCGGCGACCTGTTCGTCGCCGAGGACGGCGGCAACATGGAGATCTGCGTCATCACCCCGGACGACGTCGTCGCGCCGTTCCTGCGGATCACCGGCCAGTCCTCCTCCGAGATCTGCGGCCCCGCCTTCTCCCCCGACGGCAAGCGGCTGTACTTCTCCAGCCAGCGGGGCACGAGCGGCAGCTCCTCCGGCGGCATCACCTACGAGGTGACGGGCCCGTTCCGCGCGTAGCACCGCATGTCCACCGTCCGGTGGGCGCCGCCGAGCAGGGCGGCGCCCAGCGGCGTGAGCGTGTGCAGGACCGCGTTGCCGTGGCGCAGGGTCGCGATCAGCCCGGCCTCGCGCAGGACGCCCGCGTGCTGACTGGCCGAGGCGAGCGACACCCCGGCCCTGCGGGCCAGCTCGCTGGTCGTACCGCCGTCGCCGATGGCGTGCAGGACGGTGGAGCGGGTCTGGCCGACGAGCTTGGCGAGCGAGGAGCCGCCCGGGGCCCGTACGGTCGGCGCCTCGCCGTGGGTGACGGGGTAGACGAGGACCGGCGGCAGCGCGGGGTCACGCAGCACGACCGGGGTCCCCCGGCAGAAGTACGAGGGCTGGAGCAGCAGCCCCCGCCCGTCGAGGTGGACGTCCCGGTCGACCGGGTAGTCGGCCTCCAGGACGGGCGCGCGCCAGCGCAGCATCGGCGGCAGCGAGGCGAGGAGTTCGTCCGCGCCGCCGTCCAGGAGCGCCCGGCCGCGACACGCGCGGTCGGCCTCGACCCGGGCCCTGATGTGCGGCCAGTACGGCTCGACCGCCGCCCGGTGATAGCTCCGCAGGGCCCCCACGAGCCGGTCGAAGGGCTCCGCGCCACCGTCGGCGAGGGCACGGAGCGAGTGGGGGACGGTCCGGCCGCCCGACCGGTCCGCGGCGAGCAGCGAGAGCTCGGCGCGCAGCCGTCCGGCGTCGGTCGCACGGATCGCCTGGAGGCCCTCGTCGAGTCCGTGGACGCCCTCGGCGGGCGTCAGGAAGTCGGGGAAATAGCCGCGGCTGGGGACGAGCGCGGCGAGCAGCCGGGTCTCACCGCTCAGCCGCATCCTGGTTTCGGAGCGCCATTCTCCGTAGACGACGGAGCCGCGCCGGTCCCTTAAACGGTGAAAGCTCAGAATCGTTTCCCACAGAACGTCCGGCCGGGCTGCCGTCCGCACCCCCGCCAGGTCGTTTCCGGTGAAATGAATCCGCAGCATGACGTCCCCACCTGTGCACTCGCAACCACCCCCGACAACGAGTATGCACAGCATCACTGCACGTTACCAGGGTGTTTCAGCCACAGTTGAAAAGCATCGCGGCAATCGGGGCGGAAACGAAAAGCTGTGCGGGTCGGGCAGGAAACCTTCAGGACCGAGGTGACGTGGTGGAGACCGTGGGGGGCTTTGCCCGTCCGGCGGCGGTCGGCGAGGGTTGCGGCTCACCTGCCCGGCATCGGTAAAGGGCGCGGCCTCCGGGTGGGGATCCGGAGGCCGCGCCCGCTCCGTTCTTTGCCGAAGAAACGGGAAAGTTCAACGGCCAATAATTCAATCGGGCCCAATTGAACGAGAACTCACGTCCGCCCAAAATCAAAACGACGGGACGGACACCTCCGCACAAAGGTGTCCGTCCCGTCTCTCTTGGTGCCGGAGCCGCCGCCCGCCGGTGAGGGTGGGAGATGACCGACGGCGGCCCCGGTGGTTCCGGTGAATCCCCTGCTGAACGGGGGTTCAGCAGGATCCGCGACCGTTCCTGAACCCCGGTTCAGGAGGGCCCGACCGCCACTCCCGAACCGGGGGCATGCGGGGTCAGCGGCTGTCGCTGCCCTTGGACCCGGCCGCCGCGCGACCTGCCTCCAGGCGTGCCACCGGGATCCGGAAGGGCGAGCAGGAGACGTAGTCGAGGCCCACCTCGTGGAAGAAGTGCACCGACTCCGGGTCGCCGC
The DNA here is from genome assembly GCF_040632845.1 of Streptomyces sp. NPDC016459. Lineage (NCBI taxonomy): Bacteria > Bacillati > Actinomycetota > Actinomycetes > Kitasatosporales > Streptomycetaceae > Streptomyces > Streptomyces sp. NPDC016459. The sequence continues at coordinate 717,992 of NZ_JBEYCR010000001.1, forward strand.
CGTGCTCACCGCAGACACCGAGCTTGATGTCGGGGCGGGTGGCCCGGCCGGCCTCGACGGCGCTGCGCACGAGCGCGCCGACACCGTCCTTGTCGATGGTCTCGAACGGGCTGACGCCGAAGATGCCCTTCTCCAGGTACGCGGTGAAGAACGAGGCCTCCACGTCGTCGCGGGAGAAGCCCCACACCGTCTGGGTCAGGTCGTTGGTGCCGAAGGAGAAGAACTCGGCGGCCTCGGCGATCTGGCCCGCGGTCACGGCGGCTCGCGGCAGCTCGATCATGGTGCCGAGCGCCAGCTTCAGCTCCACACCGGTACGGGCCTGGACCTCCGCGATGACCTGCTCGGCCTCCTCGCGGACGATCTCCAGCTCCTGGACGGTGCCGACGAGCGGGATCATGATCTCGACGCGCGGGTCGCCCTTGGCGTCGATGCGCTGCGCCGCGGCCTCCGCGATCGCCCGGACCTGCATGGTGAACAGGCCGGGGATGACCAGGCCGAGACGGACACCGCGCAGACCCAGCATCGGGTTCTGCTCGTGCAGCCGGTGGACGGCCTGGAGCAGGCGCAGGTCGTTCTCGTGCGGCTCCTTGCGGGACTCCGCGAGGGCGACGCGTACCGAGAGCTCGGTGATGTCGGGCAGGAACTCGTGCAGCGGCGGGTCGAGCAGCCGGACCGTGACGGGCAGCCCGTCCATGGCCTCGAACAGCTCGACGAAGTCCGTCTGCTGGAGCGGCAGCAGGGCTTCCAGGGCCTGGTCGCGCTCGGCGTCGGTGTCCGCGAGGATCAGCCGCTCGACGAACTGGCGGCGCTCGCCGAGGAACATGTGCTCGGTGCGGCAGAGGCCGATGCCCTGGGCGCCGAAGCGGCGGGCGCGGTTGGCGTCCTCGGCGTTGTCGGCGTTGGCGCGGACCCGGAGGCGGCGGACGCGGTCCGCGTAGGCCATGATCCGGTGGACGGCGGCGACGAGCTCGTCGGCGTCGTCGGCGCCGGCGTGCATCCGGCCCTCGAAGTACTCGACGACCGGCGACGGTACGACCGGTACCTCACCGAGGTAGACCTTGCCGGTGGAGCCGTCGATGGAGACGACGTCACCCTCCTCGACGACCTGGCCGTCCGAGGTGGTCATCCGGCGGCGCTTGGTGTCGACCTCGAGTTCCTCGGCGCCGCAGACACAGGTCTTGCCCATGCCGCGGGCGACGACGGCGGCGTGCGAGGTCTTGCCGCCGCGGGAGGTGAGGATGCCCTCGGCGGCGATCATGCCGTCCAGGTCGTCCGGGTTGGTCTCGCGGCGGATCAGGATGACCTTCTCGCCCGACCGGGACCACTTGACGGCGGTGTACGAGTCGAAGACGGCCTTGCCGACGGCGGCACCCGGGGAGGCGGCGATACCGCGCCCGATCTGGTCGACCTTCGCGTTCTCGTCGAACTTGGGGAACATCAGCTGGGCCAGCTGCGCGCCGGTGACGCGCTGGAGCGCCTCGGCCTCGTCGATCAGACCCTGGTCCACGAGCTGCGTGGCGATGCGGAAGGCGGCACCGGCGGTGCGCTTGCCGACCCGGGTCTGGAGCATCCAGAGCTGGCCGCGCTCGATGGTGAACTCGATGTCGCAGAGATCCTTGTAGTGGGTCTCCAGCGTCTCCATGATGTGCATCAGCTGGTCGTAGGACGTCTTGTCGATCGACTCGAGGTCGGCCAGCGGCACGGTGTTGCGGATGCCGGCGACGACGTCCTCGCCCTGCGCGTTCTGCAGGTAGTCGCCGTAGACGCCCTGGTGGCCGGAGGCGGGGTCGCGGGTGAAGGCGACGCCGGTGCCGGAGTCCGGGCCGAGGTTGCCGAAGACCATCGAGCAGACGTTGACGGCGGTGCCGAGGTCGCCGGGGATGCGCTCCTGACGGCGGTACAGCTTCGCGCGGTCGGTGTTCCAGGAGTTGAAGACGGCCTCGATGGCGAGGTCCATCTGCTCACGCGGGTCCTGGGGGAAGTCGCGGCCGGTGTCGGTCTTCACGATCTTCTTGAACTGCTTGACGACCTTCTTCAGGTCGGCGGCGTCGAGGTCGGTGTCGCTGGCGACCTTCTTCGCGGCCTTGACCTCGTCGAGGGCGTCCTCGAAGAGCTCGCCGTCGACACCGAGGACGGTCTTGCCGAACATCTGGATGAGCCGCCGGTACGAGTCCCAGGCGAAGCGCTCGTTGTCGGCCTGGCGGGCGAGGCCGACGACGGACTCGTCGGAGAGACCGATGTTGAGGACCGTGTCCATCATGCCCGGCATGGAGAACTTGGCGCCCGAGCGGACGGAGACGAGCAGCGGGTCGTCGGCCTGGCCGAGCTTCTTGCCCATCTTCCGTTCGAGAGCGTCGAGGTGGGCGGACACCTCGTCGCGGAGCGCCACGGGCTCCGAGCCGCTCTCGAGGTAGACCTTGCACGCCTCGGTGGTGATCGTGAACCCGGGGGGGACCGGCAGACCGAGGTTGGTCATCTCGGCCAGGTTCGCGCCCTTGCCACCGAGCAGGTCCTTCAGGTCCCTGTTGCCCTCGGTGAAGTCGTACACGAACTTCTGATCATTGTTTTCCGACACGGGTCCCGACTCCTCGATGACTCGGTTGGCTGCCCTGACGGCGAGGAACATACCCAGATCGAAGGCTTCTGGGGAGGTACGCCTAGCGGTCACGTGGCCTTAACCACCCGTCCGCCAGCACTTCGAAAGTAACCGAGAAGTAGCTTCCGCTTTTACGCCCCGAAGGCGGGATGACCGAAAACAGAGGCAAGCAGCTCATCTGAGCGCACATTCGAGCACTTGCGTTCAAGTCTTGAACGCTGAAAGGGTGGCACCGGGTGCCACCCTTTCAGGCAGTACAGCCTTCCGTAACCTGCTCATCTGAGCACCCACCCCCTCAAGGGTGGCGAGGATCACTCCCCCGGAAAGACCGAATCTCAGCCGCCGGACGTGTCCAGCTCGGCGTCCTCACTGACTCCCGCGCAGTCGTAAGGGTCCTTCAACCAGCCGTCCGGCAGGACAACCCGGTTGTTTCCGGACGTACGGCCCCGAGGGCCGTCCGCACCCGCCGGCCACGGCTGATCCAGGTCCAGCTCGCTCAACTGAGCGCGCAGCTCGTCCAGCGACGAGGTGACCGCCAGCTTCTTGCGCATCTCGGAACCCACCGCGAAGCCCTTCAGGTACCAGGCCACGTGCTTGCGGAAGTCGATGACACCGCGTGCCTCGTCACCCAGCCACTCACCGAGCAGTCGCGCGTGCCGCACCATCGCGTCCGCGACCTCCCGCAGACCGGGCTGGGCGTAGGCACCGGTGCCCTCGAAGCCCGCCACCAGGTCCGCGAACAGCCACGGCCGGCCGAGGCAGCCGCGCCCGACGACCACACCGTCGCAGCCCGTCTCGCGCATCATCCGCAGGGCGTCGTCGGCCGACCAGATGTCGCCGTTGCCGAGCACCGGGATCTCCGGCACGTGCTCCTTGAGGCGCGCGATCGCGTCCCAGTCGGCGGTGCCTCCGTAGTGCTGGGCGGCGGTCCTGCCGTGCAGGGCGATCGCCGTGACGCCCTCCTCGACCGCGATCCGGCCCGCGTCCAGATACGTGATGTGGTCGTCGTCGATGCCCTTGCGCATCTTCATCGTGACCGGCAGGTCGCCCGCGCCCGTCACGGCCTCGTTCAGGATCGCCCGCAGCAGCGGCCGCTTGTAGGGCAGGGCCGAGCCGCCGCCCTTCCGCGTCACCTTGGGGACCGGGCAGCCGAAGTTCAGGTCGATGTGGTCGGCCAGGTCCTCGTCGACGATCATCCGCACGGCCTTGCCGACCGTCACGGGGTCCACCCCGTACAGCTGGATCGAGCGCGGCTGCTCCGTCGCGTCGAAGCGGATGAGCTGCATCGTCTTCTCGTTGCGCTCGACCAGGGCGCGCGTCGTGATCATCTCGCTCACGAACAGCCCCTTGCCGCCGCTGAACTCGCGGCAGAGGGTACGGAAGGGGGCGTTGGTGATGCCGGCCATGGGGGCGAGCACCACCGGGGGCTGCACGATGTGCGGGCCGATGGCGAGAGGGGTGAACGCGGTCATGGGCCCCATTGTCCCGCACCCCGGGAGACTTCCGTCAGCCGTACGGCCCACGCATGGCCGAGCTCACAGCCGGGGGGCCCGCCTGCTCGCGGACGACGATGTCCAGGAGCCGTTCCACGCCGGCCCTGGTCTCGTCGTCGACGGGGACGTAGGTGACCAGGTGAGGTCCGGCGGTCGGGCCGAGCCAGAGGTTGGTGTGCTCGAACCTGAGCAGGCCCACGTGCGCGTTGCGGACGATTTTGGTGCGCCCGCCCGGGGCGACCACGTCGTGCCGGGCCCAGATCTCGCGGAACTCCGCCGAGGCCTCTTCGAGCCGCCGTACGAGCGCCCTCCAGGCGGGCTCGGCCAGGTGATCGGCCATGGAGGCGCGGAGCTTCCCGGCGAGGAGGGGCAGGAGCTCCGGCAGATCGGTGGCCGCGGCCCGGAAGTCGTCGTCGGTGAAGGCGAGCCAGAGGGAGTTGCGGTCCTCGCGGGGCAGGGCGTCCAGGTCGCGGAAGAGGCGCCCGAAGGTCCGGTTGTGGGCGAGGAAGTCGAACCGGCTGTTCTGGACGGCGGCGGGGACGGGCTCCAGCTGCTCCAGGAGCGCCCGCAGCGCGGGGGTGACCGCCGGGGAGGGCGCGCCGGGGTGCGGGTCGGGCTGTCCCGCGAGGGCGAACAGGTGGCTGCGCTCGGTCGGGTCGAGAAGCAGCGCGCCGGCGAGGGCGTCGAGGACCTGCGGGGAGACCTGGATGTCCCGGGCCTGCTCCAGCCAGGTGTACCAGGTGACGCCGACGGCGGAGAGGTGGGCGACCTCCTCGCGGCGCAGGCCGGGGGTGCGGCGGCGGCGCCCCCGGGGCAGGCCGACCTGCTCGGGGGTGATGCGCTCGCGCCGGCTGCGCAGGAAGGCGGCGAGCTCGTGCCGTCGCGTCTCGGGTTCGGCGGTCATCGCGGTGGTCACGCTCCCGAAGGTGTCATGTCGATCAGGCCGGACCGGGAGGCCGGCCCGATCCGTACGACGGCTTCAGGGTGCCGGGGCGGGCAGCCCGTTGCCAGGTACTGCTCGTACCAGGATAAGGACGCTCTGGTACCAGGCTGAGCGGCGGTGGATCGTCGCAGGCGTGACCTCGACCTCCGCTTCTCCCCGGGCCACTGCCCCGGCCGTGGCCCCCATCGGGCCGGCACTCGGCCCGCTCGGCCTGTTCACCGTCCTGCTCGGCGCCTCCCTTCCGCTGATCGACTTCTCCGTCGTCAACGTCGCCCTGCCGTCCATCGACCACGACCTCGCCGCGGGTCCCGCCCTGCTCGAACTGGTCGTCGCCGGATACGGCCTGTCGTACGCCGTGCTGCTCGTCCTCGGCGGCCGGCTCGGCGACCTCTTCGGCCGTCGGCGGCTCTTCCTCGCCGGCATGGCGGCCTTCGGGCTGACCTCCCTCGCCTGCGGCCTCGCGCCGGACGCCTGGACGCTGGTCGCGGCCCGGGTGGCGCAGGGCGCCGCGGCGGCGCTGATGCTCCCGCAGGTCCTCGCCACCATCCACGCCTCGACGTCGGGTCCCCGGCGGGCCAAGGCGCTCAGCCTGTACGGGGCGACCGTGGGCCTCTCCATGATGGTGGGCCAGATCCTGGGCGGGGTGCTCGTCAGCGCCGACCTCGCGGGCTCCGGCTGGCGGGCGGTGTTCCTGGTGAACGTGCCGGTGGCGGCGGCGGGCCTGGTCCTCGCCCTCCGTACCGTCCCGGAGACCCGGTCCGAGCGCCCCGCGCCGGTGGACGTGTCGGGCACCCTGCTGCTCGGCCTGGCGCTGCTCGCCCTGCTCGTCCCCCTGACCGAGGGAAGGGCGGCCGGCTGGCCGCTGTGGACCTGGATCGCCCTGGCCGTGTTCCCGTGCGCGGTGTGGACGTTCTGGCGGGTGGAGCTGCGGGCGGACCTCGCGGGCCGGACCCCTCTGATCCCGCCGAGCCTGCTCGACCTGGTCTCGCTGCGGCGCGGGCTCGTCCTGATCGTGCCGCTCGCGATGGGTTTCGGCGGTTTCGTGTTCGTGATCGCGGTGGCCCTCCAGCAGGGCCTGGGACTGAGCGCGGTGGTCTCGGGCCTCGCGCTCGCCCCGATGGCGGTGGCCTTCTTCGGAGCCTCGCTCGCGGGTCCCCGCCTCGTCCGGCGCTGGGGCACGCGCGTGGTGGCGGCGGGCGGTCTGGTCCAGGCCCTCGGCATCGGGCTGCTCGCGGTGACGGTCCGGCGCGCCTGGCCCGACCTGTCCGTCTGGCTGCTGCTCCCCGGCATGGCGATCGCGGGCCTCGGCCAGGGCCTCCAGCTGCCGGTGCTGTTCCGGGTGGTGCTCTCCGAGGTCCCGCCGGAGCGGGCGGGGGTGGGCAGCGGCGTCATGGTGACGGCCCAGCAGTCGGCCCTGGCCCTCGGCGTCGCCACCCTCGGCTCACTCTTCCTGAGCCTGACCGCCTCGGCCCCGACGACCTCGGGCACGGCCCTGACGGTGACGCTCCTGGTCCAACTGGCCCTGATCCTGCTGACGGCGGCACTGTCCCTGCGGCTGCCGAGGACGGTGGGGTAGCGGGCACCGACGGCGGAGGAACCGGGCGGACGCGGACCGGCCGGACGCGGACCGGCCGGACGCGGACGGCGGGGAAACCCCTCGCGTACGGCGGAGTGACCGGCCGCGCACGCCGTGACCGGCCGGTGACGGTGAAGGGCCCGGGGCGGCGCGCGCCCCGGGCCCTCCGTCCTGCGGTGGTGACTACTTCCGACCGGCCTCGCCGGCTTCGGCGGTGTCGGTGTCGGTGTTCTCGGCTCCCTGGGCGCGTTCGCGCATCTTCTGCAGGAGCTCCTGCTTCTTCTCGTCGGCCGTGCGGCGGGCGGCGCTGCCGCCCTGGACGGCGCCGTGCTGGTCGGCGCGGGACAGCTTCTTGCGCTGTCCGCCGACGCCGAGGAGGTTGTTGCGCTTGGCCATGGGGTTCTCCCGTCAGTGAGGTGGGCGGTGGTGGAGCTCGATCAGCCGGGGCCGGCGCTCACTCGTAGATCTGGAAGAACGAGGACATGCGGGGGACGCTACCCCGGCACGCCCTCCCCCGGCACGTCCTTTTGCGCCGCGACGGTCGTCTCCCCCGCGCGGCGCGCACCGCGGGCCCGGCCCGTACGGGGAAGCCCCCGGTTCCGAGTTCCGGAACCGGGGGCTTCGCCGGGTGCGTACGACCGGGGTCAGCAGCCCAGCAGACGGCTGCCCAGGTAGCTCTGGATCTGGTCGAGGGAGACGCGCTCCTGCTTCATGGTGTCGCGCTCGCGGACGGTCACCGCGTTGTCGTCGAGGGTGTCGAAGTCGACGGTGACGCAGAACGGGGTGCCGATCTCGTCCTGGCGGCGGTAGCGGCGGCCGATGGCGCCGGCGTCGTCGAACTCGATGTTCCAGTTCTGGCGCAGGTCCGCCGCGAGGCCCTTGGCCTTCGGGGAGAGCTGCGGGTTGCGCGAGAGCGGCAGGACCGCGACCTTGATCGGGGCCAGGCGCGGGTCGAGGCGCAGGACGGTGCGCTTCTCCATGACGCCCTTGGCGTTCGGCGCCTCGTCCTCGGTGTACGCGTCGAGGAGGAAGGCCAGCATCGCGCGGCCGACACCGGCGGCGGGCTCGATGACGAACGGCGTCCAGCGCTCGCCGGACTCCTGGTCCAGGTAGGTCAGGTTGGCGCCCGAGGCCTTGGAGTGCGCGGCCAGGTCGTAGTCGGTGCGGTTGGCGACGCCCTCCAGCTCGCCCCACTCGCTGCCGCCGAACGAGAAGCGGTACTCGATGTCGGCGGTGCGCTTCGAGTAGTGGGAGAGCTTCTCCTTCGGGTGCTCGAACCAGCGCATGTTCTCCTCACGGAGACCCAGGCCGGTGTACCAGTTCCAGCGCTGCTCCATCCAGTATTCCTGCCACTGCTCGTCCTCGCCCGGCTTGACGAAGAACTCCATCTCCATCTGCTCGAACTCGCGGGTGCGGAAGATGAAGTTGCCCGGAGTAATCTCGTTCCGGAAGGACTTGCCCATCTGCGCGATGCCGAACGGCGGCTTCTTGCGCGAGGTCTGCAGGACCTGGCCGAAGTTGGTGAAGATGCCCTGGGCGGTCTCGGGACGCAGGTAGGCGACGGAGCCGGTGTCCTGGGTCGGGCCGAGGTGCGTGGAGAGCAGGCCGGAGAACTGCTTGGGCTCGGTGAAGGTGCCCTTGTTGCCGCAGTTGGGGCAGTTGAGGTCGGCGAAGCCGTTCTCGGGGGGACGGCCGTGCTTCTCCTCGTACGCCTCCTCCAGGTGGTCGGCGCGGAAGCGCTTGTGGCAGGAGGTGCACTCGGTCAGCGGGTCGGTGAAGGTGGCGACGTGACCCGACGCCTCCCAGACCTCCGTGGCCAGGATGACCGACGAGTCGATGCCGACGACGTCCTCGCGCGCGGTGACCATGTAACGCCACCACTGGCGCTTGATGTTCTCCTTGAGTTCGACACCCAGCGGTCCGTAGTCCCAGGCGGCTCGCTGGCCGCCGTAGATCTCGCTGCACGGGTAGACGAAGCCACGGCGCTTGCTCAGGCTGACGATGGTGTCGATCTTGTCGGCGGCCACGGTGCTCTCTTCATTACGACGACGAAGTGCGAATGCCACAGGTTACCGGCGCCCGCACCCCCCGTATCAAATCGGTTCGGTGCGGGGATCGCGCGAGGGCCTGGTCGGGGGTCGCGTGGGCGGCGCCACATGTACGACAATTGACAATCGTTTCCAGTTTTGTTGAAAATGAGTGTCATGAACGTACGTCGCCTCATACCCAGCACCGCCCTCGCCGGAGCCGTCGCGCTCGGCCTCGTCTCCCTCTCCGCCTGCGCCGGAAGCTCCGACGCCGCCGACGGGGGAAGCGGCGGCAAGCTGGACGTGGTGGCGTCCTTCTACCCCATGCAGTACCTGGCCGAGCAGATAGGCGGCGGCCACGTGGCCGTCAACACGCTCACCAAGCCCGGCGTCGAACCCCACGACCTGGAGCTCAAGCCGAAGCAGATCGGCGAGCTCGGCGAGGCCGACGTCGTCCTCTACCTCAAGGGCATCCAGCCCGCCGTCGACGAGGCCATCGCCCAGGCCGGCGTCGAGAACACGGTCGACGCCGCCACCCTCACGAAGCTGGAGGCGCACGGCACCGGCGCCGGCCACGAGGGCCACGCGCACGAGGAGCCCGCCCACGAGGGCGAGGAGCACGCCGCCGGGGAGGAAGGTCACGACCACGCCTCCGAGGCCGGAGCCGACCCGCACGTCTGGCTCGACCCCGTGAAGTACGCCGAGGTCGCCAAGGGTGTCGGCAGCGCCCTGGAGAAGGCCGACCCGGACCACGCCGCCGACTACGAGAAGAACACCGACGCGCTGGTGAAGAAGCTCGGCGACCTCGACACCGCCTTCGAGACCGGCCTGAAGAACACCGCGACGAAGACCTTCATCACCACCCACTCCGCCTTCGGCTACCTCGCCGAGCGGTACGGCCTGGACCAGGAGGGCATCTCCGGCGTCGACCCCGAGTCCGAGCCGAGCCCCGCCCGGATCAAGGAACTCCAGGACATCGCGAAGCAGGACAAGGTCACCACCGTCTTCTTCGAGACCCTCGCGAGCGACAGGACCGCCAGGACCCTCGCCTCCGACACCGGTCTGAAGACCGACGTGCTCGACCCGCTGGAGGGAATCACGGACACCTCCGAGGGCGATGACTACATCGAGGTCATGCGGTCCAACCTGACCGCGCTGCAGAAGGCCCTCGGCGCCAAGTGATCACCGCACAGCAGGAGGTACGAGCCATGGCAGCCCAGACACCGGCGGCCCCGGAACCGGAATCCGTCATCTCCGTCCGCGGTGCCTCCGCGGCCCTCGGCGCCCGGCCCGTCCTCCGCGGCGTCGACCTCACCGTCCGCCGCGGTGAGGTCGTCGCCCTGCTCGGCGCCAACGGCTCCGGCAAGTCCACCGCCGTCCGCGCCGTCATCGGCCAGGTGCCGCTGACCGGCGGCACGATCGAGCTGTTCGGCACGGAGCGGAAGCGGTTCCGCGACTGGGCCCGCGTCGGCTACGTACCGCAGCGCACCACCGCCGCCAGCGGCGTCCCCGCCACCGTCCGCGAGGTCGTCTCCTCCGGCCGGCTCTCCCGCCGCAGGTTCGGCTGGTCGACGAAGCAGGACCGGGCAGCCGTCGAGCGGGCCATCGACCTCGTCGGCCTCGCCGACCGCGCCGGGGACTCCGTCTCCGCACTCTCGGGCGGCCAGCACCAGCGGGTCCTGATCGCCCGCGCGCTCGCCTCCGAACCCGAACTCCTGATCATGGACGAGCCGATGGCCGGCGTCGACCTCGCGAGCCAGGAGATCCTGGCGTCGACCCTCCGCGAGCAGGTCGCGGGCGGCACCTCCGTCCTCCTCGTCCTGCACGAGCTGGGTCCCCTGGAGCCGCTGATCGACCGCGCGGTCGTCCTCCGTGACGGCTGTGTCGTCCACGACGGACCGCCGCCCGAGGCCCTCGGCCAGCACGCGCTGCCGGGGCACGACCACGTCCACCCCCACGCGGCCGACGAGCCGATCCGTACCGGATTGCTGACCTGATCATGGAAATCCTGCAGCTCCCCTTCATGCAGCGCGCGCTCCTCGCCGCCGTGCTCGTCGGCATCACCGCCCCCGCCGTCGGCGTCTACCTCGTCCAGCGCCGCCAGGCGCTGATGGGCGACGGCATCGGCCATGTCGCCATGACCGGCGTCGGACTCGGCTTCCTCCTGAACTCCAGCCCGGTGTGGATGGCGACCGCCGTCGCCGTCGTCGGCTCGGTCGCGATGGAGCTGATCAGGGCGTACGGGAAGACCCGCGGCGACCTCGCGCTCGCGCTGCTCTTCTACGGCGGCATGGCAGGCGGCGTCATGCTGACCAGCCTCTCGACGACCGGCTCCAACGCCAACCTGACCTCGTACCTCTTCGGCTCGCTCTCCACGGTCTCGTCCGAGGACATCATCGCGATCGGCGTCCTGGCCGCCTTCGTGGTCCTCGTCACGGTCGGCCTGCGCCGCCAGCTCTTCGCGGTCAGCCAGGACGAGGAGTTCGCCCGGGTCACCGGCCTCCCGGTGCGCGCCCTGAACCTGCTGATCGCGGTCACGGCCGCGGTGACCGTCACGGTCGCCATGCGGGTCGTCGGCCTGCTGCTCGTCAGCGCGCTCATGGTGGTGCCGGTGGCGGCGGCCCAGCAGCTGTCGAAGTCCTTCCGGGCGACCTTCGTCCTCGCGGTGGCGACCGGCGTCACGGTCACCCTGGCGGGCACGGTCACCTCGTACTACCAGGACGTGCCGCCCGGCGCGACGATCGTGCTGTACGCGATCGGGGTCTTCGTCCTCCTCACCTTCCTGGCCACGCCGCTCGCGAGACGACGGGCGCGGGCCGCCGAGGCGGGCGCGGAGAGCTGTGACGCACCGGTTCCGGGGACCCGGCGGCCGACGGACGACGTGAAGGTCTGAGCCGGTCAGCTCGGAGTGACACGGGGGACTGGCAGAATGGCGGGGCAGACAAGCATTCTAGGAGGCCCCCGTGGTGACGGCAGGACCCCCCGTACGAGGGCGCTCGACCAAGCAGCGGGCCGCCGTGTCGGCGGCGCTGAACGAGGTGGACGAGTTCCGCAGCGCTCAGGAGCTGCACGACATGCTGAAGCACCGCGGTGACTCGGTCGGCCTCACCACCGTCTACCGCACGCTCCAGTCCCTCGCGGACGCGGGCGAGGTCGACGCGCTGCGGACGAGCGACGGCGAGACGGTGTACCGGCGCTGCTCGACCGGCGACCACCACCACCACCTGGTCTGCCGCCTCTGCGGCAAGGCCGTCGAGGTGGAGGGCCCGATGGTCGAGCAGTGGGCCGAGACGATCGCCGCGGAGCACGGCTTCGTGAACGTGGCGCACACGGTCGAGATCTTCGGCACGTGCGCGGATTGCGCGGAGAAGTGACCTGACCTGACATACGAGGGGGCCCGCACCGGAGGATTCCGGCGCGGGCCCCCTCGTATGTCAGGTCCGTGTGTCAGGCCCGTACGACGTGCCCGTCAGGCCTTGTCGAGGACGGCCATGTCGGCCGGGTCGACGCCGCCGAAGCGCCGGTCGCGCTCGGCGTACTCGACGCAGGCGCGCCACAGGTCGCGGCGGTCGAAGTCCGGCCACAGCACGTCCTGGAAGACCATCTCGGCGTACGCGCTCTGCCAGATCAGGTAGTTGGAGGTGCGCTGCTCGCCGCTGGGCCGCAGGAAGAGGTCCACGTCCGGCATGTCCGGGTAGTAGAGGTACTTCTGGATGGTCTTCTCGGTGATCTTCGCGGGGTCGAGGCGGCCGGCCTTCACGTCCTCGGCCAGCGCCTGCGCCGCGTCCGTGAGTTCCGCGCGACCGCCGTAGTTCATGCAGAAGTACAGGGTGAGCCCGGTGTTGTCCTTGGTCTGCTCCTGCGCGACCTGGAGCTCCTTGGCCACCGACTTCCACAGCTTGGGCATCCGGCCGACCCAGCGCACCCGGATGCCGAGCTCGTCGAGCTGGTCGCGGGTCTTGCGGATGAAGTCGCGGTTGAAGTTCATGAGGAAGCGCACCTCCTCGGGCGATCGCTTCCAGTTCTCGGTGGAGAAGGCGTACAGCGAGATCGCCCCCACGCCCATCTCGATCGCGCCCTGGAGCACGTCGAGCACCTGCTCGGCGCCGACCTTGTGCCCCTCGGTGCGGGGCAGGCCGCGCTCCTTGGCCCAGCGGCCGTTGCCGTCCATGACGATCGCGACGTGCTCCGGGACGAACTCGGGCTGGAGCTTCGGCGGGCGGGCACCGGACGGGTGCGGCTCGGGAGTCCTGTACTCCCGACGCCGGCGCCCGAGGAGTCGTGCGATGGCCATGGCGTGGTCTCTCCTAGTTCTTCTCTACGTACCGCAGCGAGCGCAGGCCGCGCTCCAGGTGCCAGTGCAGATAGGCGGAAACGAGTCCGCTGCCCTCCCTGACGTGACGCGGCTCGCATGCGTCCGCCGTCGCCCAGTCGCCGGTGAGCAGCGCGCTGAGCAGGCCGATGGCCTCCGCCGAGGGTACGACGCTTCCGGGGACCCGGCAGTCGCCGCAGATGACACCGCCGGCCCCGACCGAGAAGAAGCGGTTGGGCCCGTGGATCCCGCATCGCGCGCAGTCGTCGAAGCTGGGCGCGTAGCCGTTCACGGCGAGGGAGCGGAGGAGGAAGGCGTCGAGGATCAGATGGGGGGCGTGCTCGGCGCGGGCGAGAGTCCGCAGGCCGCCCACGAGCAGCAGGTACTGCTGCACGGCGGGCTCGCCCTCGTGGTCGGTGAACCGTTCGGCCGTCTCCAGCATGGCGGTGCCGGCGGTGTAACGGGCGTAGTCGGTGACGATTCCGCCACCGTACGGGGCGATGGTCTCGCTCTGGGTGCAGAGCGGCAGTCCGCGCCCGATCAGCTCGCTGCCCCGCGCGAAGAACTGCACGTCCACGTGCGAGAAGGGTTCGAGTCGCGCGCCGAACTTCGACTTGGTGCGCCGGACGCCCCGCGCCACGGCGCGTACGCGTCCGTGACCGCGTGTGAGGAGGGTGATGATGCGGTCCGCTTCACCCAGCTTCTGGGTGCGCAGCACGATGCCGTCGTCGCGGAACAGACTCATGGGCCCATTCTCGCGTACGGGAGGAGGCCCCCGGGCCGTCAGGGCACCTCGCCGCGACTTCGGGCGTTGACGTGGGCCGTGGCGGCGCTGAGCCGCTCGGCCGAGGTCGCCTCGCGGACCCCGTCCGGCTCCACGTCCCACTCGCGTCCGCCGCCCAGCGGGCGGATCTGGACGTAGGGCCCTTCGTGCCCCATGACCCTCCCGACCCGCCCGGTGCGGATCTCCACGACGTACGACCCGATGGGCAGTGCGGTCATGACCGGTTCTCCTCCCGCGATAGGGCGGCGGCGGCGGCGAGCCGCGCCGTTTCCGTCGTGCGGCATCCCATTCGACGAGCAGCCCTCTGGTCGCCTTCATGAGGTCTTCCCTCACCAACGTATGCCTTTCTGAATCCATTTCTCGCTTCGCCTCTCCAGGGCGGGTGGAATCCGCAGAATCGGCGGACCCGCAGGCCGGGCAACTGCGGGACCGGGCGGGGGAGTTAATCCTTGGCCAAGGGCGGCCGATTGAGGATCACCGGAAGTCGGCGGAACTCTTCTGCCGAACCGGCGGTATTTTCGAACGGGCGCGGTGGAAAGGCATCGGCACGGTGCCCAACGCCTTGTATTCGGGGGGAGCGAGAACCCCCGGACGCGAGAATGACGGCCGCACTTTCGGGGCTGACGGCGCAGGGCCGCCGGCCGTACGATCCGGACCATGTCGATCATCGCGTCCCTACCCGTCCTCAAGGGCCATGGCAGCACCGTCCTGAGCGCCGCCCCCGAGGGGCTGCTCCTGGAGCGGCCCAGCGAGGAGCTCACGATCCCCGGCGAGGCCATCGCCCGGGTGCGGGCCGATGGAGGGTCCGTCGCCGTCGAACTCCGGGCTCCGGCCGGAACCGCGCCGGTGGTGCAGCGGATCGACGGCGCGGACGAGACGGCGGCGACCGCCTTCGCCGACGGCGTGAACTCGCTGCTGCTCGATCCGGAGGAGGAGGTCGACGGCGCCGCCATGCTCGTCCTCAGGACCCTCAGGACGCGCCGGTCCCGGAGGGCCCTGCGCCGGACCAAGTGGTATGCCCTCGGCTGCCTCGTGACGGTCGTCGCCCTGTCCGTGATCGGCGGCGTCGCCGGAGGCTTCGTCTACCCCGTCGCCATCGTCCCGATCGGCGCCATCACGGCAGTGGCCCTCGGGCGACATCTAGGTGGGGACGTTCCTTCTCGTCTGCGGGCTCGGCGGCGTCGCGTCGCTCGTCCTGATGACGATCGAGGCGCTCGCCGGGAGCGGGTCCTAGTCACCCTTGGGGAAGTCATAAGTTCGTCTTATGAGTCCATAGACCGGGGGCGGGTACCACTCCACGCGATGCGTTATTTAGGGTGACCTAAGTGTCGGCGGCCTCGCCGCCACGTCGCTTGCGAAGGGAACCCCGTCATGCCCCGCCCCCTCCGGGTCGCGATCGTCGGCGCCGGCCCCGCCGGAATCTACGCCGCCGATGCGCTGCTGAAGTCCGAGGCCGCCGCCGAGCCGGGTGTGTCCATCGACCTCTTCGAGCGGATGCCCGCTCCCTTCGGCCTCATCCGCTACGGCGTCGCCCCCGACCACCCGCGCATCAAGGGCATCATCACCGCCCTCCACCAGGTCCTCGACAAGCCGCAGGTCCGCCTGTTCGGCAACATCGACTACGGCACCGACGTGCACCTCGACGACCTGCGCGCCTTCTACGACGCGGTGGTCTTCTCGACCGGCGCCATGGCCGACCGCCCCCTGGACATCCCGGGCGTCGAGCTCGACGGCTCGTACGGCGCCGCCGACTTCGCCTCCTGGTACGACGGCCACCCGGACGTCCCGCGCACCTGGCCGCTCGAAGCGGAGAAGGTCGCCGTCCTCGGCGTCGGCAACGTGGCCCTCGACATCGCCCGCATCCTCGCCAAGACCGGCGACGAGCTGCTGCCGACCGAGATCCCCGCGAACGTGTACGAGGGGCTCAAGGCCAACAAGGCCCTGGAGATCCACGTCTTCGGGCGCCGCGGCCCGGCCCAGGCCAAGTTCAGCCCCATGGAGCTGCGCGAACTGGACCACTCCCCCACCATCGAGGTCATCGTCAACCCCGAGGACATCGACTACGACGACGGCTCGATCGCCGAGCGCCGCAAGAACAAGCAGACCGACATGGTCGCCAAGACCCTGGAGAACTGGGCGATCCGCGACGTCGGCGACCGCCCGCACAAGCTCTTCCTGCACTTCTTCGAGTCGCCCGTCGAGATCCTCGGCGAGGACGGCCGGGTCGTCGGCCTGCGCACCGAGCGCACCGAGCTGGACGGCACGGGGAACGTCAAGGGCACCGGCGCGACCACGGACTGGGACGTCCAGGCCGTCTACCGCGCGGTCGGCTACCTCTCCGACGAACTGCCCAAGCTCCCCTGGGATACCGCGAGCGGCACCGTGCCGGACGTCGGCGGCCGGGTGGTCGAGGAGACCGGCGAGCACATGGCCTCCACCTACGTCACCGGCTGGATCCGGCGCGGCCCCGTCGGCCTCATCGGCCACACCAAGGGCGACGCCAACGAGACCGTGAAGAACCTCCTGGAGGACTTCGCCCAGGGGCGTCTGCTGACCCCCGACGCTCCCGAGGAGGACGCGGTCGTGTCCTTCCTGGAGGGCAAGGGCCTCACGTACACGACGTGGGAGGGCTGGTACGCCCTGGACGCCGCCGAGAAGGCGCTCGGCGAGCCGCAGGGCCGCGAGCGCGTGAAGATCGTCGAGCGCGAGGACATGCTGCGCGCGAGCGGCGCGATCGACTGACGCCCCCGCGGGCGGGCCCCCGCCTCTTCCCGGTCCTACCCTGAAAGGACCGGGAAGAGGCGAGAGCCATGTCCGCACCCACGATCCACACCCCGGCCACGCCACGCGCGGCCGATGTCGTCGAGCGCGCCAGGGACGCCGCCGCCCGCGAGTCCTGGGCCGAGGCGTACGCACTCCTGCACGCCCACGACCTGCACCCCTCGCGCGGTCTGACCGCCGACGACCTCTCCGTCCTCGCCGACGCCGCCTGGTGGTCGGGGCACGTCGACGAGTCCGTCACCGCCCGGCTCCGGGCGCACGCCGCCTGTCTGGCGGCCGACGACCACCGGGGCGCCGGGCTCGCCTCCTGGTGGCTGCACTACGAGTACCTGGGCCTCGGACGCCCCGCCGCGGCCGCCGGCTGGCTCCACCGGGCCCGGCACCACCTGGAGGACCTGCCGGACTGCCCCGAGCAGTGCTTCCTGGCCTGGAGCGACGCCGAGGAGGCCCAGGCGCGCGGCGACCACGAGGCCGCCCTGGCCGCGACCCACCGGATGACCGCCCTCGCCCTCGGCTCGGGCAGCCCCGACCTGCTCGCCCTCAGCCGCCAGGCCGAGTCCCGCGTCCTCCTCGCGGCCGGCCGCAGGACCGACGCCCTCGCACTCCTCGACGACGCGATGTGCGCGGTGTCGGCGGGTGAACTGAGCGGCATGTTCACGGGCTGGCTGTACTGCCTGGCCCTGACCCAGTGCATGGAGGCGGCCGACTTCGGCCGGGCGGTGGAGTGGACGAACGCGGCGATGGAATGGTGCGCCCCGCCCTGGCCGACCCACCCGCCGACGGACGCCCGGGCGGCCCCCGCGGAGGGGGCCGCTGCGGAGGGGGCCGACGAGCCCGACGGCCGTACGGAGGCGGCGGACGGTTCCGACGCTCGTACGGGAGCGGTGGACGGCCCTGCCGGCCGTACGGAGTCGGCCGACGGCCTCACCGCCCGTACGGGCATGACACCCGCCGCCCCCGTCCCTGCGCCTCCCACCGCCTCGGGCCCCGGCCACGGTCCCGGGCGGCTCCCCATGGCCGTGCCCTCCGGCGAGAACCCGTTCCGGGGGGTCTGCCGGGCCCACCGGGTCGAGGTGCTCGACCTTCTCGGGGTCTGGGCGCTCGCCGAGGCGGAGGCACGGCAGGCCTGCCGGGAGGTGCCGGTGGACTGCCTGGAGTCGGCCGCCGCCGCCTACTACGCCGCCGGTGACGTCCAGCGCCGCCAGGGCCGCCTGGACGCCGCCGCCGTCTCCTACGGACACGCCCACGAACTCGGCCGGATCCCGCAGCCGGGCCTCGCCCTGCTGCGCCTCGCGCGGGGCCGGGCGGACGCGGCGGTCGCGGGCGTCGACCTTGCCCTGGCCTGCCGCGGTGACGCCGGGCACGACCTCCTGGGCCGGGCTCGTCTGCTCGCCGCCCGCACGGAGGTGGCCCTCGCGGTCCGTGACGTGCCGGGGGCGGCGGACGCGGCGGCGGACCTCGACGCCCTGGCCGGCGACGTACCGCTCCTTCGGGCCCTGGCCGACACGGCGCTCGGTTCGGTGGCGCTGGCCGAGAGGAGCGGTGACGCGCCGCGCCTGCTGCGGCGGGCGCTCGCCGGGTGGCTGGAGCTCCGGGTGCCGTACGAGGCCGCGCAGGTGCGGATGCTGCTCGCGGCGGTGGACCGGGCGGTGGGCGACGAGGAGGCCGCCCGCCTTGAGCTGGGCACCGCGCGGGCCGTGTTCGAGCGCCTCGGGGCGGTGCCGGACGCCCGGCGCGCGGCGGCGCTGCTCTCCGGCGGGTCGCGGCGGCGGCTGCCGGGCGGGCTGACCGCACGGGAGGCGGAGGTGCTGCGGCTCGTCGCCTCGGGCGGGACGAACAAGGACATCGCCCGCGCCCTGGTGATCAGCGAGCACACGGTCGCCCGCCATCTGAACAACGTCTTCGCCAAGCTGGGCGTCGGCTCCCGCGCCGCCGCCACGGCGTACGCGTACGCGCACGGCCTGATCTGAAGAGCCGCCCCCCGGCCCGGCCAGGCGCCCAGGTCCAGGCTCCTGGTCCGAACGGCCCATACGGGACAGGCGCCGGCCATGGGCGGTTCGGGCGATGCGTGCCCCGGGGCCGCGGGGCTACACCGGAACCATGACCACCCTCACCGATCCCCTGGACACGCTCCGCGGTGCCGTGCGCGGCGCCGTCGTGACCCGTGGCGACCCGTCGTACGACGTGTCCCGCCGGGTCTACAACGCCCTGCACGACCGCCGTCCCGCCGTCGTCGTCCATGCCGTGGACGCCGCCGACGTGATCGCGGCGGTGCTCTACGCCCGGGAGCACGACCTGCCGCTCGCCGTGCGCGGCGGCTCCCACGCCGTGGCCGGATTCGGCACCGTGGACGACGGTCTCGTCGTCGACCTGTCCCGGATGCGGGGCGTCCGGGTCGACCCGCGGGCCCGCGTCGCGCGGGCGGAGGGCGGCGCCACCTGGGGCGACTTCAACCACGCCACCCACGCGTTCGGGCTCGCCACCACCGGCGGGGTGATCTCCACGACCGGCGTCGGCGGTCTGACGCTCGGCGGCGGCATGGGCCACCTCTCCCGGCGCTACGGCCTGAGCTGCGACAACCTGGTCGCGGCCGACGTGGTGACCGCCGAGGGCATCCAGGTGTCCTGCGACGCGGAGCGGCATCCGGACCTGTTCTGGGCGCTGTGCGGCGGCGGCGGCAACTTCGGTGTCGCGACCTCGCTGGCGTTCCGGGTGCATCCGGTCGCGGACGTCTTCGGTGGCCTGAGCTGCTACCCGCTCGACGCGGGAGTGGCCCGTGCCTGGCAGGAGGCGGTCACGGCCGCGCCCGAGGAGCTGAACTCGATCCTCGTCCTGGCACTCGGCCCCGAGGAGCCGTTCCTGCCGGAGCGCTGGCACGGCCGCCCGATCTGCGCCGCGTTCACGTGCTTCAGCGGCCCGGGGAAGGAGGACGGGAAGGTCCTCGCGATCCTGGACGGACTCGGCCCGGTGATCGGCCGGTTCATGGAGCGGATGCCGTACCCGGCGATCAACACGTTCTTCGACGAGCAGCTGCCACCGGGGCTCCACCACTACTGGAAGGGCAACTTCAGCCGCGACCTCTCGGACGGCGCCATCGCGGCGCACATGGAGTACGGCGCGACGATGCCGTCGCTGGAGTCGGACACGGCGGTCTTCCCGATCGACGGGGCCTGCCACCGGGTGGGCCCGCGGGAGACCGCGTTCGCCTACCGGGACGCCTCCTTCTCGCACTCCTTCGGCGCCACCTGGACCGACGCGGCGGACTCGGAGCGGAACATCGCCTGGACCCGCGCCTACGACAGGGCGCTGCGCCCGCACACCCAGGAGGGCGGGTACGTCAACTTCATGGACAGCGACGACCAGGACCGGGTGCGGGTCAACTACCGCCAGAACTGGGACCGGCTGCGGGACGTGAAGCGCCGGTACGACCCGGACAACGTGTTCCGGCTCAACCAGAACATCGTCCCGTAGGCCGCCGCGACGGCTCCTACGACACGGTCCTCGCCGAGGCGAGGAGGCGGACGGTGTCGTCGGGAGCGAGCGCGAGCGCGTTCCCCACGGTCCCGAGGACCTCCTGCTCGGCCGGGCTGTAGGCGCCGTCGGCGAGGGCGATCCGGGCGGCCTGGAGCAGGATCGACTCCCGCCCGGCGGACGCCAGGTGCGGGGCGAGCGGCTCAAGTGCCTCGTGGAGCTCGATCGCGAGGAGCGTCCCCTCGGGGTTCACCTCGGGCATGAAGCGTCCGGTGTCGGCCGCGAGGGCCTCGACGAGGTCGACGAGCTGGACGGCCGTGCACTCGGCGAAGCCGGCGGACCGGACCGCGCTCACGGCCCGGTCCAGGGCCTCACGGGAGTCGGTGCCGCCGGCCGCGAGCACGGCGAGGGCGACGGTGTGCACGGCGTCCCGCAGCATCGCGGAGAAGCGGCTCGTCGTCGGGTGGTCGAGCACCTCCGTACCGAAGCGCGTGTGGCAGGCCGCGCACTCGACGACGGGGCCCGTACAGCCCCGGGGCAGGACGGGGACCCCCAGGACGGCGAACCTGCGGCGGCCGGTGCGCCGCCGGTAGTTCCGGTCGCCACCGCACTCCTCACAGAAGAACTCGCCGTCCCCGACGGTGTTCCAGGAGGTACGGATTCCGCAGATGCCCACCTTCGCACCGCGTGGATTCCGGGCAGACCGCATACGCACCTCCTCAACCGCCCGGCTTCGCTGCCGGCGTTGGCGTGATGTTAGCCACATCCTTGATGTGGCGTCAGCACCCCGTCACGACTTCGCCGTGGAGATGGCCGAGACACGTCACCGCCCAGAGGGCGCGGCGGCGGCGCTTTGCGAAGGCCAGGAAGCCTCCGGCGACGAGAACGACGGCCGCCGCGCCGCCGCTCGCACCGGGCCCGATGGCCGAACCGGCCACCGTGAGATCACCCTTCGGGGTGGCGGACGGCGTGGACCGCTCCCGGCCCGTGCCACCGCCCCGCACCGTGGAGGAGGTGCGGGGCGGTGGTCGCGGTGCGGGTCAGCGCGCGGAGCGGTTGACCGCCGAGATGACCGCCTTCAGGGAGGCGCGGGTCGTGTTGGCGTCGATGCCGATGCCCCACAGGACCTTGCCGTCGATGGCGCACTCGATGTACGAGGCGGCCTGCGCGGAGGCGCCCTCGCTCATCGTGTGCTCCTGGTAGTCCAGCAGGCGGGCGTCCACGCCGACCGCCTGCAGGGCGGCGAAGAAGGCGGAGATCGGGCCGTTGCCGGAGCCTGACAGGACGGTGTCGACGCCGTCGACGACCGCCTCGACGGTCAGGGTGTCCGTGCCGTCGGTGTCGGAGGTGGTCTGGCCGGAGCGCAGCTGGATGCGGCCCCAGCGGGCCGCCGCGTCGTCCGGGTTCGGCAGGTACTCGTCCTGGAAGGCGGCCCAGATCGCGGCCGGCGTGACCTCGCCGCCCTCGGTGTCCGTCTTCTGCTGGATGATCTTCGAGAACTCGATCTGCATCCGGCGGGGCAGGTCCAGCTTGTGGTCGTTCTTCAGGACGTACGCGATGCCGCCCTTGCCGGACTGCGAGTTGACCCGGATGACGGCCTCGTAGGAGCGGCCGACGTCCTTGGGGTCGATGGGCAGGTACGGCACCGCCCACTCGATCTCGTCGACGGTCTTGCCCGCGGCGGCCGCGTCGGCCTCCATGGCGTCGAAGCCCTTCTTGATGGCGTCCTGGTGGGAGCCGGAGAAGGCGGTGTAGACCAGGTCGCCCGCGTAGGGGTGGCGCGGGTGGACCTCCATCTGGTTGCAGTATTCGCTGGTCCGACGGACCTCGTCGATCTGCGAGAAGTCGATCTGCGGGTCGACGCCCTGGCTGAACAGGTTCATGCCCAGGGTCACCAGGTCGACGTTGCCGGTGCGTTCGCCCTGGCCGAACAGACAGCCCTCGATGCGGTCGGCACCGGCCATGACGGCCAGCTCGGCCGCGGCCACGGCCGTGCCGCGGTCGTTGTGCGGGTGGACCGACAGGCAGATGTACTCGCGGCGGGTCAGGTTCCGGGACATCCACTCGAACCGGTCCGCGTGCGTGGACGGCGTCGAACGCTCCACGGTGGCGGGCAGGTTCAGGATGATCTCGCGGCCCGGACCGGGCTGCCAGACGTCGCAGACCGCCTCGCAGACCTCCAGGGCGAAGTCCAGCTCGGTGTCGGTGAAGATCTCCGGGCTGTACTGGTAACCGAAGACCGTCCGCTCGTCGAGCAGCTTCTCCGCGTACTCCATGACCAGGCGGGTGCCGTCCACGGCGATCTGCTTGATCTGCTCCTTCGAGCCGCGGAAGACGACCCGGCGGAAGGTGGGCGCGGTCGCGTTGTACAGGTGGACGGTGGCGCGCTTCGCGCCGACCAGGGACTCCACGGTCCGCTCGATCAGGTCCTCACGGGCCTGGGTCAGGACGGAGATGGTGACGTCGTCCGGGATGGCGCCCTCTTCGATGATGGAGCGCACGAACGCGAAGTCGGTCTCGCCGGAGGACGGGAAGCCGACCTCGATCTCCTTGTAGCCCATGCGGACGAGCAGGTCGAACATCTCGCGCTTGCGGGCCGGGGACATCGGGTCGATCAGGGCCTGGTTGCCGTCACGCAGGTCGGTGGACAGCCAGCGGGGGGCCTTGGTGATCCGCTGCTCCGGCCAGGTGCGGTCCGGGATCTCCACGGCCTCGTAGCGGCCGTACTTGTGGATCGGCATCCCGGACGGCTTCTGCAGCTGCGTCGCGTTGGTGACGGGCGTGGGGCGACCGATGAAAGGGGACTGGGACATCGCGTAGGGCTCCTCGGGTCCGAAAAACAAGGACGGCCGACTGTCGAACGCAACGCCAGGTCCCGCGGGGAGGGGGTCGGCCTACGACTACAGGCCCTCGCCGCGGCGGCTAAGGAGAAGCAGCCCGAAACGCATGATGTGCCGCAGCTTAGCCCAGGGACGGTGGAGGCGGACGTGCCGTTCCAGTATGCGGGACGGCCCCCGCGTCAAGCCCGAACAGTGACGCATCACTCCATTTCGCCAATCCTCGTCGCAACCAGTGACAGAGAGCTCACGCACTGCCACATTGCGGGCATGACTCCGCACTCCCCCGTCTTCTGCTCGATCGTCCCCCCGCACCTCCTGGAGCACCTGGCGCACTCCTCGAACCCGGCGGTCGCCGCCGCCGCCCGCCGCACCCTCATCGCGGACGCCTCGGCCCGCACGTTCCGGGTGCTGCCGCTTCCCGGGGCCACGCCCACGCTCGCCCCCACGGAGGCCGGCCGGCCGCACCGCACCGTCTACGACTGCCGGCACGGCACGGACCTGCCGGGCGAGCGGGTCCGCGCGGAGGGCGAGGAGGCGACCGGGGACGCCACCGTCAACCGGGCGTACGCGGGTCTGGGCGCCACCTTCGACCTCTTCCTGAACGCCTTCGGGCACGACTCGATCGACGGCGCCGGGCTGCCGCTGCACGCCTCCGTCCACTACGACGAGAACTACGGCAACGCCTTCTGGAACGGCGAGCAGATGGTGTTCGGCGACGGCGACGACCAGATCTTCCTCGACTTCACCCTGCCCGTGGACGTCATCGGCCACGAACTGGCCCACGGCTTCACCCAGTACTCCGCGAACCTGGAGTACTTCAGCCAGTCAGGCGCCCTCAACGAGTCCGTGTCCGACGTCTTCGGCTCGCTGGTCAAGCAGTACGCGCGGGGGCAGAGCGCCGAGGAGGCCGACTGGCTCATCGGCGAGGGCCTCTTCCACCCGGACGTGGAGGGGACGGCGCTGCGCTCCATGAGGGCGCCTGGCACCGCGTACGACGACGACGTCCTCGGCAAGGACCCGCAGCCCGCCCACATGGACGACTACGTCCGCACCGGCCGCGACAACGGCGGGGTGCACATCAACTCCGGCATCCCCAACCACGCCTTCTACCTGGCCGCGACCGAGCTCGGCGGCAACGCCTGGGAGCGGGCCGGACGGATCTGGTACGACGTGATGACCGGCGGCACGCTCACCCCCGAGGCCCGCTTCTCCGAGTTCGCCGCGGCCACGGTCGCCGCGGCGAGGGCGCGGTTCGGCGACGGCGAGGAGATCCAGGCGGTCCTGAAGGCCTGGGCGGCGGTGGGGGTGCCCACCGACTGAGCGACTGGTAGACAGGGGCCCATGCGGATTCGAGTGCGGCGCACGGGCGGTTTCGCCGGCATCGAGCGGGCGGCGGAGGTGGACACCTCCGGCCGGCCGGACGCCGACGACTGGCACACCCTGGCCGAGGCGGTCCTCGACGGCGGGAACGACGAGGGCGTCGACGACGGGGGCCGGGGCGTGCCGGACGGTTTCTCGTACGAGATCACCGTCGACGGCCGGACGGTCCACTGCGGCGACCCGCGCCTCACGGAAGCGCAGAGGACCCTCATCACGAGGGTCCTCAAGGAAGGCGCCTAGGGTCTTCCGGACACGCCCCGGTGTCCGGGGCGACGGATCAGAAGCCCAGCTTCCGCAGCTGCTTCGGGTCGCGCTGCCAGTCCTTCGCGACCTTCACGTGGAGGTCGAGGAAGACGGGGGTGCCGAGCAGGGCCTCGATGTGCTTGCGGGACTTCATGCCGACCTCCTTCAGGCGGCTGCCCTTGGGGCCGATGATGATGCCCTTCTGGCTGGGGCGCTCGATGTAGACGTTGGCGTGGATGTCCAGCAGCGGCCGGTCCGCGGGGCGGTTCTCGCGCGGGATCATCTCCTCGACGACCACCGCGATGGAGTGCGGCAGCTCGTCCCGTACGCCTTCGAGCGCGGCCTCTCGGATCAGCTCCGCGACCATGACCTGCTCCGGCTCGTCCGTGAGGTCGCCCTCCGGGTAGAGCGGCGGGGACTCCGGGAGCAGCGGGACCAGGAGGTCGGCGACGAGCTGGACCTGGGTGTCGCCGACGGCCGAGACCGGGACGATCTCCGCCCATTCGAAGCCCAGCTCCTTGCTGAGCTGGTCGACCGCGATGAGCTGCTCGGCGAGCGCCCTGGAGTCGACGAGGTCCGTCTTGGTGATGACGGCGACCTTCGGGGTCTTCTTGATCCCGGCGAGTTCCTTGACGATGAAGCGGTCGCCGGGGCCGAGCTTCTGGTCGGCGGGCAGGCAGAAGCCGATGACGTCGACCTCGGCCCAGGTGGTGCGCACGATGTCGTTCAGCCGCTCGCCCAGGAGGGTGCGCGGCTTGTGGAGGCCGGGGGTGTCCACCAGGATCAGCTGGGCCTCCGGGCGGTGCACGATGCCCCGGACGGTGTGCCGGGTGGTCTGCGGCCGGTTCGAGGTGATGGCCACCTTCTGGCCGACCAGAGCGTTCGTGAGGGTGGACTTGCCCGCGTTGGGGCGGCCGACGAAGCAGGCGAAGCCGGCCCGGTGGACGGCTTCGGTTTCTTGGTTGCGAGCGCTCATGGGGGCCATTGTCCCCGATGAGCGCCCGCCTCACGTACGCGCGTGCGCTCCGGATCCGGAACGGGCCCCGTCGGGCCGCCGTATCCGCCGTCCGACGAGGCCCGCCGCACCCCCCGCGGGCAGGAGCGCGGCGGCGAGCCGGGGCAGGGTGAGGAAGGACACGGCGCCGGTCTCCCTGACGTCCTTCGCGGTGGCGGTGAGCGTGATGTGGCCCGGTCGAACGGCCGGGAGCCGGTCCACCGCTCGGTGTTCTCATGGCAGGACCCGGCGCCGTGGCGCCGGGTCCTCGTCCCTCGTGCGCGGCTCAGCCCGCGGTGACCGCCGCCCGCAGCCGTCCGTCGGGGCCGGCGAGCAGCACCGGGGTCCCGGGGCCGCCGAGGTCGCGTACCGCCGCACGGTCCTCGTCCGTGGCGGCACCGGCGTCCGACACGACGGCCGCCGCCTCCAGGGACCGGGCGCCGCTGGCCACCGCCATCGCGACCGCGGTCCGCAGCGCGCTCAGCCTGAGCGACTCCAGCTCCACGGTCCCCGCCACGTAGGTGCGGCCGGTCTCGTCCCGTACGGCCGCGCCCTCGGGCACACCGTTACGCGCGCGGGCGCTCCGCGCCAGGGTGATGATCTTGAGGTCCTCGGCGCCGAGGTCGCCGTGCTCGCTGCTGAGTGTCATGCCCCCGAGCATAGGCCGGGGCCCGCCGACGGGTCAGGGGCGGTCGAGGCGGAGCCGTACCGCCTTGGGAAGACCCGCGACCACCAGGTCGTACGAGTCCTCGACGAGCTCCCGGACCATGCGGTCCGGGAGCTCGTCGACGCTCACCGTGTTCCAGTGGCGCTTGCTCATGTGGTAGCCGGGGGCGATCGCCGGGTGCTCCTCGCGGAGGCGCACCGCCTCGTCCGGGTCGCACTTGAGATTGACCCGCAGCGGCTCGGCATCGAGCGCCGACAGCGCGAACAGCTTCCCGGCGACCTTGAAGACGGAGGTCTCGGGGCCGAACGGGAACTCCTCCGTCGCGTCGTTGAAGCCGAGACAGAAGGCACGCAGCTCGTCGGGGGTCACTCCGGCGTCCCCTCCGGTTCCAGCGGCTCCACGAGAACGGTGACGATCTTGTTCCGCCGGCCGGCCGGGGACTCGGCCGTCAGCCGCAGTGCACGCCCGTCCGGCAGCTTCACCACGGCCTTCGCACCCGCGATCGGCACCCGGCCCAGCGCCTTCGCGAGCAGCCCGCCGACGGTCTCCACGTCCTCGTCGTCGTACTCGTCGGGGCCGAGACCGTACAGCTCGCCCAGGTCTCCGATGTCGAGACGGGCGGTGACCCGGTGGCGGTCGTCGCCGAGGTCCTGGACCGGCGGCAGCTCGCGGTCGTACTCGTCGGTGATCTCGCCGACGATCTCCTCCAGGATGTCCTCGATGGTGACGATCCCGGCCGTGCCCCCGTACTCGTCGATGACGACGGCGACGTGGTTGCGCTCCTGCTGCATCTCGCGCAGCAGGTCCCCGGCGTTCTTGGTGTCGGGCACGAAGGCGGCGGAACGCATCGCGGTGGCCACCAGGTCGCCCTCGGCGTCCCGGTTGACGTGCGTCCTGCGGGCCAGGTCCTTCAGATACACGATGCCGACGATGTCGTCCTCGTTCTCACCGGTGACCGGGATACGGGAGAAGCCGGAGCGCAGCGCGAGCGTGAGGGCCTGACGGATCGTCTTGAACCGCTCGATGCAGACCAGATCCGTACGGGGCACCATCACCTCCCGTACGAGCGTGTCGCCCAGCTCGAAGACGGAGTGCACCATCCGGCGCTCCTCGTCCTCGATCAGCGACTCCTGCTCCGCGAGGTCGACCATGGCCCGCAGCTCCGCCTCGGAGGCGAACGGACCCTTGCGGAAACCCTTGCCGGGCGTCAGCGCGTTGCCGATGAGGATGAGCAGCTGCGGGATCGGCCCCATGATCCGGGCCAGTGGAAGCAGGACGTACGCGGCGGCCGTCGCGGTGTTCAGCGGGTGCTGACGGCCGATCGTGCGCGGCGATACGCCGACGGCCACGTACGAGACGAGGACCATGACGGCGATGGCGATGAGCAACGCCTCCCAGGTCTCGGGGAAGGCTTCGAGGCAGGCGTACGTGACGAGGACGCCGGCCGCCATCTCGCAGGCGACCCGCACCAGCAGCGCCACGTTGAGGTAGCGGGTCGGGTCGGAGGCGATCTGCGCCAGTTTCGCCGCGCCGCGCCGCCCGGACCGTACGGCCTCGGCGGCGCGGAAGCTGGTGACACGGGCGAGCCCGGCCTCGGCGCAGGCGGCGAGCCAGGCGACGACGACCAGGGCCACGGCGCCGAGGATCAGTGACATGTCCATCGGGGTCAGGAGACGGTCGGCGCGGGAGACGGGCCGGTCAGGCCCTTCTCCGCGCGCCAGCCGTCGACGATCGCCGCCTGGAGGCCGAACATCTCGGCCTTCTCGTCGGGCTCCTCGTGGTCGTACCCGAGGAGGTGCAGCACGCCGTGGACGGTGAGGAGCTGGAGCTCCTCGTCCATGGAGTGCTCCGTCGGCGCGTCCTTGCCCTGCTGGGTGGCGACCTCGGGGCAGAGCACGATGTCGCCGAGGAGCCCCTGCGGGGGCTCGGCGTCGTCCTTCGCCGGAGGCCGCAGTTCGTCCATCGGGAAGGACATGACGTCCGTCGGTCCCGGCAGGTCCATCCACTGGATGTGGAGCTGCTCCATCGCCTCCGCGTCCACGACGATCACCGAGAGCTCGGAGAGCGGGTGGATGCGCATGCGCGCGAGCGCGTAGCGGGCGATGTCGAGGATCGCCTGCTCGTCGACCTCGGTACCGGACTCGTTGTTGACGTCGATCGACATGTGTTCTGCGTTCTACTTCCCGTTGCGGCCGCGCCGGTGCTCGCCGCGGCTGTCGTCGCGGCTCTCGGTGCGGAGGTCGTACTGCTCGTACGCGTCGACGATACGGCCGACGAGCTTGTGCCGGACGACATCCTGCGACGTGAGCGCCGAGAAGTGCACGTCCTCGACACCTTCGAGGATGTCCCGGACCTGTCGCAGACCGCTCTTCGTCCCGTTCGGCAGGTCGACCTGGGTGACGTCACCGGTGATGACGATCTTCGAGTCGAAGCCGAGGCGGGTGAGGAACATCTTCATCTGCTCGGGGTTCGTGTTCTGCGCCTCGTCGAGGATGATGAACGCGTCGTTGAGGGTGCGACCCCTCATGTACGCCAGCGGCGCGACCTCGATCGTGCCCGCTGCCATCAGCTTGGGGATCGAGTCGGGGTCGAGCATGTCGTGCAGGGCGTCGTAGAGCGGGCGCAGATACGGGTCGATCTTCTCGTAGAGCGTGCCGGGCAGGAAGCCGAGGCGCTCGCCGGCCTCGACGGCCGGGCGGGTCAGGATGATCCGGGTGACTTGCTTGGACTGCAGGGCCTGGACCGCCTTCGCCATGGCGAGATAGGTCTTGCCCGTACCGGCGGGGCCGATGCCGAAGACGATCGTGTGCTTGTCGATCGCGTCGACGTACCGCTTCTGGTTGAGCGTCTTGGGGCGGATCGTGCGGCCCCGGTTGGACAGGATGTTCTGCGTGAGGACCTCGGCGGGGGTCTCGTCCCCGCCCTCCGATCCGTTCTCGCTCGCCCTGAGCATGGCGATCGAGCGTTCCACTGCGTCCTCCGTCATCGGCTGACCGGTGCGGAGCACCAGCATCATCTCGTCGAACAGGCGTTGGATCAGCGCGACTTCCGCCGCGTCGCCGACCGCGCTGACCTGGTTGCCCCGGACGTGGATGTCGGCCCGCGGGAACGACCGCTCGATCACACGGAGCAGCGCGTCACCGGAGCCGAGGAGGCTGACCATGGGGTGCTTGGCCGGGACGCTGAAGTGGGCGCGGGCTTCGCCGGACGCGCCGTTGGGGGATGTGGGTGTCTGAGTCATGGGCCGGCACTGGGGCCTGCACACACCTCCCGTTGCAGGGCTGTCGCCGCTCGACGGCCTCTGGGGTACCAAGCCTACGACTCGGGTCCGACAAGGCCGTAGCGGTTTACGGATGGGCCGCGCGGAAGCCGATCGTGGGCACCGCCCGGCGCAGCGGCCAGGGGCGGCCGGGGGCCGGCAGGAGCCGCTCCAGGAAGGCGTAGCGGCCGCGCAGGGCCTCGGGGTCCTGCATGGCGTGGCCCTGCGCCTGCTGCCACCAGGCGGCGATCTCGTCCCAGGTGGGGGCGGACAGGGAGCCGCCGAACTCCTGGACGGAGAGGGCGGCGGTGAGCCCGGCGAAGGCGAGCCGGTCGGCGAGGGGCCAGCCGGCGAGGGTGCCGGTGACGAACCCGGCGACGAAGACGTCCCCCGCGCCGGTCGGGTCGAGCGCCGAGACCTGGATGGCGGGCACCTCGGCGGTCTCGCCGGTGGCGCCGTCGACGGCGTAGGCGCCTTCGGAGCCGAGGGTGACGACGGCGTAGCGGACCTTGTCGGCGAGGGCGCGGGCGGCGGCCCTGGGGCAGTCGGTGCGGGTGTAGCGCATCGCCTCGGCGGCGTTGGGCAGGAAGGCCTCGCAGTGTTCCAGGTCGGCGAGGCCGGCCAGGTCCCAGCGGCCGGTGTCGTCCCAGCCGACGTCCGCGAAGACCTTGGCGCCGCCGCGGGCGGCCCGGGCGATCCACTCCTCGCCGCGGCCGGGGACCAGGGAGGCGACGGCCGCGCGCGCGTGCGGCGGGTACGCGGGCAGGGCGCCGGTGGCGTCGTCGGGTGGGGCCTCGTGGCCGTGGGAGACCATCGTGCGCTCGCCCTCGTACGCCATGGAGACGGTGACGGGCGAGTGCCACCCGGGGACGGTGCGGGAGAGCGACAGGTCGATGCCCTCGCCCTGCTCCAGCGCGTCCCAGCAGTACTCGCCGTAGTGGTCGTCGCCGAAGGCGGCGGCGAGGGAGGTGCGCAGACCGAGGCGGGCGAGGGCGGTGGCCATGTTGGCGACGCCGCCGGGGCTCGATCCCATGCCGCGGGCCCAGGACTCGGTGCCGCGGACGGGGGCGCTGTCGAGGCCGGTGAAGATGATGTCGAGGAAGACGGTGCCGGTAAGGAAGACGTCGCAGGCGGGGTCGGTGGGTGCGCGCAGCCACTCCAGAGGGTCGACTCCTGCGTCGTGCTGCGGCTGGTCTCCCCTTGCTGTGGTCACGGCGGACTCCCCGGTCGTGGTGCGGCGGATCGGCACCGTGGTGCTGATCTGGACAGTGTGCCCGATGGGGGTGGAGGGACGGGGAGACGCGACACGGCTTCGCGCGTTGCCCCATCTCACCGCACTCAAACCCGGGTCCCGGCGGGCCGCCGTCGCGTGGACACCCCGCCCGTCAGCGTGCAGCCCCGCCGGAGGCCGAAACTCAGCCCCGCCGGCGTTTGAGGCGCGGGGGTCCGGGGGCGGAGCCCCCGGTTTCGGGAAGGGGCGGGGCGGGGCGGGGTGGGGGGAAGCCCGCCGCAGGCGCCTACGCCCGCCCGCCCCCGAACTCGTACGCCTCGACCTCCGCCAGGTACCGCTCCCGCCGAGGCTCGTCGTCCTCGAGGAACGACGCCAGGAACGAGTTGCGCGCCAGCTCCCGCAGCTGCTCCGGCTCAAGCCCCAGCGCCTCCCCCACCCCCGCGAAGTTGTCCCCCACGTACCCCCCGAAGTACGCCGGATCGTCCGAGTTGACGGTGACGAGCAACCCCGCAGCCATCATTGCCGGCAGTGGATGGTCGGCGAGCGTGTCGATCACGCGGAGCCGTACGTTCGACAGCGGGCAGAGGGTGAGCGGCACCCGCTCCCTGGCCAGTCGGTCGACGAGCTCCGGGTCCTCCATGCAGCGCAGACCGTGGTCGATCCGCTCCACGCCGAGGACGTCGAGGGCCTCCCGCACATAGGCGGCGGGGCCCTCCTCGCCCGCGTGGGCGACCCTGCGAAGACCGAGCGCCGCGGCGGCCTCGTACACCGCGCGGAACTTCGCCGGCGGGTGGCCGACCTCCGCCGAGTCGAGGCCGACGCCGGTGACGCGGTCCAGGTACGGCTTCGCGGCCTCCAGGGTCGCGAGCGCCGACTCCGCCGACTCGTCGCGCAGGAAGCACATGATGAGCCGGGTGGAGATCCCGTACCGCTCCTCGGAGCGTTCCAGGGAGGTGCTCAGGCCCTCGATGACGGTGCCGAGGGGGACGCCCCGTGCGGTGTGCGCCTGCGGGTCGAAGAAGATCTCGGCGTGCCGGACGCCCTGGGCCGCGGCCCGCTCCAGATAGGCGTCGGTGAGTTCGGTGAAGTCGTCGGCGGTGCGCAGCACGGCCATCAGGCCGTAGTAGAGGTCGAGGAAGGACTGGAGGTCGCTGAAGCGGTAGGCGCGGCGCAGTTCCTCGGTGTCCGCGTACGGCAGGGTGACGCCGTTGCGCGCGGCGAGAGCGAAGGCCAGCTCGGGTTCGAGGGTGCCTTCGATGTGGAGGTGCAGTTCGGCCTTGGGTACGGGCATGGTCACGTTCGTTTCGGTACGGGGACCCTCATGAGGTCCTGGGCAATGCTCAGTTCGCCGTCGAACCCGGCGGCCCGCGCCTGCCGCTCGAACTCGGCCGGGTCGGAGTAGCGCTGCGAGAAGTGGGTCAGGACGAGATGCCGTACGCCCGCGTTGCGGGCGACCTTCGCTGCCTGTCCTGCCGTCAGATGGCCGTGGTCGGTGGCGAGGCGGACGTCCTCGTCGAGGAAGGTCGACTCGATGACGAGCAGGTCGGCGCCCTCGGCGAGGGCGTCCACGCCGTCGCAGAGCCGGGTGTCCATGACGAAGGCGAAGCGCTGCCCGCGCCGGATCTCGCTGACCTCGTCGAGGCTCACCCCGTCCAGGACGCCCTCGCGCTGGATCCGGCCCACGTCGGGGCCCTTGATGCCGTGCGCGGCCAGCTTCTCGGGCAGGATGCGGCGCCCGTCGGGCTCGGTGAGCCGGTAGCCGTACGACTCGACGGGGTGCGAGAGCCGGACCGCGTCGAGGGTGTACGCCTCGGTGACGGCGAGCGGCCCGTCGGCGGCGACGGGCGACTCGGTCAGCTTCACGGTCTCACGGTAGGCCGTCGCGTACCGCAGGCGCTCGAAGAAGTGCTGCCCGCTCGCCGGGTAGTGCGCGGTGACCGGGTGCGGGACCTGGTCGAGGTTGATCCGCTGGATCACCCCGGCCAGGCCGAGCGAGTGGTCGCCGTGGAAGTGGGTCACGCAGATCCGGTGGAGGTCGTGCGCGGCGACCCCGGCCCGCAGCATCTGGCGCTGGGTGCCCTCACCGGGGTCGAAGAGGATGCCCTGTCCGTCCCAGCGGAGCAGATAGCCGTTGTGGTTGCGGTGCCGGGTCGGGACCTGGCTCGCGGTCCCGAGGACGACCAGTTCGCGTACGGACACGGCCTATCCGGGGGGCCAGGTGAGGCCGCGGCCGCCGAGCACGTGCGCGTGGACGTGGAAGACGGTCTGGCCCGCGCCCGCGCCGGTGTTGAGCACGATGCGGTAGCCGTCGGCGTCCGTCTTCTCCTGTGCGGCGACCTCTCCGGCCTCGCGCAGCAGGTCGGCGGCGACGGTCGGGGCGCCGGCGGCGAGCGACGCGGCGTCCGGGTAGTGGACGCGGGGGATCACGAGGACGTGGGTGGGCGCCTGCGGGTTGATGTCGCGGAACGCGACGGTCGTCTCCGTCTCGCGCACGATCGTCGCGGGCACCTCGCCCGCCACGATCCTGCAGAACAGGCAGTCGCTCTGCGGCTCTCCGGCCATGGCCCTGGGCCTCCTCGCCTCGTCGGTCACTCCACGCGCATGCTATCCGCCGCCTCCGACATCCCCGGTCCCCAGGCCGTCGGTCAGTCCTTGGGGGCGCGCCGGTTCAGGGCCGAGCGGCTCACCCAGTACGTGATGATCACGGCCCAGAACAGGGGGGTGCCGAGCCCGCCGATCACCCCCGCGTCGAACGACCACAGGGCCATCGTCACCACCGAGTAGAGACCGAGCAGTCCCACGGCCGTGGCCATCGCGATCACCGGCCGGCAGGAACGCGCCACGAGGAACATGGGGCGGCGCAGCCGGGGCGGCACCCGGCGGCCCATCCACAGCACCCAGCCGCCCCAGGAGCCGAGGAGCACGCCCGCGCCGATCACGAAGGGGACGACCGCCTCGGCGCCGGTGGCTCCGGAGCGGACCGGCGCGGAGCCGAACGTGGAGGCCACGAAGCCGAGCAGGGCCACCCAGCGGGACCCCGCGACGGTGTTCCAGGCCATGGCCTCCAGGTTGTAGCGGGCCTTGCGGTCCTGGAGGTCGAGTGCGGCGGAGGCGACGAAGCCCTCGGCGGCCTGCGTCCAGGCCCCGCGGCGGAACCAGCGGCGGCGCAGCCGCAGCAGTGACAGGTTGTTGTGGGCCTCGCTGCTCTGCGGGTTGAGCCGCAGCGTCGTCTCGTACGCCCGCTGGGCGGTGGCGTGGTCGCCCCGGCGCTGGGCGGTGAGCCCGACCAGGAAGTGGGCGGCGTCCTCCTCGGGGGCGAGGCTGACGGCGGCCCGAGCCGCCTCGTACGCCTCGACGGCTCGCGCGGACGCGCGCGCGTGCTCCCCGAACTGGGCGAGGGCGGTGCCGAGGGCGTAGTGGGTGCCCCAGTACTGCGGGGCGAGCTGGACGGCGTACCGGGCGGAGGCCTCGGCGTCCTGGAACCGCCGCAGGCCCAGCAGGATCTGGACGCGCATCAGCCAGGCCGTCAGCAGCTCGGGTCGGGCGCCGAGCGCCCGGTCCACGGCGTCGAGGGCGGCCGGGTGGTCCTCGGCGCGGTGGTGGCAGCGGGCGAGCAGGACGAGCGCCTCGGCGTCCTCCGGTTCGGTCGCCAGGTGCTGGGCGACGAGCTCGCCCGCCTGCGCGTACCGCCCGGTGTCGTACAGGGCCTCGGCGCGCAGGAGGGCGGTCGGGGCGGTCACAGCTTGCGCTTCCGCTTGAGGTGGGCGAGGAGGTCGTCGTACAGGCCGCCCTCGTTGGCGAACATGGCGACGTTCCTCGCGGCGGCGAACCACGGCTCCGTGGACGGCTTGATCTGCTTGGCCGCGCCGAGCAGGTCCTTGGTGGTGATGAGGCGTACGCGGCCGCTGCGGGCGGAGTCGAGGAGCGCGGCCTCCGCGGCGGTCTCGCAGACGTGGGCGAGGTCGGCGCCGGAGAAGTCCTCGGTGGCCTTGACCAGCTTGCCGAGGTCGACGGCCTCGATGGGGCGCTCGCGCAGGTGGTAGCGGAGGATCGCCTCGCGCGCGGTGGCGTCCGGCGGGAGCACGAGCAGGGTCCGGTCGAGGCGGCCCGGGCGGCGGAGCGCGATGTCCACGTCCCAGGGCACGTTGGTGGCGGCGAGGACGAAGACCCCCTCGTTGCCGGCGCCGCTCGCGATGCCGTCGAGCTCGGTGAGGAGCTGGTTGACGACGTTGCGCAGGCCGCTGTGGTGAGTGCGGGAGCGCTTGGCGCCGAGGGCGTCCAGTTCGTCGAGGAAGACGACGCAGGGGGCCTGGCGGCGGGCGGTCTCGAAGATGTCGTGGATGTTCTTCTCGGAGGCGCCGATCCACATGTCGAGGACGTCGGAGAGCGAGACGGTCAGGAAGTTCGCGCCGAGTTCGCCCGCGACGGCCCGCGCGATGAAGGTCTTGCCGCAGCCGGGAGGCCCGTAGAGGAGCAGGCCGCCACGGAGCGACTTGCCGTAGAGGCGGCGCAGTTCGGGGTTGCGCATGGGCGCGAGGAACGCGGCTTCGAGGCGGTCCTTGACCTCCTCCATGCCGCCGACGTCGGCGAGGCGTACGGCGCCGGGGGCGTCGACGTCCCAGGCGGCGGCGTCACCGGCGCCCCCCTCGCCGTCGGCGGCCTGCGGGTCCTCGAGGAACCGGGGCCCGACGAGGTCCTGGACCTGCTGCTCGGCGGCGCCCCAGTCGAAGGCGGGGACGTCGGCCACGGGCGGCTGCTCGGCGGGGGTGTCGGCGGGCGCGGGGGCGTCTGTGGCCGGGTCGGCGGGCACGGGGGGCTCGGTGGCCGGGTCGGCGGGCACGGCCGGGCCGGGCCGCTCGGTCGCCGGAGCGGGGGCGGCCACCGGCGGGACGCCCATCGCCCGCATCATCAGCGCCCGCGCGTCCGCGTCCCCCGGCGCGTGCTGGAGGGCGACGGCCGCCTCCGCGACGGCCTCGTCGTGGCGTCCCTCGGAGAGGAGGAGTTCGGCGAAGTGCAGACGCAGGGGTACGTCGCCGGGGGCGGCGGCCACGGCGGCGCGCAGACTGCGGATCAGAGGGGACTCGTCGGCCATGCGGCCACTTTATGGAGGCGCGGGGGGCCACCGTCCACCGGGTGCGGTACGGGCGGCGGCGTAGGGTGCGCCGCATGAGACGATCGCGCGCGCCCCGCAGGCTGACGGTGGACGAGTCGGTGTGGCTGTGGAACGTCGGCCACACGCACCCGGAGTGCCGGACGTACCTCACCCTCCGCCCGGCCGGGACCCGCCACACCGGTCTCCGGCTCGTCTTCCGGAGCGGCCCCGGCCGTATCACCGGCGGGTACACGATGGGCGACGGCGAGGTGGCCGCCACGGACGGCGGCCGGCTCAACCTCAACGAACCGAGCGTGGTCCGCCGCTTCCTCGACGAGGCCTCGGCCCGTGACCTCTTCCCGGCCACGCACGGCATACGGGAGACGGACGGCTGGCCCCTCTTCGACACCCTGGCGGAGCCGGACGGACGGGAGAACGGCTAGTACGGCCGGAGAACGGCTGGTCGGGCTGGAGACGGGCCGGTGCAGCCAGAGCGGCCGACCGGCCGGTACGGCCCCGGCCCCGGCCCCGGCCCCGGCCCGCTGACGTCCGGTACGGCCCCCCACCGCCCGCGAACGGCTAGCTCCAGCGCCCCGTGCGCCCCAGCACCAGCGCGGTCGCCGCCGTACCGGCCGTGGAGGTGCGCAGCACGCTGCGACCCAGGCGGTACGGCTTCGCCCCGGCCTCCTCGAACGCGGCGAGTTCCTGCGGCGAGACCCCGCCCTCGGGGCCGACGATCAGCACGATCGAGCCCTTCTCGGGGAGTTCGGCGGTGGCGAGCGCGCCGCTCGGGTGGTCGCGGTCCTCGTGCAGGACGGCCGCGAAGTCGGCGTCCGCGAGGAGCGCGGCGACCTGCTTGGTCGTCATCAGGTCGGCGACCTCGGGAAACCGGCTGCGGCGCGACTGCTTGCCGGCCTCGCGCGCGGTGGAGCGCCACTTGGCGAGCGCCTTGAGGCCCCGGTCGCCCTTCCACTGGGTGATGCAGCGGGAGGCGGCCCACGGGACGACGGCGTCCACCCCGGTCTCCGTCATGGTCTCGACGGCGAGTTCGCCCCGGTCGCCCTTCGGCAGAGCCTGGACCACGGTGATCCGGGGCTCCTCCGGGGGGTCCTCGTGATCGCCCGAGACCTGGACGGTCAGCCGGTCCTTGCCCTCGGCCGTGAGCACCACGCAGTCGGCCCAGCGGCCGCGGCCGTCGGTGAGGACGAGGTCCTCACCGCCCTGGAGCCGCTTCACGGAGACGGCGTGCCGCCCCTCGGGCCCGTCGAGGACGAAGGTGCCGGTGCCGGGGACGGTGTCGACGACGAAGACGGGTGCTGTCATGAGGCGCTCCTGTGGGCGGGCCCGGAGAGGTCGGAGAGGGCGGTGTCGAGTTCGGCGGCCAGCACCTCGACCAGCTGCCCGGCGGGGAGTTCGCGGGCGAGCCGGTGGCCCTGGCCGGCCCACAGGGCCATGCCCTGGGCGTCGCCCACGGTGGCGGCGGCCTTGCGGAGGGGGGCGGTGAGGTGGTGGATCTCCGGGTAGGCGGAGGGGGCGTACGGGCCGTGCTCGCGCATGAAGCGGTTGACGAGGCCGCGGGCGGGGCGCCCGGAGAAGGCCCGGGTGAGGGCGGTCCTGGTGAACAGCGGGTCGGTCAGGGCCCGCTTGTGCAGCGGGTGGGCGCCGGACTCGGGGCAGCAGAGGAAGGCGGTGCCGAGCTGGGCGGCCTCGGCCCCGGCGGCGAGGACGGCGGCGATCTGGGCGCCGCGCATGATCCCGCCGGTGGCGACGATCGGCAGGGCGACGCTCTCGCGGATCCGGGTGAGAAGGGTGAGCAGCCCGGTGCCCCGGGCGCCGTCGTCGGCCGGGTCGTCGCGGTACGTGCCCTGGTGTCCGCCGGCCTCGACGCCCTGGACGCAGACGGCGTCGGCGCCCGCGGCCTGTGCGGCGAGGGCCTCGTCGGCTGAGGTGACGGTGACGATCGTGAACGTACCGACGCGGGCGAAGGCGGCGAGCGTCTCGGGCGCGGGGCAGCCGAAGGTGAAGGAGACGACGCGGACCGGGTCCTCCAGGAGGATGGCCAGCTTGGCGTCGTAGGCGTCGTCGCGACCGGAGTCCGTGTCGCCGAGCGGGGTGCCGTACCAGGTGGCCTCGCCGGCGAGCTGGTGGCGGTAGACCTCGACGGCGGCGGGGTCGGCGGGCCGCCCGCTCTGCGGCAGGAAGAGGTTGACACCGAAGGGGCGTGCGGTGAGCCCGCGTGTCTGCTTGATCTCCTGGTACAGGCCGCCGGCCGTCTTGTATCCGCCGGCCAGGAAGCCGAGCGCCCCGGCCTCGCAGACGGCCCCGACCAGCTCGGGACAGGAACCGCCACCCGCCATGGGGGCCTGCACGATCGGATACCGAGACAGATCGTTCAGTGCGGTGGTGGACATATGGGCATCGTGCCATGCGTGTGCGGCGGTGCCGAATTCGAACGTCGGGTACGGAAGGGGCGGCGCGGACAGGCGGAAAGACGGCACCGGCAGCCGGAAGGGGCGGCACCCGCGCCCGCGGGTGCCGCCCCTTCCGTACCGATCAGACCCGCCCGTTGAACGCGTCCTTCAACCGCGAGAACAAGCCCTGCTGCCCCGGCTGGAACTGGCCGGTGGGCCGTTCCTCGCCGCGCAGCTTGGCCAGTTCGCGCAGGAGCCGTTCCTGCTCCGCGTCGAGCTTGCCGGGGGTCTGCACCTCGACGTGCACGATCAGGTCGCCCCGGCCGTTGCCGCGCAGATGCGTGACGCCACGGCCGTGCAGCGGGATCGACTGGCCGGACTGGGTGCCCGGCCGGATGTCGATCTCCTCGACGCCGTCGAGGGTCTGCAGCGGCACCTTGGTGCCGAGCGCGCCCGCGGTCATCGGGATCGTGACCGTGCAGTGCAGGTCGTCGCCGCGCCGCTGGAAGGTGTCGTGCGGGGTCTCGTGGATCTCCACGTACAGGTCGCCGGCGGGGCCGCCGCCGGGGCCGACCTCGCCCTCGCCCGCGAGCTGGATCCGGGTGCCGTTGTCGACACCGGCCGGGATCTTCACCGTGAGCGTACGACGGGACCGCACCCGGCCGTCGCCCGCGCACTCCGGGCACGGCGTCGGCACGACCGTGCCGAAGCCCTGGCACTGGGGGCAGGGGCGGGAGGTCATGACCTGGCCGAGGAAGGACCGGGTGACCTGGGACACCTCGCCGCGACCGCGGCACATGTCACAGGTCTGCGCGGAGGTGCCGGGCGCGGCGCCCTCGCCCGAGCAGGTCGTGCAGACGACAGCCGTGTCGACCTGGATGTCCTTGGTGGTGCCGAAGGCCGCCTCGTTGAGGTCGATCTCCAGCCGGATCATGGCGTCCTGGCCGCGGCGGGTCCGCGAGCGCGGGCCGCGCTGCGACGCCGTACCGAAGAAGGCGTCCATGATGTCGGAGAAGTTGCCGAAGCCACCGGCCCCGAAGCCGCCCGCGCCGCCTCCGCCCGAGGCCGAGAGGGGGTCGCCGCCCAGGTCGTAGACCTGCTTCTTCTGCGGGTCCGAGAGGACCTCGTAGGCGGCGTTGATCTCCTTGAAGCGTTCCTGCGTCTTGGGATCGGGATTGACGTCCGGGTGCAGCTCGCGGGCGAGCCTCCGGAACGCCTTCTTGATCTCGTCCTGGGACGCGTCGCGGCGCACGCCGAGTACGGCGTAGTAGTCCGTGGCCACTTACGACTCCGCCAGGATCTGTCCGACGTAACGTGCCACTGCGCGTACCGCTCCCATCGTTCCGGGGTAGTCCATGCGGGTCGGTCCGACCACGCCGAGTTTGGCGACTGCCTCGCCGCCCGAACCGTAGCCGACCGAGACGACGGACGTGGAGCTCAGCCCCTCGTGGGCGTTCTCGTGCCCGATGCGTACGGTCATGCCCGATTCCTTGGCCTCGCCGAGCAGCTTGAGGAGCACGACCTGCTCCTCCAGAGCTTCAAGGACGGGCCTGATCATCAGGGGGAAGTCATGTCCGAAGCGGGTGAGATTGGCGGTGCCGCCGATCATCAGCCGCTCCTCGT
This sequence comes from Streptomyces sp. NPDC016459, assembly GCF_040632845.1. Classification (NCBI taxonomy): domain Bacteria; kingdom Bacillati; phylum Actinomycetota; class Actinomycetes; order Kitasatosporales; family Streptomycetaceae; genus Streptomyces; species Streptomyces sp. NPDC016459. The sequence goes on from NZ_JBEYCR010000001.1 coordinate 757,715, forward strand.
GCTCCTCGACCAGGGATTCGAGGAGGGTCGCGAGCACGGTCGAGACCGTGGCGCGGTCCTCGACCTCCTCGAATGACTCGGGGAGGTCCTGCACCAGCTGCGGCACGTCGGCGAACCGCCGACCGACGACCCTGCTGTTGAGCCGGGCCCGCAGATCGGCGAGGGAGGACTCGCCGAAGGGCGCGGGGCAGTCGATGAGACGCTGCTCGACGCGGCCGGTGTCCGTGATGAGCACCAGCATCAGGCGGGCGGGGGCCAGCGAGAGCAGCTCCACGTGCCGGACGGTCGAACGGGTCAGCGAGGGGTACTGGACGACGGCGACCTGACGGGTCAGCTGCGCGAGCAGCCGGACCGTGCGGCCGACGACGTCGTCCAGGTCCACCGCGCCGTCGAGGAAGTTGTGGATGGCCCGGCGCTCGGGCGTCGACAGCGGCTTGACGCCGGCGAGCCGGTCGACGAAGAGCCGGTAGCCCTTGTCGGTCGGGATCCGGCCGGCGCTGGTGTGGGGCTGGGCGATGAAGCCCTCCTCCTCCAGCACGGCCATGTCGTTGCGCACGGTGGCGGGCGAGACGCCGAGTTTGTGGCGCTCGGTGAGCGCCTTGGAGCCGACGGGCTCCTCCGTCCCCACGTAGTCCTGGACGATGGCGCGCAGGACCTCGAGCCTGCGTTCGCTGAGCATCGTGGCGCACCTCCAGCTGTCGACGTCGTTCCGGTTGCTCCGCTTTTGGCACTCACCCTGTTCGAGTGCCAGCGATTCCCCGGCCAGTGTACGGCGGCGGGCGTCGCTCCTGGCAAGGCGGCGGGCCCCCACCGGCTAGCGTCGCCTTATGGACGTGGATTGGGAAGCGTACGGGTGGGAGCGGCTCGCGGACGGGGTGGGCCGGCGACGGCTGCCCGGATGGGACGCCACGGTCGGACTGGCACTGGGCGAGCGGGCGGTGCTGCTGTACGACACGGGCTCCTCGCTCGCGGAGGGCGCCGAGCTGCGGACGCAGATCGCGGGGCTGACGAACGACCGGAGAGTGACGCACATCGCACTGAGCCACCCCCATTTCGACCATGTGCTGGGCACCGCGGCCTTCTCGGGCGCGGAGGTCTTCGGCGCGGTCGGCTCCGACGCGCTGCTCGGAGGGGCCAGGGCGCAGGAGGCGCTGCGCGGCGACGCGGTACGGCACGGGCTCGACCCGGCGGCGGCCGCGGAGGCCGTGGACGTGCTGGTGGCGCCGCGGCACGTGGTCTCAGGCGAGTGGACGCTCGACCTCGGCGGCCGGCAGGTCCTCCTGGCGAACGTCGGCCCCGGCCACACGGGCCACGACCTGGTGCTCCTGGTGCCGGGCGGCCCGGAGGTGGTCTTCTGCGGCGACCTGGTCGAGGAGTCCGGCGAGCCGCAGGCGGGCCCGGACGCGATCCCCTCCCGCTGGCCGGACGCCCTGGACCGGCTGCTGCGGCTCGGCGGCGAGGAGGCGGTGTACGTACCGGGGCACGGGGCGGTGGTGGACGCCACGTTCGTGCGGGCCCAGCGCGATGAACTGGCACACCGCTTCCACGTCGCCTAACGTCACCGAAATGCGCAGCTACAACCCGGACCTGACGCCGTCCTGGAAGAAGCCGAAGCCCGTCCCGGAGGTTCCGGCCGAGCGTGACCTCGTCGTCGAGGAGGTCACGACGGGCTTCTGCGGGGCGGTGATCCGCTGCGAGGCGGGCACCGTGACCCTGGAGGACCGCTTCGGCAAGCACCGGGTCTTCCCCATGGACCCGCGTGGTTTCCTCCTGGAGGGCCGGGTGGTGACCCTGGTCCGACCGGTCACCGCTCCCGCCCGCCCCACCCGTACGGCCTCGGGCTCGGTCGCCGTACCGGGCGCACGTGCGCGCGTGGCGCGGGCCGGCCGGATCTACGTGGAGGGCCGGCACGACGCCGAGCTCGTGGAGCGGGTCTGGGGCGACGACCTGCGGATCGAGGGCGTGGTCGTGGAGTACCTGGAGGGCGTCGACGACCTGCCGTCGATCGTGGCGGACTTCGCCCCGGCGCCGGACGCGCGCCTGGGGGTCCTGGTGGACCACCTGGTCCCGGGCTCGAAGGAGTCCCGCATCGCCGCCCGGGTGACCTCCCCGGACGTCCTGGTCGTGGGCCACCCCTACATCGACGTCTGGGAGGCGGTGAAGCCGTCGTCCCTGGGCATCCCGGCCTGGCCGACGGTCCCCCGGGGCCAGGACTGGAAGACGGGCGTCTGCCGGGCCCTCGGCTGGCCCCACGACAACACGGGCGCCGCCTGGCAGCACATCCTGTCGAGAGTCACCTCGTACAAGGACCTGGAACCGGAACTCCTGGGCCGAGTGGAAGAACTGATCGACTTCGTGACGGCGCCGTAGACGACCTCCGACGGGGGCGCCCCGCGCCCCCGTCACGGGCATTCGCCCCGCGCCTGAACCTCAGTCCACCAGGTCCCGCACCACGGCGTCGGCGAGCAACCGACCCCGCAGGGTCAGCACGGCCCGCCCCTCGTCGTAGGGCCCCGCGTCGAGAAGCCCGTCCGCCAGCGCCCGCGAAGCCGCGGCAAGCCCGGCAGGCCGCAGGAGTGCCAACTCGACGCCCTCCCGCAGCCGCAACTCGAGCAGCACCCGCTCCACCCTGCGGTCTTCGGACGACAGCAGCTCCCGCCCCGCCCCCGGCGACCTCCCCCCGTCGAGCGCCGCCGCGTACGCGCCCGGGTGCTTCACGTTCCACCACCGCACCCCGCCCACGTGGCTGTGCGCGCCGGGGCCCGCGCCCCACCAGTCCGCGCCGCGCCAGTACAGCTCGTTGTGGAGGCAGCGCCCGGCCTCCGAGGTGGCCCAGTTGGACACCTCGTACCACTCGAATCCGGCCTCGGCGAGAACGGAGTCCGCGATCAGGTACCGGTCGGCGTGCACGTCGTCGTCGGTCATCGGCACCTCGCCGCGCCGGATCCGGCGGGCGAGCTGCGTCCCCTCCTCGACGATCAGGGCGTACGCGCTGACGTGGTCAGGGCCGGCGCCGATCGCCGCGTCGAGCGAGGCCCGCCAGTCGTCGTCGGACTCCCCCGGCGTGCCGTAGATCAGATCCAGGTTCACGTGCTCGAACCCGGCGGCCCGCGCCTCGGCGACGCACGCCTCGGGGCGCCCGGGCGTGTGCGTCCGGTCGAGGATCCTCAGGACGTGCTGCCGGGCACTCTGCATCCCGAAGGAGACGCGGTTGAAGCCGCCTTCCCGCAGCTCCGCGAGGTACGCGGGGGTCACGGACTCCGGATTCGCCTCGGTCGTCACCTCGGCGTCGTCCGCGAGCCCGAACTCGTCGCGGACGGCTCCCAGCATCCGTACGAGATCACCGGCGGCGAGCAGCGTCGGCGTGCCCCCGCCGACGAACACGGTCCGCACCGGCCTGGGGTCGTCGCCGAGCACCTTCCGGGCGAGCCGGACCTCTTCGGCGACCTGGTCGGCGTAGTTGTCCCGGGAGGCGAGCACGCCCCCGGTGCCGCGCAGCTCGCTCGCCGTGTACGTGTTGAAGTCGCAGTAGCCGCACCGCGTGGCGCAGTACGGAACGTGCAGGTAGAACCCGAGGGGCCGCTCGGCCGCCCCTTCCAGGGCGTGTGCGGGCAGCGCCCCGGTCTCGGGCACGGTCTCACCATCGGGCAGTACGGAAGGCATGAGCCCCATTGTCCCGTACTGCCCGAGGTGGACGTCCGGCCTGTGGACGCCGGCCTGTGGAAAAGTGCCGTGCGCGGCGGTCAGGACTCCCGGGAGCCCGCGTACATCTCCTCGATGAGGTCCTTGTACTCGCGCTCCACCACCGGCCGCTTCAGCTTCAGCGACGGGGTCAGCTCGCCGTGCTCGATGTCCAGGTCCCGGGGCAGCAGCCGGAACTTCTTGATCGTCTGCCAGCGCTGGAGGCCTTCGTTGAGGCGGTCGACGTAGCCCTGGATCATGGCCACCGTCTGCGGGGCGGCGACGACCTCGGCGTACGACCTGCCCGCGAGGTCGTGATCGGCGGCCCAGCCGAGGAGGGTGGGCTCGTCGAGGGCGATCAGCGCGGTGCAGAAGTTCCGGTCGGCGCCGTGGACGAGGATGTTGGAGACGAACGGACAGACGGCCTTGAACTGGCCCTCGACCTCGGCCGGCGCGATGTACTTGCCGCCGGACGTCTTGATCAGGTCCTTCTTGCGGTCGGTGATCCGGAGGTAGCCGTCGGCGGACAGTTCGCCGATGTCACCGGTGTGGAACCAGCCGTCGGACTCCAGGACCTCGGCCGTCTTCTCGGGCAGGCCGTGGTAGCCCTCCATGATGCCGGGGCCGCGCAGCAGGATCTCGCCGTCGTCGGCGATGCGGACCTCGGTGCCGGGGAGCGGCTTGCCGACGGTGCCGGTGCGGTAGGCCTCGCCCGGGTTGACGAAGGAGGCGGCGGAGGACTCGGTGAGCCCGTAGCCCTCCAGGATGTGGATGCCGGCGCCGGCGAAGAAGTAGCCGATCTCGGGGGCGAGCGCGGCGGATCCGGAGATGCACGCGCGCAGGTTGCCGCCGAAGGCGTCACGGATCTTGGAGTAGACGAGGGCGTCGGCGATCTTGTGCTTGGCGGTGAGGCCGAAGGGCACCGAGGCGGTCCCGGTGCGGCGGAAGTTGTCCTGGCCGGCCTTGGCGTAGTCGCGGGAGACGCCGGCCGCCCACTGGAAGATCTTGTACTTGGCTCCGCCGGCGGCGCGGGCCTTGGCGGCGACGCCGTTGTAGACCTTCTCGAAGATGCGGGGCACGGCGGCCATGTAGGTGGGCTGGACCACCGGCAGGTTCTCGATGATCTTGTCGACACGGCCGTCGACGGCGGTGACGTGTCCGACCTCGATCTGGCCGGAGGTGAGGACCTTGCCGAAGACGTGCGCGAGCGGCAGCCACAGGTACTGGACGTCGTCCTGCGTGACGAGACCGGTGGCGGCGATGGCCTTCGCCATGTACGACCAGTTGTCGTGCGGGAGACGCACGCCCTTGGGCCGGCCCGTGGTGCCGGAGGTGTAGATGAGGGTCGCGAGCTGGGTGGGGGTGATCGCGGCGACCCGCTCCTTGACGGCCTCCGGGTGCTTCTCCAGGTATGCCCGGCCGCGCGCCTCGAGCTCGGCCAGGGAGAGGACCCACTGGCCGTCGCTCTCCACGCCCGTGGCGTCGATGACGATCACGTGGTGGAGGTTCGGCAGGTCGGCGCGGCGCTCCACGGCCTTGGCGAGCTGCGCCGCGTCCTCGGCGATGAGGACCTTCGACTCGGAGTCGGAGAGGATGAACGCCGACTCCTCGGCGTTGGTCTGCGGGTAGACCGTGGTGGTCGCGGCGCCCGCGCACATCACGCCCAGGTCGGCGAGGATCCACTCGACGCGGGTGGAGGAGGCGAGGGCGACCCGCTCCTCGGACTGCACGCCGAGGTCGACGAGGCCGGCGGCGATCGCGTAGACCCGCTCGGCGGCCTGACCCCAGCTGAGCGACTTCCAGTCGTCCGGGCCGGATGCGGCGGGCACCGGATAGCGGTAGGCCTCCGCGTCCGGAGTCCGCTCGACGCGCTCAAGGAAGAGGGTCGCCACGGAGGGCGGCCGGTTCTCGATCTGGGTCTGTGTGTCGCTCACGACGTCCTCCGGGCGGCGGCGGTGCCTGCTGGTGGTTCGTAACTAACTGGCGAGTAACCTTCGAGCCGGGATCAGAGTAAGGCGCCGGGGACCTGCGCGTAAGGGTCTACAGGGCGTCGCTTCATAACGAACGGGCCCACGCGCATCCGCACGTAGGCCCGTTCATTGCACAGGACAGGTATTTTCGGCTCCCCCGCAGCCCCGTCCCGCTTTCCCTCTTCGTCCGACGCCTCCCGGCTACTTCTTCTTGCTGGAGGACTCGTCGCTCGACAGGACGGCGATGAAGGCCTCCTGGGGCACCTCCACCGAACCGACCATCTTCATGCGCTTCTTGCCTTCCTTCTGCTTCTCGAGCAGCTTCCGCTTGCGGGAGATGTCACCGCCGTAGCACTTGGCGAGGACGTCCTTGCGGATGGCCCGGATCGTCTCGCGGGCGATGACCCGGGAGCCGATCGCGGCCTGGATCGGCACCTCGAAGGCCTGCCTCGGGATGAGCTCGCGCAGCTTCGCGACGAGCCGCACACCGTAGGCGTACGCGGCGTCCTTATGGGTGACGGCGGAGAACGCGTCGACCTTGTCGCCGTGCAGCAGGATGTCGACCTTGACGAGGCTGGAGGCCTGCTCGCCGGTGGGCTCGTAGTCCAGGGAGGCGTACCCGCGCGTCTTGGACTTCAGCTGGTCGAAGAAGTCGAAGACGATCTCCGCGAGGGGCAGGGTGTAGCGGATCTCGACCCGGTCCTCGGAGAGGTAGTCCATGCCGAGCAGCGTGCCGCGACGGGTCTGGCACAGCTCCATGATCGCGCCGATGAACTCGCTGGGGGCGAGGATCGTGGCGCGTACGACGGGCTCGTACACGTCGTTGATCTTGCCCTCGGGGAACTCGCTCGGATTGGTGACCGTGTGCTCGCTGCCGTCCTCCATGACCACGCGGTAGACCACGTTGGGGGCGGTGGCGATCAGGTCGAGACCGAACTCGCGCTCCAGGCGCTCGCGGATCACGTCCAGGTGGAGCAGACCGAGGAAGCCGACGCGGAAGCCGAAGCCGAGCGCGGCGGAGGTCTCCGGCTCGTACACGAGCGCGGCGTCGTTGAGCTGCAGCTTGTCGAGGGCCTCGCGGAGGTCCGGGTACTCCGAGCCGTCCAGGGGGTAGAGGCCCGAGAACACCATCGGCTTCGGGTCCTTGTAACCGCCGAGGGCCTCGGTGGCGCCCTTGTGCAGGGAGGTGATCGTGTCGCCGACCTTGGACTGGCGGACGTCCTTCACACCGGTGATGAGGTAGCCCACCTCGCCGACGCCGAGACCGTCGGACGGCGTCATCTCCGGGGACGAGACACCGATCTCCAGGAGCTCGTGGGTGGCGCCGGTCGACATCATCTTGATGCGCTCGCGCTTGTTGAGCTGGCCGTCGATCACTCGTACGTACGTCACCACGCCCCGGTACGAGTCGTACACGGAGTCGAAGATCATCGCGCGAGGCGGGGCGTCGGCGACACCGACCGGCGCCGGAACGTCCCGGACCACCCGGTCGAGCAGCGCCTCGACGCCCATGCCGGTCTTCGCGGAGACCTTGAGGACGTCCTCCGGCTGGCAGCCGATGAGGTTGGCGAGCTCCTCGGAGAACTTCTCCGGCTGGGCGGCCGGCAGGTCGATCTTGTTGAGGACCGGGACGATGGTGAGGTCGTTCTCCATCGCCAGGTAGAGGTTCGCCAAGGTCTGCGCCTCGATGCCCTGCGCCGCGTCGACCAGCAGGATCGTGCCCTCACAGGCCGCCAGCGACCGCGAGACCTCGTACGTGAAGTCGACGTGGCCGGGGGTGTCGATCATGTTCAGGATGTGCGTCTCGCCCTGAGCCGGCCCCTCGGTCGGCGCCCACGGCAGCCGGACCGCCTGGGACTTGATCGTGATGCCCCGCTCCCGCTCGATGTCCATGCGGTCGAGGTACTGGGCACGCATCTGCCGCTGGTCGACCACACCGGTCAGCTGGAGCATCCGGTCGGCGAGCGTGGACTTGCCGTGGTCGATGTGCGCGATGATGCAGAAGTTGCGGATCAGAGCCGGGGCGGTACGGCTCGGCTCGGGCACGTGGGGAGGAGTCGCGGGCACGCAGGGTCTCGTCTCGGGGCGGTGTCGGATCGATACGTAGGCTCCATGGTCCCATGCCCGCCGCCCTGCGCCCGGTTTGGGCGGGCCCCAGAGCGGCTGATACTGTGGACAGCTGTGTCTCGTGTGCCCTCTCAGCCCGCGAGGCGCATCCAGAAGGAACACCGAACCTGTAAAGGCTCTTTCGTGGCGAACATCAAGTCCCAGATCAAGCGGAACAAGACCAACGAGAAGGCGCGCCTGCGCAACAAGGCCGTCAAGTCGTCGCTCAAGACCGCGATCCGCAAGGCCCGTGAGGCTGTCGCCGCCGGCGACTTCGAGAAGGCCACCGTTGCCACTCGTGCCGCCTCGCGTCAGCTCGACAAGGCTGTCTCGAAGGGTGTCATCCACAAGAACGCCGCCGCCAACAAGAAGTCGGCGCTGGCGATCAAGGTTGCCGCTCTCCAGGGCTGAGCTCTGATGTGACCGGCCGTACGGGACCCAGCGGGCCCTCTCTCCCGCTCCCGCCCGGCCACCCAGGACTCGCACGCGGACGCGTTCGCCACGCGGGTGCGAGCCCACCCAGCTTGTACGTCGAAGGCCCCGCCGCCTCCTTCCCCAGGAGCCGCCGGGGCCTTCGGCGTGTGTGGGCGGGGGGCGACGGTGACTGGAGGCTGCGGGGAGCGGCCGGCCCTGCGATATCGCAGGCGGCCCGCCGCGAGTAGGGGTAGGCGGTCACGGCCGGGCGTATAGCCAGGCGGTCGCTGCCGGTCGACTGGGCGGGGGCCTTACCGGGCTTCTGTGCGGGCGGTCGCGGCCGGGCGTCATCGCGCGGCCGAGGCCAGGCGTCATCGCAGGCCGCCGCCGCCTCACGGCGGGAGGCCGTTCTACTCCCCGCGCCGCATCCTCGCCGCCCGCGCCACCGCGACCACCGCCTTCTCCAGGGCGTACTCCGGGTCGTCCCCGCCGCCCTTCACCCCCGCGTCCGCCGCCGCGATCGCCCGCAGCGCCAGCGCCACCCCGTCCGGGGTCCAGCCACGCATCTGCTGCCGGACGCGGTCGATCTTCCAGGGCGGCATGCCCAGCTCGCGCGCGAGGTCGGCGGGACGACCGCCCCGCGCCGACGACAGCTTGCCGATCGCCCGGACACCCTGCGCGAGCGCGCTGGTGACGAGCACCGGCGCGACCCCGGTCGAGAGCGACCAGCGCAGGGCCTCGAGCGCCTCCGCCGCCCGCCCCTCGACCGCGCGGTCCGCGATGTTGAAGGAGGAGGCCTCGGCGCGGCCCGTGTAGTACCGCCCGACCACGGCCTCGTCGATGGTCCCGTCCACGTCGGAGGTGAGCTGCGCGACCGCGGACGCGAGTTCCCGCAGATCACTGCCGATCGAGTCGACGAGCGCCTGGCAGGCCTCCGGAGTGGCCGCGCGGCCGAGGGTGCGGAACTCCTGCCGTACGAACGTCAGCCGCTCCGCCGGCTTCGTGGTCTTCGGGCAGGCCACCTCCCGCGCCCCCGCCTTGCGCGCCGCGTCGAGCAGACCCCTGCCCTTGGCGCCGCCCGCGTGGAGCAGGACGAGCGAGATGTCCTCGATCGGATCGCCGAGGTAGGCCTTGACGTCCTTGATCGTGTCGGCGGAGAGGTCGTGGGCGTTCCGCACGACCAGCACCTTGCGCTCGGCGAAGAGCGAGGGACTGGTGAGCTCCGCCAGCGAGCCGGGCTGGAGCTGGTCGGGCATGAGGTCGCGCACGTCCGTGTCGGCGTCGGCGGCGCGGGCGGCCGCCACCACCTCCTGGACGACGCGGTCGAGGAGCAGGTCCTCCTGCCCCACGGCGAGCGTCACGGGGCCGAGGAGGTCGTCGGGTGAAGTCTTTCTGGTGGCCATCGCGCTCCAGCATCCCACGGGCCACCGACAGCGATGCCCGAGAATGGCGGGGTGAGTGAACGACACGTACTGGTACTCCCCGACCGCGACTCCGCCGAGGAGGTCGTCGGGGAGCTCCCCGACCGTTTCGGCGTGGCCGAGGAACCGCTGCTCCTCCGGGACGCCCTGGCCGGGGAGGACGACGCCGAGGACGCCCAGTGGCTGGTGGTCGTCGAGGACCCCGAGGGCCGCCTGGACCCGACGGCACTCGACGGGCTGGCCGCCGAGTACGACGGCTGGCTGGAAGCCCCGTGACCCGCCCACCGTGACCCTCGTCCTCACCCTCCTCCCGGTACGGCCACCAGCCCGCGCCCCGTCCCCGTCACCGCGATCGCCCCGTCCCGGTCGGTCCGCAGCACCTTCGCCCCACCGGCCCGCAACGACTCCACCGTCCTCGGCGAGGGATGCCCGTACGGGTTGTCGCGCCCCGTCGACACCAGCGCGAGCCGGGGCCGTACGGCCCGTATCAGCCCCGGGTCCTGGTGGGCCGATCCGTGGTGGGCCACCTTGAGGACGTCCACCGGCCCGAGATCCGGGTGGGCCAGCAGCAGGGCCCGCTGGGCCGGCGGCTCCAGGTCGCCGAGCAGCAGTAGGGTCACCCCGCCGGCGGTCCGGACGAGCAGCGTGACACTGGCGTCGTTCGGCCCGGCTGAGGTCTCCCCTTCCTCCGCGACGGGCCAGAGCACGCGCCATTCCAGCACCCCCACCCTCCGCTGCTCCCCCGGCCCCGCCCGGATCAGCGGCACCCGCGCGGCCGTCGCCGTCCGCCGCACGAACCGGGCCTGGGCGGGCGGCTCTTCGAGCCCCGTCGTCTGGATCGCCCCCACCGACCGCCCCCGCAACACTCCCGGGAGGCCGGCCACGTGGTCGGCGTGGAAGTGGGTCAGCACCAGCAACGGCACCCGACGCACGCCCAGTTCGCGCAGGCAGCGGTCCACGGACACGGGGTCCGGGCCCGCGTCCACCACGACGGCCGTGTCCCCGCCCGCCGCGAGCACCGTCGCGTCACCCTGCCCCACCTGACACATCGCGAACACCCAATCCGGCGGCGGCCATCCGGTGACCCACCGGACGAGCGGCACCGGCCGCACCACCACGAGCAGGAGCACCACGGTGACGAGCACGCCGACCGGCCCCCGGTACGGCAACCTGCGCACCCCGAGCACCACCAGGGCGGTGAGCAGCGCGAGGGCGAGGCCGCCCCACCACCCGCCGGGCCAGCTCAGCTCCGCTCCCGGCAGGGCCGCACCGGTACGCGCCACCCACGCGATCCACCCGGCCGGCCATCCCGCCACCCAGGCCAGGCCCTCCGCGGCCGGTTCCCACACCGCCGCCAAGGCGAGCGCGGCGAAGCCGAGCACCGTCGCGGGTGCCACCGCGAGCTCGGCGAACAGGTTCGCCGGGATGGCGACCAGGCTCACTCGGGCGGCGAACACCACCACGACCGGAGCGCACACCGCCTGCGCCGCCAGGCAGGCGGCCAGCGCCTCCGCCAGCCCGCCCGGCACCCGGCGCCGCCGCAACGCCTCCCCCCACCGCGGAGCGATCGTGAGCAGGGCCCCGGTGGCGAGGACCGACAGCAGGAACCCGTAACTGCGCGCGAGCCAGGGGTCGTACAGCACCAGGAGCAGGACCGCGGCGGCCAGCGCGGGGATCAGCGATCTCCGGCGGCCGGTGCCGATCGCGAGAAGCACGACGAGCCCACAGGCCGCCGCACGCAGCACGCTCGGATCGGGCCGGCAGACGACCACGAACGCCAGCGTCAGCGCTCCCCCGGCCAGCGCGGTGACCCGCAGCGACATCCCCAGCCGGGGCGCGAGCCCGCCCCGCTCCACCTGGTGCGCCCTCCCGGGCCGGCCGACGAGCAGGAGCAGGACGATGGAGAGGTTGCTTCCCGAGACGGCGAGCAGGTGGGTGAGGTCGGTGGCCTGGAAGGCGTCCCGCAGGTCGGGCCCGATCCGAGAGGTGTCCCCGACCACGAGGCCGGGCAGCAGGGCCCGCGCGTCCGGTTCGAGCCCGTCGGTCGCCCGCCGCAGCCCGGCCCGGAGCTCCCCCGCCGTCCGCTGCACCGTGCTCGGAGGGCCGACGATCCGGGGCGGTCCCGCCCCGTCGACCTTGAGCACCGCCGCGAAGGGATCGCCGGGGCGCAACGGCGGCGCGAGTCGGCCACCGACCCTCAGCCGCGTGGAGGGCAGGAGCCGCAGCCACTCCTCCCGCCCCTCCCCCGGCGGCACGAGGAGCAGAACCGGCGCCCGCGTCCGGTGGACCGCGCCGTCCCTCCTCTCGACCCGGGTCACCTCACCGTCCAGGACGACGGCCACCGGGACGGTCTCGCTGCCCTGGACCCGCGGCCGGGTGAGCCGCGGGTCGGACGTCACCGTCACCTCCAGCTGCGCCCGCGCGTACTCCCGCGCCAGGGTCGGCACGGGTCCCCGCCGCAGGTCCGCAGCGTGCAACCCCGCCGAGGCCGCTCCGGCCGCGGCACACAGCAGGACCCCCGCACAGGCGGTCGCCCGCAACCGCCACCCGGGCACCCCCCGCACGACGCCCACGCCACCGACCCAGCGGGCCGAAGCCGGTGTCAACAGGACGGCGGCTCCCACCAGGCAGACCGCGACACCGGCCACCGTCCACCAACCGGTGACGCCCACCGCGCAGGCCGCCGCCACCCAGGCGGCCACCGCGAGCGGGACGAGCCGGAGATCCGTGGGTCCCTCGTCCCAGGGGCGCTCGGGGGCCGCTCGCTCCTCCTCCGCCGTCTCGCCGCGGCTCACGGCCGGACCAGCGGTTCGAGGTCGGCGAACCTGCGCTCGCCGATGCCGTTGACCTCGCGCAGCTCCCCGACCGACCGGAAGCCGCCGTGCTCCGTGCGATGGTCGACGATGTGCTTGGCCAGGACCGGGCCCACGCCCGGGAGGGTGTCGAGTTGCTCCACCGTGGCCGTGTTGAGGCTCAGAGGCACAGCCGGCCCGCCGCCGACCGCTCCGCTCGCCGGACCAGAGCCGGTGCTGGTGCCCGAGCCGGTACCGGGACCGCCCGCCGGTGCCCCCGGCAGGCCGACGAGAACCTGCTCACCGTCGAACAGCACGCGGGCCCGGTTGAGCCCCGTGAGATCGGTGTCCGGCTTCACGCCACCCGCGGCGCGCAGCGCGTCGGCCACCCGTGAGCCGGCCGGCAGGCTCAGGACCCCGGGCCTGCGCACCTTGCCTCCGACATCGACGACCACCTTCGAGCCGGTCGACGCGGACGCCGCACCGGGCCCTTGCGCCGACCCGGCTCGCGTGGCAGGCGCGGCCGCCACGGGAGCGGCGCGGAGGAGCTCGGGCGCACGCACCTGCTGCGGCCGCCCCGCCCAGAAGTAACCTCCCGCGAGACCCGCGGCCACGACCAGGACCACCGTCAGCGCGGCCAGGGCCCTCGGTTCGAGCCCGCACCGCGTCTGCACCCACACCGGGGTCCGCTCGCGCAACGCCGCCGCGAGCCGCTCCCGCGTCCCGACCGGGGAACCACGCTCCGGCGCCTCGGGGACCTCCGGCGCCTCCCGGCCCCCCGATGGTTCCGGCAGCGACGGCTCGGCGGCCGCCGACGGGAAGAGTGCGTCTCCCCGGCGCCGTACGAGAGCCTCGGGAAACGGGGCGGCCCTCCTGACCCGGGTCCGCCTCCTGGCCCGCCCGGAAGACGCGTCACGCGCCCCGAGGCGGCTCCGCCCGTCGGAACCCCGCCCCCGGCCGGGTCCGCTGGCCGGAGTGCCCGTCGTGCCCGGGACGTCGGGAGTGGTCGATGCGATGCGTGTGCGAAGAGTCATGTGGCAGACGGTAAGGATCACCGCCGACCCGTGCGGGACTCACGCACGTTCCGTGGATGGGCTTCGGTCTGTGGAAAACTCCGTCACCCTCCCGGGGGACGGACCGGCTCAGCGGGGCGAGACGACGACCGCGAGAAGTCCGGGCCCGGTGTGCGCACCGATGACGGCACCCACCTCGCTGACCTGGATGCGCACGGTGCCGGGTACCCGCTCCTCAAGCCGGTCGGCGAGGGCTGCGGCACGTTCGGGTGCGGAGAGGTGGTGGACCGCGATGTCGACGGCGCCGGAACCGGCTCGCTCCACGGCGATCTCCTCGAGTCGCGCGATGGCCTTCGAGGCCGTCCGCACCTTTTCCCGGAGTTCGATGCGCCCACCGTCGAGTTCGAGGAGCGGCTTGACCGCGAACGCGGAGCCGAGCAGCGCCTGCGCGGCCCCGATGCGCCCGCCGCGACGCAGATGCTCCAGGGTGTCCACGTAGAAGTAGGCGGAGGTGCCCTCCGCGCGCTTCTCGGCGGCCGCCACCGTCTCGTCGAGCGAGCCGCCCGCCTCCGCGACCTGCGCCGCCGTCAGCACGCAGAAGCCCAGCGCCATGCCCATCATGCGGGTGTCCACCACCCTGACGGGCAGGGGGGCGTCCTGGGCGGCGAGTACGGCGGCGTCGTATGTCCCGGAGACCTCGGCGGAGAGGTGGAGCGAGACGACGCCCCGTGCCCCGGCTTCGGCGGCCGCGCGGTAGGCCTCGGCGAAGATCTCGGGACTGGGCCGCGAGGTGGTGACGGACCGCTTCTTCTGGAGGGCCTCGACCAGGGCCCTGGCCGAGATCTCGGTGCCTTCCTCAAGGGCGCGGTCGCCGATGACGACGGTCAGCGGGACCGTGGTGATGGCGTGCCGCTCCCGCGTCTGGCGTGGCAGGTAGGCCGTGGAATCGGTGACGATCGCGACATGCCGGGACATGAGCGGGAGGTTACCCGCCGAGGCCGCCGCTCGGCAGCCCGGCCCCCCGTCAGGTGGTGGTCTCCGGGCGGGCCGACTTCTCCCAGGGGTAGGCGGTCCGTCGGGGATCGGGCGCCGCGATCGCGGACGGCTCGCCGCCGGCCCCCGGGCTTCCCTGATCCGACTGCCCGGCCGCCCCGGCGGGGCGTCCCCAGGCCTCACCTGCGGGAGTGGCTCGGGAAGTGGTCCCCTGCGCCTGCTCCTGCGTGGTCTCCAGACCGGTCCAGTGGCGCAACGCGCCCGCCTCGACGTCGATCTGAGCGCTGAGCGACGACAGGTCGTCCTCGGCGAACTTCAGGGCCCGGTCCCGGGCGGCCCGGCGCAGTGCGTCGGCCGAGGTGGTGATCCGCTCGGTCCGCGCGGCGAGTTCGGGGAGCTGCCCGGACACGTACGCCCGGTCGGGCTCCCGCTCAAGTCGCCTGAGATCGTCGTCCAGTTCGAGCCCGTGCCCGCTGAGCCGGTGGAAGAGGTCGAGCGACTCCTTCAGCGAGGCGTCCTGGCCGACACCGGCCTGCAGCGCCTCCTGGGTGGCCCGCATCGAGGTCCGCAGCGACAGGCGCAGTCTGGCCAGCTCGCCGGCGACCCCGGTCTGGCCGAAGCTCTTGGCCCGCAGCGTGGTGTCCTCGACCGTGCGGCGTGCCTGGCCGAGGGTCCGGTCCACTCCCCGCTTGGCGGCCTTGGCCGCCTTCACGGTGACGAAGACGCCGAGCGCCACGAAGGACAAGAAGAGCAGCGCCATGATCGTGATAATCGCGGCATCCATGTGTGCCCCTCCGGCATCGGTCGAGTCCCCACGGTTGTGGTTCCTCCAAGGTAAACGGAACGGGCAGGCTGCGGGTTCCATCGGAACCCCCAACCTGCCCGTAGGGGAAACCCCTATGCTCCGCTATCCGGCGACGATGTTGACCAGCTTCGGTGCCCGCACGATCACCTTGCGGATCTCCGCGCCACCCAGCGCCGCTACCACGTGCGGGTCGCCCAGCGCCAGGGTTTCGAGGTCGGCGTCCGTGATCGACGGCGAGACCTCCAGGCGGGCCTTGACCTTGCCCTTGATCTGCACGACACAGGTCACGGTCTCGTCGACGACGTACGCCGGGTCGGCGACCGGGAAGTCCTGGTGGACGACCGAGTCGGTGTGTCCGAGCCTGCGCCACAGCTCCTCGGCGATGTGCGGGGCGAGCGGGGCGACGAGCAGCACCAGCTGCTCGGCGACCGGCCGGGAGAGCGGACCGCCGGACTTGGTCAGGTGGTTGTTCAGCTCGGTGACCTTGGCGATGGCGGTGTTGAAGCGCATGGCCGCCATGTCCTGCGAGACGCCGTCGATCGCCTTGTGCAGGGCGCGCAGCGTGTCCTCGTCGGCCTCGGTGTCGACGACCGTGACCTCGCCGGTCGACTCGTCGACGATGTTGCGCCAGAGCCGCTGGAGCAGCCGGTACTGGCCGACGACGGCGCGGGTGTCCCAGGGACGGGACACGTCGAGCGGGCCCATCGCCATCTCGTACAGGCGCAGGGTGTCGGCGCCGAACTCGGCGCAGATCTCGTCGGGCGTCACGGCGTTCTTCAGGGACTTGCCCATCTTGCCCAGGACGCGGCTGACCTTCTCGCCCTGGTACCAGAAGCCGCCGTCGCGCTCCTCGACCTCGGCGGCCGGCACGGCGATCCCGCGCGCGTCCCGGTAGACGAAGGCCTGGATCATGCCCTGGTTGTACAGCTTGTGGAACGGCTCGGCCGAGGAGATGTGCCCCAGGTCGAACAGCATCTTGGACCAGAAGCGCGCGTACAGCAGGTGCAGCACGGCGTGCTCGGCACCGCCGACGTACAGGTCGACGCCACCGGTCGGCATGCCCTCGCGGGGGCCCATCCAGTACTGCTCGACGGCCGGGTCGACCAGCTTCTCGGAGTTGTGCGGGTCGAGGTAGCGCAGCTCGTACCAGCAGGAACCGGCCCAGTTGGGCATGGTGTTGGTCTCGCGGCGGTAGCGGCGCGGGCCGGCGCCGTCGCCGAGGTCCAGGGTGACGTAGACCCAGTCCTCGTTGCGGGACAGCGGGGTCTCCGGCTGGGTGTCGGCGTCCTCCGGGTCGAAGGTGCGCGGCGAGTAGTCCTCGACCTCCGGCAGTTCCAGCGGCAGCATCGACTCGGGCAGCGCGTGGGCGACGCCGTCCTCGTCGTAGACGATCGGGAAGGGCTCGCCCCAGTACCGCTGGCGGCTGAACAGCCAGTCGCGCAGCCGGAAGTTGACGGTGCCCTCGCCGATGCCGCGGTCGGCCAGCCAGGCGGTGATCTTCTCCTTGGCGTCGACGACGCCCAGGCCGTCCAGGGAGATCTCGTCGTTCGCGGAGTTGACCAGCTTCGCCTCGTACGAGGCGAAGGCGTCGTCCCATGCGGACGGATCGGTGCCGCGGCCGTCGCCCGGTTCCACGACACAGCGCATCGGCAGCTCGAAGGCGCGCGCGAAGGCGAAGTCGCGGCTGTCGTGCGCGGGGACGGCCATGATGGCGCCCGTGCCGTAGCCCATCAGGACGTAGTCGGCGATGAAGACGGGGACCTGCTCGCCGCTGACTGGGTTGGTCGCGAACGCGCCGGTGAAGACGCCGGTCTTCTCCTTGGCGTCGGCCTGCCGCTCGACGTCGGACTTGGAGGCGGCCTGCTTGCGGTAGGCGTCGACGGCCTCGGACGGGGTGGCGTGTCCGCCGGTCCACACGTCGTGGGTGCCCTCGGGCCAGGTCGCCGGGACGATCTTCTCGACCAGGTCGTGCTCGGGCGCCAGGACCATGTAGGTGGCGCCGAACAGGGTGTCCTGGCGGGTCGTGAAGACGGTGATCGCACCGGTGTCACCGACCTGGAAGTCGACGCGGGCGCCCTCGGAGCGGCCGATCCAGTTCCGCTGCTGCAGCTTGATGGCCTCGGGCCAGTCCAGCGCGTCCAGATCGTCGAGCAGGCGGTCCGCGTAGGCGGTGATCCGCATGTTCCACTGGCGCAGCTTGGACTTGAAGACGGGGAAGTTGCCGCGCTCGGAGCGTCCGTCGGCCGTGACCTCCTCGTTGGCCAGGACCGTGCCCAGGCCGGGGCACCAGTTGACCGGCGCGTCGGAGGCGTACGCCAGGCGGTACTCGCCCAGGACGTCGGAGCGCTCGGCGGCGCTCAGCTCGCTCCACGCGCGCGTGGTGCCCGGGACGTCACGCGTGCCGTTCTCGAACTGCTCGATCAGCTCCGCGATCGGACGGGCCTTCCCGGCCTCGGCGTCGTACCACGAGTTGAAGATCTGCAGGAAGATCCACTGGGTCCACTTGTAGTACTCCGGGTCGATCGTGGCGAACGACCGGCGCTTGTCGTGACCCAGGCCCAGTCGGCGCAGCTGGACCTTCATGTTCTCCATGTTGGCCTCGGTGGACACACGCGGGTGCGTGCCCGTCTGCACCGCGTACTGCTCGGCCGGCAGGCCGAAGGCGTCGAAGCCCAGGGTGTGCAGCACGTTGTGGCCGGTCATGCGCGCGTGGCGGGCGAAGACGTCCGTGGCGATGTAACCGAGCGGGTGGCCGACGTGCAGGCCCGCACCCGAGGGGTACGGGAACATGTCCATGATGAACTTCTTGGGCCGGGCGGCGATCGCGGGGTCGCCCGCCAGGTCACCGGTGGGGTTCGGGGCCTCGTAGGTTCCCTCGGCGTCCCAGAAGTCCTGCCAGCGTGCCTCGATGTCGGCGGCCATGGCCGCCGTGTAGCGATGCGGGGCCGCCGTCTCGGCAGCCGTATTGATCTCGGTCATGGTCCTTGAAGCTCCATCGATCGTCTCTGCCTACTGCCACGGACTGCCGTGAAATGAAAAAACCCCTCGCACAGGAGGGGACGCCGCGCCGACTCCGACAGATGTCTGTCATCCGTCGGGACTGATCAGCGCGGCTCGGTAAGCAGAAGGCGTACGGCACGCATGGCGCCAGGGTACCGCAGGGCCCGAGCGGGCCGCACCGGCGTTCCACGGGGCGGCGCCGGTACGACGAGGGACGGGGGCACACGAAGAAGCGGGCCACCCGATCCGGGTGGCCCGCCTTCTTTTTTGTGGAGCTAAGGAGAATTGAACTCCTGACCTCCTGCATGCCATGCAGGCGCTCTACCAACTGAGCTATAGCCCCTTGCCTGTTTCCGCCTCCGCTCCGGCTTCCTTCGCGGCGACAGACAGAACATTAACCGGCCGCCCGGCAGATCTCCAAATCGATTCTCGGGGCCCTCCTGACCTGCCCGGTAGGGTCGCCGACTGTGTCCGTCTCCGTGCTCTCGAAAACCCGCGCCCGGCCGTGGCCCCTCGCCACCGCCGCGGCGGTCTGCCTGCTCTCGTTCGCGGCCTTCTGGGTGGCGCAACGCCTCGCCCACGTGAACATGCTCGACGTGATGGTCTACCGGGCCGAGGGCGAGACGGTCCGGGCCGGCGGCGATCTGTACGCGATGCGCGCCACCTCGGCGAACCTCGGCATGACCTATCCGCCCTTCGCGGCCCTGCTGTTCGTCCCCCTCACCCTGGTCAGCGTGCCGCTGATGCGGACGCTGAGCACGGCGGGGAACCTGCTGCTCGTCGTCGCCCTGGTCCAGCTGTCGCTCCAGCTGGTCCGCCCGTCGCTGTCCCGTGCGGATCTGTGGCGCACGACACTGTGGGTCGCCGCGGTGGTGGTCTGGTGCGAGCCGGTCTGGACGACCCTGCGGTACGGACAGATCAACCTGCTCATAGCGGTGGCGGTGCTCTGGGACCTCACGCGCGCGCGGGGCAGCCGCTGGGCGGGCCTCGGCATCGGTCTGGCGACCGCGGTGAAACTCACACCGGGTCTCTTCGTGGTCCTGCTGCTCGTCGCGGGGCTGCTCCTGTGGCGCCGGGACCGAGCTTGGAACACCTGGCTGCGCACGGCGGTGACGGCGACCGGGGTGTTCCTGGGGACGACGCTGGCCGTGGCGCTGGTGCTGCCGGCGGACTCGAAGCGGTTCTGGACGGAGACCCTGTTCGAGACGGGCCGGGTCGGCTTCGCCGAGGAGACCGCCAACCAGTCGATCCGCGGGGTCCTGGCCCGGCTGATGCACACCGACGACCCGGGCATGTGGTGGGCGGTCGCCGCGGCGCTCCTGGGCGGCGCGGCCATGGTGCTCGCGGTACGGGCCGCACTGCGCGGCGACAAGGCCGTGGCGGTGGTCGTCTGCGCGTTCACGGCGCTGATGATCAGCCCGATCTCCTGGTCCCACCACTGGGTCTGGTGCGTGCCCCTCCTGATCCTGCTCGCGGACCGCGCCACGCGCGCGTGGCCCGTGACGGGTGCGGTGGCCCTGGCCTTCGCCTCGTTCGCGCTGTGGTGGGTTCCGCACGACCCGGGCCGGCCCGAGCTCGACCAGAACGCGGGCCAGATGGTGCTGTCCGCCGTCTATCCGCTGACAGCGACGGCCCTGCTCGTGGGGTACGCGCTGACGCGACGGCGTCAGGCCGTGGCGAAGGAGTAGAACCGCTTGAGGGTGCAGTGCTCGTCGAGGAGCCGGCCGTAGATCGGCTCACCCTCCAGCTCGCGGTACGTCTCGATGGGGTCGCCTTTTATGATCAGCGCCCGCGCGCACTCCTCGCACCAGTACTGGAACCCCGGGTTGACGGGGTCCATGTCGCGCACGATGGGCGTGCCGCTGCCGCACCAGTCGCACTTCCGCCTGTGTGCACCCATCAGTCAGCTCCAGCTGTGGCCGCAGGCCGTGCACCCATAGGACACCCCGCAGTTGTCGCCGAGCACTTGGGCCACCCTCCCGTCCGGATTCCTCGTCCCCCTCCGGCCGTCCGATTCTGCCATGGCCCCGCAAGAGGGTCAGCGTGCTGGAGACGTCCGGGGGCGATTGCCGGTGCCACCTCTTACTGAGTGCAACGACGTGATCCGGCGTGGGAAGCCGGTGAAGATCTTCCGTCACGAGCGGTTGGGCGAGGTCCGGTTGACGCGGGCTCGCGTCGCTTCATCAGCTGACGGAACGAAGAATCCCGCCCCCTGGTGGGGACGGGATCCGGTGATTGTGGAGCTAAGGAGAATTGAACTCCTGACCTCCTGCATGCCATGCAGGCGCTCTACCAACTGAGCTATAGCCCCTCGTGTTCTTCGCGCTCCGCGCTGCGAACAAGAAGAACTTTAGCCTGCGACCTGCCGGAAAGTGAAATCCGGGTCCGGCAGGCCGGCCGTGGGGTTCAGTCGTCGTCGCCGAGGACCGGCTCGGGCAGCGTGCCCGCGTTGTGCTCCATCAGACGCCAGCCGCGGGCACCCTCGCCGAGGACCGACCAGCAGCAGTTCGTCAGGCCACCGAGGCTCTCCCAGTGCCGGGAGTCCAGCTCCAGGAGCCGGCCGATGGTGGTGCGGATCGTACCGCCGTGGCTCACCACGACGAGCGTGCCGTCATCGGGGAGCTTGTCGGCGTGCTCCAGGACCACAGGGGCGGCCCGGTCGGCCACCTCGGTCTCCAGCTCGCCGCCACCCCGGCGCACGGGCTCGCCGCGCTTCCAGGCGGCGTACTGCTCGCCGTACCGCGTCACGATCTCGTCATGGGTGAGCCCCTGCCACTTCCCCGCGTACGTCTCGCGCAGCGCGGAGTCGTGGGCGACGGCGTGGCCGGTCAGCACGGCCAGCTCGGCGGCGGTGGCCGCCGCCCGCTTCAGGTCGGAGGCGACGATGGCGTCCGGCTTCAGCGCGGCGAGCAGCCGTGCGGCCCGGCGCGCCTGGGCGACGCCGGTCTCCGTCAGCTCGATGTCGGTCGAGCCCTGGAAGCGGCGCTCCAGGTTCCAGGAGGTCTGGCCGTGGCGCCAGAGGACGATGCGGCGGCCTCTGCCGCTCTTGGCGGTGCTCAGCTCAGCTCACCGTCCGCCTCGTCGGGCAGGCCGGCGGCGTGGTCGGAGAGGTCGACGCCGGTCAGGGCGGCGTGCTCGGCGCCCTTGCCGCGCGTCTTCGCCGCGTCCTCGGGCAGCGGCAGCTCGGGGCAGTCCTTCCACAGCCGCTCCAGGGCGTAGAAGACCCGCTCCTCGCTGTGCTGGACGTGGACGACGATGTCGACGTAGTCCAGGAGGATCCAGCGGGCGTCGCGGTCGCCCTCACGGCGGACCGGCTTGGCGCCGAGGTCCTTGTTCAGGCGCTCCTCGATCTCGTCGACGATCGACTTGACCTGGCGGTCGTTGGGCGCGGAGGCGAGCAGGAAGGCGTCGGTGATCGACAGCACATCGCTGACGTCGTACGCGATGATGTCGTGCGCGAGCCGGTCGGCGGCCGCCAGTGCGGCGGCGTTGACGAGTTCGATGGAACGATCCGTGGCGGTCACATGCAGGCTTTCGTCGGCGGTCCAGTACCCCTCCAGGGTCTCACGGACCGCCGACGTGCCCGCCAACGTTTTCCGGAGGCCGTTACCGGGGGCCCTGGAGCTTGTAGTCCTGGCCCAGGACCACGGTGACCGCGGCGCCGTTCGAGGGCTGGCCCTTGGTGACCGCGTCGGCCGGCAGACCCAGCGTCCTCGCGACTTCGGCGGCCGTCGCCTTCTGGGCGTCGTCGGCATGGATGACCTGCGACGTCTCCCTGCTGGGCGCCTCGGCGCCGCCCACGAAGGCGTAGCCGCCGTTGATCAGGACGATCCTGGCCGTCTCGGTCGCCTGCTTCCCGGAACCGTCCCGAATCGAGACCCGGGTCACCTCGCCCGCCTCGGGGGCGGTGACCTTTCCGCCGAGGATGTCCTTCACCACACCGCCGCCGGCGTCCTCCGTCAGCGCGCCGTCCTCGCCGACCGGCAGCAGGGCCGTCTTGTGGTCGCCGATCTTGGCGTGCTCGGCGAGCCTGGCCAGGGAGGCGGCCAGGTCCTTCTCGGGGAGCGAGGGGTCGAGGATCTGCTGGAGGGTCTGGATGGTGACCGTGGCGGCCTCGGGGTCGGAGGAGATCTTCCGCAGTACGCCGTACATGACCTGCCCGAACCGCTGGAGCTGCTTGGCCTCGGCCTCGCCGGGCGCCCGGTAGGTGGCGTAGGCGACGGCGGCGCGGCCGTTCAGGGTCTGCTTCTCGCCCTTCCTGACCAGCGGGTCGGCGCCCTTCTTGGCGCCGGGCACGTCCGTGTCGGTGTTCGTCTCGATACCGCTGACGGTCTCCACGAGGTTCTCCAGGTACGGGGTGTCCAGGCGCCAGGTGCCGGTGATCCGGGTACCGAGGAGATTGCCGATCGCCTCCCGGGTCCCGCCGGCTCCGTCGTCCTCGACCGACTTGCCGAGGGTGGTCACGGAGCCTTCCTCGTCGGCGACGACCACGGAGTTGGGGAGCAGGACCGTGGTGCCCTGGCGGGTGGTCGCGTTGTTGACGAGGAGCGCGGTGGAGGTGCCGCCGTTCCTGAGGTCGTGGAGGTGGACGACGATGGTGTCGCGCTTCTGGGGGCCGGTCGCGGCGGCCCCCTTCTGCTCCCCGTCGGACGCGCCGGGGAGCAGGCCGGCGGACCAGAGGTAGCCGACGCCTCCCGCGACGGCGAGGACGAGCACGACGACGAGCGCGACGATCCGGTTGCGGCCGCGCCGACGGGCCTCCTCGCGGCGCTCCGTGCGGCTCTCGGTGAACTTCAGCCAGTCGATGACGTCCTCGGAGTCCTCGTCCGGCTCCTCGATGAACGAGAACTGCTCGGTGCGGTACTCCCGGTCGTCGTCCGCGGCCCGCCGGGCCGGGGTGGACCGCTCGGACGCGGGACGTTGTCCGGGGACGCCGGCGGGGGCCGCGACAGGGGCGGTCGGAGCCGCGGGGGCGACCGGTGCGGCGGCCTGCGGCGCGGGGGCGGGCTCGGGCGGGGCGGCCCACTGCTGCCCGGTGTCGTACGAGGGGTAGGCGTAGCCCTGCTGCCCGTACGGGTCGTACTGCGGCTCCTGCTGGGGCTGCTGGTGTTGTTGCTGCGGCGTCTGCGGCTGGGCGTAGGGGTCGTAGCCGTACCCCTGTTGCGGTTGGTGCTGCTGTGCCTGGTGCTGCAGGCCGCCGTAGGGGTCGTACTGCTGCGCCTGCCCCTGCTGCGGTGCCTGCGGCTGCTGGTACACCGGCTGCCCGTACTCGTCGTAGCCGATGATCTGCGGCTGTGGATAGTACGGGTCGTACGGATGCTGCTGATCGTTCACCGGTGCCCCTCCCCGAAGCTCACTCGCCGCGGTACAGCTGGCGCTTGTCGATGTAGCGCACCACGCCGTCAGGAACCAGGTACCAGACGGGATCCCCCTGCGCGACCCTCGCCCGGCAGTCGGTGGAGGAGATGGCGAGCGCGGGAACCTCGACCAACGAGACCCCGCCCTTGGGCAGTCCGTCGTCGGTGAGGTCGTGACCCGGCCGGGTGACGCCGATGAAGTGCGCGAGCGAGAAGAGCTCCTCGGCGTCGCGCCAGGTGAGGATCTGCGACAGCGCGTCGGCCCCGGTGATGAAGAAGAGGTCCGAGTCGGTGTTGAGGGCGCGCAGGTCCCGCAGGGTGTCGATGGTGTAGGTGGCGCCGCCCCGGTCGATGTCGATGCGGCTGACCGAGAACTGCGGGTTGGACGCCGTCGCGATGACCGTCATCAGATAACGGTCCTCGGCCGGCGACACGGCCTTGTCGCTCTTCTGCCACGGCTGCCCGGTCGGTACGAACACCACCTCGTCCAGGTGGAACAGGGCGGCGACCTCGCTGGCCGCCACCAGGTGTCCGTGGTGGATCGGGTCGAAGGTTCCACCCATCACGCCGAGTCGGCGCTTGCCGCGCCCGCCAGTAGGCATTTCCTGCTCTCCCATGCGTGCAGAGCCTACTGGCACGGCAGCGGACGCCCGATCAGGGTCGCCGGTTCAGCGGTCGCGGTTGAAGCGGGTGGTGATCCACAGCAGCAGCATCAGGGCACCGAAGGCGCCGAAGCCGGTGAGGTAGGGGCTGAGGCTTTCGTGGTTGCCACCGTGCTCGGCGCCCTCGGCGAGAGAGACCAGGTTCGCGGCGGTGCTGTGGAGGCTCATCTTCGGCAGACCTATCGATCGGGGATGGGAGCGGAGACTTCGCGCACATCGTATGCGGGCCGTGCGGACGCGCTCACGCCGACTCAGGCGTTGGCGTCATGGTCCTCCGTCGTCCCCGGTACCCGAGTTATCCACAGGGCCCCGACGCACGATGGCGCCAACGCCTAGGCTGGGGTTCGTCAGGGGGACGAGCACCGACTCGTACGAACAGGGGGCATCCATGACCGAGAA
Source organism: Streptomyces sp. NPDC016459 (assembly GCF_040632845.1). Taxonomy (NCBI): domain Bacteria; kingdom Bacillati; phylum Actinomycetota; class Actinomycetes; order Kitasatosporales; family Streptomycetaceae; genus Streptomyces; species Streptomyces sp. NPDC016459. The sequence goes on from NZ_JBEYCR010000001.1 coordinate 782,328, forward strand.
CGACCAGGGGAAAGTGCCGAGCAGGCAGCGCAAGCGATTCCCCGGCATCTCCTCGCGGGCCTACGAGCATCCCGCCGACCGCTCGGCGCTGGTGGCGCTGCGCAAGCTCAGCGGTTTCGACACGGTCTTCAAGGCGCTCAGCGGACTGCTGCCCGAGCGCAGCCTGCGACTTCTCTTCCTCTCGGACTCCGTCCGGGTGAGCGACGCGCAGTTCAACCACCTCAACGAGATGCTGCGGGACGCCTGTTACATCCTGGACCTGGAGAAGGTCCCGCCGATGTACGTGGCGCAGGACCCGAAGCCCAACGCCATGTGCATCGGGCTCGACGAGCCGATCATCGTCGTCACCACCGGTCTGGTGGAGCTCCTCGACGAGGAGGAGATGCGGGCGGTCGTCGGCCACGAGGTCGGACACGCGCTCTCCGGGCACTCCGTGTACCGCACGGTGCTGCTCTTCCTCACCGGGCTCGCGCTCAAGATCGCCTGGATCCCGCTGGGGAACGTGGCGATCATGGCCATCGTGACGGCGCTGCGGGAGTGGTTCCGCAAGTCGGAGCTCTCCGCCGACCGGGCGGGGCTCCTCGTCGGGCAGGACGTGCAGGCCTCGATGCGCGGTCTGATGAAGATCGCCGGCGGCAACCACCTCCACGAGATGAACGTGGACGCGTTCCTCGCCCAGGCCGACGAGTACGAGAAGGCCGGTGACCTGCGGGACTCGGTCCTGAAGATCCTCAACGTGCTGCCGCGGACGCACCCCTTCACCACCGTCCGGGCGGCGGAGCTGAAGAAGTGGTCGGAGAGCCGCGACTTCCAGCGGGTCATGGACGGTCACTACCCGAAGCGCTCGGAGGACAAGGACACCTCCGTCACGGACTCCTTCCGGGAGTCGGCCGGGCACTACGCCGACACGGTGCGGACCAGCAAGGATCCCCTGATGAAGCTGGTCGGGGACATAGCCGGGGGCGCCGGTGACCTGGCGGGCGACCTGGGCGGGCGGCTGCGCAGCCGGTTCGCCGGCGGCCAGGGCCCGAAGCAGTCGGACGACGGCGGAGCGACCGCCGGGGACGACAAGGGCGGCCCGGCGAGCGGTGCCGGGGCCGGTCAGAACGAGGGCTGAGCGCCGGGCGCCAGCGCTCCGCACAGCGAGGGGGCGGCGGGCCGGCCCGTGGCGTACGGATCGGTGACCGCCGGGCCTCCGCCGGTCGCGGGGGCCCGCGCTCCGGCCAGGAGAGGCTCAAGGGCACCGGTCGTGTCCGCGCCGCACGCCTGCGGGCCCGCCTCGACGGTGCTGGTCAACAGTTCGGCCCTGTGCATGCGCAGGTCCTCGCGGTCGAAGCGGAAGTGCAGCTCGCGGTGGACGGTGAAGAGGGACGCCTCGGCGGCCGTCCCCGCGCCCTGTCCGGCCGGGCGGAGGGCATAGGTGTACGTGTGGTCCGCGGTGACGTCCAGGGTGTCGGGGCCGGTCTCCTCGAACCGCAGGGTGCCCTGGACGCGGACGGCGGGGTCCGCCAGGGTCACCTGCCGGGGGTCGAAGCGGACGAGCCAGCCGGCGAGGGCGTGCCGGCCGTTGTCGGCCGGTGATTCGACGCTGCGGTCGAACTGTTCCAGCTGGTCCGGGTCGATCAGCAGTCGCGGGGGCCGCACGGTCGCTCCGGACAGGACATCGGGCTCCAGGGAAGTGGCCACCAGGTAGTCCTTGGCGACGCTGAGGGCGGTGACGACCTGGCTCTCGGCGAAGTGGGTGGTGCGTCCGGCGACGGGCAGGGTGATGCCGGCGGCTCCGATGCGGTGATCGGCGGCGGGGCTGTGGTCGAAGAGCCGGGCGGGCGCGCCGCCGACGACGGGTCCCCGGGGGGCGAGCGGGACGACGGTGGTCCGCAGGGGCTCGGCCCGCTGGTCGGCCGGCGGCAGGTACGGGTTGCGGACGCCGAGGTAGATGGCGGTGCCGAAGGCGAGGAGGATCAGCAGGACCAGCATGAGCGCCTGGCGGGAGCCGCTGCGGCCCTCCCTGGAGTAGTGACGACTGCGGACGGCCTGGGCGTGCTCGCCCATCCGCTCCTGGGCGGAGAACTCCTGGAGGTGGGCAGCCCGGACGAACGCCTCGTCGAAGACGACGGATCGGTACTCGTCCTCACCACCGCCGGGGAGGCCCTCGGGAGTCCCCTCAGGCGGGTCGCCACGCCCTGCCATACCTTCAGGGTAGGTCTGCGGGGCCTTCGGTAAACGCCCAGGTGTACGACAAGCTCCTGGAATACCGCCGTCGGGGCCCGGTGCGGCGGGGAACAGGGGGGAACCGGGTGGTTCGGCCTCTCGGGGGACGGCCAGCGCCATCCGGGGGACGCGGCCCCCGGGTGGGTGGCGGCGCTAGCCGGGGGACGCCGACCGGGCCGCGGGGGCGTGGGCGGCGGGTGGGGCCGGATGCGGCTTGGGCGTGTCGACGCCCGTCGTGGCCGGCGGAGGGATCTGGTCCTGGCGGTTGGCGGCCGCGCCCCGGTAGACGGCGCTGAAGGCCAGGACGACCATGCCGATGCCCATGAGGAGGGCGAGGACCCAGGCGACGGGGCGGTGCCAGCGCGCGCTGCCCCGGTAGGGCCGCAAGGCGCCGCCGTGGCGGCCGTAGGGGCTGGCGTCGTCGCCGATGTCGTCGGGCTCGTAGGTGGGGGTCTTGGGGTCGTAGAGGTCGTCGTCGCCCTGGCCTCCGCCGGCGCGGGCGCGGGCCGCCTCGGCCTCGGCGCGGGCCTGGGCGGCTGCGAGGAGCCGCTCGACCGCCGTCGGTTCGTGAACGGTCGCCGCCCGGACGAAGTCCTCGTCGAAGACCACGTCGGCGTAGACCTCGTCGGCGCCTCCGCGGTCGACAGAGTCCTCGGGGTCACCGCCGTCCTGGAACGGCCTGCCCCCCACGTCGTCCGGCACGGATTCAGAGTAGACCCGCGAGGTGGTTTTGGGCAGGGAGAGTGCGAACCCTCCCCGCCCGTACCGAAAGGAGGGATTACCGCACGTGGCCGTCACCGGTGACGATGTACTTGGTCGAGGTCAGCTCCGGAAGGCCCATGGGGCCCCGGGCGTGCAGCTTCTGGGTGGAGATGCCGATCTCCGCGCCGAAGCCGAACTCGCCGCCGTCCGTGAACCGCGTGGAGGCGTTCACGGCGACCGTGGTGGAGTCGACCAGCTGGGTGAAGCGGCGGGCCGCGGCCTGCGAGGTGGTGACGATCGCCTCGGTGTGGCCGGAGGACCACATGCGGATGTGCTCGACGGCCTTGTCGAGGGAGTCGACGACGGCGGCGGCGATGTCGTACGAGAGGTACTCGGTCTCCCAGTCCTCCGGCGTGGCCGGTACGACGGTGGCCTTGGAGCCCTCGGCGTGGGCGAGGACCCGCTCGTCGGCGTGGACGGTGACGCCGGCCTCCGCGAGTGCGTCGAGGGCCCTGGGCAGGAAGGCCTCGGCGATGTCCTGGTGGACGAGGAGGGTCTCGGCGGCGTTGCAGACGCTGACCCGGTGGGCCTTGGAGTTGAGCAGGATGTCGACGGCCATGTCGAGGTCGGTCTGCGCGTCGACGTAGACGTGGCAGTTGCCGGTGCCGGTCTCGATGACGGGGACGGTGGACTCCTCGACGACCGTCCGGATCAGGGAGGCGCCGCCGCGCGGGATGAGGACGTCGACGAGGCCGCGGGCGCGCATCAGCTCGCGGACCGACTCGCGGGACTCGCCGGGGACGAGCTGGATGGCGTCGGCGGGCAGTCCCGCGCCGCCGACGGCGTCCCGCAGGACCTTCACCAGGGCGTTGTTGGAGGCGTAGGCGGAGGACGAGCCGCGGAGCAGGACGGCGTTGCCGGACTTGAGGCAGAGGGCGGCGGCGTCGACGGTGACGTTGGGGCGGGCCTCGTAGATGATGCCGACGACGCCGAGCGGCACGCGGACCTGGCGCAGGTCGATGCCGTTGGGGAGGGTGGAGCCTCGGACGACCTCGCCGACGGGGTCGGGCAGCGCGGCCACGTCACGGACGTCGGCGGCGATGGCCCGGACGCGCTCCGGGGTGAGGGTGAGCCGGTCGATGATCGCCTCGCTGGTCCCTGCTTCGCGGGCCTTGGCGATGTCCTCGGCGTTGGCCTCGACGATCTCGGCGGTGCGGACTTCGAGGGCGTCCGCGATCGCCAGCAGGGCGTCGTCCTTGGCCGCGCGCGGGAGTGGCGCGATTTCGGCGGCGGCGCCACGGGCCCGGTAGGCGGCCCGGGTGACCGGGGACAGGTTGTCGAGGGGCGTGAGCGAGGTCATGCCCGCAGGGTACTGGCACCCCTACGGACATCCCTCACGTATCCCGCACTCCGAGACGTACGCCCCGGCCCGCGAGACGCATTGGCCGCCGCCCCGGCGCGCGGGACCCGCCGCCGCCCGGCGCGAGACACACGGCCGCCGCCCGGGCCGGGAGACCCGCCCCTGACCCGGCCCGCGAGACGCACGGCCCCGGGCCCGCTCAGTACGGGTGGACGCCGACCGGGGCGGCGGGGGGTGGGCCGTAGCCCTCCGCGATCCGCTGGTGGTAGGTCTCGCGGTCGATGACCTCCAGGCCGACGATCTCCCATGGCGGCAGTTTGGCGGTCTGCCGATGCTCACCCCACAGGCGCAGGGCGACGGCCGCGGCGTCGTGCAGGTCGCGGGCCTCCTCCCAGTACCGGATCTCGGCGTGGTCGTTGGCGTACCGGCTGGTCAGCAGGAAGGGGTGGTCGTGGGCCAGCTGTTCCAGCCCCCGGCGCACCTCTTTCAGCGGTGACTCCACACCCGAAACGCTGAGGGTGATGTGCCAGAGTTTGGACACGGGCTGTTCCCTGGCGCGTGCCTCACGCGCTTCGCGAACCTCACGTGTCTCGGTGGTGGTCTCGGTCTTTCTCTCCGTGGACCTGTCCCGTGCCTCGTCGAAGTCGGCTCCGGCCTCGACACTGGTCAGGGCGCGTTCGGCAGTCCCTCGGGGCAGTGCCCCTGGGCGCGCTCGTCTCACCGGCGGCCTCCTGTGTGATGCGTGTGGTGCTGTACCCCGCCCTGCTCTTACCCCCGAGACAAAGTTGACCAGCCCGAGGCGGCACGTGGGGCGGTTTTGGTGAACGTCCCTTCCGGATGGCCGCACTTTCAGCCGTTTCGGGAGGGACGCACGGGTCAGCGGATGACGACCAGATCGTCGCGGTGGACGACCTCCCGCTCGTACTCGGGCCCGAGGTCCTTGGCCAGCTCGTGGGTGGAGCGCCCGAGCATCCGGGGCATCTCCTTGGCGTCGAAGTTGACGAGGCCACGGGCGACGGCCCGGCCGGCGGTGTCGCGGAGCTCGACGGGGTCACCGGCCACGAAGTCGCCCTCGACTCCCGCGACACCGGCGGCCAGCAGGGACTTCTTGCCCTGGACGACCGCCTGTACGGCCCCGTCGTCCAGGGTCAGGGAGCCCTGGGGGGTGGAGGCGTGGGCGAGCCAGAGGAGCCGGTCGGCGGAGCGGCGGCCGGTGCGGTGGAAGTACGTACCGGTGTCACGGCCGGTGAGGGCGTCGGCGGCGCGGCTCGCGGAGGTGAGGACGACGGGGATGCCCGCGGCGGCGGCGATACGGGCGGCCTCGACCTTGGTGACCATGCCACCGGTGCCGACGCCCGCCTTGCCGGCCGAGCCGATCTCCACGTGGGCGATGGACTCCGGTCCGGTGACCTCGGCGATCCTCGACGTTCCGGGCCTGGCCGGGTCCCCGTCGTAGAGACCGTCGACGTCGGAGAGCAGGACGAGCAGGTCGGCGCGGACGAGATGGGCGACGAGGGCGGCGAGCCGGTCGTTGTCGCCGAAGCGGATCTCGTCCGTGGCGACGGTGTCGTTCTCGTTGACGACGGGCAGCGCGCCCATGGCGAGGAGCTGGTCGAGAGTCCGGTACGCGTTGCGGTAGTGGGCGCGGCGGCTGGTGTCGTCGGTGGTGAGGAGGACCTGTCCGACACGGACGCCGTAGCGGGCGAAGGAGGCGGTGTAGCGGGCGACCAGGAGGCCCTGGCCGACGCTGGCGGCCGCCTGCTGGCGGGCGAGGTCCTTGGGGCGGCGGGTGAGGCCGAGGGGCGCGAGGCCGGCGGCGATGGCGCCGGACGAGACGAGGACGATCTCCTTCTCGCCGCCGCTGCGGACCTTGGCGAGCACGTCCACGAGGGCGTCGACGCGGTCTGCGTCGAGGCCCCCGGAAGCCGTGGTGAGCGAGGAGGAGCCGACCTTGACGACGATCCTGCGGGCCTCCGTCACGTACTGCCTCGCCACGTCCGTCCGTCCCGTCACCTGCGTCGTCACGTGTGTCGCCACCTGCGTCGTCCTCACTCGGCTGTCCCGCGCGCCGCGTGCTCCCCGCCGCGGCTGCCAGGCAATCTACGCGAGCCGGGAGGGCTGCCGCTCGTCCGTTTCGCTCCCTGGACCGGAGGCGGGGGGATCCTGCCCGGCGTTCCGGGGCACGAGGATGCGCTGGGAGATCAGGTAGGTGAACGGGATGGCGACGACGGCCGCGACGAGGGGGGCGATCCTGTCGTCCATGCGTGCCCAGGTGACGAGCGCGTACAGACCGACGCTCTGCACCAGGTAGTTGGTGACGTTGGTGAGGGGGAACAGGGCGAACTTCTTCCAGGTCGGCCTGGTCCGATAGGTGAAGTAGGTGTTGAGGAAGAAGGAGCCGATCATGCTGAGGAGGAAGGCGAGGGAGTACGCGGCGAAGTACGGCATCCACGGGTGGAGCAGCAGGTAACAGCCGAAGAAGGTGCCGGTGTTGACGCCGCCGACGAGGGCGAAGCGGAACATCTCGGCGAGCCGCCCGCGCCGCGCCCCGACCACGGCCGACGCGCCCCCACCGGCCGACGCCGACCCGCCCGCACCGGCCGACGCCGACCCGCCCGCTCCGGACGACGCCGACCCACCCGCCCCGGCCGACGGCCCCGTCCCCGACGGACCCGTCCCCGGCGCCGCCGCCCCGGACGACACCCGCTCCCCCGCCCCGGACGACGCCGTCGCTCCCGCGTCGGACGGCGTCGGCTGGTCCTCCGGGCCGCCCCGGGACGGCGTCATCAGCGCTCGCTCTCGGTGGCGGCGACGCGGATCCGTTCGGCGGCGGCGCGTTCGGCGGCGGCGCGGCCGAAGGAGCGGTGGGTCTCCTTCACGAGGAAGTGCGGCCGGCGCTTGGTCTCGTAGTAGATGCGGCCGATGTACTCGCCGATCAGGCCCAGCATCACCATCTGCACACCCCCGAGGCCCACGATGATCGCGACCAGGGTGACATAGCCGGGGGCGGTGACGCCCTGGGTGACGGCGGTGGCGGCCACCCAGACGGCGTAGAGGGCGGCGAGGCCGCTGAGCATCATCCCGAGCCAGAGCGCGATGCGCAGCGGTCGGTTGTTGAAGGAGATCAGCCCGTCCATGCCGTAGTTGACCAGCGAGCTGAACTTCCACTTCGTCTCACCGCCCTCGCGCGCGGCGTTCTGGTAGTCGAAGGTGACGGTGTCGAAGCCGATCCAGGAGAAGAGCCCCTTGGAGAAGCGGTTGTACTCGGGCAGCGAGAGCAGGGCGTCGACGGCCGGCCGGGACAGCAATCGGAAGTCGCCTACGCCGTCCGTGAGTTCCACGTCCACCCAGCGGTTGACGGCACGGTAGTACATACGGCTGAGCGCGGAGCGAAGCTTCTTGTCGCCTTCGCGGGTCCGCCGTGCCATGACCTGGTCGTGGCCCTGGTGGTGCAGGTCCAGCATCCGCGCGAGGAGCTCGGGCGGGTGCTGGAGGTCGGCGTCCATGATGACCACGGCGTCACCGGTGGACTTGCGCAGGCCGGCGAGCATGGCGGCCTCCTTGCCGAAGTTGCGGCTGAAGGAGGCGTACTGGGTCTGGTGCGGGTGCCGGGCGGCGATCTCACGGAGCTTGCCCAGCGTTCCGTCGGAGCTGCCGTCGTCGACGTAGCAGATCTCGTAGCCGACGGGGAGGGTGTCGAGCACCTGTCGCATTCGCGCATCGAAGCGCTCGACGACGTCCTCCTCGTTGTAACAGGGGACGACGACGGAAAGCCTGGTCATGGAACGGTCACTCCAGAGGGATGGGCGAGAGTACGTCCTGAAGGACCGCCACCGGACTCTCCTTCGAGCAGCGCGGCCACGGTACGGAGCGGTGGTGACCGCCCGGCATCGCCCACGTGACCGCCCCTGGTCGGCATGTCGTCCATGCAGCAAAGCATGCGGGGAAGATATTGATGTACGTGCCATTTCACCCATTCGTCACCCATAGGGACGACCTCGGGCCAGCAGGAGCGATCACCGGTGAGCAGGACGACCATCTCGGAGCGCGGTGTGGTACGGAGGCCGGAGGGCGGGGACGAGACCGGGACCGCCTACGGAGGGCGGCTCCCCCGGGTGCTGCGCGGTGTCGCGCTGGTGGTCGCCGTCTGCGCCGGGGCGTTGCTCTCGGTCGGCGCCTTCCTCGGCCTGTACGTTCGCCCCACGTCGGACGACTGGTGTGCGCTCTGGAAGGTCCGGGACATGGGCGTCCTGGGCATCACCGCGGACTTCTACCTCACCCAGAACGGCCGTGTCACCAACGCCTTCCTGACCGGCCTGCTCTATTCCGACGACATGCGGGGGCCGAAGCTGCTGCCCGCCTTCCTCGTCGTCGTGCTCGGCGCCGGCCTGTTCCTCCTCGCCGGGGCGGCGCTGCGCGCGCTGCGCCCCGTCACGCGAGCGGGTGAAACGCCTGTGGTCCCGCTCGTGGCGGCGGCGGCGCTCCTGTGCGCCCTGCTGTTCTTCGCCGGCACCCGCTCGTACCAGGTACTGCTCTGGGCGCCGGCCACGATCTCCCACACCCTGCCGAGCGTCATCGGGCTCTGGGCCGTCCTCGGCTGCGTCCGGGCCGCGCGCTGCGGCGTGCGGTGGGCGAAGACCGCGGCGGTCACGTCGGCGTTCCTGCTCGGGGCGGCGGCCGGCATGCTGAGCGAACCGTTCGCCCTGGTGGCCGGGCTCTTCGCGGTCACCGTGGGCGTCGTCTGCCTGCCCCGGTTCGGCTGGGCGCGCGACCGGTACGTGTCCACCTGGTGCGCGGCGGCCTGCCTCGGGCTCCTCTGCGGTCTCACCCTCCTCTTCACCTCACCCGGCGCGCGCTGGCGACGGGCCCAGCATCCCCAGGAGCCGCTGTCGGCGGAGAGGATCGGGGAGACGTTCCACGACTGGTGGCGCCTCTGGCAGACGATCGGCGGGCAGTGGGCGTATCTGGGGGCCGTCGCCGTCGGCGCGCTCCTCGGCCTGGCGCTGGCCGCCGCCGGACCTCGGCAGGACGGCGGCGGCGCCGGCCGGGACTCATCTCCGCCCGCCGACCGGGACACGTCTCCGGCCGCCGATCGGGACACCCGTCGGAGCGATCTTCGGGACGCCCACCGGAGCGCCTGCGGGCTTCCCCCGCGCGCGCTGTTCCGGGTGGTGGTGCTCCTGCCGCTGCCGCTGATCGCCCTCGCGAGCCTGGCCGTCGTCTTCGGACTGCGCAGCGGTTACGGAGCCGCCGGCTGGACGTACGGCCGCACCTGGACGAGCTTCCTCCTGCCGCTGCTGCTCGTCCTCTGCGCGTACGGCGCGTGGGGCGGCCACCTCGTCGGACGGCGTCTCCTGGTGCCCTGGCGCCCCGCCGCCCGCGCCGCCGCGCTCGTGGGTATCGGCGCGGTGGCGCTCGGCAGCGCGGTCGCCCTGGTGCAGCCGGTGTACGAGCTGAGTACGAGCACGGTGGTACGCGCTGTCGCCTGGGACCGCCAGAACGCCCGCATCCTGGACGAGGCGGCGGCCGGCGCCCGGGAGGTCGCGTACCGGCCGCTCCTCATCGGCGGCCTCAGCGAACCCCTCTTCGCGTCCACGTACGAGCGGGACTGGGCGGCGCAGTGCACGGCCAGGTACTACCGCGTGGACCGCATCCACCGCCCCTGAGGGCCCGTCACCCCGAAGCGGACGGCAGACGGAAGCGGGGTGCCCCCACCCGGGGCACCCCGCTTCACGAACCCCGGCCGCAGCTGGGCGCAGTCGGGCGTGTCAGACGGTCGCGCGCACCGCGCGGTTCGCGCTCCAGCCCTCCCAGGCCGAGCTGATCATGGAGCGGACGTCGTGCCGCGCCTTCCAGCCCAGCTCCGACTCGATGCGCTTCGCCGACGCCACCACACGGGCCGGGTCGCCCGGGCGGCGCGGGGTGACCAGCGGCTCGACGCTGTGACCGGTGACCTCGTTGATGAGGTTCACCATCTCGCGCACCGACACGCCCTCGCCGCGCCCGATGTTCAGGGTCAGCGTGGCCGTCTCGCCGGCCTCGCCCGCCGCGGCGAGCGCGCGGGCGGCGGCCAGGTGCGCGTCCGCGATGTCGGCGACGTGGATGTAGTCGCGGATGCAGGTGCCGTCCGGCGTCGGGTAGTCGTCACCGAAGATGCGGGGGGACTCGCCGGCGTCGAGGCGCTCGAAGACCATCGGCACCAGGTTGAAGACGCCGGTGTCGGCGAGCTCCGGGGCCGCGGCGCCCGCCACGTTGAAGTACCGCAGGCAGGCCGTGGACAGGCCGTGGGCCTGGCCGACGGCACGCGCCATCCACTCGCCGACCAGCTTGGTCTCGCCGTACGGGCTGAGGGGCAGGCACTCGGTGTCCTCGGTGACGAGGTCCACGTCGGGCATGCCGTAGACGGAGGCGGACGAGGAGAAGAGGAAGCTCTTCACGCCCGCGGAGGCGGCCGCGTCGAGGATGGTCTGCAGACCCGTCACGTTCTCGTGGTAGTAGAACAGCGGCTTCTCGACGGACTCGCCGACCTGCTTCTTGCCGGCCAGGTGGACGATGCCCGTGATCCGGTGCTCGCGCAGCACCCGGTCGAGGAACTCGCGGTCGAGGACCGTGCCCTGCTCCAGGACGATGCCCTCGGGGAGGCGCGCCGGGTTGCCGGTGCTGAGGTCGTCGACCACGACGACGTGCTCGCCGCCCTCGGTCATTGCTTTGACGACGTGGGAACCGATGTAACCGGCGCCGCCGGTGATGAGCCAGGTCATTCCGACAGTGTAATCACAGCGTCCCGGGGCCCCCGGCGTGTCCGGACGTGGCTCCGGACACGCGGAAGCCCCGCCCCCGCAGGTGCGGGGACGGGGCTTCCGGACGCGAGCGGTGATCCGGACGAGGAGACCTGGGCCTGTCCGGAAAGACCCGCCCGGCTCTCCTTCTCCCGGACAGCCCTAGCGCTCGATCTCCGCGAACGCCGCGTCCCACTGGTCGAGGACGTGCGGCAGCGCCAGGTGCGCGACGTGCTCCCGCCCCGCCCTGCCGTACCGCCGGCGCATCGCGCCGTCGTCCATCAGCTCCCCGAGCGCGGCGGCGAGCGCCGGCACGTCGGCCGGCGGGACCAGGGTGCCCGAGACGCCGTCGGCGACGAGTTCCCGGACACCGCCCGAGACGTCGAAGCTCACGCACGGCACACCGCAGGCGGCGGCCTCGGCCAGCGCCATCGGGCGGCCCTCGCGCTCACTGCTGATCGCGACGACGGACAGCTCGCGGTAGGCCGCGGCCATGTCCTGGGCCGTGCCGCGGAAGACGACCTGGTCGGCGACGCCCAGGTCCTCGGCGCGCATCCGGAGCTCACCCTCCAGCGGGCCCTCACCGAAGAGGTGCAGCTCCCAGCCGTCGCGGCCCTTGTGCGCCTCCGCGAAGGCCTCGATCATCCGGTCGTACCGCTTGATCGGGTCGAGCCGGCCGACGGCGCCGATCTTGCGGGTGTCGAGCGGGGCCAGCTCGTCGGGGAAGAACGGCAGCGGGTTCGGCATGACCCGCACGTTCGGCACGCGCTGGTTGACGAACTCGACCGCGTCGCCCTCGGAGAGCACCATGGTCTGTTCGAGCCTCGGGTAGTGACGGCGGATCAGGCCCAGGTTGGCGCTCCGCTTCGCCTGCGCGAAGGACTCGTGGTACTGCCCGATGCCCTTGAGGTGACCCCACTTCAGCGGCATGACCCAGTCCACCGCCCACGGCGAACCGAAGACGATGTAGCCGTCCTCGACCGCGGCGAGCTTCCGCTCGAACTCCGCCCGCGCGTTGTCACGGTCGGACCGGGCCCGCCGCGCGTCGGCGCGCCGGGCCAGGCTGATCCGGTCACCGACCGTGCGCACGGGCGGCTTGGGCTCGGACGGCGCCGGGTAGAGCGTCGAGTGGCCGTACGCGCGCGTGGCGTTGTACGGGAACGGCTCCGGGCTCGGCCGGATGCCGATCAGCTCGACGCGGTGACCACGCTCCCCCATGCCCTGGGCGAGGGTGTGCAGCACCCGCTGGGATCCGCCCATCGAGTCGACGTCGATGCCGACGAAGAACACGTTGCGGACAGGGGATGCCTCACTCATGGGTGCCGCCTTCGAAAAAAGCATCGACCACCATCTTGCTGGCGTGGCCGGTCTCGTACGAGCAGAACATTTCCTGGAAGCGCGCGTACCGCTGGGCGTGGCGCTCCTGGGTGCCCTCCAGGTCCCGCACGACGGCGGCGAGGTCCTCGGTGGTCGTCACCATCGGCCCCGGCGCGATGTCCTCGAGGTCGTAGTACGTGCCGCGGTCGCCGCCCTTGTACGCCTCGTAGTCGTCCGTGTAGAGGACGATCGGACGGCCGGTGTTGGCGTAGTCGAACATCAGCGACGAGTAGTCCGTGAGGACCGCGTCCGAGGCCAGCATCACGTCGTTGATGTCGGCGAAGGAGGAGCCGTCGCGCAGGAAGTGACCCAGCTCCGGAGCGATCTTGAACCGGTCGTACGGGTGGGTCCGCACGACGATGATCCACTCGTCGGACAGGTGCGGGGCCAGCGCCTCGAAGTCCACGCGGACCGACTGGCCGGTGCGGCGGGCCGCGTCACGGAAGGTCGGCGCGTAGAGCAGCACCTTCTTGTCGGCCGGGATGTTCAGGGCCTCGCGGACCCCGGCGGCCCTGGCCTGCTGCTCGGGCTCGGCCCAGCGCACCAGCACGTCGTTGCGCGGGTAGCCGGAGCGGATCAGGTCGGCGGACACCTCGAAGGCCGGGACGAAGGTCCGCTCGAACTCGGCGCTCGGGCAGACGAGCGCGTCCCAGCGGCCCACGGCGGCGCGGAAGCGCCCCTTCTCGATGTCCGAGGCGCCCCGGAGCGACGGCACGTCGAAGCCCATCGCCTTGAAGGTCTGCCCGTGCCAGGTCTGGAGGTACCGGGTGCCCTTCGGCTTCGGGTACAGGTACGGCAGGTTGTGCGAGTCGACCCAGTAGGTGGCGCGGGCCAGCGCACGTCCGTACGCGAAGCTTCCGCGCCGGACGAGGGTGACGTCCTTCGGGAAGGACGAGCGGTCGCCGGAGTACGACCAGACCACGTCGATCGGAAGGTTCCGGCGCTTGAGCTCCTCGTAGATGTAGCGCGGGCTGTCGGCGTAACCGCGACCCTCCATCGCCTCGAACACGGCGAGGCTGCGCTTGCGCGGGAGCTTGGACACGGCGTCGTACGCGGTGGCCTTGCCCTCGTTGCCGACGAGGATCTTCCTGACCTTGCCGACCTTGCCCTTGGCCTTGCGGGCGTAGGGGCCGAGCGGTTCGAGGGACTTCAGGACACCGGACCGCTGCCAGGTCACCTCAAGGCGTCCGGCACCCTTCTGCTCCGCCCTGATGCGGAGGTGGTGGATGCCGAACTTGTGGTACGTGACGGTGGCGCGGAAGTCGGGCTGGTCGTGCTGGGCCAGCAGGATGTCCGTACGCCGGGCACCGTCGCGCTCCAGGGCGACCACCGGGTGGCGGCGGGTCGCCACGCCGACCTTGCCGACGGGCACCTTGCGCAGGTCGAGCGCGGCCTTGGAGACGTACTGCCCGTCGCCCTCCGGGTGGAGGGTCAGGGGCACGGTGAGCGGCGTCTTGTGCGCGGCCAGCTTCACCGAGGCCTGGGTGCCCTCGGTGATCAGACCGGCCGGGTCGTACGTGTGGATCTCCAGGTGCAGGACCGGGCCCCGCATCGTCACGGAGGTCAGCTCGTGCCGGATGCGGCCGGTGGCGAGCACCTGCTCGCGCATGTACCACTCGCTGATGTCGAGTGCGGCGCGGCTCGTGTCGTCGGTGGGGGCGACGGCGCCCCAGTAGGTGGCCTCGCCCTCCTCCGTAGCGAAGCGCGGGGCGAGCTGCGGCCGGCCCAGCTGGCGGGCGGCGACCTGGAGGTCGTCGAGGCGGCCGGTGCGCAGCAGGTGGATGCAGATGCGCTCCTCGCGGGAGAGCCGGGCGTAGGTCTCGTCGGAGATCTCGTCCAGGTACGGGTTGACCACGTCGGCGAACTCGGCGACCCAGTCGGCGTCACGGAACGGCAGGTCGCCCAGGTACAGCCGGAAGTCGTGGCGGAGGAACTTGTAGTCCTTCTCCGCGCGCAGCTCCCCCCTGCCGTTCTCCTCGAACCAGGTGTCGATGAGCCGGGCCACGCCGATGCGGTCCGCGACGTTCTGAATCTTGTGCCGGCTGGACGAGATGGAGACGCTCTCGGGCGCCAGACGCCAGGTGTAGACCGACCACGGGACGACGGCGAAGGTCTCCGCGAGCGAGAACGCCTGCGCGGAGAACAGCTGGTCCTCGTAGTGGATGCCCTCGGGGAAGGTGAGCGCGTTGTCCCGGATGAAGGAGGTCCGGTAGAGCTTGTTCGTCGACAGGTGGTCGAAGAAGTACTCGGGGCGCTCGGCGATGCCGTTCACGACCCGCTTCTCGGTGAAGAGGTGCGGGTACCAGAGGCCGGTGGTGTTCGACTCCTCGAAGAGGCGGGTCACCTCTCCGGTGACGAAGTCGACCCCGGTCTCCTCGGCGACGAGGAGCAGGCTCTTGCAGGCGTGACGGGGAAGCTCGTCGTCGCTGTCCAGGAACATGATGTGCGGGGCGCGGGCCACCGCGATGCCGCGGTTACGGGGCGCGCTGCAGCCGCCACTGTTCTGTTCGAGCCGCACGTAGCGCACGCGCGGGTCGGAAGCCTCCAGAGAACGCGCGACGCGCTCGGTGCCATCGGTCGAACAGTCGTCGGCGATGATCACTTCGAGGTTGTTCAGGGTCTGGTCGAGAATCGACCGAACCGCTCGGGGGAGCCGTTCCTCATCGTTGTAGACGATGACGACGACGCTCACATCAGGGACGTCGCTAGTCGGCATCCAAGTCCTCTCACACGTGCACGCGGCGACGTCCGGTGCATGTCCCGGTCTGCCACGGAGCTGCCCACGCCACGAACATGGCGCGCTTTTGATTCAGGGGTGCGGGGTCGCGCTCACACTTGTTCGATGAACGCCCCCCAGCGACCGGCAAGACTACCCGGCGGGAAGAATTGTTCCATAACCCATCTCCCGCGCATCGGGTGATGTTCACCGCATCGCCAGCAGCCTCCTGAATCGCCCCGACACGACCCGGCGGGCACCGGACGCACCCCCCGCGAGCCGGACGATCAACCCCCGCCGCGCCGAGGCCACCACCTGGACGAGCAGCACCCGGCCCAGCCTCCCGAGGACCATGCCACGTCGGCCCACGAACCCCTCCGGGGCCCTGACCTCGGCGTCTCCGGTCGAGCCGTCCGCGTACCGCAGCTCGGCACGGAGCGACCACGCGGCGAGCCGGCCGGCCCGCAGCAGCTTCGCGGTGGGCAGCGACACGCCGGCGGTCCAGCCCTCCGCAGCGGGGAGCAGCGGCGCGTCGGCCGTCAGCTCGGTCGCCGAGACCCGCTCGGTGAACACGACGCGCACGGCGACAGGACCGAGCGCGGCGACACGCCCGTACAGATCGTGGACGGTCAGGGTGAGCCGGGTCGACGCGTCGACGGCCACGGAACCGTCCACGGCGACGGGAAGCTCGGCCGGCCCGAGCTCGCCGAGACCCTCCAGGGGTACGTCGGCGGGGGCGGCGGCCAGGACCGGCGTGTCGTCCTCGGCGCGCGGGTACGGCGGGACGAGCCGGGGGCGGGGGGCGGCCAGCTCGACGAACCGGGTCAGCTCCCCTCCTTCGGGTACGGCGGTGAGCGCGGTGAGCGCGGCGTGCAGCCACCGGGACGGCGCCTGGGCGCCGGCGACCGCGGCTGCCTCGAAACCGGCCAGGTGGGCGCGGGTCACCGTCCACCAGTCGGCCCGGTAGGCGGCGGTCCGCTGCGGCAGTTCGCGCAGGTACATGGGGAGGTCGTAGTCGAGGAACTTGGTCTGCGCGGCCCGGGCGAGCGCGGGCCGCCCCGCCGTGCGGAACACGTCGACGACGGCGGCGTGCGCGGCGATCCGGTGCTCCCAGTTGGCCAGGGAGGCACGGCGCAGCGAGATCGAGAGGGTGGCGGCCTGCCGCCGCACGTGCCACACGTACACGGGCACGTCGGTGACGGCGAGCCGGGGGCCGGCGGCCTGGACCCGGGCGCTGAAGACGAAGTCCTCGTAGTGGAAGGCGCCGTCGGGGAAGCGGATGGCGTGCCGGTCGAGGAAGTCGCGGCGGTAGAGCTTGTTGACGGAGAGGGTGTCGAGGACGAACTCCGGGTGTTCCTCGATGCCCTCCAGCACCGTGCCGGGCAGCGTGGCGCCCTGGGACACGTCGTACAGCGACGGCGCCCAGACGGTCTCCCGGCCCTCGGGGAGCTCGCGCCGCACGCAGATCCCGGCGACGACGTCGGCGCGCCGCTCGGTGGCGACGGCGAGCAACTCGTCGACGGCGCCGGGCAGCAGCAGGTCGTCGCTGTCGAGGAACAGGACGTACGGGTGGACGGCGGCGTCGACGCCGTCGTTACGGGGGGTGCCGCAGCCGCCGCTGTTCTCCCGGCGGATCACCGGCCGCACCCGTGGTTCGCCGGCGAACCCGGCGAGCACCCCGGGGGTCGCGTCCCCGGAGGCGTCGTCGACGACGACGACCTCACCGACCGCGTCGCCCTGGGCGAGAGCGGAACGGACGGCGTCGCCGACGTGCGCCGCGTCGTTGTACGCGATGACGACGACACTGACGCGCGCGGGGGCCTGCGGCCGGGGGGTCTCACTCACCCGTGAATCCTACGTGGCCCCCGTACGGCCTCCGGGTGACGGCAGCCCGCACGGCCACCGGCCGGGCACCCGAAGGTGCCCGGCCGGCAGAGGACGGGGAAACCGGGCGGCATCCGCGGACACCGACCGGCCCGCCCGCTAGAACGGGTCGAACTCGTCGAACTCCCGCTGCACGTCGTCCCGCTCCGCGTCGCGGTCGCGGCGACGCTGCGCCGCCGGACGCGGGGCCTCGAGGCGGTGGTCCTCACCGCGGCGGCCGAGCATCTCGGCGCCGGCCATCATCGAGGGCTCCCAGTCGAAGACGACCGCGTTCTCCTCGGAGCCGATGGCGACGCCGTCACCCGCGCGGGCACCGGCCTTCATCAGCTTGTCCTCGACGCCGAGGCGGTTGAGGCGGTCGGCCAGGTAGCCCACGGCCTCGTCGTTGCTGAAGTCGGTCTGGCGGACCCAGCGCTCCGGCTTCTCGCCGCGCACCCGGTACACCTCGTCGGCCTCGTCGTACGTGACCGTGAAGCCCGCGTCGTCGACGGCCTTCGGGCGGATGACGATACGGGTCGCCTCCTCCTGCGGCTTGGCCGCGCGCGCCTCGGCGACGATGCCGGCGAGCGCGAAGGAGAGCTCCTTGAGGCCGAGACGGGCCACGGCGGAGACCTCGAACACCTGGTAGCCGCGCGCCTCCAGGTCCGGGCGGATCATGTCCGCGAGGTCCTGGCCGTCCGGGATGTCGACCTTGTTGAGGACGACGATGCGGGGCCGGTCCTCCAGACCGCCGTACTGCCGGAGCTCCTCCTCGATGGTGTCGAGGTCGGTGACCGGGTCGCGGTCGGACTCCAGCGTCGCCGTGTCCAGGACGTGCACCAGGACCGAGCAGCGCTCCACGTGCCGCAGGAACTCCAGGCCCAGGCCGCGGCCCTGGCTGGCGCCCGGGATCAGACCCGGCACGTCGGCGATCGTGTACACGGTCGAACCGGCCGTGACGACGCCCAGGTTCGGCACGAGGGTGGTGAAGGGGTAGTCCGCGATCTTCGGCTTGGCGGCCGAGAGGACCGAGATGAGCGAGGACTTGCCGGCGCTCGGGTAGCCGACGAGCGCCACGTCGGCGACGGTCTTCAGCTCCAGGACGATGTCCCGCGACTCGCCGGGCTCGCCGAGGAGCGCGAAGCCGGGGGCCTTGCGGCGCGCCGAGGACAGCGCGGCGTTGCCGAGGCCGCCGCGGCCGCCCTGGCCCGCGACGAAGGTGGTGCCCTGGCCGACCAGGTCGGCGAGCACGTTGCCCTGCTTGTCGAGGACGACGGTGCCGTCGGGCACGGCCAGGACCAGGTCCTGACCGTCCTTGCCGGAGCGGTTGTCACCGGCGCCGGGCTGACCGTTGGTCGCCTTGCGGTGGGGCGAGTGGTGGTATTCGAGGAGCGTGGTGACCGCCTGGTCGACGACCAGGGTCACATCGCCGCCACGGCCGCCGTTGCCGCCGTCGGGTCCGCCGAGGGGCTTGAACTTCTCCCGGTGAACGGAGGCGCAGCCGTGGCCCCCGTTACCCGCGGCGACATGCAGCTCGACGCGGTCCACGAAGGTGGTCATGGTTCTGTGCCTCCAGTTACTTCTGGGTGGAATGTCTATCTAGTAACACGCGAAAGGCGGACCCGCTTCCCCTACGGGAAGTGAGGTCCGCCTCCGCAAAGATCCGATCAGGCGACCGGAACGATGTTCACGACCTTGCGGCCACGGTGGGTGCCGAACTGCACCGAACCGGCCTGCAGGGCGAACAGCGTGTCGTCGCCGCCACGGCCGACGCCGGAGCCCGGGTGGAAGTGGGTGCCACGCTGGCGGATCAGGATCTCACCCGCGTTGACGACCTGACCGCCGAAGCGCTTCACGCCGAGCCGCTGGGCATTCGAGTCGCGCCCGTTCCGGGTGGACGATGCGCCCTTCTTGTGTGCCATGTCTCAGTCCCTCTTACTTCGCAGCCGCGGGGATACCGGTGACCTTGATCGCCGTGTACTGCTGGCGGTGACCCTGGCGACGGCGGTAGCCGGTCTTGTTCTTGTAGCGCAGGATGTCGATCTTGGCGCCCTTGTGGTGGTCCACGACCTCGGCCGTGACCTTGATGCCGGCCAGGACCCACGGGTCGCTGGTCACGGCCTCGCCGTCGACAACGAGCAGGGTCGAGAGCTCGACCGTGTCGCCAACCTTGGCAGTGGAAATCTTGTCAACCTCAACGATGTCGCCGACAGCAACCTTGTGCTGGCGACCACCGCTGCGCACGATGGCGTACACGCGGATCTCTCTCTCACTCGGGATCGAAACCTCTGAAGCCAGCCGCTCACACGAACCCGAGGGCCCGCGGCGTTCCGGAATCGGACGAGCGGCCTCTCCCGACGAGCGGGAGGGAGTTGCTCAGAGGCGCGGCGTGTCGATCGACACGCCGACGGTCTAGGTTACGGGCGGCTGCCTCGGAGGGTCAAATTCGCCCGTGTGGTGCGGGCCGCCTCCGTCTCCCGGAGGCGGCCCGTACCCGCCGGTCAGTCCTGGGAAGGGGCGGCGGTCTTCTCCGCCGCCTTCTTCGCCGGGGCCTTCTTGGCGGTGGTGGTCTTCTTCGCCGCGGTCTTCTTGGTCGCCGCCGTCTTCTTGGTGGCGGCCTTCTTGGCCGTGGTCTTCTTCGCCGCGGACTTGCGCGCCGCCGTCTTCTTGGCGGGCGCGGCCTCGGCGTCGGCGGACGCCTCGACGTCGGCCCGGGCGTCGGCCTCGACCGCCGCTTCGGAAGCCTCTGCCGGGGCCGTGGTCACCACGACGACGGCGGCGGCGTCCTCGGCGCCCGAGGGCGAACCGGCGGGCGCGGTGGCCTTACGGACCACCCGGCGGCGGGCACGCGGCGGGGCGGCCACGGGGGCCTCCTCGACGACGGGCTCGACGACCGGCTCCGGCTCCGGGGCGGCCTCGACGACCGGCTCGGGGACCGCGGCCTCGACGACCGGCTCGACGACGATCGGCTCGGCGGCCGGCTCCGTGGTCGAGACGACCGGGGAGGTCGCCCGGCGCGTGGCACGGCGACGGCCGCGGGGGGCCGGGGCAGCGGTCTCCTCGACCACCGGCTCGGGCGCCACGACGGGCTCCGGCTCCACGGCCGGCTGCTCCACCACCGGCTCCGGCGCCGCGACCGGCTCGGCCGCCGCGACGGGCTGCGGCTTCGCCTCGTACTCGACCGTCTCGGTCTCCACGACCGGCCGGGGGGCGACCGGCGCGGACACCCGGCGGGTGGCACGACGGCGGCCACGACCGCGCGTGGCGGCGGCCTCCGCCTCGGCGACGGAGCCGTACAGCTCCTCGTCGGGGGCGATCGGCTCGGGCAGGGCCACCGGGGCGGCCAGCTCGGCCGCGACCTCGGCCTCGGTCTCGACGAGGGCCTCGACGTCGGTCTCCGTGGCCTCGGCGTGCTCGTGCTCGTGCTCGTGGCCGTGCTCGGCGCCGCCGCGGCCGCGCTTCTTCGAACGCTTGCCGCCGCCACCGCCACCGGCGGTGGTCGGCTGCTCCATGTGCACGATGACACCGCGGCCGTTGCAGTGGACACAGGTCTCGGAGAAGGACTCCAGCAGGCCCTGGCCGACCCGCTTGCGGGTCATCTGGACCAGGCCCAGCGAGGTGACCTCGGCCACCTGGTGCTTGGTCCGGTCACGGCCCAGGCACTCCAGGAGGCGGCGCAGCACCAGATCGCGGTTGGACTCGAGGACCATGTCGATGAAGTCGATGACGACGATGCCGCCGAGGTCGCGCAGCCGCAGCTGGCGGACGATCTCCTCGGCCGCTTCGAGGTTGTTCCTCGTCACGGTCTCCTCGAGGTTGCCGCCCTGGCCGGTGAACTTGCCGGTGTTGACGTCGACGACGATCATCGCCTCGGTCTTGTCGATCACCAGCGAGCCGCCGCTCGGCAGCCAGACCTTGCGGTCCAGCGCCTTCATGAGCTGCTCGTCGATCCGGTAGGTCGCGAAGACGTCGACCTCGCTCGTCCACCTGGACAGGCGGTCGGTCAGGTCGGGGGCGACGTGGTGGACGTACCCGTGGATGGTCTCCCAGGCGTCGTCACCGCTGACGATGACCTTCGAGAAGTCCTCGTTGAAGATGTCGCGGACGACCCGGACGGTCATGTCCGGCTCGCCGTAGAGCAGCGTCGGCGCGTTGCCGCTCTTCGCCTTCTTCTGGATGTCCTCCCACTGCGCCTGCAGTCGCTCGACGTCACGGCGCAGCTCGTCCTCGCTCGCGCCCTCGGCGGCGGTGCGCACGATGACGCCCGCGTCCTCGGGGACGATCTTCTTGAGGATGGTCTTGAGGCGGGAGCGCTCGGTGTCCGGGAGCTTGCGGCTGATACCGGTCATCGAGCCCTCGGGCACGTACACGA
Organism: Streptomyces sp. NPDC016459; assembly: GCF_040632845.1. Lineage (NCBI taxonomy): Bacteria > Bacillati > Actinomycetota > Actinomycetes > Kitasatosporales > Streptomycetaceae > Streptomyces > Streptomyces sp. NPDC016459. The sequence goes on from NZ_JBEYCR010000001.1 coordinate 803,708, forward strand.
GGTAGCGACCGGGCAGCGAGACCTGGCTGGTCAGCCGGGCGCCCTTGTGGCCGATCGGGTCCTTCGTCACCTGGACGAGGACCGGCTGGCCGGACTTGAGGGCGGTCTCGATGCGGCGCGGGCCGTGGCCCATGCCGAGCGCCTCGAAGTTGACCTCGCCGGCGTACAGGACGGCGTTGCGGCCCTTGCCGATGTCGACGAAGGCGGCCTCCATCGACGGCAGCACGTTCTGGACCTTGCCCAGGTAGACGTTGCCGACGTACGAGGTGGCCTGCTCCTTGTTGACGTAGTGCTCGACGAGCACGTTGTCTTCCAGGACGCCGATCTGGGTGCGCTCGCCGTTCTGGCGGACGACCATCACGCGCTCGACGGCCTCGCGGCGGGCGAGGAACTCGGCCTCGGTGATGATCGGGACGCGGCGGCGGCCCTGCTCGCGGCCCTCGCGGCGGCGCTGCTTCTTGGCCTCCAGGCGGGTCGAGCCCTTGATGGACTGGACCTCGTCGGCGCCGGTGCCGGGCTCGGCCTTCTCTCGGGCCGGGCGGGGCTCGCGGACCTTGACGACCGTACGGACGCCCTCCTCGTCGGCGCCCTCGACGTCGGCGGCGGCGTCCCCGCTGCGACGGCGGCGGCGACGGCGACGGCGGGAGCTGCTGGAACCGCCACCGAAGGCCTCGGCCTCGTCCGGCTCCTCGTCGCCGTCCTCGGACTCGTCGGACTCGTCGGCCTCGTCGGAGCGCGGCTCGTCGCCCTCCTCGGTCTCCTCGGTCTCGGCGAGCTCACCGCGACGGCGGCGACGGCCGCCCCGGCGGCGACGACGGGACGGACGGTCCTCGTACTCGTCGGTGTCGTCGGCCTCCTCGACCTCGTCGATCTCGTCCGCCACGGCCTCGACCTCGGGCTCGTCGGCCACGGTGGCCGGGACGGGCTCGACGGCGACGGGCTCGCCACGGCGGCGACGGCGACGACGGGAGCCCGACTCGGCGCGCTCGGCGGGCTCAGGGGCCTCCACGGCCTCGGCCTCGACGGTCTCGACCGTCTCGTCGGCCTCGGTCAGCTCGTCGTCCTCGGGCTCCACCACGCCGGCGGCGGCGGCCGCCGCGGCGGTCTCCGGGGTCTGGAACATGGGCTCGGTGAAGACCGGGGCCTGGAAGACGGCGACGGAGGGGCGCGCGGCACGGCGCGGCTCGCGGGCCGGAGTCGGCTCGGCGGTGAACTGCGGGGAGGCGGCGCGACGGCGGCCGCGGCCACGGGTGGCGGCCGTCTCGGCGGCGGTGACCTCGGCCTCGTCGGCGGCGATCTGCGCGACGGCGGCCGGGGGAAGCGACTCGCCGGTGGCGGTCTCGGCGCCCGCCTCGGGCGAGGTCGCCGCCTCGGGGGAGGCGGTCGCCTCGGTGCTCGCCTCGGGCGACGTGGTCTTGCGGGTGGCACGGCGACGGGTGCGCGGGGCGGGCGCGGCGGACTCCTCCGCGACCTCCGCGACCTCGACGGCCTCCACGACCGGCTGCGCGGCGGGGGCCTCGGCCGGGGTCTCCTCGACGGCGGCGGGCGCGCCGGCCGGAGCGGTGGCCTTACGGGTGGCCCGACGGCGGGCACGGGCCGGCGGGGCGGCCTCGGGGGCCTCCTCGTCCGCGACGGCCTGGGGGGCCACGGCCTGCGCGGGCTCCTCCACGGCGGCCGGAGCGGCCGTGGCGGTCACCGGCGAGGTGGCCTTGCGGGTGGCGCGGCGGCGCGGGCGGGCAGGGGCGGCCTCGGGGGCCTCCTCCGCGACCTCGGCCACGGCTGGGGTCTCCACGACCGGTTCCGGGGTCTCCGCGGCGGGCGCGGTGGCTTCTGCGGCGGGCGCGGTGGCCTTGCGGGTGGCGCGGCGGCGGGTGCGCGGCGCGGGTGCGCCCTCGGCCTCCGCGGCCGGGGCGGCCTCCGCGGCGGGGCTCTCGACCGCCGGGGTCTCGGCGGTCTCGGCGGGGCCTGCGGTCTCGCCCGTCACCGGCGGACCGGCGGGGCGGGAAGCGGCGCGGCGCCTGCGGCGCGGCGGCAGCTTGTCACCGGGGGCGTTGGTGTCTTCGTTGGACTCGAGCATGCGGGGTTCTCCCGTCACGCTCCCGGGCGCCGCGCCTGGTTCCGGTCCGGCGGCACGGTCGCGCCTGTGGCGCGGTGCCGCCGTCCGGGGCGCGGGCGCCGCACGGGAGCTCTATGTCTGGCTCGCCGGTTCCGTACGCCCTGTGCGGACGGCCTGGCGAAAGTCTTCTGGTCAGTGCGCGGCCCGACCCAGGTGGCTCCCGAGTACCAGGGCTGCGCTACGACGACCGCTCCCTACGCGATGCCGGTACCCGGCGCCGTCGCAGAGGCGGTCGCGGCGGCCGTGGTAGATGCGGCCGTGACTGCCTCGCGGTCGGGCGCGAGCGGGTCGGTCACCGTGCCGGACTCCTCGTCGAAGAGCCCCTGCGCCAGCCTGGTCACCGCAGCGGGGACCGGCGGCGCCAGGTCGGCCACGGCTCGGAGACCGGACAGGACGTCGTCGGGTCGCACGGCAGGTGTCACGTGCCGAACAACCAGCCGCAGTATCGCACAGGCGCTGTCCAGCGTCCTATCACCCTGGGGATCACCCGGGGGGCGGGTCGCCCTCAGCTCGGTGACCGCGGAACGCGCGTCGAAGGTACGGACGCCGTTCTTGGTCTTGCGCTGTACTTCCACGGTCTCGGCCGCGAGAAACGCCTCGACGGCCTTCTGGGCGTCCTCGAAGGTGACGCCTTCGAGTCGCAGCTCCCACACGGAGGCGGTGAGCCGGTCGGCGAGGCCCGAGGTCCGGGCCTCGACGGCGTCGGTGATGTCGAGGCCGGCCGGGAGGGACTCGTCGAGCAGGACCCGCAGGTGCTCCGGGTCGCGCGTCGCGGTGAGGGCGATCTCCAGGTATTCGGCCTCGGAGCCCGTACCCGTCGGGGCGGCGTTGGCGTACGACACCTTGGGGTGCGGGGTGAATCCGGCCGAGTACGCCATGGGCACCTCGGCACGGCGCAGGGCACGCTCGAAGGCGCGCTGGAAGTCACGGTGGCTGGTGAACCGGAGGCGGCCGCGCTTGGTGTAGCGCAGTCGGATGCGCTGCACCGCCGGTGCGGGCGGCGGGCCTTCGGGCTGTCGCTTGCCCAGTGGTTCTTCTCCTCGGTGCGGGGCGGCGCGGGTGGCGCCGTCCACAAGATGTCCAGGTCGCCCTGGGGGTCCCGCCCGGTTCACCCCCGCTTTCGCGGGGAGATCTCGGGGGCGGGCGCCACTCCGGGGACGTTCGTTGTACTACCCAGAGTACGCGCCCGAGCCACCTCCGGTTCCCCGAGGTCAGCGGGACGCCCCGCCGAAGAGGGCGACGCGCACCTCCCGGGCCGCGTCGCGGACGGCGCGCCCGGCGGCGGCGAGGGGCCGCCACACCCAGGTGCGCAGCCAGTGGCCGAGGGGCGTGAGGATCACCCGGTACACCCAGGCGAGGGGACGGCCGATCGCGTGCCACAGGAGCCAGCCGATCGCCAGGCCGACGGCCCGGGTGATCCGTCCGGCGATCCGCCAGGCCCAGGCCAGGGCCGCGCCGACCGCTCGGCCGAGGGGGGCGAGGACGTGCCGCCAGAGCCAGCTGAGCGGGGTGACGAGCAGCAGGTCGACGACCCACCACAGGGCTTCGAGGACGGGGAGGAGGACCCAGCGCCAGAGCCACCGCAGGGGGGTGACGACCAGGAGGGCGGTCAGCCACCGGAGGGCCCTGCCGAGGGGGGCGAAAACCCACTCCCACAGCCACCGCAGCGGGATGACGAGCAGGTACTCGATCAGCCGGCCGAGGACTCGGCCGATCGGGGCGAGCACCCAGCGCCACAGTTGCCTCAGGCAGAAGACCAGGGCGTCCCAGACGAGCCGGACCGGCAGAACGACCACGAGGGCGATCACGCGTGCCACTCCGGTGAGGCAGCCCCCGGGCTGTTGCTGGGGCCCCGACCTGCGAATCTCCGTGTTCATGCAGGGAATGACGCGACGGCCCGGCCGGAAGTTTCCCCTCGGCCGGGCCGTCACCAGAGCGTTACGCGGCTACTTGACCACTGTCAGCGGGAGCAGCGTCTTGCCGGTGGGGCCGATCTGGATGTGCGTATCCATCTGCGGGCAGACGCCGCAGTCGAAGCACGGGGTCCAGCGGCAGTCCTCGACCTCGGTCTCGTCGAGGGCGTCCTGCCAGTCCTCCCACAGCCAGTCCTTGTCGAGACCGGAGTCCAGGTGGTCCCAGGGCAGGACCTCCTCGTAGGTGCGCTCGCGGGTCGTGTACCAGGCGACGTCGACGCCCGTGGACGGCAGCGTCTTCTCGGCGCAGGCCATCCAGCGGTCGTACGAGAAGTGCTCGCGCCAGCCGTCGAAGCGGCCGCCGTCCTCGTACACCGCGCGGATGACCGCGCCGAGGCGGCGGTCGCCGCGCGAGAGCAGGCCCTCGACGATGCCGGGCTTGCCGTCGTGGTAGCGGAAGCCGATGGAGCGGCCGTACTTCTTGTCCCCGCGGATCTTGTCGCGGAGCTTCCGCAGGCGCTCGTCGGTCTCCTCGGCGGAGAGCTGCGGGGCCCACTGGAAGGGGGTGTGCGGCTTGGGGACGAAGCCGCCGATGGAGACGGTGCAGCGGATGTCGTTCTGGCCGGAGACCTTGCGGCCCTCGGCGATCACCTTCATCGCCATGTCGGCGATCTGGAGGACGTCCTCGTCGGTCTCCGTCGGCAGGCCGCACATGAAGTACAGCTTCACCTGGCGCCAGCCGTTGCCGTACGCGGTGGAGACGGTCCGGATGAGGTCCTCCTCCGAGACCATCTTGTTGATGACCTTGCGCATGCGCTCGGAGCCGCCCTCAGGCGCGAAGGTCAGGCCGGAGCGGCGGCCGTTCCTGGTCAGCTCGTTGGCCAGGTCCACGTTGAAGGCGTCGACACGGGTGGAGGGGAGGGAGAGACCGACCTTGTCCTCCGTGTAGCGGTCCGCGAGGCCCTTCGCGATCTCACCGATCTCGGTGTGGTCGGCGGAGGAGAGGGAGAGGAGGCCGACCTCCTCGAAGCCCGTCGCCTTGAGGCCCTTCTCGACCATCTCGCCGATGCCGGTGATGCTTCGCTCCCGCACGGGGCGCGTGATCATGCCGGCCTGGCAGAAACGGCAGCCGCGGGTGCAGCCGCGGAAGATCTCGACGGACATGCGCTCGTGGACGGTCTCCGCGAGGGGGACGAGGGGCTGCTTGGGGTACGGCCACTCGTCGAGGTCCATGACGGTGTGCTTGGAGACGCGCCACGGCACCCCGGACCTGTTGGGGACGACGCGGCCGATGCGGCCGTCCGCCAGGTACTCGACGTCGTAGAAGCGCGGGATGTAGACCGCGCCGGTCTTCGCGAGGCGGAAGAGGACCTCTTCGCGGCCGCCCGGCCTGCCCTCGGCCTTCCAGGCACGGATGATCTCGGTCATGTCGAGGACGGCCTGCTCGCCGTCGCCGATGACGGCCGCGTCGATGAAGTCCGCGATCGGCTCGGGGTTGAAGGCCGCGTGGCCGCCCGCGAGCACGATCGGGTGGTCGACGGTCCGGTCCTTCGACTCCAGCGGGATGCCGGCCAGGTCGAGGGCGGTGAGCATGTTGGTGTAGCCGAGCTCGGTGGAGAAGCTCAGGCCGAAGACGTCGAAGGCACCGACGGGCCGGTGGCTGTCGACGGTGAACTGCGGGACCCGGTGCTCGCGCATCAGTTCTTCGAGGTCCGGCCAGACGCTGTACGTGCGCTCGGCGAGGACACCCTCCCGCTCGTTCAGCACCTCGTACAGGATCATGACGCCCTGGTTGGGCAGACCGACCTCGTACGCGTCCGGGTACATCAGCGCCCACCGGACGTCGGCGGACTCCCACGGCTTGACCGTGGAGTTCAGCTCTCCGCCGACGTACTGGATCGGCTTCTGCACGTGCGGGAGCAGAGCTTCGAGCTGCGGGAAGACAGACTCGGCAGCAGACATCTCGAACCTTCGTGAGCTGGCAGGGGGGCGACTCTCAAGCGTACCCCGGTGCTCAGTGGGTCAGAGCCGCCGCGAGTTCCGTGGCCGAGGCGCGGGCCCAGACCTCGGGGAGTTCCCGCTCGGCCGCCGCGGCGGCGGCCTCCTCGCGTCCGTAGAGGAGTCCCCAGGTGAAGGCCGATTCGCCTAGGCCGTGGGCCTGGAGGCCGAGCTCGCGCAGGGCGGTGCGGGCGACGACGGCGTCCTGGTGTTCGCCGAGGAGGGACTGGACGGGCTTCACGCCCTTCGCCAGGCGCCTGGCGGGCTTTTCGAGCGTGGGGCGGGCCGCGTCGGCCGCGTACCGGGCGCGTTTGGCGGCCTTGCGGGCGTCGTGGAGGGCGAGGTCGCGGTCATGGCCCGGGGCGAGGGAGAGGGCGTGCTCGATCCGGCCGGCGAGCCGGTCGAGGTCCTCGCGGAGGGCGCGGGCGAGGACCTTCCCGGCGTCGCGGTGGGCGGCCTTGCGGAAGGGCGGGTCGCTGAGGAGGGCGTCGAGGCCGTCGAGGAGGGCGAGATAGCGGGCGGAGTCGAGGGCGGCGAGCACCTGGCGGCGGGCGTGGCCGCCGCGGGCCGCGTCCCGGCGGCGCAGCCGGGCCTTGACCGGGCCGAGGACGAGGGTGTCGGGCAGGTCCGTGACGTGGGCGCGCAGCCGCTCGTCGAGGACTTCCTGGTCGCGGGCGACGCCGAGCTCTCCGGCGAGCCATTTCAGTTCCTCGCCGAGGGCGTCGGTGACGTTGCGGTCGAGGACGCGCCGGTACGTCTTGAAGGCGCTGCGCAGTCGGCGGCAGGCTACCCGCAGCTGGTGCACGGCGTCGGGCAGGTCGCGCCGTACGGCCGGGTCGTGCGCGACGATCGCGTCGACCTGTTCGCGTACGTAGCCGAGGACGGCGGCTCCCGCGGTGCCCGGGGTGCCGGGGGTGTCCGCCGGTCGGGGGGCGGCGCCGGTCTCGGTGAGTGCCCGGGCCAGTTTGGACGCGGACGCGGAGGGGCGGATGCCCGCTTTCCTGAGGCGCTTCTCGACGGCGTCGAGGACGGCCGGGTCGGTGTCGTCGGCGAGTTCCACCTCGATCTCGGTCCAGGTGGCCTCCGCGCCGTCCGGCAGCCGTTCGGCGTGGACGGTGTCGACGGAGAGTTCGGCGAGGAGGGTCCCGTCGTCGGTGACGAGGTGGCGGACGTCCCGGGCGGAGCGGAGCCGGACGACGGGGACGACGTCGTCGCCGCGGACCCGGGAACGCAGCAGCCCCGCCAGCTCACCCGGCAGGGTGTCGGCCAGCGGGGCCCTGACCTCGTCGCGGATCCCGGAGGTGACGGGGAACTTGATGTGCCAGCCGGCGTCGTCGCCTCCGGTGCGGCGGCGCAGGGTGAGCGCGTCGGCGGCCAGGCGGAAGTCGGGGGTGTCGTAGTAGACGGCGTCGAGTTCCATGACGCCCCGGTCCACGACCGCCGAGACTCCGGAGACCCGTGTCAGGTCCGGTACGGCAGTCTGTCCGGTGGCTTCGTACTTCCGCTCGATCTCGCGCTTCGTCTCGGCCATACCTCGAATCTAGCGGTCGTCACGCCGTCATGGGGCGCTGCACCCTGATCGATTGGAGGAGTCCGATGGCCACCCAGACCGCGAACATCGACGAGCCGCCGTACGAGACGAAGGGCAGCGGCAGGCCCGCGACGGGCATGATGCCGAGGGTCATGCCGATGTTCTCGAAGGACTGGAAGGCGAACCAGGCGATGATGCCGGCCGCGACGACCGTGCCGTAGAGCTCGGTGGTCTCGCGGGCGATGCGGCAGGCGCGCCAGAGGACGACGCCGAGGAGGACGAGGATGAATCCGGCGCCGACGAAGCCGAGCTCCTCGCCCGCGACGGTGAAGATGAAGTCGGTCTGCTGCTCGGGCACGAACTGGCCGGTGGTCTGGTGGCCCTTGAACAGGCCCGCGCCGTAGAGGCCGCCCGAGCCGATCGCGATGCGTGCCTGGTTGGTGTTGTAGCCGACGCCCGCCGGGTCGAGCTCGGGGTTGGCGAAGGCGGCGAAGCGGTTGAGCTGGTACTCGTCGAGCATGCCGAGCGCGGTGACGAGGACGGCGCCGCCGACGCCGGCGCCGATCAGGCCGAGGACCCAGCGGTTGGACGCGCCGGAGGCGAGGAGCACCCCGAGCACGATGACGGCCATGACCATGACCGAGCCGAGGTCGGGCATCAGCATGACGATGCCCATGGGGAGGGCGGCGAGCACGAGGGCCTTGGCGACGGTGCGGTGGTCGGGGTGGAGCTGGTCGCCGGCGTCGACCTTGGCGGCGAGCAGCATCGCCATGATCAGGATGATGGTGATCTTGACGAACTCGCTGGGCTGGAGCGAGAAGCCGCCGCCGATCACGATCCACGCGTGGGCGCCGTTGATGGTGGCGCCGAGCGGGGTGAGGACGGCGAGGATCAGGACGACCGAGAGGCCGTAGAGCACGGGGACCGCGCCGCGCAGGGTGCGGTGGCCGAGCCAGATCGTGCCGATCATCAGGACGAGACCGATGCCGGTGTTGAGCAGGTGGCGGAAGAGGAAGTAGTACGGGTCGCCCTGGTTGAGCTCGGTGCGGCCCCTGGTGGCGGACCAGACGAGCAGGGCGCCGAGCAGGGAGAGCGTGAGCGCCGAGAGGAGCATCGGCCAGTCGAGCCGGCGCAGCACCGAGTCCCGGGCGGTGAGCCGTGCCACGGGTCCGCGGTCGGGTGCGTACCGGGAGACGGAGAAGCTGGTGCGGGTCGTCATCGGTCAGTCCCTCCAGACGGGCGGCGGGCCCGCGAGCGGGGGCGTTCCGCCGTTCTCGGCGGGGGCGACCAGCTGCGACTTGGGGTCGTACGGCTTGATGTCGGGGGCGTCGATGGTGCCGTCGGCGTTGACCTTGGGGAGGGTCTTCTGCGGCGTGGGGAGCAGGGCCCGCTTGAGGTCCTGCTTGCCGGAGTCGTCGAGGCCGTAGAGGGCGTCGTAGATGTTGCGCACGGCGGGGCCGGAGGCTCCGGAGCCGGTGCCGCCCTGGGAGATGGTCATGACGATCGTGAAGTCGTCGGTGTAGGTCGCGAGCCAGGAGGTGGTCTGCTTGCCGTAGACCTGTGCGGTTCCGGTCTTGGCCCGCATGGGGATCTTGTCCTGGGGCCAGCCGCCGAAGCGCCAGGCGGCGGTGCCGCCGGGTTCGACGACGGAGCGCAGGCCCTTGTCGAGGTCGCGGACGGTCTGGGCGCCGACCGGCAGCCTGCCGTGGGGCGTGGGCTTGATCTCCCGAATCGACTTGCCGTCGGGGCTGATCACGGCCTTGCCGACGGTGGGGTTGTAGAGGGTGCCGCCGTTGCTGATGGCGGCGTAGGCGGTGGCCATCTGGATGGGGGTGACGAGGACGTCTCCCTGGCCGATGGCGAAGTTGATGCTGTCGTACGCCTTCAGCTGGTTGCCTTCGAGGCAGCTCTCGTAGGCGATCTGCTCGACGTACGTGCCGCCCTTCTTGCCCTGCTTGCACCAGGAGTCCTTGTTCGCCTCCCAGAAGTTCTGCTTCCACTTGCGGTCGGGGATCCGGCCGGTGACCTCGTTGGGCAGGTCGATGCCGGTCTCGGAGCCGAGTCCGAAGTCACGGGCGGTCGTGTAGAACCAGTCGTGCGCGTCCTTCTTGGGCTTGATCCCGCCGTCGCGCTGCCACTCCTTGTGGCCGAGGGCGTAGAAGACGGTGTTGCAGGAGAACTTGAGGGCCTCGCCGAGGGTGATGGGGCCGTGGCCCTGGGACTCGAAGTTGGCGAAGCTGCGGCTGCCGAGGCTGTAGGAGCTGCTGCAGTTGTACGTGTCGTTGAAGTCGTAGCCCGCGCGTACGGCGGCGCTCGCCGACACGACCTTGAAGATGGAGCCCGCGGGGGCCTGGCCCTGGATGGCGCGGTTGAGCAGCGGGTAGTTGGAGCCCTTGCTGGTCATCGCGGCGTAGTCCGTGGCGGAGATGCCGCCGACCCAGGCGTTGGGGTCGTAGTCGGGCTGGGAGGCCATCGCGACGACCCGGCCGGTCTTGGTCTCCATGACGACGACGGCGCCGGCGTCGGCCTCGTACTTGCGGCCGGTGATCTTGTCGGTCTCGCCCCGGACGAGTTTCATCGCCGCGTTCAGCTCGTACTCGGCGACGGCCTGGACCCGGGCGTCGATGCTGGTGACGAGGGTCGAGCCGGCCACTCCCGGGTCGGACTTGGTCTGGCCCATGACGCGGCCGAGCTTGTCGACCTCGTAGCGGGTCACGCCCGCCTTGCCGCGCAGTTCCTTGTCGTAGGTCCGCTCGATGCCGGAGCGGCCGACCTGGTCGGAGCGGAGGAACGGCGAGTCGGTGTCCTTGGCCTTCTCGATCTCCCCGTCGGTGACGGGCGAGAGGTAGCCGAGCACCTGCGAGGTGCGGGCCTTGCCGGGTGCGGGGTAGCGGCGGACGGCGGTGGGTTCGGCGGTGATGCCGGGGAAGTCCTCGGAGCTCTCACGGATCGTCAGCGCCTGCTGGGTCGTGGCCTCGTCGGTGACCGGGATCGGCTGGTAGGGCGAACCGTTCCAGCAGGGCTTCGGGGTCTCGGAGTCGCAGAGCCGGATCTTGTTGATGACGTCGTCGGGCTTCATCTCGAGGACGCCGGCGAGCCGGGTGAGGACGGCCTTGCCCCGGTCCTTCATCTTCATCATCTCGGTGCGGGACGCGGAGACCACGAGCCGGGTCTCGTTGTCGGCGAGCGGAACCCCGCGGGCGTCCAGGATCGAGCCGCGCACGGCGGGCTGCACGACCTGCTGGACGTGGTTGTTCTTCGCCTCGTCCGTGTACTCCTTGCCGTTGCGGATCTGGAGGTACCAGAGGCGGCCCCCCAGGGTCAGCAGCAGCGAGAAGACGAGGATCTGGATGACGACGAGCCGGATCTGGACCCGGGGGGTCCGTCCAGTCTCGGGGATGTTGCTCATACCGCCGGTGCCCCCTCGGTCACAGTCGCTTGACTCCCTTGATGCGTCCGGCCCGTGAGGCGCGGTTCCGGGCGGCCTTCACCCTCAGGCCGCCGCGCTGGCTGCCGATCGTCAGGCCGGTGCCGGAGGAGAGCCAGCCGGTGGCGACGTCGGTGCCGCTGCCCCCGCCGGCGTCGGCGAGCGGGTCGTTGTCCGCGCGGCGGGCCAGCGCCATGATGAGCGGCACCGTGAACGGCGCGAGGAGCAGGTCGTACACGGCCGCGGTGAACAGCAGGGAGCCCAGGCCGACGTGGCGGGCCGCGGTGTCGCCGACGAGGGCGCCGACGCCCGCGTACAGGAGGGTGGAGCCGACGGCCGCCGCGGCGACGACGGCCATGGGGCCGCTCGCGGAGGTCAGCCGGCCGTTCTCCGGGCGGGCCAGGCCGACGAGGTAGCCGACGACGCAGAGCACGAGGGCGTAGCGGCCGGCGGCGTGGTCGGCGGGCGGGGCGAGGTCGGCGAGGAGGCCGGCGCTGAAGCCGATGAGGGCGCCGCTGACGTGTCCGTAGACGAGGGCGAGGCCGACGACGGTGAGGAGGACCAGGTCGGGGACGGCGCCGGGGAGCTGGAGGCGGGCGAGGACGGAGACCTGGACGACGAGGGCGACCACGATCAGCGTCGCGGAGAGGAGGATGCGGTTGAACTTCACGGTGTCGCGTCCCCCTGGTCCTGGTTCTGTCCCTGCTGGTTCTGTCCCTGCGGGTTCTGTCCCTGGTCCGGCTTCTGACCCTGGTTCTGCTGGTCGGCGTTCGCCTGCTGGCCGTCCGGTGGCGGTGGCGTGACCGTGACGGTGACGGTCGGCGCCGGCTTGGGCTTCGGCGGCAGGACCATGTCGCGCGGGTCGGAGCCGGGGGCCTGGACGACGACGCCGACGATGTCGAGCTTGGTGAAGCCGACGTACGGGCGGACGTAGACGTTACGGGTCAGGCCGCCGCCCGCCGGGTCGACGCGGACGATCTCGCCGACCGGCACGCCGGGCACGAAGGGCTTGTCGCCCGCCGAGCCGAAGGTGACGAGCCGGTCGCCCGGCTTCACCTTGGCCTTGCCGTTGAGGAGCTGGACGAGCAGCGGCCGGTCGCCCTGGCCGGTGGCGAAGCCGAGTTCGTCGGTCTTCTCCATCCGGGTGCCGACGGTGAAGTCGGGGTCGTTGGCGAGGAGGACCGTGGACGTCGACGGGCCGACGGTGGTCACGCGGCCGACGAGTCCGGCACCGTTGAGGACGGTCATGTCCCGTTTGACGCCGTCGCGCGCGCCGATGTCGACGGTCACCGTCCAGGAGAAGCCCTGGGCCGCTCCTATGGCGATGACCTGGGCGCCCTTGATGCCGTACTGTCCGGCGCCCGCGGTCTTGAGGATGGAGTCGAGTTCGCGCAGCCGGCTGCGGTTGCGGTCGTCGCTGCCGAGCTCGGCCTTGAGTTCGGCGTTCTCCCTCTCCAGGGCGGCGATCCGGGTGTGCCGCTCGCCGGAGTCCCGGACCGCGCCTATGGCGTTGCCGACGGGGTCGACGGCGGCCGCCACACCGTTCTCGACCGGCCCGAAGACCGCCGCGGCGGCCTGCCGGGCACCGTCGACGGGTGACTCCTGGCCCCCGCGGATGTCCACCGTGATCAGTGCGAACGCGATGGCGATCAGCAGCACCAGGAGCAGCCGGCTCTCTCGTGTGTCCCTCACGTGCGGCGGCCGTGCCTTTCCTCGTGGTTCGGTTGTTCGGCTGTGCTGTCGTGCGGTGGTGCTAGCGGCGCGGCTGTGCGTCCAGGACCTGCTGGAGTGCCTCGAACTCCTCGACGCACTTGCCCGCGCCGAGCGCCACCGAGTCCAGCGGGTCCTCCGCGATGTGGATCGGCATGCCGGTCTCCCGGCGGAGGCGCTCGTCGAGGCCGCGCAGCAGGGCGCCGCCACCCGTGAGAACGATGCCGCGGTCCATGACGTCACCGGACAGCTCCGGCGGGCACTTGTCGAGGGTGGTCTTCACGGCGTCGACGATCGCGTTGACCGGCTCCTCGATGGCCTTGCGGACCTCGGCGGCGGAGATGACCACGGTCTTGGGGAGACCGGACACGAGGTCCCGGCCGCGGATCTCGGTGTGCTCGTCCTGGTCGAGGTCGTACGCGGAGCCGATGGTGATCTTGATCTGTTCGGCGGTGCGCTCACCGAGGAGGAGCGAGTACTCCTTCTTGATGTGCTGGATGATCGCGTTGTCCAGCTCGTCGCCGGCGACCCGGATCGACTGTGCCGTGACGATTCCTCCGAGGGAGATGACGGCGACCTCGGTGGTGCCGCCGCCGATGTCGACCACCATGTTGCCGGTGGCCTCGTGGACCGGGAGGCCCGAGCCGATGGCCGCCGCCATGGGCTCCTCGATGATGTGCACCTGGCGGGCGCCGGCCTGCGAGGAGGCCTCGATGACGGCGCGGCGCTCCACCCCGGTGATGCCGGAGGGGACGCAGACGACGACGCGCGGACGGGCCAGGTAGCGACGCTTGTGGATCTTCAGGATGAAGTAGCGGAGCATACGCTCGGTGATCTCGAAGTCGGCGATGACGCCGTCCTTCAGAGGCCGGACGGCGACGATGTTGCCGGGGGTCCGGCCGATCATCTTCTTCGCCTCCGCGCCGACCGCGAGGATGCCGCCGGTGTTGGTGTTGATCGCGACGACGGACGGCTCGTTCAGAACGATGCCTCGACCCCTCACGTACACCAGCGTGTTGGCGGTCCCGAGGTCGACAGCCATGTCACGGCCGATGAACGACATTGAGTTCCCCTTGTTTCCCATGGCTGAGGGTGGTGCGGCGTGGAGTTTTCCATCGTAGTGCCGCCCGCCCGGATACCGCGCGGTGGTCCACCTCTGTACAGGTGACGGCAGGACGCGGCGATCCGTTCCCGCGATCGACGTTCATATGCCTGGGGGCGACCGAAATTCCTTCGGTCGCCCCACAGGGTCCTACGTTCGGCTGACGCCGGGTCAGCGCCGGTCAGGCAAGACCGGGGAAGAAGATCTTCAGCTCGCGGAGTGCGGACTCCTCCGAGTCGGAGGCGTGGATCAGGTTCTCCCTGACGATCGTCCCGAAATCACCCCGAATGGACCCAGGGGCCGCGGCGATCGGGTCGGTCGGACCGGCCAACTGGCGGACACCCTCGATGACCCGCTCGCCCTCGACGACGAGCGCGACGACGGGACCGGAGGACATGAAGCCCATCAGCGGCTCGTAGAAGGGCTTGCCCTTGTGCTCGCCGTAGTGCTGCTCCAGGGTCTCCTGATCCAGCTCACGCAGCTCCAGGGCCGCCAGGCTCCAGCCGGCCTTGCGCTCGATGCGGCCGATGATCTCGCCGACCAGGCCACGGCGGACGGCGTCGGGCTTGAGCAGGACGAGCGTGCGCTGGCTCACGGGGGAACTCCTTCGGAAAAGCGGTGTGCGGGACCTCCGAGGCTACAGGCCCCCCACGTCCCCCGATCACGCAGCGTCAGGCCCTGCCGAGGCCCCGGCGGTCTGCTGCTCGGCCCAGCCCGCCTTGATCGCGTCGATCCGCCGCCCGTAGTGCACCGAGGCCCACCACAGTCCGGCGAAGACCGCGCCGAGGAAGAACATGGTCGGCACGACGAAGCCGCTGAGGACCAGACCGATCTGCAGAGCCCAGCCGAGCTGCACCCCGCCGGGACGGGTGACCATCCCGCACAGCAGCACCGAGACGACCATCGCGACACCGCAGACCCACCACACGGTGGACATCGCGAGGCTGTCGTCCTTCATGGCGACGAGCCCGGCGAAACCGATCACGAAGAACTCGCCGATCAGCGTCGACGAACAGAGCGTACGCATCCGATTCAGCCCCTTCGCAGCAGCAGCCGGGCGTCGCCGACCGTGAAGATCGAACCCGTCACCAGGACACCCGCGCCACCGTACTCGGCCTCTTCCTCCGCGAGGGTGATGGCCGCCTCGATCGCGTCGGGCAGCCGCGGCTCGACGACGACCCGGTCCTCACCGAAGACCTCGACCGCGATCGCGGCGAGCGCGTCCACGTCCGTGGCCCGAGGGTTGGAGTTCGCGGTGATCACGACCTCCGCGAAGATCGGCTCGAAGGCCTCCAGCAGACCCCGCGCGTCCTTGTCACCGCTCGTCGAGACCACACCGACGAGCCGCGAGAAGCCGAAGGCCTCGCTGACGCCCTCCGCCGTCGCCCGCGCGCCGTGCGGGTTGTGCGCGGCGTCCAGGAGCACCGTCGGGGAGGTGCGGACGATCTCCAGCCGGCCCGGCGAGGCGACCTGGGCGAAGGCCGTGCGGACCGTGTCGAGGTCCAGCGTCCTGGCGTGGTCGGCGCCGATGCCGAAGAAGGCCTCGACCGCAGCGAGGGCCACCACCGCGTTGTGCGCCTGGTACGCGCCGTGCAGCGGCAGGAACACGTCGGCGTACTCGCCGCCGAGGCCGCGCAGGGTGAGGAGCTGGCCGCCCACCGCGACCTCGCGGGAGACGATGCCGAACTCCATGCCCTCGCGGGCGACGGTGGCGTCCGCCTCGACGGCCTTCTTCAGCAGGACCTGCGCCGCGTCCACCGGCTGCTGGGCCATGATCACGGTCGCGCCCTGCTTGACGATCCCGGACTTCTCGCCGGCGATCTCGGCGGTCGTCCCGCCGAGCCGATCGGTGTGGTCCAGGTCGATCGGGGTGACGACG
Organism: Streptomyces sp. NPDC016459; assembly: GCF_040632845.1. NCBI lineage: Bacteria > Bacillati > Actinomycetota > Actinomycetes > Kitasatosporales > Streptomycetaceae > Streptomyces > Streptomyces sp. NPDC016459. The sequence continues at coordinate 819,384 of NZ_JBEYCR010000001.1, forward strand.
GCGACGGAGGCGTCGATGACGTTCGTCGCGTCCCACGTGCCGCCCATGCCGACCTCGACGACGGCCACGTCGACCGGGGCGTCCGCGAAGGCCGCGTACGCCATTCCGGTGAGGACCTCGAAGAAGGAGAGCCGGTACTCCTCGCGGGCGTCGACCAGCTCCACGTACGGCTTGACGTCCTGGTACGTCTCGATGAACCGCTCGGCGGAGATCGGGGCGCCGTCCAGGCTGATGCGCTCGGTGATGGTCTGCACGTGCGGCGAGGTGTACCGCCCGGTGCGCAGGTCGAAGGCGCCGAGCAGGGCCTCGATCATGCGGGCCGTGGACGTCTTGCCGTTGGTGCCGGTGATGTGGATCGAGGGGTACGCGCGCTGCGGCTCGCCGAGGATGTCCATCAGGGCCGCGATCCGGGTGACCGAGGGCTCCAGCTTGGTCTCGCCCCAGCGGGTCGACAGCTCGGTCTCGACCTCGCGCAGCGCCTTGTCCAGCTCCGGGTCCTCGGGGCGGCCGGGCACGGGGTCGCCCGGAGGCGGGCCTCCCTGCGTGCGCAGGGTGCGGCTGCCGGCCTCGATCACCGCCAGGTCGGGGTCACGGTCTGTCTCGGCGTCGACGATGTCGTCGAACTGGTCACTCGGGTCGCTCGGCTCACTCACGGGTCCAGTCTACGGAGGGGTACCGACAGGACCATGGACCCACCCCTTTCGGGACTTTCGGTCCAGTCGACCGAGGTGGCCGTCATCTCGCTGGGCGGGATCGGCACGTCCCGGTCGCTGCGGGGTGAGCGGGGACCGCATGGAGCGATCATCTCGGCGCTACGCCCACCCTGGAGGAGTGCCCGCCCGAACTGTCCGGCGACGTGATGGAGCAGGGCATCGTGCTGACGGGCGGCGGGGCGCTGCTGCTCGCCCTGGATCTGCGGATGGCATCGGCGACGGGCATCCCGGTCTTCGTCGCGGAGGACCCGCTGGACCGCGTGGCGCTGGGATCGGGGCGGTGCGCGGAGGACTTCGACGGGCTCCAGCGGGTGCTGGGGAAGGCGGAGTCGGCCCGCGGCCGGTGAACACCGCGTCCGGCGGCGCCCGCCGGCCGTCCTCAGTGGGTCGGGCCCATGGGGAGGAGCGCCGTCACCGCGTACCCGCCGTCCTCCCGGCGCGCCTTGAGCGTGCCGCCCATGCTGGTGACCCGCTCCTCCATGGAGAACAGGCCGGTGCCGGTCGAGACGGGGGCCGGATCCGGCGGGGACTTCGGCAGCGGGTTGCGCACCTCGATCCGGAGGCCGGGGCCCTCCACGGTGATCTCGACCGTCACCGGCAGGCCGGGAGCGTGCTTGGCCGCGTTCGTCAGACACTCCTGGACGACCCGGTGGACGGCCGCCTGCCGCAGCGGCGACAGCGCCTTGGCCTCCTGGGCGACCGTCAGTTCCACGGGGCTGCCCATCCGCTCGCTCTCCCCCGCGAGGGCCGCGAGCTGGTCGAGGCCGGGAGTGCCCGCGTCCTCCCGGTCGGCGCGCCGCACGATCGTCTCGTTGAGCATGAGGTGGGCGCGCCGGGCGGTGTCCGCGAGCTCCTCGAAGTCCTTCTGGTGCGCCTCTCCCCTGGCCCGTACGGCGAGGACCTCCGCCCGTACCGCGAGGACGGTGAGCTCCCGGCCGACCAGGTCGTGGACGTCCCGGCCGACGGAGATCCGCTCCTCCTGGACGGCCTGCCGGGCGGCGGCCTCGTGCCGCTGGGCCTCCAGGGCGCGGACGAGGTCCTGGCGGTACGCGGCGACGCCGACGCCCGCCGCGAGGACCCCCATCGGGACGACCAGGCTCAGGAAGTCGCTGAGGGTCTCGCCGTGCCGGGCGGGCCAGCCGGGCGTGTGGAACAGCGCGTAGGCCACGCCGACGTACAGCAGGGTCGCGACGACGGCGGAGCGGCGCCCCCGGTAGCGGCCGATGGAGTACAGGGCGAACTAGACCATCGTCAGCTCGTGCAGCCGGCCGAGGAGCCCGAGGGCCACCAGGTACGGGAGCCACGGCAGTCGGCGTCGGAGCACCAGCGTGGCCGCCCCGGCCGCGAGGACCAGGGTGGCGGTGACCCCGGTGAGGGGGTTGTCGGCGCGGGCGAGCCCCGGCACGTCCAGGCACATGAGGCCGAAGGCGCTGAGCGCGGCGACGACGTCGAGGGCGCGGGGCGAGGCCGCCCACCGATCCACGTGACGGCGCAGCGCGGGGACGGCGGGGAGGCGGGGCATGCGTTCCATCATCCAAGGTCCTTGGTCCCGACGCCGAGGACCTGAAGTCCCCTCTGTTGTGACGTCGGGCACTTCGCCCTCATGGGCCGGAACCCGGACATACGGGAAGGGGCCGGGAACCGACGATCGGTTCCCGGCCCCTTCTCGTACGGATCAGGCCTGCGGCAGGGTCGCCAGCTGGGCCTCGATGCGGGCGATGTCCTCGTCCGCCTTGGCGAGGCGGGTACGGATCTTCTCGACCACGTTGTCCGGGGCCTTGGCGAGGAAGGCCTCGTTGCCGAGCTTCCCGTTCGCCTGGGCCTTCTCCTTCTCGGCGGCCGCGAGGTCCTTCGTGAGGCGCTTGCGCTCGGCCTCGACGTCGATGGTGCCCGACAGGTCGAGCGCGACGGTGGCGCCCGCGACCGGCAGGGAGGCGGTGGCGGCGAAGCCCTCGCCCTCCGGCTGGAGGCGCAGCAGCTGGCGGATGGCCGCCTCGTGCGGGGCCAGCGCGGTGCCGGTCACGTCGAGACGGGCGGGGACCTTCTGGCCGGGCTGGAGGCCCTGGTCCGAGCGGAACCGGCGCACCTCGGTGACGACCTGCTGGACGAGCTCGATCTCCTGCTCGGCGGCCTCGTCGCGGAAGCCACTGTCCTTGGGCCAGTCGGCGATGACGAGGGACTCGCCGCCGGTGAGCGTGGTCCAGAGCGTCTCGGTGACGAACGGGACGATCGGGTGCAGCAGGCGCAGCATGACGTCCAGGACCTCGCCGAGGACCCGGCCGGAGACCTTGGCCTGCTCGCCGCCCGCGAAGAACGTGGTCTTCGACAGCTCGACGTACCAGTCGAAGACCTCGTCCCACGCGAAGTGGTAGAGGGCGTCGGCGAGCTTCGCGAACTGGTAGTCGTCGTAGAACGCGTCCACCTCGGCGACCGTCTTGTTGAGACGGGAGAGGATCCACCGGTCCGTGGCGGACATCTGCGACGCGTCGGGCAGCGGGCCCTCGACCGTCGCGCCGTTCATCAGCGCGAAGCGGGTCGCGTTCCAGATCTTGTTGGCGAAGTTGCGGGACGCCTTGACCCAGTCCTCGCCGATGGGGACGTCGACGCCCGGGTTGGCGCCGTTGGCCAGGGTGAAGCGGACGGCGTCGGAGCCGTACTCGTCCATCCAGTCCAGCGGGTTGACCACGTTGCCGAAGGACTTCGACATCTTCTTGCCGTTCTGGTCACGGACCATGCCGTGCAGGGCGATGGTGTGGAACGGCGGGGTGCCGTCCATCGCGTACAGACCGAACATCATCATCCGGGCGACCCAGAAGAAGAGGATGTCGTAGCCGGTGACCAGGACGGAGTTCGGATAGAACTTCTCGAGGCTCTCGGTCCGCTCCGGCCAGCCGAGCGTGGAGAACGGCCACAGGCCGGAGGAGAACCAGGTGTCCAGGACGTCCGTGTCCTGGTGCCAGCCCTCGCCCGTCGGCGGCTGCTCGTCCGGTCCGACGCAGACGACCTCGCCGTTCGGGCCGTACCAGACCGGGATGCGGTGGCCCCACCACAGCTGGCGCGAGATGCACCAGTCGTGCAGGTTGTCGACCCAGTCGAAGTACCGCTTCTCCATCTCCTGCGGGTGGATCTTGACCTTGCCGTCACGGACGGCGTCACCCGCGGCCTGCGCGAGCGGGCCGACCTTGACCCACCACTGCATCGACAGACGCGGCTCGATCGTGGTCTTGCAGCGCGAGCAGTGGCCGACGGAGTGGGCGTACGGCCGCTTCTCGGCGACGATCCGGCCCTCGGCGCGCAGCGCGGCGACGATGGCGGAGCGGGCCTCCATGCGGTCCAGGCCCTGGAAGGGTCCGTGGACGGTGATGACCGCGCGCTCGTCCATGACGGCGAGGTTCGGCAGGCTGTGGCGCTGGCCGATCTCGAAGTCGTTGGGGTCGTGGGCCGGGGTCACCTTGACGGCGCCGGTGCCGAACTCGGGGTCGACGTGGGTGTCGGCGACGACCGGGATCGTACGGTCCGTCAGCGGCAGCTTGATCTGCTTGCCGATCAGGTGCTGGTACCGCTCGTCGTCGGGGTGGACGGCGACGGCCGTGTCGCCGAGCATCGTCTCGGCCCGGGTGGTGGCGACGACCAGGGAGTCGTCCCCCTCGCCGTACCGGATGGAGACGAGCTCGCCGTCGTCGTCCTGGTACTCGACCTCGATGTCCGAGATGGCCGTCAGACAGCGGGGGCACCAGTTGATGATGCGCTCGGCGCGGTAGATCAGCTCGTCGTCGTAGAGCTTCTTGAAGATGGTCTGGACGGCCTGGGACAGGCCCTCGTCCATGGTGAAGCGCTCACGGGACCAGGCGACACCGTCACCCAGGCGCTTCATCTGGCCGGAGATCTGGCCGCCGGACTCGGCCTTCCACTGCCAGACGCGCTCGACGAACGCCTCACGGCCCAGGTCGTGGCGTGACTTGCCCTCCTTGGCGAGCTCGCGCTCGACGACGTTCTGGGTGGCGATGCCGGCGTGGTCCATGCCCGGCTGCCACAGCGTCTCGAAGCCCTGCATGCGCTTGCGGCGGGTGAGGGCGTCGATCAGGGTGTGCTCGAAGGCGTGGCCCAGGTGGAGTGAACCGGTGACGTTCGGCGGGGGGATGACGATCGTGTACGGCGGCTTGTCGCTCTTCGCGTCGGCCTCGAAGTACCCGCGCTCCACCCAGCGCTCGTACAGCGGCCCCTCTACCTCGGCCGGCGCGTACTGGGTCGGCAGTTCGGTGATGGGCGCTGTCTGCTGCTGAGTGTTCTCGGTCACGGGCCCAGTTTAGGGGTGTCGCCGCCCTGTCCTGAAACGCTTTGGTTCGGTAACGGTGTGGGCCCCGCCGCACTTCCCGGTCGGCGGTTCCGCCAGGATGTTCGGGAGGCATAAACATCCTGTGAGGGGAACCTGTCGATGAGCTACAACCAGCCCGGCCCGTACGGCGGCCAGCCGCCCCAGCAGCCCGGCCCCTACGGCCAGCCGGGTCCGTACGGCCAGCAGCCGCAGCAGCCGGGCCCGTACGGCCAGCCGCCGCAGGCTCCGCAGCCGGGCTACGGCTACCCCCAGCAGGCCCCGCAGGGCGTCCCGCCGCAAGGCCCGGGGGGACAGCCTCCCTACGGTTACCCGCAGCAGCAGCCCGGCCCGTACGGCCAGCCGCCTCAGTACGGCGCCCCCCAGGGCCCCGGCGGTTACGTCCCCCACCCGCCGGCCCCGAAGAAGTCCAAGGCGGGCTGGATCATCGGCGCGGTCGCGGTCGTGGCGGCGCTCGGCGTGGGCGCGTACTTCGTGTTCGGCGGCGGCGCCGGCTCCTCCGTCGCGGACGACGGCCCGCACAAGCTGGTCACTCCGGAGACGGTGCTCACCGAGTACAAGAAGGGTGCCGACAACGGCAGGGCGAGCGGCGACGACTCCCTCAAGGAGGCCCAGCAGAAGGGCGTCAAGAACGCCCAGCAGGTCCGCGCCGCCTATGAGGTGAAGGACAAGGCCAATCCCCTCGCGGGCAAGTACATCTCCTTCAACGGTCTCTACGGCGAGATCGACGATCCGGAACAGGTCGTCGACGACGTGTTCGCCAGCGCCAAGGCGGAGTCCGACAAGGACGCGGGCAAGGCGGACGCGCCTCAGCTGCTCGGCAGCCCGCAGGAGTACACGCCGGCCGAGCTCGACGGCGCGGTACTCAAGTGCCAGCAGGCGCAGGGCAAGGCGAACGCCTCCGAGGGCGTGCCCGCCTTCACCGTGACGATGTGCGTGTGGGCCGACCACAGCACGGTCGGCTTCGTGGTCCCGACCGACGCGTCCGCCCTGCTCTCGGGCAAGCCCGGCTCCGCCGAGGACGCCGCAGCCCTCACCGCCAAGCTCCGCAAGGAAGTCCGCGTCAAGCTCTGACGGCCCACCGGACATGAAATGAGGGGGTCCCGCCTTCGGGCGGGACCCCCTCGTTTCATGCCGCTTCCGGCGTCACGCCGACTTCTCGTGCCTGCCGTCGTTCTTCACGATCCTGGGGACCAGCGTCGGGTTCACGTTGTTGCGGACGACGTCCGCCGTGATGACGACCCGGGCCACGTCCTTGCGGGACGGGACCTCGTACATCACCGACTGGAGGACCTCCTCCATGATGGCCCGCAGGCCACGCGCGCCGGTGCCGCGGAGGATGGCCTGGTCGGCGATGGCCTCCAGGGCCGGGCGGTCGAAGTCCAGCTCCACGCCGTCGAGTTCGAAGAGACGCTGGTACTGCTTCACCAGTGCGTTCCGCGGCTCGACCAGGATCTGGAGGAGCGCCTCGCGGTCCAGGTTGTGCACGGAGGTGAGGACGGGGAGACGGCCGATGAACTCGGGGATCATCCCGAACTTCACCAGGTCCTCCGGCATGACCTCATGGAACTGGTCGCTCGCCTCGATCTCGCGCTTGGAGCGGATGGTCGCCCCGAAGCCGATGCCCTTGGCGCCCGCCCGCGACTCGATGATCTTCTCCAGGCCGGCGAAGGCGCCGCCCACGATGAAGAGCACGTTCGTCGTGTCGATCTGGATGAACTCCTGGTGCGGGTGCTTGCGTCCGCCCTGCGGCGGGACCGAGGCCGTCGTGCCCTCGAGGATTTTCAGCAGGGCCTGCTGCACGCCCTCGCCGGACACATCGCGGGTGATCGACGGGTTTTCGCTCTTACGGGCGACCTTGTCGATCTCGTCGATGTAGATGATCCCGGTCTCGGCCTTCTTGACGTCGTAGTCGGCCGCCTGGATCAGCTTCAGCAGGATGTTCTCGACGTCCTCGCCGACATAGCCGGCCTCCGTCAGGGCCGTCGCGTCGGCGATGGCGAACGGGACGTTGAGCATGCGGGCCAGGGTCTGCGCGAGCAGCGTCTTCCCGGAACCCGTGGGGCCCAGGAGCAGAATGTTGGACTTCGCCAGTTCGATGGCGTCGTCCCGGCCCTGCGCGCCGCCGTTCTCACCGGCCTGGACGCGCTTGTAGTGGTTGTACACCGCGACCGACAGGGCTTTCTTCGCGGGCTCCTGCCCGACGACGTACCCCTCGAGGAACTCGTAGATCTCGCGGGGCTTGGGGAGTTCCTCCCAGCGCACCTCGCTCGTCTCCGCGAGTTCTTCCTCGATGATCTCGTTGCAGAGGTCGATGCACTCGTCGCAGATGTACACACCGGGTCCTGCGATGAGCTTCTTCACCTGCTTCTGGCTCTTTCCGCAGAACGAGCACTTGAGCAGGTCGCCGCCATCACCGATGCGTGCCACGAGGTGCTTCCCCTTCGCCTGGGAGCGCCTGGTTCAGCGACTCCTGGTGCCTCATATTCGACGGTACCTTGCCGGGCCCCCCGTTCGGGCCCCCCTTGGCACGGTTCACATGGTCGCGATTCGGCCACATGGTCCGTGCCAGGGGAAGGTCGGGCGTCAGTGCGCCACGGCGGACGTGCTCTTACGGGTCGAGACGATCTGGTCGACGAGGCCGTACGCGAGGGCGTCCTCGGCCGTCAGGATCTTGTCGCGCTCGATGTCGTCGCGGATCTTCTCGATCGGCGTCGAGGAGTGCTTGGCCAGCATCTCCTCCAGCTGGCTGCGCATGCGCAGGATCTCCCGGGCCGCGATCTCCAGGTCGGAGAGCTGCTCACGGCCGGTGCCGCCGGACGGCTGGTGGATCAGCACACGGGCGTTCGGCAGGGCCATCCGCTTGCCGGGCGTACCGGCGGCGAGCAGCACGGCCGCGGCGGAGGCCGCCTGGCCCATGCAGACCGTCTGGATGTCCGGCTTCACGAACTGCATCGTGTCGTAGATGGCGGTCAGCGCGGTGAAGGAGCCACCGGGGCTGTTGATGTAGATCGAGATGTCGCGGTCCGGGTCCATCGACTCCAGGCACAGCAGCTGCGCCATGACGTCGTTGGCGGAGGCGTCGTCGATCTGCACGCCGAGGAAGATCACGCGCTCCTCGAACAGCTTCGCGTAGGGGTCGTACTCGCGGATGCCCTGCGAGGTGCGCTCCACGAATCGCGGCACGACGTAACGGTTGTCCATCGGCGCGCCGGTGTAGAGGCCGCTCGCGGAGAGGTTGTTCTGCATCTGGGTGTTCACCGTCCTGGTGGCCTTCGGTGGGCTGGGGCTCTTGAGCGGACTGCCGGGGCTCAGGCGCCCGTGCCGCCGCCGCCGGGAACACCCGCGGCGTGCGTGATGATGTCGTCGATGAGGCCGTAGTCCTTGGCCTCTTCCGCGGTGAACCAGCGGTCGCGGTCGCCGTCGCGGATGATCGTCTCGACGGTCTGGCCGGAGTGGTGCGCGGTGATCTCGGCCATGCGCCTCTTCGTACGGAGGAGGTACTCGGCCTGGATCTTGATGTCGGAGGCGGTGCCGCCGATGCCGGCGGAGCCCTGGTGCATCAGGATGTCGGTGTTCGGCAGGGCGAAGCGCTTGCCGCGGGCGCCGCCGGTGAGCAGGAACTGGCCCATCGAGGCGGCCATGCCCATACCGATGGTCACGACGTCGTTGGGGATGTACTGCATGGTGTCGTAGACGGCCATGCCGGCCGTCACCGAGCCACCGGGGCTGTTGATGTACAGGAAGATGTCCTTGTCCGGGTCGGCGGCCAGGAGGAGCATCTGCGCGGTGATCTTGTTGGCGATGTCGTCGTCGACCTGCTGGCCGAGGAAGATGATGCGCTCGCCGAGCAGCCGGTTGTAGACATGGTCGCCGAGGCCGCCACCGATGGACGGCTCACCCGCGGCGTGAGGCTTCAGATTCGTCACGTATCCACCTGCTCGTCTCCGACGGCCGGGGGGCCGTCTCAGCGTCTCGTTCCGAGGGCACTGCCCTCGTATTCATGGACCCTAACGCGCAGGTGGGACAACGCCATCCCGGTTCCCGAACTGTTCGCTGGGAGCGCAAGGTAGTTGGGGGCGCGCAGCGGGTCCTCGTACGCCCACGGGCCCGTACGCACAGGGGTGCGTACGGGCCCGTGGAACGGGGTCCGCGCGGGGCGGGGAGCCCCTACTTGTCCTCGGAGACCTCGGCCTCGTCGGCGCCGGTCTCGGCGGCGGCCTCGACCTCGTCCTCGTCGTCCGAGAGGTCGACGACCTCACCGTTGCTGTCGACGACCTTGGCGGCCTCGACGACGACCGCGAGTGCCTTGCCGCGGGCGACCTCGCCGACGAGCATCGGCACCTGGCCGCCCTCGGCCACGGCCTGGGCGAACTGGTCGGGGCTCATGCCGGAGGAGGCGGCACGGCGGAACAGGTGCTCGGTGAGCTCCTCGCGGGAGACGTCGAGCTTCTCCCGGTTGACGAGCTCATCAAGGATGAACTGCGTCTTGATGCCCTTCTCGGCCTGCTCCTTGGTCTCGGCCAGGAACTCCTCCTCGGTCTTGCCCTGGAGCTCCAGGTACTTGCCGAGGTCGAGGCCCATCTGGCCGAGCTGGTGGTGCTCCAGGTTGTGCTTGCGGGTGTTGATCTCGTCCTCGAGAAGCTTCTCGGGCATCGGGACCTCGACCAGCTTGAGGAGCTCGTCGAGGACGCGCTCCTGGGCCTGGGTGGCCTGGTCGAACTGCTTCATGTTCTCGAGGCGCTTGCGGCTGTCGGCCTTGAGCTCGTCGAGGGTGTCGAACTCCGACGCCAGCTGCGCGAAGTCGTCGTCCAGTTCGGGGAGCTCACGGGCGGCGACGGTGGTGACCTTGACGGTGACCTCCGCGTCCTTGCCCTCGGCGGAGCCGCCCTTCAGCTGCGAGGTGAAGGTGGCCTCGCCACCGGCCTCCAGGCCCTTGACGGCCTCGTCGATGCCGTCGAGCAGCTCGCCCGAGCCGATGGTGTACGAGACACCGTCGGCGACACCGTCGGGGAGGACCTCGCCGTCGACCTTGGCCTGCAGGTCGATGGTGACGACGTCGCCGTCCTGGGCGGCGCGCTCGACCGGGGAGGTCGAGGCGAAGCGCTCGCGGAGCTGCTCCACGGACTTCTCGACGTCCTCGTCGGTGACCTCGACCGCGTCGACGGTGACCTCGATGCCGGAGTAGTCCGGGATCTCGATCGTCGGGCGGATGTCGACCTCGGCGGTGAAGGCCAGCAGTTCGCCGTCCTTCAGCTCGGTGATGTCGACCTCGGGCTGGCCCAGCGGGTTGACCTCGGCCTCGTTCACGGCCTCGGTGTAGAACTTCGGGAGCGCGTCGTTGACGGCCTCTTCCAGCACGGCGCCGCGGCCGAACCGCTGGTCGATCACGCGAGCAGGGATCTTGCCCTTGCGGAAGCCCTTGACCGTGACCTGCTGGTTGATCTTCTTGTACGCCGCGTCGAGGCTGTCCTTGAGCTCCTCGAAGGGCACCTCGACAGTGAGCCGAACCCGAGTCGGGTTCAGGGTCTCCACGGCGCTCTTCACGGTTCGGTCTCCTTGTGGCTGATTCCTGGAATCCACCGGCGCCGCGTGTGGCGGTTCCGGCAGGTCGGCCCGGTCAGAAAGACACACGGGCACGCAGCTTGCATAGTAACCGCAAGCGGGATGACGCCCACAACGTGATCAAGAGCGCGCGAGGTGTGCGCGTGATCGTCATGGTCGGGGTGGCGGGATTTGAACCCACGGCCTTCCGCTCCCAAAGCGGACGCGCTACCAAGCTGCGCCACACCCCGTCGGTGCGACACGTAGGGTACATGGACGGGGACTGTACGGCGCCCCCTCTTTTCCGGGTGTGCGCGAACGGCCCTCGAACCGCTACCATGCTCTTCGTGCCGCGGTCCTGGTGACCTGCGGCGCGATGCTGTGCGGGTGTAGCTCAATGGTAGAGCACTAGTCTTCCAAACTAGCTACGCGGGTTCGATTCCCGTCACCCGCTCCACGAGCTCCGGCCCGGCCCCTTCCGAGGGGCCGGGCCGGAGCTTTTTCCGCGGTCAGAACTTGATGGAGGCCACCGTCTGGGTTATCGAGTCCAGGAAGCGCTGGATGTCGTCGGCCATGCCGGTGGAGGCGAGGAAGAAGCCGAAGAGCACCGCGACCACGGCTGGGCCGCCCTTGAGGTTCCCCCCTCGGATCAACACCACCAGGATGATTGCCAACAGCAACACCACAGACAGTGAAATGGCCACAACTGATCACACCCTCGGTCGGTCCCGCCTTGCCCACCAGGGAGCCCGTGTCCCGGAACACCCCCCGCTGTCTCCATGGTGCCACCAACCTCCCTGCCCTGGCTGCCCGGTGACGAATCGTCTCGTCACCACCGGGCTTGGAGGACTCAGGCGGGGCGGGAGATCAGGAGAAGGGCGCGGTCGTCGTTGACGTCCTTGGCGACGGCCTCGATCAGGTGCCAGGCGACGCCCTCGAAGCCGTCGGCGACGCAGCGGTCCGCCTCACCCGTGAGCCGGTCGATGCCCTCGGCGATGTCCCGGTCCGCGGCCTCGACCAGGCCGTCGGTGAAGAGCATCAGCACGTCACCGGGGCGCAGCGAGCCCTTGACCGGGTGGAAGTCGGCGCCGTCGTAGACGCCGAGGAGGGGCCCTTCGGCGGCCTTCTCCTCCCAGCGGCCGTTGCCCGCGTGGAGCTGGAGGGCGGGCAGGTGGCCGGCGGAGAACAGCTCGTAGTCCCCGGAGTCCAGGTCGAGGACGAGGTGGATGGAGGTGGCGAAGCCCTCGTCCCAGTTCTGCCGCAGCAGATATCCGTTGGCCGCGGGGAGGAAGCCGTGCGGCGGGAGCGAGCCGAGGAGTCCGCCGAAGGCGCCGGAGAGCAGCAGCGACCGGGAGGCGGCGTCCATGCCCTTGCCGGAGACGTCGGTGAGGACGACCTCCAGGGTGCGGCCGCCGTGGGTGCGGGCCGCGACGACGAAGTCGCCCGAGAAGGACTGGCCGCCGGCCGGGCGCAGCGCCATCTCACGGTGCCAGCCCTGCGGGAGGCGGGGCAGGGCGCTCTGGACGCGGATGCGTTCGCGCAGGTCGAAGAGCATGGTGCCGCCGCGCCGCCAGGGCACGCCGACCCGGGCCCGGAACTGGGCGATGAGCAGTCCGAAGAGGCCGCAGGCGGCGACGACGAGGACGGTGCCGGGGGTGACCCGGGCGGCGCCCTGGGTGTAGGGGCCGAGGACGACGGACTCGACGATGAGGGCGCCGGCCGCGGCCGCGTACAGGCCGAGCAGGCTGGCGGGGCGCAGCAGCAGCCCGCCGGCGACGATGGGCAGGACGAGCGCGGCGGGGGCGCACCAGACGGGGTCGAGGATGGTTCCGCAGGCGATGGCCGGGATCATCAGGAGGAGTCCGACGAACGCGAGCCAGTCGGAGCCGTCCCCGCGGAAGTAGTCGACGCCGGACCTGCGCAGCGCGGTGCGGGCCCGGCGGGCGCGTCTGCGCATCCGGGCCGCGGTCGTGTGCATTCCGGCGCGGTGTCCCATTGGCCTGGACCCTATCCATCCCGTCCGACATCGCGCAGGGGTACCCCGGTGACAATGTGCGTGAAATCGGGTCGCCCCGGGCGGGGGCCGCTGATATCGATGTCATATGACGACTGAACTGCGGGTTCTCGACCCGAGCGAATGGGACCGCTGGTACGGGGTGTTGGAGCTGGCGTTCGGGGGTGTGCCGGAGTCTCCGGAGGAGCGGCGGCTGTGGCGCGACCTGACCGAGTGCGACCGTTCCCTGGGGGCCTGGGACGGCGACCTGTGCGTGGGGACGGCGGGGGCGTTCACGTTCCGGGTCACGGTGCCGGGCGGCGCGTCGGTCCCGGCGGGCGGGGTGACGATGGTGAGCGTGGCCGGCACGCACCGGCGGCGCGGGATCCTGACCTCGATGATGCGGCGGCAGCTGGACGACCTGCGGGCGGCGGGCGAGGCGCTCGCGGTGCTCACGGCCTCGGAGCCGGGGATCTACGGGCGGTTCGGGTACGGCGCCGCCGCGTACGGGGTGCGGGCGACGATCGACACGGCGCGGGTGCGGCTCTCGGTGCCGGAGGGCACGGACGACGTGGTGCTGCGGCAGGCGGACCTGACGGGGTCCTCCGCGGTGTGCGAGGGCGTGTACGCGCGTCTGGTCCCGACCCGGCCGGGGATGACCGCCCGGCGGCCGGGGTGGGAGCGGCTGCCGCTGATCGATCCTCCGGGTGAGCGGGAGGGCGCGTCGCCCCGGCTGTGCGTGCTCGCGGAGCGGGGCGGGGAGGTCGTGGGATACGCGCACTACGCGGTCAGGTCGGACTGGTCGTCCACGGCGGCCGAGGGAACGGTGGACGTCCATCAGCTGATGGGGCTCGACCCGGCGGCGGAGGCGGCGCTGTGGCGGTTCCTCTGCTCGGTGGACCTGACCTCGGAGGTGCGGATCCGCAGCCGGCCGGTCGACGACGGGTGGCAGCACCTGGTGAGCGACGCGCGGCGCTGCTTCCCGACCGTGCGGGACCTGTTGCATGTGCGTCTGGTGGAGGTGGGGGCGGCGCTCGAGGCCCGGACGTATCAGGCGCCGGTGGATGTGGTGTTGGAGGTCGAGGACGCGTTCTGCCCCTGGAACGAGGGGCGGTGGCGGTTGACCGGGGACCGGAAGGGCGCGAGCTGTACCCGTACGGGGGACGCGCCGGACCTGGCGCTGTCCGTACGGGAGTTGGGGGCGGCGTACCTGGGCGGGAACTCACTGGTGTCGCTGGCGGGGGCCGGGCGGGTGCGGGAGCTCCGGGAGGGGGCGCTCGTCGAGGCGTCGGTCGCCTTCGGGTCGCCCGTGGCGCCCTGGCTGCCGCACGGGTTCTAGGCGGGGCGGGTGCCGGGCCTCAGATGGTCTGGCAGGCCGGGCACCAGAACAGGTTGCGGGACGAGAGGATCGCCGTGCGGATCTCGGTGCCGCAGAGGTGGCAGGGCATCGTCGCGCGGCGGTAGACGTACACCTCGCCGCCGTGGTCGTCGACGCGCGGGGGCCGGCCCATGGCCTCGGGGGTGTGCTCGGGGCGGACCGTGTCGATGCGGTTGGCCCGTACGCCCGCCCGCATCAGCGTCGCCAGGTCGGTCCAGATCGCGTCCCACTCCCCCGCCGTGAGGTCCTTGCCGGCGCGGTACGGGTCGATGCCGTGCCGGAAGAGGACCTCGGCGCGGTAGACGTTGCCCACGCCGGCGATGACCTTCTGGTCCATGAGCAGGGCGGCGACGGTCGTCCGGGACGTCGAGATCCGGGCCCAGGCCTTGGCGGGGTCGTCGCCGTCGCGGAGCGGGTCCGGGCCGAGGCGCTCGTGTATCGCCCGCTTCTCGGCGTCCGTGATCAGGGCGCAGGTGGTGGGGCCGCGGAGGTCGACGTAGCCGTCCTGGTGGGCGATGCGCAGCCGGACGGTGTCGGTGGGCGGCGGGGCGGGCGCGTCGACGGTGTCCCCGAAGGTCACCTTGCCGAAGAGGCCCAGGTGGATGTGGACCCACTCGCGGTCCTCGAAGGCGAGGAAGAGGTGCTTGCCGTGGGCCTCGGCGGTCTCGAGGACGGCGCCGTCGAGCAGCGCCGCCGAGTCCGCGAACTTGCCCTGCGGGCTGGTCACCCGCACGGACCGGCCGCCGAACCGTTCCCGGTGGTCGGCGGCCAGTCGGTGGATCGTGTGCCCCTCGGGCATCAGGCGGTCGGCTCCTGCGGGTGGTGGGCCGGGATCGGGGGGAGCTCGCCGGTGGTCTCGTACGCGGTGAGCATGTCGATCCGGCGGGTGTGACGCTCGTCACCGGAGTACGGGGTGTTGAGGAAGATCTCGACGAACTTGGTCGCCTCTTCCCGGGTGTGCATCCGGCCGCCGACGGAGATCACGTTGGCGTTGTTGTGCTCGCGGCCGAGGGCGGCGGTCTGCTCGCTCCAGGCGAGGGCGGCGCGCACCCCCTTCACCTTGTTCGCGGCGATCTGCTCGCCGTTGCCGGAGCCGCCGATGACGATGCCCAGGCTGTCCGCGTCCGCGGCCGTCTTCTCGGCGGCACGCAGGCAGAACGGCGGGTAGTCGTCCAGGGCGTCGTAGATGTGGGGACCGCAGTCGACGGGCTCGTGGCCGTGTGCGGTGAGCCACTCGACGAGGTGGTTCTTGAGTTCGTATCCGGCGTGGTCGGAACCGATGTAGACGCGCATGGTGCCGAGTGTGGCATGTCGGAGGCCGGGTAGCGGTCAGCGGGGTCGGGGGCTTCACCCGCCCTGGTACGGACCTTCGACTCGCGCGGATCGCCCGTACAACGATCCGGAATGAGGTCTTCCGATCACCCCCGTTCACAGGGTTGAATGCTCGGGCTCGCGACCCGAGCGACCCCCACACACAAGGAAGCGTCCATGAACACGCAACCGACCCTGACGAAGGACGGCGAGGAGACCGGCACCCCCGGGACGCCGCACTCCTCGGACGGTCTCAAGGCCGGTCTCAAGAACCGCCACCTGTCGATGATCGCCATCGGCGGTGTCATCGGCGCCGGCCTGTTCGTCGGCTCCGGCTCCGGCATCGCCGCCGCCGGTCCCGCGATCCTGCTCTCGTACGCACTCGTCGGCACCATGGTCGTCTTCGTGATGCGGATGCTCGGGGAGATGGCCGCGGCCCGGCCCTCCTCCGGCTCCTTCTCCGCCTACGCCGACCAGGCCCTCGGCCGCTGGGCCGGTTTCAGCATCGGCTGGCTCTACTGGTTCTTCTGGGTCGTCGTCCTCGCCGTCGAGGCGACCGCCGGCGCCGTCATCCTGGAGAGCTGGATACCGGCCGTCCCGCAGTGGGCCTGGGCGCTCATCGTGATGGTGGTGCTCACCGCCACCAACCTGGCCTCGGTCTCCTCGTACGGCGAGTTCGAGTTCTGGTTCGCGGGCATCAAGGTCGTGGCCATCGCCGCCTTCGTCGTCATCGGCCTGCTCGCGGTCTTCGGCTTCCTGCCGGGCTCAGACAACCCGGGCGCGGGGTTCGCTCACCTCACCGACGCGGGGGGCTTCTTCCCGATGGGCGCGGGAGCGATCCTGACCGGTGTGCTGATGGTCGTCTTCTCCTTCATGGGCAGTGAGATCGTCACCCTCGCCGCCGGTGAGTCCGAGGACCCGCAGAAGGCGGTCACCAAGGCCACCAACAGCGTGATCTGGCGGATCGGCGTCTTCTACCTGGGCTCGATCTTCGTCGTCCTCACCCTGCTGCCGTGGAACGACAAGTCGATCGTCGACAAGGGCTCGTACGTCGCCGCCCTCGACTCCATCGGCATCCCGCACGCCGGCCAGGTCATGAACGTGATCGTCCTGACGGCCGTGCTGTCCTGCCTGAACTCGGGCCTCTACACGGCCTCGCGCATGGCCTTCTCGCTCGGCCGGCGCGGTGACGCGCCGAAGTCCTTCGCGAAGGTCAACAAGCGGGGCGTGCCGACGGCCGCGATCCTCGGCTCGGTCGTCTTCGGCTTCGTCGCGGTCTTCTTCAACTACAAGTGGCCCGACACCGTCTTCGCCTTCCTGCTCAACTCCTCCGGCGCGGTCGCGCTCTTCGTCTGGCTGGTCATCTGTGTGACCCAGCTGAAGATGCGCGGCATCATCCTGCGCGAGACGCCGGAGAAGCTGGTCGTGAAGATGTGGCTCTTCCCGTACCTGACCTGGGCGACGATCGCCATGATCGTCTTCGTCCTCGGCTACATGCTGTACGACGGCGGCAGTGCCCGCGAGCAGGTCGTGCTCTCGCTCCTGGTGGCCGCGCTCGTGCTCGTGGTCGCGCTGGTCAAGGAGCGGTTCGGGAAGGCCTCCGAGCGCGTCTAGCGCCGAAGGCCCCCATGCGGGAGGGCCCGCCGTTCCTCGGGGAACGGCGGGCCCTCCTCGTACGCGCGCGGTGCTCAGCCCTTGTTGCCGAGCAGCTTCCAGGCGCCCGGCAGGGCGCCCATCGCGAGGGCGGCCTTGAGTGCGTCGCCGATGAGGAACGGGGTGAGTCCGGCGGCGACGGCCTGGCCGAGGGTCATGCCGGTGGCGAGCGCCAGGTAGGGGACGCCCACCGCGTAGATGATCGCGGAGCCGAGGGCCATCGCGCCGGCCGTGCGGAGCACCGAGCGGTCGGCACCGCGCCGGGCGAGGGCGCCGACGACGGTGGCGGCGAGGAGCATGCCGAGGATGTAGCCGAAGGACGGCATGCCGTAGCCGGAGGTGGCCTGCGCGAACCACGGCACGCCCGCCATGCCGGCCACGGCGTACAGCGCGAGGGCGAGGAAGCCGCGGCGGGCGCCGAGGGCGGTGCCGACGAGCAGGGCGGCGAAGGTCTGGCCGGAGACCGGGACCGGGGAGCCGGGGACCGGGACCGAGAGCTGCGCGGCGAGACCGGTGAGGGCGGCGCCGCCGACGACGAGGGCGATGTCCCGGGTGCGACTCGACGGAAGCAGATCGGCGAGGACGGTGCCCGCACGGAGGGTACGGGTGGGGGCGGCGGTGCTCATCGGTACTCCGCGAGGGTGAGGGTGGGTGGGTCAGGTTGACGGTATGCCAGGAGTGAACGCTCGATCACCGTCAGCCGCCGACAAAGCGGCGGCCGGGCGCTTCGTGGAGATCGAACAAAGGCCGCCGATCGCACTCCGCGCCACGTGATGCTTGTCACTGGGCACTCCCGCACGGAGGTCCCTTTTGCGCCGGAGGGCTTTCACTGGAGAGACTGTGGGGTCTCCATAAACCGCCAGAGAGCACGAGCCCCCCATGCACGACTCCCTCACCCCCGAACCGGAGCCCCTCTCCCACGGCCTGAAGCAGCGTCACCTGACGATGCTGGGACTCGGCGGTGTGATCGGCGCCGGGCTCTTCGTCGGCTCGGGTGCCGGCATCGCCGTCGCCGGGCCCGGGATCGTGGTCTCGTACCTGATCGCCGGCGTGCTCGCGATGCTGGTCATGCGGATGCTGGGCGAGATGTCGGCGGCGATGCCCGCGTCGGGCGCCTTCTCGGTCCACGCAGAGCGGGCCCTCGGCCGGTGGGCGGGCTTCTCGGTGGGCTGGCTGTACTGGTTCCTGCTCGTGGTGGTCCTCGCCGTGGAGGCGACGGGCGCGGCGCGCATCGCGCACGGCTGGGCGCCGGGGGTGCCGCAGTGGGGGTGGGTGCTGGTCTTCATGGTCGTGTTCACCGTCGCCAACCTGGCGGCGGTGAAGAACTTCGGCGAGTTCGAGTTCTGGTTCGCGGCGCTCAAGGTCGGCGCGATCGTCCTCTTCCTGGTGCTCGGCGTCCTCGCGATCACGGGCTGGCTGCCCGACACGGACCCTGTGGGCCTGGCGAACCTGACCGGGCAGGGCGGTTTCCTGCCGAACGGCTGGGCGGGGGTCGTCTCCGGTGTCCTCGCCGTGGTCTTCGCCTTCGGCGGCCTGGAGGTCGTCACGATCGCGGCGGCCGAGTCGGACGACCCGGCGCGGAACGTGGCGCGGGCGGTGCGCAGCGCGGTGTGGCGGATCCTCCTCTTCTACGTGGGTTCGATGCTGGTCATCGTGACGCTGCTGCCGTGGACGTCGATGGAGCCGGGCGAGTCGCCGTACGTGGCGGTCCTGGACGCGATCGGGGTGCCGGCGGCGGGCCAGATCATGAACGTGGTGGTGTTCGTGGCGCTGCTGTCGGCGCTCAACGCGAACCTGTACGGCTCCTCCCGGATGGTGTTCTCGCTCGCGGAGCGCGGGGAGGCGCCGAAGGGACTGCTGCGGGTGTCGAGCGGAGGGGTGCCGCGCCGGGCGGTGCTCGCCTCGGTGGCCTTCGGCTTCGTCTCCGTACTCCTCAATCTGAAGTGGCCGGATTCCGTCTTCCTCTACATGCTCAACGCGGTCGGGGCGGTGCTGCTATTCGTGTGGGCGCTGATCGCGGTCTCGCAGCTGCGGCTGCGGCGTCGGATCGAGCGGGAGGCGCCGGAGACGCTGACCCTGCGGATGTGGGGCTTCCCGTGGCTGACCTGGGTGGCGCTCGCCGCGATGGGGGCCGTGCTGGTCCTGATGCTGTACGACGACGCGGCGCGCCCGCAGGTGCTGTGGTCGGCGGCGGCGACGGGCGCGGTGCTCCTGGTGGCGGGAGTACGGGAATTGCGCACGAAGCGCAGGTAGTTCTTCACCTTGTGTGAAGGTGGTGCCCGTATAGCGGACATCTGTTCCCCCTGAGCGGTGTGTCCGCCCAGACTGTGGCGCGTTCCCCGTCTCAGCCAATGAACAGGGCGGCCCATGTCCCGGACCACCGCGCCCGAGCCCGTCGACCGCGAGGACGACACGGCGACCTCTCCGAACGGCCTTTCGCACGGCCTCAAGCAGCGCCATCTGTCGATGATCGCCCTCGGCGGTGTCATCGGCGCCGGACTCTTCGTCGGTTCCGGTGCCGGTATCGCCGTCGCGGGACCGTCGATCGTGATCGCCTACGCCCTCTCCGGCATCCTCGTGATGCTGGTGATGCGGATGCTCGGCGAGATGTCCGCGGCGAACCCGGCCTCCGGGTCCTTCTCCGTCCACGCCGAGCGGGCGTTCGGCCCCTGGGCGGGCTTCACCGCCGGGTGGGCCTTCTGGTTCCTGCTCTGCGTCGCCGTCGGCCTCGAAGGCATCGGCGCCGCGAAGATCATGACGGGCTGGTTCCCGGGCAGCCCCGAGTGGGCCTGGGTCGCGCTCTTCATGCTGGTCTTCTGCGCCACCAACCTGGCGGCCGTGAAGAACTTCGGCGAGTTCGAGTTCTGGTTCGCCGCGCTGAAGGTCGGCGCGATCGTCCTCTTCCTCGGGATCGGCGTGCTCGCCATCGCGGGTGTCCTGCCCGGCTCGGACGCCCCCGGCACCGCGAACCTCACCGGCGACGGCGGCTTCTTCCCGAACGGCTCCGAGGGCCTGATCGTGGGTCTGCTCGCCTCCGTCTTCGCGTACGGCGGTCTGGAGACCGTGACCATCGCCGCCGCCGAGTCCGAGCACCCGGTGCAGGGCGTCGCCAAGGCCGTGCGCACGGCGATGTGGCGGATCGCGCTCTTCTACATCGGCTCGATGGCGGTCATCGTCACCCTCGTGCCGTGGGACGACAGGACGGTCGTCGAGAAGGGCCCGTACGTCGCCACCCTCGACCACCTGGGCATCCCGGCGGCCGGCCAGATCATGAACGTGGTCGTGCTCGTCGCCCTGCTCTCGGCGATGAACGCCAACATCTACGGCGCCTCCCGCATGGCCGGTTCCCTCGTCGCGCGCGGGCAGGGTCCGAAGGCGCTCGGCCGCACCTCCGGCGGGGTCCCCCGTCCGGCGGTGCTCGTCTCCTCGGTATTCGGCTTCGGCTGTGTGCTGCTCAGCTACTGGCGTCCGGACGACATCTTCGTCTGGCTGCTCAACACGATCGGCGCGATCATCCTGGTCGTCTGGTTCTTCATCGCCGCCTCCCAGCTGGTGCTGCGCCGCCGCACCGAGCGCGAGGCGCCCGAGAAGCTCGTCGTCCGGATGTGGGCCTTCCCGGTGCTGACCTGGGTGGCACTGGCCGGCATGGCGGCGATCTTCGTCCTGATGGCCCGCGAGGAGGGCACGCGGACGCAGTTGTACGGGACGGGCGCCCTCACGCTGCTGCTCGCCGTCGTCGGGTTCGTACGCCAGCGGGCGGCGGACCGTCCGTCCTGACGCCCCTTCCGCCTCCCCGCGAAACCCCCGCGACCGCCGCTCGGTCCGGGGGTTTCGCGCGTCCGGAGGCGAGGCCGGGAGGCGACGCGGGACCCAGGACGAAAGGTTGATCGCCGATTCACGCACCTGCTGTTAGCCTGCACTTGCATAGAGGTTGCAATAAGCAGGAGCCTTTGAAGGAGCCGGGCATGGCGATCTACACACTTCCGGAGCTGCCGTACGACTACGCGGCGCTGGAGCCGGTGATCAATCCGCAGATCATCGAGCTGCACCACGACAAGCACCACGCCGCGTACGTCAAGGGAGCCAACGACACCCTGGAGCAGCTGGAAGAGGCCCGCGACAAGGACCGGTGGGGCGCGATCAACGGCCTGGAGAAGAACCTGGCCTTCCACCTCTCCGGCCACATCCTCCACTCGATCTACTGGAACAACATGGACAGCCCGAAGAACGGGGGGGGCGGCGAGCCGCTGGCCGCCGACGGCGTCGGCGACCTCGCGGACGCGATCACCGAGTCCTTCGGCTCCTTCGCCAAGTTCAGGGCCCAGCTGACCAAGGCCTCCGCGACCACCCAGGGCTCCGGCTGGGGTGTCCTCGCGTACGAGCCGGTCAGCGGCCGTCTCCTCGTCGAGCAGGTCTACGACCACCAGGGCAACGTCGGCCAGGGCTCGGTCCCGATCCTGGTCTTCGACGCCTGGGAGCACGCCTTCTACCTCCAGTACAAGAACCAGAAGGTCGACTTCATCGAGGCCATGTGGCAGGTCGTCAACTGGCAGGACGTGAGCAAGCGCTACCACGCCGCCAAGGCCTCGGTCCCGCTGATCTCCTTCTGACCGGCCACACCCCTCAGTCGTCCTGCTCGTGATCGTCTTCTCAACCTTCACCTGCGGGCGGAATGACGAAGAACCCCCGTGATGACGTGAATCACGGGGGTTCTTCTGTGCGCCGAAACGGTCACTCGAAGCTGGGCGACGCCGTCCGGGTGCGCTTGATCTCGTAGAAGCCCGGCGTCGACGCCACGAGCAGCGTGCCGTCCCACAGCCGGGCCGCCGCCTCGCCGCGCGGGGTCGGGGTGACGACGGGACCGAAGAAGGCGACCTCGTCGCCCTCGGGTCCCGGGACCGCGATGACGGGGGTGCCGACGTCCTGGCCCACCTTGTCGATGCCCTCCTTGTGGGAGGCGCGCAGCTCCGTGTCGTACGTGTCCTTGTCGGCGTAGTCCGCCAGGTCCTCCGGCAGGCCGACGTCCGTCAGGGCCGCGACGATCGCCTCGCGGGTGGCGCCCTCGCCGTCGTTGTGGAAGCGGGTGCCGAGCGCGGTGTAGAGCTCGCCGACCACCTCGTCGCCGTGCAGCTGCTGAGCGGCTATGACCACCCGGACCGGGCCCCACGCCTGGGTCTCCAGCATCTCCCGGTACTCCTCCGGGAGCTCGTCGAGCCGGTTCTCGTTGAGCACGGCCAGGCTCATCACCTTCCAGCTGACGTCGACCGGCCGCACCTTCTCGACCTCCAGCATCCAGCGGGAGGTCATCCACGCCCACGGGCACAGCGGGTCGAAGAAGAACTCGGCGGTGGTCCTGTTCTCGGACATGTCACTCCTCGGTACGGCCGTCGGAAGGCGGTGTGCCGAAAGGAGGCAACGCCACGGACCGGTGACCGCATTCCCGTGCGTCCGGTGACAGTGGCACATGGGAGGATCGGTGCTGTTTCGAACGCGCCACGAAGGAGTGACCGTGCCCGGTGAGAACCTGTCCCGCGACGAGGCCCACGAGCGGGCGGCCCTGCTGTCCGTCGACGGGTACGAGGTCGTCCTCGACCTGCGGTCGGCGGTCGGCGACTGTGACGAGGCGGTACGGACGTTCCGTTCGGAGACGACGATCCGCTTCCGTCGCACCGGCGAGGGCACGAGCACGTTCGTCGACCTGATCGCACCCGCCGTGGACGCGGTCACCCTCAACGGGCGCTCCCTCGACCCGGCGGTCGTCTTCGACGGCTCGCGGATCACGCTCGACGGCCTCGCCGACGAGAACACGCTCGTGGTGGACGCGCGGTGCGCCTACAGCCGGACCGGCGAAGGCCTGCACCGCTTCGTCGACCCCGAGGACGGCGAGGTCTACCTCTACACCCAGTACGAACCGGCCGACGCCCGCCGGGTGTACGCCAACTTCGAGCAGCCCGACCTCAAGGCCCCGTACCGCTTCTCGGTGACCGCGCCCGAGGGCTGGACGGTCTGGTCGAACGGCGCGGGCGAGCAGGACGCCGGGGGCGTGTGGCGGTTCGCCGAGACGGCGCCGATCTCCACGTACATCACGTGTGTCGTCGCCGGCCCCTACCACTACGTCACGGACACCTACACGCGCGGCGATCTGGTGATCCCGCTCGGCGCGATGTGCCGCAAGGGGCTCGCCAGGCACTTCGACGCGGACGACATCTTCCTGATCACCAAGCAGGGCTTCGACTTCTTCCACGACAACTTCGACTACCCGTACCCCTTCGGGAAGTACGACCAGGCCTTCGTCCCCGAGTACAACCTCGGCGCGATGGAGAACCCGGGCATGGTGACCTTCCGCGAGGAGTACGTCTACCGGGGCAAGGTGACCCAGGCCGCCTACGAGAGCCGGGCCAACGTCATCCTGCATGAGATGGCGCACATGTGGTTCGGCGACCTCGTCACCATGGTGTGGTGGGACGACCTGTGGCTGAAGGAGTCCTTCGCCGACTTCATGGGCTCCTTCGCGAACGCCGAGGCGACCCGCTTCACCAACAGCTGGGTGACCTTCGCCAACAACCGCAAGGCCTGGGCCTACCGCGCCGACCAGCTGCCGTCCACGCACCCGATCACGGCCGACATCCGTGACCTGGAGGACGCCAAGCTGAACTTCGACGGCATCACCTACGCCAAGGGCGCGTCGGTGCTCAAGCAGCTCGTCGCCTACGCGGGCCGGGACGCGTTCATGGAGGGCGCCCGCCGCTACTTCAAGCGCCACGCCTACGGGAACACGCGGCTCGCCGACCTCCTCACGATCCTGGAGGAGACCTCGGGACGCGACATGCGGGCCTGGGCGAAGTCCTGGCTCCAGACCTCCGGGGTGAACACGCTGACTCCCGTCGTCACCCATGACGCGGAGGGCCGGATCACCGAACTCGCCGTCGTCCAGGAGGGCGACGCGCTGCGTCCGCACCGGGCCGCCGTCGGCCTCTACCGCCTCTCCGGCGGCGAGCTCGTCCGGTACGCGCGCGCCGAGACCGACATCACCGGCGCGCGGACCGTCGTCACCGGCCTGGCGGGCGAGGAGAAGCCCGACCTCGTCCTCGTCAACGACGACGACCTCACCTACTGCAAGATCCGCTTCGACGAGGGCTCGCTCGCCACCCTGCGGGCGCACCTCGGCGAGATCACCGACCCCCTGGCCCGCGCCCTGTGCTGGTCGGCGCTGTGGAACCTGACCCGTGACGGGCTGATGCCCGCCCGGGACTTCGTCGCCGTGGCACTCGCCTTCGCGGGCCGCGAGACCGACATCGGCGTCCTCCAGATGGTGCACGCCTGGACGAAGTCGGCCGTCACCCTGTACGCGACCCCCGAGTGGCGCGAGCGGGGCTGGCGACTGCTCGCCGAGGGCGGGCTGCGCGAGCTCCGCGTGGCCGAGCCGGGCAGCGAACACCAGCTGACCTGGGCCCGGTTCCTCGCGGCGACGGCCTCGACCGACGCCGACTTCCAGCTCCTGGAGGGGCTGCTCGACGGTACGGCGAAGATCGACGGGCTCGACGTCGACCAGGAGCTGCGCTGGGCCCTGCTCTCCCCGCTCGCGGCGCACGGCCGGGCGGACGAGGCGCGCATCGGGGCGGAGGTGGCCCGGGACGACACCGCGACGGGCAGGCGCCACCAGGTCCGGCTGCTCGCCTCGCGGCCCTCGGCCGCCGTCAAGACGCAGGCGTGGGCGCAGGTCGTCGAGTCGGACACCCTGTCGAACGCGCTGGTGGAGGCGACGATCGCCGGCTTCGTCCAGCCCTCGCAGCGTGAGCTGATCGCCCCGTACACGGAGAAGTACTTCGCGGCGATCGAGCGGCTGTGGGCCGAGCGGTCAATCCAGATCGGCATCCACGTGGTCCGGGGCCTGTTCCCGGGGCTCCAGGACGATGAGGCGACGCTGACCGCGACGGACGCGTGGCTGTCGGCCCACGCGTCGGCGGCGCCTGCGCTGCGCCGTCTGGTCCTGGAGGCGCGGGACGACCTGGCGCGGGCACTGCGCGCGCAGGCGTGCGACCGCCTGGCGGAGTAGACCTCCTACCGGTGGGGGTCGTGCGCCTCGGCGCGCGGCCCCCACCGGTGTGCGGGCCTCGCGCGCCGCCCCCATCGGCACTCGAACGCGCGTACTTTAGGGCAGGCTTGTCCCTGATTGTCGACAAGCGTGTAACAGGGGTTAGGGGAGCCTTCGGAAGCGGAAGACCCCCGGCATGAACCACAACACCCCCATCACCCCCCGCCCCCTCCCCCTCGCCTCCCGCACCGGCCGCCCCGAACGCCTCGCGGCGGCGGACCAGTTGAGGACCCTCGGCATGTCGGCCGGCGAGGTCGCCGCGCGCTGCCGGCCCGGCGGCTGGCAGCAGCTGCTGCCCGGTGTCTTCCTGCTCCAGCCCGGCCCGCCCACCAGCGAGGACCGGCTCCGCGCCGCCCTCCTCTACGCCCGCAGGACCGGGACCCTCCCCGCGCAGGGGCCCGACGCGATGATCACCGGGCTCGCCGCGCTGACCCTCCACCGCTTCTCCTCCGCTCCCCCGCTCACCGCCCTGGACCGGATCGACGTCCTGGTGCCGCGCACCCGGCGGCTGCGCTCCACCGGCTGGGTGCGGGTGCTGCGCGCCGCCGAGTCCCCGGAGCCGGTGGAGCTGACCGGAATGCCCGTCGCCCCCGTCGCCCGCGCCGTCGCCGACGCGGTGTCGGGACTCTCGGACGCGGAGACGGTACGCCGGCTGCTCACCGAGGCGGTCCGCGGTGGACACTGCGAACCGGGCGCGGTCGTATGCGAGTTGAGCCGTGCCCGGCTGCTCACCCGCGCGCACGTGGTGGACGCGGTGGACGCGCTGCTCGCCGAGGGGCGGTCGCTCTCCGAGGGGCGCCTGTACGAGATGGTGCGGGAGTTCGCCCTGCCGGACCCGCTGTGGAACGTGGACCTGCGGCTGCCGGGCGGCCCCCACCTGGGCGGGGTGGACGCCTACTGGCCCGACCAGGCCGTCGCCGTGGAGCTCGACACCCGGGCCCCGCGGCAGGACGACGACGCGCTCCGGTCGGAGTACACCCGCAAGCGGGAGCAACTGGAGCGGCTCGGCATCACGGTCGTCCACCTCACCCCGCGCAAGCTGCGCGAGGCGATGGACCAGCAGGCCACCGTGGTGCGTACGGCCCTGATGGCCGCGCCCGACCGGCAGCCCGCCGCGTATGTCGTCGTCCTGCCCCGGTGAGTCCCGAGGTGCGGGGTCAGTTCCTCGGGACCGGGCCGGACAGGGCCTTCGTGTCGAGGCCCTTCGCGCCGGGAGCCTTGGCGACGAGGCCCTTGGCGTCGGGGCCCTTCGGGGTCGTGCCGCAGAACTCGGCCTCGATGACGGACTGGGTGTCACCCGTCCAGTCGGCGTTGAAGTTGGCGGCGAGGGAGTGCCGCCCGTCGCGGGTGGCGTACGCCTCCGAGGTCGAGCCGTGGATGCCGCCGCCATGGCCCCAGATCTCCTTGCCGCAGCTGAGCTTCTGCCACGAGATCCCGAGGCCGTAGCGGAAGAGGGGGTGCTCGGGGGAGACCGGGACGGTGGCGGTCAGCTCGCGCATCTCCGTCTTCGGAAGCAGCCGGCCCTGCACGAGGGCCCGGTAGAAGGTCTGGAGGTCGGACGAGTCGGAGATCATCTCGCCCGCCGCGAGGGCCAGGGAGGGGTTGAGTTCGGTGACGTCGTGGACGGGCGCGTTCGGGTCGAGGGAGAGGGTGGAGTAGGCCCGGCTGCTGGGCTGCGGCACGGTCACCCTGTTGCCGGGGACGCTGGTGGCGCGCAGCTTCAGCGGCTTGATGATCCGGTTCTCGACGGCCTTGCCGTACGGCCGTCCGGTGACCTTCTCGATGACCATCCCGGCCAGGACGAAGTTGGTGTTGGAGTAGCTCCAGCCGGCGCCGGGGGCGAACTCCGGCTGATGGGTCATGGCGACGCCGACGAGCTGCCGGCCGCTCCAGGTGTCGTAGCGGTGCTCCAGGAAACCGGGTCCGAACACCCGCTCCTGGAAAGCCGGGTCCTCGGTGTAGCTGTAGATCCCGCTGGTGTGGTTGAGCAGCTGACGGACGGTGATGTTCCGGCCGTCGTGGCCGTTGCCCCGGACGACGCCGGGCAGCCACTTCTCGACCGGGTCGTCGAGGTCGACGCGGCCCTCGGCCTGGAGCTGGAGGAGGACGGTGGCGACGAAGGTCTTGGTGATCGAGCCGACCCGGTAGCGGTCGTCGCCCTTGCGGTCGCCCGCGGTGCCGGTCCACCGGCCGTGGCCGTCGCGGGCCCCGGCGACGGCACCGGGCACCCCGGAGTCGACCGCGGCCTGGAGCGCCTGGCGGGTGGCCGTGTGGTCCCGCTTCTCCGGTGCGGGCGCCGCGAGGGCGGGGGTGGCGAGCGCCGTGGCGGTGAGCCCCGCGACCAGGGCGGTGGCGAGGGCGGTGCGGGTCGTGCGTATGGCTGACATGCGGGCTCCCCTGAGGTTCTGCTGGTCATGTGCTGCGGTCGGTGGGGAGGACCACGGGGTCGGCGGGAGGGTTGAGCGGGAGGTGACGGTTGAGCGCCTTTCAGCCGTTTGACCAGAGGGGGCGGGCGTACGACGGATGGAGTCGATCCCGAGGAGGCGGTGAGGTGACCGGTCTCTCCAGCTGGGCCCTGCGGCCTGGGCACGGACGTCAGAACCAGTAGACGGGATACGTCCGGCCCGTGGTGCGGGCCGACCCGAGGCCGACGACGACCAGAAGGAGGGAGGCGAGGGCGAGAAGGCCGAGAAACGACCAGAGCGGCGGGGCCTGGAGGGCGACGATCACTGCGGTGGCCGCCGCAGGCGAGTGCGGGGTACGGGCCAGCATCATCACGCCGAGGGCGAGGCCGCCCGCCACGGCGGCGCCCCAGAGCCCCGGGCCCGCCACGGCCAGGACGGCGAAGCCGGTCAGGGCGGAGAGCAGCTGGCCCCCGACGACCGAGCGCGGCTGGGACAGCGCGAGATCGGGGGCGCCCGCCACGAGCGCCATGCTCGCCGCGAGCGGCGGGATGAGCAGGGGCTGATCCAGCACGGCGCCGACGGCGACGAGGAGCAGGAGGGCGGCGACACTGCCGGCGGTGGAGGCGAGGAGGATCGCGGGGCGGGGACGCGGGGGTGGCCCGGGACGGGGAGACGCGGGGGCGGTCGCGGGGAGGGTGGAGGCGGGGGCGGGGGCGGCTTCCGCGGGGGTGGGGTTGGCGGGGGCCGGGGTGGTGGTCACGGGCGGTCCTCGGGGTCGGTGGGCGGGGGCGTACGGAGGGCCGGGCGGGGCCGGGTCGCGGCCGTGCGGGCGGCGAGGTCGCGGACGCGGAAGCGGTCCTGGAGTGCGAGTGAGCCGGAGCCGTACGGGTCCATGACGGGCCTCACTGGGGTTCGGGGTCGTGGTGGCGCGGGTGCGGGGGCCCTGGCACGCAGGCGCATATCTCGGGTGCGCCCCATCCCCCGGCCCCGCGCGGCGGCTCGCCCCTCGGGAACTAACCTTTCTATTCGACTTTAGGGGTTAGTCACGAGAGGCGTCAACCGCTCACGTACCCTTGAGGGGTTAGCCCATCGAGGAGGTTCCGCCATGAACGCCGTCGACCGCCGGCCGCTCACCGGCGAACCCGTCTCCCTCGACCTCCTCAACACCCGCTGGAACGAGGACGGCGTCCGTCAGGACCTGCTCACGGGAGTGGAGGGGCTCGCCGTCTGGCTCGATTCGAACGGCCTCGGCAGGCGGTTCTCCGCCGACGCCGCCACCCTGCGCCACACCCTCACCGCCCGGGACGCCCTCGCCGCGCTCGTCGACCGCCCCGGCGACCCCGCCGCGAGCGCCCGCGTCGACGCCGTCCTCGACCACGGCCGCATCCGGGCCACGCTCACCGCCGAGGGCCCCGGCGAGCGGGTCGAGTTCGCGGACCCGGCCCTGGGCCCCGGCTGGACCGCAGCCCGCGACTACCTGGACCTCCTGCGCATGGCGCCCGACCGCATCCGGGCCTGCGCCCACGAGGCGTGCATCCTGCACTTCTTCGACACCTCGCGGAACGGCACCCGCCGCTGGTGCTCGATGGCGGCCTGCGGCAACCGGGCCAAGGCCTCGCGCCACTACGCCCGTACGAAGGAGAGCTGACCCGCGGCCCTCCCGACACCGTCCCGGCACCGTCCGGACGCGTCCCGACCCTTGGACAATGGATTGGACAAGGCGGCCGGGGACACACGCATCATGGACCGGCAGCACCCTGCACATACGTACGGAGGAGTCCCCGTGAAGGTCGGAATCGTCGGAGCCACCGGTCAGGTCGGCACAGTCATGCGGAGCATCCTGGCCGAGCGGAAGTTCCCGGTCGACGAGCTGCGGTTCTTCGCCTCCGCCCGCTCCGCCGGCACCGTCGTGGACGGGGTCACCGTCGAGGACGCCTCCACCGCCGACTACACCGGTCTCGACATCGTGCTCTTCTCCGCCGGCGGCGCCACCTCCAAGGCCCTCGCCGAGAAGGTCGCCTCTCAGGGCGCGGTCGTGATCGACAACTCCTCCGCCTGGCGCCGTGACCCCGAGGTCCCGCTGGTGGTGTCCGAGGTCAACCCGCACGCGATCAAGGACCGCCCCAAGGGCATCATCGCCAACCCGAACTGCACCACGATGGCCGCCATGCCGGTCCTCAAGCCGCTCCACCAGGAGGCCGGCCTCACCGCGCTGGTCGCCACCACCTACCAGGCCGTCTCCGGCTCGGGCGTGGCCGGTGTCGCCGAGCTGCGCACGCAGGCGTGTGCCGTGGCCGAGACCGCCGACCAGCTGGCGTTCGACGGCGAGGCCGTCGAGTTCCCCGAGCCGACCGTCTACAAGCGCCCGATCGCGTTCAACGTGGTGCCCCTCGCCGGTTCGATCGTGGACGACGGCTCCTTCGAGACCGACGAGGAGCAGAAGCTCCGCAACGAGTCCCGCAAGATCCTGGAGATCCCCGAACTGAAGGTCTCGGGCACCTGTGTGCGCGTCCCGGTCTTCTCCGGCCACTCCCTCCAGGTCAACGTCCGCTTCGAGCGTCCGATCAGCGTCGAACGCGCCTACGAGCTGCTCAAGGACGCCGAGGGCGTCGTGCTCTCCGAGATCCCGACCCCGCTCCAGGCGGCCGGCAAGGACGCCTCGTACGTCGGCCGGATCCGGGTGGACGAGACCGTCGACAACGGCCTCGCCCTCTTCCTCTCCAACGACAACCTGCGCAAGGGCGCGGCGCTGAACGCCGTGCAGATCGCGGAGCTGGTCGCGGCCGAGCTCAAGGGCTGACACCGGCTGATCCGTACGACCCTCCGGAGGGGCGGCACCCGTTACGGGAGCCGCCCCTCCGGCGTTCGGACGGACCGGGGAAATGTGCCGTGCGCCACTGAGGCGGCCCGTGGAAGGATGGGCCAAACGTCACGAAACCGAGGAGTTGACCGGGTGCCTGGCACGAACCTGACCCGTGAAGAGGCTCAGCAGCGGGCGGCGCTGCTGACCGTGGACGCGTACGAGGTCGAACTCGACCTCTCCGGTGCGCAGGAGGGTGGCACCTACCGGTCCGTCACCACCGTCCGCTTCGATTCCGCCGAGGCCGGTGCCTCGACCTTCATCGACCTCGTCGCGCCCGCCGTCCACGAGGTCGTCCTGAACGGGCGCTCGCTGGACGTCGCCGCCGTCTTCCGCGACGCGCGGATCGCGCTGGCCCACCTCGTCCAGGGCCGCAACGAGCTCAAGGTCGTCGCCGACTGCGCGTACACCAACACCGGTGAGGGCCTGCACCGCTTCGTCGACCCGGTCGACGACCAGGCCTATCTGTACACGCAGTTCGAGGTCCCGGACGCGCGCCGCGTCTTCGCCTCGTTCGAGCAGCCCGACCTGAAGGCGACCTTCCAGTTCACGGTGAAGGCGCCGACGGGCTGGAAGGTCATCTCCAACAGCCCCGCCCCGGAGCCCCAGGGCCCCGACTCGAATGTATGGCGCTTCGAGCCGACGCCCCGCATCTCCACGTACGTCACCGCGCTGATCATCGGCCCGTACCACTCGGTGCACTCGACGTACGAGAAGGACGGCCAGACGGTGCCGCTGGGCATCTACTGCCGGCCGTCGCTCGCCGAGTTCCTCGACGCGGACCACATCTTCGACGTCACGCGCCAGGGCTTCGACTGGTTCCAGGAGAAGTTCGCGTACGACTACCCGTTCGCGAAGTACGACCAGCTCTTCGTGCCGGAGTTCAACGCGGGTGCGATGGAGAACGCGGGCGCGGTCACCATCCGCGACCAGTACGTGTTCCGCTCGAAGGTGACGGACGCGGCGTACGAGCGGCGCGCCGAGACGATCCTGCACGAGCTCGCCCACATGTGGTTCGGCGACCTCGTCACCATGGAGTGGTGGAACGACCTGTGGCTGAACGAGTCGTTCGCCACCTACACCTCGGTCGCCTGCCAGGCCTCCGTGGCCGGCACCCGCTGGCCGGGCGCCTGGACGACCTTCGCCAACGCGGAGAAGACCTGGGCCTACCGCCAGGACCAGCTGCCGTCCACGCACCCCATCATGGCCGAGATCAACGACCTCGAGGACGTGCTCGTCAACTTCGACGGGATCACGTACGCCAAGGGTGCGAGCGTCCTGAAGCAGCTCGTCGCCTACGTCGGCCAGGACGAGTTCTTCAAGGGCGTGCAGGCGTACTTCCAGGCGCACGCCTTCGGCAACACGCGCCTCTCCGACCTGCTCGGCGCCCTGGAGGAGACCTCCGGGCGCGACCTCAAGACCTGGTCGAAGGCGTGGCTGGAGACGGCCGGCATCAACATCCTGCGCCCGGAGATCGAGACCGACGAGAGCGGTGTCATCACCTCCTTCGCCGTCCGGCAGGAGGCCCCGGCGCTGCCCGCCGGGGCCAAGGGCGAGGCGGTCCTCCGTCCGCACCGGATCGCGATCGGCTTCTACGACCTGGACGAGGCCGGCAAGCTGGTCCGCACCGAGCGCCTCGAACTCGACATCGCGGCCGACGAGCTGACCCCCGTGCCGAAGCTGGAGGGCAGGGCACGTCCGGCGGTCGTCCTCCTCAACGACGACGACCTGTCGTACGCCAAGGTCCGCCTCGACGAGGTGTCGCTGCAGAACGTCACCGCGCACCTCGGTGACTTCGCCGAGTCGCTGCCGCGCGCCCTGTGCTGGGCCTCGGCCTGGGACATGACCCGCGACGGCGAACTGGCCACCCGCGACTACCTGGAGCTCGTGCTCTCCGGCGTCGGCAAGGAATCCGACATCGGCGTCGTCCAGTCGCTCCAGGGCCAGGTCAAGGCGGCCATCGACCTGTACGCGGCGCCGGAGTGGCGGGAGGCCGGGCTGACCCGCTGGACCGAGGCCACGCTCGCCCACCTCCAGGCGGCCGAGCCGGGCAGCGACCACCAGCTGGCGTGGGCGCGCGCCTTCGCCGCGACCGCCCGCACCCCGCAGCAGCTCGACCTGCTGGCGGCGCTCCTGGAGGGCCGCGAGTCGATCGAGGGCCTGGCCGTCGACACCGAGCTGCGCTGGGCGTTCGTCCACCGGCTCGCGGCGACCGGTGTCTACGACGAGTCGGAGATCGCCGGCGAGCTGGAGCGCGACCGCACGGCGGCGGGCGAGCGGCACGCGGCGACCGCGCGCGCGGCCCGTCCGTCGGAGGCGGCGAAGGCGGAGGCCTGGGCCTCGGTCGTCGAGGACGACAAGCTGGCGAACGCCGTGCAGGAGGCCGTCATCGGCGGCTTCGTGCAGTCCGACCAGCGCGAGCTGCTCGCTCCGTACACGGCGAAGTACTTCGCCGCGATCAAGGGCGTCTCGGAGACCCGCAGCCACGAGATGATCCAGCAGATCGTGGTCGGCCTCTACCCGACGCTCCAGGTCTCGCAGGAGACCCTGGACGCGACGGACGCCTGGCTCGCCGAGCACGACCCGGCCCCGGCGCTGCGGCGTCTGGTGACGGAGTGCCGCGCGGGCGTCGAGCGCGCCCTCAGGGCCCGGGCGGCGGACTCGGCCGCGGCGGTCCGAACCCGCTGATCCGGTACGGAGCAGGGGCGCCTCCCCCGTGGGGCGCCCCTGCTCCGTGTCTGAGGTCCGCCGGGCGGGCGTCCGCTGACGCTCCGTCGGGCGGGAGCGGGTGGGACGCGGGCGTTCAGCCGCCGAGGGCCGTGAAGCGGGCGCCCAGGTCGGACGCGCCCTGTTCCGGCAGGGTTTCGTGCGGGCGCATCCGGGCGACGCCGGTGTCGGGGAAGTAAGGGGAAGTCACCGGTGCGGTAGTCGGCGTACGGGTCCAGCAGGAGTAGGGAGCGGCGGCGTTGGCGTGCGGGTCGGCGGTCTCGTCGAGGCTCACGGTTCGGGCCCCACCCGCCCCGACACTCCGGTCCGTCGAATGTTTTCGACAGGTCTGTTCAGTTCTGCTGAATGGTTTCGCGGGACACGGCCGCCTGACCGAGTGCGGCGAGCACCCGGGACACCGCCGGGCCCTCCTCCGCCCCGCGACGTACCGCCGCGACGACATGGCGGCGCGGCAGGTCGGCGGAGAGGACGCGCATGACGACTCCGGCGCCGCCCCGTCGTTCCGCGGAGGCCATCCGGGGGACGAGGGCGATGCCCATCCCCGCCTCGACCATGGCGAGGATGGCGGTCCAGCCGGAGGCGCTGTGGGCCTGCTCGGGCACGAAGCCGGCGGCCTCGCAGGCGGCCGTGGTGATCTCGGACCAGGGCCCCGACCCCCCGAAGATCCACGGCTCGGCCGCGAGGTCCGCGAGCCGCAGCCCGGGGGCGTCGGCGCACGGATGACCCGCGGGCAGGGCGACGTCGAGCGGATCGGCGAGCAGCGGCACCCGGCTGAACTTGGGGTCGCGCGCGGAGGGCGCGTGCGCGGCGAGCGAGAGCGCCAGGTCGACCTCGCCGGCCGAGAGCAGCTCGTACGCCTCCGCCGCCTCGGCCTCCCGGATCCGGACGTCGAGCCCGGGGTGCGCGGTCCGCAACTGCCGTACGGCGGGGACCAGGAGGGCGGGCACGGAGGTGGAGAACGCGGCCACCCGCACCTGCCCCGCCTCGCCCCGCAGATAGCCGTCGAGTTCGGCGTCGGCCCGCTCCAGCTGGGCGAAGACCACCTCCGCGTGCCGCAGCACCAGATGGGCGGCGTCGGTGAGCCGGACCCGGCGGCCCTGGGCCTCCAGGAGCCGTACACCGAGCTGTTTCGCGAGGTTGGTGAGCTGCTGCGACACGGCCGAGGGGGTCATGAGCAGCGCCTCGGCGGTCGCGGTGACGGTGCCGCGGTCGCGGAGGACGCGGAGGATCTGGAGCTTCTTGATGTCCCACTCGGTCATGGGGCGCAACCTATCCGGCCTTCCGCGCCCCGGTGGTGGCGGAGGCCAGTGCCACCCCGCCGAGGATGAGCGCCATGCACGCGGCACCGAGGACGCCGAGGCGCTCGCCGAGCAGCGCGTACGACAGGACGGCGACGCAGACGGGCTGGAGGTAGTAGACGACGCCGGCGCGGGCCGCGCCGATGAGGGCGATCGCCTTGTTCCAGGCGAAGAAGGCGACGGCGGACGATAAGACCCCGACGTACAGCAGGGGGCCGACGGTCGTCACGCCGACGGGGAACCCGCCCTGGACGGCGAGGGACACGGCGTACACGGGGGCGAGCATCAGCGCGCCGAGCAGGAAGGTGGCGAAGAGGAAGGCGAGTCCGTCGATCTCGGCGGGCTTGCGCTTGAGCAGGGCGCTGTACGAGGCGAAGGAGAGAGCGGCGGCGAACATCCACAAATCGCCGGCGGAGAGGTCCACCGCGAGCGAGCCCTTCCCGACGAGCAGGAGGACGCCCAGGGCGGCGGTGAGCATCCCGAGGACGCGTCGGGCGCCGAGGCGTTCGCCTCCGAGCCGGGCGTAGACCGCCATGACCACCGGGGCGGCGGCCATGATCATGCCCATGTTGGAGGCGAAGGTGGTCAGGCCGGCCTGGTGCACGAGGGTGTTGTAGAGGGCGACGCCGAACAGCGAGGCCAGGGCGACGAAGCCGAGATGACGGCGGATCGTCCGCCACTGCCGCAGGAACGGGCGGGCGGCGAACGGCGCGACGGCGAGCAGCGCGATGATCCAGCGCCAGAAGACGGCCTGGACGGGCGGGACACTGTCGGCCATGTCGCGGGTGGCGACGAAGCTGCCGGACCAGACGACGGTGGCGAGCAGGGCGAGGAGCACGCCGAGGCCGGCGCCCCGTGCGAGCTTCCTCGCGGGCGTCGGCGTCTCGGTGAGGGCGGGGCCGGGGGTGGTGGCGGTGGGGCGGGGGCCGGTGGCGGCGGGGCGGGGGCCGGTGGCGGCGGGGGTGGTCGGGTGGCGGGCGGTGATCAGGTTCATGCCGCCTACCGTCGCACCTCCGAAAACTCCAGGTCCATCGAATCCTTTCGACCATTCCTTTCAGTTGAACTGAACGGTTCGGTGAGCGAAGCGGGCTCCCTCCGGGTACGGGAACCCAGCTGGCCCGCGAGAGTGGCACCGAAGGCGATGACCATGCCGAGCACCTGGACCGGACCGAGCGCCTGACCGAGCGCCGCCCAGCCGATGATCGCGGCGGTGATCGGCGAGAGCGGGCCGAGGAGGGTGACCGAGGAGGCGCTGAGCCGGCCGATGCCGCGGAACCAGAGGAAGTAGGAGATCGCGGTGTTGCCGAAGGCGAGGTAGGCGTACCCGGCCAGATGGGTGCCGGTGAGCACCGGCGGGGCGCCCTCGGCCAGGAAGGCGACCGGGAGGATGAGCAGGCCGCCCGCGGTGAGCTGCCAGCCGGTGAGCGCGAGGGCCCCGACACCCTCGGGACGGCCCCAGCGCTTGGTGAGGACGACACCCACCGACATCGAGAGGGCGGAGAGCAGTCCGGCGGCCACTCCGACGAGATCGAACGCCGCCCCGGCCTTGAGGACCACGAGGCTCACGCCGAAGGCGGCCGCGACGGCGGTGAGCAGGGACTTCACGGTGGGCCTTTCCCCCAGGAGGAGCGTGGCGAGGCCGACGACGAAGAGCGGGCCGACGGAGCCGACGACCGCGGCGACACCGCCGGGGAGACGGTAGGCGGCGAGGAAGAGCAGCGGGAAGAAGGCGCCGATGTTGAGCGCCCCGAGGACGGCGGACTTCCACCACCAGGCACCCCGCGGGAGCGTGCGGGTGAGCCCCAGGAGCAGGAGCCCGGCGGGCAGGGCGCGCATCAGGCCGGTGAACAGCGGCCGGTCGGGCGGCAGGAACTCCGTGGTGACGAAGTAGGTGGAGCCCCAGGAGATCGGGGCGAGGGCGGTGAGCGCGACGACGGCCGCCTTGCTGGACATGGCTGGGTCTCCCCCTCGGGTGCGGACGCCGAACTGGCTTGGCGGTAATTAACTTACCACTAAGCTACTTACTTGCAAGTGGCTTAGTTGCGATCGAGGAGGAGGGAAGGGAAGACTGAGGCCATGGACACGCAGAGCCCCGCGCACGACGCCGTCGACGCCATCACCGACCAGTGGGCGGCGGTCCGCCCCGACCTGGACACCGTCCCCATGGCGGTCTTCGGACGGATCTACCGGCTGGCCAACGCCATGCGCGGAAGGGTGGACAAGGCGTACGCGCCCTACGGCATGGCGCTCGGGGAGTTCGACGTGCTCGCGACCCTGCGGCGGTCCGGG
This sequence comes from Streptomyces sp. NPDC016459, assembly GCF_040632845.1. Lineage (NCBI taxonomy): Bacteria > Bacillati > Actinomycetota > Actinomycetes > Kitasatosporales > Streptomycetaceae > Streptomyces > Streptomyces sp. NPDC016459. The sequence goes on from NZ_JBEYCR010000001.1 coordinate 855,983, forward strand.
GAGCCGTACACGCTCTCACCACGCGAACTGACCGCCACCCTGATGATCACCACCGGCGGGATGACCGGCCGGCTCGACAAGCTGGAGAAGGCCGGGCTGCTCAGCCGCAGCCCCGACCCGAACGACCGGCGCGGGCTGCGGGTGACCCTCAGCGAGCGCGGCAGGGAACTGGTGGACCGGGCCGTCGGGGCCGGCCTCGCGGAGCAGCGGGTCGCTCTGGAGGGCGCGCTCACCGACGAGGAGGCGGACCAGCTGGCCGGACTGCTGCGCAAGCTGCTGGCCACCACCGCCTGAGACCGGTCGAAGGGGCCGCACGCACGCGAGGGCGCCGCACGGTACGTCGTACCGTGCGGCGCCCTCGCGGAGCGGAAGAGGAGGCGGTCAGGCCTTCTTGGACTTGTCGAGCACCATCACGAGGCCGGCGATCACCAGGAACAGCACCAGCGGGGCGGCGACGAACAGACCGAGGGTCTCGATGACCTCCAGCTTGGGGGCCGGGTCGTCGCCGTCGTCGCGGGTGAGCGCGAGCGCGGGGGACGACATGAGCAGCATCATCAGCGTCGTACCGGCCGCGAGCGAGCCGGCGCGCAGAGCGTTCTTCTTGTCCACGGTGCAAACGTAGCGAACCCCTAAACGGGGCGCGCGCCCGGGGGTGCCGTACGGGCGTCGGGGGCCGGCGTGGGGACGTCCGGGGTCGGCGTGGAGACGCTCGGGACCACCGTGGGGACGTCCGGAGTCGCCGTGGGGACGTCCGGGGCCGTTGTGGCGCGGTCCGCGACGTCCGGGGCCGCCGTAGGGGCGTCCGGGAGCGGCTTCGGGACGTCCGGGGCCGTCATGCGGGCGTGCAGTTCGCTCAGGAGGGCGTGCGCTCGGGGCGAGGCGGCCAGTTGCTCCAGGGTGAGCGGCTGGCCGTCCGGGGCGGCGAGCGGGAGCCGCCAGTTCGGGTACTCGTCCCAGGTGCCCGGCAGGTTCTGCGGTCTGCGGTCCCCCACCGTGTCCGGCAGCCACACCCCCACCATGCGGGCCGGGGTGCCGAGCAGGAACCGGTGGACGGCCCTGATCTCGGCCTCCTCGCCCCCCGGGCCCTCCGGGAGCAGCCCGAGACGCTGGAACAGGCCCAGCCACTCGGCGGTCCCGGCCCGGTCCAGCGCCCGCTCGCGCTCCAGGTCGCCGCCGAGCAGGCCGAGACGGTGCCGCAGCGTGACGTGGTCGCCGGAGAGCTGGGCGGCCGTCGGGGGCAGGTCGTGGGTGGTGGCGGTGGCCACGCAGTCGGCGCGCCACTCGGCCGGGGGCAGCGGACGCTTCGTACCCGCCCAGTCCCGCTCGAACCAGAGCACGGAGGTGCCGAACACCCCGCTGCGGGCCAGCTCCTCGCGTACGCCGGGCTCGACCGTGCCGAGGTCCTCACCGATGACGAGGGCCCCCGCGCGATGGGCTTCGAGGACGAGGACGGCGAGCATCGCCTCGGCGTCGTAGCGGACGTACGTTCCCCGGGTGGGCTCGTGGCCCTCCGGCACCCACCAGAGCCGGAACAGTCCCATCACGTGGTCGATGCGCAGGGCGCCCGCGTGGCGCAGGAGTTCCTGGAGGAGTCCTCGGTACGGGGCGTAGCCGGCGGCGGCCAGGGCGTCGGGGCGCCACGGAGGCAGGCCCCAGTCCTGGCCGCGGGAGTTGAAGGCGTCGGGCGGCGCGCCGACCGACATGCCGGCCGCGAAGGCCTCCTGCTGGGCCCAGGCGTCCGAGCCCTCCGGGTGGACGCCGACCGCCAGGTCGTGGACGATGCCGACCTCCATCCCGGCCTCGCGGGCGGCCGCGGCGGCCGCGGCCAGCTGCCGGTCCGTCAGCCAGGCGAGCCGGCAGTGGAAGTCGACCCGGGCGGCGAGCGCCGGGTCCTCGCACACGGCGGTCTCGGCCGTGCGCGGCCGGCGCAGCTCCGCGGGCCAGTCGCGCCAGTGGGGGCCGTGCCGCTCGGCGAGGGCCTGGTAGGTGGCGTGGTCCTCCAGGGCGCGGCCCCGCGCGGCGAGGAAGTCGTGGAAGTCGGCGCGCCGCCCGGGGCCGAGCTCCACGGTCTCGACGACGAGTTCGAGGGCCCGCCGCTTGAGTTCCCACACCGCGTCCCGGTCGATCACCGCGCCCTTGCCGAGGACCCGCTCCCGCAGCTCGGCCGCCTCGGCGAGGATCCGGTCGAGCTCCTCGCGGTGCTCGGGGCCGACCAGGGCGTACTCGGGGATCTCCTCGATCCGCAGATGGACGGGGTCCGGGAAGCGGCGCGAGGAGGGGCGGTACGGGGACGGGTCGCCGGGCGCGCCGGGCACGCCCGCGTGGAGCGGGTTGACCTGGACGAAACCGGCACCGTGGGTGCGGCCCGCCCAGGTGACGAGTTCCCGCAGGTCCCCGAGGTCGCCCATGCCCCAGGAGCGGGTGGAGAGCAGTGAGTAGAGCTGGACGAGGAGGCCGTACGCGCGGCGCCCGGGACCCGGTACGCGCGCGGGGCTCACGATCAGGGTGCTGACGGCCGCGCGCCCGTCGGGGGCCTGTGCCTCGACCGTGTGGACGCCGAGGGGCAGTCGCTCCCAGTCCTCGCCGGTGACGACGGCGCCGTCCTCGGTGGTGACCCGGAGCCGGGTGCCGGGCGGCAGGTCGGCGGGCGGGTCGGCGGGCGCTCCACCGCGCCGCAGGACCAGCGTCGGGGGCAGGAGGCGGTCCCGGTCGGCCCGTTCCGCCGCGTCGAGGGCGGCGGCGACCGCTTCCGGCGTGGCCGCGTCGACGCCGAGGGCGGCGAGGACCGCCACGACGGTCGCGTCCGGCACGGGCACGGTGACGCCTTCGGAGGGGCTGTACGCGGTGGCGACGCCGTGACGGGCGGCGAGACGGGCCAGGGTCACTTCACACTCCGGGGGACTCCGTGCCGCCCGCGCTGCCGGGGGCGGTGGGTTCGCTGGTGAGGGGGGCCGCCTCGGTCAGGGGCGGTTCGCTGGTGAGGGGGGCGGCGTCGGGGAGGGGCGGTTCGCTGGTCAGCGGTTCGCCGGCGGGGGCCGGCTGCTGCGGCATCCGTATCCGTCCGAGGTGGTGGGCGGTCGTGGTCACGGGGGTCTCCCGGTTTCGTCTCGACAGGTGGGACCAGGGGTAGCGACTGAGACCTACCCACCGCACCTCGTTTTACCGGCGAAAAGTGGTGGAGTGACGTCACCTCGCCGACGGATCGCCGGGCAAAGGCGACACATCGGCCAGGCACATTGACACCTCAGTACGACGGGTGGTGGGCTCGTGACCCACTCGTGACCAACCGGCGGAGCAACCGGCACCGCCGAAGGGAGACCCCGTGCACCTCGGGCGCAGGAAGCGCACGGCGACGGCCGTGGCCGCCGCCGTCATCGGCGGCCTCCTCGGCGGCGCGGCTCCGGGCGCGGCCCAGGCGGTCCCGAGGGCGCCGCTGGCCCTCCGCGCCCCGACGGCCCCGCCGGTGACCACCGCGCTCCTCGGCGCCGCGGCCCCTCTGTCCCTGGCGGCGCCACTGGCACCGCGCGCACCACTGCCCCCGGTGTCCCCGGCCGCCCCGCCGACGGACAGCCCCTCCGTCTGGCCCCGGCCGCAGTCGTTGGCCGCCGGCGGGCCCTCCGTACGGCTCGGGGACGAGGTGACGCTGGTCGCGGACGACGACGCCGATCCGTACGCCCTCGACGCGCTGCGCGAGCTGCTGCGGGCCGCCGGGGTGCGGACCGTCCACACCGGGCTCCCTGGCCGCGGGCCCGTCCTGCGGGCCTCGGGCCACTCGGGCGAGGCCGCCGGGGAGGCGTTGACCGCCCTGCGCGTGCCCGACCGGCTCGATCTGCCGCGAGGCGGCTACCGGCTCGCCACGGGCCGCCTCGACGGCCGCGACACGGTCGTCCTCGACGGGGTGGGCGAGGACGGGCTGTTCCACGCCGTGCAGACGCTGCGTCAGCTCCTCGGCGCCGGCCGGGAGGTCCCCGGCATCGTCGTGCGCGACTGGCCGGGTACGGCCGAGCGCGGGATCACCGAGGGCTTCTACGGCCGCCCCTGGACCGCCGAGCAGCGGCTCGCCCAGATCGACTTCCTCGGCCGGACCAAGCAGAACCTCTATCTGTACGCGCCCGGTGACGACCCCTACCGGGGGGTGCAGTGGCGCGAGCCCTACCCGGCCGCGCAGCAGGAGGAGTTCCGCGCGCTCGCCGAGCGGGCCCGCGCCCGGCACGTGACGCTCGGCTGGGCGGTGGCGCCCGCCCAGTCCATGTGCCTGTCGTCGGCAGGCGACCTGAAGGCGCTGACCGGGAAGCTCGACGCCATGTCGGAGCTCGGGGTGCGCGCCTTCCAGCTCCAGTTCCAGGACGCCTCGTACGACGAGTGGCACTGCGACCGGGACGCCGACACCTTCGGTCGCGGTCCCGAGGCGGCCGCCGCCGCCCACGCGCGCGTGGCGAACGCGGTCGCCCGCCACCTCGCCGAACGCCACCCCGACGCCGGGCCGCTGACCGTGATGCCGACGGAGTACTACCAGGACGGCACGACCGCGTACCGCGCGAAGCTCGCCGAGGCACTCGACACGGACGTGCGGGTGGCGTGGACGGGCGTCGGCGTCGTGCCGCGCACGATCACCGGCGGCGAACTGGCCGGGGCGCGCGGTGCCCTGCGCCACCCGCTGGTCACCATGGACAACTACCCGGTCAACGACTACGCGCAGGACCGTCTCTTCCTCGGCCCCGCCACGGGCCGCGAGCCTGCTGTGGCGGCCGGCTCCGCCGCCTTCCTCGCCCACGCCATGGAGCAGCCCGCGGCCTCCCGCATCCCGCTCTTCACCGCCGCCGACTACGCCTGGAACCCGCGCGGCTACCGCCCCCAGGAGTCCTGGCGGGCGGCCGTCGACGAGCTGGCGGGCCCGGAGCCGGCCGCCCGCGAGGCGCTGCGGGCGCTCGCCGGGAACGGCGCCTCCTCGGTCCTCGACCCGGCGGGCGAATCGGCCTATCTGAAGCCGCTCCTGTCCGCCTTCTGGGCCTCCAGGGCGGGCGGCGACGGCACGGCCCGGCAGCGGGCGGCCGAGGAACTGCGGGCCGCGTTCACCGTGATGCGGGAGGCTCCCGAGCGGCTCGCGGACACCGCCGACGGCGTCCTCGACGACGAGACCGGCCCCTGGCTCGACCAGCTCTCCCGGTACGGCCTGGCGGGCGAGACGGCCGTCGACATGCTGACGGCGCAGACGGCCGGTGACGGCGCGGCGGCCTGGCGGGCGCAGCTGCGGCTGGAAGGGCTGCGGAAGGACCTGGGGGCGAGCCGGGTGACGGTCGGGGCGGGGGTGCTCGACCCGTTCCTCACGCGCGCGGTGGAGCGTGCGGCGGCGTGGACCGGCACCGACCGGACCCCGGCGGCCCGCGCCGACCGTGCCACCGGCTCGTACACCGTGCGGCTCGACCGGGCCCGGCCCGTGGAGGCCCTGACGGTGATGGCCGAACCGGCCGCGGCGGGCGCACCGGGCACGGACGCGCGCGTGGAGGCGTACGTCTCCGGCGAGGGCTGGCGACCGCTCGGTCCGCTGTCGGCGTCCGGCTGGACGCAGACCGAGCTCAAGGGGCTGAGGGCCGAGGCACTGCGGGTGGTGTGGAGCGGCGAGGGCCCAGCTCCCGAGGTGCGTTCCCTGGTGCCGTGGTTCGCGGACGGGCCGCGGGCGGGTCTCGACCTGGCCCGTGCGGAGACGGACGCGGAGATCGGCGGCCCGGCCCAGCGGGTGGCCGTGGAGCTGTCGGGCCGGCGCGCCGGGGTGGTGCGCGGGCCGCTGACGGCGAAGGCCCCGAAGGGGATCACGGTCCGGCTGCCGAAGCAGGCGGCGGTGGAGCGCGGCGCGCGGACGACCGTCCCCCTCGAGGTGTCGGTGGCGCCGGACGTCCCCACGGGCGCGTACCGGGTGCCGGTGTCGTTCGCGGGCGAGGAGCGGGTCCTGACGGTACGGGCCTTCCCCCGTACGGCGGGCCCGGACCTGGCCCGGACGGCGACGGCCTCGTCGTCGGGCGACGAGACGGCGGACTTCCCGGCGTCCTCCGCGGTGGACGGCGATCCGGCGACCCGCTGGTCCTCCCCGGCGCAGGACGACGCCTGGTGGCAGCTGGAGCTGCCCCGGCCTGCCCGGATAGGGCAGGTGGTGCTGCACTGGCAGGACGCGTACGCCTCGCGCTACCGGGTCCAGGTCTCGGCCGACGGGCGGGTCTGGCGTACGGCGGCGACGGTCGAGGCCGGCCGGGGCGGCCGGGAGGCGGTCCGGATGGACGCGGCGGACACGCGCTTCGTGCGGGTGCAGGGCGAGAAGCGGGCGACCCCGTACGGCTACTCGCTCTGGTCGGTGGAGACGTACGCCGTAGCGGCCCCTCCCGAGAAGCCGGTCCGCCCCGCCGAGGACGCGGCCCCTCCCGCCCAGGAGCCGACCGAGGCCGCACCGGAGGACCCGTCGGATCCTGCCGAGGGCGCGACGCGGCAGCCGTCGGGCCTTACCGCGGGCGCGCCGGAGGAGCGGCCCGCCCCCTGAGGGGCACGCCGCTCCCGGCCTCCCGTACGCGAAAGGCCCGGCTCAACCCGTCGACAGCGCCCTCACGGGGGCGTCGGCGACGGCGTCGATCCGGGCCATCACGTCCTCGGCGCCGTAGGCCTCGAGGTACGGCAGCCAGCGCGGGTCCCGGTGTCCGGTCCCGATGATCCGCCAGGCCAGGCCGGTCGGCGGGGCCGGGGGGTGGCGCAGCCGCCAGCCGATCTCGCGCAGGTGCCGGTCTGCCTTGACGTGGTTGCAGCGGCGGCAGGCCGCCACCACGTTGTCCCAGGCGTGCGTGCCCCCGCGGCTGCGGGGGATGACGTGGTCGACGCTGGTCGCGACGGCCCCGCAGTACATGCAGCGCCCGCCGTCCCGGGCGAAGAGGGCTCTGCGGGTCAAGGGAACGGGCCCCCGGTAGGGGACCCGCACGAAGCGTTTCAGTCGCACCACGCTGGGCGCGGGGACGACTTGGGTCTCGCTGTGCAGGAAGGCGCCGGATTCCTCGAGGCAGAGAGCCTTGTTCTCCAGTACGAGGACGAGTGCGCGGCGGAGCGGTACGACGCCGAGCGGCTCGTACGACGCGTTGAGGACCAGGACATGCGGCACGGATGCCTCCTATGACGCCGGCGGCGCGTGGCTCGCGCCGGGACGAACTGCTCTCAGTTTCTCCTCATGCCTGGTCGGAACGCCACCACGTATGCGGGATCGGGGTGACGGGCCGGGGGTGTTCTCGACCACATCGGCATGTCTGTCCTCCTCTCTCTGTCCCTCTGTCTGCCCGGGTGAGGTCCGTCTCTCCCTCGAACAGGACAACGGGACCACCCCCGCCACCCCGTTACTGTGGATGGCCTGCGTACGCGATGCCTGGAGGTCTCCCGTGTCCTGGTCCGCCCTGGCGGCTGCCACCGAACCCGAGCCGATGCCGGCGACCCTGGACGAGGCGGCGGAGAGGGCCACGAACGCGGCCAGCTGGGTGGAGCAGAACTGGTCCACCTGGCTGAACACCGGGTTGCGGATCCTGCTGATCCTGGTCGTCGCGGTGTTGCTCCGGATGGCGTTCCGCCGTGCCCTGACGAGGCTGATCGAGCGGATGAACCGTTCGGCGCAGGCCGTGGAGGGCACGGCCCTCGGCGGTCTGCTGGTCAACACCGAGCGGCGGCGTCAGCGCTCGGAGGCGATCGGCTCGGTGCTGCGTTCGGTGGCGTCCTTCCTGATCCTGGGCACGGCCGGGCTGATGGTCCTCGGCGCGTTCAAGATCGATCTCGCGCCGCTGCTCGCCTCGGCCGGTGTCGCCGGTGTGGCGATCGGTTTCGGCGCGAGGAACCTCGTGACGGACTTCCTGTCGGGTGTCTTCATGATCCTTGAGGACCAGTACGGCGTCGGTGACTCGGTCGACGCGGGCGTGGCCTCCGGCGAGGTCGTCGAGGTGGGCCTGCGGGTGACGAAGCTGCGCGGCGAGGACGGCGAGATCTGGTACGTGCGCAACGGCGAGATCAAGCGGATCGGGAACCTCAGCCAGGGCTGGGCGACGGCCGGCGTCGACGTGACGGTCCGGCCGACGGAGGACCTGGACCGGGTGCGCTCGGTGATCATGGAGGTGGCGGAGGCCATGGCGAAGGAAGAGCCGTGGAACGAGCGCCTGTGGGGTCCGGTGGAGGTCCTCGGTCTGAACGAGGTGCTCCTCGACTCGATGACCGTCCGGGTCTCGGCGAAGACGATGCCGGGCAAGGCGCTCTCCGTGGAGCGCGAGCTGCGCTGGCGCATCAAGAAGGGCCTGGACGAGGCGGGCATCCGCATCGTGGGCGGTCTCCCGGCCCAGGCCGAGGAGGCGGGGGCCGATCCCACCGCCGGGATGGCGGCCCCGTCGGCGTTCGCCTCGACGACGTCGCCGCAGTCGGCTGCGGCCACTCCGCTGCCGAGGTCCGATCTCGCCAAGTAGGACGTACGGGTTTCCCCGGCCGGCGTACGGGCCGGCAGGACGCCCCCGCGGGTAGCGCTCCGGCTGCCTTCGGGGGCGTCTCGCGTGTCCGGGTATTGACGCCCGGCGACCGCCGCCCTACCTTCCTTCCCACAGAACAGGAAACTTTCCTAACAGTGTGGTGCGAAGGCAGGTGCGACCGTCATGGCCGGTACGACCCCGGGAACCCCCGGCACGCCGCGCGTCCTGCGTGCCATGAACGACCGGGCCGCCCTCGACCTGCTCCTGGAGCACGGCCCGCTCTCGCGCACCCGGATCGGCAAGCTCACCGGCCTGTCCAAGCCGACCGCTTCTCAGCTGCTCGCCCGCCTCGAAGCGGCCGGTCTTGTCGTCGCCACCGGCACCACCGAGGGCCGGCCCGGCCCGAACGCCCAGCTCTACACGGTGAACGCGCGGGCCGCGTACGCCGCGGGACTCGACGTCAACCAGCACCGCATCCACGCCGCCGTCGCCGACATCACCGGCGCGATCGTCGGCGAGTACGAGCTCCGCACCCCCGGCCGCTCCTCGTCCGGCGTCGTCGGCCAGGTCACCGGCGCCCTCGACCGGGCCGCAGAGGCGGCCGGGATCACCCGCGAGGAGGTCCGGCGCCTGGTCATCGGCACCCCCGGCGCCTTCGACCCGGCCACCGGGCGGCTGCGGTACGCCTCCCACCTGCCCGGCTGGCACTCCCCCACCCTCCTGGAGGAGCTGGCCGCCGTCCTGCCCATGCCGTTCGAGTACGAGAACGACGTCAACCTCGTCGCCGTCGCCGAACAGCGCGTGGGCGCCGCCCGCGGTCACGACGACTTCGCCCTGCTGTGGAACCAGGAGGGCCTCGGCGCCGCCCTCGTCCTCGGCGGACGCCTCCACCGCGGCTTCACCGGCGGCGCCGGCGAGGTCGGCTTCCTGCCCGTGCCCGGCACCCCGCTCGTACGGCAGGTCACCAAGGCCAACTCCGGCGGCTACCAGGAACTCGCGGGCGTCCAGGCCGTCCCCCGGATCGCCCGCGCCCTCGGGATCGACACGCCCGAACAGCCCTTCGTCCCGGTCGCCTCCTCCCTGCTCGGCCACGCCGCCGTGGCCCACGGCGAGGACCCCCGGTACGCGCGACTGCTCGATCAGTACGCCGAGCGGGTCGCCACCGGGCTCGCCTCGATCGTCGCCGTCCTCGACCCCGAGCTGATCGTGCTGTCCGGTGACGTCCTCGTCGCCGGCGGCGAACCCCTGCGCGCCCGCGTGCAGTCCGAACTCGCCGACCTCGCCGCCTCCCGACCACGGCTCGTCCTCAGCGCCGTACCGGAGCGGCCCGTCCTGCGCGGCGCCCTCGAAAGCGCCCTCGCCACCACGCGCGACGAGGTCTTCGACACCTCGCGCTGACCCTTCCGCCCTTCCCCCGTAAGCCCTCCGCCACAGGGAGACACCGCCATGCCCGTACGCGCCCGCAGAGCCGTCGTCGCGCTCGCCGCCACCGCATCGATCTCCCTCTTCGCCTCCGCCTGTACGGGCTCCGCGGACAACGCGGCCTCCGACGACCCCAAGGCGGAGACGACCATCACCTTCTGGCACGGGTGGTCGGCGCCGTCCGAGGTCAAGGCGATCAAGGACAACGTCGCCCGGTTCGAGAGGGCCCACCCGAACATCAAGGTGAAGGTCGTCGGCAACATCAACGACGACAAGCTCAGCCAGGCGCTCCGCGCGGGCGGTTCGAACGGGCCCGACGTGGCCGCCTCCTTCACCACGTCCAACGTCGGGAAGTTCTGTCACACCGGCGCGCTCGCCGACCTGGGGCCCTTCCTGGAGAAGGACGAGGTCGACCTGGACAAGACCTTCTCGAAGGTCCTCCAGGACTACACCCGGTTCGAGGGCAGGCGCTGCGCGCTGCCGCTGCTCTCCGACGCGTACGGGCTCTACTACAACAAGGACGCCTTCGAGGCGGCCGGCATCACCGCGCCGCCGAAGACCTGGTCGGAGTTCACGCGGGTCGCGAAGAAGCTGACCAAGGAGAAGGGCGACAGCTACGAGCAGCTCGGCTTCATGCCGAACTACCTCGGCTACGAGACGGTCCCCAGTCACTACATGTCGCAGTGGAAGCACACGTACTTCGACGCGAACGGCAAGTCGAACCTGGCCAAGGACCCCGGCTTCGCCAAGATGCTGACCTACCAGAAGTCGCTGGTCGACGGCCTGGGAGGGTTCAAGAAGCTGGACAGGTACCGCACCACCTTCGGTGACGAGTGGGGCGTCAAGCACCCCTTCCACACCGGCCAGGTCGCCATGCAGCTCGACGGCGAGTGGCGGCTGAACTTCATCAGGGACGCCAAGGTCCCCTTCGAGGTCGGCGTCGCGCCGCTGCCCGTCGCGGACGACGAGGTGGCCGAGTACGGCAAGGGATACCTGTCCGGCACGATCATCGGCCTCGCCCCGCAGAGCAGGAAGCAGAACGCGGCCTGGGAACTGATCAAGTACATGACCATGGACACCGATGCCGTGGTCCAGTTCGCCAACGGCATCGGCAACGTCCCCTCCACCCTGGAGGCCCTGAAGTCGCCGAACCTGAAGGTCGACGCGCGCTTCAAGGTCTTCCTGGACATCGCGCGGCACCCCGCGTCCTCCACCTCCGACGGCGCGGTGAACGGCAGCACCTACCAGGACACCTTCCAGGACTTCGCCCAGAAGTACGAGAAGGGCGAGGTCAAGGACCTGCAGAAGGGTCTTGAGGAGACCGCCGCCCAGATCGACCGCGACATCGCGCAGGCGAAGTAAGGCCCGGGGCCGGTACCTCATGTCCACCGACACCCATCTCGCGGGGCGCAGGGCGGCGCTGCGGTCGAAGCGCGTACGCGGCGCGCTGCGCACCACGGCGTTCATGTCGCCCTGGCTGATCGGCTTCGGCTTCTTCTTCGCGTACCCGCTCGCCTCGACCGTCTACTTCTCGCTGATGAAGTACGACGGCATCAACCCGCCGACCTGGCGGGGCCCGGACAACTGGACGTACGTCTTCGCCGACCTGCCGAAGTTCTGGCCGGCGATGCAGAACACCCTCTGGCTCGCCGTCGTCATGGTCGCCTGCCGGGTGGTGTTCGGCCTCGGCGTCGGCCTGCTCGTCACCCGGATCAAGACGGGCGCGGGGATCTTCCGCACCCTGTTCTACCTGCCCTATCTGGCTCCGCCGGTGGCCGCGACGCTGGCCTTCGTCTTCTTGCTCAACCCGGGTACGGGACCGGTCAACTCGCTCCTCGAAGCCGTCGGCATCCCCGCGCCCTCGTGGTTCAACGACACCGCGTGGGCCAAGCCGGCCCTGACCGTCCTCGCCGTGTGGGGTGTCGGAGACCTCATGGTCATCTTCATGGCCGCGCTGCTCGACGTCCCGAAGGAGCAGTACGAGGCGGCGGAGCTGGACGGGGCCTCGGCCTGGCAACGGTTCCGCTACGTCACCCTGCCGAACATCTCGCCGATCGTGCTCTTCGCGGTCGTCACCGGGATCATCGGCGCGATGCAGTACTACACCCAGCCGATCGTGGCCGCCAAGGTCGCGTCCGGGGTGATGGGCGGCTCGGGCCAGACCTTCGAACCGGGCTACCCCGACGACTCCACGCTGACCCTGCCGCAGCTGGTCTACAACCTCGGCTTCGGCCGCTTCGACTACGGCGCCGCCAGCGTCGTGGCCCTCGTCCTGTTCGCCCTCTCCATGGCCTTCACCGCGCTGCTCATGCGCCGGCGGGGCGGCCTGATCGGCTCGGGTGACTGATCATGACCTCCGTATCCACGCTCGACCGTCCCGTGCGCGGGACGTCCGCGGTGGCCGCCGAGAAGACGGCACGGCGCAAGGCGCTCCTGCACTGGATCGCCGTGCACTCCCTCGGGATCGCCGCGGCCCTGTTCTTCGTGCTGCCGTTCGTCTTCGTCCTCCTGACGTCGCTGATGAGCGACCAGCAGGCACTGACCCGGGACCTCACCCCGAACAGCTGGCACTGGGACAACTACGTCCGGGTGTTCCGGACGGAGGGCTTCCTCGACTGGTGGAAGAACTCCCTGCTGTACGCGGGGCTCGGCACCGCCCTCGTCGTGGTGTCGTCGGTCCCCGTGGCGTACGCACTCGCCAAGTTCCGCTTCCGCGGCCGGCATCTGTCGCTGCTGCTCGTCATCTCGATGATGATGCTGCCGCCGCAGGTCGTCATCATCCCGATGTACCTGTTCTGGGCCAAGCAGATGGACCTCTCCGGCACGCTGTGGCCGCTGATCGTCCCGATGGCCTTCGGTGACGCCTTCGCCATCTTCCTGCTGCGCCAGTTCCTGCTGACCATCCCGAACGAGTACATCGAAGCGGCACGGATCGACGGCTGCGGCGAACTGCGCACCCTGCTCCGGGTCGTGCTCCCGATGGCGAAGCCCGGCATCGCCGCCGTCGCCCTGTTCCAGTTCTTCTCCTGCTGGAACGACTACTTCGGGCCGCAGATCTACACCTCGGAGAACCCGGCGGCATACACGCTGAGTTACGGCCTTGAGTCCTTCAAGGGCGCGCACCACACCGACTGGAATCTGACCATGGCCGCGACCGTCCTGGTCATGGCCCCTGTGATCCTCGTCTTCTTCTTCGCCCAGAAGGCGTTCGTCGAGGGAGTCACACTGACCGGAGTGAAGGGCTGACTCACACATGAAGCTCACTGTCGTGGGGGGCGGTTCCACCTACACCCCCGAACTCGTGGACGGCTTCGCGCGCCTGCGCGACACCCTGCCCCTCACCGAACTCGTCCTCGTCGACCCGGCCGCCGGGCGGCTCGACCTGGTCGGCGGTCTCGCCCGGCGGATCTTCGCCAAACAGGACCACGCGGGGAAGGTCGTCACCACCACCGACCTCGACGCCGGGGTCGAGGGTGCCGACGCCGTCCTGCTCCAGCTGCGGGTCGGCGGGCAGGCCGCCCGGCAGCAGGACGAGACCTGGCCGCTGGAGTGCGGCTGCGTCGGGCAGGAGACCACCGGCGCCGGCGGGCTCGCCAAGGCCCTCCGTACCGTCCCCGTGGTCCTGGACATCGCGGAACGGGTACGGCGCGCCAACCCCGACGCCTGGATCATCGACTTCACCAATCCCGTCGGCATCGTCACGCGCGCGTTGCTCCAGGCCGGGCACAAGGCCGTCGGCCTGTGCAACGTGGCGATCGGCTTCCAGCGCAAGTTCGCGGGGCTCCTCGGCGTCGCCCCGTCCGAGATCCACCTTGACCACGTCGGGCTGAACCACCTGACCTGGGAGACGGCGGTACGGATCGGGGGGCCCGAGGGCGAGAACGTGCTGCCCCGGCTGCTCGCCGAACACGGCGACGCGGTCGCGGACGACCTGCGGCTGCCGCTGCCGGTCCTGGACCGGCTCGGCGTCGTCCCCTCCTACTACCTGCGCTACTTCTACGCGCACGACGAGGTGGTGCGGGAGCTCGGCACGAAGCCCTCACGGGCCGCCGAGGTCGCCGCGATGGAGAAGGAACTCCTGGAGATGTACGGGGACCCGGCCCTGGACGAGAAGCCTGCGCTGCTCGGCAAGCGCGGGGGCGCCTTCTACTCGGAGGCGGCCGTGGACCTGGCGGCCTCCCTGCTCGGCGGAGGCGGTTCGCCGTACCAGGTGGTGAACACGTACAACAACGGGACGCTGCCGTTCCTGCCGGACGACGCCGTCATCGAGACGCAGGCGGCGGTGGGCCCCCAGGGTGCCGCGCCGCTCCCGGTCGCGCAGGTCGACCCGCTGTACGCCGGCCTGATCGCCAACGTCACGGCCTACGAGGACCTGGCGCTCGAAGCGGCACTGCGCGGAGGCCGCGACCGGGTGTTCAAGGCACTGCTCGCGCACCCGCTGGTGGGGCAGTTCGCGTACGCCGACGGGCTCACCGACCGGCTGATCGCACACAACCGGGAGCACCTCGCGTGGGCGTGACCGGAACCGTGCTGGCCATCGACGCCGGCAACAGCAAGACCGACGTCGCGGTCCTCGGCGCGGACGGCACCGTCCTCGGCGCGGCCCGCGGCGGCGGGTTCCAACCGCCTCTGGTGGGGGTGGCGGCGGCGGTCGACGCGCTGGCGGAGACCGTCGGCCGGGCGGGCGCCGAGGCGGGGCTCCCGGCCTCGTTCGCCCATGTGTCGGCCTGTCTCGCCAACGCCGACCTGCCCGTCGAGGAGACCGCTCTGCGGGCCGCACTCCTCGGCAGGGGCTGGAGCCGGTCGGTCCGGGTGCACAACGACACCTTCGCCATCCTGCGCGCGGGGCTCGACGAGCCGCGCGGTGTGGCGGTGGTGTGCGGGGCCGGGATCAACTGCGTCGGGATGACCCCGGACGGCAGGACCGCGCGTTTCCCCGCCATTGGGAAGATCTCCGGGGACTGGGGCGGCGGCAGCGGCCTGGCCGAGGAGGCGCTCTGGTTCGCGGCGCGCGCCGAGGACGGGCGGGGTGAACCGACCGAGCTGGCGCGGGCGCTGCCGGCGCACTTCGGCCTGGAGACGATGTACGCGCTGATCGAGGCCCTGCACCTGGGCCGGGTGCCCTTCGCGCGACGGCACGAGCTGACGCCCGTGCTGTTCCGGGTGAGCGCGGCCGGGGACCCGGTCGCCCTGTCGCTGGTGCACCGGCTCGCCGAGGAGGTCGTGGCCCTGTCGGCGGTCGCCCTCGGGCGGCTCGGTCTGCTGGACGAGGAGGCTCCGGTGATGCTGGGCGGCAGCGTGCTCGCCGCGCGTCACCCGCAGCTAGAGCGGCGGATCCTCGACCTCCTCGCCGAGCGGGCGCCGAAGGCCGTCGTCGGCTTCGTGACGGCGCCGCCGGTCCTCGGGGCGGGGCTGCTCGCCCTGGACGAGACGGGTGCGGGTCCGGAGGCGGCGGCCCGGCTACGGAGGCACTACGGGGCCTGAGACGAGGTCGGTGGCGGGGCGTTCCCTCCTCTCGGAGGGGGGCCCCGCAGGCATGTTCACCTGTTCGAGCGACGCCGGATACGGAACCGATCCCGGCCCGGCGACGTATTCAAGGTGAGGGGTCATGGGGGGGTCGTGAGCGGTCACGAGGGGGGCGTGAGGGCGGCATGAGGGGGTCGTGAGGGGGTTCGCCCGCGGATGTGCCGGAGGCATACGGCAGGATAAGAACAAGATCGCGCCAATACCGGTGTGCGGACGGCCCCCTGGGGCCATACTGCTGGCCGGGTGGTCGTCCACCGTCGGCCGGTGGTCACCGCAGGACCGGCCGGACGGGCCGACGTCAGCGACCGAGGGGGAGGTCAAGTGACACACCCGCCGAACGCGCCCGCCGCCTCGGCGGCGCGGAGCACGGCAGCCGCGCCCGTACGCCCGGTCGGTGTGCCCGCGCAGCCGTCGCCCGCACCCGGCGCCGTCCCGCCCGCGGGGCGTGGGGCTCTGGCCGTGGGACGGGAGCGGCTGCGGGTCGCCGCCACGACCGAGCCCGGCCGCCTCCAGATCCTCGGCGCCGTCCTCGCGCTGCTCGTCGTCGCGTTCGGGGCCGTCACCGCCCTCCAGGTCGACGACCGGGCCACCGCCGCCGACGACGTCGTCAGCCGCAGCCAGCCGCTGTCCGCCGACGCCGCCGCGATCTACCGTTCCCTCGCCGACGCCGACACCACCGCCGCCAGCGGCTTCCTCGCGGGCACCCTGGAGCCGGCGGACTCGCGCGCGCGGTACGACCGCGACATCGCGACCGCCGCCCGGCTCCTCGTCAAGGCGGCCGCGGGCACCGGCGGTTCGAGCGAGTCGGCCCGTGAGATCGCCATCCTCAACCAGCAGCTCCCCCGCTACACGGGCCTGGTCGAGCGCGCGCGGGCCGCCAACCGGCAGGGCCTCCCGCTGGGCGGGGCCTATCTGCGGTACGCCAACCAGCAGATGACCAGCACGCTGCTGCCCGCCGCCGAGCGCCTGTACGCGGCGGAGACCGTACGGCTCCAGGAGGACGACGAGTCGGCCCGCACCTGGCCGTTCCTCGCCCTCGGCCTCGGGCTGCTCACCCTCGCCGTCCTCGGCTGGGCGCAGCGCCGCAACTACGTCAGGACGCACCGGGTCTTCAACCACGGACTGCTCGCCGCCACCGCAGCCACCGTGGTCGTCCTGGTCTGGCTCCTCGCCGCGCACACGGTCGCGCGCAGCGGGCTCGACAGCGCGCGGGCACACGGGCAGGAGTCCCTCCAGGTCCTCAACTCGGCGCGGATCAGCTCGCTCACGGCCCGCGCCAACGAGAACCTGACCCTGGTCGCCCGGGGCGCCGTCCTCACCGAGGACGGCAAGAACGACAAGTACGAGGCGGAGTACACGGCGAGCATGGACGCCCTGACGACCGCGCTCGCCACGGCGCGCGAGCGTGCCGACGACGACGCCGGCCGGACCCCGGTCGACGAGGCCGCCTCCCGCACGGGCGAGTGGCAGAAGCGCCACAAGGACGCCCGCGCGAAGGACGAGGCCGGGGACTTCGACGGCGCGCTGAGCCGCATCGTCGGGCCGGAGGAGTCGACGGGGCAGTCCTTCGACCAGGTCGACGCCGCCCTCGAACGCGCCCTGGCGCACGAGCAGACCGAGTTCACCCGCTCCGCCGGGGACGCGAGGGACGCGCTGGCGGCGCTGCCCCTGGGCGCGGCGGCCCTCGGGATCCTGGGCGCGGCCGGCGCCGTGCTCGGCATCAACCGCAGACTGTCGGAGTACCGGTGAGAGGGGGCGGGATGCCGAGCGGCACGTACCCGCTGGTGCGGCGGACGGCGGAACGGTTCCGGGGCTGGGGCGGGGTGGCCGCCATGGCCGTGGCCTGCGGGCTCACCGCCTCGCTCACCCTGCTTCCGCTGACCCACGACGGCGGCGACGCGGCGGCCACCCCCGGCATGCACAGCCCGGGACCCGGCGTCGGCACGGGTGTCCAGGTCAAGGCGGACACCTGTGAGAAGCCGGAGGCCTCCCTGCGGCCCTCGACGGCGGACGGCCCGTCGATCCGGGCCGTGAAGGACCGCGGGAAGCTGGTCGTCGGCGTCGACCAGTCCAGCTACCGCTGGGGCTACCGGAACCCGGAGAAGGGCACCCTGGAGGGCTTCGACATCGATCTGGCCCGCGCCATCGCACGGGACATCCTGGGCGACGAGAACGCCGTCATCTTCCGGGCGATCCCGACGAACCAGCGGATCGCCGCCCTGGACAGCGGCAAGGTCGACCTCGTCGTGCGCACGATGACGATCAACTGCAGGCGGATCGAGCAGGTCGCCTTCTCCACCGCCTACTTCCAGGCCGGGCAGCAGGTCCTGGCGCCCAAGCGCGCCGAGGACATCACCGGCTACGACTCCTCGCTGCGCGGCAAGCGGATCTGCACCGCCGAGGGCTCCACCGCCTACGAGGCCCTGGAGGAGAACTCCTTCGGCGCGCTCTTCAAGGACGAGGCGGACGGCACCAAGGACGACAAGGACCTGCTGACCGTCCCCAACCAGCTGGACTGCCTGGCCCGGCTCCAGCTGGGCGAGGTCGACGCCGTCGTCACCGACAACGCCCTCGCGGCCGGTCAGGCCGCCCAGGACCCCGCCGTCGAGCTGAAGGGCCGGCCGTTCACCACCGAGTTCTACGGGGTGGCCGCCAAGCTCGGCAACGACGACCTGGTCCGCCGGGTCAACCAGGTCCTCGTGAACTACCGGCAGGGCCCCTGGCAGAAGGCGTACAAGAACTGGCTGGAGAAGGACCTGCCCGGCATATCCGGCCCACCCGCTCCCCTCTACAAGTAGCCCCGCCCCGCACGACAGCCCTGGTACACGGAGAGGAAGAGGTGATCGATGGGCGTCACGGGAACCCCTGGGCCGGTGATGGACCGGGACGAGGTGGACCGTGCGCTGGCGCGGCTCGGCGCCGAGCACAAGGCGATCGAGGACTCGCTCTTCGCACTCCAGGACCACGCGGGCCGCAGACTGCTCGAAGGGGCCGAGCTGACCGGGACGACCCGGGACCGCTGGGCGGCGACCGAGCGGACCATCACCCTGCTCTGGACCTGCTTCGACGTGTACACCGGGGCCCTGCGGGACGCTCGCGAGGTGCGCGCCCGGCGGCGCTGGCCCGGCCGTGACGACCTGGTGGAGCTGACCGACCGGCTGCGGGGCGAGAGCGTGCTCGTCGCGGGCGGCGCGGGCGAACAGGGACTGCTGTCCGAGCGGTTCAGCCTGGAGGGCCTCGTCCGGCGGATGAACGAGCTGTACGCGTCCTCGCTCGACCTGGTGGTCACCGCCGACGCCGTCTGGTCGGCGCTGCCGGCCCG
The DNA here is from genome assembly GCF_040632845.1 of Streptomyces sp. NPDC016459. Taxonomy (NCBI): domain Bacteria; kingdom Bacillati; phylum Actinomycetota; class Actinomycetes; order Kitasatosporales; family Streptomycetaceae; genus Streptomyces; species Streptomyces sp. NPDC016459. Next base: position 874,721 of record NZ_JBEYCR010000001.1, read on the forward strand.
GATAGACCTGCTGGCCGCCGAGCTGCGCCGTACGCGCTCACTCGCCCACTCGGTCGGTGTGCGGCCCGGGGAGCACCCGGCCGGGGACGACCTGGAGGACATCACGGCCGAGCTGACCCGGCTGCGCTCCCAGGTGGTGACCGATCCGCTGGCGTTCTGGCGTCCTGCGTCGGGCAGTTCGGCGCCCGGTGGCGGCCGGCCCGACACCGAGCGGTACGACAGGGCGGCCCTGGCTCTCGAGGACGTACGGCGGGAGATCGAGGCGGTGCTCGCGGTCCGGCAGGACTCCGAGGACCGGCTGCTCAGACTGCGTGACGTGCTCTCGCGGGCGGACCGTACGCTCGCCGAGGCGCGCGCCGCGCGGGGCGAGGTCCTCGCGAAGATCGCCGCCTCCGAGGTGCCGGCCGTCAGCGGGCCGCCGATCGTGCTCCAGGAGCGGCTCGCCGCCGCCGCGGAGTACCGCAGGCACGCCCAGTGGCACCGGCTCTCCCCGCTCCTGGAGTCCCTGGAGCGGGATGCGGAGGACGAGCTGCTCCGGGCCCGGGAGTCGCTGACCGCGGTGACGGCGCCGCTGGCGGTCCGGGCCGAACTGCGCGGCCGGCTGGACGCGTACAGGGCGAAGGTGGCACGGCTGGGCGCGGCGGAGGACCCGCTGCTCATGGAGCGGTACGACGCGGCCCGCCGGATGCTGTGGAGCGCGCCCTGCGACCTGCGGGTCGCGGAGCAGGCCGTGCTGCGCTACCAGCAGGCGGTGGCGGACGTACTGTCCGGCCCGGGAGACGCGGGAGGACGGCAGTGGTGAGCGGGGAGACGGGCGTGGGGAGCTGTCAGCGTCCTTCGTGCGAGGGTTCGTACGAGGACATGGGAGGCGGCGAGCTGTACTGCGACACCTGCGGGCTCGCCCCCGTGGTGGCGCCCGGAGGGCTCATCGGCTCGACGCCGACCGGGGTGGCCGTGCCCGGCAGGGGAACCGGGACGAGCGGCGTCGGCGGGCCGGACTCCAGCTCCTCGCGGAGCAGTTCGCGGGCGTCGTCGCGGGCCTCCTCGCGCTCCTCGACCTCCCGGCGTTCGGTCTCCGGGCGGCTCTCGCGCGCGCTCTCCGGGGCCTCCTCCCCGTCCCGTTCGGTGTCGGTGCGCAGCTCGGGCTCGTCGACCGGCCAGTCCGCGAGGAACCGGCTGGGCGCGGGCCTGGTGTCGATCCCGGAGGTGCCGCGCCCCGACCCGCGGGGCGCGGTCATGGAGAACCCCGAGGTGCCCGAGCGGAAGCGATTCTGCTCCCGCTCCGACTGCGGGGCCCCGGTGGGGCGTTCGCGGGGTGACCGGCCGGGACGCACGGAGGGTTTCTGCACCACGTGCGGGCACCCGTACTCCTTCGTGCCGAAGCTGCGCGGCGGGGACATCGTGCACGGCCAGTACGAGGTGGCGGGCTGTCTCGCGCACGGCGGCCTCGGCTGGGTCTACCTCGCCGTCGACCGGGCCGTCTCCGACCGGTGGGTCGTCCTCAAGGGCCTCCTCGACACCGGTGACCAGGACGCCATGGCCGCCGCGATCTCCGAGCGCCGCTTCCTCGCCGAGATCGAGCACTCCAACATCGTCCGCATCTACAACTTCGTCGAGCACCTCGACCAGCGCACCGGCTCCCTCGACGGCTACATCGTCATGGAGTACGTCGGGGGCAAGTCGCTCAAGGAGATCGCCAACGACCGGCGCACCCCGGACGGCCGGCGCGATCCGCTGCCGGTCGAGCAGGCCTGCGCGTACGGCATCGAGGCCCTTGAGGCGCTCGGGCACCTGCACAGCCGCAACCTGCTGTACTGCGACTTCAAGGTCGACAACGCGATCCAGTCCGAGGACCAGCTGAAGCTGATCGACATGGGCGCGGTCCGGCGGATGGACGACGACGAGTCCGCGATCTACGGCACGGTCGGCTATCAGGCGCCGGAGGTGGCCGAGGTCGGCCCCTCGGTGGCGAGCGACCTGTACACGGTGGCGCGCACGCTCGCCGTGATGACCTTCGACTTCCAGGGCTACACGAACGTCTTCGTGGATTCGCTGCCCGACCCGGACAACATCGCGGTCTTCCGGACGTACGAGTCGTTCTACCGTTTCCTGGTCCGCGCCACCGACCCCGATCCCGCGCGCCGGTTCTCCTCGGCGCAGGAGATGGCGGAGCAGCTGACGGGTGTGCTGCGGGAGGTGGTGGCGCTCCAGTCGGGGCGGCCCCGTCCCGCGCTCTCGACGCTGTTCGGCACGGAGGTCCGTGTCACGGACACCGCGCTCTTCGCCGAACTGCCGGAGGACGTGTCGCGGCTCGGAGGCCGCGGGGCGGGCCGCCGGCAGCGGACGGCGGCGGGGACCGCTCCGGCGTCGGCGCCTCCGCCCGCCGGGCCGGGTGCGGTGTCGCCTGGCCCCGGCGGGCCGGGTGCGGTGCCGCCTGACCCCTGCGGGACCGGGCCGGGTGCGGTGCCTCACGTCGGCGGGGCCGGGTCCGGGCTCGGGGAGTTGCTCGCGCCGCTCGACACGCCCGCCACCGCGCTCGCGCTGCCCGTGCCGCGCGTCGACCCGGGCGATCCCAACGCCGGCTTCCTCGCCGGTCTGGCCGCCGCCGCTCCGGGTGAGCTTCTCGGCGCGCTCCAGGCCGCGCCCGCGCCCTCCGCCGAGCTGTGGCTGCGCACCCTGCGGGCCCAGCTGGAGCTCGGCGACCTGCCCTCTGCCGTGCGGACCCTCGCCGGGATCGAGGAGCGGGACCCGGACGACTGGCGGGCCGTCTGGTACCGGGGCGTCACCTCCCTGGTGACCGGGGACCACGAGCACGCGGCGCTGGCCTTCGACGCGATCTACGACGCCTTCCCCGGGGAGCCGGCGCCGAAGCTGGCCCTCGGGATCTGTGCCGAGGTGCTCGGGCAGTTGGACAACGCCGCCGAGTACTACCGCCTGGTGTGGGCCACGGACCCCAGCTTCGTCAGCGCTGCCTTCGGACTCGCCCGGGTGCGGCTCGCGGCGGGCGACCGTACCGGCGCCGTCGCGACCCTGGAATCCGTACCCGAGGCCTCGATCCACTACACGGCGGCCCGTGTCGCGACCGTACGGGCGCGGCTGCGGCGGCGCCCGGCGTGGGAGCCGATCGGCGCCGATCTGACGGCGGCCGCGGCGCAGGTCTCCGCGCTCCAGGGCTTCGGTCTTGACGCGGTGCGGCGGGAGCAGTTGTCGACGGAGGTCCTCGGAGCGGCCCTCGACTGGGTACTCTCCGGTAGTCCTGGTGCGGAACCGAGCGGTGGCGCGCTGCTGCTCGGAAGTGAACTGGACGAGCGCGGACTGCGCTTCGGCCTCGAACGCTCGTACCGGGTGCTGGCCCGGCTCGCCCAGCGGGGCGAGGAGAGGATCGAACTGGTGGAGCGGGCCAACCGTTTCCGCCCCCGGACGTGGGTGTGAGGATGTCCCAGAAGCCGAAGCCGTCGCACGGACTCGCCGTCTGCCCGGACTGCGCGGAGCCGCTGGACTCGGGTGACCGGTACTGCGGGGCGTGCGGTCACGACCTGATGGCCGTACCGGCCGCCGGGGTGGAGCCGGACCGCCCGACCGTGGTGATCGGCACCCCCGTGGACTGGCCGGACGCCCCGCCGCGGGAGCCCGGTTCGCTGTCCACCATGACCCAGCACCCCGGAGATCTCCCGGGCACCGACTCCGGTGGCCGTGACCTGCCGACGATGGCGGTCCGCACGGACGTCCCGGTGCCGCCCGGCGGGAACACCACGGCGGGCAGCGGGGACTTCGAGCTGGCCGCCCCCGACCCGCGTACGGCGGTACGGGCGGCCCCGGCCGCCCCGCCGACAGCCCCGGTCCACGCCCCGGCCGCCCCGGCCGCCCCGCCGGCAGCCCCGGTCCACGCGTCTGTCCAGGTCCCGGAACCTCCTGCTCATGCCCCGGCCGCGGCCCAGGTACCAGAGCCTCCTGCTCATGCCCCGGCGCCCGCCGTCCCCCCCGCACCCGCCGCTCCCCCCGTGCCCGCCGCCTCTCCCGCTCCGGCCGCGCAGGGCACCGCCCCCGTCGTCGTCGTGTGCGTGGCCTGTCGGGCCGGGCGGGTGGACACCGACGGGTACTGCGAGAACTGCGGGCACGCCCAGCCCCGTGAGCGCGACCACATGGAGCGGGACATCGGCGGCGTCGCCGCCGTCAGCGACCGGGGGCTGCGCCACCACCGCAACGAGGACGCGTTCACCGTGTCCACGACCACGCTCCCCGACGGCTCCCCCGCCACCGTCGCGATCGTCTGCGACGGCGTGTCCTCCGCGACCCGGCCCGACGAGGCCTCCGCCGCCGCCGCCGAGGCGGCCGGTGCCTCGCTGCTCGCGGCGCTGCCCCGGGGCACCCACCCGCAGCAGGCGATGCACGAGGCGATCGTGGCCGCCGCCGAGGCCGTCAACTCCCTCGCCGGGGAGCCGGACCGGGACGGGACGGAGCAGGACCCGCACCGCCATCGCAACGCCCCGGCGTGCACCATCGTGGGCTCCGTCGTCGCCGACGGCCTGCTCGTCGTGGGCTGGGTCGGCGACAGCCGCGTCTACTGGGTGCCGGACGACCGCGCCACCCCGCCCGCCCGGCTCACCGAGGACGACTCGTGGGCCGCCCAGATGGTCGCGGCGGGTCTGATGAACGAGGCCGAGGCGTACGCGGACGAGCGCGCCCACGCGATCACCGGCTGGCTCGGCGCCGACGCGTACGAACTGGAACCGCACACGGCCGCGTTCAAACCGGACCGGTCCGGGGTGGTGGTGGTCTGCACGGACGGCCTGTGGAACTACGCAGAAGGCGCCGACGACATGGCCCGGGTCGTCCCCGCCGACGCGGCGGACCGCCCTCTGCACAGCGCCCAGGTGCTGGTCGGTCACGCCCTGGACGGTGGAGGCCACGACAACATCACGGTCGCCCTCGTGCCGTTCACCGTCTCGCACCACGGGGCAGGATCCGCCTGAGCGGTCGCCGATCCCCCGTCCCCTGCCCGTTGTTGCCCGAGGAGCCCTGACCGATGGCGAACTTCTCCAAACCGACCGGCCCCCAGTTCTCGGTGGACGTCTACCAGAACGAGTTCCTGCCCGAGGGCGGCCGTGACGTCAGCGCGATCGTCACGGTCACGTCGACCGGGGGCGGCACCGGTGGACAGCGGCTGTCCGGTCCGGCGGGCGCCGGGGCCGGTGTCGTGATCATGGTGGACTGCTCCGGCTCGATGGACTATCCCGCCACCAAGATGCGGGGCGCCCGGGAGGCGACCGCGGCCGCCGTCGACACCCTGCGCGACGGCACGTCCTTCGCCGTCGTCGACGGCACGCACGTCGCCAGGGAGGTCTACCCGGGGAACGGCCGCCTCGCCGTGGCCGACGCCCACACCCGGGCCGAGGCCAAGGAGTCGCTGCGCCGGCTGAACGCCGGCGGGGGCACGGCGATCGGCACCTGGCTGCGGCTCGCGGACCGGCTGCTCTCCTCCGCCGAGCTCACCATCCGGCACGGCATCCTGCTCACGGACGGCCGCAACGAGCACGAGTCGCCGGAGGAGCTGCGGGCCGCCCTCGACGCCTGCGCGGGCCGCTTCACCTGTGACGCGCGCGGGGTGGGCACCGACTGGGAGGTCAAGGAGGTCACCGGAATCGCCTCGGCGCTCCTCGGCACCGCCGACATCGTCGCCGACCCGTCCGCGCTCGCCGCCGACTTCACGGCGATGATGGAGCAGGCGATGGGCAAGGGCGTCGCGGACGTCGCGCTGCGGCTGTGGACGCCGGTCGGGGTGGAGATCGCCTTCGTGAAGCAGGTGGCGCCGACGGTCGAGGACCTGACCGGGCGCCGCACCGAGGCCGGGCCGCGCGCCGGTGACTACCCGACGGGCTCGTGGGGCGACGAGTCCCGCGACTACCACGTCAGCGTGCGGGTCCCCCGGGCCGCGGTAGGTCAGGAGATGCTCGCCGCCCGGGTCTCCCTGATCGCCCCGGACCCGGCGGGCGGCGATCCGCGCCCGCTGTCTCAAGGACTGGTACGGGCCGTGTGGACGGACGACCTGGCGATGTCGACGTCGATCAACCCGCAGGTGGCGCACTACACGGGCCAGGCCGAGCTGGCGGACGTCATCCAACAGGGCCTCGATGCCCGCAAATCGGGCGATCACGACGGGGCGACGGCGAAACTGGGCCGCGCCGTGCAACTCGCGGCCGCCTCCGGGAACGCGGATACGGCGAAACTGCTTTCGAAGGTGGTCGACGTCGTCGATGCGGCGACCGGTACTGTGCGTTTGAAGGCGAAGGTCGCGGATGCGGACGAGATGACACTCGAAACGCGCTCCACCAAGACCGTTCGCGTCAAGAGGTAGCCCGGCCACCGGGCCGGACGAGGAGAGGGGGAAGCGCCGACATGCCGACCTGCCCGAACGGACACCAGTCGGTCTCCGACGACTGGTGCGAGGTCTGCGGCCATCGCATGGCCGGGGCGGGTGCGCCGACGGGTGCCGTACCGCCACCTCCCCCGCCGCCGCCTCCCGCGTACGGATACCCCGGCCCCGGTGGTCCCGGCCGGCCCCCGACCGGCCCGCCGCCCGGCGCGCCCGGTCCCGGTGGCCCCGGTGGCTTCGGCCCCGGTGGCGACCCGAACGCGACGGCCCAGGCGGAGCTGTGCCCGCAGTGCCGTACGCCGCGCGAGTACATGGCGCCGTTCTGCGAGGAGTGCCGCTGGAACTTCCTCACGAACACGGCGACCTCCTACACGCCGCTGGCCCCGCAGAACGCCCCGTCCCCGCCGCAGCAGCACGGTCCGCCGCCCGGTCTGAACCTGCCTCCGGGCTTCCAGTCCTCGCCGCCGCAGCCGCCGTCACAGCAGCCGCAGCCGCCTCAGCAGCCCCAGGATCCGTTCGGCTACCAGGGATCGCGGCCCTCGCAGGTGAACCGCCCGGCCGAGCCGCTGGGGGGCGACCCCACGCACCACCAGGCTCCTCCGCAGCGCCCGTCGGCGCAGCAGCCGCCGGCGCAGCAGCAGCCGCCCGGCCCGCCCGCGTACCTCCAGGCTCCGGCCCAGGCTCCGGCGCCGCCCGCACCGCCGCAGCCGCGCGCCGACGACGACTGGGTCCTGTCCCCGCCGTCGCAGACGCCGCAGGCGCCCCCGCAGCACCAGGCGCCCCCGCAGCATCACGCGCCTCAGGCTCCTCCGCAGCCTCCGCAGCCTCCGCAGCACCAGGCGCCCCAGGGACCTCCGCAGCACCAGGCACCACAGCAGCCCCCTCAGCACCAGCAGCCCCCGCAGCACCACGGTCAACACCAAGCTCAGCACCAAGCTCAGCACCAAGACCAGCCCCAGGGTCAGCCCCCGCAGCAGTTCCAGCCCCCGCGGCAGCCCCTGTCGTGGACCGCGGTCATCGGTCCGGACCGCGACTACTTCATGGCGATGATGCAGCGCAGCGGTCCCGAGGCGACGGGCCTGAACCTGCCCGCGTACTCCCCCGCCAAGCATCTGCCGTTGCAGGGCAACCAGATCTCCATCGGCCGTCGCCGGCACTCCACCGGCGAGTCCCCCGACATCGACCTGTCGGTGCCGCCGGAGGACCCGGGTGTCTCGCACCAGCACGCGGTGCTCGTGCAGCAGCCGGACGGTTCGTGGGCGGTGGTGGACCAGAACTCCACCAACGGCACCACGGTCAACGGCGGCGAGGAGCCGATCCAGCCCTACGTCCCCGTCCAGCTCCAGGACGGCGACCGGGTGCACGTCGGCGCGTGGACGACGATCACGATCCGTCTGGGCTGACCCGTACGTTCACGCGTCCGGCAGCGGCCAGGCGTACGGCCCTGCGGGGTCGTCCAGCCATGCCCACTGCCGGTCGCCGCTGACCGTCACCCCGAAGCGCTCCCGTTCCGGCCGCCGCTCGCGCAGCCAGAGCGAGAGCGCTTCGCGTCTGTCGAGGGTCCCGCCGACAAGACCCCACAGGAAGCGGAAGCGCTCGTCCCCGGCCGGATCGGGGCGCGGGACGCGGCCCGCGGCGCCCCGGAGCGCCACGAAGTACGCGGAGGTCGCGAGGAACCGTCCCTCCGCGTGCGCCCGGTCGCGCACCCGCAGCAGGAGCAGCCCGGTGGAGAGCGGGGTGAGGACGAGGGCGCCGGGCCGGCACCGGGCGATCCAGGGGTACGGGACCGAGGGCACCGCGCAGGTCGCGACGATCCGGTCGTAGGGGGCGCGCTCGGGACAGCCCCGGGCGCCGTCGGCGGTGACGACCGCGGGGCGGTATCCGGCGGCGGCCAGATGGGTCCGGGCGGACTCGGTGATCTCCTCGTCCAGGTCGACGGTGGTGACGTGCTCCTCGCCGAGCCGGTGGCAGAGCAGGGCCGCGTTGTAGCCGGTCCCGGCGCCGATCTCCAGGACGTCGTCCCCGTCGCGTACGTCCAGGGCGTGGAGCATCAGAGCCATCAGGGACGGCTGGCTGGCGGAGGAGAGCAGTTCCCCGTCCCGTACCCGGGTGGCGACGGCGGTGTCCTCGTAGGCGCCGCGCAGCCAGCGGTCCCGCTGCCCGGGGTCCGGGTCGCCGCACCAGAGCCGCTCGTAGCCGCCGTTCCCGGGGACGTAGTAGTAGGGGACGAAGAGGTGGCGCGGGACGGTGGCGAAGGCGTCCCGCCAGGCGGGGTCGGTCAGCGCGCCGTAAGCCTCGATCTCCCGCACGAGCGCCCGCCGTGCCCGCGCGCCGCCCTCGGCGAACTCGTCCCGCCGCTCATCCATGCCTCCACTCTCCCGCCGCCGGGGGCCCGGGGCGAGCGGTCCTCGTCCTCCGGTCCTAGGACGGGGCATCTGAGACGATGGGATGGTGAACGAGATTCCCGGGGAAGCAGTGCAGGAGCAGACCTTCTACGAGCAGGTCGGCGGCGAGGAGACCTTCCGGCGTCTGGTCCGCCGGTTCTACGAGGGGGTCGCGGAGGACCCGCTGCTGCGCCCGATGTACCCCGAGGAGGACCTCGGCCCCGCGGAGGAGCGGCTCGCCCTCTTCCTGATGCAGTACTGGGGCGGCCCCCGGACCTACAGCGACGACCGCGGCCACCCCCGGCTCCGGATGCGCCACGCTCCGTTCACCGTGGACCAGGCCGCCCACGACGCCTGGCTCCGCCACATGCGGGCGGCTCTGGACGACCTGGACCTGGCACCCGAGCACGAGGCCGAGCTCTGGCGCTACATGACCTACGCGGCGGCCTCGATGGTGAACACGGCAGGCTGACGACCCCTCACCCGTACGGTCCCGACCGCGCACGGACGGGCACATTCCGGAGACGGAACCCCGGATAACGGTCACGATCGGATCAAGGTGCGCCCGTAAGCGGTTTCCAGCGGCACATGCCCTCTGAAAACATCCGGGGGAAGTCCGGGAGCGTTCGACCGCGTTCGACGTGCGCACCGCGATCAGGGTGGCCAGGGGGATGGGTGACGGGGTTCGTATTTCTGCGCGTCAGGGCACACCGGCTACTGCTCGCCGCGGCACTGCTCGCCGTGCTCCTGACCACCTCGGTGCTCGCCACCCTCGCCTCGTTCTCCGGGGCCATCGGGGACGCCGCGCTCCAGGCCGGGCTGCGGGGCCGGTCCGCGGCCGCCGCCTCGCTGCTGGTGAAAGGGCAGATACCGGCCGCACAGCGGGCCGGTGCCGAGGAAGCGGTCCGGGAGGGGATGCGGGCGACCTTCGACGGGCTGCCCGTCACCGTACGACGGCTCGAACACTCCGGGCCGTACGCGCTGCCCCGCGGTCCCCGGGCGGCCGGCGCCCCCGAGACCGACCCCGACCTGACCCACTTCGCCGCACTCGACCGTTCGAAGCTCTCCCTCGTGCGCGGCACCTGGCCCTCCGCCGCCCGGACGGCCGGCGTGGTCGAGACGGCGCTGCCCGAGGAGGCGGCCCGGCGGATGCGGGTCGGCCCCGGGACCGTTCTCGATCTGAGGGACCGGTTCGACGACCGGCGGGTGCGGACCCGGATCACCGGCGTCTACCGGCCCGTCGACACCGGTGACCCGTACTGGCAGCTGGACCTGGCGGGCGGCCGCGGGGTACGGACGGTCGCCTTCACGACGTACGGGCCGCTCCTCGCCGACCCGGCGGTACTCGCCTCCGGGGCGCTGAGCTCCGGCGACACGTCCTGGCTCGGCTCCGCCGACTTCACCGGCCTCACCACCGACCGCATCGACGCCCTGCGCGCCACGGCGACCGAGGGCCCGAAGGCGCTGGCCGAGGCCTCCGCCCGCTTCGGTACGACGATCTCCGCGTCCACCGCGCTGCCGACCGTCCTGGAGCAGACCCAGCGGTCCCTGCTCGTCTCCCGTTCCACCCTGCTGATCGTCGCCGTCCAGCTGGTGCTGCTCGCCGCGTACGCACTGCTGCTCGTCGCCCGGCTGCTCAGCACCGAGCGCTCGGGGGAGACCGCGCTGCTGCGGGCCCGTGGCGGTTCGCGGCGCCGGATCGCCGGCCTCGCCGCCGCCGAGGCGCTGCTGCTCGCGCTGCCCGCGGCGCTCGCCGCCCCGCTCCTCTCGGGGCCGCTGACCCGGCTCTTCGCCGAGCGGTCGGCGCTGTCCTCCCTCGGCGTCCGGCTGGACACGACCCCCTCGCTCCAGGTGTGGCTGGTCGCCGCCGCCGTGGCCCTGTGCTGCGCGGGGGCCGTCGTCGCCCCCGCGCTGGCCGCCGGGGACGGATCCGTCGTCCCGCTGCGCGAGGCCCGCTCGGCGTCGCTGCCCGGTCCCCTGCGGGCCGGGGCCGATCTCGGTCTGCTCGCCGTCGCCGCCGTCGCGTACTGGCAGTTGCAGCGCCCCACGGCCGCCGGCGGCACGCTCGGCACGGAAGGGTCCGGCGGGGACTCCGTCGATCCGGTGCTCGTCGCCGCTCCCGCCCTCGCCCTGCTCGCCGGCACCGTCCTGACCCTGCGGCTGCTGCCGCCCGTCGCGAAGCTGGCCGAGCGGCGGGCGGCGGGAGGGCGTGGTCTGTCCGCCGCGCTCGCCGGCTGGCAGTTCAGCCGCCGGCCGCTGCGGGGTGCGGGTCCCGTCCTCCTCCTGGTCCTCGCGGTGGCGATGGGCATGCTCGCCATCGGGCAGAGCGGGTCATGGGAGCGTTCGCAGCGCGAGCAGGCAGACTTCCAGGCCGGCGCGGCCGTCCGTGTCCTCGGCGCGGGCCCCGGTGAACCCACCAGGACCGAGCAGTTGGGCGCCGTCCCCGGTGTCCGTGCCGTGGCCCCGGTGCACCGCACCACCCTGGACGTGGCCGGGAAGAACGCGACCGTCCTGGCCGTCGACACCCGCAACGCCGCCGGTGGGCTGCTGATGCGCCCCGACCTCGCCGACGTCCCCGTCCGCTCCCTCCTCGCCCCGCTCGCACCCCGGGCGACCACCCGCCCCGGCCTGGCACTGCCCGCGGGCACCCGGGCGCTCACCGCCGACCTGCGGCTCGCCGGACCGACCGGCGCCGCCCGGGTGACGGCCGTCCTGGAGGACCCGAGCGGCGTCCCGTACCGGCGGACCATGGGATCGGTGCCCTCCGACGGCCGGACGCACCGGCTGACCCTGGACCTCGGCGCTCTGACCGCCGTACCGGGCACCGACGCGAGCCGCGGCTCCGGCGGCCTGCTCACCCTGACGGGGCTGGAGTTCGGCGGCCGTTTCGTCGACGGCGCGAAGGGCACGCAGGTCCTGCGCGTCGAGCGGTTCGGCGTCGTCCGCGCCGACGGCGGCGAGCAGGTCCACGCGCCCGGGCGGGTCCTCGCCGCCTGGACGCACGCCTCCGAGCAGACCGGGGCCACAGGCGAGGGCGGGGGGCCCACGTCCGGCGTCCCCGGCGCCCCCGGCCCCGGCGGCCGCCCCGCCCCGTACACCGTCTCGACCGCCGTTCCCGGCACGCCCGCCGGAGACCAACGAGGGCCCGAGGAGTTCACCCTGCGGATGACCGCCCCCGGCCCGAAGGCGCCCGGCCGGCTGTACGCCGTGGCCACCGGGGCCTTCATGAGGGCGACCGGGGCCGGGCCTGGCGACGAGATCGAGGTCGCCGTCGGCGGCCGGGGCGTCGGCGTCACCGTCTCCCACGTCGTCGACGAGCTGCCCACCACCGGCCCGGGCGCCCGGGCGGCCTCCGCCCTCACCCCCGTCGTCGCCCCCGAGGACGGCGGAACGGTTCTCCTCGATCTGGCGGCCGTCAACCAGTACCTGTCCACCGGCACGGCCTCGACCGTCCCGCCCACCGAATGGTGGCTGACCGTCGCACCCGGCCGGGCGGACGAGGTCGCCACCGCCCTGCGCACCCGGTCCGACGCGGACCTCGCCCAGGTCCTCGTCCGCGACGAGATCGCCGCCGAACTGCTCGGCGACCCGCTCGGCGCGGGCCCCAACGCCGCCCTGATGGCGGTCGCCGCCGCCGCGGCCGCGCTCGCCGCCGTCGGCTTCGCGGTCGGCTCGGCCGGCGCGATGCGGGAACGGTCCGCCGAGTTCAGGGTGCTGCGGGCGCTCGGCGCGCCACGCCGCCGCCTCGCCCGCCTCGTCGCCGCGGAACAGGGACTGCTCATCGGCATCGGCCTGCTCGTCGGCATCGGACTCGGCGCCGTCCTGACCCGCGCCGTCGTCCCGCTGGTCGTCCTGACCGGGCAGGCCGCCCGCCCCGTCCCCCCGGTCCTGGTCGAACTGCCCCTCGGCCACGTCGCCCTGCTGCTCGCCGGCGTCGCCGCGCTGCCGCTCGCCATGGTCGCCGTGATCGCCCTGCGCCGCACGGACCCGGCCGTGACCCTGCGCCACCAGGGAGACAACTGATGTCCGCCGGAACCGGGGAGAACCCGGACGTCCCCGCCGTACACAGGAAGGACGCCGGAACCGGAGAGAACCGGGACGTCCCCGCCGTACGCAGGAAGGACGCCGGAACCGGGGAGAACCCGGATGTCCCCGCCGTACGCAGGAAGGACGCCGGAACCGGAGAGAACCCGGACGTCCCCGCCGTACGCAGGAAGGACGCCGGAACCGGGGAGAACCCGGATGTCCCCGCCGTACGCAGGAAGGCTCCCGACATGCCCCGGTCCCGGTCCGACAAGCCCGCCCGCACCGTGGCGCCCTGGGTGCGGACCCGGCTGCGGACCGCGCCCTGGGCCGCCGCCTCCCTCGCCCTCCTCGTCCTGGTCACCGCCTACCTGGCGGCCGCCCTGCCGCGCGCGGTGGACGCGTACGAGACCGAGGGGCTACGGCACGACATCCGGGAATCCGCGCCCCGCGCCACCGTCCTCGAACTCACCAACCCGCTCGCCCTGTCCACGACCGGGGCGAGCCTGGCCCCCGGGGTCCTGCGGAGGCAGCGCGACGAGGTGCGCGCCCTGTTTCCCGAGCCGATCCGCACCGACCCGGGGCAGAGCGTCCACGGAGTCCGTACGGTCAAGCGGGTCGAGGGGACCGACCCCTGGCTGCCCCGGCCCGACGGCGTGTCCCCGGAGTTCGTGCTCTCCTCCCCGTCCTCCCTCACCGAGCACGCCACGCTGCAGAAGGGCAGGCTCGCCGCGGGTACGGCCCGCGCGCCGGAAGCGGTGGTGACCGCGGAGACCGCCGCCGCCCTGCGCCTGAAGCCCGGCTCCGTCGTACACCTGCCGGACAAGTCCGGCACGGCGCCGCTCGCCGTGACGGTCACCGGGATCGTGGAGCCGCGCGGCCCCGAGTCGTCGTACTGGGCGGTGGAACCGCTCCTGCGTACCCCCGCGCTCGCCCCGCTGGTCGCCGGCGGCGAGGTGAAGCACTACTGGCAGGGGGCGCTGCTCCTCTCCCCCGCGTCCGCGGCCGCCGTGCTCTCCCTCACCAACGAGCTGGAGGTCTTCTTCCGGTTCGCGCCCACGTCCGACCATCTCACCGGCCGGGACACCGACCGGCTCGCCGCCGCGCTCGACTCGGCGGCCGGCGGTCCCGGCCTGGTCGGGATGCGCAAGGTGGTGGGGCCCACGGGGGCCGTGACCACCGAACTCGACGGCATCGTCGACGCGTACGGTTCGATGCGCGCGGCCATCGGTCCGGTCGTCGCCGTCGCCGTCTTCGGGATCGGCGCGGTCGCGGCGGTCGTCCTCGCCATGACGGGCGGGCTGTTCGTCGCCCGCCGCGACGGCGAACTGGCGCTGCTCCGCTCCCGTGGCGCCTCCCTGACCGGCATCGGTCTGCGGCTCCTCGGCGAGACCTCGGCGGTCGCGGTACCGGCAGCGGCACTCGCCCTCGTCCTCGCGGTGGTGACGGTACGGGCGCCCGGCGGGTCGGGCGGGATCCCCCTCGGCCCCTCCCTGCTCGCCGCCTCGGCCGTCGCTCTGCTCGCGATGCTCGTCCTGCCGCTGCGGGCGGTCGTCCTGCACCGGCGCCCGCGCCTGCACGGCGGACGCGACGACCTCCTCACCGCGCGCCCCTCCCGGCGCCGTACGGTCGCCGAACTCACCTTGCTCGTCCTCGCCGTGGGCGCGGTCGCCTCCCTGCGGCTGCGCGGAACCGGCGACTCCGGCGACCATCTGGTGAGTGCCGCACCGGTGCTCGTCGGCCTGATCGCCGCCTCGCTGCTCGTACGGATCCATCCGCTGCCGCTGCGGTGGCTTGGCCGGCCGGCCCGCCGGCTGCGCGGGGCGGTCGGCCCGCTGGCCCTGGCGCGCGCCGGGCGCTCGTCCCCCGCCGGCACGCTCCCGCTGCTCGCGCTCGTGCTGGCGCTGACGACGGCGGCGTTCGGCGGCTCGGTCCTGGCCGGCGTCGCCGACGCCCGCGACCGGGCCGCGCTGCTGGCGACCGGCGCGGACGCCCGGATCGACGGCTCGGTGGAGTGGACCGCGCTGCCGGCCGGTCTGGCCGACGCGGTGCGCGGTACGGCGGGGGTACGGGACGTGGCCCCGCTGCAGATCGAGTACGGGGTGTCCCTGCGGTCCCGGGAGGGCACCTCCGCCCGGCCGATGAGCGGCACGCTCGTGGGCGTCGAACCCGGCTCGTACACCCGGCACGCGGAGCGCACGGGGTTCGGCCCGTTCCCGGCGGGGCTGCTGGCGTCGACGGGGAAGGGCGGCAAGGGGGCCGTGGCGGACACCGAGCGGGTGCTGCCCGCGATCGCCTCGCCCTCGGTCGCCGAACGGCTCGGCACGGCGCCGCAGGAGATCGTATCGGCGGCCGGGGTGTTCCGGGTGAAGGTGGTGGCCGTCCGGGCGGCGACCCCCGCGCTGCCCGGCGCCGACTTCCTCCTCGTCAACGCCGCCGACCTCACCCACCGGACCCCCACGACACTGCTCGTCACGGGCCCGGAGGACGGGGCCGCGCTGCGGGCGGCCGTGGAGGCGCGGTCCGACGCGCTCGTGGTGTCGACGCGCACCGAGGAGCGGGTGGGCTACGTGGACTCGCCGCTCCAGTCGGGGGCCGAGCGGATGTACCTGGGCGCGATCGGGGTGGGCGCCGGGTTCGCCGTGGTGGCCGTGCTGCTCTCCCTGATGCAGAGCGCGCCGGAGCGGACGACGCTCCTCGCGCGGCTGCGGACGATGGGGCTGACCCGGAAGCAGGGGCGGCGGCTGCTGGGACTCGAAGCGGTGCCGCAGGCGGTCCTGGCGGCGCTGGGCGGGACGCTGGCCGGCTGGGCGACGGTGCCGCTGCTCGCGCCGGGCATCGACCTGTTCCGGCTCGCGCTCGCGACGACCCCGGGGTTCGCCCCGCCGGTCGGCGCGCCGCTGCGGGCGGACCCGTGGTCGCTGGTGGTGCCGGCGCTCGCGGTCGTCGCCCTCACGGCGGTGGCGACGGCCGGACAGGCCTGGTGGGCGGGGCGGAAGGGCTCGATCAAGGAACTCAGGGCAGGAGACGCACGATGACGAAGACCGGGACGATCCCCAGCGCCGCTTCTGACACCACCCTCGAGGAGCTGGAGCGGCGGGTGACCGCGCGGCGCGACCGGCCCTCGTACGGTCATGACGCGCTCATCGCCTGCGACCGGCTGGTCCGGATCTTCACCACGGACGGGGTGGAGGTGCAGGCCCTCCAGGGTCTCGATCTGCTCGTCAAGGAGGGTGAGTTGATGGCCCTGGTCGGTGCCTCCGGGTCGGGCAAGTCGACGCTCATGAACATCCTGGCGGGCCTGGACGTACCGACCGCCGGCGCGGCCCGGGTCGCCGGGTGCGACCTGCTCGCGATGGACGGCAGGGCGCGGCTGCGCTACCGGCGCGAGGTCGTCGGCTTCGTCTGGCAGCAGACCGCCCGCAACCTGCTGCCGTATCTGACGGCGGCGCAGAACGTGGCCCTGCCGATGCAGTTGCGGGGCCGGTCCAAACAGAAGGCGCGGCGGGCCGAGGAGCTCCTCGCGATGCTGGGCATCGCGGAGGCCCGGGACCGGCGGCCGCACCAGCTGTCCGGCGGCCAGCAGCAGCGGGTGGCGATCGCGGTCGCCCTCGCCAACAACCCGTCCGTGCTCCTCGCCGACGAGCCGACGGGCGAGCTGGACTCGGCCACCGGTGAGCAGGTCTTCGCGGCCTTCCGCCGAGCCAACGACGAACTGGGCACGACGATCGTGATCGTCACCCACGACCAGGCGGTCGCCTCCGAGGTACGGCGCACGGTCGCCATCCGCGACGGCCGCACCTCCTCGGAGGTGCTGCGCCGCACGGAGGTCGACGAGCAGGGCCAGGAATCGCTGGTGGCCCGGGAGTACGCGATGCTCGACCGCGCGGGCCGGCTCCAGCTGCCGGCGGAGTACACGCAGGCGCTCGGGATGGAGCACCGGGTGGCACTGGAGCTCGAGCAGGACCACATCGGGGTGTGGCCGGACGGCACGGAGAGCTGAGGGGGGCGAGCGGGGCGGGGGGCCGGGGTCCCGGGGGCGGGGGGCTGGGCGCGGGGGCGGCGGAGGCGCGGGTCCGGTCCGGATCCAGGTCCAGGTCCAGGTCCGGGTCCGGGTCCGGTCCGGGTTCAGGGGCGGGCCCGGGTCCAGATGCGGGCCCGGGTTCGCGTCCGCGTCCGGGTTCGCGTCCGGGTCCGGGTCCGGGTCCGGGTGAAACCGGGGAGCGGCGGCGGACGTCCCACTCCCGGGGTGATGTCCATGTCATCGACGGAGTCGTCGGAGAACATGCGGACCTGGGGCGTCGTGGCCCTGCCCGCGGTCTGCGCGGCCGCGCTCTACGCCTGGTCGGCCTGGTGCTTCGGAGGCGCGAGCGCGCCGTCCACCACGGTCGCGATATCGGTCGGCGGGGCGGCGATCCTCGCGGCGGCCGTGGCGTACTTCCTGCTCGTCGACGGAGCCATGGGCCTCTTCGGCGCGCTCGCGCTGGTCGGCGGGCTGCTGCTGACCGTGGCCGCCGCGGACCAGGCGGCCTCGCGTGGCGCGGTCGCCGCGTGTGTCGTGGTGAAGGTCCGTGCGGAGGAGCGGACGCAGGTCGGCGAGGGCGGCGCCACGACGGTGGTGTACCACCACACCCTGCGCTGCCCGGGCGGCTACCCGTCGACCGTCACGGAGGCCCACCGGGCCGCGCCGGACGGCGGGGAGGTGCGGGTGGCCTACGACCCCCGGCAGCGGGTGGCCCCGGCTCTCGAGGGTTCCAGCTCGCCGCTGCGGCAAGCGGTCCTGGCCATGCTGCTGCTGGCCGCGGCCACCGCGGGGGCGAGGCGGTTCAGCCGGCGGGGCCGTCCGGCGGCATGAGTCCGGCCGCGGTGTCCCTGAGGCCTCACCGCTCGTGGAAGGCGGTGAGGTGCGGCCCGACGTCCCCGTGCGGCGGGCGCACGCCGCGCTGCCGACGGCTTCGGCGGCGGCCCCTACGAGCGGGGCACCGAGGCCCCACCGGTCAACGGGGCGCGACCGACAGGGACATCGGTGCGGTGCGCAGGGCGATCGAGCCGTACGGGGTGCGGAGTCTGAGCCACGGACCGGAGGCGAACAGCGCGACCGGCGTCGGCTCCGGTGTGGGCGGCAGGAAGCCCAGCGACTGGGCGGCGTGCACGGCCCGGAGCGGCAGCCCGGTGGGGCCGAGGGTCCGGGACCAGATCTCGCGGCCGACGCGGTCGCGCTCCGCCCTGGTCCGCGACTCCTCGGGCAGCCGCTCGTCCCGCGCGCGGAACTCGGCGACGGCGGCGGCGACCGCGCCCCGCATCTCCGCGGCGTCCGGCAGCCCGGCGACCGGCGCCCATCCGGTGCGCGGCGGGAGCACACCCGCCCAGGACGGCCCGGTCACGGAGGCAGGGACGACCGCCTTGCCCGCCGACTCCTCGATTCCTTCGAGGAGTTCACCGGCGGAGACGGTCACGTCGACATCGACCGCGTCGACGAGACGGGCCGTGCGGATCGCGAGCACCTCGAAGGACGCCGGTCGTCCGAAGACGGCCAGCGCCCCGCCGCCGGCCTGGAGGCGGACGGCTGCGGCCCGGTCGTAGTGGACGAGCCGGGTCAGGAAGGCGGCGAGGGCCGCCGCCTCCCTGGCGTCGTCGAAGTGGAGCGGAGCGAGCACGCTCATGGGGCGGACGTCATCCCGTCGTCCACGTACTCCTCCAGGAAGCTGCGCTCCTCGGCGGTGATGCGCCGGGGTCGCTGCGCCTCCAGGTCGAAGGGCACGACGACCGTGGACGCCCGTACGTACGTGACGTCGGGGTCCTTGATCTCGTACGCGATCGTCAGCGACGCCGCCCCGATCTTCGTCACCCAGGACTCGACCGTCACCGGCGCGTGCCGGTGGACGAGGGGTCGCAGGTAGTCGATCTCGTGCCGGGCCACGACGGACCCGCCGGAGAACGAGGGGGAACCGTCCCCCGGCGCCAGCCGGAACATGAAGTCGATCCGCGCCTCTTCCAGGTACCGCAGGAAGACGACGTTGTTGACGTGCCCGAAGGCGTCCATGTCCGACCAGCGCAGGGGACAGCTGTAGATGTGCCTGGTCACTGACCTCAGCCTCGGGTCAGCTTCTTGTACGTGGCGCGGTGCGGACGGGCCGCGTCCGGGCCGAGACGCTCGATCTTGTTCTTCTCGTAGGACTCGAAGTTGCCCTCGAACCAGTACCACTTCGAGTCGCCCTCGTACGCCAGGATGTGCGTGGCGACCCTGTCCAGGAACCAGCGGTCGTGGGAGATGACCACGGCCGCACCGGGGAACTCCAGGAGCGCGTTCTCCAGTGAGGACAGCGTCTCGACGTCGAGGTCGTTGGTGGGCTCGTCGAGGAGCAGCAGGTTGCCGCCCTCCTTGAGCGTGAGCGCCAGGTTCAGGCGGTTGCGCTCACCACCGGAGAGGACACCGGCGGGCTTCTGCTGGTCCGGTCCCTTGAAGCCGAAGGCGCTGACGTACGCGCGGGACGGCATCTCGACCTGGCCGACGTTGATGTAGTCCAGCTCGTCCGACACGACGGCCCAGAGGGTCTTCTTGGGGTCGATGTTGGCGCGGGTCTGGTCGACGTAGCTGATCTTGACCGTGTCGCCGATCTTGACCGAGCCCGAGTCCGGGGCCTCGAGGCCCTGGATCATCTTGAACAGCGTGGTCTTGCCGGCACCGTTCGGGCCGATGATGCCGACGATGCCGTTACGAGGCAGGGTGAAGGACAGGTCGTCGACGAGGACCTTGTCGCCGAAGGCCTTGGAGAGGTTCTCGACCTCGACGACGATGGAGCCCAGGCGCGGGCCCGGCGGGATCTGGATCTCCTCGAAGTCCAGCTTCCGCATCTTGTCGGCCTCGGCGGCCATCTCCTCGTAGCGAGCGAGACGGGCCTTGGACTTGGTCTGACGGCCCTTGGCGTTGGACCGGACCCACTCCAGCTCTTCCTTGAGGCGCTTGGCGCGCTTCTCGTCCTTGCGGCCCTCGACCTTGAGACGGGTGGCCTTCTTCTCCAGGTACGTGGAGTAGTTGCCCTCGTAGGGGATCGCGCGGCCGCGGTCGAGCTCGAGGATCCACTCGGCGACGTTGTTCAGGAAGTACCGGTCGTGCGTGACGGCGACGACGGCGCCCGCGTACTTCGAGAGGTGCTGCTCCAGCCAGTTCACCGACTCGGCGTCGAGGTGGTTGGTGGGCTCGTCGAGGAGGAGCAGGTCCGGGGCCTCGATCAGCAGCTTGCAGAGCGCGACGCGGCGCTTCTCGCCACCGGAGAGGTTGGTGACCGGCCAGTCGCCGGGCGGGCAGCCCAGCGCGTCCATGGCCTGCTCCAGCTGCGCGTCGAGGTCCCAGGCGTTGGCGTGGTCCAGGTCTTCCTGAAGCTTGCCCATCTCGTCCATCAGCGCGTCCGAGTAGTCGGTCGCCATGAGCTCGGCGACCTCGTTGAAGCGCTTGAGCTTGCCCATGATCTCGGCCGCGCCGTCCTGGACGTTCTCCAGGACCGTCTTGCTCTCGTCCAGCTTCGGCTCCTGCATGAGGATGCCGACGCTGTAGCCGGGCGACAGGAACGCGTCACCGTTGGACGGCTGCTCAAGGCCCGCCATGATCTTCAGAACGGTGGACTTTCCGGCACCGTTCGGGCCGACCACACCGATCTTCGCACCCGGCAGGAAGCTCAGCGTCACGTCATCGAGGATGACCTTGTCGCCGTGCGCCTTGCGCGTCTTGCGCATCGTGTAGATGTACTCAGCCAAGAGAAACCGTCCGGCAGAAGTGAGTGGGCAGATACACCCCATCTTGCCTGACCGCCACCCCCGGGCGGAAACCGGTAAGACGGGGGCGGGGGCTCGGAGGGGGTCGCGGCGAGGGCGTACCGGGCAGTAGGGGGACGGGTCCGTACCGGGCGGTACGGGTCGGAACGGGGACGGAACGGGGCCCGGACGTGCGACGACCCCGGGCGCGGATGCGGTCCGGGGTCGTGCGGGGTCACGGGGCGGGTCCGGTGTGACGCGGATCACCCGGTGGGGTCAGCCGGTGTCCCGGTGCCGGCGGGGCCGGCACCGGGGGCCTGGGCTCAGGCGCCGGCGGTCTTCTTCTTGCGGAGGAAGAACACCGCGCCGCCGCCGATCACGACGAGCGCGAAGGCGATGCCCGCGATCATCGGGGTGGCGTTGGAGCTGCCGGTCTCGGCGAGGTCGCCGCCACCGGTGGTGGTGGTACCGGTGGAGCCGGTGGTGCCGGTGGCGCCGCCCGTGGTGTCACCGGTGGTGCCGGTGGAGGTCGACGGAGAGGTCGACGGGGTGGGCTCGGCCGAGGGCTCCGTGGTGGGGTTCTCGGACGGCTTCGTGCCGGGGGTGGCCGTCTCGCAGTCCAGGACGCCCTCGAAGGTCTCCTCGAAGTTCGGGCCGGTGACCGTGAACTTGTACGCCTCGTCCTCGGCGAGCGGGACCGTGATGGTCTTGGTCTCGCCCGGGGCGATGGTGTGCGAGGTGCCCTTCAGGTCGAAGGTCCAGGCCTCGTCGCCCTTGTTGGACGCGATGACCTCCAGGCCACCCTTGGCGCAGTCCTTGGCGACGGTGACGGCCGGGACAGCACCCTGCTTCGCCCAGGTCGCGGACGCCTTGCCGGTGACGGTCGACTCGCTGGAGCCGGCCAGGATCAGGGTCTGGGACGGGCCGTCGACGGAGACGAAGGCGCGGCCCAGGGAGACCTTGGTGGTGGCCGCGGCGGTCAGCTCGGCGGCGCCGTCGGCGGTGCCGGCGGGAACGTCGAAGAAGACCTCGGTCTTGCCCTTGGCGACCTCGGTGACGGGCTTGCCGTCCTTGTCGACGACCGTGACGCCCGCGGGGGCGCCGGGGGCGAGCGAGACCTTGGCGGTCGCGGCGGTGGTGTCGACGCTGATGGGGCCGAGCTTGCTTCCGGCCTTACCCGCGATGGTGGCCGGGGAGATGCTCAGGGAGGCGGTCGGCTCGTCGAGCTGGACGGCCTTCTCGAGCAGGTACGCCGTCAGCTTCTGGGCGTCCTCGTCCTTCGGCGTCGCGGTGACGTCGTCGGAGAGGGTCCAGATGGCGGCCTGCGTGCCCGCCGCGGCCTCCTTCTTGGAGAGGTCGACGTCCAGCTTGCCGCCGAGGGCCTCGGCCGAGAGCTTCGGGTAGGCGTTCTCCAGGATCCAGAGGATCTTGCCCGCGTTCCCGTTGTCGTGCAGGGAGGATTCGTCCCAGCCGACTTCCTTGTAGTCGAAGTCTTCCTTCGCTCCGGTGCGGAGGTCGATGCAGTAGGTGAAGAGAGTGCCCCCGCCGTCCACCTCCATCTTGAACAGACCGCCGCCGACCGACCACTTGTCACCGTTCTTCTCGGTGATCTCGACGTCGGCGGCGTCCTCGGTCATACCGTGGAGCTTCGCCATGACGCCACCGGAACCCGGCGTGGCGTCATCGGCGAGCGCCGGACCGGCGGTCGCGATCGAACCGACCGCGACGAGGCCGGAGACCAGGGTCGCAGCGGCAAGGCGGGCAGCGCCGCGCCCTCGAACTGAAAACATTGCATTCCCCTCCGGGCGAGTCGCTCCGCGAACACAGTCACTTTCGCGTGGGGGGAGCGCACGCCAGCAGATTCACAGACCCGATGGGCTCATGTGCCACATGAGTACCCGCGAATCCTAGGGATGCGGAGGCCCCCGGTGCCCGGCCATACGATCAGATAACCATTCCGACTCGGAATCGTTATCACCCACGGCGAGTTGGTCGACAAATCGCTATGACACAAGGTCAGGGCGCGGTCACCAGAAGCGTCGACTCCCCGGCGGACCACTCCGTGGATCCCTCTGCCACGCCCCTCTCCCCCGCGGCGGCCGCCACCGCCTCCTCCATCGCCGCCGTCGCGGCCTCCGTCCACGGGTCCCGATCCGGCGCCGGAACAAGTCCCTCCGCTTGTTCCGTCCGCTGCTTGGACTCCGTACGCGCCGCACGCCGGAAGGCCGCCGTACCCCGCGTCAGATCGTGGCCCACGGCCAGCGCGTCCACGTCCACGAAGGTCTTGCGCTGTCCGTCGCGCTCGTCCTCACGGACCCTCAGACGGCCATGCACCACAAGCGGCTCCCCCACGGAGACCGAGGCCGCGAGATTGGCCCCGAGCGACCGCCAGGCCGAAACCGTGTAGAAGCTGGTGTTCCCGTCGGACCAGAGCCCCCGCTCCCGGTCCCAGCGGCGGGCGGTCACCGCGAAGCGGAACCTGGCCACCCCGCCGGTCGCCGTGTCCCGGTACTCCACCGCCGTCGCCACATTGCCGACGAGCGTCACGGTCGTGTCGTTCATGGTCCCGCCCCCAACCTCTGTGTTTCTCTCGGTCGCCACCATGGTGGAACAGGCGGGGAGTTCCCGCCCGTGCCTGTGGACAGCCGCGCGGTTGGGGACAACCGCCTCACCCGGGAGGGGGACCGGAACCCCGTCGGCACACGGCCGCCGTCACCTCCCCCGTACACCCGCCCGCGTCGCACCCAGCCGGTTCGCGCCCATGCGGCTCCCGCCGACGATCCGCGCCGAGGACCGGGTTCCCGCCACCGTCGCGTACTGCTCGCGCACCTCCCGGTAGCGCATCAGCTCCGCCGCCACCGGGTCGAGCACCCGGGCGCGGCCGCAGGCCGCCGCCGCCTCCCGCAGGCGCCGTTCGGCCTCCTGCCCGTACCGCTTGGCCGGGCCCTTCACCGCGCCCTCGCAGGCCCATTCGACCAGCGGTCCGCCGATGATGCCGCCGAGCATCACGAGGACCGGCGGGAGCAGCCCCGGTTCGACGACACCGACGATCTGAGCCACCAGCCACAGCGCGCCGAAGATCTGCAGGAGGGTCATCACGACCTGGGCGAGCACGGCCGCGGGCCACCAGGCGGGCCGGGGCGGGCGGGCCGCCGGGTCCCCGACGGTGACCGTCAGCTCGTCCAGGGCCTCGGGCAGTCCCTCCGCCCCGCGTGCCGCCGCCTCGCGCACGGCCTGCGCCCAGGGGGCGGGGAGCCCGCGCGAGGCCTCGTCGGCGACGATCCGTACCGCCTGTTCCACGCGCTGGCGTGCCGTCAGTTCCTCTTCGACCGGGGAGGTGAGGCGCGGGTCGGTGGAGCCGTGGGCGCGCATCCGCTCGTACCAGCGGTAGAGCCGTAGCCAGGGGGTGCCGCAGGCGCGGATGGCGCCCCGGCGCCAGACCCGTTCGGCCGCCTCGCCCGCGGCCTGGGCGCCGACGGCGGCCGCGAGCCGGTCCGTGAAGGCCTCGCGGGCCCGCTCGTCGAGGCCGGGCCGCCCGTCGGCCAGGTACGCCGGGCGCAGCCGGACGGCGGCGGCGTCGACGTCGGCGGCGAGCCGGCGTTCGGGGGCGGTGCGTTCCTGGACGAAACGGGCGATCAGTTCCCGGAGTTCGGGGACGCCGTCGCCGGTCGCCGCGGAGACGGCGAGGACGGTGGCGCCGGGTTCGCCGTGCTCGCCGAGTGCCACGCCGTCCTCGTCGAGAAGGCGGCGCAGGTCGTCGAGGACGAGGTCGGCGGCTTCCGTACCGAGCCGGTCGATCTGGTTGAGGACGACGAAGGTGACCTCGGCGTGCCCGGCGAGCGGCCGGAGGTAGCGCTCGTGGAGGGCGGCGTCCGCGTACTTCTCGGGGTCGACGACCCAGATGACGGCGTCGACGAGGCCGAGGACCCGGTCGACCTGGTCGCGGTGGGCGGTGACCGCCGAGTCGTGGTCGGGCAGGTCGATGAGGACGAGCCCCTGGAGTTCGGTGTCGGCCGCGCCGCCCGCGAGGGGTCGGCGGCGGAGCCGGCCGGGGACGGCGAGCCGGTCGAGGAGCCCGGCGGAGCCCTCGGACCAGCTGAGGGCGATGGGCGCGGAGGTGGTGGGGCGGCGCAGGCC
Source organism: Streptomyces sp. NPDC016459 (assembly GCF_040632845.1). Taxonomy (NCBI): domain Bacteria; kingdom Bacillati; phylum Actinomycetota; class Actinomycetes; order Kitasatosporales; family Streptomycetaceae; genus Streptomyces; species Streptomyces sp. NPDC016459. The sequence goes on from NZ_JBEYCR010000001.1 coordinate 899,390, forward strand.
GGTCTCGGAGACGGGTACGCCGGCGAGGGCGTTGAAGAGCGTCGACTTTCCGCTGCCGGTGGCGCCGGCGATGGCGATCACGGTGTGCCGGGAGGAGAGCCGCTGCCGGGCGGCGGCCTCGTCGAGCACCCGCCCGGCCTCGGCGAGGGCCTCGCTCTCGACCCGCGTACGGGAGAGCCCGACGAGTTCGTGAAGGGCGTCGAGGCGCATACGGAGGGCGCCGCCGTAGGCCCCGCCGAGGGGCGGCAGGGCGTCTTCCTCCTCGGGGTCCGCCCCACCCGGGTGGACGCCGACCCCTGCCGCGGCGCCCCGCTCACCGGCGCGCCGGGCGATCAGCCCGTCGTCCCAGCGCCGGCGGCCGCGGTCACCGCCGGCATCGCCGTCACCGTCATGACCGCGGCCGGGCTCCGGGTCGGGGTCACCCCGATGGCGCTTCCGGAGGCGGCCCGGATCCGCGTCCACCTCTCCGGCCCCACGCTCACCGGCACCCGCGCCCGTGTTCACATCCGCATCGACATCCACGCTGTCACTTCTCCTTCTGCAGTACGGAGAGCGCGGCGATCAGCTCCGCCTGCGGCTCGGGGGTCACGTCGAGCGCTTCGAGGGGCGCGAGGAGCCGGTCGCGTTCGGCGTGCAGGACTCGGTCGACGCACGAGAGGACGAGTTCGCCGCCCTTGTCGCGCAGGCGGAGCGCGGCCTGGGCGCCGAGGAGTTCGGCGAGGCGTTCACCGGCGGGCCGGGTGCGCCGGCCGCCGAGGAGGGCGGCGGCGAGGAGGGCGGCGACGGTGTCGGCCTCGGGGACGGCCGTACGGGAGGCGGAGGGGCGCTCCACGCCGCGTACCTCGTCCTCTGCGAGCTCTTCGAGGACGCGCCGCCAGCGCCGCACCTCGACGCCGACCCGCTCCCCCGCCTCGCGGTCGCCGCCGGTGCGGACGGGGCCCAGGGCGCCGGAGGCGGGTTCGCGGCGCCAGGCGTCGTGGACGGTCTCCTCGGCGGCGGAGACCGCGCAGTGGAGGAGGGCGGCGAGGGACTCCACGAGGGCGTCGAGGAGTTCGTCGGCGGTGCTGTCGCGGGGGTAGCCGCGCCAGCGGGTCCGGGCGTCGCCGGCGAGGACGGCGCCGCGGCCGAGGAGGGTGCGGACGCGTCTGCCCTGCTCGGTGTACGCGGCTTCCACGGCGCCGCCGAGGCGGACGGCGGCGGCGTACTGCGCGGCGACGGCGGCGGCCAGCTCGGGGAGCCGGGCGTCGAGGGAGTCGATGACGCCGGTGGCGGTCCGGGCGGCGGCCTGCTGGCGGGCGGCCGGGTCCTCGGCGCAGTGGGCGAGCCAGCCGCGCAGGGCGGCGACGGCGCTGTCGGGCAGCAGCCCACTGCCGCCGGCGGCGGACTCGGGCAGCTCGGGGATGGTGAACCGGGGTACGTCGCCGAGGCCCGCCTTGTCGAGCAGGGCCCCGTACTGCCGGGAGACCTCGCCGATGACCTGGTGGGGGACGCGGTCGAGGACGGTGACGAGGGTGGCGTCGTACTCCTTGGCGGTACGGAGCAGGTGCCAGGGCACGGCGTCGGCGTAGCGGGAGGCGGTGGTGACCATGACCCAGATGTCGGCGGCGCACATCAACTCGGCGGCGAGGAGCCGGTTCTCGACGACGAGGGAGTCGATGTCGGGCGCGTCGAGGAGGGCGAGCCCCCGGGGCACGGATGAGGCCGTCTCGACGCGCAGGGCGTTCTCCTCGGGGGGCTCCTCGGGGTGGTCCTCGTCGGCCTGGGGCAGCCAGACGCGGGTGAGCTGCGGCAGGACGCGCATTCCGGCGAACCAGTGGTGGTCCTCGGGGTGGCACACGAGCACGGGTGTGCGGGTGGTGGGTCTGAGCACGCCGGACTCGCTGACGCGCCGTCCGACAAGGGAGTTGACGAGCGTGGACTTCCCGGCGCCGGTGGATCCGCCGACGACGGCGAGGAGCGGGGCGTCGGGATCCTTCAGGCGCGGTACCAGGTAGTCGTCGAGCTGGGCGAGCAACTCGGCCCGGGTCTGCCGGGCGCGTGGCGTGTCAGGAAGGGGCAGGGGGAGACGCACGGCGGCGACACGGTCGCGCAGGGCGGAGAGTGCGTCGATCAGCTGAGGCCGTTCGTCCAAGGTCACCACATGCGAAGAATGCCCAATTTATGAGTGTTTTTGAAGCCTATTGCGGCCCTGCGCGCCGAAGTGAGGGGTGATGACCGGAACCTCAGGCATAACGAGTGCACAACACCCGCCCCGAGCGATGCGAAAAGCGCTGCGCAAATCGCACCTGCCTGCGATTATCGTTCCGCTTCACCGAACCTCCACATCGTGCCACGCAGGTGAAGCAACCGGGCCAAGGTGATCGGAGCCCTATCCTTGTCCCGGCAGGCCACACCCCACCCACAAGGGGCTCCTGACCACACGACCACCACCCGGCCCCCGTAGCTCAGTGGATAGAGCAGGTGCCTTCTAAGCACTTGGCCGCAGGTTCGAGTCCTGCCGGGGGCGCAACACAGTCTGACCTGCGGAAACGCGGGTCAGACGCCCTAGCCGTAGCGCTGTGACTCACCCGTCCGAAAGTTGGACAAGGTGAGTCGCTGACTCACTCTTGCCCAGCTCTCACGAGAGAGCCCACAGGCATGACACGGAGCCCGCTGCGCACGCAGCAGAGCACGAGCAAGAGCGCACGTCGTCTGACGTCCGTACCGAGCGCACGCGCACGTCAGGACGCCGCAGACACGCGCGCACACATGCTGAGCGACTACGCAACGCACCTTCGAGCCAGCAACAACAAGCGGGGTCGGCCCTACGCCGAGAAGACGATCACGTCGTACGTCAAGGCGGCTCGCACCCTAGACCGCTGGATCACAGCCGGGGAGCAAAGCAGCACGTCAGACACCCCCGGCTCACACAGCAGGGCTGGTGTGGCACTCACCGAGTTCATCCACTGCGACGCGCCAGCGCTGAACGTCTTCTTCCGCGCGCACTACGACGGCGGGAAGGGCGAGCGACAGGGCGGGACCCACACGCTCCAGCGCAATCTGCGCCCCTTCTTCAAGTGGCTGTCTGAGGAGTACGACCACCCGAGCCCCTGGGACGACGAACGGCTCCAGCGCTACGCGCACCCGACCGACGTTCGCCCGCAGACGCTCTCCGTGGAGTTCATCCGCGATCTTCTCCAGATCACCGGCGGGGGTAATCCTCGGGTCCGTGCGTTCGAGAAGGTGCGAGATCACGCGATCATCCGCGTACTCACCGAGGGTCTGCGAGCCGAGGAACTGTTGTCTCTCCGTCTCGACCACCTGCACCTCGAACAGGGCCTACTCGGTCCGGTCGTCCCGCTGAAAGAAGCACGAGCCAGCGGAGAGGGGCGGATCATCCCGCTCCAGCCCAAGACCATCGTGGCGATCACGCGGTACCTGCGAGCGCGAGAGAACCACCGGCGAGCGAACCCGAACAGTCCCGACTACACCGACTGGCTCTGGCTCGGGACAAGGGGAAGGCCTCAGCTCACGTACTCGGGTCTGTACCGGATGCTGAACCGTCGAGCCGCTGACGCCGGGTACGGCAATCCCGACAACCCCGAGTCCAAGAGCATCGTTCACCCGCACCAGTTCCGGCACACGACCGTGGACGACCTCTTGTCGGCGGGCGTCTCCGAGGGCGACGTGATGACCATCGCCGGGTGGAAGGACTCCACGATGCTGCGCCGGTACGCGGCGGACATGGCCAGCTCTCGCGCCGTCACCGCAGTGAAGCGCATGGGCGACAGGTACTGACTGCCGGCTCAGCCTGAGCCACGCGAAGGGGTAACGATTCGTTCTACCGTCACGTCCTCTTCGACTCCCTCTTTCTGAGCGTGCAGAAAAAAGACGCTGGGTGTGGGACGTCCATCATCTTCGTTCCACACCCAGCGTCTCAAGCTGGCCGAGGGCAGTCTTGACCATGCCCAGTCGAGGCGGCCAGGCTCATGCAACCAGACGCAACCGAGTAGTCAGGGAGCAAGACCATGGCTCTAGTCTTCTTCGGCAAGGACCCCAACAGCAACGGCGACAACTGCCCCAGCGTATGGGTGGACGAGCGGTCGGCGGATCTCGTCCTCCAGGGTTGGAAGGCCGACGAGGCGACCAAAGCGGAATGCCTCAAGGTAGGCAGCATCCCCGAGACCGAGGGTGTCTTCCGCATCCCGGCGAGCATGGTGGATCAGATCAGGAAGGCGTGTGATGAAGCCGAGCAGCGTGCCGCCGTTCAGTGATCTGATCGCCGGGTGTCAGCGGTCGGCTGTCCACCTGGAGCTGCGGGACTCGTACGGCATCGCCTCGGAGGATGAGGACTTTGCAGAGTGGCGCGAGCGGGGAGAGATCAGCTTTGCGTCCGCCGAGCGCCGTCGTGACTGGCTCGACCTGGTGCACGACGCAACCGCTCGTGGCGTCGTCATGCGCCGTGCCCGCATCGTGTCCGTCCCGGTCAGTGAGTACATCCGGTACGAGCACGCGGGTACGTACCTGAACGTCGAGGCCGGTGAGTTGATCCGCTGGCTTCCTCGCCCTAAAGCCGCCACGCTGGCTTTGCCCGGAGCCGACTTCTGGTTGTTCGATGACCGGCTGATCCGCTTCGGGCACTTCGCCGGGGACGGGCAGTTCGTGAGCCACGAGATGAATGACGACCCCGAGGTGGTCAAGCTCTGCGCCGACGCGTTCGAGTCGGTCTGGGAACGCGCCACACCACACGAGAGGTTCACGGTCTAACCCGCTCCAGCGGTTCGCCACCAGCTCATGCCCAGTTACCAGTCATCCAGTGTCGAGGCCGCGCGTAAGAACGTCGCCGCGCGTCTGCGGGAGATCCGCCGTGACTCGGGGCTGAAAGGGCATGAGCTGGCAGCGTCCTGCGGTTGGCACAAATCCAAGGTGTCGCGGATCGAGAACGCGATCACTCCCCCGTCCGACGCGGACATCCGTGACTGGTGCGCTGGGTGTGGTGCGGAGGATCAGGCCCCAGACATCATCGCCGCGTCTCGCACGGCTGACTCCATGTACCTGGAGTGGAGGCGCCTCCAGCGCACGGGCCTGCGACGGCTGCAAGAATCCCGCGTCCCGCTGTACGAGCAGACCAAGCTCCACCGTGGCTACGCGTCGCACGTCGTGCCGGGTCTGTTCCAAACGCCGGCGTACGCATCTGCCCTGCTCAGCGCGGTTGGGCGGTTCCATCGAGCGCCGAAGGACACGGCCGAAGCGGTGGAAGCGCGCATGGCCCGAGCGCACGTGTTGCGTAAGCCAGGACACCGCTTCGCCTTCCTCCTGGAGGAAGCCGTCCTGCGGTATCAGCTCGGCGACGCCGAGTGCATGGCCGGGCAGCTCGGGCACCTGCTGTCGGTCATGTCGCTGCCCTCCGTCTCAGTCGGCGTGATCCCCTTCGCGGCCCGAGACCGAAGCATGTGGACCCTGGAGACGTTCGACATCTTCGACGATGCTCGGGTCCATGTGGAACTTCTGACGGCTCAGGTGACCCTCACCGCTCCGGGTGAAGTGGCGATGTACGTACGAGCCTTCGGAGACCTTCGAGAGATGGCCGTCTACGGCTCAGAGGCACGCGCATGTGTGGCTGATGCTCTTGCCGCGCTGGGCTGAGAACTCGCGTGCAACCGCGTAGAACTTCCTTGGGCTTGATCTCTCCGGCTTCCTAGCGTGGTCGTCACGCAGACGACGCAGGGAGCGGCATGGAAGACCAAACCCAGGTGCCGTTACTCCTTGCCGTCCGTCACGAACGAGCCCTTACCGAGCACGGTGTAGATCCGTCCCTCTTCGCGCAGGGCGACCACGGCCTTCTGAACGGTCGACGGCACCACGTCCAGCTCGGCGGCCAACTGGTTGACGGCGGGGAACCTCTCCCCTGCCTTCCACTCGCCCGCGTCCAGGCGTCGGCGCAGTTCATCGGCTACCTGAGGCCATACGGGTTTGCTGCGGTCGAGATCCATAGGGCAAGGCTCTGTACATATGCGTGTTCACGCGACCGCGTATACGCGAATACGCATACGCGCGTATGCTCCGAGAGAGCGACAACAGAAGACCCCCGCGACTGCGCGAACAGTCCGGGGGCGTGGCCGATCACCCAAGGAGTGACCGACGTGCGTAGCGTACTTGCCCTCCTCTTCTCCCGGCTCATGCCCTCCACAGGCAGGCGACGAGCAGCCGCGAAGGGTATGCCGATTGTGCGTACCCCTCCCGCGGATTCCCCGACCGTCCGGCTGGTCATCACGCGTGACGCCGTCCCGCTGGGTGTGGGACTCCCCTCTCTCCGCTCGCCTCGCCAGCCCGAGCGGCTGCGCGGTGAGGACGTCGCGCTGATCCGTCCGTACCTGCTTCTCCACGAGTACCGCAACGGCATCGTCCACGGGGCGGTGACGTCATGAGCAGGAACCCGCGACGGCGTCAGGCTGCGATCCGGATGTGCTCGGACTGCGAGCAGATCACCGATCAGCCGGTACTGGTCCAGCGCATAGAGCCCAAGGACGGGATCGGCTGGAGTCTGTACGCGTGCCTCACGTGTGCGCCCAAGCACCTGAGCGCTCTCGGCGCACGGATCCTCTGGCTCTTCCATGCGGCTGACTGCTGGGAGTGCAACCACGAGGCCGAGTGTGAGATCAGCCGGGTTCTGCGCCGGGTCTTCGAGCCCGAGATCAAAGCCAAGTCGGCATGACGGCTCCGACCGAGCGAAGGCATCGGGTCCCACGAGCCGGACGTACAGGCGGCGAGCGCCCTTGGTCACTCTGGTCGTACGGGGACCTGTGCGGCTACTGCGCGGGAGCACGCGCCGTCTGGTGCCCAGACTGCGGTGGCTTCGCTGGGTGCAGGACGTGCCTGCACACGTTCAAGGTCCCCTGCCCGGAGTGCGCGGGCGGTCTCCTGCCGAAGTGGGTGCCGTGACCGCGCCTATCCAGCTCTGGCCGCCGCTCCGTAACGACTCGCCTAGGAATCTGAGCCACGCCCTTCGGAGGGAGCTTGCCGGATTCCTACGTTCGACCTACCAGCAAGACACGACGAACCGAGGGAAGTACCGTGACGAAGATCCGTCTTGACCACAGCAACTGTGAGCACCCGAAGACCAAGGCCGGGCGCGCGAAGTGCCGCAAGGACCTGCGAGAAAGCGCCGTTGCAGCGACGACCACGGGCCCCAAGCCGATGGCGAAGAAGGCAGCGGCCAAGAAGGGCCCCGTGGCCAAGCCCGTCGCCCCGAAGAAGTCGCCCATCAAGACCGTCGCTCCGGCTGAGCCCGTGACCGAGGCCGAGCCGGAGACCGAGCCTGCCGAGTAGTCCCACACCAGCCCGACCAGAGAGCCCCGACACTCCCCCAGAGTGCTCGGGGCTTTCGCATGGGCTGACCTGCGCGGACGCGTGAGCCGGCGAAAGCTCTGAGAGCGCGTCAGGAGAGATCGGCTAGCGCGTGCGTGTCTTCTGTCGCACTCGCTCTGCTGGGTGCCTAGAGACGCTGCCCTGTCGCCCTAACGTGCACTGCGAAGCGCAGTAGTAAGCGCAGCGCGCGACGAGAGTGCTGCGGAAGATGAGTTCCCACATGCCCTCTTCGTAGATGACGGACATCTCTCGACTCTGGACCACGCCGTTCCTCGACCTGCTTTCGCAGATTGCGAAACCAGATTCGTCGGGATCGAGAGGCTTCACAGGGCTGGTGTGGAACGTCGCCGTCTGTGCCGCTCACGCGCACACGCCCGGCAGTTCCGATATCCCCTCGGATCCACGTAGGTGTTCTCAGGGGTGTAGCTGTGGCCCTCGGGGCACTGCGTCTTTTGGGTGCACCAGTGTCGCCCTCGCTCGGCCCTCTCCCGCATGTTGCTTTCCTGGTCACCGATGGCCAGATGCCTCGGGTTCACGCACGCGGCCGTGTCGCAGTCATGGGTGATCAGTTCGTCACCTTCCAGCTCGCACCCAATGGTTCGCTCGATTAGCCACCGGTGCGCGCGGACTCTCTTATTTCCCACGCGAAAGATGCCGTAACCCTTCTCATTGAGTCGCCCCCTCCATAGCCAGCATGAATCAGGCCCAGCGGCGATATCGACGTTATCCACGAAACGGGTGAAGGCATCCGCGTATCGATTACTCATAAAGCCACGATATCCAGGATTCTGCGGCTTCACCCATACTCGCGCGCCATACCAATTCCTTGCCATTTTGTCAAGCGTCTGTCATTCTCGAAACAGCGGCAATGACCCACAAGGGCGGCAAATTCCGGACGGAAAGAAACGCCCCCTTCTCGAATACGCGGATGCGATTCGTTAAGTGCATAGGAGAAAGCGGCTCCCAACCCTCATCCAATGAAACGGAGCAATCATGTCCCAGGGCATGACCACCGGCGAGATCCTGATGGCCCGGCTACGGGGCGAGCCCGGCGCCCACGCCCTCACGCCTGCCGAGAACCCCAACAAGCGAGTGGACCAGAGGTCCGTGGAGATGGCCGAAGAGTGGTTCGGCGGGACCCACGAGGAGGTCGAGCAGCGGCGCTCGGAGCGCCAGCACGCGGAAGCCAAGGCCCGGAACGCTTACGAGGCCCGAGTCACCAAGCGGGCCCGTGAGCTCCGGGCTCAGGGCGAAAACTCCTACCTGGCCGATGCGACGGCCCGGCGCGAGATCGCCAAGGAGGACCAGGCCGCCCGAGAGCACGAGCGTCACCGCATGGTGCATGAGGCGCTCCAGCAGAACAGCAAGGGCGAGCGGGAGCGCCACCAGGCGGAAGAGCTAGCCCAGGCACCGATCCGAGGAGCCGCTCAGCCCGGTGAACCGTATGTCACCTCGGACGGCGAGATCGCCGGGCACCAGCTCGACCGCGTCAGCTCCAAGCACATGGCCCGGCTCTTCGGCAGCAGGGACGTCTAGCCCTCAGCCGGCCAACTGCACCACACACCTACTCGAAGAAAGGCGGGCCCGGAGATGGCCAGCATCACGATGGACCTCCAGGACTTCAACAGCCTGATGGGGCTGGGCACGGCCCGCCGCCGGGCGATGTTCCTGGACCTCTACAACACCGGCCGGGCCAAGGCGGGTCAGTCCACCGCTTCGGGTGTGGAGAGCGTCGCCGTCACTCCGTCCAGCCCGAGCGCCACCATCGACCCGATCCAGCAGGTCGTCGCCCGCGCCAAGACCGCCATCGCGGCCGCGTCATGAGCGCCGGGCGGGCCGTCGCGGTAACGGTCCCTGAGAAGGTGCTCGCCGCTCTCCAGGAGAGGGCCGAGGGTCTGACCCACCGGGAGCTGAACGCGAAGTTCCCCGGCCTCGGCTACGACCGTATGGAGAGCATCCTCCAGGGCCTCTACGACGACGGCCTGATCGGTCTCGACGTGGTGACCGACCGCCGCGTAGCGCGCTGGGTCACCTACCCCAACACAGCCGCACAGGAAGGGCCGAATCATGGCTGAGATCCCCGAGTTCGTACAGAAGGTCATCGACGGCGAGGCCGAGCCGACGCCGGGTCGTCCGCCGTTCCCGCCGGGACAGAACTCCATGGGCGGCATGCGCTACCTGAACCGATGGTTCGTACCGAACGGCACCCAGGACGTCTACGACGAGCCCGTGCAGTCCGGCCCGCCGCTGATGACCTCCCAGATCGCCTAGCGGCGCACAGACCGGTCGGTGTGGGAGAGGTCTTCCAGAGGGCACCCCGCACTGACCGATAGAAGCTGGGTGTGGTGCGTTTCTCCGTGCTCCGTACCACACCCAGCTTCTTCGCCATCCATTTTCAATTCCGCGGGAGGTGACAAGCCATGAGCCGAGTTCACACCAGCGTTTACCGGCTGGACTGGATCAACCGCCCGCACGCTGACTGTGAGCACGAGGGCACCAACGTCGCCCGCGCACGATGCCGCCGTGAGATGAGGCGTTCGGGTCAAGAGCTACCGCCAGCGCCGAAGCGCCTTTACAAGCGGAACCGGAGGCGTCGTCGCGGATACGGCCCCATGCCCGCTCTCTCCTGGGAAATCCTTCGGCATATGCGGGCGAACCTGGGAGAGCAGCCTTTCACTTGGCTGTGGGTTCGACTGGCGTTCCTCGAAGAGAACCCTGACGACGTCACAGACGCGATAGCCACGCTGCATTGGCACGGCCACATTGAAGAAGTATTCGGTCAGGGCCGGTACTGACCGTGGCGAAGAAAAGGAACAAGGCCCGTAAGCGGCTCCTCGCTCAATCGAAGCCGACCGAGCGTCGGAGCCAGGAGAAACGCCCATACGCCGATGCGATGTGGCACGCAATGATGAAAGCGGTGGTGACAGATGGCCGAGCTTGACCCTGACCTACTCGCGTCCGTAAGGGAGTTCATCTGGAACGGGATGTGGGTTAAGGGGAAAACCGTTGCCTTGAAGTTCTTCCCCGAGGACTGTGACGCCACCACGGCGTATCTGGATCAACTTCGTGAAGATGGATTGATCGAACTCACCACCATTCGCAAGCAGCGGATGTGGCAGCCGCTCGCAGAACGAACCGCAGGAGCCGTAATCCGTGTTCCCTGGAGAAATTACGCGGACGACCAGATCCATACCCTTACCGATGACGAAATCAGCGAGGCGTATGGAATCGACGTCTGGCAGTTCCGCCGTCGCCTGGGGTACTTCTGCGTGTGTCGGGGCACTCGCCCGACCGCCACCTACGAGAGCGGTGTTCTTCAGTTCCGCATCCCGAGGGCAGAGAAGGTGCCGAACGCAATCGGGGTGACCGAGAAGGAGATTGCGGCTATGGCGGGAAAGCCATACCCCTTCAGTCACCGATCCTGCGGTCACCGTCTCGAAAAACGCCAGAACAGGAAGTGTCGCCTAGCTTGGCTAGCGGCTAACAAGTAAGTGCTAAACCCATAGGCATCGCCTGTGCGCTCCGCTCGGGCGCTCTCGCATAGTCGAGATACGAGAGCGCCGGCGAGCGAGTCTGAGCGCCTTACAGGCGCGTTCTAGCGTCCTAACAGACGTCGATAGCGTCTACGTCTCGCGCGCTCACTCGCTATCGTCGTCCGGCTCCAGCTCGGTCCAGAGGTCCAGCAGACTGACAGCGGTCTCGATGGCCTCCTCGCTCGGCGCAGCCAGGTAATCATCCGGCTCGTCCAGCTCGTCCTGGCAGGCAGGGCATAGGCCCGTCATCTGCCAGTCCAGGCTGTACCAGACCTCGTCGGTCGGGTCGTCCGAGTCGTACTCCAGGTTCCCGTTCTCGTCGACCGTGGACTCACCGCAGCCGATCGGCTCGGCCAGGCACCGCCCCTCGGATACGGCGGTTTCGACGGACTCGCCGGACAGGGCAGTCACGAACTCTTCCAGGTACACGGCTTCTCCTCTGTCGCGCTTTCTGCTGACGACGAGAACGTAAGACCCATTACCGTCACTTGAAAATGCCTCGATCGCGGCACTCGGGCCAGGAACTCACCCAAAAGAACGAAGAGCGCGAGAATGTGACGGACGCCATACGCGTCCACGTGACCTGCGCTTTTCTCGACCCTTGGTTGGTACGCCATTTTCAACTCGACACGGAGCGTAGTCGGGCTCGCTTGCGTTGCTGGGTGTGGCAGTGCGATCTTCCACACCAGCCGAGATCCGCTTAGCGGCAAGAGGAGGCGTATTGCCGACACGCGTGCGCGCACGTCGATTCACGAGAGACCCCGTACTGAAATCTGGTGCGGGGTCTCTCTGCGTATGGGCTCGATTGTGAAGAGATCGTAAAGCATTGCACCCGTATTGCCGCGCGGAATTTTGGAGTAGGAATCCGAACCCGAGAAGATTGATCAAAGGAACCCAACGTGATTTGGAGGGCGTAATGCTCAACAAGCCTGACACCAGGATCGTCCGCACGTATATCGATCACAGCACCTGTGACCACGACAACACCCAGGCAGGTCGTAAGGCTTGCCGACAGGGAAACCTTCACGCGAACTGCGAGCACGACAACACGAGCCACGCCAAGGCTTGGTGCACTCGCCGCAAGGGACTCATGACCAAGCTCATCAACGAGCTGTAATCACCCACCCGATGAACCGAGGGAAGAACAGGACCGATGAATCATGACCCTCCAGGAAATCGACTTCCGTCCGATGCCGAAGGTGTATCGCCGGCACAACTGCGAGAGGCACCACAGGACCTACCTGTCGTTCGCCCGCTGCGTGTGGCGGAGCGCCGAATGGGTCCGCGAATTCGACCCGGGCACGGACCTGCGCTATGCGATGGTCTCGAACTGCCGGAAGCCCTACCGGTACGGCGATCAGCGAACCGTCAGCCTGTGGGCCTCTCGCGAAAGCGCGGAACATCAGAGGGAATGGATCGACCGCACAGGGTGCGGCGGAGGCTGCTACCGCGCCCACGAAGTGATTCGCCTGGAAATGCAGCCATGAAAAAGCCCCTGTTGGGAGCAGGGGCTCTTTCGACCATCAGGTATCTGAAAGGAACTAAGCGAAATGCAGATTAGCACTGCCGACTTCTTCACGACAATCTATGGCTCTAAGCCCGCAGAAATCACGTTCATCACCAGCCCTGGTAGGAACTCGGCCGGGAAGATCGTCCCTGAGGTTCACGCTCGCATCAAGCCCAAGCCGATGTACATGCCTCACCTTCTGAGCCACGCGGCCAAGGGCAACACCGAGCTGTTCTTCGCGCCGGTCCCGATGAGCGGCGGTGGAATGCCGAGCGAGGCAACCGCACAGGACGCGGCGGTCATCTCGTCTGACGTGGACCACGAGTTCACCGAGGATCAGCAGGCCCTCATTGAGCGCCTGGACGCCACCGTGAACGAATCGGGTGGGCCGGGCCGTCACCACGTCTACGTGCCTCTGGACACGCCACACCCCCCGAGCGTCATCAAGGAGCTGAACCAGGCTCTTCGTGTGGCTCTTGGAGGGGACAGCAAGCAGAACCCGGCGTCGTTCCTGCGGGTGCCTGGCTCGTACAACCGCAAGGGCGAGCCGGTGCGCTGTCGCACTGTGCGTCTGTCGTCGTCTCGTCAGACGCTCTCCAGCGTCGCTCAGGCGCTCCGTATGGACGGCGAGAGCATCACTGCTCAGTCTCGTGTCACGAGCGAGCGAGAGACGCCGACAGGAGCTCTCAGCGCGTTGCCCTCCATCCCCGAGGGCTTCAAGGTCAACGACCACCCGTTCATCAAGAACGAGGTGCGCAAGGCGAACCAGCGTTTCGGGCAGGACCCCTCCTACCGTCGTTACATGGCGACGTACCCCATCGTCATGGAGTGCATCAAGCGCGGCCTTTCGGTAGATGTCGCCTACGCCTACGCCATGACCTGCGAGCCGCTGCTGGACAAGCAGGAGGAGGAGAACGGCTACTCCATCCAGAAGGACGTGGCCCGCATCTGGCGGCGAGAGGCGGGCAGCGCTCCGGCTGTGCCACACCAGCCCGAAACCGCATACGACCCGGAGCCTGAGGCCGAGCCGGTGAAGGACGACGAGTTCTGGAACGCCCGGCCGTACCTGTCTCACATCCGCGACTTCTCTCGCTCCCGTCTCGTCTCGCCGTGGGCGGTGCTGGGGATCGTGCTGGCTCGTGTGGCGGGATGGATCCCGCCGGGGGTCACCCTGCCGCCGACGGTCGGCACGAAGGCGAGCCTGAACCTGTTCGTCGCCCTCGCGGACGACTCGGGCCTGGGCAAGGGCACGGCGGTCGGCACGGCGCGCGACTGCATCGAGACGCGGTACAGCCTCTCGTCCATCAACCTCGGCTCGGGTGAAGGCATCGGGCACCAGTTCATGGAGCGGAAGGACGGCGAACTTCACCAGCACACCGAGGCCGTGATGTTCATGGTCAACGAGATCGACAGCCTCACGGCTATGCAGAGCCGCAGTGCCTCCACGATCACCCCAACCCTGTGTTCTGCGTGGGTGGGCGAGCCGCTCGGCTTCGCCTACGTGGACAAGGGCAAGCGGCTGCCGATGAATGAGCACACGTACCGCCTGACGCTGGTCTGCGGCGTGCAGCCGAAGCGGGCGCGGTCTCTGCTGGACGCGGCGGGCTCAGGTCTGCCTCAGCGGTTCCTCTGGTTCCCGGCCAGGGACCTGGATGCACCGGACGACGATCTGCCTGAGCCGGCGCCGCTGAGCTGGGCGCTGCCTACGGGGGACCTGGAGCACGCACTGAACAACGGCGGGCAGTACTCCGTGCCGATCTCCGAGGCGATCCGGCGGGAGATCCGCAAGGACCGCAGCGACCGTATGCGGGGACGCGTGATCGTGGATGAGCTGGACTCGCACCGGAACCTGTCGAGGCTCAAGGCGGCGGCGATTCTCGCTTTCCTGGACGGACGAGCGGCGGTCAGTGACGAGGACTGGGACCTATCGGGTGTGCTGATGGGTGTCTCGGACGCGACGCGGGATCGGGTGGTGGAAGCACTCAAGGCCATGTCCGTGGAGGAGGCGCGCAGCCGGGGCAAGCTGCGGGGCGCGGAGCAGATCGCCGCGTCTGAGGAGGTGCACAAAGTCAACGACGCCGAGGACTGGGCCTGGAACAAGCTCAAGGCTGAGGGGAGCGTGCGGGAGGGCGAGTTGAAGCGGCGCTGTCCGGCGCGGTTCAAGGACTACCTGCCGGAGGCTCTGGCGCGACTGGAGCGCGACTCGAAGGCTCGACGGGAACAGGGGAAGCGAAAGGACAGCGTGAGCTGGATCAAGCTCTAGCGGGTCCTCTAACTCGCAACGCAACTCGCAACGTTGAGCAACACGCAACGTTGCGAGTTGCTGCGAGACGCAACGACGAAGGCGCAGGACCTATACATACAAGGTGGATTATTTACTTTATATAGTTCTGGGCGTTTTTTGGTAGTTGCGATTCGAACTCGCAGCGTTGCGTGTTGCGTGTTGCGTGTTGAGCGCGGGAGCAACACGCAACGACTAACGCGGATATGAGAGACGACTGACAACGAAAGGCTGGTGTGGGACAGGTGTCGATGATCGCTGCTCCGCATGGAGTGTGGTTCGCGAGGTTCGAGGGTGAGGACGACGGCACGGTCTCGTACCTGCCTGTGGTCGCGTGGAGGGGTGACGAGGGTCAGGCGATGTGCGTGGACGGCGTAGGCGGGAAGCTGTTCGCCGCTGCGGAGGAAGCGGGCTTCTCGGGGCTAGCTGACGCGGAAGAGGTGGACCTGGCGAGCATGACTCCGGCTGAGATCAGGGAGCGCAACAGGCGTGAGCGGGAGAGGCTGGAGAAGCTGGAGAGGCTGGCGTGAGCAGCCGGTGCATAGCTAAGCGGTGTTACAGCAGGTGACGACACGGGACGTTGCTTGGTGTGGGACGTGTCCCCGCTGCTAGCTAATCACGCCAATCCCTTAGGGTTCCTCAGTTCGGCGAAGCAACTAAAGAGCCACGGTGACGGGCGTGCGCTCGATGCTCTGCGCCTTCGCCAAAACGAAACTATCGCCGTCCATATGTCCACCTGGAACGTCTAAGCACCTGTTCCAGGCTGTCTAGGGTTAGGTGCTTAGCATTCCAATGCCGCGTTGACCCAGGCGCTGCCACCTCTCTAAGCTGCGCGTTTGTCATAGCGCTATGGGGAATTGGAAAAGGTGCCTTCTAAGCACTTGGCCGCAGGTTCGAGTCCTGCCGGGGGCGCTCCGCGCCAGACCCTCCTTCGGGAGGGTCTTTTTGCTGGTCGGGGGGATTTCGGTCGGGTGCGGGGGTGCGGGGAAGAGGATCTCGCACGGTTGGGCCCGTCCGGCTCGAACCGGCCAGAGGTGGCCCCGATACGGCAGCGGGGCAGTGGGTCTCGTCCTCTGGGTCAGGAGGCTCGGGCTCCGGCTCGGGGCGCCCGGCTCCGGCTCGGGAAGCTCGGGCTCCGGCTCGGCGGCAGGACGGACAGCGTGGCTGCGGGCTGCGGGCCGCCCGGCGTGCGTCGCCGGGCTCCACGGGGCCGAGAACGCCGTCAGCGGAGCCCGGGGGCGCTCAGGGCGCACGAACAAGCCGTGCGCCCTGAGTCCGGTGCCCCGGGGCTCCGCTGACGGACTGAGGGAGATCAGGCGAGGTTGATGTTCTCCGCCTGGGGGCCCTTCTGGCCCTGGGTGACGTCGAACGTCACGGCCTGGCCCTCCTGGAGCTCACGGAAGCCCGTCGAGTTGATCGCCGAGTAGTGGGCGAAGACGTCCGGGCCGCCGCCGTCCTGGGCGATGAAGCCGAAGCCCTTCTCCGCGTTGAACCACTTCACAGTTCCGGTAGCCATGTCTCATGCCTTCCAGTCGATGGAACGCCTCCCGCACGATGCGGAAGGCGGAGGTGATCGCCCTGGTTCCTGCGGCACAGCACAGCAAAAAACCCACGCCGAAGGCATGGGCAAGGGAACTTCCGAACCACGACAGCTAACCGGGACGGTACACGTCCGCACACCGTGTCACCAGAGGAAACGCCCTTGAAGTGTGCGCGGAGCCCGCCGGTGTCCGGCGGGCACGCACCGTCTCAGGCCGCGGTCGGCGGGTCGGCCGCGTCGGCGGCGCGGCGGTATTCGGCGTTGATGCGCTGGGCTTCTTCGAGCTGGTCTTCCAGGACGATGATGCGGCAGGCGGCCTCGATCGGGGTGCCCTGGTCGACGAGTTCCCGGGCGCGGGCCGCGATGCGCAGCTGGTAGCGGGAGTAGCGGCGGTGGCCGCCCTCGGAACGGAGCGGGGTGATGAGGCGGGCTTCGCCGATGGCCCGGAGGAAGCCCTGGGTGGTGCCGAGCATCTCGGCGGCCCTGCCCATCGTGAAGGCGGGGTAGTCGTCGTCGTCGAGACGGCCGTACGAGTCGTCTGCTGTCATCTGCACCTCTCTCAGGGACGCGTGGAGGGGCCCTGGTGCCGTACGGCACCAGGGCCCCGAAGGAACTTCTACACCATCGGCCGACCCTGAGACTGCGCCGGCCTTCTGTGTCCGCAGGCCCGACGTGACTGCTGTCGGGATTGCGGGGATCGCGGTTGCTTGACCGGAGACCACCTCACTATCGATGTCCTGCGGTACCCGGACTCAAGACTTCCGTCCGGGCGATCCTGATGGCGCTTCGCCCCTCCGTTCTTCCCTCGGTGATCAACTTCTTACCACGGGTGTACTGCGTATTGCTGAACTGCGTACTACTGAACTGCTGTTACCGCGAACTGCTGGTGATGCGTACTGCTCGGTGGCCTGCGACAGCGCCACTCTTCGGCAGCCAGCCCCGTTGCCCATCCTGCGTCTGCTCTGGCTTAGAACCCCACTGCCGAACCTCCCGGCGCGCGCGTCCGCAGCCGACGCCTTCACCGAGGTGCTGCCCACTTCACTGCTTCATCACTTCACTGCTGGGTACTGCGAACTGCGTTCCTCATGGCGGCCCCTGATCACTGCGGGCTACCCGGTCCGGCCGCCAGCCTCGTCGCCGTCCTGCAACCACCCTGGCTTCGAAACTCCACCGCCGCACCGTCCTGCGACTGCAACTAGCTGTACTGCTGGTACTGCTGCCCGGCAGTTCATCTCTGCCGGGCCCTGCTGTCTCTCTGGGCTACGAGAGAAACCATAGCTGTGACACCCCCCAATGTCTACTCCCGCCGACATAGATTTCCAGGCCCACGTCAGTGAGGTAATCGGCCTCGCCCGAGCAGGGACGCGGATGGCGCACGGAGCAGGCACCGGACGGGTTGACCGCCGTGTGTCGGGGCACACGCAACGCGCAGGGAGAACACGGCACGGATGATCCAGCCCGAGAGCAGGGGGACCTGATGGACACGATGAGCGTCGACGTCGCGACCGACCGCCCTGCGGGATCCGTCGCCGTCGCGCGCGACAGCGCTCGGCACTTCCTCGACGGACTCGTTCCGTCGCTCGCGTCCGAGGTCGCCGAGATCGTGGCCCTCGTGGTCTCGGAACTCGTCACCAACGCCCTGCGCCACGGCGGCGGCGCCTGCACCCTCGATCTGACGGCGTACCCGGACAGCATCGAGGTGGCCGCGCACGACCACAACCCCCACGCGCCGCGGATGCGTACCCCTGATCTCGACAGCGGCACCGGAGGCTTCGGCTGGGCCATGGTCAACCGGCTCGCCCGAGCGACCGCGGTCACTCGGAGGGCCTCCGGCGGGAAGACGGTGACGGCTCTACTCGCTCGGTAGCCCGACCGGTCACGATGCCCTGGCGGCCGGCGGTCGGGGCGCGGCGCGCTAAGGGAAAAGTTCTCCCTCTCTATCGGGTGGCCGAATCCGTCGCCACCCACGAGAATTCGGCGGCGCATACGCCGCGTGGGGAATTCCGGCCGCGACCCGAAGGGAATGCTCGAATAGAACTCACCGCGGGGGAAGGGTTCCCGCACCGTCGGCGCGACAGAATCGGCGAAAAACACATGTAGCTGGGGCCCACACCCCGAAGGATGTGGGCCCCAGCTACGAAGTGCGCGTCAGCGTCAGGCGGGAACGATGTTCTCCGCCGTCGGGCCCTTCTGGCCCTGCGCGATGTCGAACGAGACCTTCTGGCCTTCGAGCAGCTCGCGGAAGCCCTGGGCGGCGATGTTCGAGTAGTGGGCGAACACGTCAGCGCCGCCACCGTCCTGCTCGATGAAGCCGAAACCCTTTTCCGCGTTGAACCACTTCACAGTGCCAGTAGCCATGTCTTATCTCCTTTGGGCAGTACGCCGCCATCCGTACTGTACGGATGGCGTGTCGCCGCGATGATGCCCCGCCCGGAAAAACCGGAAATGCAAAACGCTTCCATGCGGCACGGAGGCCGACTTCAGGCGCTTGAAGCTTGTGGGTACCAAAACTGCAACTGATGTCGACAGTAGCACGCCATCGCGGCCGATGCGGGTCAACCCTTTACCGTTGCGTGTCGCGATAAAGAGCCTTCCCGCGAAGGATGTTAAATTCTCCGGCGGCGGACGCAGGTATTCCTTCACCCCGAGCGCAGCGTTGCGGAAGCAGGGGCGTTCGGTGCGGCGCGTCGACCTATATCCGGCCTCGAACCGCGCCGTAGTGGCGCGACCGGCTCGGGGCCCGGGTAGACGTGGTCGACAGGGGCTCTTCGGCGTGCGGGGCGGGAGCGGCCGGCGGACGGGGAGACCGCCGGAACGGCCCCGTACGCGGGAGCCGCCGCTATCGGTGGGGCGAGCACACGTGCCGCCGCGACGGCGGCGCAGGTCCTGCGCGGCCGGATCCGGGTGGGCTTCACGACCGGCCCTCCTGCCGTCCAAGGGCGGGGCAGCGTCGCCATGCCGGGGCGGGGCCCCGCAGGGCGCTCGTCAGCGGCGTTCACGACACGGACCTGCTTCGACGTGTGTCAACATAGACGTATGTCGAATGCCAAGGTGTTGCCGCTCCTGGAACCCGCCGTCGAGGCCTGCTGCCCGCCGTTGAACGAGCGCCCTCTGACGGCGGACGAAGCCGAACGCACCGCCCTGATGTTCAAGGCCCTGGGCGATCCGGTCCGGCTGCGGCTGTTCTCGGCCGTCGCCTCGCACGAGGGCGGAGAAGCGTGCGTCTGCGACATCTCCGACGTCGGCGTCTCGCAGCCCACGGTGTCCCATCACCTCAAGAAGCTGAAGGAGGCCGGGCTGCTCTCCTCCGAGCGGCGCGGCACCTGGGTCTACTACCGGGTCGAACCCGCCGTCCTCGCCGCCATGGGCCAACTGCTGACCAAGGCGGCCTCCGCTGCCGCGTGATCCCCGCGAGGTTTGACCTCGGGGGCCTCAGAGTCCCTGCGCGAGGGGGTGGATGAGGGGGTGCCGTGTCTGGTCGACCGCGAAGGCTTGTCTGGTGGATGGGGGCCGCGGGCGGGTCTCTCGTCGTGACGGCGGCCGCGTTCCTCGTGGACCTGACCGGCGACCCACAGCCGACCGGCCCTCACCGTCGCTGACGTGGAGGGGGTCTGGGCGGCTTCGGGCGCAGGGCGTCTGACGGTTCGGGCGAACGGTTCAGCGGAGCTGGAGCGGGTGAGTGAGCCCGAGACGGGCTGTGGACAGTCCGCCGATACGGTTCGGCCCGCGTACACCGGTTCGGCGACCTGGGTGTTCGACACCTGGCCCGACGAGGCATCGGGAATCCGGTTCGACTACCGGGGCGCCGGCACGGGCACGACGTGCAGCGTCTACCTCTCCGTCCTTCCGGACGAGCGAGGGTTCCTCCCGCATGACCCCGGTCCGTGGTACGGGCGTGTCGCTCGCACGGGTGGGTGACCGGGCGTCCGCGGGGTAGCCGCCCGGGGAGGGGATTTCCCCCGGCCACCGCGCGACGGCGGAGGAGCGTTCCGTGAACAGTGCCGAGACGATCGACCGGCTTCTGCGGGAGCATGGGCGGACCTATGCCGACGAGGCCGGGATCGCGTTGCGGGACGAGCCCGCCCCGTTGTACCAGCTCCTCGTGCTCACCGTTCTGTGTTCCGTCCGCATCAAGGCCGACATCGCCACCGCCGCCGCGCGTGAACTCTTCACGGCCGGGCTGCGGACGCCCCGGGCCATGGCGGACTCCGCCTGGCAGGCACGCGTGGACGCCTTCGGGCGGGCTCATTACGTGCGGTACGACGAGAGCACCGCGACCGCGCTCGGCAAGGGAGCGGCGCTGGTCATCGACCGGTACCAGGGTGATCTGCGCCGGCTCCGCGAGGAGGCGGCCGGTGACGCGGAGGAGCTGCGCCGGCTGTTGCGCGAGGTGCCCAGGATCGGCCCGGTGGGCTCCGGCATCTTCTGCCGCGAGGTCCAGGCCGTGTGGCCTGAGCTGCGCCCGTTCTTCGACGAGCGGTCCCTGGCGACCGCCGGCCGCCTCGGCCTTCCCCACACCCCGGCCGGCCTCGCCCGGCACGTCCCGCCCGAGGACCTGGCCCGGCTCGCCGCCGCCCTCGTGCGCGTCAGCCTCGCCAAGGAACGCCCCCAGACGGTCTCCGGGTGAACGCGCTCCCTACCTGAGCAGCAGGTTCCCTCCCACGTCCGCCGGGACGGACTCGCGGACCGGGGTGCTGGTGGGGCCGGGGAGGCGCATGCCGGGGATGGGGGTGTCGGGGTCGGTCCGGTGGAGCAGGACCGTGCCGGCGTGGTCCCAGACCCGGGTGTAGCCGTGGGCGAGCAGAAGCCGGACGCGCTCCTGCTGGTCCTCGGTCGAGGCGAAGGGGAACGTCCGGTTCTGCGTGCGGAGCAGCACCCAGTCCGCCCCGCGCGGTGTCGCGTCGGCGATGACCACGTGGGTACGGGCGGTGAGACGGGGGGCGATCGTGTTGTCCGCCTCCACCGTCACGCCGTCCGGGATGAGTTCCGCTGCCGTCGCGAGGGGGCTCTTGTCCGGCGACGGGCGCCAGAAGTCCGGGCGGAACAGGAGGTTGAGGCCGAGGGCGACGGCCGCCGCCGAGGCGAGGGCGCCCGCGCCGACCGCCCACCGGCGGAACACCGCGCGGTTGCCGCGGTGCAGCCCGGCCGCCGCCTCCAGCGCCGCCGTCACCAGGACGGGCCACAGGAAGGCGTCGTAGTGGTTGATCACCGGCCAGTGGTTCGGGTTGTCCGAGAGGACCCGTTCCGCGAGGAGGGGCACGGCGAGCAGGAAGGTGCGGGAGCGGAGCGGGAGCAGCGCCAGGCTGCCCACGATCCAGGCCACCATGGCGACCTTCACGAACGGGGTCGCGGCGACCTGGAGCAGGACCCACGGGGCGACGACATGGGCGAGCGCGTCCCCCGGGTCGGCGCCGAGGCGTCCGTACGACCAGTAGTAGCCCTCCGGTCCGCCCATCGCCGGCAGGAACCGGACGATGACGACGGCGGAGACCAGCGGCCCGGCCACGGCGAGCACGAGCCCCGTGGTGCGGCCGCCGCGGTGGCCGGCGCGACGGGCCCGCGCCGCCAGGACCAGGCCGAACGCTCCGACGACGAGCCCCATGTCCTCCTTCGCCGTGCACAGCAGGGCCGCCCAGCAGGCCGCCGCGCCGTACCGGTGGGCCAGGCCCCGCTCCAGCATGAGGAGGGTGAACGGCACCGCGAAGGCGACCTCGTGGAAGCCGGTGTACGAGGAGTTCAGGAGCGGCCAGCCGAGGCCGTACACGAGCCCGGCGACGTCCGCCGCCCGGCGTACGGTCAGCGGGTCCGCGTCCGCGAAGCAGTGCCGTGCGATGCGCCGGACCACCGGCACGCCGGCCGCGAACAGCGCGGCCTGGGCGAGGACGAGGACCCGCGGGTCGTCCCACAGCCAGTACAGCGGCGCGAGCAGCGCGAGGGCGGGGGTGAAGTGGTCGCCGAGGAGCGAGAATCCGGGCGGGAACTCATGGTGCACGTTCTTGATCGGCGACCTCGGCAGCTCGCCGTTCGCGTACGCGCGGACCGCCTGGTCGAAGATGCCGAGGTCGAATCCGGTGAGCCGCAGCGCGATCCATGACTGCATCCCGAGGCCGCAGCAGACGAGGAAGCACAGCGCGGTCAGCGCGAGACCGCGTCGCCACGATCGCGGCCCCGAGCCCTGCGCCGTCTCCCGGACGGACGACACGAGGCCGTCCCGCCACGACCCCGGCCCGGTGCCTTGCGCTTCCCCGGCCCTCGGCCCGAAACCTTGCCGCGTCCCGGTCCTCAGCCCGGTGCCCCGCGCCTCCCCGGTCCTCGGCCACAAGCCTTGTGCCTCTCCAACGTGGCCCGGTCCGGAGCCCTGCGCCTCTCCAGCATCCGCCGGCCCGGAACCCTCCGCCTCCCCGGTCCTCCGCCCTCCCCCCGCGCGCGTGCCCCTCGTCGGGGTGGTCGGCGGTGTGTTCCGTTCCTCCCGCGGTCGGTGTGGGGGTGTGCGGGTCGGCGTGGCTTCCATGGCCATGACCCTACGGTGAGTCGCCGTGGCGTCAGGGGGACAATCGCGCCATGGTGATCAGCGCGCGCGCACTCAACCGCTCAACCCTGGCACGGCAGTTGCTCCTCGACCGGGCTCCGGTCGGCGTCGAGGAGGCCGTACGGCGGGTGGTGGCGCTCCAGGCGCAGCACCCGGGCTCGCCCTACGTGGCCCTGTGGAACCGGGTCGCCGGCTTCGACCCGGCGCGGCTCGACGAGGCCGTCGACGGCTTCGAGTTGGTGCGGTCGACCCTGATGCGGCTCACCCTGCACCTGGTGCACGCCGGGGACTACCGGGCGTTCCGGGAGGGCATGGAGCCGACGCTGCGCGGCTCCCGGCTGCACGACCCGCGGTACAAGGCGGCGGGGTTCACGGCCGCCGACGCCGACGGGCTGCTGCCCGACCTCCTCGCGTACGCCGGTGAGGCACGGACCGGCGCCCAGTTGCGGTCCCGTATCGAGGAGGTGCGGGGCGGGCCGGTGGAGGCCGTGGTGTGGCGGATGATCCGCCAGTACGCGCCGCTGTGGCACGCGCCGACGGGTCCGCCGTGGTCGTTCGGGACGGCGCAGGCGTTCGTGACGGCGAGCGCGCTGCCGGTCCTGGCCGACCCGGAGGCCGCGACGGCGGGGCTCGCCACCCTGATCCGGCGCTATCTGGAGGGCTTCGGTCCGGCGTCCGTCCCCGACATGGCGCAGTTCACGACGGCGCCCCGGGGCAAGGTGCGCGAGGCGGTGCGGGCGCTCGACGGGCACCTCGACCAACTGGAGGGGCCGGACGGGACGGTGCTGTACGACGTGCCCGGTGCGCCGCTGCCCGGTGAGGACGTCCCCGCGCCGCCCCGGTTCATGGCCATGTGGGACAGCGTCCTGCTGGCCTACGCGGACCGGGGCCGGGTCCTCCCGGCCGCGTACCGCAAGCAGGTGATCCGCGTGAACGGCGACACGCTGCCGACGCTCCTCGTCGACGGGTACGTCGCCGGGGTCTGGCGGCCGGTCGCCGGCGGCATCGAGGCCTCGGCCTTCCACCCGCTGCCCGCCGACGTCTGGGAGGCCCTCGCGGCGGAGGCGGGGGCCCTCGGCGCTCTCCTCGCCGGCCGGGACCCGTTCCTCTACCGCCGCTACGACCACTGGTGGGTCAAGGGCCTGCCGGCGGTCGAGAGCCGGATCCTGCCGACGGACCTCTGACGGGCGCTCCTCGATCGGAGGGCGCCGTGGGCGACACCGCCTCCCGCAGCGCCGTTCTCAGCCGGAGGCCGCCGTCGACGCCACCAGCTCCCTCAGCGCGATGTTCAGTCGCAGCACGTTCACCCGGGGCTCGCCGATGAAGCCGAGGATCCGGTCCTCGGTGTGGTCGGCGACCAGCCCGGCGACCTGGGCGACGGTGAGGTGGTTGCGGGCCGCGACCCGGTGGACCTGGAGCTCCGCGTACGCCGGGGAGATGTGCGGGTCCAGGCCGGAGCCGGAGGAGGTGACGGCGTCCGGCGGCACGTCGGAGGGCCGCACCGGGTGGCCGGGGACCGAGTCGTCCCGGATCACGGTTGCCTTGGCCTCCTCGACCCACTGGATGAGTTCGGCGTTGTCGCCGGAGCGGTTGGTGGCGCCGGAGAGGATCAGCTCGTACCGGGTGTTGACGCTGTTGGCACCCAGGCCGTGGGACGGGCGCGGCCGGAACCAGCGCGGGTCGGGCTTCCCGTCGGCCGGATAGGTCTGGCCGATGAGCGAGGAGCCGACGGTCCTCCCGCTGCCGTCCTTGAGCTGGGAGCCGTTCGCCTGGGCGGGGAAGGCGAGTTGGGCGACGCCGGTGACGGCCATCGGGTAGAGGACGCCGCACACGGCGGTGAGGACGAGGAGGGCGCGCAGGCCCGCCCGGAGCAGGCGTCCCGTGTTTCCTGCGGAGGTGTTCGTCATGGTCGGTCAGCACGCTTTCCGGTTCAGCTCAGCCCGGGGACGAGGGAGAGGAGCAGGTCGATGGTCTTGATGCCGATGAAGGGGGCGATGAGTCCGCCGAGGCCGTAGAGGCCGAGGTTCCGGCGGAGCATCGCGTCGGCGCTGCTCGGCCGGTACCGCACGCCCCTCAGGGCGAGCGGCACCAGGGCGACGATGACCAACGCGTTGAAGACGACGGCCGAGAGGATCGCGGACTGGGGCGAGGCCAGGCCCATGATGTTCAGCCGGTCGAGGCCCGGGTAGGCCACCGTGAACATGGCGGGGATGATCGCGAAGTACTTGGCGACGTCGTTGGCGATCGAGAACGTCGTCAGGGCGCCCCGGGTGATGAGGAGTTGCTTGCCGATCCCGACGATCTCGATGAGCTTCGTCGGGTCGGAGTCGAGGTCGACCATGTTGCCGGCCTCCTTCGCGGCCGACGTGCCCGTGTTCATCGCCACGCCGACGTCCGCCTGGGCGAGCGCCGGGGCGTCGTGCGTGCCGTCGCCGGTCATGGCGACGAGCTTCCCGCCGGCCTGCTCGCGCTTGATGAGCGCCATCTTGTCCTCGGGCGTCGCCTCCGCGAGGAAGTCGTCGACGCCCGCCTCCTCGGCGATCGCCTTCGCGGTGAGCGGGTTGTCGCCGGTGATCATGACGGTACGGATGCCCATGCGGCGCAACTCGTCGAAACGCTCCGGCATGCCGTCCTTGACGACGTCCTTGAGGTGGACGACCCCGAGGACCCGGGCGCCCCCGTCGTCCTCCAGGGCGACGAGCAGCGGCGTACCGCCGGCTTCGGAGATCCGGTCGGCCAGCGCCCGCACGTCCTCGCAGACGCCGCCTCCCCGTTCCTTCACCCACGCCATGACCGACCCGGCCGCGCCCTTGCGTACGCTGCGCCCGTCGACGTCCACGCCGGACATGCGGGTCCTGGCGGTGAACCCGGTCCACACGGCTCCCGTCAGTTCGCCCGGGTGGCGTTCGCGGAGGCCGTACCGCTCCTCGGCGAGGACGACGATCGAGCGGCCCTCCGGGGTCTCGTCGGCGAGCGAGGACAGCTGGGCGGCGTCCGCCAGTTCGGCCTCGGTGGCGCCCCGGACCGGCACGAACTCCGCCGCCCGCCGGTCGCCCAGGGTGATCGTGCCCGTCTTGTCGAGCAGCAGCGTCGACACGTCGCCCGCCGCCTCGACCGCGCGGCCCGATGTCGCGAGGACGTTGCGCTGGACGAGCCGGTCCATGCCGGCGATGCCGATCGCGGAGAGCAGGGCGCCGATCGTCGTCGGGATCAGGCACACCAGCAGGGCCGTCAGGACGATCATCGACGTCTGCTCGTCGGCACCCGCGTAGATCGCGAAGGGCTTGAGGGTGACGACGGCCAGCAGGAAGACGATGGTCAGGGAGGCGAGGAGGATGTCGAGCGCGATCTCGTTGGGGGTCTTCTGCCGTGCGGCGCCCTCCACGAGGCCGATCATCCGGTCGACGAACGTCTCGCCGGGCCTCGTCGTGATCTTCACGACGATCCGGTCCGACAGCACCTTCGTCCCGCCCGTCACCGCGCAGCGGTCGCCGCCGGACTCGCGGATCACCGGCGCCGACTCGCCCGTGATCGCGGACTCGTCGACGGACGCCACTCCCTCGACGACGTCCCCGTCGCCGGGGACGACGTCGCCGGCCTCGCAGACCACCAGGTCTCCGACGCGCAGTTCGGTGCCGGGCACCCGTTCCTCGTCCGCGCCGGTGAGCCTGCGCGCGACCGTGTCCGTCCTGGCCCTGCGCAGGGTGTCGGCCTGTGCCTTGCCCCGGCCCTCGGCCACCGCCTCCGCCAGGTTGGCGAAGACCGTGGTGAGCCACAGCCAGGCGGTGATCGCCCAGCCGAACCGGTCCCCCGGGTCCATGGCGGCGAGGACGGTGGTGAGCAGCGAGCCGACGAGCACCACGAACATGACGGGCGACCTGGCCATGACCCGGGGGTCGAGCTTCCTGATCGCGTCGGGGAGGGACGTCACCAGCTGTTTCGGGTCGAACAGTCCGCCGCCGACGCGTCCGGCTCCGGCCGGCCGGGCGGTGGGCACCTCGGTCCGTGGGGGCCGGGTGGGAGTGGTGGTGCTCATGCTGCGAGCCCTTCGGCGAGCGGTCCCAGCGCGAGGGCCGGGAAGTAGGTGAGGCCGGCGACGACGAGGATCGTGCCGCCGAGGAGACCGGTGAACAGCGGTTTCTCGGTCCGCAGGGTGCCCGCCGTCTTCGGTACGGGCGTCTGCTCGGCCAGCGAACCGGCGAGCGCGAGGACGAACACCATGGGCAGGAACCGGCCGAGGAGCATCACGATGCCGAGGGTCGTGTTGAACCACGGGGTGTCGGCGTCGAGACCGGCGAACGCGGAGCCGTTGTTGTGGGCGCCGGACGTGTAGGCGTAGAGGATCTCGGAGAAGCCGTGCGCGCCGGTGTTGGTCATCGACTGCGACGGGGTGTCCAGGGCCATGGCGACGGCGGTGAAGCCGAGGACGAGCGCGGGGGTGACGAGGAGGTAGCAGGCGGCGTGCTTGATCTCGCGGACGCCGATCTTCTTCCCCAGGTACTCCGGGGTGCGGCCGACCATCAGTCCGGCGATGAACACCGCGATGACCGCCATGACCAGCATGCCGTAGAGGCCGGAGCCGACCCCGCCGGGCGCGAGCTCGCCGAGCTGCATGCCCAGCATCGTGATCCCGCCGCCGAGACCGGTGTACGAGGAGTGGAAGGAGTTCACCGCGCCGGTGGAGGTGAGCGTGGTCGCCACCGCGAAGAGCGAGGAGCCGGCGATCCCGAACCGGGTCTCCTTGCCTTCCATGGCACCGCCCGCGAGGTCGAAGGCGGGGCCGTGGTGCGCGAACTCGGTCCCCATCATGAGCGCGGTGAAGCCGAGCCAGATCGTGGCCATCGTGCCGAGGATCGCGTACCCCTGCTTGACGCTGCCGACCATCCGGCCGAAGGTCCGGGTCAGCGCGAAGGGGATCAGCAGGATCAGGTAGATCTCGAAGAGGTTCGACAGACCGTTCGGGTTCTCGAAGGGGTGGGCCGAGTTGGCGTTGAAGTATCCGCCGCCGTTCGTGCCCAGCTCCTTGATGACCTCCTGCGAGGCGACCGCGCCGCCGTTCCACTGCTGCGTCCCGCCCGTGAACTGCCCGACCTCGTGGATGCCGGAGAAGTTCTGGATCGCGCCACAGGCGACGAGGACGAGGGCGCCGATCACGGAGATCGGCAGCAGGATCCGGACGACACCCTGGACCAGGTCGGCCCAGAAGTTGCCGAGCTCGCCCGTGCGCGAGCGGGCGAAGCCACGGACGAACGCCACCGCGACCGCGATCCCGACCGCCGCGGAGACGAAGTTCTGCACCGCGAGGCCGCCGGTCTGCACGACGTGGCCCATGGCCTGTTCGCCGTAGTACGACTGCCAGTTGGTGTTGGACACGAAGGAGGCGGCGGTGTTGAACGCCTGGTCCGGGTCGATCGACGCGAAGCCGAGCGAGCCGGGCAGCGCGCCCTGCGCCCGCTGGAGCAGGTAGAGGAAGAGGACACCGACGGCGGAGAAGGCCAGGACGCCGCGCAGGTAGGCGGGCCAGCGCATCTCCACCGTGGGGTCGGCGCCGATGCCCCGGTAGATCCACTTCTCCACCCGGAGGTGCCGGTCGGAGGAGTAGACCCGGGCCATGTGGTCACCGAGCGGGCGGTACGAGAGGCCGAGCGCGACGACCAGGGCGAGCAGCTGGAGGACTCCAGCCAGGACGGGACTCATGGGGCGGCCTCAGAACCTCTCGGGCTTGACGAGGGCGAGGACGAGATAGCCAAGCAGGGCGGCGGCCACGAGGAGACCGACGATGTTCTCGGCGCTCACAGCTTGGCCACCCCCTTGGCGATGAAGGCCACCAGCGCGAAGACCGCGACCGTGGTGACGACGAAGGCCACGTCGGCCATCGTGAGCTCCCGGATGCAGGAAGAGGGAAGAACGGATTCTCGGACGAGATGAGGAAACCTCGCGCCCGGCCGCCCACCGCGGTCGTTGACGTGCCTCTGACGCGCCGCGTGCCCGTCTTGACGCGTCCTCTACGCCCGGCCCCCGGCTGACCGGCGACAATGCCTGTGGCCTGGCCTCACAGCAGCCCGGCCGTCGTCACTCCCAGCCATACGGCTCCGAGTCCGGCGGCGAGGCTCCCGGCCACGTTCAGCACCGCGTACCCCTTCGCCCCGCGCTCGTACAGGGCGTACGTCTCGTACGAGAAGGTCGAGTACGTCGTGAGGGCGCCGCACAGGCCCGTGCCGAGAAGCAGGTACGTCTGCGCGGAGGCGACCCCGGCCAGCAGTCCGAGCACGAACGAGCCGACGACGTTCACCGTGAACGTGCCCCAGGGGAGGCCGGGGCCGAACCACGCCTTCATCGCACGGTCCGTGAGGTACCGCAGGGGCGCGCCGACGGCGGCTCCCGCGACGACGAGCAGCCAGTTCACGCGGGCGCCGCCCGTCCGCGTACGGCCCTGGTCACGACGATCCCGATCAGGACGGCGGCGAGCGCGGTGACCACGGTCGCGCCCAGGTAGAGCAGGCCGCGCGTCGGGTCGCCCGCGCTCAGCAGACGCTGCGTGTCGAGGCTGTACGTCGAGAACGTGGTGAACCCGCCGCAGAACCCGGTGCCGAGGAGGGGGCGCAGGAGCGGGTGCGGCGCGGCGGGAGGCTCCGTCAGGAGGACCATCAGGACACCGAGCAGCGCGCAGCCGCTCGCGTTCACCGTGAACGTCGTCCAGGGGAAGGCGCCTTCGGGGGTCGGCCAGAGCAGCGCCGCGCCGTAGCGCGCGGTCGCACCGAGGGCGCCGCCGGCGGCCACCGCCCCGACGACCGGCAGTTCCGCGCGCAGGCCCATGCGCCCAGGGTACGAGGACGGGCGCACGGGGCGGTTCGAGGCGAGGCGCACAGGCGCGGTCTCCGGCCTGGGGCATTAACCGGGGGCCGGCCCGTGCGGCCTCGCCCTGCGATGGTCCGGCCACGCCCTGCTACGGGTCAAAGCCGGGTCGGTGAGTCTGTCAGATCCCCCGCGCCCGCCCCACGGGGTGGCCGGAAAGGCAGTCGTCGGGCCGCGCCGCGATGCTGGAGAGGGCCTCTGACCTGCGACGACACGAGGGGAGGTGGTCCGGCCACCATCCGGCGGCCGATTCGGGTGCCGGGTACACCTCGTCCCGGGAGGCGGGGTCGGGCGACGGTGGTGGGGCAGCGGGAGGGAGCTGCGCAACCTTCGGGCAGGAGTGTCGTGAGTACATCCGTCGCAATCAAGCGCAGGGCCGTCGCCGGGGCTGTTCCGCCGGCCGTTCCCCTGGGCGTCGTCAGGTCCGTCGGCACGGCCGGCTCGCGCGAGGACGTCTACGCCGAGCTGTGCGGCGCGCTGTTCTCCGGCTTCCCGCGTCGCGACCAGCGTCTGAAGGCCGAGCAGTACCTGCACGGCCTGCTGACCGCGCAGGGCCGCAAGTCCATCCGTAACATCGCCGCCCAGATCGGCGGGCCCGCCGCCGAGCAGAGCCTGCACCACTTCGTGTCCAGTTCGACCTGGGACTGGCAGCCCATGCGGGCCGCGCTCGCCCGGTTCCTGGAGCGGAACAGCTGCCCGCAGGCCTGGGTGGTGCGGCCCATGCCCATCCCGAAGGCCGGGGAGCACTCGGTGGGCGTGGACCGGCGGTTCGACCCGGAGCGCGGCCAGGTCTTCCACGGCCAGCAGGCGTTCGGGGTGTGGTTCGCCAGCGACGAGCTGAGCGTCCCCGTGAACTGGCGTCTGTTCCTGCCGGACCCCTGGGTCAACGACCGGACCCGGCGCGACCGGGCGGAGGTCCCCCAGGAGGCCGGCGAGGAGACCATGGAGGAGTGCGCGGTCGCGGCGGCGCTCGACACCGCTCGCTGGTCCGACGTCACCCGCAAGCCGGTGCTGCTCGACATCCGGGGCGGCGCGGGCCGGGCGGCCCTCACCCGGCTCGCCGGGGCGGGGGTGCCGGTCGTGGCCCGGATCGGTCCGGGCTCCCGGCTCGCGATCGCCGACCGGTCGCTGCCCGGCTTCGGGGCGGGCCCGCTGACCGCCGTACAGATCCTGGAGTCGCTCAAGGGGCTGCGCAGGCCGGTGAGCTGGGTGGACACCGTGGGCGGCGCGCGGACCTCGCGTACGTCGCTCGCCACGGCCGTCCGGGTGGCGCTGCCCACGCCGGGCGGGGAGCGGATGCGTCCGCTGGTGCTGCTCGGCGAGTGGGACGACCCCCGGCGGGCCCCGGCCCGGGTGTGGATCAGCGATCTGACCGGGTCGCCGGTCGGCTCCCTGCTGCGGCTGACGAAGCTGGCCCGCCGGGTGGAGCGGGACTTCGTGGAGGTCGGGGAGGGGGCGGGACTGCGGGACTTCGTGGGCCGCTCGTTCCGTGGCTGGCACCGTCACATCACGCTGGCGTCGGCGGCCCACGCGGCGACGGTCATGTCCGCCACCGACTGGGAGGCGGCCTACGGCCCCACCTACGGCTCGGGACGCACGGCGAGCTGACGCACGGCGAGCGGACGGGCGGCGAGTGGACCGGGGCAGCGGGCGCCGGGAGCGGCGGCGCCGGGAGGGCGGCCGGCTGCCGAGAGGCGCGTTCACGCACGGCGAGCTGACGGGTGGTCGCGGCGCGGGTTGCGCGCACGGTGCCGGTTCGTCAGGTGCCGCGCTCCGGTGGGGCGGGCTGGCGGGCCAGGTCCGTCGTGGCGCGGCCCCTGGCCAGGACCTCCCGGGTGCGCTGGAGGCGCAGGGCGAGCTGGACCTCGAGGACCTGGCCCGGTTTCTGCCACTCGGGGCCGAGGAGTTCACCGATCCGTTCGAGGCGCCGGGACACCGTGTTGGGGTGGACGTGCAGCGCCTCGGCCGCGTTCGTCGGGCTGCCGCCGGACGCGAAGTACGCCTCCAGGGTGCGGGTCAGATCGGTGAACCGCTCGGCGTCGTAGTCGAGTACGGGTCCGATCGCCGCCTCGACGAAGCCGTCGACGTCGTTGTCGTCGGAGAGCAGCAGCCCCAGGAACCCCAGGTCCTGCACGGACGCCGCCGATCCGGTGCCGCCGAGCGCGCTCATCGCGTCCAGGCAGCGTCCGGCCTCCTGGTGCATGCGGGCCACGCCGTCGGGGCTCCAGCCGGGTCCGGCGGCGGCGACCGAGACGGGGTGCCCGAGCAGCGGGGAGAGTTCCGCGGCGACGGCCCTGGCGGCGGCGGAGGCGTCGATCCCCGGGAGCAGCAGCACGATGCAGCCGCCCTGCACGGTCTTCAGACCGGAGAGGCGGTACGCGTACGAGGACGCCCAGACGACGGCCCTGCCCTGTTCCCCGCCCTCGGGCCTCGCCAGCACGAGGACGTGCGGTTTTCGCAGGTCGACGCCGAGGCGGCGGGCCCGCTGGGCGATCTGCTGCGGCGCGTGCGGCGGGTCGGCGATGAGGTCGTCGAGGAGCTCGTCGCGGACGGGTCCTTCGGCGACGGCGGTGGAGCGCCGCATGAGGAGGAGGAAGGCGACGGACTGGGCGGCCAGTTCGAGGAGCCGCTCGTCCTCGCCGGTCAGCCCACCGGCGGCGCGGATGACGAGACCGCCGAGGTCCTCGGAGCCGGCGATGACGGGCGCGACCCAGGTGTCGTCGGCGGCGAGGACGGGGCGGCGGCGGGCGTGCGCGTCGAGCGAGGCCTTGGCGACGGCCGCCTCGTCGAGGCCGGGGATGTCTCCGGCGGTGGCGAGGCAGCGGCCGCCCTGGTCGCGGATCATGACGGTCGCGTCGAGGGCGTCGGCGGCGGCCTTGGCGACGTTGCAGAGGTCGCCGCCCGCGAGGACGAGGTTCATGATGCGGCCGTGGGCCTCGCTGACGTGCCGCATGCGGGCGAGGCTCGTGCGGACGCGGGCGCTGTCCCGTTCCAGTTCGGAGACCTCGGCCCTGGTGCGGTCGAGGAGGCCGGTCTTCTCGACCGCGAGGGCGGCGAGGTCGGCGAGCGCGGCGAGGAGTTGGATCTCCTCGGAGGTGTGGTGGCGGACGCGGCGGTCGGCGCCGTGGAGGGCGCCGATCACGGTGTCGCCGGTGCGCAGCGGCGCGGTCACCATGGCGTGCACGTCCTCGGCGCGCAGGGCCGCTTCGGCGGCTTCGTCGAAGGCCGGGGCGTGGACGCCGGCGTCGAGGGAACCGGAGGGGGCGAAACGCTCGTCGGCGAGGTAGTCGGCGGTCCAGACGGGTTCGCCGTGGAGCTGGACGGCGCCGCCGAGCCCGTACCCCTCGGCGATCCTCAGGCCGGGAACGAGCCGCGGCCCTTCGGCGCGGCCGCTGCGGGAGCCCTCCGTCGTGTGGACGTACCAGGCTCCGTTCGGACCGCGCAGGGTGACGTACGCCAGGTCGAGGTCGAGCAGCCGGCGGGCGCGGCGGGTGATGACGCGCAGGAGGCTGTCGAGGTCGTAGGCGGAGGTCAGGTCGCGGGCGGTGTCGGTGAGGGCGGCGAGTCCGGCCTCGCGGCGCGCCTCGTCCGCGCGGCCCCGGTGGACCTCCCCGGCCAGTGCGACGGCCCGTTCGAGGCGGCGGAGTTCCTCGCCGGCGAGTCCGCTGCGGCGGGCCCCGTCGAGGAGGGCGTCGAGGCGGGCGGCCGGGGCCCGCTCGGCGAGCAGTTCGAGGACCGTGAGCAGCGCGTCGGCACCACCGGCTCCGTCGGTGCCGTGCAAGGTCATGGTCCCGTCCCCCGTGGTCGAGCGAAATCGGGCACCTCGGCGGAAACCCGTCCTGCTCGCCGAAACTAATTCGGCTTCGGGAGTCGGTCAACGGCGAGGTGCCGCACTTCATTCCCGGGGGGTGTCCCCCCGGGCACCCCTGCCGCGCCGGTGGTCAGCCGACGGAGCCGACCGGGACGAGCCTGGCGCGTGCCGGGCCGTACTGGGCGGGGATACGGGGAGCGTACACGGGGCGGATCGCGGAGTTCCGTACGGTGAGGACCGAGCTCTGGAGGCGGCGGAGCCGGGCGGAGGGCTCCATGCCGCTCTCCCCCTTGAGCGCCACGCGCAGCCGCTCGTACACCGTGAGGGCCTCGTCGTGCTGTCCGCAGCGCAGCAGGGCGACCATGTAGTGGGCGTGGAGCGGCTCGTTGGTGCGGTAGCGGGCGACGAGTCCGGAGAGTTCGGAGAGCAGCTCGGCGTGCCGGCCGAGGCCCAGCTGCGCTTCCACCCACTGGTCGAGGACACTGAGCCGGGAGGCTTCGAGGCGCTCGATCTCGCGGCGGAGGCGGGGCCCCGCGGCGACGCCCGCGTAGGGTTCGCCGCGCCACAGGGCCAGCGCCTCGCCGAGACGGAGCGCGGCACGGGAGAGGTCGCCCGCCTCCATGGCGCGGTAGCCGGCGCCGGCCGCGCGCTCGAACTGCCACACGTCGTGGGCTCCGCCACCGGTGTCGAGGCGGTAGCCGCCGGGCTGGGAGACCAGGACCGCGTCGGCGGTGCGCCGCTCGGACCAGCCGGGGCCGGGCTCGGCCGGCTCGGCGCCGCGCCGCAGTGCTCCGGCGATGAGGGCGCGCAAATCCGTTATGTGGGACTGGAGTTCGGCGCGGGCGCCGCGGGGAGCGCCGGACGGCCACAGCTCCTCTGTCAGTACCGTGACGGGCACGACCTGGTCGGCGCTGGCCGTGAGCAGGGCGAGGAGCTGCCGGGGCGCGGCTGCCGTCGGGGTGATGGACACCCCGTGCTCACGTACCGACAGTCCCCCCAGGATCCGGACGTCCACCTTGCCCCCTCAGTGCCTGTGCGGTGTCTGCGCGCGGGATGACTCTCGTTGATTAGAAAAGACCCCCGTAGGCATGTCAATAAGAAACCGGAGGGTACGGAAACCCCATCCGGGATATCGGGGTGATTCACCCCCTTTATGGGGGTATTGAGGCGTAGGGTTTTCGTCACTGGCGCAGACGAACACGCACCGGAAGACTGTTTCCGGACTCAGGGGTACGCTTTCGGGAGGTCCTCGGGGATGCCGGAAGAGGCGACACGCACGAGTTCACGCCAGAATCCGGCCGCCCGGTACGGTTTCGGGAGCGGCCGGTGCGGCGACGTGTCGGGGGTGGCGGGCCGGACGCGCCCGGGGGGTGTCCGGCGGATCAGGGTCCTGAGGGCGGCGTCTACAACACGGCCGCGGCCGTGAGCAGGCCGAACGCGAGGGTGATCAGGGCCGTACGGACCCGGTGGAGACCGTTCCAGCGCTTCTCGAAGGCGGCGCGGACCGCGGCCGGGCCGTCGCCCGGGGCCTCCGACGCGGCGAGGGCGTTGTTGAGCGGGACGTTGCCGCCGACGGTGACCGCGTGGTTGAGCACCGCGCCCACCGACCCCGCGAGCACCAGCCACTGCTGGGTGTCCGTGCGCCCGTCGCCGGGGACGAAGTACGCCGCGGCGGGGAAGACGAGCACACCGAGGAAGACGGTCATGAACACGGCCCGCGGCACGGATTCGTTGATCCGGCGCATCGCCGTGACGAACTCGGCGTCCGTCAGACGGGCGAGCGCGGGCATGATCCCGGTCTGGAAGATCAGCATGAAACCGGCGTAGAGCCCGGTGCATCCGACGGCGAGGGCGAGCAGCAGGGAGGCCATGGGCCCATTCTGGCCCGCTGCCCGCCGCGCGCGTCAGCTGTACGGGTCGCCCGACCTCAACTCTCCCTCCCGGGACGGCCCTTCACCCGTTGCGTCGTCCCGTGGACCGAACAGCGCGTCGGCCTGCCGTACGGCCTCGGCGAGTTCCCTGACCACCGCCGAACCCGACCGGCCGGCGATCGCGTCGGCGCGCTCCGCGAGCGCCGGGAGCCCCGGGGCCCCGGGCAGCCCGCCGCCCCGCAGGGCGTCCGCGAAGTAGGCGCTGATCGCGGTCAGCTGGAGGCTGTCGTGCCCGCCGCCCCAGACGTCGGCCGCGAGCCCACCGGTGGCGACGGTGCCGGACCGCTCGCGCGGCGCCCGGGTGGCCGGGTCGAGCCAGCGGACGGTGGCCGTGGCGACCGGGCCGGACGCGCCGGGCCGTGTCCTGACCGCGTACAGCGCGGTGACGGTGTGGCCCGCCCCGACCTCGCCGCCGTCGACCCGGTCGTCGCGGAAGTCCTCGTCGGCGACCTCCCGGTTCTCGTAGCCGATCAGCCGGAACGTCTCGACGGTCCGCCGGTCGAAGGAGACCTGCGCCTTGGCGTCGCGGGCGCGCAGCTCGACGTGGGCGGGCAGCTGGTCGACGAAGACCTTGCGGGCCTGCGCGGAGGTGGAGACGTACGTCGTCTGGCCGTCGCCCCGGTCGGCGAGCCGCTCCATGAACGAGTCGCCGAACTCGCTGCCGACGCCGACGCCGAAGAGGGTGATCCCGTACTCCCTGCGCTCCTCGTCGATGCGCTCGAGGATCGTCGCGGCCTCGGTGGCTCCGGTGTTGGCGAGCGCGTCGGAGAGCAGCACGACCCGGTTGGTGGCGCCCTTCCTGTGCCCGTCGACGGCCACGTCGTAACCGGCGCGGACACCTGCCTCGACATTGGTGGACGAGGTCGTCGCGAGGGAGTCGACGATCTCGCGGATCCGGCCGCGGGCCTCCCCCACCCGGGTCATGGGCAGCCGGGTCTCGGCCTCGTCGCTGAAGGTGACGAGGGCGAACGAGTCGTCGTCACGGAGCCGGTCCGCGAGCAGCCCGAGGGACTCCTTGACGAGGTCCAGCCGCCCCGGCTCCGCCATCGAGCCGGAGATGTCGACGACGAAGGTGAGGGCCGCGGGCGGCCGTTCGGCGGCCGGGTCGGTGCCCCGGGTGGCGAGCCCGACCCGGACCAGGGACCAGCCGCCGGCCCCGGCGCGGGCCCCGTCGAGCGTCACGCTGAAGCCGTTGTCGGCGGGGCGTGGGTAGTCGGGACGGAAGCTGTTGACGAACTCCTCGGGGCGCACGGTCGCCGGGTCGGGCAGCCGCCCCTCGGCGAGGGTCCGGCGGGCGTAGCCGTACGAGGCGGTGTCCACGTCCAGGGCGAAGGTGGACAGGTAGTCGGGAGCGGGCGCCCGGGTGCCGCCCGCGTCCTCGTTGCCGCCCCCGGCGGAGGCGTCGGGGCGGGCGCTCCCCTGTGTGGCGTCGGGGCGGGCGTTCCCTCGCCCGTCGGGGGCCCCGGAGGCGGTCCGGCCCTGCTCGTGGGCCGGCCGGTCGGCGTGGGTACCGTCACCGCCCGCCGAGCAGCCGCCGACGGCGAGTCCGGCCGCGAGCAGGGCCGCGATCGCGGCCGAGAACCGTGCCCCTCGGCGCCCGGGCGGTCGTCCCTCGTGTCGTTCCATGTCATCTCCCCGTCGTAGTGCGGCACTTGCGAATGTGACGGACGGAAGGCGCGCGGGGAGCCGTCGAAGGAGTTGCGGATGGATCTCGATGCGGCAACGACGGACGGGGGTCGAGCCGGGTGGCATGGATTCGCCATCCTTCTCAACAGGGGTTGTCACCGTGTGCAGTCGCATGCGTACATGGAGTGGACATCGATCGGCGGGGGTGGTCAGCGGTGGCAGAGAGCGCGGGCTCCGTGATGCTCGCCCGTTCGGCGATGAACCGGGCCGTGACCGAGGGCGGGCGGCCCGCGGGGCGGCCGGTCCGGGGCGCGCGGCGCATCAGCGCGGCGCTCGCCGGCCTGGCCGCTTCCACCCGGTACGAGCTGTTGACCTTCGACGACCCGGCCGCGTCGGCGGCCTTCGCGATCCCCGGGCCGTTCCTCGAACTGGCCGGGGCGTGCATGCGGGCGGCGGCGGAGCGGGCCGACGAGGTCAGAAGGATCGTGCCGCGGCACGCCCTGCCCCACCTCGAAAGCGGTCCCCCGCTGCCCGGCCGGGCCCGCTTCGCGGAGGCCATCCCCTTCAAGATGATCGTCGTCGACCGCACGGTGGCGGCGATCCCGCTCGATCTGGAACTGCTCTACAACGGACTGCTGCTGATCCGGGACCCGGTGGTGGTGCAGGCCCTCGCCCGGGCCCATCACGCCTGCTGGGCGACGGCCGAGGAGCTGTCGTACGCCCCGGCGCCGCCTCCGGCGCCGGCGGGCGATCTGCCGCCGCAGCTGCGCCCGGTGCTCGACGCCCTCCTGGCGGGGCTCACGGACGAGACGGCGGCGGCCCGGCTCGGCATGTCCGCCCGGACGTACAGCCGCCGGGTGGGCGAGTTGATGGCGGCCCTCGGCACGACGAGCCGCTTCCGCGCGGGGGCGGAAGCGGCTCGGAGGGGGTGGCTGTGAGGAGACGGTGAGCCCCTGCTCAGGGGCTCACGCCGTGCGGGGCCTACGACACGATGTCCTTGCGGGCGAAACCGCGGAAGGCGAGCGCGAAGAGGACCAGGGCGTACGTCAGGGAGATCGCGGTCCCCTTCACCATCCCGCCCCACTCCAGCTGGGGCTGGAGCGCGTCGATCCAGGCGAACTGCCAGTGCGCGGGAAGGAACTCGCGCCAGTCGCCGAGCGCGGTGACGGCGTCCAGGACGTTGCCGACGATCGTCAGGCCGACGGCCCCGCCCACCGCGCCGAGCGGGGCGTCGGTGCGGGTGGACAGCCAGAAGGCCAGACCCGCGGTGACGAGCTGGGAGGCGAAGACGAACGCCACGGCGACGCCGATGCGGAGCAGCGCGTCCCCGGGGGGCACCGAGCCGCCGGTCGGCAGCTGGAGCGGACCCCAGCCGTAGGCGACCGTGCCGACGGCCAGGGCCACGAGCGGAAGGAGGACCATCGCGGCCGCGCTGTAGCCGAGGGCGACCGTCAGCTTGGAGGCGAGGAGCCGGGACCTGGGTACGGGCGCGGCCAGGAGGTAGCGCAGCGAGGACCAGCTCGCCTCGGAGGCGACGGTGTCCCCGCAGAACAGCGCCACCGGGATGACGAGGAGGAACCCGGCAGAGACGAACAGGCAGGTCGCCGCGAAGTTGGCGCCCGAGGCGGTCGCCGTGTCCATCAGGGTGATGCGGCCGTTGCGGTCGCCGTCCTCGCCGCCGATCGCGAAGGCGATGACCAGGATGAACGGCAGGGCGACCAGGATGCCGGCCATGATCAGGGTGCGGCGGCGCTTCCACTGGCGGAGGGCCTCGACGCGCAGCGGCAGGGTGCGTCCGGCGCGGTAGCCGGGGGCGGAATCCGTGGGGGCCGGGGACGCCGTGGGGGTGTCGAGCAGCCGGCTCATGCGGCTCCTCCTCCGATCAGGGTCAGGAACGCGTCTTCGAGGCGCCGGTGCGGCCCGACGCCGGTCAGCGGCACGTCGAGGCGCACGAGTTCGCCGATGAGGGTGGTGGCGTCGGTGCCGTCGAGACGGACCAGGAGTCCGCCGTCGGTGCGGGTGACCGAGTCGACGCCGGGCAGGGCGCCTGCCTTCTCGACGAGCGCGTCGTCGACCTCCCCGGCCAGCGTCACGAGCAGGGTGTCACCGGAGCCGGTGATCTCGGCGACGGGGCCCGCCTGCACGAGCTGTCCCCGGTCCATGACGACGAGATGGGTGCAGGACTGTTCGACCTCCGAGAGGAGGTGGCTGGAGACGATGACGGTACGGCCACCGGCCGCGTACCGGATCATCACCTCCCGCATCTCGCGGATCTGCGGCGGGTCGAGTCCGTTGGTGGGCTCGTCCAGGATCAGCAGGTCCGGCAGGCCGAGCATGGCCTGGGCGAGGGCGAGACGCTGGCGCATGCCCTGCGAGTAGGTGCGCACCGCGCGTTCGAGGGCGCCGCCTAGGTTCGCGATCCGCAGGGCCTCCTCCACGTGGGCGTCCTCGGCGGGGCGGCCGGTGGCCTTCCAGTACAGGTCGAGGTTCTCCCGGCCGTTGAGGTGCGGCAGGAAGCCGGCGCCCTCGACGAAGGAGCCGACCCGGGAGAGGACCGGGGCGCCGGGCCGGATGGCCTGGCCGAAGACCCGGATCTCGCCCTCGTCGGGGGTGATCAGGCCCATCAGCATGCGCAGGGTGGTCGTCTTGCCGGCGCCGTTGGGTCCGAGGAGGCCGAGGATCTGGCCCTGTTCGACGCGGAAGGTCACGTCCTTGACGCTGTACCGGTCGCCGCCCTTGTACTTCTTGGAGAGACCGGTGATCTGGAGCGGTACGGCGGTCAGGGCGGGGTCGGGCGCGGGGGCGGCGGTGCGGCGCCGGGCCGCGAACAGCAGGGCGACGGCGGCGGCGAGACCGAGGAGCGGCAGGCCCCAGACCCACCAGGGCAGGGCGGCGGCCTGGGTGTCGACGCCGGGCGCGGTCGGGACGGTGAGCGGGCCCTCGACGGCGACGGTGTAGCCGGCGGGGACGACCGGGGAGGCGTAGCCGAGGTCGGTCGCGGCGACGACGAGCCGGAGCCGGTGCCCGGCCTCCACCTCGTGGTCGATCGCGGGCAGGGTGAGCGTGACGCTCTTCCCGGCCGTGGCGCCCTCGACGCGGACGGGGGTGACGAGCTGGGCGGGAAGGACCTGCTGCCGGCCGTCCGGCCCGACGTCGTACACCTTGGCGAAGAGGACCGCGGAGCCGTCGGCGGCGGTCGAGGTGACCTTGACGCGGGCGGTCGGGGTGCCGGTGATCCGGAGCGGTTCGCCCTGCGGCTTCGCGTCGAACCGGGCGTGCTGGCCGGGGAAGTCGAGGGAGATCCCGACGCCGAGCGAGGAGAGCCCGGCGACTCCGCCGCCGAGACCGGGGACCGCGGAGACGGCGGGCGGGGAGGCGCCGGCGGGGTTGGTGAAGGTCTGCGGCCGTCCGGTCAGGGGGACGGCGGTGGTGCCGGCGGTGAGTCCCGGATAGCGGTCGGCGGTCGCGGCGCGCAGGGTGGCCCGGCCGTCGGTGGAGTCGACGCCGCCGGTACGGCTGACGCGGAAGCCGGGGCCGGTGTCGACGGAGGTGTCGCGCTTCAGCCAGCGGTCGAACCAGGTGCTGACGCGGCGCTCGACGCGCTCGGTCTCGCGGTCGCCGCCGTCGTGGCCGCCGGAGATCCAGTCGACGGCGACGGGGGCGCCGTTGGCGGTGAGCGCCTTGGCCATGGCGTCGGACTGGGCCAGGGTGAACAGCGAGTCCGACTGGCCCTGGACGAGGAGGGCGGGCACCTTGATACGGGACCCGACGGCGGACGGGCTGCGGGCTTCGAGGAGCGCGCGGGCGGCGGCGTCGGGCTTCCCGGAGACGGCGACGCGCTGGTAGAGGGCGCAGAGTTCGGGGGTGAAGCGCCCGCAGGCGCCGGGCTCGGCGGCGGCCTTCCCGGCGGCCTGCCCCGGCCCGGCGGCCTTCCCCACCCCCCCGGCTGCCTTCCCCGCCCCGGCGCCCGTCGGCGGCGCGGTCGCGGGCCGCTCGCCCGCCGCCGCCGGCTGGGCGCCCGCGGAGAAGAAGATGCCGGCCCACAGCTTCTTGAAGACACCGTCGGGGAACAGCGCGTCGGCGAGGTTCCAGTAGGTGATCTGGGGCGCGATGGCGTCGACGCGCGGGTCGTGTCCGGCGGCGAGCAGGGAGATCGCCCCGCCGTAGGAGGCGCCGGTGACACCGACGCGCGGATCGCCCGGCTTGTCGAGGAGGACCTCGGGCCGGGCGGCGAGCCAGTCGACCAGCCCGCGGGCGTCCGCGACCTCGTGGGCCGGGTCGTTGAGGCCGATCTGACCGGTGGAGGCGCCGAAACCGCGGGCGGACCAGGTGAGGACGGCGTACCCGTCCCGAGCGAGCTGCTCGGCCTGGGCGCGGACGTCGTCCTTGGAGCCGCCGAAGCCGTGGCCGAGGAGGACGGCGGGCCGCCGACCGTCGCCGTCGCCGGTGAAGTACGAGGTGTCGAGCCGTACCCCGTCGAGGTCGAGCATCCGGTCCGCTCGGTGCACGGGCGGCGGATCGTCCGAGGCGACGGCGGTCAGGGTGCCGGCACCCGCGAGGACGGCGAGGACGGCGGTGACCGCGGCCCACCGGGGAATTCGGAATGGCATGGTGTCGAGCCTAAGCGGGCGCGCCGCGGAACACGGCTGCCCGGGGGCGGAGGTGCCCGCCCTCCTGGAGTCGTACGGCGGGCCCGGCCCGTACCACGGGCGCGGTATCCGCGGTCCGGGCGGCGGAGGCTCCGGGAAGCGGCGACGGGCGGGCCCCCGGGGCGCGGGGTGCGCTCCGGGGGCCCGTGCCGGTGGTTCGTCCTGGTGTCAGTGGTTGCGCGGGAAGCCCAGGTCCACGCCCGCCGGGGCGTCGGAGGGGTCCGGCCAGCGGGTGGTGACGACCTTGCCGCGGGTGTAGAAGTGCACGCCGTCGTTGCCGTAGATGTGGTGGTCTCCGAAGAGCGAGTCCTTCCAGCCACCGAAGGAGTGGTAGCCGACGGGCACGGGGATCGGCACGTTCACGCCGACCATGCCGGCCTCGACCTCCAGCTGGAAGCGGCGGGCCGCCCCGCCGTCGCGCGTGAAGATCGCGGTGCCGTTGCCGAACGGGGAGGCGTTGATGAGGGCGAGGCCCTCGTCGTACGTCTCGGCGCGCAGCACGCAGAGCACCGGGCCGAAGATCTCGTCCTGGTATGCCTTGGCCGTGGTGGGCACGTGGTCCAGGAGGGAGAGGCCGATCCAGTGGCCGTCCTCGTGGCCCTCGACCGTGTATCCGGTGCCGTCGAGGACGACCTCGCAGCCCTCGTCCGCCGCGCCGTGGACGTAGGAGGCGACCTTGTCGCGGTGGACGGCCGTGATGAGGGGGCCCATCTCGGAGGTGGGGTCGTTGCCGGGGCCGATCTTGATCTTCTCGGCGCGCTCGCGGATCTTCTGCACCAGCTCGTCGCCGATGGCGCCGACGGCGACGACCGCCGAGATCGCCATGCAGCGCTCGCCGGCGGAGCCGTACGCGGCGGAGACGGCCGCGTCGGCCGCCGCGTCGAGGTCGGCGTCCGGGAGGACCAGCATGTGGTTCTTCGCGCCGCCGAGGGCCTGTACGCGCTTGCCGTTGGCGGAGGCGGTGGTGTGGATGTGGCGGGCGATCGGGGTCGAGCCGACGAAGGAGATCGCGGCGACGTCCGGGTGCTCCAGGAGACGGTCGACGGCCACCTTGTCGCCGTGCAGGACGTTGAAGACGCCGTCCGGGAGGCCCGCCTCGGCGAGCAGCTCGGCGATCTTCAGGGACGGAGACGGGTCCTTCTCGCTGGGCTTGAGGATGAAGGTGTTGCCGGTCGCGATGGCGATCGGGAACATCCACATCGGCACCATGGCCGGGAAGTTGAAGGGCGTGATGCCGGCGACGACGCCGACCGGCTGGCGGATCGACGCCACGTCCACGCGGTTCGACACCTGGGTGGACAGCTCGCCCTTGAGCTGGGTGGTGATGCCGCAGGCCAGGTCGACGATCTCCAGGCCGCGGGCGACCTCGCCGAGCGCGTCCGAGTGGACCTTGCCGTGCTCGGCGACGATCAGCTCGGCGATGGCGTCGCGGTTGGCGTCGAGCAGGGCGCGGAACGCGAAGAGGATGGTGGTGCGCTGGGCGAGCGAGGAGGTGCCCCAGGTGAGATACGCGTCCTTCGCGGCGGCGACGGCGGCGTCGACCTCGTCGACGGAGGCGAGCGCGACCCGGGTGGTGACGGCGCCGGTGGCCGGGTCGGTGACCGGGCCCCAGTTGCCCGACGTGCCCTCGACGGTCTTGCCACCGATCCAGTGGTGGACGGTCTTCGTCATGACGAGTTACTCCTTCAGAGATGGCGGCGTCGGGCGATGACGTGCCGGTCGTACTCCTCGCGGGCCTTGGCCGCCGACGGGCGGGTCGACGTCTCGGCCACGGGCACATCCCACCATGCCTGGGCCGGGGGCGGGCCCGACACTGTGTCTGCCGTTTCGGTCTCGACGTAGACACATGTGGGAACCGTCGCGTTCCGTGCGTCCGCGAGGGCTTCCCGCAGGTCACGCACGGTGCGGGGGCGCAGCACCCGCATGCCGAGGGAGGCGGCGTTGGCTCCGAGGTCGACGGGGAGCGGCGGTCCTGTGAAGCCGCCGTCCGGGTCCCGGTGCCGGTAGTCGGTGCCGTACCTTTCGGCGCCGACCGCCTCCGAGAGGCCGCCGATGGAGGCGTAGCCGTGGTTCTGGAGGACGATCAGCCGCAGGGGCAGGCGTTCCTGCACGGCGGTGACGATTTCGGTGGGGTTCATCAGATACGTACCGTCGCCGACGAGTGCCCAGACGGGCCGGTCGGGTGCGGCGAGGAGGACGCCGACGGCGGCCGGGATCTCGTAGCCCATGCAGGAGTAGCCGTACTCGACGTGGTACTGGTCCGGTGAGCGGGTCCGCCACAGCTTGTGGAGGTCCCCGGGGAGCGAGCCGGCGGCGTTGAT
This sequence comes from Streptomyces sp. NPDC016459, assembly GCF_040632845.1. NCBI lineage: Bacteria > Bacillati > Actinomycetota > Actinomycetes > Kitasatosporales > Streptomycetaceae > Streptomyces > Streptomyces sp. NPDC016459. Next base: position 943,320 of record NZ_JBEYCR010000001.1, read on the forward strand.
CAGGATGTCGCTGCCGTCGACCAGAGTGTCGAGTACGCCCAGGACCTGCGTCTGGGTGGGGCGGGCGTCCTCGTCGGGGACGGCGTAGGCGGCGTCGACCCGTTCCTGCCAGTCCCGCCGGGAGGACGTCCACCGCGTCATGTCCTTGCGGTGGTCGCCGAGGGCCTCGGCAAGGGCGGTCAGGCCCTCGCGGGCGTCGGCGACGAGCGGCAGCGCGCCCTGCTTGTGGGCGTCGAAGCCGGTGATGTTGAGGTTGAGGAAGCGGACGCCTTCGGGGAAGAGGGTGCCGGAGGCGGTGGTGAAGTCGGTGTAGCGGGTGCCGACCCCGATGACCAGATCGCTGGTGCGGGCCAGGGCGTTCGCGGTGGAACTGCCGGTGTGGCCGATGCCTCCGGTCTCGCATGGATGGTCGTACGGCAGGACGCCCTTGCCGGCCTGGGTGGTGGCGACGGGGATGCCGGTCCGCTCGGCGAACGCCCGCAGAGCGTCCTCGGCGCCGCTGTACCTCACCCCGCCACCGGCGATGATCAGCGGCCGTACGGCGGTCCGCACCGCCCGTACGGCGGCGTCGAGTTCGGCCGCGTCGGGGCGGGGTCGGCGGACCCGCCAGATCCGCTCGGCGAGGAACTCCTCGGGCCAGTCGTACGCCTCCGCCTGGACGTCCTGCGGCAGGGCGAGGGTGACGGCGCCGGTCGCGGCGGGGTCGGAGAGGACCCGCGCGGCTTCGAGGGCGGCCGGGATCAGGGCCTCGGGCCGGGTGACCCGGTCGAAGTAGCGCGAGACGGGGCGCAGGCAGTCGTTGACCGACACGTCGCCCGCGTACGGGACCTGGAGCTGCTGGAGTACGGGGTCGGCGGGGCGGCCGGCGAAGGTGTCGCCGGGCAGGAGCAGGACCGGGAGGTGGTTGACGGTGGCGAGGGCGGCGCCGGTGACGAGGTTGGTGGCGCCGGGGCCGATGGAGGTGGTGACGGCGTGCGCGGAGAGCCGGCCCCGCTGGCGGGCGTAGCCGACGGCGGCGTGGACCATGGCCTGTTCGTTACGGCCCTGGTGGAAGGGCATGAGCCCGGGTTCCTCGACGAGGGCCTGGCCGATCCCGGCGACGTTCCCGTGGCCGAAGATGCCCCAGGTGGCGGCGATCAGCCGGTGCCGGGCTCCGTCGCGCTCGGTGTACTGGGCGGCGAGGAAGCGCACGAGCGCCTGGGCGACGGTCAGTCGGACGCTCATGCGTAGCCCTCCGTGTGGTCCGGGTGGAAGCAGATCTTCCACTCCCGCTCGGGACCGGGGCCCGCCATGACGTTGAGGTAGTGGAGGGTGTGACCCGGCTGGGCGATCGAGGGGCCGTGCCAGCCGTCGGGGACGAGGACGGCGTCGCCGTCGCGCACCTCGGCGAGGAGGTCGGCGCCGCCGGGCCGGGAGGGCGAGATCCGCTGGTAGGCGAGGCCGTCCGGGCCGTCGATCTCGTAGTAGTAGATCTCCTCGAGGACGGACTCGGCCCCGGGCCGGTGCTCGTCGTGCTTGTGCGGCGGATAGGAGGACCAGTTGCCGCCGGGCGTGATGACCTCGACGGCGATGAGCCGGTCGCAGTCGAAGGCGTCCGCCGAGGCGAAGTTCCGCACCTGGCGGGCCCGGTTGCCGCTGCCCCGGGTCTCGACGGGAACCTCCGGCGCGGGGCCGTAGCGGGCGGGGAGTCGTCGCTCGCACTTCGCTCCTGCCAAAGCGAAGCGGCCTCCCGCACCGGAGGCGATCTGGGCGTGGGCGTCGCGGGGCACGTAGGCGAAGTCGCTCACCCCTTCGAACACGCTCGCGCGGCCCAGGAGTTCGATGATCTCGCCGTCGACGCGCACGCTACAGGCACCGGAGAGGGGAAGCACGACCCATTCGGAATCCCCGCTCCCGAAGGAGTGGATCTCCCCCGGCCCGAGGGTGAGGACCCGCAGGGCGGAGTACGTCCACCCGGCCCGCGCGGGGTCGATGTCGACGGCGTACGGGCCTCGGGCGGCGGTCCCGGCGGGCAGGTGCAGGGACGGGGGTCGGTCAGGGCTCATGGCGCATCCCTACCCCTTTCCCGACGCGTCGCCCCTGGTCTGCGAGGCGTCAACCCTGGTCTCCGGCGCGTCGCCGTCGGTCTGCGGCGCGTCGCCGTCGGTCTGCGACACGTCGCCGTCGATCTCCGGTCCGTCGCCCCCGGTCTCCGGCAGGGTGCCGCTTCCCGTCGTGAGGGCTTCGGCGATCTCGGCGGCGTACGGCATGGCGGACGAGCAGGCGAGGCGGCCCGCGACGATCGCCCCCGCGGCGTTGGCGTGGCGCAGGACCGTCTCCAGGTCCCGGCCGGCGAGGAGGCCGTCGACGAGCGCCCCGCCGAACGCGTCGCCCGCGCCGAGCCCGTTGACGACGTCAACCGGCAGCGGCGGCACCTCGGCGCACGTCCCGTCGGCGGCCAGGGCGAGGACGCCCGCGGGGCCCTGCTTGACCACGGCGAGCCGCAGGTTCCGGCCGCCGTCGGAGGCCAGCAGGGCACGGGCGGCGGCGTACGGCTCGCGCTCCCCCGTCGCCACCTCGCACTCGTCGAGGTTGCCGACGGCGACGGTCGCGTGCCGCAGCGCCTCGGCGTAGTGCGGGCGGGCCGCCGCCGGGTCCGCCCAGAACATCGGCCGCCAGTCCAGGTCGAGGACCGTCACGTCACGGCCGGACCGGGCCCGCAGCGCCTCCAGGGTCGCGGTGCGGCTCGGCTCGGCGCTCAGGCCGGTGCCGGTCGCCCAGAAGACCCGGGCGGCGCGGATCGCGTCGAGGTCGAGCTCGTGCGGGTGGATCTCCAGGTCGGGTGCCTGGGGCCGCCGGTAGAAGGTGAGCGGGAAGTCGTCGGGCGGGAAGAGGGCGCAGAAGGTGAGGGGCGTCGGGTACGCGTCGACCTCGGTCACCCAGCGGTCGTCCACCCCGAAGCCCTTGAGTTCGCGGCGCAGATAGGCACCGAAGGCGTCGGCGCCCGTGCGGGAGACGAGGGCGGTGCGGCGGCCGAGCCGGGCGGCGGCGACCGCCACGTTGGCCGGGGAGCCGCCGAGGAACCTGCCGAAGGTCTCGACCCGGTCGAGCCCGACCCCGGTCTGGAGCGGGTACAGGTCCACGCCGAGGCGCCCCATGGTGATCAGGTCGTACGGCTCCGTCTGCACGCGCCACCTCTCGCATCGGGTCTCCGCACCCAGGTCTAGCCGCCTGGCGGGAGGCGTGTCAACGATATGTCCGGACATTCGGACGAACGAGCCGGAGCGGCGTGCTTGACGCTGCTCTCGGGCCGCGGCGATGGTGGCAGGCATGACGAAGCCGTCACCGCAGCCGACCTCGCCCCCGACTCCTTCGCCGTCCCGCATCCGGATCGGCTCCGCCCCGGACTCCTGGGGGGTGTGGTTCCCCGACGATCCCCGGCAGGTGCCCTGGCAGCGCTTCCTCGACGAGGTGTCCGGCGCGGGCTACGAATGGATCGAGCTCGGCCCGTACGGCTATCTGCCCACCGATCCGGCCGTCCTCACGGAGGAGACCTCCCGGCGCGGCCTGCGGGTCTCCGCGGGGACGGTCTTCACCGGCCTCCACCGCGGCCCCGGCGTCTGGGACCGCACGTGGGCGCACGTCGCCGAGAACGCGGCCCTCGCGCAGGCGATGGGCGCGGACCAGCTCGTCGTCATCCCGTCGTTCTGGCGGGACGACCGCACGGGCGAGGTCCTGGAGGACCGGGAGCTGACCCCGGACCAGTGGCGGGACCTGACGCGGCTGACCGAGCGTCTCGGCCGGGAGGTGCGCGAGCGGTACGGGCTGCGGATCGTCGTCCATCCGCACGCCGACACGCATCTGGACGGTGAGGAGAGCGTCACCCGGTTCCTCGACGCCACCGACCCGGACGCGGTCTCGCTGTGCCTGGACACCGGGCACTACGCGTACGCGGGCGGGGACAGCGTCAAGCTGATCCGGACGTACGGCGAGCGGATCGGCTACCTCCATCTCAAGCAGGTCGATCCGGAGATCCTGGCCGGGGTGGTGGCCGAGGGGGTGCCGTTCGGACCGGCCGTGGCGCGGGGCGTGATGTGCGAACCGCCGTCGGGGGTGCCGGCGCTCGAACCGGTGCTCGCCGCCGCGTCGGCGCTGGATGTGGACCTGTTCGCGATCGTCGAGCAGGACATGTACCCGTGTGAGCCGGACGTCCCGTACCCGATCGCGCTGCGCACCCGGCGCTTTCTGCGCTCCTGCGGCGTGTGACGGGGCGCATACCTCTCTGATCAGGGGTGACGCACGCGGACACGCCGGGGGCGCGATGCGTCACTTCTGTCACGTGCGTCCGCTCGTCGTCACGCTTGTCCGCGTTACGCGGGTTTTCCGTCACAGACGCTCGACAGGCGCTCTCCTCCTGTCTGCAGCGGCCGTTGCAGGGGGCACAGGCTCAGTGATCGCCAACGCCCGCCCGCAGCGCCCCCGAACGGCACCCCCGCCGCCGCTGCGCGGTGAGCAGGGAGGTACCAGGCATGACGGACGAACGGCTCTGGTCGTACAAGGACATCGCCGCACACATCAAGGTGCAGCCCGACACGGTCCGCTCCTACCGGAAGCACGGGCTGCTGCCGAATCCCGACCACGTGGAATCGGGGAAGCCCTACTGGTACGCGGACACGATCCGCGCCTGGGTCGCCACCCGCCCCGGCAACCGGGGCCGCCGCGACTGACGGGACGCGTCGGTCGCGCGGGGACGCCGGCCCCGGAATCGTCCGGGCCCGGCGTCCCGCCGTTGCGAGATCGGTGGCGGGGTGGGTGGGGGCCGTCAGAACACGAAGCCCCCGGGGTTCTCCCCAGCCGCGCAGTGAAGTGGGTTCCCGCCACCTCTGGGACGCCTCTTCGGCATCCGGGCCCGCCGAAGGGCTGGGCGTGTCCGACTCGCTGATGCCGAAGCGGTCGTGGAAGCGGCGCAGCGGTCCCGGCGCCCACCAGGTGAGACGGCCGGTCAGCTTCATCACGGAGGGGACGAGGAGGCTGCGGACGACCATGGCGTCCATGAGGACGGCGAGGGCGACGCCGAGGCCGAGCATCTTGGTGTTGGTGACGCGGGAGGTGCCGATGGCGATCATGACGACGGCGAGGATCACGGCGGCGGCGGTGATGAGGCCTCCGGTGTGGCGCAGGCCGAAGCGGACGGAGTGCTCGTGGTCGCCGGTGGCGTCGTACTCCTCCTTGACGCGGGAGAGCAGGAACACCCCGTAGTCCATGGAGAGCCCGAAGGCCACGCAGAACATGAGCACGGGCAGGGTGGTCTCGATGTCGCCGGTGGGGGTGAAGCCGAGGAGGCCGGAGAGGTGTCCGTCCTGGAAGACCCAGACGACGGCCCCGAACATCGCCGTGAGGCTGAGGGCGTTGAGGGCGACGGCCTGGACGGGGATGAGGACGCTGCCGGTCAGCAGGAACACCAGGAGCAGCGTGACCAGGACGATGATCGCCGCCGCCCAGGGCAGCCGCTCGGCGAGGGCGTCCTTGGAGTCGACGAGGACGGCGGCCTGTCCAGTGACGGAGGTCTCGAACGGGGCAGGTGCGGCGCGCAGTTCCGCCACGGCCCGCTGGGCCTCCTTGCCGACGGTCTCCCCCTCGGCCACGACGGTGAAGTAGGCGTGGCCGCTGCCCGCGGTCACCGGTCCCTCGGCCCGCACGACGCCGTCGAGGGTGCTGATCCGCTCGCGGTAGTCCGCGTACTGCGCGGGGGTGGCCGGGCCCTCGGCGAGGACGGTGATCCCGCCGCCCGGGTCTCCGGGGAAGCCATCCCGCAGCCGGTCCTGGACGACCCGGGAGGAGGCGGTGACGGGGAGCTGGCGGTCGTCGGCGGTGCCCAACTCGACACCGAGGAAGGGCAGTCCGAGGAGGACGAGGCCGGCGGTGGTGAGGACGGCGAAGACCGGCGCCCTGCGCATCACGAGCGCGGCGGCCCGCGCCCAGCCGGCTCCCTCGCCGCCGCCGTCGGCGGTGTCCCTCGGGGGACGGCGACGGCGGAGGAGGCGCCGCAGGTCGAGCGCGTCGACCCGGTCGCCGAGCAGGACGAGGGCCGCGGGGAGCAGGGTGAGCGCGGCGGTGGCGGCGAGCAGGACCACAGCGATCCCGGCGTACGCGAAGGAACGCAGGAAGTACTGCGGGAAGACCAGCATCGCGGCGAGCGAGACGGCGACGGTGAGGGCCGAGAAGAGCACCGTCCGCCCCGCGGTGCGCAGGGTGGTGCGCACGGCGGTGTACGCGTCGGCGCCCGCGGCGAGTTCCTCACGGTAGCGGCGGACGACGAACAGGGCGTAGTCGATGGCGAGTCCGAGTCCGAGGGCGGTCGTCAGGTTCTGCGCGAAGACGGAGACGTCGGTGAACTCGGTGAGGCCGCGCAGGACCGCGTTGGTGCCGAGGATGGCGACGATGCCGACGCCGAGGGGCAGCAGGGCGGCGACGGCACTGCCGAAGACCATGACGAGCAGGACGAGGGTGAGGGGCAGGGCTATGAGCTCGGCCCGCAGCAGGTCCTCCTGGATGACGACCTGCATCTCGTGGCGGACCGCGAGGGCTCCGCCGAGGGAGACGTCCACGGGGCCGTGCGCGCCCCGGTACTCGGGGGCGATCCGGTCGAGGACCGCGGCGGCGTCCTTCTCCTCGCCGGCGATCCGGGCGGCGATGACGGCCCGCCGGCCGTCCTCGGAGCGGAGCGCGGGCGAGCCGGTGGACCAGTAGGAGCCGACACCGTCGACGCCCGGCTCGGCATCGAGCCGCTCGGCGAGCGCGCGGGCCTCGGCGGCGGCCGCCGGGGCGTCGACTCCGGCCGGCCCGGCGTCGACGAGCAGGACCAAGTTGGGCTGGGAGCCGGGGAATCGGCGCTCCAGGGCCTCCGTCGCGTACGTGGACTCGGCGGCCGGGTCCTCCCAGCCTCCGCTGCCCATCCGGTCGGCGACCCCGCCGCCGACCAGGACGGCGAGGGCGGTGAGGACGAGGGCCACGAGGAGCGTGAGGCGCGGCCGGGCGGTCACGAACCGCGTCCACCCTCCGGCTCCGCGCGGTGGCCCGTCATGGCGCGCGGCCCCGCCGGGCGGTGATTTCTTGACTTCGGCCATGACGAGGTGTCCCCTTCACCTGACCCGTGTGCTCGCTTCCCGGCAGGTCACATGGGTCACCCGTTGCCATAGACTGGCAAACACGAGCGATCACTCGCGTTTCTCAAGAATGCGAGCGACCTCTCGTGTTTGTCAAACGTGTTGAGGAAAGCTGGGGACAGTCATGTCCGAAGACAGGCCCGAGGACCTGCCCGGAGCAGCCTCCGGAGCCGTGTCGGAAGAGACGTCCGGAGACCCGTCCGGAGAGGTGAGGCCGCGCCGCCGCCAGGCGCGCGGCGAGCGCCGCATCGCGCAGCTGCTCCAGGCCGCCGCGAACGTCTTCTGCGCGAACGGCTACACGGCGGCGAGCACCAACGCGATCGCGCGCGAGGCCCATGTCTCGCCCGGCACGCTCTACCAGTACTTCCCGAACAAGGAGGCCATCGCGATCGAGCTCGGCGAGCGCCTCCTGCACGAGATGCGGGAGGCCCACGGCCAGGCCTTCACCCCGGAGAACCTCTCCCTGCCGCTCCCCGAGCTGCTGGACGCCGTGGTCGACCCGATGATCGAGTTCAACTGCCAGAACCCGGCCTTCCTCGCCCTCATGCAGGGCTCCGAGGTGCCCGGCCGAATCGCCGAGGAGCACGACGCCCTGCACGTCTCGCTGCTCGCCCGGGTGCAGGAGGTGCTCGCCCACTACGCGCCCGGCCTGCCCGCCGCGGACCGCGTCCGCGTCGCCGACATGGCCTTCGCCACCTTCAAGGGCGGAGTGGGCCTCGTGCTCGCCGCGCCCGAGGGGCCCGAGCGGGACGCGACGATCGTCGAGCTCAAGACCGTCCTGCTCCGCTATCTGACCCCGGTGACCGAAGGGGCGTACGCGGTGCCGCCGGTCACCACGACTCGGAACCGCTGACGGAGCCCCCGGGCCCGTCGGTGCCTCCCGCGCCCGCGCCCGACTCCCAGAGCCTCCGGCCGACGGCGTAGGCGAGGAGCGCCGCCAGGACGGCGATCGACATGGCGAGGATGAGCGTGGTCCCCGAATGTGACATATCGGGCATCTACCATGGAGTCCGAGGGCGGGCGCGGCACGACTGGAACTCATACCCCCTAGGGGTATAAAGTCGAATCCGTACGGCTCTGAACCCACGAGGAGAACGCGATGACCGCAGAGACGAAGACCGAACTCACCACCGTCTACCAGGTCAAGGGCATGACCTGCGGGCACTGCGAGGGCGCCGTCTCCGGTGAGATCTCCGAGCTGCCCGGCGTCTCCTCCGTCGCGGCCGTCGCCAAGACCGGTGAGGTCACCGTCGTCTCGGCCGCCCCCCTCGACCGCGAGGCCGTGGCCGCCGCCGTGGACGAGGCCGGCTACGAGCTGGTCTGACCGCGCTTCGAACGACACAGGGCAGGGCCGTACCGTTACCTGGGTACGGCCCTGCTCCCCTTGGGAACCACACATGCCCCCCACCACCGTCACCGAGCTGACCATCGGCGGGATGACCTGCGCCTCCTGCGCGGCCCGCGTCGAGAAGAAGCTCAACCGGATGGACGGCGTCACCGCCACCGTCAACTACGCCACGGAGCGGGCGCGCGTCGAACACGCGCCGGACGTCGGCGTCGACGCGCTGATCGCCACCGTCGTGAAGACCGGCTACACCGCCGAGGAACCCCTTCCGCCGGCGGTGGAGGAGGAGGTCCCCGAGGACCCCGAACTCGCCTCCCTCCGGCAGCGGCTCACCGTCACCGCGCTCCTCGCCGCGCCCGTCGTCCTGCTCGCCATGGTTCCGGCGCTCCAGTTCGACAACTGGCAGTGGCTCTCCCTCACCCTCGCCGCGCCCGCCGTCGTCTGGGGCGGGCTGCCCTTCCACCGGGCCGCCGCGACCAACCTCCGGCACGGCGCCGCCACCATGGACACCCTCGTCTCGGTCGGCACCCTCGCCGCCTTCGGCTGGTCCCTGTGGGCCCTCTTCCTGGGCGACGCGGGCATGCCCGGCATGCGGCACGGCTTCGACCTCACCGTCGACCGCTCCGACGGCACCTCCGCGATCTACCTGGAGGTCGCGGCCGGAGTCGTCACCTTCATCCTGCTCGGCCGGTACCTGGAGGCACGGGCCAAACGGAAGGCCGGTGCGGCGCTCCGGGCCCTGATGGACCTCGGCGCCAAGGACGTGGCCGTCCTCAGGGGGACCACGGAGGTACGGATCCCGGTGACCGCGCTGCGGGCCGGCGACCTCTTCGTCGTACGCCCCGGCGAGAAGATCGCCACCGACGGCACCGTCACCGAGGGCGCGTCCGCGGTCGACGCCTCCCTGCTCACCGGCGAGTCACTGCCGCTCGACGTCACCGAGGGCGGCACCGTCACCGGCGGCTGCGTCAACGTCTCCGGCCGGCTGGTCGTCCGGGCCACCCGGGTCGGCGCCGACACCCGGCTCGCCCGGATGACGAAGCTCGTCGAGGACGCCCAGAACGGCAAGGCCGAGGTGCAGCGGCTCGCCGACCGGATCTCCGCCGTCTTCGTCCCCGTGGTGCTCCTCATCGCGCTCGGCACCCTCGTCACCTGGCTGCTCGTCACCGACGACCCGACCGCCTCGTTCACCGCCGCCGTCGCCGTACTGATCATCGCCTGCCCCTGCGCCCTCGGCCTCGCCACCCCGACCGCCCTCCTGGTCGGCACCGGGCGCGGCGCCCAGCTCGGCATCCTCATCAAGGGACCCGAGGTCCTGGAGTCCACCCGCCGGGTCGACACGGTCGTCCTCGACAAGACGGGGACGGTCACCACCGGCCGGATGCGGCTGGCCGGCGTCCGCGTGTACGGGGGGCGGTACGGCACCGACGGCACCGACGAGGTCCGGCTGCTGCGGCTCGCGGGCGCCCTCGAGCACTCCTCCGAGCACCCGGTGGCCCGCGCGGTCGCGGCCGGCGCCGCCGAGCGGTGCGGGGAGCTCCCCGTACCGAAGACCTTCGAGAACGTCCCCGGCCTCGGCGTGCGCGGCTCCGTCGACGGCCACCTGGTCCTCGTCGGCCGCGCCGCGCTGCTCGCGGCGGAGGGCGTCGAGGTCCCGGCGGGCACGCCCGAGCCCGGCGCCGTGCACGTCGCCTGGGACGGGGTGGCCCGGGGCACCCTGACCGTCGCCGACACCGTCAAGGACACCAGCGCCGAGGCGGTCGCCCGGCTGCGCGGCCTGGGGCTGCGGCCCGTGCTGCTCACCGGGGACCACCGGGCGGTGGCGGAGGCCGTGGCGGCCGAGGTCGGCATCGACGAGGTGATCGCGGAGGTGCTGCCCGAGGAGAAGGCCGAGGTGGTCCGGCGGCTCCAGGCGGAGGGCCGGACGGTCGCGATGGTGGGCGACGGCGTGAACGACGCCGCCGCGCTCGCCACGGCGGATCTGGGCCTGGCGATGGGGACGGGTACGGACGCGGCCATCGAGGCGAGCGATCTGACCCTGGTCCGGGGTGATCTGCGGGTCGCGGCGGACGCCATCAGGCTCTCCCGGCGGACCCTCGCGACGATCAGGGGAAACCTGGGCTGGGCCTTCGGCTACAACGTCGCGGCGCTGCCGCTGGCCGCGGCCGGACTGCTCAACCCGATGATCGCGGGCCTGGCCATGGCCCTTTCGTCCGTCTTCGTCGTATCCAACAGCCTGCGGCTGCGCCGGTTCACGTGAATTCACCCACACGTGACGCACAGGACCTTCACAGGGAGACCTAGATCACAGATATTGGGGGGTAACCATCTGGGCTGATCGCGAGTCTAAGTGGGCGATGCCGAGAACGTCTTGGGGGACGTTCGTCGGGAGGTCTTGGGGGACGTCCCGTCAGGCAGGCGTTGGCCGGGGCACGTGCACCGGGGAGCTTGAGCGGCCCTCCCGTACGCGTACCCCGGCAGACCGCGTCGCGCCCGACCCGCGCAGCAGTTGCTGACGCCCGGCAGACGCCCGGCCAGGATCCCGTGGGGGGAATCCGCACCGGGACATGGGAAGCGCCCCGACTACCGACCCGTGGGGGGATCGATAGCGGGGCGCTTCTCGCTCTTCTTTCCAGGAGGGACGCGTCGTCCGTCCGGCGAAGCGACTAGCGGGACTCGACCGGGACGAAGTCGCGCAGGACCTCGCCCGTGTAGATCTGGCGCGGGCGGCCGATGCGGGAGCCGGGCTCCTTGATCATCTCGTGCCACTGGGCGATCCAGCCGGGAAGGCGGCCGAGCGCGAAGAGCACGGTGAACATCTCGGTCGGGAAGCCCATCGCGCGGTAGATCAGACCCGTGTAGAAGTCCACGTTCGGGTACAGGTTGCGCGAGACGAAGTACTCGTCGGAGAGCGCGTGCTCCTCCAGCTTCAGCGCGATGTCGAGCAGCTCGTCGGACTTGCCGAGGGCCGAGAGGACATCGTGCGCCGCCGCCTTGATGATCTTGGCGCGCGGGTCGAAGGACTTGTACACCCGGTGGCCGAAGCCCATCAGGCGGACGCCGTCCTCCTTGTTCTTCACCTTGCGGATGAAGGAGTCGACATCGCCGCCGTTGGCCTTGATGCCCTCCAGCATCTCCAGGACCGACTGGTTGGCGCCGCCGTGCAGCGGGCCCCAGAGGGCCGAGATGCCGGCGGAGATCGAGGCGAACATGTTCGCCTGCGAGGAGCCGACCAGACGCACGGTGGAGGTCGAGCAGTTCTGCTCATGGTCCGCGTGCAGGATGAGCAGCTTGTCGAGCGCCGAGACCACGACCGGGTCCAGCTCGTACTCCTGCGCCGGGACCGAGAAGGTCATGCGCAGGAAGTTCTCGACGTACCCGAGGTCGTTGCGCGGGTAGACGAAGGGGTGACCGATCGACTTCTTGTACGCGTACGCCGCGATCGTCGGCAGCTTCGCCAGCAGCCGGATCGTGGAGAGGTGGCGCTGCTCCTCGTCGAACGGGTTGTGGCTGTCCTGGTAGAACGTCGACAGCGCGGAGACCACCGAGGACAGCATCGCCATCGGGTGGGCGTCCCGCGGGAAGCCGCGGAAGAAGTTCTTGACGTCCTCGTGGACGAGCGTGTGCTGCGTGATCTCGTTCTTGAAGGTCGCCAGCTCGTCGACCTTGGGCAGCTCACCGTTGATCAGCAGGTACGCCACCTCAAGGAAGGTGGAGCGCTCGGCCAGCTGCTCGATGGGGTAGCCGCGGTACCGCAGAATGCCCTGCTCACCGTCGAGGTAGGTGATCGCGGATTTATAGGCGGCGGTGTTGCCGTATCCGCTGTCCAGGGTGACCAGACCGGTCTGGGCTCGGAGTTTCCCGATGTCGAAGCCCTTGTCGCCGACGGTGCTCTCGACCACCGGGTAGGTGTGTTCACCGTCCGCGTACCGCAGTACTACAGAGTTGTCGCTCACGTCATCCCTCACCGACGTAGTGCCTCATATTCGAGGTGCCCTGACTGTCTCTACCATCCCCCATTTGGCTCAGGAGAGTGCACTCGGGGTCGACCATTGGGCCAATCGGCGGCACTCAGTGCCGCCAACCTTCATATCCTGCCCCCTTCGCCCCGGTTCCGGTAGTCCTCCGTGATCTTTCACACGAGGGTGCGACCTGTGAGCCGGAAGGCGAGTCCGGTAAAGCGCCGGCCCGCGGAGACCGTACGGACCGCCTGGGCGATCGCCCGCCGTGAGCCGACCAGGACGACCAGCTTCCGGGCCCGGGTCACCGCCGTGTAGAGCAGGTTCCGCTGCAGCATCATCCAGGCGCTCATGGTGACCGGGATCACCACCGCCGGATACTCGCTGCCCTGCGAGCGGTGGATGGTGACGGCGTACGCGTGCGCCAGCTCGTCCAGCTCGTCGAAGTCGTACGGCACCTCCTCGTCCTCGTCCGTCCGCACGGTCAGCCGCTGCTCGACGAGGTCGAGGGACGTGACGACGCCGACCGTCCCGTTGAAGACCCCGTTGGCCCCCTTCTCGTAGTTGTTCCGGATCTGGGTGACCTTGTCGCCGACCCGGAAGACCCGGCCGCCGAACCGCTTCTCCGGCACGTCCGGGCGGGCCGGCGTGATCGCCTGCTGGAGCAGCCCGTTGAGCGAGCCCGCGCCCGCCGGGCCCCGGTGCATGGGAGCGAGGACCTGGACGTCCCGGCGCGGGTCGAGCCCGAATTTGGCCGGGATCCGGCGGGCCGCGACCTCCACGGCGACCCGCGCCGCGTCCTCGGTCTCCTCCTCCGCGAAGAGGAAGAAGTCCGGCAGCCCCTCGGTCCTGGGCGGGGTCCCGGCGTTGATCCGGTGCGCGTTGATGACGACGCCGGACTCTTGCGCCTGCCGGAAGATCCGGGTCAGACGCACCGCCGGTACGGGGCTGCCCGGCGCGAGGAGATCACCGAGGACCTCGCCCGCGCCCACCGAGGGAAGCTGGTCGACGTCGCCCACGAGCAGCAGATGGGCGCCCGGCGCCACCGCCTTCACCAGCTTGTTCGCCAGGAGCAGGTCGAGCATGGAGGCCTCGTCGACCACCACCAGGTCGGCGTCGAGGGGGCGGTCCCGGTCGTAGGCCGCGTCGCCGCCGGGCCTGAGCTCCAGGAGCCGGTGGACGGTGGAGGCCTCGGCGCCGGTCAGCTCGGCCAGCCGCTTCGCGGCCCGCCCGGTGGGGGCGGCGAGGACGACCCTGGCCTTCTTGGCGCGGGCCAGTTCCACGATGGAGCGGACCGTGAAGGACTTGCCGCAGCCGGGTCCGCCGGTGAGCACGGCGACCTTGCGGGTGAGGGCCAACCGGACGGCCTCCTCCTGCTCGGGCGCCAGCGAGGCCCCGGTCCGGTCCGCGAGCCAGGCGAGGGCCTTGTCCCAGGCCACGTCCCCGAAGGCGGCCATCCGGTCCTCCTCCGCGCCGAGCAGCCGGCGGATCTGCCCCGCGAGCGACAGCTCGGCCCGGTGGAACGGGATCAGGTACACCGCCGTGACGGGCGTCCCCTCGGGGCCCGGCACCACCTCCCGTACGACCCCCTCGGGGTCCTCGGCCAGCTCGGCCAGGCACTCGATGACCAGGCCCGTGTCGACCTGGAGGAGCTTCACGGCGTCCGCGATCAGCCGTTCCTCCGGCAGGAAGCAGTGGCCCTGGTCGCTCGACTGCGACAACGCGTACTGGAGTCCCGCCTTCACCCGGTCCGGGCTGTCGTGCGGGATGCCCACGGCCTGCGCGATGCGGTCGGCGGTGAGGAACCCGATGCCCCAGACGTCGGCGGCGAGCCGGTAGGGCTGGTTCCGCACGACGGAGATCGAGGCGTCCCCGTACTTCTTGTAGATCCGGACCGCGATGGAGGTGGAGACGCCGACCTCCTGGAGGAAGACCATCACCTCCTTGATCGCCTTCTGCTCCTCCCAGGCCGCGGTGATGTTCTTGACGCGCTTGGGGCCGAGACCCGGGACCTCGATCAGGCGCGCGGGAGCCTCTTCGAGGATGTCCAGGGTGTCGAGGCCGAAGTGCGAGGTGATGCGGTCGGCGAAGACGGGACCGATGCCCTTGATGAGACCGGAGCCGAGATAGCGGCGGATGCCCTGGACGGTGGCGGGCAGGACCGTCGTGTAGTTGTCGATGGTGAACTGCTTGCCGTACTGCGGGTGGGAGCCCCAGCGGCCCTCCATCCGCAGCGACTCCCCCGGCTGCGCCCCGAGCAGCGAACCGACGACCGTGAGCAGGTCCCCGGCGCCCCGGCCGGTGTCGACCCGGGCGACCGTGTACCCGCTCTCCTCGTTCGCGTAGGTGATCCGCTCCAGGACCCCTTCGAGCACTGCCGGACCGCGACCCTCGTTGGACATGCACCGACCGTAGCGAAGGCCTCGGACAGCCGGGGGGCCGCCTGTGGAGAACGGTCAGGGCTCCCGCCGCGCCAACTGTCCTCCCCGGCTGTCCGCGACCCGTTTCACGTCGCGCAGGGACCCGGCCAGGCAGCGTGCGAGGTAGCGCAGTTCGCCGCTGGACGCCCGGCGGTCCGCGAGGAGCTCGGCGGCGTGGGCGAGGAGTTCACCCGCCATCCCGAGCTGGAGGGTCTCGATGTCGTCGGCGAGCCTGGCCACCCGGCCCGATCCGTCCGAGAGCAGGTAGCAGGGGCGCCCGTCCTCCCCCGTCCAGGGCAGCAGCCGTCCGGCGTTCACCGCGCCACGCCGGCGGGGAGCGTCGGGAGCGCACCGATGTCCGCTCCCGGCCCGACGATCCGCAAGGCGCGCCGGGCGACCGTCCGCCGCTCGTGGGCGAGCAGGTACGGACGTACCAGGGGGCTGTCCTCGCCGCGCGGAGGAAGGCTCCCGGTGCGGTGCGCGGTCGGCCCGTGGACGTACACGCAGGAGTACGGGTACGTGGGGTGGGGCGGGGCCGGCCGGGAGTGCGCGTCCCACCACCGGAAGGGACGGAGGCACCGGGCGAGTGCCTCCCTCAGTTGTGTGAGGCGAGAGGACATGGGGACCCACTTTCGTCGCTTTGTGTGTCGAATCCCTCACAGCCTGGGGTCGCCGCTGACTACGCTGCCAGGGGTGGAGCCTTGACAGCGCATCGGTCAGGTCGGGGAGTTGAGTGCATGGATCAGCGCCGTAAGCCGCGTACGCCACGCGAGAAGTACGGGGAGGAGTTGAGGCTCCGGCGCGTCGCCGCCGGACTCACGCAGGAGGCGCTGGGTGACCTGGTGGTGTGCTCGCCCACACTGATCAGCCACTTCGAGGCGGGCAGACGGCTCCCGAAGCCGGATGACGCGCGGCGGATCGACCGGGCGCTGGGGACGGACGGGTTCTTCGAGCGCTGGCTTGAGGACCTGGAGTCCAAGTACGCCGACCACTTCGCGGCGGCGGCCGAGCTGGAACCCCAGGCCTCTACGATCGAACAGTTCGCGCTGTCGCTGGTCCCCGGCGTGCTCCAGACTCCTGAGTACGCGCGCGCTCTGTTCCGGGCGTACCGGCCGAACCACACGCCGGAGGAACTTGACGAGGCCGTTGTCATCCGAACAAAGCGTGCCCGCATCCTCGAAGGAGCGGCAAATCCTGTCATCTGGACGCTGCTCGACGAGGCCGTGCTCCGGCGCGAGGTCGGGGGGCGTCAGGTGATGGCTGAACAGCTCTGCAGGATCGTGGACTTGGCCGAGGCCGGACGGATCCGGCTGCACGTGCTGCCGAACAGCGCCGGTGCGCACGCGCTCATGGAGAGCCTGTTGACCCTCATGAGCTTCGAGGACTCCGCCCCCGTGGCCTACGTGGAAGGTTTCCTCACGGGCAATCTGATGGACGATCCGTCCCTGGTGAACGCCAGTCGCACGGCCTACGCTCTGGCTCTGAGCGACGCGCTGTCGCGACAGGAGTCACTGGCCCTCGTGAGGGCAGCAGCAGAGGAATACGCATATGGTCCACAGTGAGCACACCGTTTCCGACGCGTCCGTCCTTACCGGGTGGTACAAGTCCAGCTACAGCGGCGGCGGTCAGGGCGAGTGCCTTGAGGTCGCCCGTGGCCACGCCGGTGTCCCCGTCCGTGACAGCAAGGCTGTGACCGGGCCCGCCGTCGTCTTCTCGGCCCACGGCTGGTCCTCCTTCGTCACCGCCGTCAAGGACGGCCGCTTCCCCGCCTGACCCTCCGCACCCCACATGCCCGGAGGTTCGGGACGGTGTCCGGCCCGGCCTCGACCGCACCCCTGCGGGCTCAGCCGCCGGGATCCCACTCCTTCTGCTCCACGCGGTGATGCTCCACGGGCCGGTCCGTCCCGAGCTTCGCCCAGATCAGGAACCCGCCGAGACCCACCCCGACCAGACCGGCCGGGATCAACACCGCCCACAGCCAATCCGGCACACTCCCCACCCCCTGCCTTCCCGGACGCCGGTGGCGGGCGGGAGGGTTTCCCCCGGCGGGGCGCCCAAGGCGCCGGGGACGCGCCTGTGGCGGCTTCCGGTGCCCCGGGGCTGCGATGTATGACCGATCCGGCGGCCCAGCGGCGCTGGGAAGCCGAGATCGAGGGCCGGCATCGCGCGGCGGGCGTGGTGGATCTGCTCCTCTGCGCCACAGCGGTCCATCACGGACTGACCGTCCTCCACAGGGACAACGACTTCGCCACGGTCGCCCGCGTCCTCAAGGAGGTCGAGCAGCAGGACGTGCGGCACCCGGGTGGGTGACCGCTCACAGGCAGCGCGCCGGTCCCCGTACGCCCACGGCCGCCCGGCCCCGCACGGCCGGGCGGCCTCGCCTCGACCCCTCCGCACCGGGGCCGCGCGGTCTCAGATGGTCAGGAAGCGTTCCAGCGTCTCCTCCAGGACCTCCACGCCGTCGCGGGCCCAGAGTTCGTCGTTGAAGAGCTCCACCTCGACCGGGCCCGTGTAGCCCGCCTTCTCCACCAGGTCCGCCCAGGCGCGCAGGTCGATCGCCCCGTCGCCCAGCTGGCCCCGGCCGTTGAGGACTCCCGCCGGCAGCGGGGTGGTCCAGTCGGCGAGCTGGAAGGAGTGGATCCGGCCCGCCGCGCCCGCGCGTTCCACCGCCGCCGGGGCCCGGTCGTCCCACCACAGGTGGTACGTGTCGACCGTGACGCCCACCTGGGAGGCGGGGAAGCGCTCCGCGATGTCCAGGGCCTGGTCGAGGGTGGAGACCGCGCACCGGTCGGAGGCGTACATCGGGTGGAGCGGTTCGATGGCGAGGCGGACACCCCGCTCCCCCGCGTACGGGGCCAGTTCGCCGATCGCCTCCGCGATGCGGGACCGGGCCGACGGCAGATCGGGGCAGGCGGGGGTGAGGCCGCCGGAGACCAGGACGAGGGTGTCGGTGCCGAGCGTCACCGCCTCGTCGATCGCCGCGCGGTTGTCCTCCTCCCACCCGTCCGCCGTGAAGAAGCCGCCCCGGCAGAGGGTGGTGACCCGGAGCCCGGCGTCCCGGACCAGCGCGGCCGCCGCCTCCACCCCGTACTCCTGGACCGGTGCCCGCCACAGGCCCACGCCCGGGACCCCGAGGCGGCGGCAGTGGGAGACGAGGTCGGGCAGAGTGAGCTGTCTGACCGTCATCTGGTTGACGCTGAATCGGTCGATGTTCACCGCGGCACTCCGTACACCGTGAGGAGGGAACGCATCCGGGCCTCCGCGAGCGCCGGGTCGGGGAACAGGCCGAGTCCGTCGGCGAGTTCGTACGCGCGCGCGAGGTGCGGGAGCGAGCGGGCGGACTGGAGTCCGCCGACCATCGTGAAGTGGTCCTGGTGGCCGGCCAGCCAGGCGAGCAGGACCACGCCCGTCTTGTAGAAGCGGGTCGGGGCCTGGAAGAGGTGCCGGGAGAGGGCGACCGTCGGGTCGAGGGTCGCACGGAAGCCCTCGGCGTCTCCCGTGTCCAGGGTCCTGACGGCCTGCGCCGCCAGCGGGGCCAGCGGGTCGAAGATGCCGAGCAGGGCGTGGCTGAAGCCCTGGTCGTCACCCGCGATCAGCTCCGGGTAATGGAAGTCGTCGCCCGTGTAGCAGCGGACGCCCTCCGGGAGGCGGCGGCGGAGTTCGACCTCGCGCCGGGCGTCGAGGAGGGAGACCTTGATGCCGTCGACCTTGTCGGGGTGCGCGGCGATCACGTCGAGGAAGGTCTCGGTGGCGGTGTCGAGGTCGGCCGAGCCCCAGTAGCCGTCGAGCGCCGGGTCGAACATGGGGCCGAGCCAGTGCAGGATCACCGGTTCGCTCGCCTGGCGCAGGAGGTGTCCGTACAGGTCGAGGTAGTCGTCCGGGCCGGAGGCGGCGGCGGCGAGCGCCCGGGAGGCCATCAGGATGGCCTGAGATCCGGTCTCCTCGACGAGGGCGAGCTGTTCCTCGTACGCCTTGCGGACGGCCGGCAGGTCGGCGGGGCCGGTGAGCTGGTCGGTGCCGACGCCGCAGGCGATCAGGCCGCCGACGCCGCGGGCCTCCGCCGCGCTGCGGCGGATCAGTTCGGCGGCGCCGGCCCAGTCGAGGCCCATGCCGCGCTGGGCGGTGTCCATGGCCTCCGCGACACCGAGGCCGTGGGACCAGAGGTGACGGCGGAAGGCGAGGGTGGCGTCCCAGTCGACGGCCGCAGGGGAGTCAGGGCTCGTGTCGGCGTACGGGTCGGCGACGACGTGGGCGGCGGAGAAGACCGTGCGGGAGACGAGGGGGCCGCCGCCGGACACGGCGAGGGGCTCGGTGCGCGGCGCGTACTCCCGTACGCCGCCGTCGGTCGCGGGCAGGCGGATCACAGGCCGACCTCCGGGACGTCGAGGCGGCGGCCCTCGGCGGCGGACCGCAGGCCCAGCTCGGCGAGCTGGACGCCCCGGGCGCCGGCGAGGAGGTCCCAGTGGTACGGCTCGCCGAGGGTGACGTGCCGCAGGAACAGCTCCCACTGGGCCTTGAAGCCGTTGTCGAACTCGGCGTTGTCGGGGATCTCCTGCCACTGGTCGCGGAAGGACTCGGTGACGGGGATGTCCGGGTTCCAGACGGGCTTCGGGGTGGCCGAGCGGTGCTGGACGCGGCAGCCGCGCAGCCCGGCGACGGCGGAGCCGTGGGTGCCGTCGACCTGGAACTCGACGAGTTCGTCGCGGTTGACGCGCACCGTCCAGGAGGAGTTGATCTGGGCGATGGCGCCGCCCTCCAGCTGGAAGATGCCGTACGCCGCGTCGTCGGCGGTGGCCTCGTACGGCTTGCCCTGCTCGTCCCAGCGGCGCGGGACGTGGGTGGCGACCTGGGCGGTGACGGAGGTGACCCGGCCGAACAGCTCGTGGAGCACGTACTCCCAGTGCGGGAACATGTCGACGACGATGCCGCCGCCGTCCTCCGAGCGGTAGTTCCAGCTGGGGCGCTGGGCGTCCTGCCAGTCGCCCTCGAAGACCCAGTAGCCGAACTCGCCGCGCACGGAGAGGATCTCGCCGAAGAAGCCGCCGTCGATGAGCCGCTTGAGCTTGAGCAGGCCCGGCAGGAACAGCTTGTCCTGGACGACGCCGTGCTTGATGCCCTTGTCGGTGGCGCGGCGGGCGAGGTCGAGGGCGCCCGCGAGGTCGGCGGCGGTGGGCTTCTCGGTGTAGATGTGCTTCCCGGCGTCGATGGCCTTGGTGAGCGCGCCGACGCGGGCGGAGGTGACCTGGGCGTCGAAGTAGATGTCGACGGTGTCGTCGGCGAGGACGGCGTCGAGGTCGGTGGACCACTCGGTGAGGCCGTGGCGCTCGGCGAGGGCGCGCAGGGCGTGTTCGCGGCGGCCGACGAGGACGGGCTCGGGCCAGAGGATCTCGCCGTTGCCGAGGTCGAGACCGCCCTGTTCGCGCAGGGCGAGGATCGAGCGGACGAGGTGCTGGCGGTATCCCATGCGTCCGGTGACGCCGTTCATGGCGATGCGGACTGTCCTACGTGTCACGAAACGTTCCTCTCCCGGTGGCGCCGCGCCCCCCATGGAAAGCGCTTTCTATCGAGGAGGACGCTAGCCTGCCGACATCGCCGCCGACAAGGCCCTGGAGGTACGCACTCGATGACCGTCACCTTGGCGGACGTGGCCGCCCGCGCGCGGGTCTCCCCCGCGACCGTCTCCCGCGTCCTCAACGGCAACTACCCGGTCGCCGAGTCCACCCGCGAACGGGTCCTGCGGGCGGTGGACGAGCTGGACTACGTCCTCAACGGCCCCGCGAGCTCGCTGGCCGCCGCCACCTCCGACCTGGTCGGCGTCCTCGTCAACGACATCGCCGACCCCTTCTTCGGGATCATGGCGAGCGCGGCGCAGAGCGCGATCGGGGAGGGCGCGTCGGGGCGGGGCGGCGGCGAGAAGCTCGCCGTCGTCTGCAACACCGGCGGCTCCCCCGCCCGCGAGCTGACCTACCTCACCCTGCTCCAGCGGCAACGGGCCGCGGCCGTGATCCTCATGGGCGGCTCCCTGGAGGACCCCGGGCACCTGGCGGCGACGGCGGGCAAGCTCGCCAAGCTGGCGGAGGCGGGGACCCGGGTCGTGCTGTGCGGGCGGCCGCCGGTGCCGGGCGACGCGAACGCGGCCGTGCTCGCCTTCGACAACAGGACCGGCGCGCTGCGCCTCACCGAGCACCTGCTCGGGCTCGGCCACCGGCGCATCGGCTACGCGGCCGGACCGGCCGACCGGACCACCACCCGGCACCGCCTGGAAGGGCACCGGGCGGCGCTCGCGGAGGCGGGCGTCACGGAGGGCCCGACGGTCCACGGGGCGTACGACCGGCAGGCCGGCTACGAGGCCACGGCCCGGCTCCTCGCCCTCGACCCCGACCTGACGGCGGTCGTCGCCGCCAACGACACCGTCGCGCTCGGTGTCTGCGCGGCCCTGCGGGAGCGGGGTCTGGACATCCCGGGCGACGTGTCCGTGGCGGGCTTCGACGACCTGCCGTTCTCGGTGGACGCGGTCCCGGCCCTGACGACCGTACGCCTCCCGCTCCACGAGGCCGGGGTCCGCGCGGGCCGCCTGGCGATGGGCACGGAGGAGCCTCCGGCGGACGGCCTGGAGACGGTCCCGGCGGAACTGGTTGTACGGGCGTCGACGGGGCGGCCACGGGGGTAGTCGACCGCGCCCGGGGGGCACTTCCCGGCCCCGGGCGGGCAGCGCTCGGGGCACTTCCCGGTCCCGGGCGGGCCCGCCTCCGGGGATAGTCGGTCGCGACACAAGTGCACCTCCCGGCCCCGGGCGGGCCCGCCTCCGGGGGTAGGGGGTCGCGGCACAAGAGCACCTCCCGGCCCCGGGCGGGCCGGGTCGCGGCACAAGAACACCTCCGGGTCCCGGGCGGGCCCGCCTCCGGGGGCAGAGGGTCGCGGCACATGAACACCTCCGGTCCCGGGCGGGCCCCGGACCCTGGACAGGCGGTCGCGGTCGGAGGGCCCGGCCCGGCCCGGGGCGGGCCGGCCTTCGGCTGGAGGACCTTTCCCCGCCCCCGGGCGGGCCCGGACCTTGGCGATTCCCGGGCCGCCCGACCTGGTGCCCTGTGGCGGACGGGCCGCCCGGCCCGGTGCCATGTGGCGGACCGCGGCGGCGCGGCGCGTGGGGATTCGGCGGGGGGTTCGTACGCTCCAGGGACTCCGGCCCGGGATCGCCGCCGTGGGCGATTCGTGCGCGGGTCCTTGACCTGGCAGTTACTTTCGGGCTATCCGTGACTCTTGGAAGTTTCCTTCAACCTCGCACGGCCGGAAGGAGCATCAGTGCACCACCGCGCCCCCGCCCCCTCGCGACGCACCCTCCTCACGGTGACCGCCGCAGCCGCCGCCGCGGCCGTCACCGGAGTGAGCACGCCCGCCCATGCCGACCAGGACCACAGGCTCCGGCGGATCATCGACCGCATGTCCCTTGAGGAGAAGGTCGGCCAGCTCTTCGTGATGCGGGTGTACGGGCACTCCGCGACCGCCCCGGACCAGGCCGACATCGACGCCAACCTCCAGGAGATCGGCGTCCGTACGGCCGCCGAGCTGGTCGAGCGCTACCACGTCGGCGGGGTCATCTACTTCACCTGGGCCCACAACACCCGCGACCCGCAGCAGATCGCCGAGCTGTCCAACGGCATCCAGCAGGCGGCGCTCGCGCAGCCCACCCCGGTCCCGGTGCTCATCTCCACCGACCAGGAGCACGGCATCGTGTGCAGGGTGGGCGAACCCGCCACCCTGGTGCCCGGGGCGATGGCCCTCGGCGCGGGCGGCTCGCACGCGGACGCCCGTAAGGCCGCGCAGATCGCGGGCGCCGAACTCGCGGCCGTCGGCATCCGGCAGAACTACGCCCCGGTCGCCGACGTCAACGTCAACCCGGCCAACCCGGTCATCGGCGTCCGCTCCTTCGGCTCCGACCCGGCGGCGGTCGCGGGCCTGGTCGCCGCGCAGGTCAAGGGGTACCAGCGGGCCGGGGTCGCGGCCACCTCCAAGCACTTCCCGGGGCACGGGGACACCGCGGTCGACAGTCACTACGGGCTGCCGACGATCACTCACACCCGGGCGCAGTGGGCGGAGCTGGACGCCCCGCCCTTCCGGTCGGCGGTCGCCGCCGGGATCGACTCGATCATGACCGCGCACATCGTGGTCCCTGCGCTCGACCCCAGCGAGGACCCGGCGACCCTCTCCCGGCCCATCCTCACCGGCATCCTGCGCGAACAGCTCGGCTACGACGGGGTGGTGGTCACCGACTCGCTGGCCATGGAGGGGGTGCGCACCAAGTACGGGGACGACCGCGTCCCGGTCCTCGCGCTGAAGGCCGGCGTGGACCAGCTGCTCAACCCGCCGAAGCTGGACGTGGCGTGGAACGCGGTCCTGAAGGCGGTCAGGGACGGCGAACTGACGGAGGACCGGCTCGACGAATCGATCCTGCGGATCCTGCGGCTGAAGTCGAAGCTCGGCCTCTTCCGGAACGCGTACGTGTCCCGGGCCGGTGTGGAGCGGGTGGTCGGCACCGCCGCCCACCTCGCGCAGGCCGACCGGATCGCCGAGACCACCACGACGCTGCTCGTCAACGAGGGCGAGTTCCTGCCGCTGAGCCCGACCTCGCACGGCTCGGTCCTCGTCGTCGGCGCCGATCCCGCCTCGCCGTCCGGGACCACGGGACCGCCCACCACGACCCTGGCGACGGCGCTGGGGGAGCTCGGGTTCACGGCCACCGCGATCTCCACCGGGATCACCCCGACGGCGGCGAGGATCGAGGAGGCGGTGGCGGCGGCCGCGGGCAAGGACGTGGTCGTCGTCGGCACGTACAACGTCACCGCGAGCAGCCCGCAGCGCACCCTGGTGGCGCGGCTGGTGGCGACCGGGGTGCCCGTCGTGACGATCGCGATCCGCAACCCGTACGACGTCGCCCGGATCGCCGGCCAGCGGGCGACGCTCGCCGCCTACTCCTGGACCGATGTCGAACTCCGGGCCGCCGTAAGGGTCCTGGCGGGCCGGGCCCGGCCGAGGGGCCGCCTGCCGGTGCCCGTGCAGAGTGCGGACGACCCGGCGAAGGTGCTCTACCCGGTCGGGCACGGTCTGTCGTACCGCTGAGGTCGGTCGTACCGCCGACGGACGAGGGGGGTGTGCCCGGTCCGGGCACACCCCCCTCACCGTACGGGGAGGGTTACGGCCGCACGCCGTGCTCCCGCGTCACGTCCTCGTCGACCGGCTTGTCGAGGCGGGCGTCGAAGCGGGCCAGCGGCTGCGCCGCCCGGACGGCCGGGGCGGGGACACCGGCCCAGGCCAGGATGCGGGCGGTGGCGTGCTCGCGCTCGGCGTCGGCGAGCCCGGCGACGTTCGCGCCGTGGTTCGCGCCCGGCGCGGTGTAGACGTAGCTGTCGCGGGCGCCCCTGCCGAGGCGGAACGGTTCGGCGCTCCACGGGTCGTTCTGGCCGTTGACGAAGAGCATCCGGGTCGCGTTCTTGCGGACCCAGTCGTCGACGTCCCGCATGACGTGCGGCTGGAACCTCATCGGGATCGAGCTCGGCACGAAGTTGCGGGCCGGCTGGTAGCCGTAGCGGCTGAGACCCGCGAGGTGCGGCTGCTTGATGGAGGGCGAGCCGAGCTGGGTCGCCGCCTGGTAGTAGTACGGCGTGTAGTACTCCAGGCCCTGGTCGGTGTAGGCGGACCAGCCGGAGTAGGCGTCGATCGTCTCGTAGACGGTGTCGTCGCTCGCGGTCCTCGCGTCCGGGATCTGGTCGCAGACGTCCTCGCCGTAGTACTGCCAGAAGCCCCACACGAAGTCGAGGACAACGGCCTCGTAGGCCTTGTCCAGCGTGCCGATGGTGTTGAAGGTGGCGCCCTCGGTCTCGGCCCACTCCTTGTACTTCTTCTGCAGCGGCTCACGGCGGACGAGGGCCTCGCGCTGCATGCCGTTCAGGCGGTCGCGGCACTCCTTGGTGCCGACGCCGGCGAAGAACCGGTCGTAGGCCGAGTCCTCGTTGTTCACCACGTCGTTCGGGGCGACGTACGCGACGACGCCGTCCATGTCACGCGGGTAGAAGCGCTCGTAGTAGGTGGCGGTCATGCCGCCCTTCGAGCCGCCGGTGGACAGCCACTTCTTGCCGTAGACCTTCTTCAGGGCGGTGAAGATCCGGTGCTGGTCGCTTGCCGCCTGCCAGATGTCGAGCTTGGACCAGTCGGCGGGCTGCGGGCGGGACGGCGTGAAGAACCGATACTCCATGGAAATCTGGTTGCCGTCGACGATCCGCGTCGGTTCGGCGCGGCTCGGGGTGGTGCTCAGGCCGTAGCCACTGGTGCGGAAGACGGTGGGGCGGTCCGTGTCCTTGTGGAGGACGGAGATCCGCTGCTGGAACGTGCCCGCCCACGGGCGTCGGTGGTCGATCGGCTGCTCGTAGTTCAGGACGAGGAAGCGGTAGCCGGCGTACGGCTTCTCCTCGATCAGGCTCATCCCGGGGATCGCCAGGATGCGGTCCTTGATGTCCGTGCTCTGCGAGTCGGCGACGGACGTGGTGCGGTCGGCCTCCGTGTCCGCGGCGGTGGCCACGCCCGTGGAGCCGACGGTGCCTATGAGCACCGAGAGCGACACCAGCCATCTGAGCGACTTGCGCATTCGTCCTCCCCTTGGTTCACAACGGTGTCGCGAACCTAGCGGGGGCAACGTGCGGACCGCCAGACCCAGTTGGTCCTTACCCTTGGACATTCCTGTACATCAGCACAGGATCCAGCCCGTGGACGCGCCCCGCCCGGCCACCGAGCCGGTCGCGCGGACGCAGCGGTTGAGCGCGTGGACGGTGACGGGGCCGGCCTGCCGGTCGAACCGTCCGGCGCGGACGGCGGGGCGGGCGCCGCGCGGCTGGAGCGAGACGGCCATCGGCCTGCGCGCGCCGGGCCGCTTGGCGACGGTGACGGCGCAGACGTAGTGGCGGGTCTTGTAGAGGCGCAGCTCGCCGGTGGTGAAGACGAGGGTCCTGGCGGGCCGGCCGTGGCAGACGGAGGCGGCGTCGGCGGGCGGGGCCCCGGGGCCGATGCCGGGGACCAGGAGCAGGGCGAGGGCGCCGAGGAACGGCCCGAGGACACGGACGAGCAGTCGTCGGCCCCGTCGTGCGGGCATCGTGTCCGTGGGCATACGGTCCCCTTCCGGATGGATCGACGTACGGGCGTACGACGCACCCACTCCCGGAACGGTTGCCTCCGGCTCTGCTCGTGCCCGCCCGGTGGCCGCCGCTCCCCCCGGGCCCCCGCCTCAGACGCGCTCCGGCTCCGCCTCTCCGATGAACGTGCTCCACAGCGACGCGTACCGGCCGCCCAGGGCGAGCAGTTCCTCGTGCGTGCCGTCCTCCGCCACCCGGCCGTGGTCCATGACGACCACCCGGTCCGCGCGGGCCGCCGTGGTCAGGCGGTGGGCGACGACCAGGGTGGTGCGGCGGCCGGCGAGACGGTCGGTGGCCTGGTTGACCTGGGCCTCGGAGGCCAGGTCGAGGGCCGCCGTGGCCTCGTCGAGGAGCAGGACGTCCGGGTCGACGAGCTCGGCGCGGGCGAGGGCGATGAGCTGGCGCTGCCCGGCGGAGAGGTTCCGGCCCCGCTCGGCCACCTCGTGGAGGTAGCCGCCCTCCAGGGTCGCGATCATGTCGTGGGCGCCGACCGCGCGGGCCGCCGCCTCCACCTCGGCGTCGGTCGCCCCGGGACGCCCGTACGCGATGGCGTCCCGGACCGTCCCCGCGAAGAGGTACGCCTCCTGCGGGACGACGCCGAGGCGGTGCCGGTACGCGGTGAGGTCGAGGTGCCGCAGGTCGGTGCCGTCGACGGTGACCCGGCCGCCCGTCGGGTCGTAGAACCGGGCGACCAGCTTGACCAGGGTGGACTTGCCCGCACCGGTCTCGCCGACGAAGGCGACCGTCTGCCCGGCCGGGATGCGCAGGTCGATGCCGGTGAGCGCGGTCTCCTCCTTCGCGGCGCCGTCCTCTCCCCCGTACGCGAAGGAGACGTCCTCGAAGGCGATCTCGCCGCGCAGCGAGCGCACGTCGAGGGGCGCGTCGGCGGCGGCCGTCGACGTCGGCTCCTGGAGGAGTTCCTGCATCCTCTTCAGCGAGACGGCGGCCTGCTGGTAGCCGTCGAAGACCTGGGAGAGCTGCTGCACGGGAGCGAAGAACAGGTCGATGTAGAGGAGGTAGGCGACGAGCGCGCCGGTGGTGAGCGTGCCCGCCTCGATCCGGTTCGCCCCGACGATCAGGACGGCGGCGGCCGCGGCCGACGACAGCAGCGTCACGAACGGGAAGTAGATCGAGATCAGCCACTGGCCCCGGACGCGCGCCTGCCGGTAGGAGTCGCTGCGCTCGGCGAACCGGGCCGCGCCCGACCGCTCGCGGCGGAAGGCCTGCACGATCCGCAGACCGGAGACCGACTCCTGGAGGTCGCCGTTGACGACGCTGATCCGCTCGCGCGCCAGCTCGTACGCCTTCACGCTGGAGCGGCGGAAGAAGTAGGTGGCGACGGCGAGGACGGGCAGGGTAGCGAAGACGACGAGGGCGAGGTGGAGGTCGAGCACGAGCAGCGCGACCATGATCCCGAAGAAGGTCACGACGGAGACGAAGGCGGTGACGAGACCCGTCTGGAGGAAGGTGGACAGGGCGTCCACGTCCGTGGTCATCCGGGTCATGATCCGGCCGGTGAGCTCGCGCTCGTAGTAGTCGAGGCCGAGCCGCTGGAGCTGGGAGAAGATCTTCAGGCGCAGCGCGTAGAGGACCCGCTCGCCGGTGCGGCCGGTCATCCGCGTCTCGGCGGTCTGCGCCACCCACTGCACGAGGACGGCGACCAGGGCGAGCGCGGAGGCCGCCCAGACGGCGCCGACCGCGAGCCGGTTCACGCCCTCGTCGATCCCGTGCCGGATGAGGATGGGCAGCAGCAGGCCCATGCCGGCGTCGACGGCGACGAGTCCGAGGCTGATGAGCAGCGGGACGCCGAAGCCGCGCAGGAGCCGGCGCAGGCCGTACGTGTCCTCGGGGGACACCGCGCGGGCCTCGTCGATGTCGGGGGTGTCGACGGCGGGCGGGAGGGCCTCGACGGCGGCGAGCAGTTCGGGGGTGGCCCCGGGCGCGGGGCTCTCCCGGTCGGCGGCCTCGTCCCGTACCCACAGGGTCGGGGTGATGCCCCGCTCCGCGTCGAACTCCGCGTCGAGCTCGGCCCGCAGGGTGCGGTCCTCGGGGACGTCGGGCGGGGTGATGTGCCCGGGTGAGACGGCGCCCAGTTCGTCGGGGTCGGTGAGGAGGCGGCGGAAGAGCGGGGAGCGCTCCTCCAGTTCCGCGTAGGTGCCGATGTCGGCGAGCCGGCCGTCCTCCAGGACGGCGATGCGGTCGGCGAGGTTGAGGGTGGAGCGGCGGTGGGCGATGAGCAGGGTCGTGCGGCCCGCCATCACCGACTTCAGGGCCTCGTGGATCTCGTGCTCGACCTTGGCGTCGACGGCGGACGTGGCGTCGTCGAGGAGCAGGAGCCGGGGGTCGGTGAGGATCGCGCGGGCGAGCGCGACGCGCTGGCGCTGGCCGCCGGAGAGGGTGAGGCCGTGCTCGCCGACCTTGGTGTCGTACCCGTCGGGCAGCTCGGCGATGAACCGGTCGGCCTGGGCGGCGCGGGCGGCGGTCTCGATCTGCTCCTGGGTGGCCTCCGGGAGGCCGTACGCGATGTTGGCGCGGACGGTGTCGGAGAAGAGGAAGGAGTCCTCGGGGACGAGGCCGATGGCGGCCCGCAGGGAGTCGAGGGTGAGTTCGCGGACGTCGTGGCCGCCGACGAGGACGGCGCCGTGGGAGACGTCGTAGAAGCGGGGCAGGAGGAGGGAGACGGTGGACTTGCCGGAGCCGGAGGCGCCGACGACGGCGACGGTCTCGCCGGGGCGGATGTCCATGGAGAAGCCGTCGAGGACGGGGGTGCCGTCGTCGTACGCGAAGGACACGTCGTCGAACTCGACGGTGGCGGGGGCGTCGGCGGGGAGTTCCCTGGTGCCGTCCTTGATGACCGGCTCGGTGTCGATGAGGTCGAGGACCCGGTCGACGCCCGCGCGGGCCTGCTGGCCGACGGTGAGGACCATGGCGAGCATCCGGACCGGGCCGACGAGGGAGGCCAGGTAGGCGGAGAAGGCGACGAAGGTGCCGAGGGTGATCTCGCCGCGGTAGGCGAGCCAGCCGCCGAGGGCGAGGACGGCGACCTGGCCGAGGGCGGGGACGGCCTGGAGGGCCGGGGTGTACCGGGAGTTCAGCCGGATCGTCCGCAGCCGGCCGGCGAACAGCTTCCGCCCGGCCTCGCGGATCTTGCCGGTCTCCTGGTCCTCCTGGCCGAAGCCCTTGACGACCCGGACGCCGGTCACGGCCCCGTCGACGACGCCGGCGACGACGCCGGCCTGCTGCTGCGCGTGCCATGTGGCGGGGTGGAGACGGGTGCGGCTGCGCTTGGCGATGAACCAGAGGGCGGGGGCGACGGCGAGGGCGACGAGGGTCAGGGGGATCGAGAGCCAGGCCATGACGGCCAGGGAGATGACGAAGAGCAGCACGTTCCCGATGGTCATCGGGAGCATGAAGAGGAGACCCTGGATGAGTTGCAGGTCGCTGGTGGCCCGCCCGACGACCTGCCCGGTGGACAGCTCGTCCTGCCGCCGCCCGTCGAGCCGGGTGACCGTGGCGTACATGTCGGTACGCAGATCGTGCTGGACGTCGAGGGCGAGGCGTCCGCCGTAGTAGCGGCGGACGTAGGTGAGGGCGTAGACGATGACGGCCGCGCCGATGAGGAAACCGGTCCAGACGCCGAGGTCGCGGGTCTTCGTCCCGATGACGTCGTCGATGATCACCTTGGTGACGAGCGGTACGAGGGCGAGCACGGCCATCCCGAGCAGGGAGGACCCGAGCGCGAGGACCACGTTCGCCTTGTACCGCCAGGCGTAGCCGGTGAGCCTCCGAGCCCAGCCCTGCTGCTGTTCCGCCGTCTGTTTCTGCCCCACCGCCGCCACGAATGGCCTCCCGTCCGTCCTGCTCTACCGGAAGGCCCAACACGGCCGACGTGCGATTTCATCCCCCCGCAACAAAGACCGGGCTTTGGTCCTAGGACCTCACGGGGAAGTCGCCGGATGCCCGCCGTCCGCTCGCGGTGGCGGGGCCCGTCCTGGGTAGGGATCTCTGGCCGACGAGGGAAGGGGAGGTCCGTGACACGGGTCGAGGACGGGAGGCCGTACGCGTGGGGGCGGTTGTACGCGGCGTTGCGGACGCTGAGGGGGCTCGCGGTGGCCGGGAGGGTCGCGTCGGTGCCGGCGGCGGAGGTGCGGCAGACGGCGGGCAACCCGCGGAACATCACCCGGGCCCTGCTGAGGAACGTGGGACTCCAGCTGTTCGCGGCCCGCGAGAGGGGCGGAACCCACGCCGGGGCCGCCGCGGTGGTCTTCGCCGACATCGCGACGCTGGTCCCCCCGGAGCGCATGCCCCTGGGGACGCTCTCGCGGGCCGAGGCGGAGGAGTTCCGGCAGGGGTACGAGGCACAGATCGCCGGCTACCGGAAGGAGTGGGAGGGGTTCTTCGACTGAGCTGGTGGCACGGCACCCGGCCCGCCCGGCGGCGGCGGCCGGGCGCCCGCCCGGCTCACAGGTGCGTCGGCTCGAACATCCGCAGCAGCGCCGGCAGGACCACGACCGACGGGCCCGGGGTCGCGAGGGCCTTGGTGAGGTCCGCCGTCAGGGTCTCCGGGGTCGTCAGGGTGCCGGGGACGCCGAAGGACTCCGCGAGGGCGACGAAGTCCGGCCGCGTGAGCTCGGTGGCCGTGGCCTCGCCGAACGCGTCCGTCATGTACTCCCGCAGGATGCCGTAGCCGCCGTCGTCGACGATCAGCCAGGTCACGTCGAGGCCGTACTGCCTCGCCGTCGCCAGTTCCGCGATCGAGTACATCGCGCCGCCGTCGCCGGAGACCGCGAGCACGGGGTGGCCCGGGTCCGCGGCGGCCGCGCCGAGGGCGGCGGGGAAGCCGTAGCCGAGGCCGCCCGCGCCCTGGGCGGAGTGCATGGTGTTCGGGTACCGGGCGTCGAAGGCCGACCATGCCCAGTACGCGAGGATCGTCATGTCCCAGAAGCTCGGGGACCGGTCCGGGAGCGCCTCCCGTACGGCCGCGACGATCCGCTGCTCCAGGCCCAGGTCCTGGGCGGCGATCCGGTCCCGGACCCTGCCGAGGACGGCCGCCACGCGTCCGGGGGCCGCCGGGTCCCGCCGCTCGGGGACCGTCTCCAGGAGCGCCTGGAGGGCGAGGCGGGCGTCGGCGTGGATGCCGAGCGCCGGATGGTTGGACTCCAGCTTCCCCGCGTCGGCCTCGATCTGGATCACCCGGCCGCGCGGGGCGAACGTGTGGTAGTTCGAGGACAGCTCGCCGAGGCCCGAACCGACGACGAGGAGCACGTCGGCGTCCTCGAGGAATTCGGTGGTGTGCCGGTCCTCCAGCCACGACTGGAGCGAGAGCGGGTGCTCCCAGGGGAACGCGCCCTTGCCGCCGAAGGTGGTGACGACGGGCACGTCGAGGCGCTCCGCGAGGGCGAGGAGCTTGCCGGAGGCGTCGGAGCGTACGACTCCGCCGCCCGCGATGATCGCGGGGCGCTCGGCGTTCGCCAGGAGGTGGGCGGCGACGGCCGTCAGCTCGGGCCGCGGCACGACCTCCTCCGGTGTCGCGTCCATCGCCGTGACCACGGGCAGGATCGTCTCCGCGAGCAGCACGTCCTGCGGGATCTCGACCCAGACCGGCCCGTGGGGGGCGGTGAGCGCCGACTCCCAGGCCGCCGCGACGGCGGAGGGGATCTGGGACTGCGTACGGACGGTGTGGACGGACTTCACGATGCCGCGGAAGGACGCCTGCTGATCGCGCAGCTCGTGGAGGTAGCCGTGCCTGCCGCCGCCGAGGCCCGCCGCCGGGACCTGGCTGCCGATGGCGAGGACGGGCGCGGAGGCTGCGGCTGCCTCCTGGAGCGCGGCGAGCGACATGAGCGCGCCGGGTCCGGTGGAGAGGAGCAGCGGGGCGGCCTCGCCGGTGATCCGGCCGTACGCGTCGGCGGCGAAGCCCGCGTTGTTCTCGACGCGGAGGCCGACGTAACGGAGGCGGGAGCGGCGCAGCGCGTCGAACATGCCGAGGGCGTGCTGGCCGGGGAGGCCGAAGACGGTGGTGGCGCCGAGGCCGGTGAGGGTCTCGACGACGAGGTCACCACCGGTGCGCCCGGCGGGCGGGTTCAGGGCGGCCGCGGTCTGGGCGACCGTCGGCCTCAGCACGAGGTCATGGTCGTGAGTCATGGTCGTCCCTTGGCTGGATGGGCGGGTGCGGGCCGGCGGGTGGGTTGTGGGCACCCTCCCCCAGACTCCGTCCGGGGGACCCCCATGGCCCTGCGGAACGAATGCCCACAACCCACCAGGAGGCTACTTCGCCCGGCTCTCCGCGATCTGGCGGGACATGATCGTCGTCAGTTCGTACGCCGTGTGCGACGCGGCGACCGCCGTGATCTCGGCGTGGTCGTACGCGGGGGCGACCTCCACCACGTCCGCCGACACCAGGTTGCAGGAGGAGAGGCCGCGGAGGATCTCCAGGAGTTCGCGGGAGGTCATGCCGCCGGCCTCGGGGGTGCCGGTGCCGGGGGCGTGCGCCGGGTCGAGGCAGTCGATGTCGATGGAGATGTACAGCGGGCGGTTCCCGATGCGCTGGCGGAGCTGGTCGGCGACCTCGTCGGCGCCGCGGCGGTAGATGTCGGCCGAGGTGACGATGCCGAAGCCCATCTTCTCGTCGTCGGTGAGGTCCTGCTTGCCGTAGAGCGGGCCGCGGGTGCCGACGTGGGAGAGCGCCTCGGTGTCGAGGATGCCCTCCTCGACGGCCCGGCGGAACGGGGTGCCGTGGGTGTACTCGGCGCCGAAGTACGTGTCCCAGGTGTCGAGGTGCGCGTCGAAGTGGAGCAGGGCGACGGGGCCGTGCTTCTTGGCGACGGAGCGGAGCAGCGGCAGCGCGATGGTGTGGTCGCCGCCGAGGGTCATCATGCGGGCGCCGGTGCCGAGCAGGTCGTCGGCCGCGGCCTCGATGGTCTCGACCGCCTCGTTGATGTTGAACGGGTTGGCGGCGATGTCGCCGGCGTCCGCGACCTGGGCGAGGGCGAACGGGGAGGCGTCCTGGGCCGGGTTGTAGGGGCGGAGCAGGCGGGAGGCCTCGCGGATGGCGTTGCCGCCGAAGCGGGCGCCGGGGCGGTAGGAGACGCCGCTGTCGAAGGGGACGCCGACCACGGCGATGTCGGCGGTGCCGACCTCGTCGAGTCGCGGCAGCCGGGCGAACGTCGCGGGCCCGGCGTACCGCGGGATGCGGGACGAGTCGATCGGGCCGCGCGGGGTGTTCTGGTCGCTGCTGCTCATGGTCGGGGTCCTCCTGAATGTGGCGGGGATGGGGCTCCGGCCCGCTGGATGCCACGACAGTAGGCGTCCGGAAAGCGGCACAGAAGTGTGCGTTCCCTCCACTCTACGAGCCGATGCTGTACGAAGGGTCCATGACGACGCCCCGTTCGGAGGCCCTCTCCACTCCCCCGGCACCGCCCGTCCCGCTGGCCGCGCTGCTCGCCCGCCGGGACCTCGGCCTGCGGCTGCTCGCGGGGTCGGAGGACGTCCCGCTCCACTGGGTGCACACCTCGGAGATGGCCGACCCCTATCCGTACCTCCTCGGCGGTGAGCTGCTCATGACGGCGGGCGTGCTGCTCACCGACCCGGCGCACTACGTGGGGCGGGTGGTGGAGGCGGGGGCGGCGGCGCTCGCCTTCGGGGTGACACCGGTCTACGACACGGTCCCCGCGGAGCTCGTGGAGGCCTGCGCGCGGCACGGGCTGCCGCTGGTCGAGGTCCCGCCGAGGACGCCGTTCACCGCGGTCGCGCGGGCGCTGTGGCGGCTGATGGCGGAGGCCCGGCTGTACGAGCTGCGCCGGGTGACGGAGGCGCAGCAGTCCCTGGCGACGGCCGCGGCCCGGCCGTCCCCGGTCCCGGCGGTCCTCGGCGCGCTGGCCTCCCGCCTCGCGGGACGGGCGGTCCTCTACGGCGCGGACGGCACGGAGTCGGTGTCGGCCGGCCGGGAGGTCCCGGCGGACGCGGCACGCGCGCTGCGGGACCTCGCGGGGGTGCTCGGGCCACGGCCGGGCGGCCCGGCGTCGGCGAGTGGGGACGGCGGGGGGCTGCGGCTGGCGGCGTACGCGTTGGGCGGCGGCGACGGGCTGACGCTGGGGGTGGCGACGGAACGGCGTGACCCCGGCGACCACACGATCGCGGGGGTCGCCGTCGTCCTGCTCTCGCTCCTGACGGCCCCGCACCGGGGCGCGGACGTGACGGTACGGGACGGGGCCCTGGTCCGGCTGCTGCTCGGCGCGCGCCCGGCGGAGGTCGCGGGCGCACTGGGCCCGGGCCCGTGGACGGTGGTCCACGCCTCGGGAGGCGACGGCACCCCGTTCGCGGCGGCGTCGCTGGCGGCGGCGCTGGGGACGCCGCTGGTGGAGACAGGGGCGGGCGACGGAACCGTACGGCTGCTCCTCCCCGCCCCTGCCGCCGTCACCGTCCAGGGGGGCTGGACGCTCGGGGTGAGCGCGGCCGTCGAGCCGGACGGCCTGGCCGCGGCCGACGCCCAGGCGGCGCGGGCCCTGCGCCGGGCGCAGGCGACCCGCGCCCCCCTCGTACGGCACCGCCCCGCAGGCCTCGCGGCCCTGGTGGACCCCGCCGAGGCGGCGGCCCACGCCCGGACCCTCCTCGCCCCGCTGCCGGACCCACTCAGGGAGACCCTGCGCACCTGGCTCTCCCTGCACGGCAGCTGGGACCGCACGGCCGTCGCCCTGGACATCCACCGCAACACCGTCCGCCAGCGCATCGTCCGCTGCGCGGCCCTCCTGGACCGGGACCTGGACGATCCGGACGTGCGGATGGAGCTGTGGTTCGCGCTCAGCGCTCCGTGAACCAAGCTGGGTTTCGGACGACTCCCGCTACTCGGGGTGGTCGGCTCGGACGGACGCCACCGCCAGCCGCGCGCCCCGGCTCCGCGCGACACGGTGCACCTCGCGCAGGGACTCCGACAGGCGGGCGACGGCGTAGCGGAGCTGCTCGGGCGTCGCCGAACGGTCGCTCAGCAGGTCCTCGACGTGACCGAGGAGATCGGCGGCCATGCCGAGCTGCACGCTCTCGATGTTGTCGGCGACGCGGGAGACGTAGCCCCCGCCGTCACCGAGGAGATAACAGGGCTTCCCCTCCTCGCCGGTCCAGGGAAGCAGCCGGGCGGCCTGCGTGGTGTGCCGGATCATGCCGCGACCTCCCTTCCGTGGATGACGCGGGGGCCGATGTCGATGCCGTGCACGGCGAGCCAGAGGGCACGGCGGCGGCCTCGCTGACGCCGGGCCTCGGCCTGACGGCGCTCGTGGGCAAGGAGGTAGGGCCGGACGAGGGGGCTGTCCTCTCCCCGGAGATACGGCTCGGGGGCGGGGACGGGCCTGGGGCCGGGCTCGGGCAGGGGGCGTACGGAGAGGATGTGGGCGCACGGCGGGCGGTGGCGGCCGGGCGGCGGAGGCCACAGGAGCCGCAGCAGTGGGTCGAGCATCCGGGCGATAGCGTGCAACACGTCGTCAACTTCTCTGTAGTTGAGGGCCATGCCCCCGGACCGTTCATGTCGGTCGCGGGGGTCTCGCGTGTGCGGCTCCGCCGGGCTCATCCGCTCGCCGGAACTGCACTCTGTAGCGATTCCCTCACAGCGTGAGACCGGCATGGCTACCCTGAACAGGGGGTTCGGTGTGACGCAGCGTTTGTCACAAGGGAGTTGACGATGACCAACGTCTACGGCGAGTGGCTGAAGGCGCAGCGCGAGGCGGCCGGCCTCACCCAGCAGGAGCTGGCCGACATCGCGATCATGACGCGCTCACACATCGCCCACATCGAGGCGGGCCGCCGGATCCCGTCACAGGAGGACGCGCGGAGGCTGGACAGGGCACTGGGCACGGGCGATGTCCTGCAGAGCTTCCTGCCGAAGCAGGATGTGGCGGTCGCGGACTACTTCGAGGCGGCGCTGGAGCTTGAGCAGCAGGCGACGGTGATCCAGGAGTTCGCCCTGTCCCTCGTGCCCGGCGTCCTCCAGACGGAGGGGTACGCCCGTGCGGTTCTGCGGCCGAGCGTCACTCCCCGGAGTGAAGAGGAATGTGACAGGCTCCTTGTCACACGGCTGAATCGAGGAAAGATCCTCTCCGACCCCGTCACTCCACTGTTCTGCGCCCTCGTGGACGAGGCGGTACTACGCCGTCATGTCGGGAGCCCGGAGATCATGGCGGAGCAACTGACCCACATCATCGGCATGGTGGAGTGCGAGCGGGTTCGCGTGCACGTACTGCCCTTCGGGGCGGGCTACCACCCGCTGCTCCAGGGGATGCTGTCGCTGATGATGTTCGATGACCAGCCTCCGGTCGCCTACGGCGAGGGGGTGCTCATGGGCAAGCTGCACGACTCGCCTTCCCTGGTCGAGACCTTGCAGCGCACCTACACTCTCGCCTTGGGCGATGCGCTCCCCCGCAAGGAGTCGCTTGCCCTACTGAGGGCCACGGCAAAGGAATACGGGCACCATGACTGAGCGCACCATCCCGAACGCGGCCGCACTGAGCGGCTGGCGCAAGTCGTCGTACAGCAGCGGGGATGGCGGCAGTTGCGTGGAGATCCTGGACGACTACCCATCGGGTGTTCCGGTCCGCGACTCGAAGGTCCCGTACGGTCCGGCGCTCGTCTTTTCCGCGACCGGTTGGATCGCATTCGTGGCTGCTCTCAAAACCCGACGATAGCCCCGCCGCCCTCGGCGAGTGGAACTGCCCGCTGGTGCAGCGGAATCGGCAGACAATCCGCCGTCGCACCAGCGGCGCCGCCAGCACCTCACCCAGGTAACGCCCAGAACAGATGCCCACCTTGGGTACCAACCGGAAAACTAGATCCGGCAGCATGAGCCGGCGAGGCACCTGAGCTTGGCCACGTCACCGTCTTCTACGAGCCTGGTGATGGGTTTCCGCTGTGATCCTGGCGCGGACTCGTTGGCGATCCGGACCTCTCCGCCGTCAGCGTAGTAGGTGGGCACGACAGCGGCGCGCCCAGGTTCGGGCCGCGCCGCTGCGGAGCTGTGGTGAGCCCTTGGGAGAGCCCTCAGATCAGTAGAGCTTGTTGACGGCGGTCTTCGTCGTCGTGCGGAAGGCGGTCAGCGGGGCGTCCTTGAAGTCGCCCATCTGGCCCCAGCGGACGAGGGTGACGGTGCGGCCGTCGCGGCCGACGGAGAAGAGGTGGATGTCGGTGATGCCGATCTGCGGGTCGGCGGTGTCCAGGCTGTAGACCCAGGCGCCCTCCTCGACGGCGAGCTTGCCGTGGAAGGCGCTGACGGCGTGCAGGCCCGGGTTCTGCTGCTCAAGCAGGGGCCCGCAGCCGGCGAGGGACTTGCGGAGGGTGTCGACCAGCTTCACGGCGTCGGCCTCGGTGCGGGCGACGGTGGTGATCTGGACGCCGTTGGTGTCGAGCTCGGTGCTGAACTCCCGGTAGCGGGTGTTCTGCGCCGGGATCTTGTACGGGGCGCAGAGGGCGCCGCCGTTCTCCGGGATGCCGGTGAAGACCTGGGTGGCGGTCCACGGCGTCGACGACGGCGGCATCTGGGAGGCGGCGAGGAAGGCGGGCTGGGCGGCGGCCTGCGCCGGGGCCGTGGCGAGGGCCGCGAGGCCCAGGGCGGCAGCGGCGGCGGTGGCGAGTGCGGTACGGAGCTTGTTCATGGTGGTGGATCCCCCGTCGGGTCGTTCGGTCAGTGCTCCACCAGCGTCGGGCCGGCGCCCGCCGCCTGCAACGGTGACGCGCCCCCCATCCGTCCCGGAACCATTCCACCCCCGCTGACGTGCAAGGACGTGAAGGGTGGGACACAGGGTCGAGGGGGATGGAATGCCGAAGGACGCCGCCGTCGAGGAGTTCGCGCGGCTCGTGCGCGCGTTGAAGGCGCGGGACGGGCGCAGTTACGAGGCGCTGGGCCGGCGCCTGAGCGTCAGCGCGTCCACCCTCCACCGCTACTGCTCGGGCGCGACCGTCCCGGAGGAGTTCGCCGTGGTCGACCGCCTCGCCCTGCTGTGCGGGGCGGACGAGGAGGGGCGGCGGGCCCTGGAGGTGGCCTGGAGCCGCGCGGACCGCACCCGTCGCCCTCCGGTGCCGGAGCCCGACGCGGAGCCAGAGCCCGACGCGGGGCCCGAGCCCGGCGCGGGGCCCGAGCCCGGCGCGGAACCGAAGCCGGCGCCGGAACCCGAGCCAGAGCCCGTGCGGGAGCCCGCGCCGCCCCCGGAGCCTGCGTCCGAGCCCGCGCCCGAGCTGGAGCCCGTGCACGCGCGCGTGCCGGGCCTCCCGTCCGAACGGCGGAGGCGCCGGTGGGGGTGGGTGGGCGTGGTCTGCGGGGCCCTGGCGGTCATGGGGACGGTGACGCTCGGAGCCGTACTCCTGCCCGGGAGGACCCCGGAGCGGGCCGCCGAACCACCGGCGCCGCTGACGTGGACGGTCGCCTCGCACATCTGGAAGAACGGGTGCGGGCACACCTACCTCGTGGAGCGGACGCCCCCTCCCCCGCCGGAGGCGGCCGACGCGCGGAGCTGGGCGGCGGCGCGGGGGGCCGTGGACGGCGGGGAGACGATGGTGCGGGTGTCGGTGCAGGGGAAGGGCGCGGCGGCGGTGGTGCTCCAGGCGCTGCACGTGCGGGTGGTGGAGCGGGGCGCGCCGCTGCCGTGGGCGGCGTACCGGATGGACGACGGGTGCGGCGGGGCGGTGACGCCGCGCCGTTTCGAGGTGGACCTGGACCGGCCGCGGCCGGTGGCGCGGGCGCTGGCCGGGTACGACGCCTCCGGGGAGGAGGGCCGGACGCTCCCGGCGGTCTCCTTCCCGTACGTGGTCAGCGCCGCCGAGCCGGAGGAGCTGCTGGTGTCGGCGGGGACGGCGGGGTGCGACTGCCGCTGGTACCTGGAGCTGGAGTGGAGTTCGGAAGGGCGCCGGGGCACGGTCCGGATCGGGGACGAGGACGGCGCACCCTTTCGGACGAGCGCGGCGAAGGGGCGGCCCGTGTACGGGTACGACTCCGTGGGGCGGGCCTGGATCACAGGCGAGAGCTCTGGACAGAGCGGGTGACCGATGGGTAACTTCGAGGAAGAACCCTGAGCAAGCGCTTAGACAAGCGTCAGGGCGTCGGACCAGGACCGGAACCCAAGGAGGCGGCTCGTGCGCCGTACCGTATTCAACGAGGACCACGAGGCGTTCCGGGAGACCATCCGGGCCTTCATCGAGGCCGAGGTCGTCCCCGTCTACGACGACTGGTTCGCGGCCGGCCAGGCGCCTCGCGAGTTCTACGGCAAGCTCGGCGACCTGGGCGTCTTCGGCATCAACGTGCCCGAGGAGTTCGGCGGCGCGGGCCTGGACACCCACAAGTTCGAGGCCGTCCTCTACGAGGAGACCGCGCGCGCGGGCGTCCAGTTCGGCGGCTCCGGCGTGCACGTGCTGCTCGCCCTGCCGTACATCAAGATGCTCGCCACCGACGACCAGAAGAAGCGCTACCTGCCGAAGTTCGTCACCGGGGAGGAGATGTGGGCCCTCGCGATGACCGAGCCGGGCACCGGCTCCGACGTCGCGGGCATGAAGACCACCGCCAAGCTCTCCGAGGACGGCACGCACTACGTCCTCAACGGCTCCAAGACCTTCATCACCGGCGGCGTCCACGCCGACCGCGTGATCGTCTGCGCCCGCACCTCCGCCCCCTCGGCCGAGGACCGCCGCTTCGGCATCTCCCTCTTCGCCGTGGACACCAAGTCCGAGGGCTACTCCATCGGCCGCAAGCTGGACAAGCTGGGCCTGCGCACGTCCGACACGGCCGAGCTGGCCTTCGTCGACGTCAAGGTGCCGGTCGAGGACCTGATGGGCGAGGAGGGCAAGGGCTTCTCCTACCTCGGCCACAACCTGGCCTCCGAGCGCTGGGGCATCGCCTTCGGCGCGTACGCGCAGGCCAAGGCCGCCGTCCGGTTCGCCCAGCAGTACGTGACGGACCGCACGGTCTTCGGCAAGCCGGTCGCGCACTTCCAGAACACCAAGTTCGAGCTGGCCGCCTGCCAGGCCGAGGTCGACGCCGCCGAGGCCGTCGCCGACCGCGCCCTGGAGGCCCTGGACGCGGGCGAACTCAGCCCCGCCGAGGCCGCCAGCGCCAAGCTCTTCACCACCGAGGTCGCGCACCGCGTCATCGACCGCTGCCTCCAGCTGCACGGCGGCTACGGCTACATGAACGAGTACCCGATCGCCCGCCTGTACGCCGACAACCGCGTCAACCGCATCTACGGCGGCACCAGCGAGATCATGAAGTCGATCATCGCCAAGTCGATGGGCCTGTAGTCCAGGTGCCCGAAGCGCACAGCGCCCTGGATGCCCTGCTCGATCTGCTCGACCTGGAGCGGATCGAGCGGGACATCTTCCGGGGCGAGTCCCGCTCCGCGCTCGTCCCCCGCGTCTTCGGCGGCCAGGTGGCCGCCCAGGCGCTGGTGGCGGCGGGCAGGACCGTACCGGAGGACCGCCTGGCGCACTCGCTCCACGCGTACTTCCTCCGTCCCGGGGACCCGGGGGCGCCGATCGTCTACACGGTCGACCGGATCCGCGACGGCCGCTCCTTCACCACCCGCCGGGTCGTCGCCGTCCAGCACGGGCAGCCGATATTCCACCTCTCCGCCTCCTTCCAGGCGTACGAGGAGGGGCTCGACCACCAGGCCGACATGCCGGCCGCGCCGGACCCGGAGTCGCTGCCGACGGCCGCCGAGATGCTTCCCCGGCACCTGCCGGAGGAGATCGCGACCCGGCTCGTCGAGGCGCGGGCGGCGGTGGACCTGCGGTACGCCGACACCCCGCCCTGGGGTT
The DNA here is from genome assembly GCF_040632845.1 of Streptomyces sp. NPDC016459. Taxonomy (NCBI): domain Bacteria; kingdom Bacillati; phylum Actinomycetota; class Actinomycetes; order Kitasatosporales; family Streptomycetaceae; genus Streptomyces; species Streptomyces sp. NPDC016459. Next base: position 984,150 of record NZ_JBEYCR010000001.1, read on the forward strand.
CCGTCGGGGAGCCGCGCGAGCCGCGTTCCCAGGTGTGGTTCCGTACGAACGGCAAGCTGGCCGACGACCATCTGCTGCACGTCTGCCTGGCGACGTACGTCTCCGACATGACGCTGCTCGACTCCGTGCTGCTCGCGCACGGGCGGGGCGGCTGGGCCCTCGGGGACGTGGTCGGGGCATCCCTGGACCACGCGATGTGGTTCCACCGGCCGTTCCGGGCCGACGAATGGCTCCTGTACGACCAGGAGTCGCCCTCGGCCTCCGCCGGGCGCGGCCTAGGCCAGGCCAGGATCTGGACGCGGGACGGGAGACTCGCGATCTCCGTCATCCAGGAGGGTGTCGTTCGCGTGCCCCGTTCCTGACCGGACATACGGTCCGATGTCATGACCAAGGATGCGGGGAACGGAGAGAGCACCTTCACGGTGATCGTGGCGGCGGTGGCGAACCTGGGGATCGCCGCCGCCAAAGCCGTCGCGGGCCTCGTCAGCGGGTCGAGCGCGATGATGTCGGAGGCGGCCCACTCGCTCGCCGACACGGTCACCGAGGTCATGCTGCTCACCGCGCTCAAGCGGAGCGAGAAACCGGCCGACGAGGACCACCCGGTCGGTCACGCCGGCGAACGCTACGTCTGGGCGATGCTCGCGGCCGTCGCCACCTTCGTCGGCGGCGCGGTCTTCTCCGTCTACGACGGCATCCACACCCTCACCCACGGCGAGGACCTCGGCGACCCGCTGCCCTCGTACGTGGTCCTCGGCCTCGCCTTCGTCCTGGAGGGCTTCTCCCTGCGGACCGGAATCCGGCAGGTCAAGGCCGAGGCGGAGCGGGCACGGGCCCCCTTCGCCCGCTATCTGCGGCTCACCCCCGACACCACCGTCAAGGCGGTCGTCCTGGAGGACTCCGCCGCGCTCGCCGGCCTGATGCTGGCGACGGGCGGTCTGCTCGGCGGCCAGATCACCGGCTCCGGCGTCTGGGACGGCGTCGCGTCGATCCTCATCGGCGTCCTGCTCGTGTACGTGGCCTGGGTCCTCGGCCGGTCCAACGCCGAACTGCTCATCGGCCGGCCGCTGCCGCGGGAGATGCGGGACGCCGTCCGCGAGGAACTGCGCTCCGTCCCGCACGTCGTCGACGTCCTCGACCTGACGACGCTCATCCAGGGGCCGGGCGAGGTGCTGGTGGCCGCGAAGGTGGACTTCCGGGACGTGGTGTCGGCGGCGGAGGTGGAAGAGGCGTGCGAGCTGGCGGAGTCCCGCCTGCGCGAACGCTTCCCGTCGATCCGCCGCGTCTACCTGGACCCGACGCCGGGTCCGTGACCCCTCGCGGGCAAGCACCCGCGCGGCAGCGCGGGGCTCAGACCGGCAGGCCCGCCGCGTTCAGCGTGTACGCCGTCAGCGGTTCGTAGAAGCGCGGGTCCAGGACGTGGTCGTCGAGCGGGATCGTCACCTGCATCGTGCCCTCCGCCTCCCCGATGAACAGCGCCGGGTCGTTGCAGTCCGCGTAGCCGACGGAATCGATCCCGCGCTGTCCCGCGCGCCCGGCCCAGCCGTGGTCCGCGATCACCAGGTCCGGCCGGCCGTCCTCACCGAGCCCGTCGAGGATCGCGTTCATCGGCTCCGGGGAGTGGGTGTGCCAGAGGCTCGCCCCGCGTTCGAAGACGGCGACGTCCGCGAACTGCACGACGTACCCCTCGTCGGCGACGAGCCCGCCCGGGATGCGGACGATGTCGCAGCCCTGGGCGCGCAGCGCGGCGGCGACCCGGCTGTGGACGTCGATCAGCGCGCCGGGGTGGCCGGTGGCGAAGAGGACGCGCTCCTTGCCGGCGGCGGCCTTGCGGAGCCGGGCGGCCATCCGGTCGAGGCCGTCGACGGTGAGCTCGGGGTCGATGGTGTCCTGGCCGGCGCGGTGGGCCGGGTCGTCGACGACCCCGCAGCGCTCGGCCATCACGGCGAGCACGTCCTGCTCGTCGGTCCAGCGGTCGCCGAGTTCCAGGCCGAGCCAGTAGTGCCGGTCGCCGTTGGCGAGCTTGCGGTAGTGGGCGAGGTTGTTGTCGCGCGGGGTGGCGACGTCTCCCGCGATCCGGGTGCGGACGAGGTGCTCGACGAGGGCGGGGCGGCTGAGTATCGGCATGGGGAACATTCTGCCGGGCCGCGCCCCCCGGCGTCCCGGGTGACCGGACACCGGGACGCCGGGGGCCCGCGAGCCCGGCACGATCCAACGAAGGACCCTAGACGGTGATCGTGGTGAACCGGGGGACGGCCTTGTCCCAGCCGGGCCAGAGGCCGTGGGATCCGGTGCGGGCGGTGAGGACGATGAGCAGCGGGGTGCGGCCCGCCTCCGTCACGATGTCCCCGACGCACTCGGGCACGAGGTGTCCGGCCTGGTGGAGGTGTTCGGCGACGGCCACCATGGGCCGTTCGGGGGTGGCCCGGCGCAGCGCGGCTCGCAGGTCGTGGGCGAGGTCAACGCCCTCGGGTCCTGGCTGCACGTGCCAGACGGCGGCCCGGTCGTCCTGCTTGAGCCCGCTCATCAGCCGGGCGACGAGGGCGGCCTGGCGCTCCTCGGCGTCGCCGGTGAGGGCGACGACGTGCGGGCGGTTCTGTCGGCGGACCAGGTCCAGGAGGGCGTGCAGTACGCCGAGTTCGGGGTCGGCGGACGGGCGGGGCCTGCTGCCGCGCGGGGCGGGGGTCCCGCCCGGGGCGAGGAGGGGGTCCTGCCGGACGATGGCGCCGTGCAGGTCCTGGAGCTCCCGGCTGGGGGCGGCGCCGAGGTCGTCCCGCAGCTGCTGGTGGAGCCGTTCGTAGGCGCGCAGGGCGTCGTCGCGGCGGCTGGAGCGGTAGAGGGCGGTCATCAGGAGCCGCTGGGTGCGCTCCCGGGACGGGTCGGCGGCGGCCGCGCTCTCCAGCCGCTGGATGACCTCGTGCGGTCGTCCGTTGGCGAGTTCGGCCTCGCAGTACTCCTCGAGGGCGTGCAGCCGGGCTCCGTCGGCGGCGGTCGTCTGCGGCCAGTCGAGGCCGGCGTCGGCGAGTTCCGCCAGGGCGCGGCCGCGCCACAGGCCGAGGGCGCCGCGCAGCAGCCGGGCGGCCTCCTCGGTGTCCCCGGCGGCGAGCGCGTCCCGTCCCTTGTCGGCGAGGAGACGGAAGCGCGTCAGGTCCAGGTTCTCGGGGGCGGTCTTGAGCATGTAGCCGGAGCCCTCGCTGGTCAGGGAGGCGATGCGCTCGGGGACGCCGCCGCGTGCCAGGACGCCGCGGAGGGCCGAGATGGTGTTCTGGAGGCTCTTGCGGCCGGTGGCGGGCGGGCGGCCGTCCGGCCAGAGCACGTCCATCAGGTCGGTGGTGGGCACGACGTGGTTGGCGTTGAGGAGCAGTAAGGCGAGGACGAGCCGCTGGTTCATGCCCTTGAGCGGCAGCCGGCCGTTCGCCGTCGCGATCTCCAGGGGTCCGAGGAGGCGGAAGGAGACACCGCGTTCGGTCATGACGGGCGGGCGTATGCGGGGCGGGCGCGCGGGGCCGCCGGGCGCGCGCCCCGGCGGGGCGGCGGCGTGCGCGAGGCGCCGGGCGGCCGGGGCGGCGACGGGTTTCGGTTGCAGGACGGGTTGGCTCAGCACGATGTTTTCCCCCATGTCAGTCGCTCCTTGGTAGGAGCGTGTGGCACCGGAGACGGTTCCGGTGCCGGTGGTTCACCGGGGGTCGGCATGCCGAGGGCGCCGGTGCGCGGCGCCCTGTCGTGGCCCGTGCGCGCACGGGCCCTGATTCCCCCCGGAATGTCGCCTCCCGGGCCCTGCGATCACGGACGTGAAAGGCGGCCTCGGGGCGTCGACGCCCGGAGGCTACCAGTGAGTACGCATTCGAAGGGTGCCCCTGGCAACTATGCGTCAGATCGGTCCCTCGGGGCGCCGAGCACCCCGCGCACCTCGGGACTCGCCTCGGAGAGCTCGCGCAGCAGCTCCTCCATGGTGACGGTGGACCGGCCGAAGAGCCGCCTGCCGGATGCGGTGAGGCGGACGTCGAAGCCGCGCCGGTCGTTGGCGCAGGGCCGGCGCTCCACGTACCCCGCGTTCACCATCTGCGCCAGCAGGCGGGAGACCTGGGGCTGACTCCGGGCGGCACGGGCGCTCAGCTCCCCGGCCCGGATCCAGTCGTCCTCCCGTGCCATGACGTCCATGATCTCGAAGGCGCTGGTGCACAGGCCGTACTCGTCGGAGAGCCGGCGTTCCGCCGCCTGGACGATCTGCGCGCCGGCGCGGATCACGGCCATCCATCGGTCGGTCAGAGCTGTATCCGTCACCTCTCCGATACTAGGTTCCCTTCACTCCCTTGTCTATGCGTGCGCATGAATGTAGTGTGCCGAAGCAATTCGATGCATTCGCATGGATCAGATTCTTTCGAGCGAGGAGACCCGGTGACCGAGCAGACGCTGGCACCCCCCACCGAGCAGGCGCAGGACGCGCCGGCCAAGGCGCCCTGGACCACCCTCGTCGTGGTCGGCGTCGCCCAGTTGATGGTGATGCTCGACTCGACGGTCGTGAACGTGGCCCTGCCCACCATCGGCGCGGACCTGCCCGCCGACCAGACGAGCCTGCAGTGGACGATCAGCGCCTACGTCCTGATGTTCGGCAGCCTGCTCCTCTTCGGCGGCCGCGTGTCGGACGTCTTCGGCAGGCGGCGCACCTTCCTCACCGGCCTCACCCTCTTCGCCGTGGCCTCCGCGCTCTGCGGCATCGCGGGCAACCAGGAACTGCTGGTCGCCGGACGCGCCGCGCAGGGCGTCGGCGCCGCACTGCTCTCCGCCGCCGCCCTCTCGATCATCCTGGAGGTCTACCAGGACGAGGATCAGCGCAAGATCGCGCTGACCGCCTGGAGCGGCCTCGGCGTGATCGGGGCCACGATCGGCGTGGTGCTCGGCGGGTTGATCGTCACCGCGATCAACTGGCGCTGGGCCTTCCTGATCAACCTCCCCGTCAGCATCGCGGCCTTCGTCGGCGCGCTGCGCAGCATGCCGTCGCTCCGGACCGCCTCGGGCCGCAGGCTCCGCTTCCCCTCGGCCGTCGTGTCCACGGCCGGACTCGCCGCCCTCTCCTTCGGCCTGATCCGCCTCCACGAGGGCTTCGGTGACCCCACCGCCTGGATCAGCCTGGGCGCCGCCGTGGTCCTGCTCACCCTGGTGACCTTCATGGAGCTGGGCAAGGACGACCCGCTGCTCCCGCTGCACCTGCTGCGCAAGCCCACCTACTGGCTGTCCAGCATCGGCCTGCTCCTCGTCGCCAGCGTGATGATCAGCAGCTCCTTCCTCGCCAGCATGTACTTCCAGCAGGTCCACGGGATGAGCGCCTTCGTCACCGGCCTCTCGCTGCTGCCCATGGGTCTCGCCGCCCTCGTCGTCGCCCTGGTCGCCCCGGTGCTCGCCGGCGCGCTGGGTCTCGGCGGGATGTACGCGGCGGGCGCCGCGCTCCAGCTCGTCGGCACGGGCTTCCTCGCCACCGGCACCGACTCGGTCTGGATGACCGTCGTGGCGCTCGCCGCCATCGGCGCGGGCCTGCCGGCCTGCTTCGTCCCGCTGTTCGGCATCGGCACCGCGCACGTCAGGGTGGAGGAGGCGGGCGTCGGTTCCGGTCTGCTGAACACCTTCAACGAGAGCGGCGCCGCCCTGGGCATCGCCGTGATCGGCACCGTCCTCGCGACCTCCGTCGACGGGCGCCTGAAGGAGGGTGCCTCCGCCTCGGCCGCGACCACCTCCGGCGTCGCCAACGGCTTCCTCGCCCTCGCGGTCTGCGCGGCCATCGCCATCGTCATCGCCCTCGCGCTGCGCCATCTGACCCGCGACGAGCAGCCGGCGGCCGCGTAGCCGAGGAGCGGTCCCGCAGCTCCCTGGCGTCCTCCGGCGCCGCCCTGTCACACCGTCACATCTCTCCCCCTCCCCTCCCCGAACGTGGGCTTGCGGCTCCCCCGGCCGCAGGCCCACTCGGCGTTTCCGGGGGTTACCGCGGGTTGCGCGAGCTGGCCAACTCCCCCTGATGGATGGCCGATTACCGGAGCCTGGATGACCGATTCCCACGCCATGGACCCTTGCTTTACATCGTGGACAGGCCTCGCTACCGATCGGTAACGTCGAACTCGTCCGAGGGGGCGGCGGCTGTGTCGGCCCCCCGGCGGGACTCCGTCACCGGCTCCGCCCACGGGTCCCGTGACCGCGGAAACCGCGACCGGATCCCGCCCCTCTCTCCCCGCCCTCCCAGAGCGAAGGAATTCCGCATGGCCATCTCGCCCGAAGAGATCTCCCGCACCCTGTCCGAGGCCGCCCGGTCCTCCGCGGCCTGGCAGGCCACCGGCGCCACCGTCCGCTTCGTGATCTCCGACCCGGACGCCGAGTTCACGCTCGACCCACAGGGCGCCGTCACCGAGGACGAGCCCACCCACGTCCTCGGCATCACCCATGCCGACCTGCTGGACCTCACCGCCGGCCGCCGCACGTTCCTGCGGACCGTGACCTCCCGCCGCGTCACCGCCCGCGGCCCCGTCATGCAGACCTTCGCCGTCGGCCAGGCCCTGACGACCTTCTCCCTCGCGGGCTGACCCCACCGCCCCGGGCCCCGCACCCCTCAGACAAGGAATCACCATGACGTACACGCACAACCCGGCCGACCACCCGCTGCTCGACGCCACCGATGCCGGCATCCTGCGCGAGGTCACCGCCTTCGCCCGGGACGAGGTCGCCCCCGGCGCCGCCGAGCGCGACCGCATCGAGAAGGGCCAGGTCGACTGGGAGACCGTCCGCAAGGGCCACGCCCTCGGACTGCTCCGCATGGCCATCCCCCGCGACTTCGGCGGCCTGGGCCTCAGCCAGCTGGGCATCGCCCTCACCCTGGAGGAGCTGGCCGCCGCCGACCCCGGCATGGCACTGGTCTTCGGGGCCACGGGGCTCTTCCAGACTCCGCTGCTCATCTGCGAGAAGCCCGAGCTGCAGGAGAAGTACCTGCCGAAGTTCCTCGGCCCGGAGCCCGTCCTCGCCTGCAACGCCGTCGCCGAGGAGCGCAACGGCACCGACCTGGTCCTGCCTCAGCACGCGCCGTACGCCCAGGACATGACCGTCGCCCGCCGCTCCGGCAGCGAGTACCTCCTCACCGGCACCAAGCGGTACATCACCAACGCCCCGGTCGCCACCTACGCCACGATCATGGCGAACCTGGAGGACGCCCCCGGCTCCACCGGCCTCACCTGCTTCGTCACGGACCTGGAGCAGGACGGCGTCACCCGCGGCGAGATCCACGACAAGGTCGGCTACCGCACCGCACCGGCCGGCGAGCTGATCCTCGACGGCGCGCGCGTACCCGAGGAGAACGTGCTCGGCGACGAGCGCGGCGGCTGGGACCTCAACGTCGCCATCGGCAACCTCACCCGGGTCACCTGCGCCGCCGTCGCCACCGGCATCGCCCGCCACGCCCTGGACCGCGCCGTCGCCTGGGCCGGCACCCGCCGCCAGGGCGGCAAGCTCCTCTTCGAGCACCAGATGTCCGCCCGCAAGCTGGCCGACATGGCCGCCCGCGTCTCCGCCTCCCGCGCCCTCTACCTGGACGCGGTGCTCAAGGCCGACACCGTCATCCCCACCCCGGCCTACGAACCGGCCGTCGCCAAGATGGTCGCCGACCGCGCCGCCATCGACAACGCCGACGCCGCCATGTCCCTCATCGGCGCCGCCGCCTTCCAGCGCGAGGACGGCATGGACCGGGTCCTCCGCGACGCCTACGGCCCCCGCATCTACGAGGGCAGCCCCGAGGCTCTCGCCCTGGTCGTCACCGGCGAGCTGTTCGGCCTCCCGGAGGTCCGATGACCACCGCCCCGGCCTCACCCGCCGAGCTGACCGAGTACCGGGTCCGCCTCCTGCGCACCACCCGGGCGATCGTCCTGCCCGACCTGGAGTCCGTCGTCGAGGGCGAGCCGCTCTTCCGGGCCGCGAGCCCGGAAGGCCTCCTCACCCTCACCGTCCGCGGCGCGCAGCTGCCCGCCCCGTACCTCGCGGACGTCTACCGCTTCCGCCTCGCCCAGTACCTCCAGCGGGGCTGGGTCAACGAGGAGGCCGCCGCCGCGCGCGGCCTCGACGCGGAGCCGTACGACGTGTCCGCCCTCACCGACCAGCACACGCTGGTCGTCGAGGCGGAGACCGGCCGGCTGCGCGGGTACGGGACCCTGGTCGCCGCCCGCGGCCCGGCCGGCACCCTCCTCGGCGACCCGGCGCACCACCCCTTCGCCGTCGAGCGCGACTACGAGCTCCGGCTCGCCGACCACCTCGGCGCCGCCACCCCCGCCGCCCACGTCCGGGAGGGCAAGCGCCTGGTCCGCGACTACGCCATGGAACGCTCCCAGGCCGGCGCCTCCGTCCCCTGGTGGGTCTACCGGGGCTGGGCGGAGGGCTGCGTCCGGGCCCTCGCCGAGGAGGGCGCGGCCGTCGTCGGCGACGGAAAGCCCGGGGTCGCCATCCACCAACTGGGCCTGCTCGGTTTCGCGGCGCGCATGCTCGACGTGCCCGCGCGGCCCTCGGACCCCGAGGACCTGTTCGCGCCGATGTGGGACCAGCAGCAGCGCTCGTACCCCTTCGTCCTCACCGACGAGGGCGCCCTGCGTCCCACCCTCGCGCACCTCGACGCGATTCTCGTGTCCGGGGAACCCGGCTCGGTCGGCGCCCGGCTCACCGCCTTCCGGGAGGCCCGCTCATGAACGCCACACCGCCCGACGTCGGCACGCCCACGGAGGCCCGAGAGCTGGCCGAGGAGGACTTCTACGCCTCGCTGACCCAGCGCAACCGCGGCCTCGTCCCCGCCGACCTCCAGGACCGCATCCGGCACGCGCCGCTGCTCATCGCCGGCTGCGGCTCCATCGGCGGCGCCACCGTCCAGCCGCTCGGCCGCATGGGGTACCGCGACTTCGTCCTCGCGGACGTCGGCACCTACGAACTGAACAACCTCAACCGGCAGCACGCCACCGTCGACGACCTCGGCCGCAACAAGGCCGAGGTGGGCGCCGCCGCCCTGCGCGCCATCAACCCGCATGTCCGGGCCGAGGTCGTACCCGAGGGCATCACCCCGGAGAACGTCCGCGAGCTCGTCCGCCGCGCCGAGGTGATCGTCGACGGCGTCGACGTCACGACCCGGTCGGGACTGCTCGCCAAGGTCGCCCTCCACCAGGAGGCGTGCCGTCAGCGCAAGCCGCTGGTCACCGGCTGGGACATGGCCGGCATGCTCGCCGCCCAGTGCTTCGACTACCGGCTGGTCCGGCGGATCTTCGACGGCCAGCTGCTGGCGGAGGACGCGGAACGGCTCGGCACCTGGGAGGTGATCTTCCGGATCGCCCCGCGCGGCCACATCCCCGGCGAGATGTACCGGGAGCTGCGCCGCGGCCTCGGCAGGCCCGACTACAGCGTCCCGCAGCTGACCGAGGCGGCCACCCAGTTCGGGTCGCTCGCCGTGCACATGGTCAACCAGCTGGTGGCCGGCGAGAACGTGCCGCGCACGGTCGCCGTCGACGTCCACCACATCGCCCTGGCACCCGGTCGCCGGGCCGCCAACCGGGTGAGCCGTCACTGGGAGAAGGCCCGCTTCCTGCGGAAGCTGCCGCCCGAGCAGGCCTGGCGGGGCTTCGCGCCGGGGGCCGTCTACCGGGCCGCCCGGCGCACCGAACGGGCGGCCTGACCGGCGCCCGGGCGGAACGAAGGACAGAGAAGGACACGGAACAGGACGCAGAGAAGGAAAGGACGCATGAGAAAAGAATTCGCGTACGCCGACGCGCGCGCGACCGGCATCGTGCTGAGCGGGACCGAGGCGGAGATCGTCGAGGCGTCCGCCCTCAGGATCGCCGACGAGTACGCCGGTCACTCCCTGCACGGCACCGACCTGCTGCACGCCGTGGAGCTCGCCGCCGCCGCCCTGCCCGCGCACGTCCGCCGCGCCCTCATCTCCTTCCGCGACCGGGGGAACGAGAGCGGCACCCTGCTGCTGCGCGGCCTGCCCGTCGGCGCACTGCCCCCCACCCCGGACCGGGTGGAGGACGAACCCGCCTGGACCGAGGTCGCGGTGGCGACGGTCGCGCAGCTCATGGTGATGTCCGTGCTGGGCCGCTCGATCTCCTACAGCGACGAGAAGAACGGCGACCTCGTCCAGGACGTCAGCCCCAAGCGCGGGGCCGAGGCGCGCCAGGAGAACAGCGGCTCCATCCTGCTGGAGCTGCACACGGAGGACGGCTTCCACCCGGCCGCCCCGCACTTCCTGAGCCTGATCTGCCTGCGCGGCGACCGGGACGGGGTGGCCGCCACCGTCACCGCAGGGATCGGGGACGTGCTGCCGACCCTCGACGCGCTGACCGTCGAGACGCTGCGCCGGCCCGAGTTCCGGACCCGGTTCTCCAGCTCCTTCGTGCACGACACCGACGAAGAGGTGCTGACCCCGCCGATGCCGGTCCTCTCCGGCCCCGCTCACGACCCGGACCTGCGGGTGGACTTCCACGGCACGGTCGGCGTGACCCCCGAGGCCCGCGACGCCCTGGCCACGCTGCAGGGGGCGATGCTCGACGCGCTGCGCGGGATCGTGCTCCGGCCGGGCGAGCTGATCATCCTCGACAACCGGCGGACGGTGCACGGCCGCACCGGTTTCACCCCGCGGTACGACGGCGAGGACCGCTGGCTGCGACGTTCCTTCGCCCTGGCCGACCTGCGGCCGGTCCTCGGCCACCTCGGTGAGGGCCGGAGCCACGAACCGGTCACCGCGCCCGCTCCGACGCCCGTGATGGCGGCCGTCTGACACCCCGATGTCCGGGCCCGCACATCTGTGCGGGCCCGGACATCGGCATGTCAGGCCGCCAGCGCGCCGAGGGCGCCGTGGGCCAGGTTCCTGAGGAGGCGTTCCATCTCGGAGCGGCTCAGCGGGACACCCAGGTGGGGGGTCGAGTTGAGCAGGCCGAACACGGCGTGGACCGCCGTCCGCACCTCGCTCTCGGCCGCGTCGGGGTACAGCTCCCGCACCACCGTCACCCACAGTTCGACGTACTGCCGCTGGAGCTGCCGTACCCGCTTGCGGTCCTCGTCCTTGAGCCGGTCGAGCTCGCGGTCGTGCAGGGTGATGAGCGGCCGGTCGTCGAGGGCGAAGTCGATGTGCCCGTCGATGAGGGAGCCGAGCAGGGCCTCGGGGTCGCCGGTGGTCGCGCCGGCCCGCATCCGCCCGCCGTCGAGGAGCCGCTCGCTGATGCCGACGAGGAGTTCCGCGAGCATCGCGTCCTTGCCGGGGAAGTGCCGGTAGAGACCGGGGCCGCTGATGCCGACGGCGGCCCCTATCTCGTCGACGCCCACGCCGTGGAAGCCGCGCTCGGCGAAGAGGCGGGCGGCCTCCCTGAGGATCTGCTCGCGTCGCGTCGGGGCGTCGGTCCTGGCGGTCGTGGTCATGATGCGATTCTAGACAACCCGGTTAGCGGTCGTTAACCTGAGCGGCGTACGTTAACGCTCATTAACCGAGCAAGGGAGCTCGAGGGATGCAGCAGGCACCTGTGCTGACGAGTGCGGCGGATCCCGCGTCGGCGGCCTGGCAGGCGAACGAGGCGGCGCACCACGAGCTGGCCGCGACCCTGCGCGCCAAGCTCGCGGCGGCCGCGCTGGGCGGGGGTGAGAAGTCCCGGGCCCGGCACACCGCTCGCGGCAAGCTGCTGCCCCGGGACCGGGTGGACACCCTTCTCGACCCGGGGTCGCCCTTCCTGGAGCTGGCCCCGCTCGCGGCGCACGGGATGTACGGCGACCAGGCCCCGGCGGCCGGGGTCATCGCCGGTATCGGCCGGGTCGGCGGGCGCGAGTGCGTGATCGTCGCGAACGACGCGACCGTCAAGGGCGGCACGTACTACCCGATGACGGTGAAGAAGCACCTGCGGGCCCAGGAGGTGGCGCTGGAGAATCGTCTCCCCTGCCTCTACCTGGTCGACTCGGGCGGCGCCTTCCTGCCGATGCAGGACGAGGTCTTCCCGGACCGGGAGCACTTCGGCCGGATCTTCTACAACCAGGCCCGGATGTCGGGCGCGGGCATCCCGCAGATCGCGGCGGTCCTCGGCTCCTGCACGGCGGGCGGCGCGTACGTCCCGGCGATGAGCGACGAGGCCGTGATCGTACGGAACCAGGGGACCATCTTCCTGGGCGGTCCACCGCTGGTGAAGGCGGCGACCGGTGAGGTCGTCACGGCGGAGGAGCTGGGCGGCGGCGAGGTCCACTCCCGGATCTCCGGTGTCACCGACCATCTGGCCGAGGACGACGCCCACGCCCTGCGGATCGTGCGGAACATCGTCGCCACGCTCCCGGAGCGCGGCCCGCTGCCGTGGTCGGTGGAGCCGGTCGAGGAGCCGAAGGTCGACCCGTACGGTCTGTACGGCGCGGTCCCGGTGGACTCCCGTACCCCGTACGACGTGCGCGAGGTGATCGCCCGGGTCGTGGACGGCTCCCGTTTCCAGGAGTTCAAGTCCGAGTACGGGCAGACGCTGGTCACCGGTTTCGCCCGGATCCACGGGCATCCGGTCGGGATCGTCGCCAACAACGGCATCCTGTTCGCGGAGTCCGCCCAGAAGGGCGCGCACTTCATCGAGCTGTGCGACCAGCGCGGGATCCCGCTGGTGTTCCTGCAGAACATCACCGGGTTCATGGTCGGCAAGGCGTACGAGCACGGCGGGATCGCGAAGCACGGCGCGAAGATGGTGACGGCGGTGGCCACGACCCGGGTGCCGAAGCTGACGGTGGTCGTCGGCGGCTCGTACGGGGCGGGCAACTACTCGATGTGCGGCCGGGCGTACTCCCCCCGCTTCCTGTGGATGTGGCCCAACGCCAAGATCTCGGTCATGGGCGGCGAGCAGGCCGCGTCGGTCCTCGCCACCGTCAAGCGCGACCAGCTCGGTGACGGATGGAGCGCGGAGGAGGAAGAGGCCTTCAAGGCTCCGATCCGCGAGCAGTACGAGAGCCAGGGCAACGCCTACTACGCGACCGCCCGGCTCTGGGACGACGGGGTCATCGACCCGCTGGAGACCCGGCAGGTCCTCGGCCTCGCCCTGACCGCCTGTGCCAACGCGCCCCTGGGTGACCCCCAGTTCGGCGTCTTCCGGATGTGAGGGGCCCCCAGGAGATGCAGAGCATGTTCGACACCGTCCTCGTGGCCAACCGGGGTGAGATCGCCGTCCGTGTCATCCGCACCCTGCGGGCGATGGGCGTGCGCTCGGTGGCCGTGTACAGCGACGCGGACGCCGACGCCCGGCACGTACGGGAGGCGGACACGGCGGTACGGATCGGTCCGCCGCCGGCCGCCGAGTCGTATCTGTCCGTCCCCGCGCTGCTCGAAGCGGCGCGGCGGACCGGCGCACAGGCCGTCCACCCGGGTTACGGCTTCCTCGCGGAGAACGCGGGCTTCGCGCAGGCGTGCGCGGACGCGGGCCTGGTCTTCATCGGCCCTCCGGCCTCCGCGATCTCCCTCATGGGCGACAAGATCAGGGCGAAGGAGACCGTGAAGGCGGCGGGCGTGCCGGTCGTGCCCGGCGCCGCCGATCCCGAACTGGCCGAGGCCGCCCGCGAGCTGGGCGCGCCCGTGCTCCTGAAGCCGAGCGCGGGCGGCGGCGGAAAGGGCATGCGGCTCGTCCGGGACCTCGCGGTCCTGGAGGACGAGATCGCGGCGGCCCGCCGTGAGGCCCGCTCCTCGTTCGGTGACGACACGCTGCTCGTGGAGCGGTGGATCGACCGGCCCCGGCACATCGAGATCCAGGTCCTGGCGGACGCCCACGGGAACGTGATCCACCTGGGTGAGCGCGAGTGCTCGCTCCAGCGGCGCCACCAGAAGATCATCGAGGAGGCGCCGAGCGTCCTGCTCACCCCGGAGATCCGGGCGGCGATGGGCGCGGCGGCGGTGGAGGCGGCGCGGTCCTGCGGCTATGTGGGCGCGGGCACGGTCGAGTTCATCGTGCCGGGCGGCGACCCCGCCTCGTACTACTTCATGGAGATGAACACCCGCCTCCAGGTCGAGCACCCGGTGACCGAGCTGATCACCGGTGTCGATCTGGTCGAGTGGCAGCTGAGGGTGGCGGCGGGCGAGCCGCTGCCCTTCGCGCAGGACGACATCCGCCTGGACGGCTGGGCGATCGAGGCCCGGCTGTGCGCGGAAGACCCGTCGCGGGGCTTCCTGCCGTCGGGCGGCACGGTCCTGGCCCTGCGGGAGCCGCAGGGGGACGGGGTCCGCACGGACTCGGGTCTGAGCGAGGGCACGGAGGTCGGCAGCCTGTACGACCCGATGCTGTCGAAGGTCATCGTCCACGCGAAGGACCGCCCCACGGCGCTGCGCAAGCTGCGCGCGGCCCTGGCGGACACGGTCACCCTGGGCGTCCCGACGAACGCGGGCTTCCTGCGCAGGCTCCTGGCCCACCCCGACGTCGTCTCCGGGGCCCTGGACACGGGTCTGGTGGAGCGGGACGCGGAGAGCCTGGTCCCGCAGGGCGTGCCGGACGAGGTGTACGCCGCGGCGGCCGCCGTACGGCTCGCGCGGCTGGCGCCGGTGACGCGGGACGGCTGGTCGGACCCGTTCTCGGCGCCGAGCGGCTGGCGTCTCGGCGGCCGTCCGGCTCCGCTGCCCTTCGGTCTGCGGGTCCCGGGACACGAACCGGTCATGGTGGAGGCGCCGGGTGGCGCCGGGGTCACCGACTCCACGGTGACGGTCACCGTGGAGGGGCTCACCCATCACTTCCACCGCGGCGGCGACTGGCTCGGCCGTGACGGCGACTCCTGGCACGTCCTGGACCACGACCCGGTGGAGGCCGCGCTGTCCGGCGCCCGGCACGGCGGGGCGGACACGCTCGCCGCGCCGATGCCGGGGACCGTGACCGTCGTCAAGGTGGCGGTCGGGGACGAGGTGGAGGCCGGGCAGAGTCTGCTCGTCGTCGAGGCGATGAAGATGGAGCACGTCATCTCCGCCCCGCACGCCGGCACCGTCACGGAGCTGGACGTCACGCCCGGCAGCACCGTCGCCATGGACCAGATCCTGGCCGTCGTCGCCCCCCGGGAGGAGTCATGACCACGGGCCTGCCCATGACCGTGACCGATCCCGCGCTGCCGGCGCGGGTCCGGATCCACGAGGTCGGCGCCCGGGACGGGCTGCAGAACGAGAAGACGGCCGTCCCTACCGCCGTGAAGGCGGAGTTCATCCGGCGGCTCGCCGCCGCCGGCCTCTCCACCGTCGAGGCGACCAGCTTCGTGCACCCGAAGTGGGTGCCCCAGCTGGCGGACGCGGAGGACCTGTTCCCGCTCGTCCGTGACCTGCCGGTGCGCCTCCCGGCGCTCGTGCCGAACGAGCGCGGTCTCGACCGGGCGCTCGCCCTCGGCGTCCGGGAGATCGCCGTGTTCGCCTCCGCCACGGAGTCCTTCGCGAAGGCCAACCTGAACCGGACCGTCGACGAGTCCCTCGCGCTGTTCGCGCCGACCGTCACCCGTGCCATTGAGGCGGGCCTCCGCGTGCGCGGCTACCTCTCGATGTGCTTCGGGGACCCCTGGGAGGGCGCCGTCCCGATCGAGCAGGTCGTCCGCGTCACCAGGGCGCTGGCCGACATGGGCTGTGACGAGCTGAGCCTCGGGGACACCATCGGGGTCGCCACCCCGGGGCACGTCGCCCGGCTGCTCCGGGAGTTGAACGAGGCCGGGGTCCCCACCTCCCGTGTCGCCGTGCACTTCCACGACACCTACGGCCAGGCCCTCTCCAACACCCTGGCCGCGCTGCGCCACGGGGTGACCACCGTCGACGCCTCCGCCGGCGGCCTCGGCGGCTGCCCGTACGCGAAGAGCGCGACCGGCAATCTCGCCACCGAGGACCTCGTGTGGATGCTCGACGGTCTCGGCATCGAGACCGGAGTCGATCTGGCCGCCCTCACCGCCACAAGCGTGTGGATGGCCGAACAGCTGGGCCGGCCCAGCCCCTCCCGTACCGTCCGCGCCCTCTCCCACAAGGAGTGACGACACCCATGTCCCTCGACCACCGGCTCACCGCAGAGCACGAGGAACTCCGCCGTACCGTCGAGGCGTTCGCGCACGACGTCGTGGCGCCGAAGATCGGCGACTTCTACGAGCGGCACGAGTTCCCGTACGAGATCGTCCGCGAGATGGGCCGCATGGGCCTGTTCGGGCTGCCGTTCCCCGAGGAGTACGGCGGCATGGGCGGCGACTACCTGGCGCTCGGCATCGCCCTCGAGGAGCTGGCCCGGGTCGACTCCTCGGTCGCGATCACCCTGGAGGCGGGCGTCTCGCTCGGTGCGATGCCGGTGTTCCTCTTCGGTACGGAGGAGCAGAAGCGGGAGTGGCTGCCGAAGCTGACCTCGGGCGAGATGCTCGGCGCGTTCGGCCTGACGGAGCCGGGTGCCGGCTCGGACGCGGGCGGGACCCGTACGACCGCCGTCCGCGACGGCGACCACTGGGTGATCAACGGTTCGAAGTGCTTCATCACCAACTCCGGTACGGACATCACGGGTCTGGTGACGGTCACGGCGGTCACCGGCCGCACCGAGTCCGATTCCTCCGGCGCCGGCCGGCCGCTGATCTCCTCGATCATCGTGCCGTCCGGCACCCCCGGCTTCACGGTCGCCGCCCCCTACTCGAAGGTCGGCTGGAACGCCTCGGACACCCGTGAGCTGTCCTTCGACGACGTCCGGGTGCCGGTGGGGAACCTGCTCGGCGAGGAGGGCCGTGGGTACGCGCAGTTCCTGCGGATCCTGGACGAGGGCCGGGTCGCCATCGCGGCGCTCGCGACGGGACTCGCGCAGGGCTGTGTCGACGAGTCGGTGAAGTACGCGAAGGAACGTCACGCCTTCGGCCGGCCGATCGGGGACAACCAGTCCATCCAGTTCAAGATCGCCGACATGGAGATGCGGGCGCACATGGCGCGGATCGGCTGGCGGGACGCGGCCTCGCGGCTCGTCCTGGGCGAGCCGTTCAAGAAGGAGGCGGCGATCGCGAAGCTGTACTCCTCCACGGTGGCGGTGGACAACGCGCGTGAGGCGACCCAGATCCACGGCGGCTACGGCTTCATGAACGAGTACCCGGTGGCCCGGATGTGGCGCGACTCGAAGATCCTGGAGATCGGCGAGGGCACGAGCGAGGTCCAGCGGATGCTGATCGCACGGGAGTTGGGCCTCCAGGCCTGAGAGCTCCTCCGGTACGCGGAGCCCGTCGCCCCTTCCCGGGTGGCGGGCTCAGCCGTGTGGGCGCCCGACGGCCGTCATGGGCCCCCCGCCCTCGCCGTCGGCTCGTTCTCACCTTCCGGCACGGCCCCCGCCCTTACCCTCCGTCATGAGGTTAGGCTAACCTATCTTCAACTCCTCTCGGAGCACCCTCGCCCGTACCGCAAAGGTGTCCTGCCCCATGACGCACGCCGAGACCGCCCCCTTCCAGTTCTTCCGCCTCCAGGTCGACCGGACCCGGCGACTCGGCCCGTCCCTGGTCCGGGTCACCTTCACCGGGGACGACCTGAAGGGCTTCGCCGCCGGCGGCCGGGACCAGTCGCTCTCCCTCTTCCTGCCGCACCCCGGCCAGGAGGCGCCCGTCCTGCCCCCGCTGGACGACCCGGACATGTACGCGATCCTGGGCGCCTGGCGGGCGATGCCGGACGACGAGCGGGCCGTCATGCGCTCGTACACCGTCCGCGAGCAGCGCACCGAACCCGCCGAGGTCGACATCGACTTCGCCGTCCACGAGGACGGCGGCCCCGCCTGCCGCTGGGCCGGGCGCGCCAGGCCCGGTGACCGGGTGGTCGTCCTCGGTCCCGCGATCGCCGAGAACACCGGCGTCCGCTTCCGGCTGCCCGAGGACGCCGACTCCGTCCTGATCTGGGCGGACGAGACGGCGCTCCCGGCCGCCTCCGCGATTCTGGAGTGGCTGCCCGCCGAGACCCGCGCCCGGGTGTTCCTCGAAGTGCCGTACGCGGGCGACCGCATGGAACTGGCGACGCGGGCCGACGCGACGGTCACCTGGCTCGTACGGGAGGAGGGGGCGCCGTCCGCCGTGGACGCGGTGCGCGGCGTCGAGCTGCCGGGCGAGGCCCCGTACGTCTGGATCGCGGGCGAGTCCGGGGCGGTGAAGGCGCTGCGCCGGCACTTCGTGCGGGACCTCGGACTCGACCGGCGCCGGGTGACGTTCGTCGGCTACTGGCGCAAGGGGCTTTCCGAGGACGCGTTGCGCGAGGTCCCGGACGAGACGCAGGAGGACGTGTAGGCGCCCCTCGATCCGGACGTTCAACTTCCGTTCATCGGGCGTGACCTGAGAGGGGCGAGGGGACGTTGCGACGGATTATTAGGTTAGGCTAACCTAATAACGCATCGCCCCCTCGTCCCTCTCTGCTGTCCGGAGGCCCCCCACATGCGCTCCCACCTGCTCAATGACGCCACGGCGGAGAGCTACCGCCGCTCCGTCACCGAAGGGGTCGAGCGCGTGGCGGCCAAACTCGCGTCCACGCGAAGCCCGTTCACCGGTGTGACGCCCGCCGAGCTGGCGCCCGTCATCGACGCCGTCGACCTCGACCGGCCGCTCGGCGACTCCTCCGCCGCCCTCGACGAGCTGGAGAGCGTCTACCTCCGCGACGCCGTCTACTTCCACCACCCCCGCTACCTGGGTCACCTCAACTGCCCCGTGGTCATCCCCGCCGTCCTCGGCGAGGCCGTCCTCTCGGCGGTCAACTCCTCGCTCGACACCTGGGACCAGAGCGCGGGCGGCACCCTGATCGAGCGCAAGCTCATCGACTGGACCACCGGCCGCATCGGCCTCGGCCCCGCCGCGGACGGCGTGTTCACCAGCGGCGGCACGCAGTCCAACCTCCAGGCCCTGCTCCTCGCCCGCGAGGAGGCCAAGACGGACGACCTGTCCAGGCTCCGGATCTTCTCCTCCGAGTGCAGCCACTTCAGCGTCCAGAAGTCGGCCTCCCTCCTCGGCCTGGGGAGCGACGCCGTCGTCTCCGTCCCGGTCGACCGCGACAAGCGGATGCAGTCCGTCGTCCTCGCCGCCGAGCTGGCGGCCTGCCGCGCCGAGGGCCTCGTGCCGATGGCGATCGTCGCCACCGCCGGCACCACCGACTTCGGCTCCATCGACCCGCTGTCCGAGATCGCCGCCCTGGCCGACGAGTACGGCGCCTGGATGCACGTCGACGCCGCCTACGGCTGCGGACTGCTCGCCTCGCCGACCCGCCGCCACCTCCTGGACGGCATCGAGCGGGCCGACTCGGTCACCGTCGACTTCCACAAGTCCTTCTTCCAGCCGGTGAGTTCCTCGGCCGTCCTGGTCCGTGACGGAGCCACCCTGCGCCACGCGACCTACCACGCGGACTACCTGAACCCGCTGCGCACGGTTGCCGAGCTCATACCCAACCAGGTCGACAAGTCGCTCCAGACCACCCGCCGGTTCGACGCCCTCAAGCTCTGGATGACCCTGCGCGTGATGGGCGCCGACGGTGTCGGACAGCTCTTCGACGAGGTCTGCGACCTGGCCGCCGAGGGCTTCGCGCTGCTCGCCGCCGACCCCCGCTACGACGTCGTGGTCGAGCCGCAGCTCTCCACCCTCGTCTACCGCTACATCCCGGCCGCCGTCACCTCCCCCGAGGACATCGACCGGGCCAATCTGCACGCCCGCAAGGCCCTGTTCGCCTCGGGCGAGGCCGTCGTCGCCGGGACCAAGGTCGACGGCCGCCAGTACCTCAAGTTCACCTTGCTCAACCCCGAGACGACCACGGCCGACATCGCCGCCGTCCTCGATCTGATCGCCGGCCACGCCGAGCAGTACCTGGGAGAGAACCTTGTCCACGCCTGAGACGCCCGAGACGTACGACTTCATCGGCATCGGGCTCGGTCCGTTCAATCTCGGACTCGCCTGCCTGACCGAGCCGATCGACGAGCTGAACGGCCTCTTCCTGGAGTCGAAGCCGGACTTCGAGTGGCACTCGGGGATGTTCCTCGAAGGCGCCCACCTCCAGACCCCGTTCATGTCGGACCTGGTCACGATGGCCGACCCCACCTCGCCGTACTCCTTCCTCAACTACCTGAAGGAGAAGGGCCGGCTGTACTCGTTCTACATCCGGGAGAACTTCTACCCGCTGCGGACCGAGTACAACGACTACTGCCGCTGGGCCGCCGGGAAGCTCTCCTCGGTCCGCTTCTCGACCACCGTCGCCTCCGTGACCTTCGACGGGACCGCCGAGGTGTACGAGGTGTCCACCGAGTCCGGAGAAACGTTCCGCTCGCGTCGGCTCGTCCTCGGCACCGGCACCCCCGCGTACGTCCCCGAGACCTGCCGGGGCCTCGGCGGCGACCTCATCCACAACTCGCGCTACCTGCCGAACAAGGCGGAGCTCCAGAAGAAGAAGTCGATCACCCTGGTCGGCAGCGGTCAGAGCGCCGCCGAGATCTACTACGACCTCCTCAGCGAGATCGACGTCCACGGCTACCGGCTGAACTGGGTGACCCGCTCCCCGCGCTTCTTCCCGCTGGAGTACACCAAGCTCACCCTGGAGATGACCTCCCCGGAGTACGTGGACTACTTCCACGCGCTGCCCGAGCAGACCCGCTACCGCCTGGAGACCCAGCAGAAGGGCCTCTTCAAGGGCATCGACGGCGAGCTGATCGACGCCATCTTCGACCTGCTCTACCAGAAGAACCTGAACGGCCCCGTGCCCACCCGGCTCCTCACCAACTCCGCACTGCACGCCGCCGCGTACGACGACACCAGCGGCACGTACACCCTCGGCTTCCGCCAGGAGGAGCAGGAGAAGGACTTCACCCTGGACACCGAGGGCCTGATCCTCGCCACCGGGTACAAGTACGCCGTCCCCGCCTTCCTCGAACCGGTCCGCGACCGCCTCAACTGGGACGGCCGGGGCCGCTTCGACGTGGCCCGCAACTACGCGATCGACACCACCGGCCGCGGGGTCTTCCTGCAGAACGCCGGCGTGCACACCCACTCGATCACCTCGCCCGACCTCGGCATGGGGGCGTACCGCAACGCGTACATCATCGGGGCGATGCTGGGATACGACTACTACCCCGTAGAGAAGACCATCGCTTTCCAGGAGTTCGCGGCATGACCGTATCGATACGTCCCTTCGACCCGTCGAAGGACGCCCGGCTGATCCATCCGTGGGTCACCCACCCCAAGGCCGCCTTCTGGATGATGCAGGGCGCGACGCTCCAGGACGTCGAGCGCGAGTACACCGCGATCACCGCCCACCCGCACCACGACGCCTTCATCGGCCTGGTCGACGGCGAGCCGTCCTTCCTGATGGAGCGGTACGACCCGGCGGAGCTGGAGCTGGTCGGGCTCTACGAGCCGCAGCCGGGTGACGTCGGCATGCACTTCCTCGTCGCGCCCACCGACACCCCCGTGCACGGCTTCACCCGGACCGTGATCACCGCCGTCATGGCGGAGCTGTTCGCGGACCCGGCGACCGTACGCGTGGTCGTCGAGCCCGATGTCGCCAACGAGGCCGTCCACGCGCTCAACGCGGCCGTCGGCTTCGTGCCCGAGCGCGAGATCCAGAAGCCGGAGAAGAAGGCCCTGCTGAGCTTCTGCACCCGCGCGCAGTTCGAGGCCGCCGTGGGAGCCGCCGTATGAGCACCGTCGACCGCCGCGACCCCGTCGCCCACCTCACCCCCGAGCGCTGGGCCGATGCCAACCGCGCCCTGATCCGCAAGGGCCTCGCCGAGTTCGCCCACGAGCGGCTGATCGACCCGCGCGAGCTGGGTGAGAGCCGCTACGCGGTCCTCGCCGACGACGGCACGACCGAGTACCGCTTCACCGCGGACCGGTTCGCCCTGGACCACTGGCAGGTCTACGCCGAGTCCATCAGCCGCCACCGGGGGGACGAGCAGCTGCCGCTCGACGCGCTCCAGTTCATCACCGAACTGCGCGGCGCCCTCGGCCTGAGCGACGAGGTCCTGCCGGTCTACCTGGAGGAGATCTCCTCCACCCTCGCCGGCACGGCCTACAAGTCGACCAAGCCGCGGGTGACCTCCGCCGAGCTGGCCCACGCCGGCTTCCAGGCGATCGAGACGGGGATGACCGAGGGCCACCCCTGCTTCGTCGCCAACAACGGGCGTCTGGGCTTCGGCGTCGACGAGTTCCGCGCGTACGCCCCCGAGGCCGCCAGTGACATCCACCTGATCTGGCTCGCGGCGCGTCGCGACCGCACCACGTTCACCGCGGGCGCGGACATCGAGTACGAGACGTTCGTCCGCGCCGAGCTGGGCGACGCGACGGTGGACGGCTTCGCCGCGACCCTGACCGCCCGCGGTCTGGACCCGGCCGACTACCTCCTCATGCCCTGCCACCCCTGGCAGTGGTGGAACAAGCTGTCGGTCACCTTCGCGGCCGAGGTGGCGCAGCAGCGGCTCGTCTACCTGGGCGAGGGCGACGACACGTATCTGGCGCAGCAGTCGATCCGTACGTTCTTCAACACCTCGGACCCGACGAAGCACTATGTGAAGACGGCCCTGTCGGTCCTGAACATGGGCTTCATGCGGGGCCTCTCGGCCGCGTACATGGAGGCCACCCCGGCCATCAACGACTGGCTGCACCAGCTCATCGAGTCGGACCCGACCTTCCGGTCGGCCCGGTTCTCGATCATCCGCGAGCGGGCGGCCGTCGGCTACCGGCACCTGGAGTACGAGGCGGCGACCGACCGGTACTCGCCCTACCGCAAGATGCTGGCGGCGCTCTGGCGCGAGTCCCCGGTGCCGTCGCTCGCCGAGGGCGAGCGCCTGGCGACGATGGCCTCGCTCCTCCACGTGGACCACGCGGGAGCGTCGTTCGCGGGCGCCCTGATCAAGGAGTCGGGCCTGGAGCCGACGGCATGGCTCCGCCGCTACCTGGACGCGTACCTCCTCCCGGTCCTGCACAGCTTCTACGCGTACGACCTGGCGTTCATGCCGCACGGCGAGAACGTGATCCTGGTCCTCGACGAGCGCGGCGCGGTGGCGCGGGCGATCTTCAAGGACATCGCGGAGGAGATCGTCGTCATGGACCCGACGGCGGTCCTGCCGCCGGCGGTGGAGCGCGTCCGCGCGGAGATCCCGGAGGACATGAAGCTCCTCTCGGTCTTCACGGACGTCTTCGACTGCTTCTTCCGCTTCCTGGGCGCGACCCTGGCGGCGGAGGGCGTCCTCGCGGAGGACGACTTCTGGCGGACGGTGGCGGAGTGCGTGCGCGCCTACGAGGAGTCCAAGCCGGAGCTGGCGGACAAGTTCGCCCAGTACGACATGTTCGCGGAAACGTTCGCCCTGTCGGCCCTGAACCGCCTCCAGCTCCGCAACAACAAGCAGATGGTCGACCTCGCGGACCCGTCGGCGGCCCTCCAACTGATCGGCGACCTGGCCAACCCACTGGCCCGCTTCGCCTGACCCTTCCCTGAACCGACGCGAGCCCCACCGGAGTACGGTCCTCCGGCGGGGCTCGCGTCCATGCCCCGTAGGGACAGGAGTCCCCTTCCTCACGCGGACACGCGATGAGCGCACGGGACACGTACTGCTGCGCTTTGGAGCAGTACCCCTGGACGACGTCGTTTCCCACAGCCAGCCGGAGCGCCTCCCCGGTGCGCTGGAGCCGGTCCCAGATCGGGAAGTACTCCTGATCGACGGGAGGGTTCCGCGTCAGCTCCCCCTCGATCCAGGCGACAGCCGCCTCCACGTCGGTGTACGTGGCCACCACCTGCGCACCGGGCCGCCGCAACCAGTCCTTGATCTCGATCGGCGGGTGGTCGGCGGGAACCTCACCCCGGCGAATCGCCGAGTCCGGGTAGACCCGGCCGGTGTACGGGTACGCGTGCCAGTGCTGTGTCACGGGCGCAACGTAGCCCCGCCCATGCGGAGGGAGCGGACTCTTCTTCGCGGACTACCGCGTGACGGCCAGGGCCATGGCCAGGACGCCGATGACTCCCACGGCGGTCACGGCCACCGCGTGGAGCCTCACCCGGAGCCGTCCGTCACCCGGGCGACGTACTGGGCCGTCACGGCGCCTCGACCCGCATCTTCGGCGGGTCGTGGGGGTGGTTGCGGATCTCCACCACGCAGTCGACGGCCGCGGATTCGTCGTGCTGCGGCCCTCTGCGCATGCAGTCGTCGAACCGTGCCGCCAGGTACGCGCACGGCGTGCAGTCCGGGACCGGCTCGGGCCGGGGGCGGAGCCCGTGGTCGGCGGAGAGGACGAGCGTGGGAGGTACGGGGGTGGTGAGGACACGGATGCGCGACCACTCGTCCTCGGTCGGGGCACGCAGGTCCTCGGGCGCGGCGACCCACTCGGCACCGCCGCCCGGGGGACGCAGGTAGACCTTCCCGGCCTGGCTGCGCGACACCCTGCCGAGCCGGGTCGTTCCGTTGCCGGTGTCGGCCACGAAATCATCTGCGCAGGTTGCGTGAGGAGCGGGGCTGGACCCAGGAGGACCTGGCCGGCCCCATGGGCTGCACCAGCCAGCACATCTCCGCCGTGGAAACGTGTCGCAAACCGCCGACCCTGCCTTTCTCGCGTAAGGCCGACCAGCTCTTCGGCCTCGCCGGGACCAGCGAGTCGCTCGAACGCGAGTGGCGGGACATGCGGCACGGCGTACTGCTGGAGGGCTTCCCGGAGTACGTCGGTTACGAGGGTCGGGCGGTGGAGATCCGGTTGTTCGAGATCGGGATCATCCCGGGTCTGCTCCAGACCCCCGAGTACGCCCGAGTGCTGGCGAACAGCGCCGTGAAGCGAGGAGCCATCACCCCCGACCAGGCCGACGAGCGTGTCGCGTTCCTGGCTTCGCGCCAGGCAGCGCTCGAACGGGAGCATCCGCCCATGATCTTCCTGGTGATGGACGAGAGCTGCATTCGGCGTCCGGTCGGGGGCCCGAAGGTGATGAACGCCCAACTGGAACGGCTCGTCGAGTACGCGGACCGCCCGACCACCTTGCTGCAGATCGCCCCGTATGCCATAGGAGAGCGCCGCACGTTCAACCTGCCGGTCAACCTTCTCACCCTCGCCGACCGGGCCGTGGTGTGCTACGCCGAGTCGCAGACGCAGGGGCACTTCGACCGGGAAATGACGTCTGTGGTCCCCATGTTGACGGCCTACCATCAGCTTCAGGCCGCATCGCTCTCCCAGGCGGAATCCGTGGCCGTGATCCAAGAAGCGCGAAAGGGCACCTCGTGACGACCGAAAACCCCCGCTGGTTCAAGTCCTCCTACAGCGACAACGGCGGCAACTGCGTCGAGGTCGCCACCAACCTGATCGCTTCCCACGGCATCGTCCCCGTCCGGGACTCCACGCGTCCCACCGGCCCCGTCCTCGACGTCACCACCACCGCGTTCACCGCGTTCGTGGCGGGTGTCAGGAACAGCGGGCTCGGCTCCGTCTGAGCGCCGAAGACGCCCGGCCGGGGTTTGCCGGGCCGGGCGTCTCACGTCTCCGTACGGGCTACCGCTTCGCCGGCCAAGGCACCTGCGGTGACCGGTAGAAGTCGATGCCCAGCGCCTCGAAGCGCGGCGCCTGTTCCGCGAGTCGGGTCTTGTACGTGTTCCAGTCGTGGGTCTCCGCCGGGGACCAGCCGAGTTCGGCCACGCCCGGGAGGCGGGGGAAGGCCATGACGTCGAGGTCGGCGGTGGTGGACAGGGTCTCCGTCCAGAGCGGGGCCTCGACGCCGCGGACGGCGCTCTCCGGCGCGCCCGGCAGGTAGGTGGCCGGGTTCCAGTCGTACGACTGGCGTACCTCGACGTGTCCGGCCCAGGCGAGGCCGAGCGGGGTGTCCTTGGTGTACTTCATGTCGAGGTAGGTGCGGTCGGCGGGCGAGAGGATCAGGCCGGTGCCGTTGCGCGCGGCGGCGGCGACCCGTTCCTTCTCGGCGGCGGGGGTGCGGTCGAGACCCCAGTACTGGACGAGGGCCCCTTCGGCGGGCGTGGTGCTCGTCAGCTGGTGCCAGCCGACGACCTTCTTGCCGTACTGCGCGACGACGGGCTGTACCCGGTCCATGAAGGCCACGTAGTCGGCGTGGGGCGTGGAGTGGGCCTCGTCACCCCCGATGTGGAGGTAGCGGCCGGGAGTGAGGGCCGCGATCTCCCGGATGACGTCGTTGACGAAGTCGTACGTGATCTCCTTGGGCACGCACAGGGAGCTGAGGCCGACCTTGATGCCGGTGTAGAGGGGCGGCGCGATGTTGTCGCAGTTGAGTTCGGCGTAGGAGGCGAGGGCCGCGAAGGTGTGGCCCGGCATGTCGATCTCGGGGATCACCTCCTGGTAGCGGGAGGCGGCGTACTGGACGATCTCCCGGTACTGCTCCTTGGTGTAGAAGCCGCCGGGACCGCCGCCGACCTCGGTGGAGCCGCCGTGGCCGGTGAGCCGGGGCCAGGAGTCGACGGTGATGCGCCAGCCCTGGTCGTCGGTGAGGTGGAGGTGGAGGGTGTTGATCTTGTAGAGGGCGAGCTGGTCGATGTACCGCTTCACCTCGTCGACGGTGAAGAAGTGGCGGGAGACGTCGAGCATGGCGCCCCGGTAGGCGTAGCGCGGGGTGTCGGTGATGGTGCCGCCCGCGATCTTCCAGGGGCCCGGCTGTACGGAGTCCCGCTCGACGGCGGCGGGCAGCTGCTGGCGCAGGGTCTGGACACCGCGGAAGAGTCCGGCGGGCTCGCGGGCGGTGAGGGTGAGGCCGTCGGGTGCGGAGCGGAGCCGGTAGCCCTCCTCGCCGAGCGCGGTGTCGCCGGGGCTGAGCCGGAGCCGGATGCCGCCGGCGGCGGCGGCCTCGTCGACGACGGGCAGCGGGTAGCCGGTGGCGGGGCGGAGGAGGCCGGCGAGGTAGCGGCCGATGGCCTTGGTCTCGCGGGAGGTGCCGTCCACGCCGATGCGGGTGGTGGGGGTGAGGGCGTACGGCTCGCCGTCGGGGGTGACGGAGGCGGGTACGGGCACGATGCGGCCGAGGGGGCGCACCTCGGGTTCGGCGGCGGCTCCCTTTCCGTCGTCGGTCCCGGTGTCGGCGGCGGATTCGCCGCAGGCGACTCCGGCGGCCGCGACCAGGAGCAGGGATCCGATGAGGCGGTGAATGCGGCGGCTCTGTCTCACAGGCATGGTCCCCTTCGGGTGATCAACACATCCGTCGTCCTGTCATTACGTATATCCGGCGACACCCTCCGTGTGCGGCACCGACAGCACCGCGCGTCAAGGTCTGGACCAAGACGCCGGTTTTCGCGTCGATCATGACCCTCCTGCCCGATATCGGGCAGGATTCTTGCGAAAGGCGGCCCGCACCCATCAATATGCACGGGTGCTCGAACGCCGCCCGTCGCACGACGACCTCGTCGACCATCTGGTCCGCAGCACCGCGCTCCAGCGCGGTGAGGCCGCCCGGGTGGTGCTCGACGTGCTGGCGTACTTCGACGAGACGGCCGAGGAGTTCGTCCGCCGCCGCCATCGCGAACTGCAGTCCGGCGGCGCGGTGAACACCGAGATCTTCGAACGGATCGCGGCGGAGCTGCCGCACCGGGCGGTGGCGCCACCGGAGCTCTCGCTCCGGCAACTGCGCCGCATCGTCTACGGCTGAGAAGCACCATCCCAAACCTGGAGGGGTTTTACCTTTATGTGCGGAATTGTCGGTTACATCGGAAAGCGCGACGTCGCCCCCCTGCTGCTCGAAGGCCTGGCGCGCCTGGAGTACCGGGGTTACGACTCCGCCGGCATGGTCGTCACCAGCCCGAAGGCCTCCGGCCTGAAGATGGTCAAGGCCAAGGGCCGGGTCCGTGACCTGGAGGCCCGCGTCCCCAAGCGCTTCACCGGCACCACCGGCATCGCCCACACCCGCTGGGCCACCCACGGCGCACCCAGCGACGTCAACTCGCACCCGCACCTGGACCCCGAGAACAAGGTCGCCGTCGTCCACAACGGCATCGTCGACAACGCCCAGGAGCTCCGCGCCAAGCTGGAGGCCGACGGCGTCGTCTTCGCCTCCGAGACGGACACCGAGGTCATCACCCACCTCATCGCCCGCTCCCAGGCCGTGACCCTGGAGGAGAAGGTCCGCGAGGCGCTCA
Organism: Streptomyces sp. NPDC016459; assembly: GCF_040632845.1. Taxonomy (NCBI): domain Bacteria; kingdom Bacillati; phylum Actinomycetota; class Actinomycetes; order Kitasatosporales; family Streptomycetaceae; genus Streptomyces; species Streptomyces sp. NPDC016459. Next base: position 1,012,193 of record NZ_JBEYCR010000001.1, read on the forward strand.
AGGTCATCGAGGGCACCTACGGCATCGCCGTGATGCACGCCGACTTCAACGACCGCATCGTGGTGGCCCGCAACGGCTCCCCGGTCATCCTCGGCATCGGCGAGAAGGAGATGCTCGTCGCCTCCGACGTCGCCGCCCTGATCGCCCACACCCGCCAGGTCGTCACCCTCGACGACGGCGAGATGGCCACCCTCAAGGCCGACGACTTCCGCACCTACACGATCTCCGGCGCCACCACCACGCCCACCCCGGAGACCGTCGAGTGGGAGGCCGCCTCCTTCGACATGGGCGGCCACGACACCTTCATGCACAAGGAGATCAGCGAGCAGCCCGACGCGGTCGACCGCGTGCTGCGCGGCCGGATCGACGACCGCTTCTCCACCGTGCACCTCGGCGGCCTGAACCTGGACCCGCGTGAGGCCCGCACCATCCGCCGGATCAAGATCCTCGGCTGCGGCACCTCGTACCACGCCGGCCTCATCGGCGCCGGGCTCATCGAGTCCATGGCCCGCATCCCCGCCGACGCCGAGCCGGCCTCGGAGTTCCGCTACCGCAACCCGGTCGTGGACCCCGACACCCTCTACATCGCCGTCTCCCAGTCCGGCGAGACCTACGACGTGCTCGCCGCCGTGCAGGAGCTCAAGCGCAAGGGCGCCCGCGTCCTCGGCGTGGTCAACGTGGTCGGCTCCGCCATCGCCCGCGAGGCCGACGGCGGCATCTACGTCCACGCGGGCCCCGAGGTCTGCGTCGTCTCCACCAAGTGCTTCACCAACACGGTGACCGCCTTCGCGCTGCTCGCCCTGCACCTCGGCCGCATCCGCGACCTGTCCGTCACCGACGGCAAGCGGATCATCGAGGGCCTGCGCAAGCTGCCCGAGCAGATCAGCGAGATCCTCCGCACCGAGGACGAGATCAAGAAGATCGCCGAGGCGTACGCCGGCGCCCAGTCGATGATGTTCATCGGCCGTGTCCGGGGTTACCCGGTCGCCCTGGAGGCCTCCCTGAAGCTCAAGGAGATCTCCTACATCCACGCCGAGGCCTACCCGGCCTCCGAGCTGAAGCACGGCCCGCTCGCCCTCATCGAGCCGGCCCTGCCGACGGTCGCGATCGTCCCCGACGACGACCTGCTGGAGAAGAACCGCGCCGCCCTCGAGGAGATCAAGGCCCGCAGCGGCCGCATCCTCGCGGTCGCGCACCAGCCGCAGGCGAAGGCCGACCACACCATCATCGTGCCGAAGAACGAGGACGAGCTGGACCCGATCCTCATGGGCATCCCGCTCCAGCTCCTCGCCTACCACACGGCGCTCGCCATGGGCCGCGACATCGACAAGCCGCGCAACCTGGCCAAGTCCGTCACGGTCGAGTAGCAGCGCCCTCGGGGCCTGTCCCCCCGAGCCGCGCCGCCGGGCCTGTCCCCCGGCGGATCGACCGGACACGAGAACGGTCCCCCGCGCACACCCAGGTGCGCGGGGGACCGTTTTTTTGGGGCTCGGTTCGCCTCCGGTGCGCTCGTGGGCGCCGGCCTCGTCGACCTCAGCCCGTGGCCGGGGCGCTGGTGCCCGCCGTGCGGCGGAAGGCGGTCGGCCAGCCCGCCACCGCCGCCGTGGCCCCGTACCAGGCGACGAGGCCCGCGACGGCCGCGACCCAGCCGCCCGCCTTGCCGAGGCCCCCGTTGTCGACGAGCGCCCCGATGCCGAGCAGCAGGAGCGCGACGAACAGCAGCCCGTACACGCCCTGTCCGAACACCCCGCTGCCCGAGGCCGCCATCGTCAGCGTGAGCGCGAGGAGCGCCCACAGGAGCATGAAGACACCGACCGCGTCGGCCGAGGCGCCGCCGCCCGCCGCGGTGCCCCAGGTGAACCAGAAGGCGCCGAGCGCCGCGAACGCCGTGCCCTCGCCCTTGTCGCCCGCGCGCAGGGCGAGCATGCCGACGAGGAAGAGCGCCACCCCGCCGACCCAGGTGGCGAGGCCCGCGGCATCCGCTGCCGCGACGTTGTCGATGACACCCGTACCGCCGAGGCCGAAGGCCAGGAGGGTCAGTCCGAGTGCGAGGTGGCCGAGGGTGGAGGTGCTGTTTCCCGCGGCGACGTCGTTGTCCACGGCGGGCTCCCTTCAGGAGTGCAGTCGTGCTGCGTGAGCTGCTGTGATCCGGTGACCCTTATCTACCCTTCACAAGTACACAATTCACCTGAGCGAGGCCGAATTTATGGCCGGATGACGGCAGTTGAGGGAGGGAGCCCGGGGAGCGGGGCCCTGCGGGCGCCCCTGAGAGGCCCTCTTGAGGTCCCTACGAGATCCCCCCGCGAGGTCCCTACGGGATGACGATCACGGGACGCTGGGCGCGCCGCGCGAGACGTCCGGCCACCGAGCCGAAGATCCGTCCGACGATCCCGTGCGTGGAACCGACCACGATCGCGTCGGCCGAGTACTCGCGGCCGACCTCCTCCAGCTCGTGGCAGATGTCCCCGCCGCGCTCGACGAGGATCCAGGGCACCTCGGAGAGGTGCTCGGCGCAGGCGAGCTCGAGACCGAGGACCTCGGTGCGGTGGTCGGGCACGTCGACGAAGACGGGGGGCTCGCAGCCGGCCCACACCGTGGTGGGCAGCCGGTTGGCCACGTGCACGATGATCAGGCCCGAGCCTGAGCGCCGGGCCATCCCGATGGCGTACGCCAGGGCGCGCTCACTGGACGTGGAGCCGTCGAAGCCGACGACGACCCCGTGCCGGAAGGCCGGGTCGCAGGCATGACGTGGCTGTTCTACCGCCAGGGGGTCGACCGTGGAGTCGGCGACGCGCTTGCGGTCCGCGGGTTCGGAGAATTCGTGACCGGCCATCGATGTCTCGGCGAAGAGGGTCCTCGTGGGAAGGGACGGGGAAGGGGGGGTGCGGAACAAGGGTGGCGGCGGAGCTGAGTGTCCGGGAATCATCTTCCCAAGCCCATACCCCCAAGGGTACGGCGCCACTCCTCTCCTGCCCAGAGCCCACCGTGCCGCTCCCGGCGTGCCCGCCGCTCGCGCACGGCGTTCCAGGGAGCATGCACGAGCGGCTCGGGATCTGGCAATGCCGGTTGTGTCCTACAGGCGTCCGTACGGGGGCCAAACGGACGTCGCGCAGAGTGACCGGAACGTTCCGTTCCTCGTTGCCCACAGGTCCAGCCCACCGTCGCAGGGAGACCTTCCGTGCCCGCACCGTCGACCGCCGCCGGCCAGACCTCCGCCCCGCCCGCCTCCGTGCTCGCCCCGCCCCGTGGCCACCGGAGGGCCCTCGCCTCCTCCCCACCCGCCGACCCGGGACGGGCGGCGGGGGCGGCGCCGGGGGCGGGCGCGGCGGACCCGGCCGGTGACGTGGTCCGCTGGGCGGTCTTCTGCTGCGCCCTGGTCCCGGTGGTCCTCGTCGCCTACGGCACCTCGGTCGGCGGCGCCGCCGGCACCGCGCTCGGTCTGGTCTCGGTGACGGCGGCCTGCCGGATCCTGCTGCGCCGCGCGGAGCGCGGGCTCCGCGAGGAGAGCGGGTTGCGTGAGGAGAGTGGGGTACGTGAGGAGCGCGGACGCGGCAGGCGGCACGATGAGGCACCGTCGGGCGGGGACGGGCGGAGCTGGGGAGCGTCCCGCCGGTCGGGCCGGACCAGCTAGGACAAATCCGGCCGGGATCGGCGTTCCGCGGCACCCCCGGAACTGCCCGCCGCTCTTCGAGTTGACAGGTTCGTACACGCGCGCCCGTACGTTTTCAGCCAAGTTCCATCTGTCGGCGCGTCCTTGGCGGAACGATTGTCCAACCCCGGCGCCGACACCCGCATATGCCCCGCTCCAGGGGCCCGCACCCCCCGCGTACGGGGCGTTCGCCGCACCGCCCCTCCCCCGGGCGCCCGCCGGACGGCAGACTTCGCGATCGATCGCTTCGCGCCAAGTGGCCTTGTCGACAATCCACCGGATGGAGAACTTGTCACGCCGACGCTACGGGACGCAGTAGATTCGATCATGGGTACCGAAGACTGGGGTCTCGTGCAAAACCGAGGGGAAACGTGCAGGAGCGACACGACCAGGGAGACGCGAACACCGAGGGGGGCTTAGCGTCATGAGCCAGGACTCCATTGCGCCGGAGACCGCACGGAAACTTACCGGGCGCCGCCGTCGCGAAGTCGTCGCGGTGCTGCTGTTCAGCGGCGGCCCCATCTTCGAGAGCTCCATCCCGCTCTCCGTGTTCGGCATCGACCGGCAGGACGCCGGAGTGCCACGCTACCGGCTGCTGGTCTGTGCGGGCGAGGACGGCCCGCTGCGGACCACCGGTGGACTCGAACTGACGGCGCCGTACGGCCTCGAGGCCATCAGCCGTGCGGGCACCGTCGTCGTCCCGGCCTGGCGGTCGATCACCTCGCCGCCGCCGCCGGAGGCGCTCGAGGCGCTGCGCCGTGCCCACGAGGAGGGCGCGAGGATCGTCGGTCTCTGCACCGGCGCCTTCGTCCTCGCCGCGGCCGGCCTGCTCGACGGACGACCGGCGACGACGCACTGGATGTACGCGCCGACGCTCGCCAAGCGCTACCCGTCGGTCCATGTGGACCCCCGGGAGCTCTTCGTCGACGACGGGGACGTGCTGACCTCCGCCGGGACCGCGGCCGGAATCGATCTGTGTCTGCACATCGTGCGGACCGACCACGGCACGGAGGCCGCGGGCGCCCTGGCGCGCCGGCTGGTCGTCCCGCCGCGGCGCAGCGGCGGCCAGGAGCGCTACCTCGACAGGTCTTTACCAGAGGAGATCGGTGCCGACCCGCTGGCCGAGGTCGTCGCCTGGGCCCTTGAGCACCTCCACGAGCAGTTCGACGTGGAGACCCTGGCGGCCCGTGCGTACATGTCACGGCGGACCTTCGACCGCCGGTTCCGCTCGCTGACCGGTTCGGCCCCCCTCCAGTGGCTGATCACCCAGCGGGTGCTCCAGGCGCAGCGACTCCTGGAGACCTCCGACTACTCGGTCGACGAGGTGGCCGGCCGGTGCGGCTTCCGTTCGCCGGTGGCGCTGCGGGGCCACTTCCGACGGCAGCTCGGCTCCTCGCCGGCCGCCTACCGGGCGGCGTACCGCGCGCGGCGGCCGCAGGGCGAGAGCGGTACGGCGATGCTCGACGCGGTCGTGCCGGTCCAGGTCTCGGCGGGAATCCGGCGTCCGGTGCCCCCGCTGGAGCCGGGCAAGCCGCAGTCCGACGCCTTCGCGGCCGGGCGGGCTTCGCTGCCGGGCCAGCGCAGCGCGCCGTAACTCAGCGACCCGCGCGGCCACGAGCGGCGCACCGCAGGACCGAAGGGCGCCCGGGGACACCTCCCCCGGGCGCCCTTCGGCCTGCTCGGCGCGACGCCCCGGGTGGCGGGAGACCCCCTAAGGTAGGACGCATGAACGATCGCATGGTGTGGATCGACTGCGAGATGACCGGGCTCTCGTTGACGGATGACGCACTCATCGAGGTGGCCGCGCTGGTCACCGACTCGGAACTGAACGTGCTCGGCGACGGGGTGGACATCGTGATCCGCCCGCCGGACGCGGCCCTGGAGACCATGCCGGAGATCGTGCGCCAGATGCACACGGCCTCGGGGCTGCTCGACGCGCTGCCCGGCGGCACCACGCTGGCCGACGCCGAGGCCCAGGTCCTCGCGTACATCCGCGAGCACGTCAAGGAGCCCGGCAAGGCGCCCCTGTGCGGGAACTCGGTCTCCACGGACCGCGGCTTCCTCGCCCGGGACATGCCCGCCCTGGAGAGCCACCTGCACTACCGGATCGTCGATGTCTCCTCGGTCAAGGAGCTGGCCCGCCGCTGGTACCCGAGGGCGTACTTCAACAGTCCGGACAAGAACGGCAACCACCGGGCGCTCGCCGACATCCGTGAGTCCATCGCGGAACTGCGCTACTACCGGGAGGCGGTCTTCGTCCCGCAGCCCGGCCCCGACTCGGAGACCGCGAAGCAGATCGCGGCCCGTCACGTCGTACCGGCCGAATGACCCCTTCCGTGTAGGGCCGCTCGCGCCCTCGCCACCCCCTCGGGAAAACGCGGGCGCGAGCACCCTCCAGGACCCTGTAGACTTCTTCTCGGCCGGTCGGGGAAACCTTCGGGGACACCGCCGGACATGGTGGGTATAGCTCAGCTGGCAGAGCACCTGGTTGTGGTCCAGGATGTCGCGGGTTCAAGTCCCGTTACTCACCCTGAAGGCTCAGGCCCCGGTTCCCAGGAACCGGGGCCTGAGTCGTTCTCACGTTCCCGACGCGCAGACGAGGGGCGTCGGCGGCGGGTTGGTGCCCGTCCAGGTGCCGTTGAAGCCGAAGGCGGCCGAGCCGCCCGGTGGGACCGTCGCGTTGTACGGGAGGTGGGTGGCCGTCACCTCCGCGCCCGTCTGGGTCAGCGCCGTGTTCCAGGCCTGGGTGACGCGCTGGCCCGCGGGCTGCGTCCAGCGGACGGTCCAGCCGGCCAGCGGAGCCGTACCCGTGTTGCGGACGGTGACCTGGGCCGTGAAGCCGCCCTGCCACTGGCTGGTCACCTGGTACGCGGCCGCGCAGGCGCCCGTCGGGGTTCCCGGGTCGGTGCCGCCGCCACCGCCGCCGGTCTCGGCCGTGTCGCCGTAGAGGATGCCGCGGCCGTTGGTGGAGACGTACACCCGGCCGTAGACCCGGGGGTCGCCGGTGATCGCCGCGCCCGTCCAGCCCCACTGGTGGGCGTCGTCGTTGATCCTCACCCAGCTCGCGCCCGCGTCGGTGGAGCGGAAGATGCCGCGTACGCCGCCGATCTTCGCGCTCGTGTAGAGGGTGGGGTACGCGGCTCCGGGCGCGGCCTTGCCGAAGCCGATCGTGTCGGCCTGCTCGACCCCGGCGACCCGGGTGAAGGTGGCGCCGCCGTCGGTGGAGTGCCAGAGGCCGTACGTGGCGTCGGGGGCGCCGCCGGCGAGCCAGATGTCGCCCTTCCGGCCGGGGACGGCCTTGAAGCGGACGTTGCCCTTGGCGGGGAGGCCGACGGCCTTGGCGGTGAAGGTCAGGCCGCCGTCCGTACTGGCGTGGAAGGTGCCGGCCGAGAAGCCGTAGAAGGTGCGCGGGTCGACCCGGTCGGACTCGACGGTCGCGCCGGCCGGGATGCCGGTCGACGCCGTCCACGCGCCGCCGGTGCCGGTGTGGACAGCGGCGCCGTCGGGGCTCCAGACGAAGCGGGTGCCGTCCGCCGACGCGGCGACCGTGCCCCCGCCGGTGACGCCCGGGGGTTCCTGGCCGGGGCGCCAGGTGGCGCCGTTGTCGGAGGAGAAGGCGACGCGCGGGCCGCCTTCGAGGTGCCCGGCGCGCACGACGGTGTCGGGCGTGGTCTCGGCGAAGTCGACGCTGGTGGTGGAGGTGAAGTTGGGGCCGGTGAACATCATCGACGGGACCTTGGTGAGGTCCGTGTGCCGGAAGCCGCCGATGTCTCCGAGGGCGCTGATCAGCGGGGCCCCCAAGGGTGGCGAGGCCAGGTCGAGGACCGCGGTCTCCTCCAGGCCCTGGACCATGGGCCTGATCGTGAACTTCGTCCCCGCGTCCCACCGGGTCAGCTCGGTGGTGCCGTAGATCGTGGCGCCGGTGCCGTACATCATGCGGTTCGAGTCGAACGGGTCGATCTCCAGGGCCTCGGTCATCCAGCCGAGCTTCGGGGTCTGCTCGGGCGGGGCGGGGCTGGCGCCCCAGGTCAGCCAGGGCGCGGAGGAGACGTCCATGGTGTAGCGGTCGGCGCGGTTCGGGTACGCCGTGTAGTCCCAGGCCCTGGTCCAGTGGGCGCCGCTGTCGGTGGAGCGGAAGATCTGGGTGTCGGGGTACCAGGAGCTGTAGCCGGAGACCATGACCGTGCCGGGGTTCCGCCGGTCGACGGTGAGGCCGCTGAAGCCGTAGTAGGTGTCGGCCTCGGCGACGGGGCTGATGTCCGTCCAGGCGCCGGTGGCCGTGGCGTACCGCCAGACCTGGCCCTTGGCGCCGTCGTACGGGCCGGCGGTGTCGCTGTACGCGAGGTAGAGGTAGCCGTTCTCCGCGTCGAGCACGCCCTTGTGGGCGAGGTACCCGGTGGGCTGCCCGGGCAGGCGGGTCCAGGTGGCGCCCGCGTCGGTGGAGCGGTAGACGGCGTTCTGCTTGTCGCCGACACCGACGTAGATCGTGCTCGTCGCGCTGCCGGGGCTGCCGGTGGACTCGTCGAAGGTGATCCAGACGATGCCCTGTTCGTCGGAGTTGTAGCCGCTGGTGTCGGTCGGGTCCTGCTGGTGGTTGCCGGGGTTGGTGAAGGAGGTCACCTTCGCCCAGGTGACGCCGGAGTCGGTGGAGCGCCAGAGGCCGTTGCCGCTGGGGGTGCCGAGGTAGAGGACGCTGTTCCGGTGCGGGTCGATCGCGAGGCGTTCGCCCATGCCGCGCCCCGGCATGTTGCCGCCGAGCTTGAAGGGGAGGTCGGCGCGCCGCCAGGTGGCGCCCCGGTCGGCGGAGCGCAGGACGGCGCCGTTGCCGGGGTCCCAGTCGTTGGTGTAGGTGCCGACGGCGGCGTACACGCGGTCGGGGTCGACGGCGTCGGTGGCGAGCCCGACGACTCCGGTGTGGCCCCAGTCGTCCCAGCCGACGTGGTCGAGGAGCGGGGTCCAGGTGGAGGCGGCCTGGTTCCAGCGGTAGGCGCCGCCGATGTCGGTGCGGGCGTAGACGAGGTTCCGCTCGCTGCGGTTGAAGACGATGCCGGGGACGAAGCCGCCACCGTCGATCCGGACGTTCTTCCAGGTGTACGAAGGGGCTGCCGCGGCGGGGGCCGGTGCGGGCTCGGCGGGCGCGGCGGTGGCCGGTACCGCCCCCGCGAGGAGGCCGACGGTCAGGGCGAGCCCCGCCAGGAGGTGTCGCGTTCTGCGCATGGGGGTCCTGTCGACGATGAGGTGGGAGCGCTCCCACTATTGGACGGCTGTCAGAACACGGTCAAGGTCCGGGCGTCGTCGAAGACGTTCGACGACGCTCGGCCGGACGGGTGGTGCGGACGGTGGGCTCCCCACCCCCGGAAGTCCCGCGCACTACGGTCGGGACCATGTGGTGGAGGAGGACGCGGCCCGGCGCCGCCGGACACGGACGCCTCGTACGCGGCCCCCGCACCCCCTCCGCCGCCGGACGCGGACGCCTCGTACGCGGCCGGGTCCCCGCCCGCGGAGGCCTCGTACGCGGCCGGGTCCCCGCCGCCGCCCCCGGACGCCACCCCGCCCTCGTCCTCGCCCTCCTCCTGAGTGTCGCGCTCTGCGCCGGGTGCGCCACCGACCCGCCGGAACCGTCCCCCGTGCCCGACCGCGAGCGCATCGACGGCGCCGGGCGGCCGATCACCCTCACCGTCGGCGTCTTCGGGGAGTTCGGCTACCAGGAGGCCGGGCTGTACGACACGTACATGCGGCTCCGTCCGGACGTCGCGATCCGGCAGACCTCACTCGCCCGCAACGACGTCTACTACCCGCAGCTGCTCACCCACCTCACCGCCGGCTCCGGCCTCGCCGACGTCCAGGCCGTCGAGGTCGGCAACATCGCCGAGGTCGTCGACACCCAGGCCGGACGGCTCGACGACCTCGGCTCCGCACCCGGCGTCGACGAGCACGCCTTCCTGCCGTGGAAGTGGGCGCAGGCCACCACGCCCGACGGCCGCACCCTCGGGCTCGGCACGGACATCGGCCCGCTGGCCCTCTGCTACCGCAAGGACCACTTCGCCGCGGCCGGCCTGCCCACCGACCGGGAGACCGTCGGACGCCTGTGGGCCGGGGACTGGCGGAAGTACGAGGAGGTCGGGCGGCGCTTCGCCGAACGGGCTCCCGAGGGCGTGGCGTTCACCGACTCCGCCTCCGGGGTGCTCGCCGCCGTCGTCTCCGGCGTGCCGCTGCGCTACTACGACGCCCGCGGCGAGCTGGTGGTGGCGACCAACCCGCACGTACGGGCCGCCTGGGACCTCGCCGCCGACTTCGCCCGGCAGGGTCTCACCGCCCGGCTCCAGCAGTTCACGCCCGACTGGGACCAGGCGTTCGCGCGCGGGGACTTCGCCACGATCGCCTGCCCGGCCTGGATGCTCGCCTACATCCAGGACAAGTCCGGGCCGGCCGCGCGCGGGCGGTGGGACGTGACGGTGGCGCCCCGGCCCGGCAACTGGGGCGGCTCCTTCCTCGTCGTCCCGTCCGCCGGACGGCAGCGGGCCGAGGCCGCCCGGCTCGCGGCCTGGCTGACCGCGCCCGAGCAGCAGGCCCGGCTGTTCGCCCGGCGCGGCGGCTTCCCGAGCGCCTCCGCCGCGTACCGGCTGCCGGAGGTGGCGGACGCGCGGCACCCCTACTTCGGCGACGCGCCGACCGGCCCGCTCTACGCGGCGGCGGCCCGGGGCGTGCCGCTGGCCCCGGTCGGCCCGAAGGACGGGCTGGTCAACCAGATCCTCTCCGACACCGGGATGCTCCAGGTCGACCAGACCGGACGCCCGCCCGAGTCGGCCTGGCGGGCGGCGATGCGGGCGATCGACAACGCGCTGGACCGGTGAGCACCCGTGACCGAGACGAGACACCCCGTGGATCCGTTCCCGCCGCCCGCCGGTTCGCCCGTCGCGCCCGCCGTCGCGCCCCCGAGGACGGAACCGGGTCCGGGGCGGGGGCGTCTCGGGCCGCTGCGGTCGCGCTCCGCGCCGTACGTGCTCGTGGCCCCCTTCTTCCTGCTCTTCGGGGCGTTCGGTCTGTTCCCGCTGGTCGCGACCGCCTGGGCGTCGCTGTTCCGGGTGGAGCTGACCGCGCCGGAGGCCCGGGAGTGGGTGGGTCTTCAGAACTACGCCCGGCTGCTGCACGACGAGTTCTTCTGGAACGCCCTGTTCAACACCGTCGCCATCGGTGTCCTCGCCACCGTCCCCCAACTGCTGCTCGCCCTCGGCGTGGCGCACCTGCTGGACGTGCGGCTGCGCGGGCGGCTGGCCCTCCGGGTCGTGGCGCTCGCCCCGTACGCGACGTCGGTGGCCGCGGCGACGCTCGTCTTCGCGCTGCTCTTCGGCCGGGACCAGGGGATGGTCAACTGGGCGCTGGGGCTGGTGGGGATCGCTCCGGTGGACTGGCAGAACGGCCCGTGGGCGTCGAAGGTCGCCGTCTCGTCGATCGTGATCTGGCGCTGGACCGGCTACAACGCGCTGATCTACCTGGCGGCGATGCAGACCGTCCCGCGCGAGCTGTACGAGGCGGCGGCACTCGACGGGGCCTCGCGGTGGCGGCAGTTCCTGCACGTGACGCTGCCGGGGCTGCGGCCCGCGCTGCTCTTCACGGTGCTCGTGTCGACGATCGGCGCGACCCAGCTGTTCGGTGAGCCGCTGCTGTTCAACAGCGGGGCGGGCGCGTCCGGCGGGGCGGACCACCAGTACCAGACGCTGGGGCTCTATCTGTACGAGCAGGGGTGGGTGAACCTGCACCTCGGGCGGGCGGCGGCCATCGCCTGGGCGATGCTGCTGATCCTGGTGGTGGTGTTCGGAGCGGCCCGGCTGCTGCGTCCGGTGCTGCGCGGGAGGGGCGTCTGATGCGGACGGTGCGGGCGGGCTGGGGCACGTACACGCTCCTCGGTCTCTTCACGGTGGTCTCCCTCTTCCCGTTGCTGTGGACGGCGGTGGCGGCCTCGCGGACGAGTACGCGGCTGGCGTCGGCGCCGCCCCCGTTCCGGTTCGGGCAGAACCTGCCGCGGAACCTGGGGATCGCCTGGTCCGAGGGCGGGCTCGGCGTGGCGCTCGCCAACACCACCGTGGTCGCGGGCGCGGTCGCGGCGGGCACGGTCCTCTTCTCGACGCTCGCCGGGTTCGCCTTCGCCCGGCTGCGCTTCCGGTTCCGGGGCGCGCTGCTGCTGCTCGTGGGGACGACGATGCTGATCCCGCCGCAGCTGGGGGTCGTCCCGCTCTATCTGTTGATCGCGCGGCTGCGCTGGACGGACGAGCTCCAGGCGGTGGTCCTGCCCTCGCTCGTCTCGGCCTTCGGGGTGTTCTTCATGCGTCAGCACCTTCTGCGGGCGCTGCCGGCCGAGCTCGTGGAGGCGGCGCGGGTGGACGGGGCGGGGACGCTGCGGGTGGTGTGGCATCTGGTGTTCCCGGCGGCGCGTCCGGCGATGGCGGTGCTCGGGATGCTGTCCTTCGTGGCGGCGTGGAACGACTTCTTCTGGCCGGTGCTGGTGCTGACGCAGACCGGGAACCCGACGGTGCAGGTGGCGCTGACGGGCCTGGGGCGGGGGCACGTGCCGGACACCTCGGTGGTGATGGCGGGGGCGCTGCTCGGGACGCTGCCGCTGCTCGTGGTGCTCGCGCTGTTCGGGCGGCACATCGTGGGCGGGGTGATGCGGGGCGCGGTGAAGGGCTGAGCCCTTCACCCCCTGCTAGCGTCCCTTTATGTCCATTATCTTTACCTTTAGGCCGATTTGGGCGCGGTGAAAGTGGATGGGAGTCCTGCGTGACCATCCCGAACTCGCCCTCTTCCTCTGCCTCTCCGCCGGCTACCTCCTCGGCAAGCTCCGGGTCGGCCCCATCACGCTCGGCGGCATCTGCGGCACCCTCATCGTCGGCGTCCTCGGGGCGTAGAGAGGACCCAGGACCCCGCCGGGGGCGCCGTGTTCGTCGTCCTCCCCCACTGACGGAAATGAGAGTCCCCCGTGCCCGAGACCACTTTCACCCGTGAGCAGATCCAGGCCTTCGCGCAGCTCTCGCCGTTCGAGCTGAAGGACAAGTTCATCCAGATCGCACAGGCGGCGCAGGCCGACGAGTCCGGTCAGAAGGACAAGTCGCAGTCCCAGATGCTCAACGCGGGCCGCGGCAATCCGAACTGGGTCGCCACCGGCCCCCGCGAGGCCTTCTTCGCGCTCGGCTACTTCGCGCTCTCGGAGTCCCGCCGGGTCTGGACCGCCGACAACCTCGGCGGCATGCCCGAGCGCCCCGGCTCCGGCGCCCGCTTCGACACCTTCGCACGGCAGCACCCGGACCTCCCCGGGATCGACCTGCTCCAGCGGTGCGTGGAGTACGGGGTCGCGCGGTTCGGCTTCGACAAGGACGCCTTCCTGCACGAGCTGACCGACAGCACGATCGGCGACAACTACCCCGTACCGGACCGGATCCTGACCCACACCGAGCAGGTCGTCCGCGGCTACCTCGCCGACGAGATGTTCGACGGGCGGCCGCCGGCCGGGACCCTGTCGCTCTTCGCGACCGAGGGCGGCACGGCCGCCATGTGCTACATCTTCGACTCCCTGATGAAGAACGGGATCCTGCGGAAGGGCGACCGGATCGCCCTGATGGTGCCGGTCTTCACCCCGTACATCGAGATCCCCGAGCTCGACACGTACGACTTCGACGTCGTCACCGTCCAGGCGAGCCTCTTCGCGGAGACCGGTGTGCGCGAGTGGCGCTATCCGGCCGAGGAGGTCGAGAAGCTGGCCGACCCGTCGGTCAGGCTGGTCTGCGTCGTCAACCCGTCCAACCCGCCGTCGCTGGCGCTCAGCAAGCGGGTGACGGACCAGATCAAGGACATCGTCGCCGGTCCGAACCCGAACCTGCTGATCGTCACGGACGACGTGTACGGCACCTTCGTCGAGGGGTTCCGCTCGCTCGCCGCCGACCTGCCGCGCAACACGCTCCTGGTGTACTCGTACTCCAAGCACTACGGCTGCACGGGCCACCGGCTCGGTGTCATCGGCCTCCACGACGACAACGTCGTCGACGAGATGATCGCGAACCTGCCGGCTGCCGAGAAGGACCGCCTGGGCAAGCGGTACGGGACGCTGAGCCTCCAACCGGAGAAGATCCGGTTCATCGACCGGCTGGTGGCCGACTCCCGGCAGGTCGCCCTCAACCACACGGCGGGGCTCTCGCTCCCCCAGCAGGTCATGATGACGCTGTTCTCCCTCTTCGACCTGCTGGACGAGGGCCAGGCGTACAAGGAGAGGATCCGGGGGATCGTGCGCCGGCGCCTCGGCCTGCTCCTCGAAGGTGCCCGGATGAAGATCGCCCACGACCCGGAGCGGGCCGGGTACTACGTCGAGCTCGACCTCCTCGCCGAGGGGGAGCGGGTGCACGGGAGGGACTTCGCGGACTTCCTGGAGAAGAACTACGAGCCGGTCGACCCGCTGTTCCGGCTCGCCGAGCAGACCGGTGTGGTCCTCCTGAACGGCGGCGGCTTCGACGGCCCCGAGTGGTCCGTGCGGGTGTCCCTCGCCAACCTGGACGACCTGGACTACCTGAAGATCGGCCACCATCTGCGGGCGATCTTCAACGACTACGCGGAGGAGTGGAAGGCCGCACGGGCCTGAGCGGTACGGGAGAAGGGGTGCGCGCCCCGGCCGGCGGTGGGGTGGTTCCGGCCGGGGCGCGCGGTGTGGGGGGCCTGGGGCGGCCTACTTGTAGGCGGCGAAGGCCTTCGTGAAGGCCAGCGGCTGCTGGAGGATCGAGGAGCAGGTGGCGTCGGCGTGGTTCACCGCGCCGGCCGCGCACTGCTTGTCACGGGTCGAGGACCACATCGACAGCCATCCGATGCCCTTGGACTTCGCGAAGTCGACGAGCTGGGTGGCGTCGTCGACCGTGAAGATCTCGGTGACGACGTCGTTGACGCCGATCATCGGGGTGACGGCGACGGCCTTCCAGGCGGCCGCGTCGGAGAGCCCGAGGACGCCCTTGACCTGGGCCTGGGTCGCGGTCGCGGCCTGGACGGCGTACGTGCCCATGTCGGCGCTGTACGCCGGGCCGTAGTCCATCGCCATGATGTTGACGGCGTCGACGCGGACGCCGTTCCGCTTCGCGTCGGCGAGCAGGTCGACGCCCGGCTGGGTCAGGCCCTCGGGCATGACGGGCAGGGTGAAGGAGACGTTCAGGCCCGGGTGGGACTTCTGGAGCTGCGCGATGGCCTGCGAGCGGCGGGTGTTGGCGGCGGTGTCCGGCAGGGCCGCGCCCTCGACGTCGAAGTCGACCTTGGTCAGCTTGTAGTGGTCGATGACCTTGCCGTACGCGGCGGCCAGCGCCGAGGACGAGGAGCAGTTCAGGGCCAGCTCGTGGCCGGCGGCGCCACCGAAGGAGACCCGGACGTCACCGCCCTTGGCGCGCAGGGCGCCGATCTGGGCCGCGACCCTGTCGTTCGCCAGGTCGGTGACCCCGCCCCACAGCGGGGCGCAGGAGCCGCCGGAGGTGATGAACGCGAGGTTGAACTCCTTCACGCCGGTGGCGTCGGCGGTGGCGAGCAGGTCGTACGCCGGGTAGAGGGAGGTGTCGACGTAGGGGGCGTACTTCGCGGCCGTGACGGGGGCGCCGGTGGCGGTCGCGGTGGGCGTCGGGCTGGGGGGCGGCGCCGTCGTCGTGGTGGCGGTGGGCTTCGGGCTCGCGGTGGCGGTGGCGGTGGCGGTCGGCTTCGGGCTCGTGGTGGCCGAGGGGGACGCCGTGGCGGTGGGCGGGTCGGTGGGGCGGCCGCTGGGGGTGGGGGCGGTGCCGCCGGCGGAGCAGGCCGTCTTGTCGATGAGGCAGTTCGCGGGGTCACCGGCCTCTCCGGCGGCGGAGGTGACGAAGCCGACGGTGACGGAGGCGCCGGGCGCCAGCTGCCTGTTCCAGCTCGCGGGCTTCACGGTGACGTGCCGTCCGGAGACGGTGTGCTCGCCGTTCCAGAGGGACCCGATGGTCGTCCCGGCCGGGAGGTCGAACTCCAGGGTCCAGTCGGACCGGACGGTGGACGTCTCGTTGGTGACGACGTACTGGCCGGTGTAGCCGCCGGTCCAGGCGCTGGTACGGGTGTAGGCGGCGCCGACGGCGGCGGCCTGGGCCGTACCGGTGAGCGCGACGGCCGCGCCGCCGACGACCGCCGCCGCGACGACCGCGCCGACGATCTTGCTCCTGGTGCTCGCCCTGCGCCGGTGCGAACTGGTGCCCATCGCGTGCCTGCCTCTGCGTGCTGGGGGGTGGGGAGGGGGTGCGGCAGCACGCTAGCGACTGGAAAGCGGACAAAAGGGTGTCGGGGGGCGGGGGCGGGGATTCTTAGGACCCGCTTAAGGAAGGCATCGGAACCAGGAAAGGTTCACCCCGCACGGCTCACTCGGCGAGGGCCCGGCAGGTCCCCCGCACGGCTCAGGCGTCGGCGGCCCTGCGGGTGCCCGTGGCACCGCGGCGGCGGCGGGGCGGGCGGCGGTCCCGGCGTCCGGCCGTGCCGCCCGGGCGGCGCCCGTCGAGCCCGATCCAGACGCGGACCTCCGTACCGCCGAGGACCGAGTGTCCGATGCGGACGTCGCCGCCGGTGGCCTCCGCCATCCGCCGCACGATGTCGAGTCCGAGACCCGTGGAGCCGTCCCGCCCGCCGCTGTTGCCCCGGGCCAGGGCGGCGGCCGGGTCGGCGATGCCGGGGCCCGCGTCGGAGACCAGGACGATGACGGCGTCGTCGCCGTTGTGGAGGTCGATCGAGAAGGCGGTGCCCTCGGGGGTGTGCCGGAAGACGTTGCCGAGCAGGGCGTCGAGCGCGGCGACCAGTTCGGGGCGGGCGACCGGGATGCGCACCGGACGCTCGACGCCCGCGACCCGTACCCGGCGGTCCTCGTCCTCGGCGAGCGCCGACCAGAACTCCATCCGCTCGCGCACCACCTCTGCGGCGTCGCAGCCGGATCCGGGCCCGGTCGCCTGGGTCTGCGGCTTCGCGTCGCGGGCCGTACGGATGATGATGTCGACCTCGCGCTCCAGCTGCTCGACGGCCGCGCGGGTCTGCTCGGCGGCCGGTCCCGAGCCGAGCGAGGCCGCGTTGAGCCGGAGCACCGTGAGCGGGGTGCGGAGCCGGTGGGAGAGGTCGGCGGCGAGTTCCCGCTCGTTGGCGAGGAGTTGCACGACCTGGTCGGCCATGGAGTTGAACGCGACCGCGGCCGACTTGAGTTCGGGCGGCCCCTCCTCGGGGACGCGGGCGCCGAGCCTGCCCTCGCCGAGGTCGTGGGCGGCGCCGGCGAGCCGCTGAGCGGGCCGGACCATCCGGACGCCGAGCCGGTCGGCGACGGCGACGGAGCCGACGATCAGGGCGATGCCGACGCCGGCGAGGACCAGCCAGGCGGTGGCGACCCCGTTGGACACCTCGCCCTCGGGCACGAACAGTTCGACGACGGCGACCTCGCCGCTGCTGAGGGCGGTGGGCTGGAGCAGCGCGAAGCCGCCCGGGACCTCGGCGATGGAGGCCCGGCCGAGCCTGCGGGTGGTGGCGAGTTCCTCCTCACCGGCCCGCCGGGTGCCGATCTCCAGGGCCGTGGCGCCGGGTTCACCGGCGGGCACGTGGACGGCGAGGCGTCCGGCGGCACCGTCCTCGGTGGTGGCGACGGCCCGGTCGAGTTCGTCGCGGTCGGTGGTGATGGCGAGGACGGGCGCGAGCCCCGACGCCCGCCGTTCGGCGTTGGAGAACGCCCGGTCGCGGGCCATCTCCTTGACGACGAGCCCGAGGGGTACGGCGAAGGCGACGACGACCATGACGGTGACGGCCAGCGACACCTTGACGAGCGCCCATCTCACGGCTGCGGCTCCGACGGCCGCCCCGGCACCGGCTCCGCCTCGCGGGGCGGCTCCAGCTTCACGCCGACCCCGCGCAGGGTGTGCAGGTAGCGGGGCCGGGCGGCCGTCTCACCCAGTTTCCTGCGCAGCCAGGACAGATGGACGTCGATGGTCTGGTCGTCCCCGTAGGACTGCTGCCACACCTCGGCGAGCAGTTCCTTGCGCGGGACGACGACCCCGGGCCGCCCGGCGAGGAAGGCGAGCAGGTCGAACTCGCGCCGGGTCAGGTCCAGCGGGGTCCCGTCGAGCTCCGCCTGACGGCGCAGCGGGTCGACGGTCAGCCCGCCGACGCGGATCGCCCGGGACGGCGGCGCCTCGCCCGCCCCGGCCCGCGCCCGGCGCAGCACGGCGGCCATCCGGGCCGAGAGGTGGTCGACCGAGAAGGGCTTCACGAGGTAGTCGTCGGCGCCGGCGTGGAGGAGCCGTACGATCTCCGCCTCGTCGTCCCGGGCCGTCGCGATGATCACCGGTACGTCGGTGATCCCGCGCAGCATCTTGAGCGCCTCCGACCCGTCCAGGTCGGGCAGTCCGAGGTCCAGGACGACCACGTCGAAACGGAAATGGGCGACCTCGCGCAACGCCTCCAGAGCCGTGCCGACGCTCCGTACCGTGTGGGAGGCCTCGGTCAGCTGCCGGATGAGGGCGGAGCGCACGAACTGGTCGTCCTCGACCACGAGCACACTTGCCATGGGCCGCACCGTACGCCATTCGGGTGAGGCCGAGGGCAAGGACCACCCTCCGCCGGGGGTGCGGGCGGTGTGGTGCAGTATGGCCCCGATGCGAAGAGGACTCGTTCACGCCCTGGCCTGGTCGCTCGCCACCGGCGCGGCGGTCACGCTGTCCTGGTGGGGGGTGCACACGGTGCTGTCCGGCACGGTGTACGACCCTCCGCGCGCGCTGCCCCTTCCGGTCGGCGCCGACGAGCCGGTGTCGGACGGCAGCGGTCCGCTGACCTCATCGACCCGGTCGCCCACCACCACCGGGCCGTCCGCGCCCGCGACGGTGAAGCCCACGCCGAGCACCGGCCGCACGACCCCGGCCACGCCCACGGCGACCCCCTCCCGGACGGCGAGGCCCACGACCGAGGCGCCGGCGACCACCACCCCGCCCGACCCGCCCTCGAACGTGAAGAGCTACACGGTCGACGGCGGACGGGTCGCCTTCGACCTGGGCGCGACCTCGGCCGAGCTGGTCTCCGCGATTCCCGCCTCCGGCTGGCAGATGCAGGTGTGGAAGCAGCCGACCTGGATCCGGGTCACGTTCACCGCGGACGGCCGGGAGCTGTCCGTCTTCTGCGTCTGGCACGACACGGCGCCCCGCGTGGAGATCGCGGACCGCGCCACCTGAGGCCTCCGGACCGTCAGGCGACGCTCAGCGGAAGACGGACGGCGGCGGTACGGGTGAGGGCTTGGCGCTCGCGTCGGTGACCGGCGCCGCTCCCCCGGCGAAGTCGGCCAGGGCGCGCCCGTGTTCGACCCGGCCCGGGTGCGGGTCGGTGGCGACCCGCCGGGTCAGCTCGGCCACCGGCAGCTCGCGGTCCGAGGCGAGCAGCACCGCGTTGCCGAAGCGGCGTCCGCGCAGCACCGTCGGGTCGGCGGTCAGCGCCAGCTCGGGGAAGACGGCGGCGGCCGTGGCGATCTGGCCGCGCAGATGGGTCAGGGGTGGGCCGTCGGCCAGGTTCGCCGTGTAGAGGCCGCCGGGGCGCAGCACCCGCCGGACCTCGGTGAGGAACTCGGTGCTGGTCAGATGGGCGGGGGTGCGGGCCCCGCTGAACACGTCCGCGATGACGAGGTCGGCCCAGCCGTCCTGGATCCTGGCCAGTCCGGCGCGGGCGTCGGTGGAGCGGACCCGGACGCGGGCCCCGCCGTCGAGCGGCAGCTCCCGGCGGACGAACTGGACGAGGGGCCCGTCGACCTCCACGATCTGCTGAGTGGAGCGGGGCCGGGTGGCGGCGACGTAACGGGCGAGGGTGAAGGCGCCGCCGCCGAGGTGGACGACCTGGAGGGGCCGGTTCGGCGGTGCGGCGAGGTCCGCGACGTGGCCGAGGCGGCGCTGGTACTCGAAGGCGAGGTGGGCCGGGTCGTCGAGGTCCACGTGGGACTGGGGGGCGCCGTCGATGAGCAGCGTCCAGGCGCGGGGGCGTTCCCGGTCGGGTATGAGTTCGGCGAGCCCGCCGTCGACGGTCTCGGCGACGGAGGCGGCGGAGGCCGCCCGGTCGCGCTGCTTGTTCCTGGCCACGTGCCCCATTATCCGGGCAAACGGCCGGGGCCCCGCCCACGCGGGCCCGCCACCTCAGTGGCAGCCGTCGGCCGCTTCGATGAGACGGGCCGCCTCGCCGAGCGCCTTGCGCAGTACGGCGGGGTCGGTGACGGGGTCGGTGTCCCCCGGCGGCAGCAGCCAGCCGGTCGGGCGGGGCGCGTCGCCCGCCGGTTCGGGCAGCTCCGGCAGTTCGGGGAGTCGGAAGCCGCGCCCCGAGGTGCCCGTACAGGCGCTGCCCGGCATGTCCCAGGCGGCGGCGGTGCCCGGCGGTACCAGGAAGCCGAGGGTGTCGCAGGCGCCGTCGTGCACGACGGGGCCGACGGCGGGGGTGGCGCCGCGCCGGAGGATGTCCACGGCCTCGAGGCCCTGGCGGACGGGGACCGTCACCAGGTCCCAGGCTCCGGCGGCGAGCTTGGGCCCGTCGGCGTCCGGGGCGGGTGCGTTCCACGTGGCCGACTGCGAACCGATCTCCGACATGGGGACCCCTCCTCGCTCCTGAGGAGACACGTTCCGTCTCTCCCTTTACGGTTCAACGCCCGTGCGCGTCAACGGCTACGGCGCCATGCCGCCGCAAAGGATGGCAGTTCATGGCAGATCACAGGCGAGATATCCGATTTGTAGCCAAACTCTGCGTACGCGTCCGGTCACAGCAGGTACGTTCCTGTGCTGCCGGACCACCACCGGCAGCACAGGAGAGGGCTCGGCCATGGCGACGTCACGGGCAGTTCCCAATCTCGTCTTCCGCAGGCTCCGCGGACAGCAGTCGCCGGCGGAGTTCGCCGCGGCGGTCCGTCGGGCGGCGCGGGAGATCGGCGAACAGGTCGCGTGCGACGCCCGCTACATCGGGCGCGTGGAAGCGGGCGAGATCCGTTGCCCCAACTACGCGTACGAGCGGGTCTTCCTGCACATGTTCCCCGGTCTCGGCCTCGCCGACCTGGGGTTCTCCGCGCGGGAGACGGTGCGCGGCCGGCGGCAGGCCGTACCGGCCGGGACAGCGCCTCCCGCCGCCATCACCACCCGGAACGATGAGGAGAGCGACGTGCTGCGTCGCGCATTCATGATGAGCGGCTCCGCCACCCTGGCGGCCGCCTCGCTGGGACTCGGCGGTCCCGCCGCCGCGATCCCCACCCCCCGCGGCACCCATCGCGTCGGAGAGGCCGAGGTGCGGGCCGTCGAGGAGGCCGTACGGCGGATCCGTCTGCTGGACGACCGGCACGGCGCCGACGGGCTCTACAAGGTCGCCGCCCAGCCGCTCCGCGCGGCGTACGCGCTGCTCGACGCGGGCACCATGGCCCGCCGCTCCACCGAGGACCGGCTGCACGCGGGCGCGGGCGAGCTGTCCCTCTCCGTCGGCTGGCTGGCCCACGACTCCGGCCGGCACGAGGACGCGCGCTCGCACTACGCCGAGGCCCTCGCCACCGCGCGCGTGTCGGGGGACGCGGCCCTGGAGGCGCACGCCTTCTGCAACACGTCCTTCCTGGCCCGGGACACCGGCCGGTACCGCGAGGCGGTGCGGGCGGCCCAGGCCGGGCTCCGGGCCGCGCAGCCGCTGGACTCGGCCCGACTGCTGTCCCTGCTGTCGCTGCGGGAGGCGGGCGCGTGGGCGGGGCTCGGCGACCGGTCCGCCTGCGAGCAGGCGCTCGGCCGCGCCCACGGCTTCTTCGACCGGGGGCCGGCCGACGGCGACCCCGAGTGGATGTCGTTCTTCGGGGAGCCGGAGCGGGAGGCGCTTGAGGCCCAGTGCTGGTCGGCGCTCGGGGACTGGGGCCGGGCCGCCCGGCACGCCCACCGGGCCACGGTCCTGCAGAACCCGCACTTCGCCCGGAACCTGGCGCTCTACCGGGCCCATCTCGCGAAGGACCTGGCGCACGCCGGACGCCCGGACGAGGCGGCGGCCGAGGCGAAGCGGGTGGCGGACTCGCTCGACGGCATCGCCTCGGCGCGGATCCGCGGGATGCTCACCGAGACCCGCCGGGTCCTGGCCGCGTACTGAGGACGTGGCCGAGACCCGCCGGGTCCCGGTCGCGTACTGAAGGACGTGTCCCCAGGGCGCGCCCGGGAGCGCGTACTGGGCGCGCCCGGACGCCTCGCGCGCGTGGCCCCGCGCCGCGGCTAGCGCTCCAGGTGGCCGGTGTCGTTCCAGCGCTCCAGCGCCGGGGCGTCGTATGCCCAGCCGAGGACGGAGAGGCTCGTCGGGTCGAGACGGATGCGGGAGGCGAAGGAGACGTCCTCGCCGAGCCAGCGGGCGGCGATCGAGCGCAGGATGTGCCCGTGGGCGAAGACCAGCACGTCACGGTCGGCGGAGCGGGCCCAGTTCACGACCTCGTCGGCGCGGTCCGACAGCTGCGCCAGGGTCTCTCCCCCTCGCTCCGCCGAGGGGACCCCCACGGGGACGCCGTCGCGCCAGATGAACCAGCCGGGCTGGACCGCCCGGATCTCAAGCGGGGTCATCCCCTCGTACGCCCCGTAGTCCCACTCCATCAGCGCGTCCCAGGGCTCGGCCCGGTCGCCGAAGCCGGCCAGCTCGCAGGTCTCGCTCGCGCGGACCAGCGGGCTGGTGCGCACCTCCACGCCGGGCAGGCCCTGCCAGGGGCCGCGGTGCAGGCGCTCACCGAGCAGCTTCGCACCCCGCTTCCCCTCGTCGAGCAGCGGGATGTCGGTCCTGCCGGTGTGCCGGCCGAGAAGTGACCACTCGGTCTGGCCGTGCCGGGCGAGCAGGATGCGCGGTGCCATGGGAAGGACGCTCCAGGGGTTTCACGGTGCGGACGTGCCTCTCCCATCATCGCCCACGTGGATTCGGGGTGACGTCCGGGCAACCTTCCGGCGGCGCGGGGCGTCCCCCTCCCGGGGCGATCACCGTCGGGGGGCTTCTCGATGCGCAGACCACGCTGGTGGGCCGAGCTGTCACTGATCGGCGTCGTGTACCGCCACCTACACCGGCGGGCGGTTGCTCGTGCGGGGCGGCGAGTCCAGCGCGCCCCGCGGGCTCGGCGGTCTGACCAACCAGTACGCGGCCGTGCCCAGCCTCCACGTCGGCTGGGCGCTGTGGTGCGGGGTGCTGCTGTGGCGGTACGGGCGGACGCCCGCGGCGAAGGCCGTCGGGGTGGGCGTATCCGCTGCTCACGACCGTCGTCGTGAGGGGTACCGCCAATCACTGTCTGCTCGACGCGGTCGCGGGCGCGGCGGTGACGGGCGCCGGTCTGCTGCTGACCCCGTACGCGCTGCGGCTCGCCGGCCGGGTGCGCGGAACGGTCGAAGCGCCTCCGGTTGTCAGTGGCGGATGCGAGACTTCCACGGGTGAGCGCATCCCTGGACAGCGGTCTGTCACCCACACCGCGGACGGCACGTCTACAGCTGTTCGCTGAACTGCGCGGACCGGCCACCGTGCCGCGTCCGCTGGACGCGCGGGCGCTCGCGGCGCTCGCCGCCAATCCCGGCTGCCGGCGGCGGGCCCTGCTCGACGGAGCCGGAGTCGACAAGTCGGCGCTGGCCGCGAAGCTCGGCTCGCCGGCCCCGTTCGGGCAGTCGCAGTTCGCGATCGTGCGGGGCAACTCCTTCGAGGCGAAGGTCAAGGCGGACGGCGGCCGTGAGCTGCTCCGCCTGATCGGGGTCGAGGAGCCGGGCGCGGTGTCCGTGCCCGATCTGGCGGCGGCCGGGCCGCAGGGCCGGGTGGCGCGCACGGCGCTCGCGCTGCGGGAGGCGACCGGGGCCGGGACGTGGACGCTGCTCGACCATCCGCTGCTCGCCCTGGAGGTGGCGGGCTCGCCGGTGTATCTGGAGCCGGACGCGGTGGTGGTCCGTCCCGACGGCGCCTGGACGGTCGTGGAGATCAAGTCGTTCCCGATGGTGGACGGCGCGGCCGACGCGTCGAAGGTGGGTGCGGCGGCCCGTCAGGCCGCGGTGTACGTGCTGGCGCTGGAGCGGGTCGCGGCGGTGACGGAGGGCGCGCGGGTCGCGCAGTCGGTGCTGCTCGTGTGCCCCAAGGACTTCTCGAACGTGCCGACGGCGTCGGTCGTCGACGTGCGCAAGCAGCGGGCGGTGACCCGGCGTCAGCTCGCCCGGCTGACCCGGGTCGACGAGATCGCGGACGCCCTGCCGGAGGGCACGAGCTTCGACGTGGTGGAGCGCTCGGCGGCGGAGCTGACGGCGGCCGTGGAGTCCGTCCCCCACCAGTACGCGCCGGAGTGCCTGGCCGCCTGCGAGCTGGCCTTCCACTGCCGGGCCCGGTCCCGTGAGGCGGACGCGGTGGAGACCCTGGGCCGTTCGGTACGGGGTGAGCTGGGCGGCCTGCCGACGGTCGGCGCGGTCCTCGCGGCCTCGCGCGGCGAGGAGGGCGACCCGGAGGACCCGGCGGTGGCGGCGCTGCGCCGGGCGCGGGCGTTGCGCGAGGAGGCCCTCGGGGCCGCCGGCGTGGCCTCGGAGCGGGGTGGCCGGTCATGTCGCTGATCTCCACCCTGGCCCGGATGGAGGCGGTCGAGTCGGGCCGGGCGCAGCCCCTGGCGACCGTCCGGCACCGGCGGCTGTCCGAGCGGCCCCTCGTCCTCGTGCCGCTGACGACGGCCGGTGAGGCGGGTGCGCCGCTGGGCGCCCTCGTCGGCACCGACCGGGAGGAGCCCCGGCTCCTGGTGGTGACCCAGCCGCGGGACCGGGACCTGCGGTTCGCGTTCCTCGCCGACCTGGCGGAGGAGGTCCTGCCGTACGTCGACTCGTTCGCGGAGGTCGTCGAGTCGGCGGAGAGGAGCGAGGTCGATCCGGAGACCGGCAAGAAGGTGAAGGTCGAGGTCGAGCTGTGCGCGGACGCGCCGCAGCTGATCGTGCCGAGCCGGGCCGGCATCGAGTACGTACGGCTCCTCGGGCGGTCGACGCGGTTCCGGCGGACGGCCGAGCAGGACCCGGAGACGCCGTTCCCCGCCCCGCCGCGCGTGCCGCTGCTGGGGCGCTGGCTGACGCACTTCGGCGACCGGGCCCGGGTGCCGGGCTCCTCGCTGCTGCTCGCGGCGACCGATCTGCTCAACCGGCACTGGGCGACGGGCCAGTCGTCCCTGGAGGACCAGCATCTGGGCGCGCTGCTCGCCTGGATCGACCCCCGCGACGGGGAGACGGGCGCGGAGGGGGCGCTGCGGGCCGAGGTGGGCCGGGACGAGCGGGGGCAGCTGCTGTGCCCGCCGGCCGGGCCCGCCACCGACCCGGCCTTCGACAACCGGCTGCTCGCGCCGGCGATCGAGCGGTACGACCGGGCCCGGCAGGCGCTGGGCACGGCCGAGGACGGCGAGAGCGCCGACTCGGGTCTCGGTGAGCTGCACGCGGCCGAGCGGGAGCTGCGCCGCCTGGTCGGCTCCCAGCTGAAGCCGACCTGGGACGCGGTCTGGCGGGCGCTCGACCTGCTGCGGGAGCTGCCGGAGGGGGCCAGGGTCGAGGACCGCTGGACCCGGGACCGCTGGTCCTTCACCGCCCATCGGGACCGGGTCGCGGCCGGTGAGCCGCCGCAGCCGCGCCGGGACGACGCCGTGACGGCGGCCCGGAAGCTCGCGGCCCGCGAGCAGGCGCAGGGCCAGCTGGAGGCGCAGGAGGCGCTCGACGATCCGCTGGTGCTCGCCGGGCGGCGGCTCGCGGGCGAGGCGTTCGCGGCCGAGGTGACCGAGGTGACGATGGCGTGGACGGAGTCGAAGCGGCCCGCGCCGCGCCCGCTGCTCACGGTCCGCACGGACGACCGGCCGCACCTGGGCGAGCGGACGCGGGTGTACCGCTCGCTCGACGGGAAGCCGCAGACGGCGGAGTTCGTGCGGTACGAGGAGGACGGCTCACTGCTCCTGCGGGTCCTGGACCGGATGGGCCGGTCGAGGGAGCCCGCGGAGGGTTCGGTGCCGGAGAAGGGCGAGCGGATCGCCTGGACGCTGTTCGAGCACGACCAGCGGATGGGGCCGCAGCTGCCGGACGCGGAGGAGACGCCCTGGACGCACGGTGGTCCTCCCCGGACGGACGCCGTGGAACTGCCCGACGCCGTGACCCCCGAGGACGTGCTGTGACCGTGTTCGATCCTTCCGCCGAGGCCGGGCGGGCGACGGACGCCATCCTGGCGGACACCCTGCACGGCACCGCGCGCGGTGTCGTCGTGGACTCCCCGCCCGGTGCCGGGAAGTCGACGCTCGTGGTGCGGGCCGCGCTCGAACTGGCCGCGGCGGGGCGCCCCCTGATGGTGGTGGCCCAGACGAACGCGCAGGTGGACGACCTGGTGCTGCGGCTCGCCGAGAAGGAGCCCGGCCTCGATGTGGGCCGGCTGCACTCGAACGACGCCGACCCGTACGACAAGGCGCTCGACGACCTGGCCAACGTACGCAAGTCGGCGAAGGCGGGTGAGCTCGCCGGGCTTCCGGTGGTGATCTCCACGGCCGCCAAGTGGGGGCACGTGAAGAACGTGGAGCCCTGGGCGCACGCGATCGTCGACGAGGCGTACCAGATGCGTTCGGACGCGCTGCTCGCCGTGGCGGGGCTCTTCGAGCGGGCGCTGTTCGTGGGCGACCCCGGGCAGCTTGACCCCTTCTCGGTGGTGGGCGCGGAGCAGTGGGCGGGGCTCACGTACGACCCGTCGGCGAGCGCGGTCTCCACCCTGCTCGCGCACAACCCGGAATTGCCGCAGCACCGGCTGCCGGTGTCCTGGCGGCTGCCCGCCTCGGCGGCGCCGCTGGTGTCGGACGCCTTCTATCCGTTCACGCCGTTCCGCAGCGGCACCGGGCACGGGGACCGGAGGCTGTCCTTCGGGGTGCCGTCGGACGGTTCGGCTCCCGACCGGGTCCTCGACGAGGCGGCGGAGTCGGGCTGGGGCCTGCTCGAACTGCCGGCCCGGCACACCCCGCGCACCGATCCCGAGGCCGTGGGGGCGGTGGCCCTGGTGGTGCGCCGGCTCCTCGACCGGGGTGGGGCGGCGGTCTCGGAGCGCTCGGAGACCCCCGTGCCCCTGACGCCGGACCGGGTCGCGGTCGGCACCGCCCACCGGGACCAGGCGGCCGCGGTCCGGGCGGCGCTCGCGGGGCTCGGCGTGACGGGCGTGACGGTGGACACCGCGAACCGGCTCCAGGGACGTGAGTACGACGTGACGGTCGTCCTCCACCCGCTGTCGGGGCGGCCGGACGCGACGGCGTTCCATCTGGAGACGGGCCGGCTCTGCGTCCTCGCGTCCCGGCACCGGCACGCGTGCGTGGTCGTCTGCCGCGCGGGTGTGGCGGAGCTCCTCGACGAGCATCCGTCGACGGAGCCGGTGCGCCTGGGTGTCGCGGTGTCGTTCCCCGACGGCTGGGAGGCGAACCACGCGGTGCTCTCCCATCTGGGGGAGCACCGGGTGGCCTGGACTCCGTGATCCGGAGGGGCTCGTGGCCGAGCGCGTCCTGGCCACGGTCGACGCCACGCCGCCCAGCCCCGACACGCCCTGGCGGGAGCGGATCGAGGTCATGGTCGGACGGCTGCGCGACGGCGTCGCCGCCCACCCGGAGGCCATCCCCCTCACGCTCGCCCACCGGCACCGCGCCACCGGGGGACTGCGCTGGCCCGAGACCGTGCTCGGGATCCTGGCCGAGGCGGGAGTCGAGGGCGAGCAGCGCGTCGTCGCCCTGCGCGCGCTCCACGGCTACCTCACCGGAGCGATCCAGCTCGAACACCTGGGGCCGCTCGCCGGCCGGGGCACGACGGTCATCGCCGCGCTGCCGGAGGACCGTTTCCCCCCTCTGACGGAGACCGCCCGCGCCGCCCGCTCGGTCACCCCGGAGCAGGAGTTCTTCGGCGGCCTTCGGCTGCTCCTGCGCGGCCTCGACGGCTGACGACCCCCGAGGAGGCTCCCGGGGGCGTGCGGTGGAAGGTACGCGCTCTTGCGGGGCGCGGGACAATGGGAGCCGGCCCGGGGCTCCGGGCCGTGCCTGTGCGAGGAGGAGACGAACGATGGCGGAACCCGCGGAACGCAGCGGACAGCGGCGGCTCAGGCCGGCCCCGCTGATCTTCGAGCCCGCCGAGGCGACCGCCGACCCGGAGCACTTCTTCGACCTGGAGTCCCTGGAGGACCCCCGGGAGCTGCTGTCCCGCGCGACGGAGCTGACGCTCGCGTTCCGCGCGGCGACGGACCGGGCGACCGAGTTCCAGGCCATCGCGGCGGCCCAGCTCGCGGATCCGCGCCGGTTCGACCGGCTGACGGCCGCGGACGTGGCCGAGCGGGCGCAGTGGACCGAGGACTACGCCCTCAAGATGATCGAGTTCGGCCGCGACCTGATCCGCACGAACGGCCGCTCGGCGGAGGAGTAGGCGGGCGGGGCTCCGGGCCCTCCGACGTGCCACCTGGCATATGCGGGCCGCACGATACCCCTCGCCGCCCCCTCCTGTCCGTGTTTTCGTGAACTCTCGGCTACCGTCACGTCACTCCCGGTAGATCTGGAGTCATGACGACCTGGCTGCGCGACGAGACCCCGCACGACATCTTCCGGTTCCTCCGGGAAGGCGACGAGGGCCGGCACCAGACGGCTCGGGTGACCTCCGACGGGGCCGCCTGGCTCGCCTCGGCCGCCGGGGGCCGCGTTGCCGCCGGGGGCCGCGGGGCCGCGCTCGCCCGCTGGGAGGCGCGGCCGGCGTCGCCCGCGGTACTGCCGTGCGGGACGGTCTTCGACGTCGTGAACGTGGACCCGGTCTTCGGGCGGCGGATGCTGGACCGGCTGTGGTCGGAGGGGCCGGGGTCGGGGCCCGTCGCCGTGCACCGGGGGCGGATGATGCTGTTCGCCGCGCCGGGCACGGCGCAGCGACTGCCGGCCCTGCTCGACTGGGAGGAGTGGGGCGAGGAGGTCCCGCGGCCGTTCTGCCACGGGGTCGGGGACGCGGTGACCGTGCCGCCGCTCGCGCCCTCCGGCACCGCGGGACCCCGCTGGCTGGTGGCCCCCGACACCCGGCATCCCTGGCTGCCCGGGCCCGAGGTCGTGCTCTGGGCCTGCGTGCGGGCCGTCCGGGCGCTCTCCGCCGCCGACGTGCGGGTATCGATTTTTCCTCCCGCCGATCCGGGTGCTAATGTCTACGACGTCAGCAGGCGCCGCTAGCTCAGTTGGTTAGAGCAGCTGACTCTTAATCAGCGGGTCCGGGGTTCGAGTCCCTGGCGGCGCACAGACGGAAGAAGCCCCTCGCGCGAGCGGGGGGCTTCTTCGTGTTCCGGGTCGCCGCTTGTCTCAGTCGGCGACCTGCGGGGTGACCCTGACCGTCCAGCCGTCCGTCTCCGTGCGGTCCATGACCTCGACCCGGACCCCGGTCCCCGGCACGGTGAGGGTCTCGCCCTCCTCCAGCGGGGCGTCCGCGAGCGGCGGGTAGACGGAGCGCTCCCAGCAGGCGTCGGTGCGCGGGTGGGCGTCGACGACCTCGACCGGACCGTCGCCGGAGGGGGCGCCGCCCCGGACCCGGTAGACGAGCACGCCTTCGGTGCAGGTGTCGGCGTTGTTCCCGGCGTCGGTCCGGGCCTCGACCGCGAGGACGCTGTCGGGGCCGGTGCGGACCACCGCGAGCCGGGTGCCGAGGGTGCCGCCGGCCGGCGGTGGGGCGTCGGTCGGCTCCAGGGTGACCATCCGGGGGTCGGCGCCCTGGACGCAGGCCACCTGGGCGGTGGAGAGCCAGCCGAGCTTCCACTTGTGCCAGCCGAAGAGGTCGGGGGAGAGCCCGAACTGGCTGCCCATGACGTCCCAGTCACCCACATGGGTGTCCCAGTCGCCCTTGCCGTCCGCCGGGCGGTGGTAGAGGTCGGGCAGGTCGAAGACGTGCCCGGTCTCGTGGGCGAGCACGTTGCGGTCGGGCGGGTGTCGTTCGAAGACGGTGACGACCCGCTTGATCTCGGTGCCGTCGACCTCCAGCGGACGTTCGAGGTTGACCACCTTGGTCGCGTCGGAGTCCACGCCGGGCGCGTCCGGGTCGGCGACCAGGTAGACGATGTCGTACCGGGAGAAGTCGACGCTCGCGTCGGCGGCGGCGACCGCGTCGCGGAGGTAGGCCGCGCGCTGCCCGGCGTCCCAGTCGCGCCGTATGTCGTACGCGCCCGACTCCTTCGGCATGGGGGTCCAGGCGGCCTGGGGGTGCGGGCGCAGGGTGAAGCGCCCGTAGGAGGCGCGCGAGAAGTACTCGCTGGTGGCGGGGAAGTGGTCGGCGGCGAGGTCGGCCGGTGTGGTGAGCGGCTCGGCGTCCGGGAAGGACAGGAAGATCATGACCGCGTCGAGGGCGCGGTCGGGCCTGGGGTACGACCCGTTCCAGGTGTCGAGGCCGAGTGAGTGATGGGCCGCGGTGCGGGGCAGGGCGCAGGGACTCGCCGAGACGCCGACGGCGGGGCCTGCGACGAGCCCGGTGGCGGCCAGGGCGACGAGCGAGGTGAACGCCGCCGCGCCGGCACGCAGCCGTGAGCGCTCCACTCCCCCGGGTGGCTGCTGACCCCTCACGTGGACCTCCGGATCGCGAATGCGGGACTCCCCACCCACCTTGTGATGGTTTGCCGGGTTTCGCATATTTCCGCTGCCCCGGTCGGGTGAGGGCGCGCCGAGGGGTCGACGCGAAACGAGCGCCATTCAGCTCACGGAAAGTCACATTCGGTCACGACGCTGTCGACCCGCGCCAGACCCGAAGAGAAACGATCGTGCACGGCCGACGGTGGGCAGCCTCACAGCGTCGTGCGCCCCCGGAAGGCGCCCCGGAGCTGGAACGTTCCCCCGCGCTGGCTCTATGATCGGCTCACTCTTCCTCGGCCGACCGTCCCGCCCCATGTGACCGGCCCGACTGCACTACGGGAGCGAGCGGTGAGCACAATCCCCGAAGGGCCGGTGCACCCAGAGCCGCCGGAGACGTACGCGGCGGAGCCCGCACTCACGGAGCGTCACTCCACGCTCCCGCCCGAGCGCCGCGCCGCCGAACTCCGCGACTACCGCGCCGCCTTCCGGGTCGCGCAGCTCGCGATGGCCGTCGTGGACGAGGACGGAGTCGTCGTCACCGCCAACGACTCCTTCTGCGCCCTCCTCGGCGCCGAGGCCGAGGGGCTCCGGGAGCAGGCCGCCGCCGATCTCGTCGACCTCGCGTCCGACGGGCGCACCTGGCACGCGTACCGCGAGGTGCTGCGCGGCCGCCGCTCCCGCTTCCGCTGCACCCGCCGCCTCAAGCACCCCGACGGGCGTTCCCTGTGGGCGGAGGTGACCGTCGCCCCCGTGCCCGACAGCCGCCGCGTGCTGCTCTCCATCGCGGACATCAGCGACCGCCGCGAGCTCCAGGCGCGGCTCCGTCACCTCCAGATGCACGACCCGGTGACCCGGCTGCCCAATCGCGCGCTGTTCTTCGAGCGCCTCTCCGCCGCCCTGGAGGCCTCGGCCCAGGACGCCGAGGACGCGGGAGAGACCGAGGACACGATCAGCTCTTCGTACGAGTCCTACGGGTATGGCAGAACAGGGCGGATCGGCCTCTGCTACCTCGATCTCGACGGGTTCAAGGCCGTCAACGACACCCTCGGGCACCGGGTCGGCGACCGGCTCCTCGCCGCCGTCGCCGGCCGGCTGACCGAGTGCGCGGACAGCGACGGCTACACCCGCGGCGGCGGCCATCTGGTGGCGCGGCTCGGCGGGGACGAGTTCGCGATCCTGGTCGAGGACTCCACCGGCACCGAGCAACTCGCGGATCTGGCGCGTTCGGTGCTCGACGCGCTCCAGGACCCCTTCGACCTGGCCGGTCAGCGGCTCGCGGTCTCCGCCTCGATCGGCGTGGTCGAGCGCTCCGGGTACGGGACGACCGCGACCGCCCTGATGCAGGCCGCGGACACCACGCTGTACTGGGCGAAGGCGGACGGCAAGGCCCGCTGGACCCTCTTCGACCCGGAGCGCAACGCGCACCGGATGACCCGGCAGGCGCTCTCCTCCACGCTGCGGCCCGCCGTGGAGCGCGGGGAGTTCGGTCTGGAGTACCAGCCGCTCGTGGACCTGGCGGACGGAGCGGTGCGCGGGGTGGAGGCGCTGGTGCGCTGGAACCACCCGCAGTTCGGCTCCCTGGCGCCGAATCGGTTCATCGGGATCGCCGAGGAGGACGGCTCCATCGTGGAGCTGGGCCGCTGGGTGCTGCGGACTGCCTGCCGCCAGGCCCGGCAGTGGCAGAAGGACCATCCGTGCGAGCGCCCGATCTTCGTGAGCGTCAATGTGGCGGTCCGTCAGGTCTGGGACTCCGACCTGGTCGCGGACGTGGCCGGCATCCTCGCGGAGACCGGCCTGGCCCCGCATCTGTTGCAGCTGGAGCTGACGGAGTCCGCCGTGATGGGCTCGGCGGGGCGGCCGCTCCAGGCGCTCCAGGCGCTGAGCGACATGGGCGTGCGGATCGCGATCGACGACTTCGGCACCGGCTACTCGAACCTCGCCTATCTGAGCCGGCTGCCGGTCTCGGTGCTCAAGCTGGACGGCTCCTTCGTCCGCGGCTTCCAGGACGAGGAGCACGCCAACCCGGCGGACGAGCTGATCGTCGAGGCGCTCGTCCACCTCGCGCACCGGCTGGGGCTCACGGTCACCGCCGAGTGCGTCGAGACGTCGGGGCAGGCGAACCGGTTGCGCCGGATCGGCTGCGACACCGGTCAGGGCTGGCTGTACTCGCGGGCGGTGGCCCCGGACCGTATCGCCGCGCTGATCGGGGCCGAACCCCTGCGGGTGTGACCCGCGGGGGTCGGTGGGCATGGGACTGCCCCCGGCCGGAGGGACATCCCGGGCGGGGGCAGCGGTTCATGGGTGGTTCAGCGGGTCAGGGCCTCAGCAGGCGCCCTGGTCCTTCCAGACGCCCCACTCACCGGTGGTGCCGGGGGTCTCGTTCTGGGTCCACCACTGGGCGAGCCACTTGCGGCCGTTGTGGGAGACGACCGAGCCGCCGTTGTAGACCGTGCCGGCCGCGTACGCCGGGACCGTGCCGCAGCCCGTGGTGGGCGGCGTCGTCGGGGGCGTGGTGGGCGGGCTGGTCGGGGGCGTCGTCGGCGGGGTGGTCGGCGGCGTCGTGGTGGGCGGTGCGGTGGTGCCGCCGAGCGCCGTGTTGATCTGCGTCAGCAGGGTGGCGTTGTTGTCCAGGCCGAGGAGCGAGTACATCATCGCGCCGGCCAGGCCGCGCTGCTTGCCGTAGTCCACGCGGGCCTGGATGGACTTCTGGTTGAGGCCGGTGAAGAACTCGCCGTCCTTGTAGAAGTACGAGGACTTGGACTGGTCGTCCCAGAAGGTGGTCGCCGCGTTGTCGACGATCCCGCCGAGCTCCTTGTAGTGGGCGATGCCGGCCTGCTGCGAGAGCGGGCGGGCGTTGGAGCCGCCGGTCGCGGTCTGCGCGAGACCGTTGGTGGTGCCGGCCGGGACGCCCTTCCAGCCGCGGTAGTAGAACTCGTAGCCCAGGGTCAGCTTGTTGGCGGGGAAGCCGCCCGCGATGCCGTAGGCCGGGTTGCCGTCGATCCAGGAGTCGATGGCCGCGTCGACGCTGTACTTCTGGGTGCCGGGCGCGATCGGGTCGGTCGGGTCGTTCGGCGAGGGGTACAGCGGGGACTGGTGGTACGTCGGCCCGTCGCCGTCCCAGGCGCCGTGCATGTCGTACGTCATGATGTTGGCGTAGTCCAAGTACTGGCCGATCTTGTCGGTCTCGATGTACTTGATCTTGTCCTGGCCGGCCGGGAGGGCCGAGGTCAGCATGTACTTCTTGCCGCCGTTGGCCGCGCCGTGCGCGTCGAGCTGCCTGCGGAACTCGGCGAGGAGCAGCGTGAAGTTCTGCTTGTCCTCGGGGCCGTAGTGGTTGCCCAGGTGGCCGTTGGCGGAGCCGGGGTACTCCCAGTCGATGTCGATGCCGTCGAAGATGCCGGCCGCCGTGCCCGCGCCGCCGAAGCCGCCCTCGACCGGCAGGTTGCCCTTGATGTACTGGTCGATGCAGGAGGAGACGAGCTTCTTGCGGCTCGCGTCCGTCTTCGCCGCGTCGTGGAAGTACTTGGAGTAGGTCCAGCCGCCGAGCGAGATGTTGATCTTCAGGTGGGGGTACTTCGCCTTCAGTTCCTTGAACTGGTTGAAGACGCCCACGATCGGCTGGTTCCACGTGTCGGCGACGCCGTCGACGGAGTCGGCCGCGCTGAAGGTCTTCTGGTAGTCGGCGTACGAGTCGCCCGCACCGTCACCCGCGTTGGGGTTGTTGTCGTCCCCCGCGGCCTTGTTGGCCATGAAACAGGTGAGGTTGGTGGGGTGGATGTTGCCGAACGAGTAGTTGATGACGTCCAGTTTGCTCGCGATGCCCCGGGTGTCGAGGTGCTTGGGGTAGAACGCGTTGCCGTAGACGCTCCACTGGTCGTAGTACGCGATGCGCACATTGCCCGCGGAGGCAGCGGTGGTCGTGTCGGCCGCCTGGGCGGAGCCGATGCCGACGGTCGCCGCGAGGGCGCCGGCGGCGAGGGCCGAGCTGAGGAGCGCGGCGATCAGGGGCTTACGGGGGTGCACGTGCGGCCTCCATCGGGGGGAGTGCGGGGGTGGTGCCGTACTGGGTCTTGAGCGGTGATGGAGCAGTGATAACCGGCACGTGAACAGTGCGTCAATGGTCTGAACCAGATTGCGGACTAGACCAATTCGCCGGAGAAAGGCCTTGTCAGGGGGGTGCAGCACAAAGCGGAACCGCTCGCCACCATCGGTGACGAGCGGTTTAAGGTTCACTTAGGAGTGCGGCGAGGGCGGGCGGAGAAGGAACCAACCGGCCACGCGGACCAGGGTTTTTACCTCCGCGACCCGGGGGCGAGCGACGGCTACGGGAGGTCCGGCGGCCTGCGGGCACTCGGGCAGCACCGGGGACCGACGAACCTACGGGAGGTCCGGCAGCTCCGGAAGGTCGTACGCGTCCGCGATGAGTGCGTAACTCCGCAGCCGCGCCTCCCCGCCGTGCGCGTTCGCCGTGATCATCAGCTCGTCCGCGCCCGTCCGCTTCCGCAGGTCGTCCAGACCCGCACGGACCTCGTCGGCGGTCCCGTGGACGACGTTCGCGAGCCAGCCGTCCACGAACTCCCGCTCGGCGGGGCTGAACGCGTATGCCTCCGCCTCGTCGGGCGTCGGGATGAGACCCGGCCGGCCGGTACGCAGCCGCAGCATCGACAGCGCGCCCGTCAGCACCTGACGTCGGGCCTGTTCCGCCTCGTCGGCGGCGAGCGCCGAGACGCCGATCATGGCGTACGGGGCGTCGAGGTGCTCCGACGGCCGGAACGAGTCCCGGTAGAGATCGAGCGCGGGAATCGTGTTCCTGGCCGAGAAGTGGTGGGCGAAGGCGAAGGGCAGCCCGAGCAGGCCGGCGAGGCGGGCACTGAAGCCGGACGAGCCGAGCAGCCAGATCGGCGGGCGCCCCTTCGGGCCCTGCACGGGTCCGGGCACGGCGTGGATCCGGGCGTACGGGTGCCCGTCCGGGAAGTCGTCGTCCAGGAACCGGGTCAGCTCGGACAGCTGCTCCGGAAAATCCTCGGCACTCTCGTTCAGGGTGTCGCTGCGGCGCAGGGCGGCGGCCGTGGCCCCGTCGGTGCCGGGGGCGCGCCCGAGACCGAGGTCGATCCGGCCCGGGGCGAAGGCCTCCAGGGTGCCGAACTGCTCGGCGATGACGAGCGGGGCGTGGTTGGGGAGCATGACGCCGCCCGAGCCGAGGCGGATGCGTCGGGTGTGCGCGGCGAGGTGGGCGAGGATGACCGCGGGGGAAGAAGAGGCCACGCCGGGCATGGAGTGGTGTTCGGCCACCCAGTGCCGGTGGAAGCCGCGCCGCTCGGCGAGCCGGCTGAGCTCGACGCTGGTGGCAAGGGCCTGGGTCGCGGTCCTTCCGCTGCCGACGGTCACCAGGTCAAGAACGGACAGGGGGACGGGTGCGGTCCCCCGCGCCTCTCCTCGAATAACGTCGGTCACCTTCGGGACCCTCCTCGGTACACGTGCGGGTACATCGCCGGAGCCATAACGGGAGGGTGTCTCCGTTTATTCCGTCGGCTCCTGGGGTGAGCGACGGCTTCTCGCCGTGATCGTCGGCTCTCGGGGCGACCGACGGTTCTCAGCCAACGGAAGGGCCGCCTCCGGCTCCGCCTTCTCCCGGAAAATCTTCCGTCGCCCGCGAGCCGAACGTCTGCGCGAACACCGCCACACACGGCCCTGACCTCAGACTCTCTCCCCCACGCATGACCTTGGCATATGCCAGGGTGGTGCGCCCCAGGACAGGGCCCGGATCCTCCGCATCATTCTCGCCAACAGCCGCCCCGTAAAAGGTGCTTGGCGGTTATCGTGGGACGAAAGCTTGCGGTCACAACCTGCTAGGGGGAAACCGTGGCGCTGAAGCCCGAGCCCACCGCGCCGTTCCACTCGGTGCAATACGCCCTGCGCGTCCTCGAGACGATCTCGCGGCACGGTGGCGGAGTGACAGACGTCCAGATCGCGCGCGAGACCGGCCTGCCCGTCGCCCACCTCTCCTCGCTGCTCCTCATGCTGCGCCGCGAGGGGTACGTCGAACAGGTCGCCGACGGCGCGTACGTGATCGGGGACTCCCTCGTCCTCCTCGGCTCCGGCATGACCCGCCGCGAGGCCCTGGAGGCCAAGCTCCAGGAGACCCTGACCGAGCTGCGCGACTCCGTCGGCGCGGCGGTCTACATCAGCCGGTACATCGACGGCGAGGTGAAGATCACCCAGTTCGCCGACGGCCCGCGCACGCCCAAGGTCAACGAGTGGGTGGACTTCCGCTCGGCCGCGCACGCCAGCGCGGTCGGCAAGTGCCTGCTCACCCAGCTCGACCAGAACGGGCGGCGGGACCACCTCTCCCGGCACAAGATCGCCCGGCTGACCTCCCGGACGATCACCAGTGAGCGGATCCTCTTCTCCAAGCTCGACAGCCAGCCGCCGACCGTCCCCGTGCTCGACCTCCAGGAATACGCGGTGGGCACGGTCTGCGCCGCCGTCCCGCTGACGGCGGGCTCCGCCGTGGGCTGCCTGGCGCTCTCCCTGCCGATCGAGCACGCCCACCGGCTGCGCTCGGCGGCCGACACGCTGAACCGCAGGGCCGCGCCGGTGGTGCTCTCGCTGGCGATCTGAGGCCGGGGAGGGACCCGGACGCGCGGGGCCGGCGGGGTGGTCGGAAGCACCCTGGAGGACCGGGTAGTATTTTCTCTGTCAGCAGGCGCCGCTAGCTCAGTTGGTTAGAGCAGCTGACTCTTAATCAGCGGGTCCGGGGTTCGAGTCCCTGGCGGCGCACAGACGGAAGAAGCCCCTCGCGCGAGCGGGGGGCTTCTTCGTGCTCCGGGCCCTCACGCACGGAGGTAGGTGAGGACGGCCAGGACCCGGCGGTGGGTGTCCTCGGCCGGCGGCAGGTCCAGCTTCGCCAGGATGTTGCCGATGTGCTTGCCGACGGCCGCCTCGGTCACGACCAGGCGGCGGGCGATCGACCCGTTCGAACGGCCCTCGGCGACGAGGCCGAGGACCTCGCGCTCGCGCGGGGTCAGCGCCTCCAGCGGATCGCGGTGCCGCCGCAGCAGCTGCCGTACGACCTCGGGATCGACGACCGTGCCGCCGGCCGCGACCCGGGCCAGCGCGTCCAGGAACTCCTCCACCTGCCCGACCCGGTCCTTCAGCAGATAGCCGACGCCGGTGCCGTCGCCCGCGTCGAGGAGGTCGGCGGCGTAGCTGCGCTGCACGTACTGGCTGAGGACGAGGACCGGCAGGGCGGGCCGCTCGGCGCGGAGCGCGACCGCGGCGCGCAGCCCCTCGTCCTGGAAGCCGGGCGGCATCCGGACGTCGGTCACGACGATGTCCGGGTCGTGGGCGGCGACCGCCTCGCGCAGGGCGTCGGCGTCACCGACGGCGGCGACGACCTCGTGCCCGAAGCGGGCCAGGAGTCCGATCAGCCCCTCCCGGAGGAGGACGCCGTCCTCGGCGAGGACGACGCGGAGCTTTCGGTCGGTGCGGGACACGGGATCTCCACTCGCAGAAGGGTCGGGCCGCCCTCCGGGCTCATGATCGTCAGTGTGCCATCGAGGACGGCGATCCGGTCGGCCAGTCCCGTGAGGCCGCTGCCGCCGGCCGGGTCCGCGCCGCCCCGCCCGTCGTCCTCGACGTCCAGGCGCAGGACGCCGTCGGTATGCCGGGCGGTGATCCGCGCCCGGGTCGCGCCGCTGTGCCTGCCGATGTTGGCGAGCGCCTCGCAGCCGGCGAAGTAGGCCGCGCTCTCGACGGGCACGGGGAGGCGCGGCAGCTCCATGTCGGTGTCCACGGGGACGGCCGAGCGGTCGGCGGCGTCCGCGAGGGCCGCGCCGAGCCCGTAGTCGGCCAGGACCTGGGGGTGGATGCCGTGGATCAGCTCCCGCAGCTCGGTCAGGACGTGACCGGCCTCCGCGTGCGCCTTCGCCAGCTGGTCGGCGAGCGGTCCCGGCGGGGCGTCGAGCCTGGCGAGACCGAGGGTCATGGTGAGGGCGACGAGGCGCTGCTGGGCCCCGTCGTGGAGGTCTCGCTCGATGCGGCGCCGCTCCGCCTCGAAGGCGTCGACGAGGCGCGCCCGGGAGGCGATGACCTCACCGATGCCGTCCTGGGGTCCGGTCTCGCGGGGCGTGAGCAGGGCGCGGGCGAGGGCGGCGCGGGCCCCGGCGACGGCGGCGAGGGGGTAGGCGAGGGCGACGAGGAGGAGCGCGCCGAGGAGGGCGGCGGCGAGGGCCTCGGGGTAGGAGGTGACCAGGTACGCCTTGACGACCTTCGTCTCCCGGCCGTCCGCCGCCAGCTGGAACGGCGTACTGAGGAGCACGACGGGCAGGCCGACGCCGACGGCGAGCGCGACGAGGTCGAGCGGCCACAGGACGGTGGCGAGCAGCAGGGCGTACCCGAGCTCCCGCCAGGTCGCCTGCTCCCCGACCCGCAGCCGGAGCCAGGCGGCGAGACCGGGCGCGGTGGGGACGCCGTGCGGGTCGGGGGCGGGGTCCCGGTCGACCAGCCGGAGCCGCAGCCGCTCGACGGCGCCGACGGCGGGCCCGGAGAGCACGAGCAGCGGCAGCCCGACGAGCAGCAGCGAGAACACGCCGAGCACCAGGAACACGAGACAGGCGGCGCCCCCGACGAGCCCCCCGGTGGCCAGGTACGCGGCGGCCCGCCAGGGCCAGGAGCTACGGGGGAAACGAGGGCGGGTGAGCGCCTGCCAGGGGTTGCGGGGGTCCATGGGCGCCCACGGTAGGCGGGTGGGGCGGGGCCGGGTCTCCGTGGGGGCCGCCGCCCTGCTGGTGGTGGGCCCCCGGGCGGGGTCCGGGGGAGGTGGGACCCACGGGACGGCGCCCTGGGGCGCCGTCCCGGCCGGTCCGTCAGAACTTGACGTCCGAGCAGGCGTAGAAGGCGTTCGCGGTGTCCGCGACCGTCCACACGGCCAGGATGAGGTGACGGCCCGTCTTGCCCGCCGGGATCGTCCCGGAGTGCGAGAGGGTCGCCGGCGGCTGCTGACTGTTGTAGGGGACGGTAAGGAACGGCTGGGGGTCCAGCGCGGCCCGGGTCAGCTTCTGACTCGGGTCCCAGCCGTTTCTGGTGATGTAGTACTTGAAGTCGGTGGTGCGGTGCCGGGCCGTGAACTGCCAGCGGAAGCTGTGGCTCTGCCCCGCCGTGAGCTGCGTGGCGGGCCACGCGCCGCCCCGGGGGTCGTCGAGCTGGGCGAACTGCGTGAGCCCGGCGGAACAGATCTTGCCGTCGGCGGGACCGGCGGCGGGGAAGCCCTTGAGGCCCTCGACCGACTGCGGCTCCCACTGTATGGAGCCGCAGTTGGTCACGGTGCCGTTGGCGCAGAGCTTCTGACGACTGATCGGCGAGTCGGTGTAGCCGTGGCTGCCGGCACTACCGGTGGCGAAGAGGGTGGCGCCGGCGACGCCGAGCGCCACCACCGCCGCCCCGACTGACTTTTTGCGCATGCTGTCGCTCCAGGAGAACGTGGGGAGTTCCGTTGGGTCGTGCGCGCACGCGTGCGGGTCTTGCGGGTGCTGCGGGGCCCGCGAGGCTCACGGGGCCCCGATTTTGGTCTGGACCAAGTACCAAGGTATGGACGGACCTTGCACATGTCCATCCCTTCACGCCCCTTCTACCGGACCCGTCCGACCCGTGTAGAACGCCACCGTCAGGTCCTTGACCAGCGCCTTGCGCTCGTAGTCGTCCAGCTCCACCAGACCACGACTGGTCAGCCGGTGGACCACGTCGTCCACCGCGTCCACCACCGAGGTCAGCACGCTGTCCCGGTGCTTCGCGTCGATCGCCGCGATCCGGCGCCGCCGCATCGCCGCCGCCACCTCCGGCGCGTACTCGATCCGCGTCGGCTGCGCCGAGAACACGTCCACCCCGACCGGGGCGCACTCCGCC
This sequence comes from Streptomyces sp. NPDC016459, assembly GCF_040632845.1. Taxonomy (NCBI): domain Bacteria; kingdom Bacillati; phylum Actinomycetota; class Actinomycetes; order Kitasatosporales; family Streptomycetaceae; genus Streptomyces; species Streptomyces sp. NPDC016459. The sequence goes on from NZ_JBEYCR010000001.1 coordinate 1,052,320, forward strand.
GACAGCATCCGCGTCAGGGCCTCGCCGACCGCCTCCGCGTCCCGGAGCGTCGGGGCGTCCTCGTGGAAGGCGTCCGCCGGAAGCTGCGAAAGGACCCGCGCCATCGCCGCCTCCACCTGCTCGCGCAGGTAGTCCTCGTGCCCGTCGACCCCGAGCGCCGCCCTGACCGTGTCCCGCACCCGCCACACCACGAGGACGACGACGTCCAGCGCGGTCCCCTTCGCGTCCACGGCCGACAACGGCTCACTGCGCCAGTGCCGCAGCCGTACGTCGACCCGGCGGCGCAGCAGGAGCGGGCTGACCCAGACCAGACCGGTACGGCGGACCGTGCCGCGGTAGTCGCCGAACAGGGTCAGCACCCAGGCGTAGCCGACCCGGCCGCGGCCGAGACCGCCGAGCGCGAACAGGACCAGCACGACACCGAGCGCGAGCAGCGCCCACTGGCCGAGGTGGACACCGTGGTACGGGCGTTCCGGCAGCCGCAGCATCCGCGCCGCCTCCGCGGGCACCGCCCCGGCCCACCACACGACCGCCGCGCACCCCGCGAGCGCGAGGGCGCCGCCGACCACCCCGACCCACCCGGGCAGCACCGACGCCGGCCGCTCGACGAGGTCGGGGTCGGCGGTGGGGGCGGGTCGGGAGGAGGAGGCGGGGGTGGGGGCCTTGGCCTGCGGCGTGGGCCGGGTCCTGTGGGTGGTCTCGGCCACGGCCGCCCCACCCCTCGAAGGGGTCGCAGCCGCGGACAAGGTCGGGATGACGGACCCACGGCCCTTCATCCCCTGGACCGGCGCGGCCATGGCGACGGTGTCGGGACCCCCGTCGTCGTCGCCCGCCGCCGGCGGCGGGGTGGTGCTCGGACCGTCCCGGAACAGCAGGTGGACGGGGATGGAGCCGGTGGTCTCGGCCCCGATCACGTTCTTCCGGCGCACCACCCGAGCCGCGGCGGCGACGGGCCCGGCGACGGCACCGACGGGCGCGGGGTCGCTGCGCTCGGCCTCGGGGGCGGGGGCGCTGCGGTTGGCGGCGGCGTCGCTGCGCTTGGCCTCGGCCTGGGCCTCGGAGGCGGGCGCGGGAGCGGAGGCGATGCGATGGGCTTCGACCTCGGGGGCGGGGACGCTGCGCTTGGCCTCGGAGGCGGGGGTGCTTCGCTTGGCCCCGGAGCTGGGGTCGCCGCGCTCGGCCTCGGAGCCGGGGGTGCTTCGCTTGGCCTCGGGGCCGGGGTCGCCGCGCTCGGCCTCGGAGCCGGGGGTGCTTCGCTCGGCCTCGGGGGCGGGGGTGCCGCGCTCGGCCTCGGAGCCGGGGGTCCTTCGCTCGGCCTCGGAGCCGGGGACGGGGGGTGCCTTCGACTCGGCGGCCGGGTGCGTCGCCTGCGGCTCGGAGGCGGGGGGCGTCTGCGGCGCGGAAGTGGACACGGGGGCGGGAGCCGGACCGCCGGCGCGCGCGGGGACGCGGGACGCCTGCGGTGAGGGGTCGGCGGGGCCGGTCGCGGAGACCGGTCGGTCCGGCCGCGAAGTCCCCGCGACCCCTGCCGAGATGATCGCCGACACGCCGGACGGCCCCGCCGCCCGAACCGCCGACACGCCGTCAGCGGGACCGGCCGGGTGGACCGGCGGGGTGGCGGTGGAGGTGGGCTGGGCCCCGCGCGTCGGCAGTGGGCCGGAACGTCCTGTCAGGTCGGCCGACGCCGCTCCGGCAGGCTTCCCCGAGTGCTCCGGCACCGCCCCGGCGGGCTCCCCAGAGCGCTCCAGCGACACCTCGGCGTGCTCCGTTGACACCCCGCCAGGGCACGCCGCGTGCCCCGGTGGCGTATCGGCGCAGGGGGAGACGGTGACGGCGGCGCCGCCGTCACCGCTCACGCCCGGCGCGGGCGGCGTCGGCTCCCCTGCACGCGGAGGTGCCGACTCCGCGCTCCCCGCAGTCCCGGGTCCCCCTGTCGGCGTGGACACCCCCGCCCCGCCCACGGCAGTGGCGGCACCCTCCACGTCAGGCGCCGCCACACCACCCACCGCAGTGGCCGCCCGACCCCACGTCTCCGTACCGCCCGCGCCCGGCGCCTCCGCCACGCCCGGGGTCTCCCCCGGAGTCGACTCGAGTGCTGTCGGCGGCGTCGCCGGTTCGTTCTGGTGGGGCGGGGGGGTGCTCGGGGGTGAGGTGTGGGGTGGGGTCGTGCGGGGGAGTCTGCCGTCCGTCAGGCGTCTCGCCGTGCGGGCCGCGTCTCGGGAGGCCGCCGCGCCGGAATCCGCGGGGTTCGGGGTCGATGCCGTCATTCGGGGTCCACCTCATGCTCTCGGGGTCATCGGAACACACGCCGCCAGGTCTCCGGGCCCGGGTAGCCGTCGGCCGCTGCGCCGCGCCAGCCCTGTGCCCGCTGGAACGCCTCGACGTTGCGGCGGTCCGCCTCCGTCCAGCGCGGACCGGGTCCCGACAGGTAGTGCTTGCCGAAGCCCCGCTTCACCAGTTGTTTGCCCAGCTTCTCCACATATGCGTTGGATTGGCCCGGACGGAAGGAGCCACGCCCGGGAAAGTCCGTCGCATGTGCGCTCGGGCCGCCCGAACCACTCGAACCGCCGATGCTCCTGCCCCCGCCGGTCACGAGCAGCTTCCACGTCTCCGGGCCCGGCAGGCCGTCCGCCTCGCCGCCCTTCCAGCCCTGCGCCCGCTGGAACGCCTGGGTCGCGCGCCGGTCCGCCTCGCCCCACTTCGGGCCGGGTCCGGCGCTGTAGTACTTCCTGCCGCCGCGGTCGACGAGGAGCCGCCCGAGCTGGGTGACGTACGCGTTGTCGGCGCCGGTGCCGAACATCGCCGCGCCGGGGTACGGCGTCGCCGTGGGCTTCGCCCCGCTGCCGGTCCCGCCGGTCCCGCCCGTGCCGGCGCCGCTGACCACGCCCTTGTAGCGGTAGGCCACGTAGCGGCTGGAGTGCTGCCAGTACGCCATCGGCGTGGCCTGTTTCCGCGTGCGCGGCTTGGTCTGCTCGTACGCGGTGTAGGAGGTGTGGGTGTAGTCGGTCCAGCCGCCGAAGATCGTGACGTGTGAGCCGCGCGCCGGGTCGGCGGGGTTGTGGAAGAGCAGGATGTCGCCGGGCAGGAGTTCGGTGCGGTCGATCCGGTCGGCGAAGCGGTCGAGGCTGCCGGTCCACTCGTTGCTGCGCAGGTTCCAGGCCATGGAGATGTAGCCGGAGCAGTCCTGCCGGTAGCCGTCCGACCAGTACTTCTCCATGGAGTACGGGACCTGGGCGGTGACCCACAGCTTGGCGCGGTTGATGATCTCGGTCCGGGTCGCCTTGCGCAGGGTGCCGGTCGGGATCTGACCGGTCGTCGGCGTCGCCCCGGGGAGGGGCTGGGGTCCGGGGCCGGGCGCGCCGTGCAGGGGCCCCCGTCCGCCCTGCGGCGTGTCGGGCCCGGGGTGGGCCGCGTCCGGCCCCGGTCCGTCCGCCGGGTCCGACCCGTCCGGCCGGTCCGCGCCGCCCGTCAGGTCCACCGGGGTGAACGGGACCGGCGGCGGCGGGAGGGCCGTCGCCACCGCGGCTCCGCCTCCGCCCAGGACCACTCCCGCCGCCGTCACCAGGACCAGGGCACGGCGGGCGCCGTGGGCCGCGGGATGTCCGCCCGCCCGGACGGGCAGGCCAAGCGCGAGGTCGCGCCGCTGCCGGGCGCACCCCGGGCAGGCGCAGTCGGCCGCGGGTTCGAACTCCTCGAAGACCGGCACGCTCATGCGATTCCCCTCCACACTCGTCAAGATCTTTTGACCCTTGGTTTGGGGCGTCAGTGTCTCAACTGTCTGGACAAATCGCATTTTGACGGATTGAAGGCCTGATACGACCATCCGACAGGCCGGTGACGACCGAAATTGGTCAGGAGCACGCCCGCAGGTCAGGTACAGTTCTCTCTGTCAGCAGGCGCCGCTAGCTCAGTTGGTTAGAGCAGCTGACTCTTAATCAGCGGGTCCGGGGTTCGAGTCCCTGGCGGCGCACGCACAGTCAAGACCCCCTCACCGATGGTGAGGGGGTCTTGGTCGTTTTTCGGCCCTGTCGCTCGAACTACCGTGCGTCTCCGGCGAGTTCCCGGGCGTAGGCGTCGAACCACTCCCCCGCCTCCGGGCCGCCCCGGCACGGGCCGTCCGACTCGCCGGGCCGCTTGATCCACAGGTGCGCCGCCACCAGCGGGTCCCCCGTGCTCCGGGTCGGCGCCGCGCCGAGCGCGCGGCCCGGCGGGTTGCACCAGTTCTCCGCCGGGTCGCCCTCCGTGGCGGGGCCGTTTCCGTTCCGGCTGGTGTCGATCACGAAGGGCTTGCCGCCGACCAGGGCCGAGAGCTGTCTGCCGTACGCGGTGCTCTCCGCGGTCGTCTGGAAGTTCGAGACGTTGACCGCGAAGCCGTCGGCCTCCGCGATGCCCGCCGCTTGGAGCGGGAGCCGCAGGTCCGCCGGCCTGCCCCAGCCCGCGTTGCCCGCGTCGAGGTAGACGGTGGTGGCCGGCTGGCGCTTCAGGCGCTGGACCGCCTCCTTGAGCAGCGCGTACCGCTCGTCGCGGAGCCGTCCCTCCGTACAGCCGTCGACGACGTGCATCACGGCGTCCGGCTCCAGGACGACGGTGGCGCGCCGTCCGCCGATGCCGCGGGCGACCCCGTCGACCCAGGCGCCGTAGGCGGCGGCGTCCGCGGCGCCGCCCGCCGAATGCAGGCCGCAGTCGCGGTTCGGGATGGCGTAGAGCACGAGGAGCGCCTCACGGCCGGCGCGGGTGGCGGCCTCCGTGAGCGCCCGGGTCTCCGTCTCGGACCGGTCCGGGCCGAGCCACTCGGCCTGCGGCCGGGAGGAGATCCTCCGGAGCAGCGCGGCCTCGGCGGTACGGCCCGCGGCGAGGTGCCCGGCCACCGCGCGGGCCGCCTTCCCCTCGGGGTTCACCCAGTAGGGGACGTCCCTCGGGCCGGGGGCGGCGGCGCTCCGCCCCTGGGCGGCCGGGGCCGGACTCGGGCCGCGTGCGCCGGACACGCCGGGCGCGTCGCGGGCGGGCGGCGGGGCGGGGCTCGTACAGGCGGAGAGGAGGAGCAGGAGCGCGGCGGCCGGGAGGACGAACCCGGCTCGGCACGCGTGTGTACGTGCGGACATGCGGGCCCCTCGGGCACGTGCGGAGCGATGGGTGACCATCGTGACACGGTGACCCTCTGGGCCGGGCGAGGCGCGGCCTCTACAGTGTCCGCCGACCCCCGACCTCCCGCGGGCGGCACCGGGCTTCTTCCGCGCCCGTGAGCCCCGCGGTCGAGGACCGGCCCGGTCGGCGGCGGCCCGGGACGCGCCCCGCCGGCCGCGGCCAGGTCCTCCGGTTCCGCCGGGGATCCCAGGGCCGTCAGGGGCGGGAGCGCCCCGGTTCCGTCCCCGTCAGGTACGCCGACACGACCACGTTCGCCGAGTAGGTGCCCGCCCTGCGGTCGAACGTGCCGCCACAGGTGATCAGGCGGAGTTCGGCGCGGTGGGGGACCCTGGCGCCGTAGACCTCACGGGCGTCGAAGTCCTCCCGGGGGTAGACCTGGACGTCGTCGACGGTGAACACGGCGACGGATCCGTCCGTCCGGGTGACGCGGACCTCGGCGCCGGGCCGGGCCGCGCTGAGGCCGTAGAAGACGGCCGGGCGGGTGTCGGTGTCGACGTGGCCCACGAGGAGGGCCGGGCCGGCCGCGCCCGGCGGGGTGCCGGCGCCGAACCAGCCGACCGTACGGGGCGTCTCGTAGGGCGGCGGGTCGATCGCTCCCGTGGCGTCGAGGCCGCGCGCCACGACGGCCGCGGTGATGCCGAGGGAGGGGATCTCGACCCGCCGTGGTGCGACGGGTGCGAGCGGGGCGCGGGGCGGGGGCAGCGCCGTGCCGAGCGGGCGGCCGACCGCGGCGATGTCGCCGGTGGTCGGCGCGGAGCTGCTTCCGGGGCCCTGGGTGGCCTCGCGGCCCCAGAGCCAGAGGCCGAGCAGCAGGACGGCCCAGGCCACGCCGGTGACGAGTCGCCCGGTGCCCGCCGGGCGGGATCCGGACGACACGGTCACTCCGCGCCCGTGTCCGTGCCGGAGCCGGTGGCGCGGTGGCGGCGGGAGCTGCGGAAGGCGACCGCCACGGCGGCGACGGCGGCCATGCCGAGGCCGAGCAGGGTGTACGGGGTGCCGAGGCCGCTCTCGCTGGTGGTCTGGGCGACGCCGGGGGCGGCCGGCGCGGCGAACGCGGCGGTGCCGCCGCCGCCCGCGCGGACCGGGGCGACCGGGCTGGCGTGGTGGGTCGGCTTGTGGGTGGGCTCGTGGGTCGGCTTGTGGGTCGGCTTGTGGGTCGGCTTGTGGGTCGGCTTGTGATGCCCGACCCGGACGGTGCCGACGTCCGGGTGGTCGTGGCCGTCGCAGGTCACGCCCACCTTGTACGTGCCGTTCTCGAGACCGGACCTGATGGTGGTGTCGCCGAACAGCGGGGCGCCCCCGCCGTCGCGGCCGGTGAGTTCCGCGTCGGCGACGAACGCCTGCGACTTCGCGGCACCGGTCGTGCCCTTGCAGCCCTGGACGCGGACGTCGACGTCGGCGCCGGGCGAGGCGGTGGACGGGGTGACGGTGACCTTCACCCCGTCGTGGGCGTACGCGCCACCGGCCGTGGGTGCCAGCACGAGTACCAAGGCCGCCCCTGCGGCACCGAAAGCAATGGAACCTGAACGCATCGTGACCTCCTGGTACTGGCAGCGTCACCCGGATCGGCCCGGCTCGCATCCGCAGGGGGCGGCTGGGGGAGGCCCTCAGACGCGGTCGACGATGTCCGCGATCGACGGGACGATCTTCGACGGGCGGAACGGGAAGCGGTCGATCTCCGCCTGCGTCGTCAGACCGGTCAGCACCAGGAAGGTCTGCATGCCCGCCTCCAGGCCCGCCAGGATGTCGGTGTCCATCCGGTCGCCGATCATGGCGCTGGACTCGGAGTGGGCGCCGATCGCGTTGAGGCCGGTGCGCATCATGAGCGGGTTCGGCTTGCCGGCGAAGTACGGCTCCTTGCCGGTGGCCTTCGTGATGAGCGCGGCGACGGAGCCGGTGGCCGGCAGCGGCCCTTCGAGGGAGGGGCCGGTCTCGTCGGGGTTGGTGCAGATGAAGCGGGCGCCGCCGTTGATGAGGCGGACGGCCTTGGTCATCGCCTCGAAGGAGTACGTGCGGGTCTCGCCGAGCACCACGTAGTCCGGGGCGTGGTCGGTGAGGACGTAGCCGATGTCGTGCAGCGCGGTGGTGAGACCGGCCTCGCCGATGACGTACGCGGTGCCGCCGGGGCGCTGGTCGTCGAGGAACTTGGCGGTGGCGAGGGCCGAGGTCCAGATGTTCTCGACGGGGACTTCGAGACCCATCCGGAACAGGCGGGCGTGCAGGTCGCGAGCGGTGTACATCGAGTTGTTGGTGAGGACCAGGAACGGCTTCCCGGTCTCCCGCAGCTTCTTGATGAACGCGTCGGCACCGGGGATCGGCACGCCCTCGTGGATGAGGACGCCGTCCATGTCGGTCAGCCAGGATTCGATCGGCTTGCGCTCTGCCATGGGTGCGGGACTCCTGCCGTACAAACGTGCGGTGTGCTGGGGGCGCCGCGACAGCGCTGTGGCGACGCCCCAAGCCTAGTCAGGATGTCTCGATCCTGACCCTGACGTTCAGGATGCGGTGACCTTGACCGCGTCGATCGTCCAGTCCCAGTTGTTGGCACCGGTGTAGCGGAAGCGGAAGCTCACGCTGGAGGCGCCGGCGGGGACGGCGACCGAGAGGGACTGTGGCTTGGAGATCACGTCGGCCGTGCAGCTCTTGACGGATGCCGGTCTCGTCGACGCGGCCGGTCAGTGACCCGTAGAGGGGTCGGCGGGACTCAACGGTGCCGGTGGCGGCCGGCGGGACTCAACGGTGCCGGTGCCAGTGGCGGCGGAAGCGGACGAGGACGGCGCCGAGCAGGACGAGCGCTCCGGCGAGCGGGGCGAGGGCTCGCGCGTACGCCTCCGTGTCCTCCCGTCCGGTATGGGCGAGCTCCGGGTCCGGCGGGCGGGCGCTGGGAGCCGTCGGGTCGACCGTCGGGTCCCTGGGGTCGGCCGTCGGATCCCTGGGGTCGACCGTCGGATCCCCGGGGTCGACCGTCGGGTCCCTCGGGGCGGCTGTCGGGGCCGGGGGGCGCGACGCGGTCCCGGGCGAACGGGAGGGGGCGGGGGTGCCGGGCGCGGTGGGTTCGGCGGCGGGGGCCTCGGAGTCTGAGGGCCCGACGGTGAGGCGGTAGTCGCCGGACTCGCCGACCCAGTCGCCGTCGGTGCCACGGCGTTGCACGACGGCGGCGTTGACGACGACGTCGTCGGGGGCGGTCCCCGCGTCGAAGGCCAGGCGCACGGGGACGGTCAGGGTCTTGCCCGCGGGGACCGCGAAGCCGCCGAACCCGGTGAACGCCCCCACGTTCTCCGCCTCTTCGGTCGCCTCGAAGGCCACGGGTCGCCAGCGCGCGGCCCCGTCGTCGTAGAACTCGAACCGGATCTGCTCGGGCCGCAGCGTCCGCTCCCGGTCGGTGAGGACGAGCACGGGGTGGATGCCGGAGCAGGACGCGTCGGTGCGGTTGGTGAGGTCGAGCCTCCACTCCTGCGGGGGCCCGCCGGCGGCGTAGTCGACGGGCCCGCCGTGCAGCTCGGTGTCGAGCGGGAACCCGCCCCCGGGGGCCGTCCCGCAGAGGGGGGTGGGGGGATCGGGGGCGGGGGCGCGGGGGGCCAGGGCGGGGGTGGGGGCCAGTGCGGGGACCTGGGCCGGTGGGGCTTCGGCTGCGGGGGCGAGGAGCGGCGGGGCCGGGGTCAGAAGCGGCGGGGTCCCGGTCAGGAGCGGCGGGGGCGCGGCGAGGAGCGGCGGGGTCGCGGTTGCCGACTGCGGGGTGAGGGCCGGCCCTCCTTCGGCCGCCGAGGCCGGGATCGGGGTCGGTCGCGCTTCGGCCGCCGAGGTACGGGCCGGGCCTGTCTCCGCCTCCGCCGCCAGGGCCGGTGGGAGCAGGGTCAGCTGGGCCGTGGCGGTGGCTGCCATCGCGGCTGCCGTCGTCAGGGCGCGGGCGCTGCGCGGTCGCAGAGGGGCTGATGCCATGGGGCGGGGCCTTTGCTGCTCGCGGGCGTACGGGTCGGCCGCGACCCTGCCACGCCGGAACGGGCGGGCCCGGACGGCGACACCGCCCGCACCCCCGGACGGCCCGTCCGATCCGCCCGATCAGCCTATTTTCCGAAGATCGGAGCGAGGATGAGCCAGGCGGCGCCCTCGGCGACCGCGCCCCCGTCCCCGTCTCCGCGCGCCACGGCATCCCCGTCCCGGTCCCCGTCTCCGTGCGCCACGGCGTCCCCGTCCCCGTCTCCGTGCGCCACGGCATCCCCGTCCCCGCCCGCCACCGCGCCCTCGTCCGCCACCGCGTCCCCGTCCCCGTCCCCGTCCGCCTCACCCTCCGCCGCGAGTCCCACCAGGGCCGTCAGGCCGAGCCCCGCCAGGGCTTCCCGGACCCCGTCGACGAACACCGCAGGCGCCGACAGCACCACCCGCCCGCCCAGGAGGACCTGGTCGATGTCGAGGAGCCGTACGAGGTTGGCGGCGCCGGCACCGAGGATGCGCGCCGCCTCGACGAGTTCGCCGCGCCCGACCGCCGCCAGGCACAGGACCTCCAGGCAGCCGCGCCCGCCGCAGCCGCAGGGGGGCCCGTCGAGCCGCACGGTCTGGTGGCCGAGTTCGCCCGCCCCGGTCCTGTCCCCGCGCAGCAGCGCCCCGCCGAGGACGAGGCCGGCGCCCAGACCCGTACCGAGGTGGAGGTAGGCGAAGGAGCCGGGGGCGGCGGGGCGCAGGGCGAGGCGGAGGGCGGCCGCGTTGGTGTCCTTGTCCAGGACGACGGGCAGCCCGAGACGCCGGGCGAGCTCCGCGCGTACCGGGTGACCGTCCCACTCCGGGAACCCCGTCACCCGACCGGGCACCCCCGCGCGGTGGTCCAGGGGACCGGGCATGGCGACCCCGACGCCGATCACGTCGGGTCCGCCCGCCGTCAGCGCCCCCACCTCCTCCGTCACGGCGTCCAGGACCGGCCCCGTCCCCGCCCCCAGGTCCAGGCCCCGTCGGCGTCGGGTCACGACCGTGCCCGCCAGATCGGTGAGGAGCGTCGTCAGCTCGTCGCGGTCGAGGTGGACGCCGACGGCGTACCCGGCGGAGGCGACGAGCCGCAGGACCGTGCGGGGCTTGCCGCCGGTCGAGGCGCGCCGGCCGGCCTCCGCGACGAGGCCCTCCGCCCGGAGCCTGGCGGTGATCTTGCTGACGGCCTGTGGGGTCAGTCCCGTCCGCTCGGCCAGCTCCAGGCGGCTGATGCCCGGCTCCCCCGCCGTACGCAGCAGGTCGAGCACGAGCGCCGCGTTGTGGCTGCGCAGCGCCGGCACGTTCACTCCACCCAGGTCCGTCTTCACCCGCCCATTGTCCCCGTCGCTTGCACTTTGGCAACACCGTTGCTTAAGTGGGCCGTATGACTGGCACGGACTCGACTGGCACCGCACCCCCCACCCCCCTCCGCGTCGGACTCGTCGGCTACGGCCTGGCGGGTTCCGTCTTCCACGCCCCGCTGATCGCCGCGTCCGAGGACCTGGTCCTCGCCGCCGTCACCACCGGCAACCCGGAGCGGGCGGCGGAGGCCCGCGCCGCCCACCCGGGCGTCCGCGTCGCCGCCGCCCCCGAGGAGCTGTGGGAGGGCGGGGCGGGCGAGCTCGACCTGATCGTCGTCGCCTCCCCCAACAAGACGCACGTCGCGCTCGCCACCGCCGCCCTGCAGGCCGGCCTCCCTGTCGTCGTCGACAAGCCGCTGGCCGGGACCGCCGCCGAGGCCCGCGAGCTCGCCGCCCTCGCCGACGAGCGGGGCCTGCTGCTCTCGGTCTTCCAGAACCGCCGCTGGGACAACGACTTCCGCACCCTGCGCCACCTGCTCGCCGAGGACGCGCTCGGCGAGGTCCAGCGCTTCGAGTCCCGGTTCGAGCGGTGGCGCCCCCTCCCCAAGGGCGGCTGGCGCGAGTCCGGCGCGCCGACGGAGATCGGCGGGCTCCTGTACGACCTCGGCAGCCACGTCGTCGACCAGGCCCTCGTCCTCTTCGGGCCGGTGGTCTCGGTGTACGCGGAGTCGGACGTCCGCAGGCCGGGCGCCGGGGCCGACGACGACACCTTCCTCGCCCTCACCCACGCGAACGGCGTCCGCTCCCACCTGTACGTGAGCGCCACCACCGCCCAGCTCGGCCCCCGCTTCCGGGTGCTGGGGCAGCGCGCGGGGTTCGTGAAGTACGGCCTCGACCCGCAGGAGGCGGCCCTGCGCGAGGGCCTTCGGCCCGTACCGGGCACGATCTGGGGCGCGGAACCGGAGGCGCTGTGGGGCCGGCTCGGCTCCGGCGAGTCGCCGCTGACCGGCGGCGGCACCCCCGTCGAGTCGTTGCCGGGTGACTACCCGGCGTACTACGCGGCCGTCGCCGCCGCCCTGCGCGGCACCGGCGAGAACCCGGTCACGGCGTACGAGGCGGCCGCCGCGCTCGATGTCCTGGAGGCGGCGAAGAGGTCGGCCCGCGAGGGCGTCACGGCGAGGATCGACGCGTGAGCGAGGACCGGCGTACGAGCGAGGACCGGCGTACGGACGAGGACCGACGGACGAACGGGGATCGGCGTACGGACGAGGACCGACGGACGAACGGGGATCGGCGTACGGGCGAGGACCGGCGTACGAGCGAGGACCGGCTTACGGACGAGGACCGACGGACGAACGGGGATCGGCGTACGGGCGAGGACCGGCGTACGAGCGAGGACCGGCGTACGGACGAGGACCGGCCGCCGGTCGGTGCTCCGGGTACGAGCGAGGTCGACACCCTGGAGGCCCAGGAGGCCCGGCTCGTCCTCCCCCGGTTCACGTACGAGGACGCCTGGGCGCTCGGCACCCTGCTCGTCGGCATGGCCCGGGAGCGCGGGGCGCCGGTCGCGATCGACATCCGGCGCGGTCCGCAGCAGTTGTTCCACTGCGCGCTGCCCGGGTCCAGCGCCGACAACGACGCCTGGATCGACCGCAAGCGACGGGTGGTGGAGCGGTACGGCGTGAGCTCGTTCCTGGTGGGCGCGCGGTTCCGCGCCAAGGGGACGACGTTCGAGGCGTCCTCGCGACTCGACCCCGACCGGTACGCGGCCCATGGCGGGTCGTTCCCGGTCGCGGTCGAGGGGGCGGGCGTGATCGGCTCGGTCACGGTCTCGGGGCTGCCCCAGGCCGAGGACCACGCCCTGGTCGTCGAGGCGCTGGAACTGCTCCTCGCCTCGTACGCCTCCGTCTCCGCCACCGGCTGAGGGGAACCAGCGCGCCGCCGCCGGGGCGGGGCCCACGGCGGCGGCGGGACCGGCGGGGGAACCGACGGCGGCGGCGCCCCTGACGGTGACGGTCTAGGCGCTTTTCAGTTCCTGCCGCTGGCGGCCGAGGCCGTCGACCTCCAGCTCGACGACGTCACCGGGCCGCAGGTACGGCTTGGGGTCGGGCTGTCCCATGGCGACGCCGGCCGGGGTGCCGGTGTTGATGATGTCGCCGGGGTAGAGGGTCATGAACCGGCTGACGTACCGGACGACCTCCGCGACCGGGAAGATCTGGTCGGAGGTGCGGCCGTCCTGCTTCAGCTCGCCGTTGACCCAGAGCCGGAGGCCGAGGGCCTGCGGGTCGGGCACCTCGTCGGCGGTGACCAGCCAGGGCCCGAGCGGGTTGAAGGTCTCGCAGTTCTTGCCCTTGTCCCAGGTGCCGCCGCGCTCGATCTGGAACTCGCGCTCGGAGACGTCGTGGGCGACGGCGTACCCGGCGACGTGCGCGAGGGCCTGCTCGTCGGTCTCCAGGTAGCGGGCGGTGCGCCCGATGACGATGGCGAGCTCCACCTCCCAGTCGGTCTTCACGGATCCGCGCGGTACGAGCACGGTGTCGTCCGGGCCGACGACGGTGTCGGCGGCCTTGAGGAAGACGACGGGCTCGGCCGGGGTGGCCTGGCCGGTCTCGGCGGCGTGCCCGTGGTAGTTGAGCCCGATGCACACGACCTTGCCGATCCGGGCGACGGGCGGGCCGACGCGCAGCCCGGTGGCGTCGAGCGCGGGCAGCACACCGGCTCCGGCGGCGGCCCGTATCCGGTCGAGGGCGGAGGCGTCGGCGAGCAGACTGCCGTCGATGTCGTCGACGAGGGCGGACAGGTCGCGGAGCGTCCCGTCCTGGTCGAGGAGGGCGGGACGTTCGGCTCCGGGCGGGCCGACACGCAGCAGCTTCATGGACTTCTCCCTGTGGTCGAGGCGGGCCCGGGAAGGGCCCTGAGGTACCCCGGCCGATGGAGTGCGGCCATCGGAGGATTGGTCGATCCTCCAAGACAAAAGGTCACTCTGCAAGACCCCGTTCACGCAGTGGACCCTTACGCGCGAGTAGCAACGGCTGCGGCGCCCTCCTCCTCGCGGAAGAGGAAGGCGCGTTCGGCTGCGGCCCAGGTGGTGCTGGTGACCACGTAGAGGGCGGCGGCGAGCGGGACGACGGCGACCGTGATCAGGGTGGCGAAGGACAGCAGCGGCATGATCGTGGCAATGGCGCCGGCGCCGGGCGTGGGCTGTCCCAGGTCGAGGGGCTGGGCGGCGAGCTGCCGCTTCGTACGCCGGTAGGTGAACGTGGCGACGGCGGCGACGAGCGCGAACAGGACCAGGTAGACGACCCCGGCCGGGCCGAACACACCGCCGTCGCCGAGGGCGTCGGCCCAGCGGTCGCCGAGCGGGGCGGCGAAGAGGGTGTGCCCGGCCATCCGGTCACCGGCGAACAGGTGGTACATCAGCAGGAACGCGGGCGCCTGGAGCAGGGCGGGCAGGATGCCGGCGAAGGGCGAGACCTTCTCCCGCGCGTGCAGCTCGGTGATCGCCTTCCTCAGCCGCTCGGGGTTCTTGGCGTGCTTCTCGCGGAGCGCGGCGAGTTGCGGCGCGATCCGGGTGCGGGCCTTCTGGCCCCGGGCCGAGGCCCGGGAAAGGGGGTGGATCGCGAGCCGGACGAGCAGGGTGAAGACGACGATCGCGGCGGCCGTCGCGGTGGTGGCGAAGAGCGGCTGGAGCAGGTCGGCGAGCCGCTCGACCAGGGAAGCGAAGACGGACATGGGGAGCCCTCCGTGGGGTCTCGTCGTGCCGGGGAGATGTCGGGTCTCGGCATGACGGATCCGCGTGAGCGCTCGTCCGGTGTGGTGTGCGGGGGCTCCTACGCGGCCGTCGGGAGGGGACGGCCGGGAGCGCGGGGTCTGCGCCGCCCCGCGGCGTCGGGGTCGCGCTGGGGCAGGAAGGCGGTGCGCCGCTCGCGGTCCCGGATGGCGGTACGCACGGCGGTGGGCGGCACGGCCGGAGCCGTACGAGCTCCGATCAGGGCGCAGACGACGGTGGTCGCGGCGAGGGCGAAGGCGGCGGAGACGCCACCGCCGTCGGAGAGGAGCAGTTCGGCGAGGGCGAGCAGGAAGAACAGCGGCGCGACGAACCGCAGCACCAGATCCCTGACCGTCATCCCGCCACCTCCTCTCCCGCCCCTGCGATCCCGCGACCCCGCGGTCTCGGATCTCGCCCTCTTCGATGTCTCACCGGGAGGACGCGCGGCGCGTCTCAGGAGTTCCCGTCACGCGAGGGGAGTTGGAGGGGTACGAGGAGACGGCGGGGTCCGAGGAGGGCGCGGCTGACCGGATCGGCGGGGTCCGCATCGAGTCCCGTGCCGGGGCGCATCTCGACGTCGGCGGGCGGTACGGGGACGCGGCAGGCCGGGCACTCGCCGTACGGGCCGAGTTCGGTGCCGCAGTCGGCGTGGTGGAAGTGGCGTACCGGTACGGCTCCGGGGACCTCGGCCCGGCCCCAGGCGCCGAGCGAGCGCAGCACGGGCCAGAGGGCGAGGCCGCGCGCGGTGAGCACGTACTCGTCGCGCGGGGGTGACTCCTGGTAGCGCCGCCGGTCGAGGACGCCTGCCTCGACGAGGGCCTGGAGGCGGGCGGCGAGGACGGCGCGGGGTGCGCCGAGGTGGACGAGAAAGTCGCTGTAGCGGCGGACGCCGTAGAAGGCGTCGCGGACGACGAGGAGGGTCCAGCGCTCACCGATGACTTCGAGGGCGCGGGCGATGGTGCACTGCTGGTGGGCGTAGTCCTTGCCGAGAGCCATGGGACCCATCGTAACCGGCAAGGTTCATTGATTGAACCAACCTGCTACCGTAAATCCTCGCGTTGAGTTCATTGACCGAACCGACCGGTGGAGGTCCCCGCCGTGCCCCAGCTCGCGTCCACCGCACCTCCCGCCGCCCCGCCCCGCGGCTCCCGCCCGGGGGCCGCCCTCGCCGTCACCGCCACGGCGACGGCGATCGCGCTGATGAACTACACGGCGCCGATGGTCACCCTCCCCGACATGGCCGCCGCCTTCGCGACCCCGGCCTCCGCCCAGGCCTGGCTCCTCAACGGCACCCCGCTCGGCCTCGCCGTCCTCCTCCTGGTGGCCGGCAGCCTCGCCGACGCCCACGGGCGCCGCCGGGTCTTCCTGCTCGGCACCCTCGCCCTCGGCCTCACCACCGCCCTCGGCGCCCTCGCGGCCTCCACGCTCACCTTCACCCTGGCCCGGGTCGCCCAGGGCGCGGCGAGCGCGGCGGTCCTCGCGGGCAGCCTGGGCCTGCTGGCCCACGCGTACCCGACGGGCCGCGACCGGGTCAGGGCCACCGGCATCTGGGGCGCCGCCGTCAGCGGCGGCATCGCCCTCGGCCCCCTGCTCGCGGGCGCCCTGAGCCTCGCGGACTGGCGCCTCGCGTACGCGGCCCTGGGGGCGGCGGCACTGGCGACGGCGACGATCGGTGCGCGGACGCTGCCGCAGGAGGGGGCGACGATCGGCGCGCGGACGCTGCCGGACGACCGGCCGACGAGGGACGCGGCAAGGCCCCGCCCCGACATCGCGGGCGCGGCGGCCCTCGGCCTGGCGCTCGCGGCCCTGCTCACGGCACTCACCCTCGGCCGGGACGGCTGGCTGCGCCCCCGCGTGGGCCTCCTGCTGCTGGCCGCCGTCGCCCTGATCGCCCTCTTCGTGGCGGTCGAACGCCGGAGCCGTACGCCCATGGTGGACCTGGCGTTGCTGCGGCGGCCCGCGTTCCTGGCGTCGACCCTGGGGGCGCTGTTCACGGGCCTGGCGGTGATCGGCCTGTTCAGCGTGGTGCCCGCACTGGTCCAGAGCGGGGCCGGGATGTCTCCGCTGGGGGCGGCCGGGCTGTTCGTGCTCTGGTCGGGCACGGCGTTCGTGGTGGCCCTGCAGGCGCGCCGCCTCCCGGCCCGGCTCTCCGCCCCGTACCAACTGACTCTGGGGTTCGTCCTGTCGGCGGCGGGGGTCCTCGCCCTGCTCGGCACGATCGAGGGGCCGGCCGGCTCGTGGCCCCGGCTGATCCCGGGCCTGGTGGTGGCGGGCGCGGGCAGTGGCCTCCTGAACGCGGCGCTGCCCCGGCTCGCGGTCGACTCCGTACCGCCGGAGCGGGCGGCGATGGGCTCGGGCGCCAACAACACCGCGCGCTACATCGGTTCCTCGGCGGGTGTGGCCCTGACGCTCGCCCTGGCGACGGCGGGACCGGACAGGGCGGTCCTCGTCTCGGCGGGCCTGGCCCTGATCGGCGCCGTCCTCACCCTCGTACTGGGGCGGGGTCACCGGCCCGGGACGAGCTTCGCCCGGACGACGAGCCGGTAGGCGCTGCTGAGCTCGGGGGTGCAGGTGGTGAGGGTGAAATGGGTGCCGGGGGCGTCGTACCCGTACGAGGGCCTGACGAGGGAGCGGGGCACGGCCCGGATGACCCCGATGTCACGGGGAGCGCGGTACGGGAGAGGCCACGGAGGAAGGCCGCCCCCCTGAAGCGCCAGGGGGAGAGGCGGAAGGCGGGACAGGAGGAGAACCGGGGGGAATCACCGGAGGGAGAGATGCCCCACTCCCGCTCCGGCGCGTACACCTGTTGACGGACCTCGGCGCGGCCTGCTGGCGGGTCCACCGGAGCTGGTGGACGGGAAGGAGCCGCAGGACGACACCACAGGTGACAGCGGTCTCGGCAGCCACGCACAGCACACGGGCACCCGGACGGCACCGTCCCCGCGACGGGACGAGGACCGGTATCCGCTGCCCGACCCTGGCTCGCACGCGGGGCACGACAAGGGCTGGGGCGCCAACTCTCCAGGCATGTACAGCAGTACGGTGGAGCGCATGCGCCCCGACACACCTGCCGCCCACGCCGCCGAAGCCGAGCGCCTGCTGCGCACCGCCGCGCAGTACCCGGAGGACCGGGAGCCCCTGCTCCTCCAGGCCGCGGCCCACCTGGAGCTGGCGGGCGACCGCCCGGGGGCGGCAGCCCTCTACGACTCGCTCCTGTCGTCCGCGCCGGCGGAGCCGCACCTGATCAGGGCGCTGAAGGCGGCGAACCTGTGGGAGTACGGCCACGAGGCCGAGGCGCGGGCGATCATCGACGGCCTCCGGAGCGCACGGCCCTCGGAGGCGGCGCCGTGGGAGATCGCGGCGGAGACGCTGGAGGCCCACGACGAACTGGAGGCGGCGGAGTCCACGCTGACGGAGGCGGCGGACCTCCTCGTCACCTCACCGGAACTCCCCCACGCGACCCAGTCGCTCCTGATCACCCGGCACCGGGTCCGCAGGATGCTGGCGCTGCCGCACGACGACCGGGACGTGCAGGCGGACCGGCTGCACAGCGGGGCGGTCCCCCTGGACGAACTGCACGACCCGAAGCGCCTGTGGTCGCTGGGCTCCGAGGACCCGGCGGAACTCCAGGCGGAGATCGACCGCCTCCGCTCGGAACTCGGCACCTACCGCACGGCCCTCTCCCGCCCGTTCCCGGTGGCGGTCCTCCACTGGCTGGAACCGGAACTGGACGAGTTGCTCGCCTCGTACCCGGAACTGGAAGCCGAGTACCCCACCTACCGGGCACACCTGACCGACATCGAGGCCTCCCTCCGCGAACTCTCCCAGGCCGGCACCCCCAACCTGGGCATCGTCCGCGCCACGGTCCCCTCCTACGAAGCCTTCGCCGCCTCGGAATCCACCCACCCCTCGAACGCGGACCTCCTCCCCCAGTACGCGACGACCTTGGCGGCCCGTGGGCGCGCTACGGCTTGGCCTCCGGCGCGCTCCTCGGCGTGCTGGTGCGGGTCGGGTCGGACGTACGGGGAGTGCCACGGGGGTGCCTCCACGTAACCCGGCGCTACTCCGTCGTCATCCCCCAGTCCCGTGCGCTGGGGGAACCTCCCCATCCGTCATCGCACCGCCAGACCGAAGCGATCCCCTGCTCTTCCAGGTACGGGGCGTACACCCCGATCTCTTCGGAGAAGAGGCCTACAAGGAAGGGCTCCGGCTGTTTCCGGTAGAGGAAGTGGCGGTACTCGTAGAGTTGCCCTAGAGCCTCGCGTACCGCCACCGTCGGGTTCCCGTGACGGACGATCTTCGCTTCGACAAGCCACTCGTCCCCGGGCCCCTCAGAGACGTGCTGCTGTCGCAGAACCAGGTCTTTCGGGTGCTGTAGCCGCGTTATGGGGGTGTACCCACGACCTGCGACGTAGAGGCCGAAGTCCTTGACGAGGTCCTCATGGCTTCGCTGCTTGACCTGCTGACGGGCTCTGATCTGCGCCGTGTACTCATCACTGGCCTTCGGCTGGAAGCCAGCGAGCGGATCGAAGTCAGCCGCGGATTCAGTGGTCTGTCGAGCGTGGCCGCTCAGGTCGTAGGCAAGCTCGAGAGCGTCAGCGTCGTTACTCATCCACCAGACACGATCAAACTCTTCAGCCCGCCGCAGAGATTGGACGCCGAGCAAGAGGTCCTCCAACAGCGCGACGTCGCTCGGCAAGGCGGCGGTGTCATACACCTTGGCAATCACGCTGGCCGCCTCGTACGCCCTCGGTCGCGCCGCTCCATCCCTTAGAGCCGGTTCGTCCACCCACTCAAGATTCTCCTGCCGTCTCACAGCCCGACGGAGTCTCGCCGCGTGATGACGTAGGTGCTCCTCGCGCGCTCTGCCTTTCCCCAGCGCGTCTTCCAACCAGGTAATCCCTTGCTGCAAGGTCAGGGTCACGTTCTTCAGGTCAGCGCTGAAGATGTAGGCGAGATACAAGCCCTTCTTAGGGTCTCGCATCCCTTGCTCGTCGAAGACGCCGATCCACGGCGTCGCTGCCGGAGTCGTCTGACCTCCATGCCCTTTGGCTCTGAAACCTGGTGGAAGGGCAAGGTCCGTACGGCTCGCGACCCCCCGCAGCACCTGCTGCCCCTTGACTTCACGCCCCGAACCAGCGTTACGGTCGTACGTGTTGGTGACCTCGCCCAACAAGTCTCGAATCCCCATGCAGAGAATCTAGATCAGAACGCCTCGACGCAGATAGGAGATCGCGCTACCTCGTCACGTTGTCCGCGACGCTCACGCCCCAGCTTCAAAGCGCACTTGGGCCGCGTCCAGAGCATCGTCGACGTCATATCCGTGGGCGCCCATCCAGTGCAGGAGGTCGACGATCACATCGATCGCGGCATCCTTGGCCACAACCGTAGTCAGCCGACTCGCGTTGACCGCCCGGGGAGAAGCGACGGTACCGTAGAGGGAGATCATGGCTTCCGCCCGCGTGACACGCATGCCGCCACTGTGTCCATGGGGCGTCGTGAGGTCGGTCGCAATCTCACACCATGTGACCTTGCGGTCCGCTCCCAGCAGGACGCCCCAACGATCCGTGATCCCGTCGACCAATGCCAAACCTCTGCCGGTCTCGGCCTCAGGCCCAACGGTGGACATCGTCGGCAACATGTGACATTCCGGATCACGTACCTCGATCCGCAAGTAGGTGCCGTTCATCATCAGACGGAGCGAGGTCGGGGTACCCACCCCCACGTGGCGAATCACGTTCGTGACCAGTTCAGTGACGCAGAGCTGAGCAGCCGCGATCTGCCGCACCAGCCCCCAGAGCTTCAGGTGGAGTCCCACAACACGGCGAAGCCCGGCAACTTCCCGCGGTTCCGCCAAGAACGAAAGCTCCCACGGCTTGCGCACCATACATCCGTCGTCGTTCACGCCAACCTCCCACATCCACATGCTTCTTGACAGCCAGTGACGGATCATCAGAGTGGGCGGTGCGCATCCCTTCTTGCAATGTGCACAGCGAGATTCCCACTAACGAGCGATTGGCGGGCCATCATCTGGTGCGCAGACTGGACATCCGCTAGTGAGGGGAGAAGGACATGGCTGGCTCGCCCACCGCTCGCCGTCGGCGACTGTCGATCGAGTTGAAGAAGCTCCGCGAGGCGAACGACTTCACCTGCGCGCAGGTCGGAGACGCCCTGGACTGGAGTGGATCCAAGGTCAACCGCATGGAAACAGGCAGTGGCCGGGTCCAACCTTCCGACGTTGAAGCCCTCTGCCGGTTCTACGAAGTGGACGACGAACTAAGAGAATTTCTCAAGTCTCTGGCGAAGCAAGCCAAACAGAAGGGCTGGTGGCAATCCCACGGAAGCGGAGTTCCTTCCTGGTTCTCCAGCTACATCGGCTTGGAGCAAGACGCCTCTACGTTTCGCCAGTACCAGAACGAGTTCATCCCTGGCCTCATGCAGACACCCACGTACGCGAGCGAACTACATCGCGCAACCAACCACATGAGCGGCGAAGACATCCAGCGGGCCGTACAGGTCCGCATGGAACGCCAGGAAAGGCTTCGATCGCTCCAAGCGCCAGATGCCTGGTTCGTGGTGCACGAGAGCGCGCTCCGGACCATCGTCGGAGACCATTCCCTCATGCGTGAGCAGCTGGAGGCCTTGCTCGAGACCGGCGAGCTCCCCAACGTCACTGTCCAGGTCATGCCCTTTGACGCTGGCCCCTATCCGGCAACGGGATCCTTCACCATGCTGGGATTCCCCGACCCCGAGGACCCTGACATCGTGTATCGGGATGGCATTACTGACGCGATCTACATGGAGGGGCGTGAGGAGGTGCGCGCATACGCCAGAGCCTTCGACAATCTGCGAGCGGCGGCCGCAAGCCCCCACCGATCGACCCAACTGATCAACAACCTCTTGAAGGAGAAAACGAGATGAAGCGCATAACGAGCAAACCATCCCCTAACCTTAATTGGAAAAAGTCGTCCTACAGCAACGGCTCGGGTGGCGAATGTCTAGAGTGCGCACAAACAAAGACGAAGATTTTCATACGCGACTCAAAATTTACACAAGGACCCACCATCTCTATGCAATCCGCCCCCTGGCAGACTTTCGTCGACTCGCTGCCCGCCCAAGAGTGAGCGACTGACGGCCCGGCTGCGGTAGGCGCCCCGGGAAACCAGCGATCCCGGGGACGGCACCATGCGGACACCATCCGGCTGGGAAGTCGACCCTTCGGGCGGGCCGGGTTCGTTGGCTTCTGGTGGGACTGCCCTCCAGTCCTGTTGGCCCTTCCCGTCACCCACACGAGCGTTCTTCACTCTTCGCGATCGGATGAACGCAATTTGTGCGGTACGTTCACGCAAAACGGCCCCCGTCGATGGCTGGAACCGTCGGCGGGGGCCTGAACCACCAGTGGAAGCAGCCCACCGTGATCTACCGGCACTTTAACGCGCCCTCCCGTGCCTTCAGTCAGTTCTCGCACGAACTCATCCGGCACCCTCGGCTCTCCTCCGACGCCGTCCGGCTTCTGACCTGGCAGCTCTCCCTTCCCCAGGGCGCCCGCGAGTCACTCTCCCGGACCGCCGAACGTGCCCGGATCGGGGCATCCGCGTTCACCCGCGCCAAGCGGCAGCTCAAGGAGGAAGGCTTCGTGCACGAGCGGCGCGTCCAGGGCGCCGGCGGTCACTGGATGACCCAACAGCTCGTCTCCAACACCCCGTTGACCGCCGACCAGGCCGTCAAGCTCCTCGCCCGGACACCCCTCCTCACCTGTGCGGACCAGGCATCCCCGCAGGTCGTACCGAGTCCCCGGAAACCGGCCGTCGGTGAACCGGGCACCCCGCCCACCGACCGTCATCCAAAGAAAGACCCGAAGGAAGACACCTCCAACCTTCCGGCCGAGACGGAGGAGACGGCCGAGGCGGACGAGGCAGACGAGGCAGACGAGGCGGCCAGGACCGGCGAAAGCCCCGTGACCGACCACACCCCGAGCCCTCACCTCCCCGACGCCCGCGCCCTCGTCGGCGCCCTGCCCCTCCTCTCCCCCGCCCTCCGCCACATCCCACCCGCCATGCGCGACGAACTCACCCGCCTCGCCGCCCGCTGGCTCGACGCCGGACACACCTCCACCGACGTCCACGAACACGTCCTGCGCGGCCTGCCCGGTGCCGGGACGTCCGTCCACCGGCCCGGTGGGCTCGTGCGGTACCTGCTCCGCGACGTGCCTCCACTCGCCCCGCCGTCCCCGCCGTCCCCGCCGTCCTCGCCGTCCCCGCCCTCACCGTCCGCCCACCGGCTCTCCGCCCGGCTCCACGGCACCCGCGAATGCTCCGGTGACCACACCCAGCCCATGCTCTTCCGACCCCTCGCCGACGAGACCCTCTGCGGCGCGTGCGACCCACTCCTTCGCACCCCCTCGTAGGCTCACAGGACGAAACCCCTAGTCGGAAGACCTCCGCCATGCCCCGTATCCCCTCCCCCGCCGTCGCCGCCGTCGGGCTCGTCGGTGGGTACGCCGTCGCCCGGTGGACCAAGAACCGGCCCCTCGGGGGCGCCGTGCTCGCCGTGGCCGGTGGAGTGGCCGCCAGGGAGTGGCAGCAGGTGGGCGGCGGGAAGGTGGCCGCCGGGCTCGGTGCCGCCTACGTCGCCGCGTTCGCCGGGTCCCATCCGCTCGCCAAGAAGATCGGGGCCTGGCCCGCCGTGTTCTCCGTCGCCGGCGGTATGGCCGTCGCCTCCTGGGCTGTCACCCGTACCAAAGGCTGACCCTCAGCCCCCCACCCCATGGCTCACCGTGTAGATCAGCAGGCCCGCCAGCGCTCCCACCACCGTGCCGTTGATGCGGATGAACTGGAGGTCCCTGCCGATGTTCGCCTCGATCTTCTTCGAGGTCTGGGTGGCGTCCCAGCCGGCGACCGTGTCGCTGATCAGGGACGTGATCTCGCGGCGGTACGTCGTGACCACGTACGCCGCCGCGTCCTCGGCCCACCCCTCGACCTTCTCCTGGAGGCGGGTGTCCGTCGACAGGCGGTTGCCCAGGGAGATCAGGGACGCGCGGGCGCGGAGGCGGAGTTGGCTGCGGTCGTCCTCCGCCGCCGCGAGGATCAGCGCCCGGACCGAGGACCACGCCGAGGCGATGATGTCCTGGATCTCCGGGCGGGCCAGGAGGTCCGACTTGAGCCGTTCGACGCGCGCGCGGGTGTCCGTGTCGCCCTGCAGGTCGGTCGCGAAGTCCGTGAGGAAGCGGTCGATCGCGCCGCGCGCCGGGTGGCCCGGCATGTCCCGCACCTCGGTCACGAAGCGGAGGAGTTCCTTGTAGACGCGCTCGCCGATGCGCTTGTCGACGAAGCGGGGGGTCCAGCCCGGCGCGCCGCCCTGCACCGCGTCCATGACCGACTCGCCGTGCGTCACCAGCCAGTCGTGGGCGCGGGTGCACACCAGGTCGACGGCCCTGTGGTGGGCTCCGTCCGTGACGATCTTCTCCAGGGTCTTGCCGAGGCCGGGCGCGATCTCCACGGCCTCGGCCCGCCGGGTGATCGCCTCCCCGACGACCGCCTGGACGTCCGAGTCGCGGAGCACCGTCAGCGCGCCCCGTAGCGCCGTCGACGCCTCCGCCGTGACGCGGTCCGCGTGCGCCGGGTCCGCGAGCCACGCGCCGAGGCGGCCGCCGATGCCGAAGGCGTGCAGCCTGCCCCGTACGACGTCGGCGGAGAGGAAGTTCTCACCGACGAAGGAGCCGAGCGACGCGCCCAGCTGGTCCTTCTTCTTCGGGATGATCGCCGTGTGCGGGATCGGTACGCCCAGCGGGTGCCGGAAGAGGGCCGTGACCGCGAACCAGTCCGCGAGCGCGCCGACCATCCCGGCCTCGGCCGCCGCCGCGACATAGCCCGTCCAGGCCCCCCACCCCGCGTTCTCCGCCCAGGTGGCCAGGGCGTAGACCACGGCGACCGCCGCGAGCAGGGACGTCGCCAGCGTCTTCATGCGCCGGACGCCCCTGCTCTTCTCCTCGTCCGCCGCCGTGTACGAGAAACTCACCATCAGTCGACCTCCTACCTCAGGGACTCCCGGCGCTCGTCCCGAGTTCCCCCGTACATCTTCGCGATCACCGCCTCGATGTCCGGCTCCCGCACCGAGAGGTCGACGAGCGGGTACCCCGCGGCCACCGTCGCCACCAGTGGCGCCGCCGACGCCGCGGCCGGGAAGGCCAGCCACTGGCGGGGCCCCTCAGACCGTACGTGGCGGGCTCCGGGCACGTCGATCGGGGGCAGTTCCCGTTCCAGGTCCACGACCAGGAGCCGTTCGCTCTCGCCCACGGCGTGCAGGCCGGCGAGTTCGCCGTCGTACATCAGGCGTCCGTGGTCGATGACCATGACCCGGGAGCAGAGCTGCTCGATGTCGGTCAGGTCGTGTGTGGTGAGCAGGACCGTGGTGCCCTGCGCGGTGTTCAGGTCGCGGAGGAACTCCCGTACCCGCCCCTTCGAGACGACGTCGAGGCCGATCGTCGGCTCGTCCAGGTACAGCACCTCCGGGTCGTGCAGCAGCGCCGCCGCGATGTCCCCGCGCATCCGCTGGCCCAGGGAGAGCTGCCGGACCGGCACGTCCAGCAGCTCGCCGAGCTCCAGGAGCTCCACGCAGCGGCCGAGGTTCTCCCGGTAGCGGGCGTCGGGGATGCGGTACATGCGGTGCATCAGCCGGTACGAGTCCTTCAGCGGCAGGTCCCACCAGAGCGTCGTCCGCTGTCCGAAGACGACCCCTATCCGCTGGGCGAGCCGGGTCCGTTCGCGCGCCGGGTCGATGCCCGCGACCCTCAGCCGGCCGCCGCTGGGGGTGAGGATGCCGGTCAGCATCTTGATCGTGGTGGACTTCCCGGCGCCGTTCGGGCCGATGTAGCCGACCATCTCGCCGCGCTCGACGCCGAAGCTGATGCCGTCGACCGCCCGGACCTCCTTCTTCTCGCGGCGGAGCAGGCCGGCTGCCTTCCGGCGGACCGTGAAGACCTTCTCCAGTGATTCCAGTTCGATGAACGGCACGCCCCTCGGCTCCTCCCAGTCGCTGAGCTTCCGGCAGTCGCCGTCAGCTTCCCGTCGAGCGGTACGAGCGGATGCCCGCCCGCCACGCGATCCCCGCCACCCCGCAGCAGACCAGGGCCACCAGCGGCGAGGCGAAGACCGTCCACCCCGGTACGCCCGCCGGGGTCGGCCGGTCGAGTACGTACAGGGCGGGCAGCCAGTTCACGAACGCCAGCGGTACGACGTACACGACACCCCGCACCAGCTCCTGCGCGAAGATCGTCGGCGGGTAGGCGAGGAGGGTGTTCCCGCCGTACGTGAAGGAGCTCGTCACCTCCGCCGCGTCCTGCATCCAGAACAGCGCCGACGCCCCGAGGACCATCACCGCGGCGAAGATCACCGCCCCGCAGACCACCGTCACCGGCAGCAGCACCACCTTCACCGGCGTCCAGTCCACGTCGAGCAGGACAAGGGACCAGACCAGGACGAACAGGCCCTGTGCGACCCGGCCGAGCCGTCGCAGCGCGAACTTGTCCGCCGCGACCTGGGCGAGGAGCGGCGCCGGGCGCATGAGGAAGGTGTCGAGCGAGCCGTCCCGCACCCGCCTGCCCATCCGCTGCATCGAGCCCATCGTCAGGTCCGCGATCCCGAACGACGTGCCCGCCGTCCCGTAAAGGAGGGCGACCTCCGCGAAGGTGAAGCCGCCCAGTCCCTTCACCTGACCGAACATCAGGAGGATGACGACGAAGTCGAAGAAGGTGACGCAGAAGCTGGTGACGACCGTGAGCGCGAAGGACGAGCGGTACGTCATCGTGGACCGGATCCACATGCCCGCCACCATCCGGTACGTACGCCAGGCGTCCGCCGACCTCCCCCGGTACGTACGCGGGGAGTCCCGGTCCCGACGGGCGCCGGCCGCCGTCTCAGCCACCCTGCACCACCACCTTCCGCGTCGCCGCCGACTGCACCAGCCGTCCCGCCGCGAGCAGGACGAGCGCCCAGCAGCCCTGGAAGGCGTACGCCCCCGCCAGCTCGGCGGCCCCCTCGTACTTCCCGAGGTACACGTCGGCCGGCACCTGGAGCAGGGACGCCCAGGGCAGCATCCGCGCGATCTCGCCCAGGGTGCCGGGGAACACGTTCAGCGGGAGCAGCATCCCCGAGAAGAACAGCCCGCCCAGCCACACCACCTGGACCACGCCCTGGCCGTCGAGCAGCCAGAACGCGCTCATCGCCGCCAGGTACCAGATCGCGAAGCTGACCGTCGAGCCCAGCGCCACGGCCACCAGGAAGGCGAGCCAGCCGCCCGGTCCCGACGGCGTCGTGAACCGGAAGGCAAGCGCTCCGATCGCCATCGGGGCGGCCCCGCGGCCGAGCAGCTGGAAGGCGCACCTGCCCGCGTTGGCCGAGAACCACCAGGCCTGGAGGTCGGCCGGGCGGTAGAGGTCGACGGCGATGTCCCCGGTCCTGATCCGCTCGATCAGCTCGTCCTCGAAGCCGCCGCCCATCAGGCCGCAGACGGTGAGGAGCGCCTGTCCGATCCACACGTAGGCGAGGGCGTCGTCCATCGAGTAGCCGCCGAGCCGCGGCCGTTCGTCCCAGAGGGCGATGTAGGTGTACGACAGGATGAAGCCGAAGACGCTGTTGGTGAAGACCCCCGCCGCCGTCGCCACCCGGTAGGCGGCGTGGCGCCGGAACCCGCCCGCGGCCACCGTCGCGTACAGCCGCAGCATGAGGCTCCCTTTCCGGCGTGGAGGACAGCGAAGCGCACGACCCTAGTGGTCGGGTCGGGGGTGCCGCGACGGGATTTCGCGACAGATCCGGGTCGCGTTCGGCAGTTTCGCCCCTTTCGGTGCACTATCTGATGTCATGTCCCTTTCCTCCGGCATGAGCGACTCCGACACCCCCCGGCCGCCCCGCCCGGCCCGGGAGCGAGGCTGGGAGCCGAGGGACCCCACCCTCCCCGCACGAACACCCCCGCCCCGCCCCGCCGGACGCTCCCGCCCCCGCCGCGTCCTGCGCACCCTCTTCGGGCTCCTCCTGCTCTCCGTCCTGCTGCTCGCCGGCGCCCTCGCCGCCGGCTACCTCCTGGTCGAGATCCCGCCCGCCAACGCCGCCGCCGTCGCCCAGTCCAACGTCTACCTCTACCGGGACGGCAGCCCCCTCGCCCGCGACGGCGAGGTCAACCGCGAGAACGTACGGCTCGACCGCGTCCCCCTCCCCGTCCGGCAGGCCGTCCTCGCCGCCGAGGACCGCGACTTCCACACCTCCCGCGCCGTCGACCCCAAGGCGATGCTCCGCGCCGCCTGGAACACCGTCACCGGCAAGGGCCGCCAGTCCGGCTCCACCATCACCCAGCAGTACGTCAAGAACTACTACCTGGGCCAGGAGCAGACCCTCACCCGCAAGGCGAAGGAGTTCTTCATCGCGATCAGGCTCGGCCGCGAGAAGAGCAGGGAGGAGATCCTCCAGGGCTATCTGAACACCAGCTACTTCGGCCGGAACGCGTACGGCGTCCAGGCCGCCGCCCGCGCCTACTACGGCAAGGACGTCCAGGACCTCGACACCGCCGAAGGCGCGTACCTCGCCTCCCTCCTCAAGGCCCCCAGCGCCTACGACGTCACCACCCACCCCGAGAACCGCGCCAAGGCCGTCGCCCGCTGGGACTACGTCCTCGACGGCATGGTCACCGAGGGCTGGCTGACCCCCGCCGACCGCGGCGCCGCCCGCTTCCCCGACCCGCAGACCGCCCGCCCCGCCACCGGCCTCTCCGGACAGCGCGGCTACCTCGTGCAGGCCGTCGAGGAGTACCTCACGGCCCGCGGGATCGTCGACGAGAAGACCCTCGCCGGCGGCGGCTTCCGCATCACCACCACCCTGGAACCGGCCAAACAGGACGCGCTCGTCCAGGCCGTCGAGGACCGCGTCACCTCCCGGCTCGACCCGGCGAGGGTCCCCGCCGACCGGTACGTACGGGTCGGGGCGGCGGCCGTCGACCCGGCGAGCGGCAGGGTCCTCGCCATGTACGGCGGCGTCGACTACACCCGGCAGTACGTCAACAACGCCACCCGCCGCGACTACCAGGTCGGCTCCACCTTCAAGCCGTTCGTCTTCACCGCAGCCGTACAGAGCGGGGCGCAGACCCAGCACGGCGAACCGATCACCCCGCACACCCTGTACGACGGCACCAACCGGCGTCCGGTCGAAGGCTGGAACGGCCACCCGTACGACCCCGCCAACGAGGACGACCAGAGCTACGGGGAGATCCCCGTCGGCACCGCCACCGACCTCTCGGTGAACGCCGTGTACGCCCAGATGGCCGTCGACGTCGGCCCCGGGCACGTACGGCGGACCGCCGTCGCCCTCGGCCTGCCCGGCTCCACCCCCGACCTCACCGCCTCCCCCTCCATCGCACTCGGCCCCGCCACCGCCAGCGTCCTCGACATGGCGACGGCGTACGCCACCCTCGCCGCACACGGCCGGCACGGCGCCCACACCCTGGTCGAGCGGATCAGCAGGGACGGCCACGAGCTGTCCGTGCCCGCCGCACCGGCCCGGCAGGCCGTGAGCCGGGAGGCCGCCGACACGACGACCGCGATCCTGCGGAGCGTCGTCGACACGGGCACGGGAACGGCCGCGCAGGCCGCGGGCCGCCCCGCGGCGGGCAAGACGGGCACGGCGGAGGACGACAAGGCCGCCTGGTTCGCCGGCTACACCCCCGAACTCGCGACCGTCGTCGCCCTCATGGGCCAGGACCCCGAGTCGGGCCGCCAGGAACCGCTGTACGGGGCCCTCGGACTGCCGAGGATCAACGGCGGCGGGGCACCCGCCGAGATCTGGGGCCGGTTCACCCGCGAGGCCCTGGCCGCGACACCGCCACGGGACTTCGACCTCCGGCTCATGCCGGGGACGGAGGAGATGCCACCGGAGGCAGCGCTGCCGGACGGCCTTGACGACCCGGAGGGGGCCGACGGCTCCGTCGAGTCCTACGAGTCGCAGGAGACCCCGGAGACGGGCGAGGCGGGGCCCGGCGCCGTGCGTCCGGACGAGGCGGGGCCGGGCGAGACGGGTGGGGCGGGGCCCGGCGGGCCGGGTGGGGCGGAGCCCGGCGGCGTGGTCTCCCGCAGCCCCCTGGCCCCCCGTACCGCTCCCGGTCAGTGACCCGAGGTCGCCTTCAGACCCACCACCGCGACCAGGAGCAGACACACGAAGAAGATCCGGGCGGCGGTCGCCGGCTCACCCAGCACCACCATGCCGAGCACCGCCGCACCGGCCGCGCCGATCCCCACCCACACGCCGTACGCCGTACCGATCGGCAGCGTCTTCGCGGCATGCGAGAGCAGCAGCATCGAGGCGACGATCCCGGCGCCGGTGAACACACTGGGCCACAGGCGGGTGAAACCGTCGGTGTACTTCATACCGATCGACCAGCCGACTTCCAGCAGACCCGCGACGACGAGAAGAACCCAGGCCATGACGACGACACCTCCGCGAGACGGAACAACAGGAGTGCGTCGTCTTGTCGAAGAACCCGGTACGGCGCGTCTCGTCGGGGTCCCTCCAGGCTAGCAAAGGACGGACGAAGGCCCCGGTGACCGTCGTCACCGGGGCCCCGAACCCGAAGCTCCCTACAGATACAGCCCGGTCGAGTCCGTCGCGCCCTGGAACCGGTCCGCGGCCACCGCGTGCAGATCGCGCTCCCGCATCAGGACGTACGCGACCCCCCGCACCTCGACCTCGGCACGGTCCTCGGGGTCGTAGAGCACCCGGTCACCGATCTCGACGGTACGGACGTTCTGACCGACCGCGACCACCTCGGCCCAGGCGAGACGACGGCCGACGGCGGCGGTCGCCGGAATCAGGATGCCCCCGCCGGAACGCCGCTCCCCCTCCGGGGAGTCGGTGCGGACCAGGACCCGGTCGTGGAGCATCCGGATGGGCAGCTTGTCGTGCGTGTTCTCGCTCACGGGGTGAACCTACCTGCCCGGGTGCGGGACCCGTGGCGGGGAGGGGGCGTCCCGGGTCACCGCCGGCGCTTGCGGGAGGAGCCGCCGCCCCTGCGGGAGGACACGGCGAGCAGCCCGACGAGCGCCACGGCCACCAGCGCCACCGGTACCACCCGCTCCAGGCGGGGCGCTCCGTCCTCATGGGTGAAACGTGCCTTCACGTCCGAGACGGTCCGGTTCACGGCGACGAAGGCCCGCCCGGCGGTCTGGTCGACCGTCGAAGCGACCTTGGCCTTCGCGTCCCCGATGATCGTCTTCGGGTGCATCCGAATGCCGATCTCGTCGAGAGTGACGGCGAGCTGCTCGCGCCGGCGGACGATGTCCGCCTCGATCTGCGCAGGGGTCCTGGACTCCGACACCGCGCTGCCTCCGTAGTCGTATTCCGGTCGTTGACGGACAGTCTGTCAGCTCCGCCGCCGATGGGCCGCCCCCGACCCCCGACAGCCGTCCCCCATTAGGCTCTCCTCGCGTACGCGAACCATCCCGAGGAGAGCCATGAGCGAGCGACTGCAGCCCGGCGACACCGCCCCCGCCTTCACCCTGCCCGACGCGGACGGCAACGAGGTCTCCCTCGCGGACCACAAGGGCCGCAAGGTCATCGTCTACTTCTACCCGGCCGCCCTCACCCCCGGCTGCACCAAGCAGGCCTGCGACTTCACGGACAACCTGGACGTGCTGGCCGCGGCGGGCTACGACGTCATCGGCGTCTCCCCCGACAAGCCGGAGAAGCTGGCGAAGTTCCGCGAGAAGGAGAACCTCCAGGTCACGCTGGTCGGCGACCCGGAGAAGACGACCCTGGAGGCGTACGGCGCCTTCGGCGAGAAGAAGCTCTACGGCAAGACGGTGACAGGCGTGATCCGCTCGACCGTCGTCGTCGACGAGGACGGCAAGGTGGAGCACGCCTTCTACAACGTGAAGGCCACCGGCCACGTCGCCAAGATCCTCAAGGACCTCTCCATCGGGGCCCCCGGGGCCTGAGACCCCCCACGACGTGACGGACGTCCCAATCAGGGACGGGTTCCGTTTGTGAACGGCATGACCGTGCAGAAGCGCCCCCTGGAGTGACTCCCCCAGAGAGGACGTACGGTCATGTCGGCCACAGACCGCGATCCCGCGGCCGATCCCGCTGCCCGCAGACGCCATCCGCGTCTGTTCAGAGCCGTCACCCGACGCCGCCGGCCCAAGCTCCGACGCACCGACATCACGGTGACGGACGAGGCGGCGGTCAAGCGGGCCGTACGGGCGGCCTCCCTGGGCAACGCCATGGAGTGGTTCGACTTCGGCATCTACGCCTACCTCGCCGTCACCCTCGGCCACGTCTTCTTCCCGTCCGGCAACGACACGGTCCAGCTCCTGTCGTCGTTCGCGACCTTCGCGGTGGCCTTCCTGATCCGACCGCTCGGCGGCATGGTGTTCGGCCCGATGGGTGACCGCCTCGGCCGCAAGAAGGTCCTCGCCCTCACCATGATCCTCATGGCCGTCGGCACGTTCGCGATCGGCCTCATCCCCTCGTACGCCTCCATCGGCTTCTGGGCACCCGTCCTCCTGGTGTTCTTCCGCATGGTCCAGGGCTTCTCGACCGGCGGCGAGTACGGCGGGGCGTCCACCTTCATCGCCGAGTACGCGCCCGACCGCCGCCGCGGCTACTTCGGCAGCTTCCTGGAGTTCGGCACGCTCGCGGGCTACGTCGGCGCGGCCGGCCTGGTGACGGCGCTCACCGCGTGGCTCGGCTCCGACACGATGGAGGCGTGGGGGTGGCGCGTGCCGTTCCTCGTCGCGGGCCCGCTGGGCCTGGTCGGCCTCTACCTGCGGATGCGGCTCGACGAGACGCCCGCCTTCCAGAAGCTGGAGTCCGACGCGTCGACCGCCTCCGAGGCCGCGGACGCGGTGGGGGCGACGACCAAGGGCGACCTCGCGAAGATCTTCCGCCAGCAGTGGCCGGCGCTGATCCTGTGCATCGCGCTCGTCGGCGCGTACAACATCACCGACTACATGCTGCTGTCGTACATGCCGACGTACCTCTCCGACGAGCTCGGCTACAGCGAGACGCACGGACTGCTGATCCTGCTCCTCGTGATGGTCCTCCTGATGGCGATCATCACGCAGGTCGGCCGCCTCAACGACCGCTTCGGACGCAAGCCGGTCCTGATGGCGGGCATGCTCGGCTTCCTCTTCCTGTCGCTGCCCGCGTTCCTGCTGATCGGCCAGGGCGGCATACCGGCCGTCTCCCTCGGCATGCTGATGCTCGGCCTGTCGCTCGTCTGCATGCTGGGCACCATGTCGGCGGCGCTCCCGGCGCTCTTCCCGACGGACGTGCGGTACGGCTCGCTGTCCGTGGGCTACAACCTGTCCACGTCGCTCTTCGGCGGTACGACCCCGCTGGTCATCACGGCCCTGATCGGCGCGACGGGGAACAACCTGATGCCGGCGTACTACGCGATGGGCGCGGCCCTGGTCGGCGTCATCGCCGTCGCCTGCATGAAGGAGACGGCCCGCCGGCCCCTGCAAGGCTCACCCCCGTCGGTGGAGACCCCGGAGGAGGCGACGGAACTGGTGCTGGCCCAGACCCCGGGTCCGAAGTTCTGACCCCAGGCTCGACAACCGCCGGGAGAACCTTCGCTCCCTCTGCCCCAACTGCCATTCGATGACGGAGACGTGGTGCCGCGGGAAACATCGGCGCACCTCGCGACCGGATACCGCGTGACCGCTACCATGGCCGTGCACGCGGCCGTTGCTGAATGGTATAAGCGGAGGTTTTAGGTGCCTCTGGGCGTTTCGTCCATGTGGGTTCGAATCCCATCGGCCGCACCACTCGAAGAGCCGCCCGAAGGGCGGCTCTTCTCGGCTTCAATCCTCAGCCCAGCAGTTCCCTCACCACCGGCACCAGCGCCCTGAACGCCTTCCCCCGGTGGCTGATCGCGTTCTTCTCCGCCGGAGTCAGTTCCGCGCAGGTCACGTCGTACCCCTCCGGCTGGAGGATCGGGTCGTAGCCGAAGCCGTTCGTGCCCTTCGGGGTGTGGCGGAGGGTGCCTTCCATACGGCCTTCGACCACGCGTTCCGTGCCGTCCGGGAGCGCGAGGGCCGCCGCGCAGGCGAAGTGGGCCGCGCGGTGTTCGTCCGCGATGTCGGAGAGCTGGGCCAGGAGCAGGTTCAGGTTGGCGCGGTCGTCGCCATGGGTGCCGGACCAGCGGGCGGAGAAGATGCCGGGGGCGCCGTTGAGGACGTCGACGCAGAGGCCAGAGTCGTCGGCGACGGCGGGCAGGCCGGTGGCCCGGGCCAGGGCGTGGGCCTTGAGGAGGGCGTTCTCGGCGAAGGTGACGCCGGTTTCCTTGACGTCGGGGATCTCCGGGTACGCGTCCGCGCCGACGAGTTCCAGGTCGAGACCTGCGTCGGCGAGGATCGCGTGGAGTTCGGTGATCTTGCCCGCGTTGCGGGTGGCGAGGATGAGGCGCGTCATGTCGTCGATTATCCGGGGTCGGCCGGGTCAGCCCGGCGTGCAGACCTTCGCCACCTCGCCCGCCGCGTCCGTGATCGGCTGGATGTCCGGGGTCGCGTCACCGTTCTTGACCGCGGTACGGACGGTCTCGACACCCTTGCTGAGGTCGTCGACGGCCTTCGCGAGGTCGGCGTTGCCCGTCGTGTTCTTGAGGTTGCCGAGCTCCGTGGAGATCGAGTTCAGGGACTCCTCGATCTGCGTCGGGTCGTTCGACGCGTTGGAGACGGCCTGCTCCAGCTTCGTGACGGACGTGGCTATCGCGTCGGCGGTCTTGACGCAGTCCATGGCGGTGTCGAGAGCTCCACAACCGCTGAGGACGGTCGTGAGTGCGGCGGCCGTGGCCACCGCGAGTGCGAGACGGCGCTTCAAGGCGGGTCCTCCCCCTGTACATGACGTTCGTGCGGGCGCACGGATCGTATCCGTGCGCCCGTGTGTCCGTCAGGACGCGTCCAGGGGGCGTGGGGTTGCGACCGGGTTGCGACCCCGGCGCCCGGTGTGTCCTAGAGCGTGCCTTCGAGGGCCTTGCGCTGGATCTCGGCGAGGTCGGCGCAGCCGCCGGACGCGAGGTCGAGGAGGGCGTTGAGCTCCTTGCGGTCGAAGGGCTCGGCCTCGGCGGTGCCCTGGACCTCGACGAAGCGGCCGTCGCCGGTGCAGACGACGTTCATGTCGGTGTCGGCGCGGACGTCCTCCTCGTAGCAGAGGTCGAGGAGGGGGACGCCGTCGACGATGCCGACGGAGACGGCGGCGACGGTGCCGGTGAGGGGCTTGCGGCCGGCCTTGACGAGCTTCTTGCCCTGGGCCCAGGCGACGGCGTCGGCGAGGGCGACGTACGCGCCGGTGATGGCGGCGGTGCGGGTGCCGCCGTCGGCCTGGAGGACGTCGCAGTCGAGGACGATGGTGTTCTCGCCGAGGGCCTTGTAGTCGATGACGGCGCGCAGGGAGCGCCCGATGAGGCGGGAGATCTCGTGGGTGCGGCCGCCGATCTTGCCGCGGACGGATTCGCGGTCGCCGCGGGTGTTGGTGGCGCGGGGCAGCATGGAGTACTCGCCGGTGACCCAGCCTTCTCCGCTGCCCTTGCGCCAGCGCGGGACGCCCTCGGTGACGGAGGCGGTGCAGAAGACCTTGGTGTCGCCGAAGGAGACGAGGACGGAGCCCTCGGCGTGCTTGCTCCATCCGCGGTCGATGGTGACGGGGCGGAGCTGTTCGGGGGTACGGCCGTCGATACGAGACATGGGTCGAGCGTAGCGGGACATGACGGAGGGCCCGTTCCCCTGCCGGGACGGGCCCTCGTCGACGGTGGTGGGCTGACCTGGGGTCAGCTGCTCACATCATGTCCTCGATGTCGGCGGCGATCGGGTCGGCGTCGGTGCCGATGACGACCTGGATCGCGGTGCCCATCTTGACGACGCCGTGGGCGCCGGCGGCCTTGAGTGCGGCTTCGTCGACCAGGGCGGGGTCCACGACCTCGGTGCGCAGGCGGGTGATGCAGCCTTCGACTTCTTCGATGTTGTCGATGCCGCCGAGCCCGGCGACGATCTTCTCAGCCTTGCTGGCCATGTGTCTCTCCCTGTCCGTTCTGTTCGCGTGAACGCGAATCTCGGCGCACCTGTGGTCCGCTTTGTCACGGTAACCCACGGTTGGCTCAACTTCGCGAGCGAGTGCCGCTGTTCTGTCGAATGATGACGATCACCGGCAGCCTGTCCTCAGCGGGCTCCCGGAGCCTATCGCAACTGGTCTACACCAGTGTGCAACGAGACGCGGACCCGGGTTGTTCCGGACAGGGAGGACGCCGATGAGTACGGACAGCGCCGCGGCCGCGCCGAGGAAGAAGTCCCTGGGCGGCGGCCTCTTCCAGGGCCTCCAGAAGATGGGCCGGAGCCTCCAGCTCCCCATCGCCGTCCTGCCGGCGGCGGGCATCATCAACCGGCTCGGGCAGGACGATGTCTTCGGGCCGGAAGGGCTCGGCTGGGACAACGTCGCGAAGGTCATGAAGGGCGCCGGCGGCGCGCTGCTCGACGGCAACCTCGGCCTGCCCCTGCTGTTCTGCATCGGTGTCGCGATCGGTATGGCGAAGAAGTCGGACGGTTCGACCGCACTGGCCGCCACGGTGGGCTTCCTCGTCTACTACAACGTGCTGCGCCAGTTCCCCGAGGACTGTCCGCCCGGAACGGCGGACATCGCGGGCGGGTGCCTCGCACCCGAGCAGGCGTTCAGCGGGTACACATACCAGAACCCGGGTGTCTTCGGCGGCATCGTCATCGGTCTGCTCACGGCCTGGTTCTGGCAGCGCTACCACCGGACGAAGCTGGTGGACTGGCTGGGCTTCTTCAACGGCCGCCGACTCGTGCCGATCATCATGACCTTCGTCGCGATCGCCTTCGCGTCCCTGTGCCTGTGGGTCTGGCCGCCCATCGGCGACGCCCTGGAGAGCTTCAGCGACTGGCTGGTCGGGCTCGGCGCCTGGGGTTCGGGCATCTTCGGTGTCGCGAACCGCGCGCTGCTGGTCATCGGGCTGCACCAGTTCCTCAACGTGCCCATCTGGTTCCAGTTCGGCACGTACGAGAAGCCGGACGGCACGACGGTCAACGGCGACATCCCGATGTTCCTGGCGGGCGACCCGAACGCCGGTCAGTTCCTGACCGGCTTCTTCCCGATCATGATGTTCGCGCTGCCCGCGGCGGCGCTGGCGATCACCCACTGCGCGAAGCCGCACCGCCGCAAGGAGGTCGGTGGTCTGATGCTCTCGGTGGCGCTGACCTCGTTCGTCACCGGCATCACCGAGCCGCTGGAGTACTCGTTCCTCTTCATCGCGCCGGCGCTGTACGCGATCCACGCGGTGCTCACGGGTGTCTCGATGGCGGTGACGTGGGCGCTCGGGGTGAAGGACGGGTTCAGCTTCTCGGCCGGTCTGATCGACTACGTGATCAACTGGAACCTGGCGACGAAGCCGTGGCTGATCATTCCGATCGGTCTCGCGTTCGCGGTCGTGTACTACGCGATCTTCAGGTTCGCGATCACCAGGTTCGACCTTCCGACCCCCGGCCGCGAGCCGGAGGAGGTCGAGGAGGAGATGGAGCGGGACAACACCAAATGACCTGACCGCTTCGGGACTTCCGTCCCGATCGCAGGACCCCAAGGGCCCCTGGACCTCACCGTCCAGGGGTCCTTTCGTCGTCACTTTCCGGCCATGGCCGAGTACAGAGAATTCGTAGGTTCCTTATCTAAGTCTCACGTGCTAAAACTGGTCTACACCACTCAATGGTGTAGACCACGCGGTCCAGACCACCGCGTTCCACGAGACGTCGCCGTCCCCCCTTTCACTGTCCTCTGGCGGCGCCTTGCCTACTGGAGGAAGTTGATGAGTACGGCCACCGCCCAGGCCGCCGCTCCCGCGAAGAAGCGCGGATCCGGCCTGTTCCAGGGCCTGCAGAAGGTCGGTCGCAGCCTGCAGCTGCCGATCGCCGTACTGCCGGCCGCGGGTATCTTGCTCCGTCTCGGCCAGCCCGACGTCTTCGGCGCCGACGGCCTCGGCTGGGGCAAGGTCGCCACGGTCTTCGCCACCGCTGGTGGCGCGGTCTTCGACAACCTGCCCCTCCTCTTCTGCATCGGCGTCGCCATCGGCTTCGCCAAGAAGGCGGACGGCTCCACCGCCCTGGCCGCGCTCGTCGGCTTCCTGGTCTACAGCAACGTGCTGAAGGCCTTCCCCATCACCGACGCCGTCGTCAACACGACCGCCAACAAGGGTG
The DNA here is from genome assembly GCF_040632845.1 of Streptomyces sp. NPDC016459. Lineage (NCBI taxonomy): Bacteria > Bacillati > Actinomycetota > Actinomycetes > Kitasatosporales > Streptomycetaceae > Streptomyces > Streptomyces sp. NPDC016459. The sequence goes on from NZ_JBEYCR010000001.1 coordinate 1,089,728, forward strand.
TCGACGTCGCCGCGACGTACAACAACCCGGGCGTGCTCGGCGGCATCCTTATGGGCCTGATCTCGGCCGTCCTGTGGCAGAAGTTCCACCGCACCAAGCTGGTGGACTGGCTCGGCTTCTTCAACGGCCGCCGTCTCGTCCCGATCATCATGGCCTTCGTCGGCACCGCGGTCGGCGTCGTCTTCGGCCTGGTCTGGGAGCCGATCGGCGCGGGCATCTCCAACTTCGGCGAGTGGATGACCGGCCTCGGCGCCGGTGGCGCCGGCCTCTTCGGCCTCATCAACCGCGCGCTGATCCCCGTCGGCATGCACCAGTTCGTGAACACCGTCTCCTGGTTCCAGATCGGTGACTTCACCAACGCCGCAGGCGAGGTCGTCCACGGTGACCTCAACCGCTTCTTCGCCGGTGACCCGAGCGCCGGAATCTTCATGTCGGGCTTCTTCCCGATCATGATGTTCGGCCTCCCGGCCGCCGCGATCGCCATCGCCCACGCCGCTCGCCCCGAGCGCCGCAAGGCCGTGATGGGCATGATGGTCTCCCTCGCGCTGACCTCCTTCGTCACCGGAATCACGGAGCCGATCGAGTTCACCTTCATGTTCATCGCGCCGGTCCTGTACGCGATCCACGCCGTCCTGACCGCCATATCCATGGCCGTCACCTGGGCCCTCGGCGTCCACGCGGGCTTCACCTTCTCCGCCGGCCTCATCGACTACGGCCTGAACTGGAACCTCGCGACCAAGCCCTGGCTGATCATCCCGATCGGTCTCGTCTTCGCGGCGATCTACTACGTGGTCTTCCGCTTCGCGATCACCAAGTTCAACCTCCCCACCCCGGGCCGTGAGCCCGACGAGGAGATCGAGGACCTCACCAAGGCGTGAGCCTCGCCCGTACCGACGAGAGGGGCCCCGGAACCGTACGGTTCCGGGGCCCCTCTCGTCGTTCAGACCTCGTAGACCGCACCCGGTCTCGCCAGCTCCGCGGGCCCCGCGTACACCGCCCGCGCGTCCGCCAGGTTCCGTTCGCCGTCGGTCCACGGCGGGATGTGGGTGAGGACCAGCCGGCCCACCGACGAGCGGGCGGCCTCCGCCCCGGCCTCCCGGCCGTTGAGGTGGAGCGCCGGGATGTCCTCCTTGCCGTGGGTGAAGGAGGCCTCGCAGAGGAAGAGGTCCGTGCCCTGGGCGAGCTGGTGCAGCGACGCGCACACCCCGGTGTCACCGGAGTACGTGAGCGAACGGCCGCCGTGCTCGATCCGGATGCCGTACGCCTCGACGGGGTGGCACACCTTCTCCGTACGGACGGAGAACGGGCCGATCTCGAAGGCGCCCGGCTTCAGGGTGCGGAAGTCGAAGACCTCGCTCATCGAGGTGGCGGAGGGGGTGTCCGCGTACGCCGTGGTCAGGCGCTGCTCGGCGCCCTCCGGGGCGTAGACGGGGAGCGCGTCGCAGCGGCCGCCCTCGTGCCGGTAGTAGCGGGCCACGAAGTACCCGCACATGTCGATGCAGTGGTCCGCGTGCAGATGGCTGAGGAAGATCGCGTCGAGGTCGTACAGACCGATGTGTCGCTGCAGCTCGCCCAGGGCGCCGTTGCCCATGTCGAGGAGCAGCCGGAAGCCGTCGGCCTCGACGAGGTAGCTCGAACAGGCCGAATCCGCGGACGGGAACGACCCGGAGCAGCCGACGACGGTGAGCTTCATGGAGCGGGGACCTCCGTGGACGGATACGGAAAGCGCGCTGAGGAGGGGGGCTGTGCGGTCTGTCGAGCGTAAGGCGCACCCGGGCCTGTCGCTCCTTCGCGGTGGCCCGTTGTGGGCGAACTCACGGGCTCTGTCACCGGTTCGGATGGATGGTGGGCCGCTGCGGCGGAGCGAGGCGCGCGCCGGTACCGTCTTGAGGTATGGACACGTCGTGGTGGCCCGCGCTGGTCGCGGTCGTGGTGATCGCATTGGTCGTGGCGCTCGCCGACGGATGGAGGCGTTCCGTACGCCGTCCCTCGCGTCGGCCCTCGGGCAGGACGCGGCCGCCCGGCCGTCCGCCGCGGAAGGCTCCGCCTCGGAAGGGGCGGGGGCCGAGACCGGGGGAGATCTGGTGGGCGGACGTGCCGTTCGAGGACGGTCCCGGTTCGAAGGACCGGCCGTGTCTGGTGCTGTCGCGGCGCGGGGACAGTGCGCTGGTCGCCAAGATCACCAGCAAGTACCACGACGAGCGGCCGGGGGTGATCGCGCTGCCGCCGGGGGCGGTGGGCGACGCGCAGGGCAGGCCGAGCTTCCTGGAGACGGACGAGCTGCGGGACGTGCCGGTGAGGGACTTCCGCAGGAGAGCGGGGACGGCGGACCCGGTCGTGTGGGACCGGGTCCGCCATCTCGCGCGTTAGCGGGTACGGGGGTAGGTAGGCCGGGTTCGGGGCCTGCGCCCCCGCCAGGGGTTACGCCCGGGGGGTAGGTAGGCAGGTTCGGGGCCTGCGCCCCCGCCAGGGGCTACGCCCGGAGCCGGCCGCCCCGGAGGGCTACGCCCAGAGCTGGCCCTGGACCGCGGCGATCGCCTCTTCCGTCGTCGCCGCCGTGTAGAGCCCGGTCGACAGGTACTTCCAGCCGCCGTCGGCGACGACGAAGGCGATGTCCGCGCTCTCGCCGGCCTTGACCGCCTTGTTGCCCATGCCGATGGCCGCGTGCAGGGCCGCGCCGGTGGAGACGCCCGCGAAGATGCCCTCCTCCTGGAGGAGTTCGCGGGTGCGGGTGACCGCGTCGGCGGAGCCCACGGAGAAGCGGGTGGTGAGGACCGAGGCGTCGTACAGCTCGGGGACGAAGCCCTCGTCGAGGTTCCTGAGGCCGTAGACGAGGTCGTCGTAGCGCGGCTCGGCGGCGACGATCTTGACGTCGGGCTTGTGTTCGCGCAGGTAGCGGCCGACGCCCATCAGCGTTCCCGTCGTGCCGAGGCCGGCGACGAAGTGGGTGATCGAGGGCAGGTCGGCGAGGATCTCGGGGCCGGTGGTGGCGTAGTGGGCGCCCGCGTTGTGCGGGTTCCCGTACTGGTAGAGCATCACCCAGGACGGGTTCTCGGCGGCGAGTTCCTTGGCGACCCGCACGGCCGTGTTGGATCCGCCCGCCGCGGGGGACGAGATGATCTCCGCGCCCCACATGGTGAGCAGCTGGCGCCGCTCCTCGCTGGTGTTCTCGGGCATGACGCAGACGATGCGGTAGCCCTTGAGCTTGGCGGCCATGGCGAGGGAGATGCCGGTGTTGCCGCTGGTCGGCTCCAGGATGGTGCAGCCGGGGGTGAGGCGGCCGTCCTTCTCGGCCTGCTCGATCATGTGGAGCGCGGGGCGGTCCTTGACCGAGCCGGTCGGGTTGCGGTCCTCCAGCTTCGCCCAGATGCGGACGTCGTCCGAGGGCGAGAGCCGGGGGAGGCGGACCAGCGGCGTGTTGCCGACTGCGGCCAGCGAGGAGTCGTAGCGCATGTGGATCAGACCATGCCACCGGCGACGGCCGGCAGGATCGTGACGTTGTCGCCGTCGGTGAGCTTGGTGTCGATGCCGTCGAGGAAGCGGACGTCCTCGTCGTTGAGGTAGACGTTGACGAAGCGGCGGAGCTTGCCGCCCTCGACGATGCGGGCCTCGATCCCGGTGTGGCGGGACTCCAGGTCGGCGAAGAGCTCGGCGAGGGTCCCGCCGCTGCCCTCGACGGCCTTCTCGCCGTCGGTGTAGGTGCGGAGGATGGTCGGGATGCGGACCTCGATGGCCATGGCGTGGGCTCCTGTCGGAAGTGGCGTGATGGGCGCGCTGCTGGGGCCCCCGCGCGGAGGGGGGTCGTGCGGGGGTGCGCTCGGCCGGTCGCTCAGAGCGCAGCGCGGCGCGGACACATCGCGCTGGCGAGGCGGCACAGGTCGACGTGCAGGCGGCCTACGAGCATGACTGTGCTCGGAGTCTCTTCGCTCACGTCGTGGGAAACCATGGGCTCATCGTATCGATTCCCGGTCCGGGTTTCGGAATGTGATCTCACATGATGGATGATTCCTGCCCGCCTGTCGGACCGTGCAGGTAGACGACGGTCGGGCTGCCGGTCCTGGGATGCGGGATGACCTCGGCGTCCACCCCGTAGACGGCGGCGAGCAGGGCGGGGGTGAGGACCTCGGCGGGGGTGCCGCCGGTGACGACCCGGCCGCGTTCCAGGACGTAGAGCCGGTCGCAGTACGCCCCCGCCAGGTTGAGGTCGTGGAGGGCGAGGAGGTTGGTGGTGCCCAGGGTGCGGACGAGGGCGAGGACGTCCAGCTGGTGGCGGATGTCCAGGTGGTTGGTGGGTTCGTCGAGGACGAGGAGCGCGGGGTCCTGGACGAGGGCGCGGGCGACCAGGGCGCGTTGGCGTTCACCGCCCGAGAGGGTGGGGTACGGGCGGTCGGCGAGGTCCGTGAGGCCGACGCGGGCGAGGGCGGCCCCGGCGCGCTCCCGGTCGGCGCCCGTGTCGCCCTCCCAGAACCGTTTGTGCGGGGAACGGCCGAGGGTGACCAGTTCGCGGACGGTCAGCTCGAATTCGGTAGCGCTGTCCTGGGGGACGGTGGCGACCCTGCGGGCGCGGGCCTTGGGGCCGAGGGCGTGGAGGTCGTCGCCGTCGAGGGTGGCGTGTCCTGCGGTGGGGACGAGGGTGCCGTAGACGCAGCGCAGCAGGGTGGTCTTGCCGCTGCCGTTGGGGCCGATGAGACCGACGGTCTCACCGGGGCGGACGGTGAGGTCGACGGCGTGGAGGCGATCGCCGTACGACAGTCCGTGCAGGCGCAGTTCGGTCACAGGGCTGGTCCTTCGGGGCGGCGGCGCAGCAGCCAGAGGAAGAACGGGCCGCCGGTGAGCGCGGTCAGCACCCCGACGGGGATGTCCTGGGGTGCGGCGACGGTCCGGGCGGCGAGGTCGGCGAGGACCAGGGCGAGCGCCCCGCCGAGCGCGGCGACCGGGAGGAGCCGGCGGTGCGGGGCGCCGACGGCGAGCCGGGCGGCGTGCGGGGCCATGAGGCCGACGAAGCCGACGGCTCCGCTGGCCGCGACCATGACGGCGGTGACGAGGGAGGCGAGGACGAAGATGGCGGCGCGGAAGCGGGCGGTGTCCAGGCCGAGGACGGTGGCGCCCTCCTCTCCGGCGAGGAGCAGGTCGAGGGGGCGGGCGAGGGCGAGGAGGACGCCGGTGCCGAGGACGAGGACGGTGGCGGGCAGGGCGAGGGTGTCCCAGCGGGCGCTGCCGAGGCCGCCGAGGGACCAGTACATGGCCTCCTGGAACTGTTCGGGGCGTCCGGCGAGGACCAGGAGGAGGGTGGCGAGGGCGGAGAGGATGTACGAGACGGCGACCCCGGCGAGGACGAGCCGGGTGCCGGTCATGGTGCCGCCGCGGCGCGCGAGCCCGTAGACGAGGACGAGGGCGAGGAGCGCGCCGGCGAAGGCCCCGGCGGGCAGGGCGACCGTGGTGGTGACGCCGCCGAGCAGGCCGATGCCGCCGCCCGCGACGAGCACGAGGACGGCTCCGGCGGAGGCGCCGGAGGAGATCCCCAGGAGGAAGGGGTCGGCGAGCCGGTTGCGGACGAGGGCCTGGAGGACGGCGCCGACGACGGCGAGTCCGGCGCCGACGACGACGCCGAGCAGGACCCGGGGCAGCCGGACGTCGAGGACGATCGTCCGGTACGGGGAGGGTCCGGCCCGCCCGGTGAGGGCGTCGAGCACCTGGCCGGGCGGGATCCGCACGGAGCCGAGGGCGAGCGAGGCGGTCACGGCGACGGCCAGGGCGAGGAGGAGTCCGGCGACGACGGCCGCGTACCGCAGTGGCCCGCCGGCCGCCCGCACGGGCCGGCCCGAGCGCCCGGCACCGGCCCGCCCGGCCCGGTGGGGCGCGCCGGACCGGGCGGACCGGACGCCCTCGGTGTCAGGGCCGCCCGGCGATGCGGGGCGCGGCGGGGTCCCCGACGGGGCGGCGGGCTCCCCCGGCGTGCCCGTGGCGCGGGTCCCCGAGCTCATCGCGCCGGGTGGAGCTGGGCGGCCAGTTTGCCGACGGCGGCGGGGACGCGGACGCCGAGGACGGTGTCGGACAGGGGCAGAACGGCGAAGCGGCGGTTCCTGATCGCGGGGACGTCCTTGAGGGCGGGGTCGTCGAGGAGCCGCTTCTTCTTCTGTTCGGCGGTGGTGGAGCCGTAGTCGTAGATGACGACGACCTCGGGCGCACGGGCGACGACCTGTTCCCAGGTGGCGTCGCCGAAGGGCTTGTCGAGGTCGGCGAAGACGTTGCGGCCGCCGGCGCGGGTGATGAGCTCGTTGCCGATGCCCTTGCCGCCCGCGGTGAAGGCGGTCTTGTCGCCGCTGTCGTACACGAAGACGGAGACGGGCTCGACGCCCCGCAGGCGCTTGCCGGTGGCGGTGACGGTGTCGCGCGCCTGCCGGACCCAGGTCTCGGCCCGGTCGGGGACGCCGAAGGTCCCGCCGATCTCGCGGACCTCGCGGTAGAGGTCGTCGACGGAGGGCGCGCCGGTCGGGCAGTACTCGGTGTTGAGGCGGGTGTCGATGCCCGCGCGCTTCAGGTCGTCGCGGCTCCGGCCGTCCTTGGCGGTGAAGGCGGAGGTGTACCCGCCGTACACGAAGTCGGGGTTCACGGAGAGCAGGGCCTCCTTGGAGGGGTACTCCTTCGCGAGGACCGGGACGGTGGCGTAGGCCTTCTCGTAGGCGGGGAGGACCGCGTCGTCGAGGTAGGCGGTGCCGACGAGCGACTTCTCCAGGCCGAGGGCGAGCATGATCTCGGTGACGTGCTGGTTCATGGTGACCGCGCGCTTCGGCGGGGCCTGGTACGTCGTCTTCACACCGCAGTTGGTGACGGTGTAGGGGAATCCGGGTGCGGCCTTCGCCGCGGGGGCCTGTTCCCCGGGGGCCGCGCAGCCGGCGAGCAGGGAGACGAGGGCGGCGGGCAGCAGGGCGCGGCGGGGCCAGGTCATGACGGAATGCCTCCTCCGGGGATTTCCACGTCCCCAGTCGGTGGTGAGAGGCGGCAGGTCAGTTCCTGGCTCCCAGCGCCCGGGGGCGCCGGTCACAGTGGCGGGACCGTGCCGGATTCACACCGGCTTCCTGGGTCCTGCCGCCCGTTGGTCCCGGTCAGTGTCTCATTCGGGCCAGCCGGAGTCCTCGATGGTGGTCACGAAGTCGCCGGGGACGAAGCCGGGTTCGAAGTGGCGCAGGACGTCGGCCTTCACGTTGCCGAAGGTGGTGCCGGGCTTGGGGGCGATGCCCTCGGTGAACGCGGCGAGGATGCGCTTCTTGAAGTCGGGGCGGGGGTGGGCGGCGAGGATCGCGGCGCGGTCCTCGGGGGTGACGGCGGTGGGGTCGTCGTAGCCGATGCCGAGGACGTCGTACTCGACGCCGGCGGTGACGAGCGCGACCTCGGGCTCCATGAACTCGGGGATGCCGGGGGTGGTGTGGAGGGCTATGGCGGTCCAGACGCGGCGGACGGCGTCCTCGTCGGCGCCCTGGGCGCGGAGGAAGGCGGCGGCCGCCTCGGCGCCGTCGACCTCGAAGCGGCGGCCGCTGCCGCGGTGCCGCTCCCCCAGGCCGAGGTCGTGGAACATGGCGCCGACGTAGAGGAGTTCGGGGTCGAAGGCGAGGCCCCGGGCGCGGCCCTGGAGGGCGCCGAAGAGGTAGACGCGCCGGGAGTGGTCGTAGATCAGGTCGCTCGTCGTGTCACGGACGAGTTCGGTGGCGGCGGTGGCGAGCCTGCTGTCGGGGATCAGGGCGAGGGCGTTCGTCGCGGGTGCGTTCATGGGGCAAGCCTTGCCGTGGGGGCCGCGGGCCCGCCATGTCCTCACGGACGGGCATCCCACAGAATCGGACACATGACAGTGCACTCGGTGGTGGTGTTCGCCTTCGACGGTGTCCGGCTGCTCGACGTGTCCGCCCCGCTGGAGGTGTTCGCGACGGCGGGGGCGGCCTACGGGGTACGGGTGTGCACGCCCGACGGGCGGGACGTCCGCACCTCGACGGGGCTGCGGATCGGGGCCGACTGCGCGCCGGACGCGGTGACGGCCGTGGACACGCTGGTCGTGCCGGGGGCGGTGGACGTGGCGCGGTGCGTGGCGGCGGCACCGGCGGTCTCGGGGCTCGCGGCGCGCTCGCGGCGGGTGGCGTCCGTGTGCACGGGGGCGTTCGCGCTGGCGGCGGCGGGGCTGCTGGACGGGCGGCGGGCGACGACGCACTGGGAGCACGCGGCGGAGTTGGGCCGGCGGTTCCCGGGGGTCGAGGTGACGGCGGACGCGATCCACGTACGGGACGGGAGGGTGTGGACCTCGGCGGGGGTGACGGCCGGGATCGATCTGTGTCTGGCCCTGGTGGAGGAGGACCGGGGGGCGGCGGCGGCGCGCGCGGTGGCGCGGGACCTGGTGGTGTTCCTCCAGCGGCCGGGCGGGCAGTCGCAGTTCTCGGTCGCCTCGCGCACTCCCCCGACCGGGCATCCGGTGGTCCGGCCGCTCCTGGACGTGGTGGCGGCGGATCCGGCGGCGGACCACAGCGCGTCGGCGCTCGCTCGGCGGGCGGGGGTCAGCGTCCGGCATCTGGCGCGGCTGTTCCGGGAGCAGGTCGGGGCGACCCCGGCGGCGTACGTGGAGCGCGTACGCGTGGAGGCGGCGCGGATGCTCCTGGAGGGCGGTGCGAGCGTGACGGGGGCGGCGGCGCGGAGCGGGCTGGGGAGCGACGAGAGCCTGCGGAGGGCGTTCGCCCGGCATTTCGGGGTGACGCCCTCCGCCCATCTGGCCCGGTTCCGCACGACGTCGGGCGGGTCCTACGCGTCGTAGGCCTCGACGACCTTGACGTCCTCCTCGGTCACGACGCCTTCGACGATGGTGAAGGAGCGGAACTGGAAGGGGCCCGCGCCGTCGCTGTCGGCGGTGGAGACGAGGACGTAGTGGGCGTGGGGCTCGTTGGCGTACGAGATGTCCGTGCGGGACGGGTAGGCCTCGGTCGCAGTGTGCGAGTGGTAGACGACGACCGGCTCCTCGTCCCGGTCGTCCATCTCGCGGTAGAGCTTGAGGAGGTCCGCGGAGTCGAACTCGTAGAACGTGGGCGAGCGGGCGGCGTTCAGCATGGGGATGAACCGCTCGGGGCGACCGGTGCCGGCCGGGCCCGCGACGACCCCGCAGGCCTCGTCGGGGTGGTCCGCGCGGGAGTGTTCCACGATCTGGTCGTACAGGGCCCGGGTGATGGTCAGCATGCCGACAGGATAGACAGACGGGCCGCCCCGTACCGAGGAGTGGTACGGAACGGCCCGGATGCTGGGACGTGGTGGTTCAGGAGCGCTTGACGAACGCCGCACCCTCGGGGTTGCGGGACTTCAGGACCAGGTAGGACACACCCAGGATGAGGCCCCAGACCGGCGCGGCGTACAGGGCGGTACGTGCGCCCTCGTCGATGCCCATCATCACGATGACCATGCCGATGAACAGGAGCGCGAACCAGCTGGTGTACGGGGCTCCCGGGGCCTTGAAGGTGGACTCGGGGAGCTCGCCGCGGTTCGCCTTGGCGCGGTAGCGGAGCTGGGAGACCAGGATCATGATCCAGGCCCACATGCCGGAGATGGTGGCGAAGGAGACGACGTACTCGAAGGCCTTGCCGGGGGCGACGTAGTTGATCCAGACGCCGACGAGCATGAGCGAGGCCGAGAAGGTCAGGCCGAGCAGCGGGGTGCCGCTCTTGGTGAGGCGGGTGAAGACCTTCGGGCCCTGGCCGTTGAGCGCGAGGTCGCGCAGCATGCGGCCGGTGGAGTACATGCCCGAGTTGCAGGAGGAGAGGGCCGCCGTCAGCACCACGAAGTTGACGATGGCGGCGCCGACGCCGAGGCCCATCTTCTCGAAGGCGGCGACGAACGGGGAGACGCCCGGCTGGAACTCGGTCCACGGGACGACCGACAGGATCATGATGAGCGCGCCGACGTAGAAGACGGCGATGCGCCACGGCACGGTGTTGATGGCCTTGGGCAGGACGGTCTTCGGGTCCTTGGACTCGCCCGCGGTGACGCCGACGAGCTCGACGGCGAGGAAGGCGAACATCACGATCTGCAGGGTCATCAGCGTGCTGCCGACGCCGTTGGGGAAGAAGCCGCCCTGGTTCCACAGGTGCGCGACGGTGGCGGTGTCGCCGGCGTCGGAGAAGCCGACGGTGAGGATGCCGGCGCAGATCAGGATCATGCCGATGATGGCGGTGACCTTGACCATGGAGAACCAGAACTCCAGCTCACCGAAGAGCTTCACGGAGATCAGGTTGGCGCCGTAGAGGATGACCGTGAAGACCAGTGCGGAGATCCACTGCGGGATGTTCCACCAGTACGTCATGTAGGTGGCCGCGGCGGTGACCTCGGTGATGCCGGTGACGACCCAGAAGAGCCAGTACGTCCAGCCGGTCACGAAGCCCCAGAACGGGCCGACGAACTCGCGTGCGTACTCCGCGAAGGAGCCGGACACGGGGCGGTACATGAGCAGCTCGCCCAGGGCCCGCATGATGAAGAAGATGACCAGGCCCGCGATGGCGTACGCGAGGATGAGGCTGGGGCCCGCCTTGGCGATGGCCTTGCCGGCGCCGAGGAAGAGGCCGGTGCCGATGGCACCGCCGATCGCGATCATCTGGATCTGCCGGGCGCCGAGGCCTCGCTGGTAGCCCTCGCCGCCCTCCACGGCCCCGTCGGTGCCGTCGTGCTGCTTGTCGACCTGCACAGAGGTCATGGTGATGCGCCTTTCTCCATGCCGATCCGCGCGACTGCGAGTGCGTCTGCCGCGGATCAGATCCTGATCCCCCCGGATGTGAATGGAGTGCCACCGGCGGTCAGCCGGTCGGAGCGCCCTCGGGGACAGGGGTGGCGTCCCCGAGCGGTCGTGAAGATCTATCACGGGTGGGGACGTGATCGAGGGAGTCGCACGTGGCGCAGGCCACGGAAAACGGCGGGCGAAAGGCACTCAATACGGCAAAGTGGACGCTCTGATAACGCATTCGTTATCCGGATTTGAGCGTCCGCTGAGCGAACAGGAGGTGACTTCCGGCGTCGCCGCCAGACGCGTTACGACATCAGCGTCTCGATGAGGGACTCCTGGAGCGCCCCCAGCCAGAGGTACGCCATCACCATCGGCTTGCGCGGGTCGGAGTCCGGCAGCCGGTACAGCTGCTCGCTCTCGTCGTCGTCGGTCACCTCGAGCCGCGTCCCGATGGTCAGCCGGAGGTCGTTGAGCGCCCCGAGCCAGGCCCGCGCCTCGTCCGCGCTCAGCTTCAGGACCGCGCCGCCCTCACCGGCCGCGTCGGCGGAGAGCGCGTCGAGGGCGCGCACCACGACGAGGGCGTCCTCGCGCTTGCGGGCGCGCAGGTCGTTCTCCGTGTAGCGGCGGAAGTCGGACGCCGCCGCCCGCAGCTCCTCGCTGTCGTTCCCGTACGCGTCGGGGAAGAGGCGCTTGAGCGCCGGGTCGGACGGCGGCTTGCTGGGGCCCTCGGCGAAGAGCGCGGCCAGCGGGTCCTCGTTCTTGGCGGGCTCGTCGCCCGGTCCGATCAGCTCCATGAGCTGGACGGCGAGGGAGCGGAGGATGGAGATCTCGACGTCGTCGAGGGCGACGGCGGCGCCACCGCCGGGCAGGGGCTCGAAGTGGCCGGACATCAGAAGCGGTCCTGGGAGAGCGTCGCCCACAGGCCGTAGCCGTGCATCGCCTGCACGTCGCGCTCCATCTCCTCGCGGGTGCCGCTGGAGACCACCGCGCGGCCCTTGTGGTGCACGTCGAGCATCAGCTTGTGCGCCTTGTCCTTGGAGTAACCGAAGTACGACTGGAAGACGTAGGTCACGTAGCTCATCAGGTTGACCGGATCGTTGTGCACGAGGGTCACCCAGGGCACATCCGGCTCGACGACGGCGGAGACCTCCTCGGCCGATTCCGTACGTTCGATCTCAATAGGCGCGACGCTCACTCACCCCATGCTGCCACCCCGGGGGGCCCGTCGCACAAACGGGTCGGGCCGCCCGCACACGGACGGCCTAGAAATCGTCACTCTGACGATTTCTGCGCTAGCATCGCTGACATGAACGCTGCGGACCTTGGGCTGCCGGTGGACGTGCCGTCGACCGCGCTCTTCACCGATCAGTACGAGCTGACCATGCTCCAGGCGGCCCTCGCCGCCGGCACCGCCGACCGGCGCTCCGTCTTCGAGGTCTTCACCCGGCGACTGCCCGAGGGACGGCGCTACGGCGTCCTCGCGGGCGTCGGCCGGGTCCTGGACGCCGTCGAGAACTTCCGCTTCGACCCCGCCGTCCTGGGCTTCCTGCGCGAACACGGCATCGTCGACGAGCCGACCCTGGAATGGCTGGCCCGCTACCGCTTCTCCGGCGACATCTGGGGCTACCCCGAGGGCGAGGTGTACTTCCCCGGCTCGCCCCTGCTGCGCGTCGAGGGCTCCTTCGCCGAGTGCGTGCTCCTGGAGACCGTGATCCTCTCGATCCTCAACCACGACTCCGCCATCGCCGCCGCCGCCTCCCGCATGTCGGCCGCCGCCGGCGGGCGCCGCCTGATCGAGATGGGCGCCCGGCGCACCCACGAGCTGGCGGCCGTCGCCGCCTCCCGCGCCGCGTACGTCGGCGGCTTCGACTCGACCTCGGACCTCGCGGCGGGCTTCCGCTACGGCATCCCCACCGTCGGCACCTCCGCCCACGCCTTCACCCTCCTCCACGACAGCGAGCGGGACGCCTTCCAGGCACAGGTCGACAGCCTCGGGCACGGTACGAGCCTGCTCGTCGACACCTACGACGTGACCGAGGCCGTCCGGACCGCCGTGGAGGTGGCGGGCCCCGGGCTCGGGGCCGTCCGGATCGACTCGGGCGACCTGCTGCTCGTCGCGCACCGGGTGCGGGCGCAGCTCGACGAGCTGGGCGCGCGGGACACGAGGATCGTCGTCACCTCGGACCTCGACGAGTACGCCATCGCCTCGCTGGCGGCGGCCCCGGTCGACGCGTACGGGGTGGGCACACAGCTGGTCACCGGCAGCGGTCACCCGACCTGCTCCATGGTCTACAAGCTGGTGGCGCGGGCGGCGTCGGCCGACCTGAAGGCGCCCCTCGTGCCGGTCGCCAAGAAGTCCCTGGGCGGCAAGGCCTCGGTCGGCGGCCGCAAGTGGGCGGCGCGGCGGCCCGACGCGTACGGGGTCGCCGAGGCGGAGGTCGTCGGCACGGGTCCTGTGCCGCCGGAGCTCGCGGACCACCAGCTCCTGGTCGAGTTGGTCAAGGGCGGCGACGTGGTGGCCAGGGAGCCGCTGGAGGCCGCCAGGTCCCGGCACATCGCGGCTCGCGCGGGGCTGCCGATGTCGGCGATGCAGCTCTCCCGGGGCGAGCCGGTGCTCCCGACGGAGTACGTGTGACGCCGACGGAGTGCGTGTAGGAAGCCCCGAACGGAGGATCGGGACGCCCCCTCCCGGTGGGAGGGGGAAGTCTCTAGGCTCGAAGCCACCCCTCCCCGACCCGCTAAGGACACCCGCCATGCACCGCGCATTGATCGTTGTGGACGTTCAGAACGACTTCTGCGAGGGCGGCAGCCTCGCGGTGACCGGCGGCGCGGACGTCGCCGCCGCCATCACCGACCTGGTCGGCCAGACGGCGGGCACCTCCTACCGGCACGTGGTCGCCACCCGCGACCACCACGTCGACCCGGGCGCGCACTTCGCCGCCGCGGGCGAGGAGCCGGACTACGTCACGTCCTGGCCGGTGCACTGCGTGGCCGGTACGGAGGGGGTCGGCTTCCACCCGAACTTCGCGCCGGCCGTCGCCAGCGGGGCGATCGACGCGGTCTTCGACAAGGGCGCGTACGACGCGGCGTACAGCGGCTTCGAGGGGCGCGACGAGAACGGGCGGACGCTCGCGGAGTGGCTGCGCGAGCGGGACGTCACCGAGGTCGACGTGGTGGGCATCGCGACGGACCACTGCGTCCGGGCGACGGCTCTGGACGCGGCCCGTGAGGGCTTCCGGACCCATGTGCTGCTCGACCTGACGGCGGGCGTCGCGAAGGAGACGACGGACCGGGCCCTGGAGGAGCTGCGGACGGCGGGCGTGGAGCTGACCGGCAAGCCCGTGGTGCCCTAGGCCACGGGTTCCCTCGGGAGGGACCGTACGGGGTGCCAGAGCTCCTGGGCGGTGCCCGGGGTGGATCTCCACAGCAGGCCGTCCGGGTGGTGCAGGACGGCGGTGACCTCGTCCGGGGTGGGGGGCTCGCTGTTGCCGCGGAGGTAGACCGCCCGCAGCCCCAGGTTCCGCAGCCGGGTCAGGGCGCGGGCGCGGTTCGCGGCGTGTACCAGGAAGCGGACGGTGACGCCGTCGCGGGCGGGGCTCGGCAGCCCTATCGCGACGACCACGCTGCCTCCGGGCAACTTGCAGAACCCTCCGTTGGGCATGCGGAACCACTCCCCCGTGGATCGACTGTCAATAAGAAAAGCGTCAGACGCACCTAAACACGATCGGCCGTCGCCCGCTAGTGGGGCGACGGCCGATCATGCTTTGACCTGCGGTTTTATCGGTTACTTGGTGGAGGGACCCACGCGGACCGTGATCGTCTGGCCGTTCGACGGCTCCTTGACGACCTGGATCTTGGTGTTGGTGTCAGTTACCTGGACACCGGCGCGCGCCGTCTCCGGGAACCAGTAGGTGCCCTTGCGGTCATCGAAGACCGGGTTGCCGCGCTGCGAGTTCACCCACGTCGGGACGTCCGCCTTGTGGAGCAGGAGGGAGTCCGTGCGGTAGGTGCCGAAGGTGGAGTCGTACGCCTGGACGCGGTTGCGCATCAGCTTGCCGTCGGACCACTTCAGCGGGGTCGGGTGGGCGTCGACCGGAAGGATCAGACCCTGGCCCGGGTGGACCGCGGTGTTGTTGTCCTTCTGGGAGAGGTCCCACTTCCAGATGAGCAGACCGTTCTGGTACGGGTAGTGCTCGACCCAGCTGGACTTGTCACCGGCGAACCCGAAGTTGTACGGGCCGACCTTGAGGGTCGCGTCGTACGAGACGTACTGGCGGTTCTCCGCGATGTAGTACTGCTCGTACTCCTTGGTGAAGCCCTTGCCGACCCGCGAGAAGCCCTTCGCGGTCCAGCCGTTGTCACCGTTCTCGGCGTTGTCCGCGAAGACGGTGGCACCGTCCGCGGTCAGGGTGATGGCGTCGGCCGTGAAGCCCTTGCCGCCCGCACCGCCGTCCGTCTGGTAGCGGAAGCGGAGGTCGAACTTCTTGCCCGCGTAGGCGTCGAGGCCGTAGACGAGCTTCTTGTGGGTGCCGGAGACGTCGGTCAGCGCCGGGGCGCCGCTGGCGTCGCGCGGGAGCGGCTTGCCGTCGGCGGTGCCGTCGAGGGCCGTCCAGCTGGCGCCACCGTCGGTCGACACCTCGGTGTAGAGGTAGTCGTAGTCGAGCTCGATGTCGTACCAGCCCTGGAGCTCCAGGGAGGCCGACGTCCTGCCCGTCAGGTCGACGGAGCGGGTCAGGGTGTTCTTGAGGTCGTCACCCATGTTGCTCCACCACTGCGACGCGCCCTCTGCGGGCGCGACGACATCGGTGGTGACGGCCTTCTTCGGCAGCTCGACGATGAGCGCCTGCGGGTTCTTGGTGTTGTACTCCGCCACACCCAGCTTGTGCGTGGAGTTCCACGCACGGGCCTCGTCGGCCACCTTGGTGTAGTTGAGCCAGCCCAGCTGGAGCTTGTCCCAGGCGTTCATGTCGCCGGGCAGGTCGCCGATGGCGTCCTTGCCGCGGCCGAGCCAGGAACCGGACGACATCAGCGACCAGAAGCCGGTCGAGTTCTCGGCACCGGGAAGGCCCGAGGTGTCGTACAGGTCCGGCAGGCCGAGGTCGTGGCCGTACTCGTGCGCGAAGACGCCGAGGCCGCCGTTCTCGGGCTGCATCGTGTAGTCGCCGACCCAGATGCCCGAGTCGCCGATCTGCGTACCGCCGGCCTTGTTGTGCGCCGGGCCGGTCTTGCCGGCGTTGGTGCCGTACGCGTACCAGCGGTGGGCCCACAGGGCGTCGCCGCCCTGGGCGCCGCCGCCCGCCGACTCGTCCTCACCCGCGTGGACGATCTGGAAGTGGTCGATGTAGCCGTCGGACTCGTTGAAGTTGCCGTCGGCGTCGAAGTCGTACCGGTCCCAGAGGTCGTACTGGGCCATGTCGGCCTTGATCTGGGCGTCGGTGCGGCCCTTGGCCTTCTGGTCGGCGACGAAGGCGGTGACGCCGTCGCGGACCGCGTCCCAGACGTTGGCGCAGTTGCTGCTGCCGCAGTAGTTCGAGCCGTAACGGGCCTCGTTGTACTCGACCTTGACCCAGTCGGAGACGCCGCCCTCGACCGAGTAACGGCCGGACGAGGTCTTCTCGTAGTAGGTCTTCAGCGACTCCTTGGGCTGTCCCTTGGCGTCCTTGCCGGTGCCGAAGTACAGGTCCTGGAAGTGCTGCTGGTCGTAGTCCGCCTGCCAGGCCGTGGAGTTGTCCTTGGTGCGGTCCGGCTTGGCTATCTGGTTGTGCAGCGGGCCGGGCGTGCCGCCGAACTTCGGCTTCAGCTCGTCCGTGTCGTCGTCGGCGCGGTTCACCAGGGTGGTGTTGTCCACCTTGTCGCCGAACTCGACGAGGATCGTGAAGATCTTGTCGGTCTTCTCGCGGCCGAGCTCGACGTACTTCTTGCTGTCGAGCTTCACGACCTGCGAGCCGCCACGGCGCTCGACCTTGGCCTCGCCGCTCAGCACCTGCTCCAGGGCAGCCTTGCGCTGCTGCTCCTGCTGCTTGCTGAACGGACCGTCGAGGTCGTGGTCGACCGCCGTCTTGTCGGCTCCGTGCCCGTGTCCGTCACCGGCGCCGGGCGCCGGGTCGTGACGGACGTCGGCCGGCGTCACGCTGCCGTGATTGTCGGCCCAGGCGGTGGTGAAGGTCGAGGCGGTGGCGGCGGTAGCCGCGAGCGCCACGACGACTGCGGACGTTCTGATCGCCCGTCGTCTGTTGGTCACTTGATGTAGTCCTCCCCGGCGCCCGCGCTCTCGGACCGAAGGTGGGGTGTCCGTCCGGCGGGGTCGCGCGTCACAAGTGACGACATTCGACCGGAGGGAGACAAGAAAAGACAGATCTTGACTTGCACATACCAACTGCACTATGTGGGAGCGGAATTCCGATTATCGGACGAAAGAACGGCGCACACGCGGCGACAGTTGGGACATTCGTGCCCCCGTGCGCCCCCCGTGCGACAGCACCGTGGGTAAGCTCACGCTTACCCGGCATCCGCCCCGGGCATCGAGCCTCGTAGAGTCGATCCGATGTCCGGAGGGACGGTATCCGTCATGCAGCGTCCGAACGCCGCGCAGCTCGCCTACGGTTCGGCCACCGTCGTGCTCGCGACCGTCACCCTCCTGCTGCTGACCCGTACGACGACCACGCCGGGCATCACGGTGATCAGCCTCGCCGGCCTGCTGCTCGGACTGCTCGTGACGGTGACGATGCCGGTGCGGACGACGGGCGTCAAGGTCACGGGAAGGGTTACGGCGCCCCCGGGGAACGAAGAGGCCCGGATACCGACCGCACCCGTGGGCGCGGGGGCCGATACCCGGACCGGTTCGTGATCCCTCGTCCGTCAGGGCTCAGCGCGGTACGGAGACCACCACCGTCTTCGCCGCCTTGTCGTGCAGACCCTGCTTGTAGGGCTTGTCGACCAGGATCAGGATGAGGATCAGCAGCGGCCACAGACACGCGCAGCAGATCAGCGCGGGCAGCCACAGGACGACCGCGCGCAGCAGCGACTGGCTCATCGGGGGCGTCGAGCCGTCGTTGAGCATCGCGACCCGCAGCTTCATCAGCTTCTTGCCGATGGTCTGCCCGTTCCTCGCCGTCATCACCGTGTCGTAGGCGACGTACGCCACGATCGTGATGAGCTGGAAGACCAGCTGACTGCCGCCGTTCAGGCTGTTGACGGTGTCGCCGAAGTCGTTGCCGTTCTCGGTCGCCCGACTGTAGATGTCGAACGGGATGCCGATGATCGCCAGCGGGATCGCGATGATCAGCCAGTCGATGATCCTGGCGACGATGCGCTTGCCGGACTCGGCGAGCGGCGGCATCCCGGAGAGCGGATCCGTCCCGCCGTAACCGGCGCCGTACCCGCCTCCGTACGGGGGCGGCGGCGGGCCCTTGTCGTACGGGGAGCCGCCCGACGAGCCGTAGGGGTCACCACCCGAGGGGCCGTAGGGACTCCCGTCCGAGGGGCCGTAGGGGCTCCCCGGCGGGGGGCCTCCCGGGGGCGGCTGGCCACCGGACGGGGGCGGCGGGGGCTCCTGGGGCCTCTTGAGGAACGGGTCCTCCTCGGGCGGCTGGCCGGGCGGCGGCTGATCGTTGCTCATGGGGGCAGTGCATCCCGGGCACGGCGCCCCCGCAAGGAATCGCCGCCCGTTCGGGGGACCCGGGCGTCCCGGGGCTCAGCGCGCCACGAAGGTACGGGCCGCCTTGTCGTGCCAGCACTGGCGCCAGGGACGGTCGAACAGGCACCACAGGACGTTGAGGACCCCGATGACCAACAGGCCCAGGACGCTGTAGACGAGCCAGCGGCGCAGGGACGCCCCGAACCGCGGCGGCTGGTGCGCCTCGATGTCCCGCACCTCGATCCCGCACAGCTTCTTGCCGAGGGTGCGGCCCCACTTGGCGGTGGGCAGCGCCTCGTACAGGACACCGATGACGAACAGGGAGGCCAGCGCGATGCCGAACTGGACGGAGGTGGTCCCGTCGAGCAGCCACACCTGGACGGTGACGCCGGACTGCCTGGCCGCCTCGATCTTGCCCTCGATGTGGTCGAGGGCGGCGGTCACGAACGGGAAGGACGCGCCGCCGACCAGCGCGCCCAGGACCACCGTGTCGATCAGCCGGGCGAGCAGCCGCCTGCCCAGCCCGGCGGGACGCGCCGAGGCCTGCTCGCGGGCCGCCCGCACGAACAGGTCGTCGACGGGTGGCTTCCAGGGGACGACGGGCTGCTGCTGCTCCTGAGGCTGGACCGGCTGCTGTGCCTGCTGTGCCCAGGAGGGCGTGGCGGGGGCGGCGGCCTGCGCGTGCTGTACGGGGGTGGGCGGCTGCTGCTGTACGGGTGCGGGGGCCGGGGCGGGCGCGGGGGCCGGGGCGGGCGCGGGGGCCGGGGCCGTCGCCACGGGCTCGGGAGCGGGCTGCGCCTGCGGCTGCGGCTGCGGCTGCGGTCGGGGCGTCGGCTGCTGACGGGGGCGGGGATCGGGGGCCGGGGCCGGTGCGGGCGTCGGGGCCGGTGCGGGGATCCGTGTGACCGGCATCCCGCCGAGTCGCGCGGCTCCCCCGGTCGCCCGCGGGTCGCCCGCCCGCTCGGCGGCTTCGGCCGGCGCCTCGGCGGGTTCACTCGTACCGGCGACCGGCCAGTCCGCCGGAGTCCGCGGATCGGGGGACCTGGGCGCGCCCCACGAGACCTTCTGGTCACGGTCGCCGCCGAAGCCGGTCTGGCGCGAGGTGTCCGCCTGCCACGCGGAGGCGGGCTCCTGGGGGGCCGGCTCCTCGTCGAAGAAGACGGGCCCGGTCTCCTCCACCACCGGAACGGGCGCGGGCGCGGAGGCCCGGGCGGGGACGTGCGCGGCCGCCGGGAACGACCGCTCGGGGCGGGCCTCCCGTACGGGCTCGGGCTCCGGGTGGGCGGGGGCGGGCCGGGGCCGGCCCGGCGCGGGTGCCGGGCCCGAGGCCAGGAGGGGGCCGGCCGGGACCGCCGAGGCGGGCGGCTGCGCCGGGACCTCGCCCTCCGAGGGCGCGGGCCGACTCGTACCGGGAACCCAGGCGCCCCCGTTCCAGTACCGGATGTACCCGGGAATGGACGGGTCCGGGTAGTACCCCGCCTGCGGTACCTCTTCGCCGCCTCCAGGAGGAGTAGCCACTGCCCCGACTCCGTTCAGTCACAACGCCTTTGATCCTCGCGGCCGCGTGCCGGGCGTGCCGCGCCCAAGGAGGACAGTAACGAAGAACGTCCCCGAGGGGACGAGGAGCCCGCGAGAAAGCCCCGCCTTCGGGCGACACGTACCGGAATCAGTCACTCATGGTGATGTTCGGGCCGGTGCCTCCGCCCCGGGGGGATCCCCGGAAGACCCGGGAAGGAACGCCAGGACGAACTTCCCCGGAAAAAACTTCCCGAAGTCGCGTAATGAGCCGTGGGCACCGCGCTCTCTCCTGGTGAAGGCCCGCCCGGGGCCGGTCCGCGAAGGGAAGTACGGCCATGCAGAACACCGACAACACCACGGTCGAGCGCGAGCTGGAGCTGAAGCTGGTGCTCTCGCCCGAGCGCGCGGTCCCCGTCCCCGCCCGGCTCGCCTACCGCACCGACGACCCGTACGCCGTCCACATCACCTTCCACGTCGGCACGGACCACCCCGTCACGTGGACGTTCGCGCGCGAACTGCTCGTCGAGGGCGTCTTCCGGGCGTGCGGCCACGGGGACGTGCGCATCTGGCCCACCAAGGTCGACGGCCGTGGCGTCGTCCTGATGGCGCTCTCCTCCCCCGACGGCGACGCCCTGCTCGAAGCCCCGTCCGGGCAGGTGTCCGCCTGGCTGGAGCGGACCCTGCACGCGGTGCCGCCGGGCACCGAGTCCGCGCGGCTCGGCATCGACGACGGCCTCGCCGAGCTCCTGGCGACCACCGTGCTGACCGACGAGCTGTGGCTGTGCGACCCCTGGCCGTCGGACGAGTCCCAGGACGGCGAGCTGTGACGCCGAAGCCGTGCTGCCCGTGGCCCTGATGCCCGTGGTGCTGATGCCCGTGGTGCTGTCCGCAGCCGCGATGCCCGTGGCCCTGACGCCCGTACCGGGGTCGTCAGAACAGCTTTCCGGGGTTGAGCAGGCCCAGCGGGTCGAACGTGGCCTTGATGCCACGCTGGAGTTCGAGGCCGACCGGTCCCAGCTCCCGTGCCAGCCACTCCTTCTTGAGGACGCCCACGCCGTGCTCGCCGGTGATCGTGCCGCCGAGCGCGAGCCCGAGGGCCATGATCTCGTCGAAGGACTCCCGCGCGCGCCGCGACTCGTCCTCGTCGGTGTGGTCGAAGCAGACGACGGGATGGGTGTTGCCGTCCCCGGCGTGCGCGCAGACGCCGATGGTGAGCCCGTACTTCTCGGCGACGGCCGCCGTGCCCGCGAGCATCTCCGCGAGCCGTGTCCTCGGCACGCACACGTCGTCGATCATCGTCGCGGACTTGATGGTCTCCAGGGCGGTGAGGGAGAGCCGGCGCGCCTGGAGGAGGAGTGCGGACTCGGCGGCGTCCGCGGCCGGGACGACCTCGGTGGCGCCCGCCGCCGCGCACAGCTCCCCGACGGCGGCCAGATCGGCTGCCGGGTCCGGGGTGTCGAACGCGCACAGGAGCAGCGCCTCCGTGGTGTCGGGCAGACCCATGCGCGCCAGCTTGTTGACGGCCTGGACCGTGGTGCGGTCCATGAGTTCGAGGAGCGACGGGGTGTGGCCCGCCTCCATGATCGTGCAGACGGCCGCGCAGGCGGCGGCCGCGGAGGGGAACTCGGCGGCGAGCGCGAGCTGGACCGGGGGCTGCGGCCTGAGGGCGAGCACGGCCCGCACGACGATGCCGAGGCTGCCCTCGGAACCGACGAAGAGCCTGGTCAGGTCATAACCGGCGACGCCCTTGGCGGTGCGGCGGCCGGTGGTCAGGAGCCGGCCGTCGGCGAGGACGACGTCGAGACCGAGGACGTACTCGGCGGTCACCCCGTACTTCACGCAGCACAGGCCGCCGGAGGCCGTGCCGATGTTCCCGCCGATGGTGCACGTCTCCCAGCTGGACGGGTCCGGCGGGTAGTACAGGCCGTGTTCGGCGACGGCCCGTGACAGCACGGCGTTGACCACGCCCGGTTCGACGACGGCGATCCGGTCGACCGGGTTGATCTCCAGGATCCGGTCCATCCTGACCAGGGAGAGCACGATGCAGCCCTCGGAGGCGTTGGCGCCCCCGGAGAGGCCGGTACGGGCCCCCTGGGGGACGACGGGCACGCGGAGTTCCGTCGCGGTCCGCATGACGTGCTGGACCTGTTCGACGGTGCGCGGCAGCACGACGACCGCGGGGGTGCCGGCCGTGCAGAAGCTCGCCATGTCGTTCGCGTAGGAGGCGGTCACGTCCGGGTCGGTGAGCAGCGCCTCGGCGGGGAGCCCGGCGCGCAGCCGCGTCAGAAGATCGTCCATGCGTCCAGCGTGGCACCCGGGGCCATCGGTGTGAACCCGCCGGGGCAGGCGCTTCGTGTGCTCTTCGTACAGGCACGTGCGGGCGCACAGTGAGCGCCATGAAGACGCAGAACGTGTCGAGGACGGTCCTCGCGGCCGGAGCGGGCGCGGTGCTCGCGGCGACGGCACTCCTTTACGTCCCCGAGCTCGTCGGCCAGGGCCCGCCGCCCCCGCCCGGTCCGGCGGAGCGGGCCACGATCGCGGCCCACGCGGGCGCGCAGGCCGCGCTGCCGGACCTGGCGGCGCTGATCACGGACCGGGAGAAGTGGCTGCGCGGCCACCCGGACGACGACGCGTCGTGGGCGGAGCTCGGAGCGGCGTACACCGAACGGGGCAGCCGGCTCGGCGACGTACGGGACTATCCGCGGGCCGAGCAGGCCCTGCGCCGCTCCCTCGCCGAACGGCCCGCGGCGCGCGGCAACCTGACCGCGCAGCTGGGCCTGGGGGCGCTCGCGGGGGCGCGCGGCGACTGGAAGACGGCCAAGGAGTGGGGCGAGCGGGTACGCAAGGCGGACCCGCGGCGCTGGCCCGTGTACCCGGTCCTGATGGATGCCTACAACGGCCTCGGGGACTATCCCGCGGCCCGGAAGGCGATGGAGACCCTGGAGGGGCTCCACGCGGGCGCGGTGGTGCGCACCCGGGCGTCCGGGACCTACCGCGACCGGGGCTGGCGGGAGGACGCGGACGCGGCGGCCCTCGACGCGGCGGCGCTCGCCGAGACGGACGCGGACAAGGCGGCGGCCCTCACGCGCCTCGGGGACCTGGCGTGGGAGCGGGGCGAGGCGGACGAGGCGCTGGCGCGGTACGGGGCGGCGCTGCGGCTCGTACGGGACCACGGGCCCTCGCTCGCGGGCCGGGCGAGGGCGCTGGCGGCGCTGGGCCGCACCGACGAGGCGCTGCGGGACTGGCGGGCCGCCCTGGCGAGGCTGCCGCTGCCGGAGTACGTCCTGGAGGCCGGCGAGCTGTACGAGTCGCTGGACCTGGACGGTGACGCGCAGGCCCTCTACGAGCGGCTGCGGACCGGCACCTGGGCCCGGGGCGAGGTGCCGCTTGCGCTGCTCGACGCGGACCACGGCGACCCGGCGGCCGCGGTGACCCGGATGCGGGCGGAATGGGCGCGCGGGCACCGCTCGGTGCGGGACGCGGACGCGCTGGGCTGGGCGCTGTACCGGGCGGGGGAGCCGAAGGAGGCGCTGGAGTACGCGAAACGGGCCACGGACGAGGGACTGCGGAGCGCGCTGTTCACGTACCACCGGGGCGAGATCGAACGGGCGCTGGAGCAGCACGGGCCGGCGCGGCGCCACCTGGCGGAGGCGCTGCGGATCAACCCGTACTTCTCACCGCTGCTCGGGCGGGAGGCGACGGAGTCGCTGGCGGCGGTGGGCGAACCACCGAACGAACTCCCGGGGGAGCTGCGTCCGGACGGGCTCCCGAAGGAGATCGGTCCGAAACCGGCGAAGGCGACGGATGCGCCGAAGGCGGGACAGGCCTGAGGAAGGCGGGCTGTGGGGCGGGCGCCCGAGCGGCGCGGTGAACGCCCGAGGGCCCGGAGCGTGTGCTCCGGGCCCTCGGCGGTTGCGGCGGCGGGGGTTACAGGTTGCCGCGCTTCTCCTGCTCGCGCTCGATCGCCTCGAACAGGGCCTTGAAGTTGCCCTTGCCGAAGCCCATCGAGCCGTGGCGCTCGATCATCTCGAAGAACACGGTCGGACGGTCCTGGACCGGCTTCGTGAAGATCTGCAGCAGGTAGCCGTCCTCGTCGCGGTCGACGAGGATCTTCAGCTCGCGCAGGGTCTCGACGGGCACCCGGGTCTCGCCGGCCCACTCGCCGAGGGTGTCGTAGTACGAGTCGGGGGTGTCGAGGAACTGGACACCGGCGGCGCGCATGGACCGCACCGTCGCCACGATGTCGTTGGTGGCGAGGGCGATGTGCTGGACGCCCGCGCCGCCGTAGAACTCCAGGTACTCGTCGATCTGCGACTTCTTCTTCGCGATCGCCGGCTCGTTGATCGGGAACTTCACCTTGAGGGTGCCGTCCGCGACGACCTTGGACATCAGCGCCGAGTACTCGGTCGCGATGTCGTCGCCCACGAACTCCTTCATGTTCGTGAAGCCCATGACCTTGTTGTAGAAGCCGACCCAGTCGTTCATCCGGCCGAGCTCGACGTTGCCGACGCAGTGGTCGATGGCCTGGAAGGTGCGCTTGGCCGGCGGCTCGACGATCGGGTTCGCGGAGACGAAGCCCGGCAGGTAGGGGCCGGTGTAGCCGGAGCGCTCGACGAGGGTGTGGCGGGTCTTGCCGTACGTCGCGATGGCGGCGAGGACGACGACCCCGTGCTCGTCCTTGACCTCGTACGGCTCGGTGAGACCGGTGGCGCCGTGCTCGACGGCGTACGCGTACGCGGCTCGGGCGTCCGGCACCTCGATCGCCAGGTCGACGACGCCGTCGCCGTGCTCGGCGACGTGGTCGGCGAGGAAGCGGCCCCGGTCGGTGGAGACCTTGATGACGGAGGTGAACACGAAACGGGCGGCGCCGTTGGTGAGCACGTAACTGGCGGTCTCGCGGCTGCCGTTCTCCGGTCCGGAGTAGGCGACGAGCTTCATGCCGAAGGCCGTGGAGTAGTAGTGGGCGGCCTGCTTGGCGTTGCCGACGGCGAAGACGACCGCGTCCATGCCCTTCACGGGGAAGGGATCGGCCTGCCGCGCCGTGGAAGGGGTGTGATCGATGGTCTCAGTCATGGGAGCAGCGTCGCGCCGTCCGGCAAGATGCGCAATAGTTCGCTGAGAGGCTGGTCAACATGTACAGCGATCGGGCAGCGTCGGCGGGCTACTTGTACATGGTGACCATCAGGAGGCGGTCGTGGCGATCGATCATCTGGACGGCCGGCTGATCGTGCTGCTGGCACGGGAACCGCGCATCGGCGTCCTGGAGGCGTCCCGGCGCCTCGGGGTGGCGCGGGGCACGGTGCAGGCACGGCTGGACCGGCTCCAGGCGAGCGGGGTGATCCGGGGGTTCGGACCGCAGGTGGATCCGGCGGCGCTGGGCTACCCGGTGACGGCCTTCGCGACGCTGGAGATCAAACAGGGCCAGGGCGCGGACGTACGGGGCCATCTGGCGACGGTGCCGGAGGTGCTGGAGCTCCACACGACGACGGGCCACGGCGACATGCTCTGCCGGCTCGTCGCCCGCTCGAACGCCGACCTCCAGCGGGTGATCGACAAGGTGGTGGCCTTCGAGGGGATCGTCCGGGCGTCGACGGCGATCGTGATGGAGAACCCGGTCCCCCTGCGCGTGATCCCGCTGGTGGAGCAGGCGGCGGGGGACGCGGACTGAGGTCCGGTGGAGCCAGGCTCCTTCAGCACCGCGACGGCACCGTCAGCAGGTCGGGACCTTCGACTCCTGGCCCTGGCCCAGGGACCGGAGGGACTCCACCGCGTCGTCGAGCGCGGTGACGGGGACGAGCCGCAGCCCCTTCGGCAGTTCGGACTCGGCCTCCGAGCACTCGGCCTTCGGTACGAGGAACACGGTCGCCCCGTCCCGCGCCGCGGCCTGGGTCTTGAGGGACACCCCGCCGACCGCGCCGACGGTGCCGTCCGCCTCGATCGTGCCCGTACCGGCGACGATCCGGCCGGCCGTGAGGTCGCCGCCGTCACCGTCGCCGGCGAGCTTGTCGACGATGCCGAGGGAGAAGAGCAGCCCGGCGCTCGGCCCGCCGATGTCGGCGAGGTGCAGGGTCACCTTCACCTCGTCGGGGTCCTTCTTCAGGTACCCCAGGGCGGCGAGGGCGGCCGCGTCCTGCGACTCCTTCATCTGCCCGAGGTTGTGCTTCTCGATCTCGGCGTCGGACTTCCCCGACGGGTAGACGGAGTCGTGCGGCAACACGGCCCGGTCGGTACGGAACCAGGCGTCGGCCACGTCCCCGAGGCCGACGTCCGTGGACGGCCCGGTCGCCACGATCGTCGTCATCCGCAGCTGGCCGTCGGTGGCGCGGACGGGCGCGCCGGCGATCGTGATGACCTCACGCCCCTTGTCCTTGCCGAGCACGTCGGCGGTGGAGCCGGGCTGCGCGATCGCGTACGGCAGCGGCGCGAACCCGACGACGGCGAAGAGCGCGGCGACGGGCAGGGCGCAGAGAGCGAGCGCGCGGGGCCGGGAGAGACTGGAGAGCACGGCCCCAATCTACTGGGACGCGAGGGGTGGCCGCCCCGGGGGCGACGGAGCCGCGCTCCTGTCCGGGCCATCGTCCCCAGGGACGCGGGGCGCCCACAACGGGAGCCCGACCCCGCACACACCTGGCGGCCGCGCCCTAGCGCAGCGCGTCCGCGACCTCTCTCGCCGCGTCCACCACCCTCGGTCCCACGCGTTCCGGCACGGCGTCCGCCAGCATCACGACGCCGACGCTGCCCTCGACGCCGGTGACGCCGACGAGGGGTGCGGCGGCGCCGCTCGCGCCGGCCTCCAGTTCGCCGTGGGTGAGGGTGAAGCCGGGTTCGATCAGGCCGCCCTGCCGGGCGGCGAGGATCGCCCGGCCGGCCGCGCCCCGGTCCAGCGGGTGGCGGAAGCCGGCCCGGTAGGCCACGTGGTAGTCGGTCCAGGTCGGTTCGACGACCGCGACCGCGAGCGCCTCCGCCCCGTCGACCAGCGTGAGGTGGGCCGTCGCCCCTATGTCCTCGGCGAGCGAGCGCAGCGCGGGCAGCGCGGCCTCCCGCACCAGGGGGTGGACCTGGCGGCCGAGCCGCAGCACGCCGAGGCCGACGCGGGCGCGTCCGCCGAGGTCGCGGCGGACGAGGGCGTGCTGTTCGAGGGTGGCGAGCAACCGGTAGACCACGGTCCGGTTGACACCGAGTTTGTTGGACAACTCGGTGACCGTCAGGCCGTGGTCGGTGTCGGCGAGCAGTTTGAGGACTCTGAGTCCCCGGTCGAGCGTCTGGGAGGTCTCCGCGGTCACGACGCCCTCTCCTTCGAAAGTGAGTGGTGGCGGGCTCCCACGGGGTTACGACGCCGGTCCCGTCGGCGACGCACGTCAGAGGCCGCCGGCAGGAAGGGGTACACCGGCTGCGCTCCGCGGCGGCGCTGCCACGGGGCGTTTGCTTTTGAGCCGGGACAGTAGCGACCCGCTCCGCTCAGCGGAAGACCTCGTCCAGAATCCGGGCGTCGGCGGCCGGATCGAGACGGTTCGGGACCTTCGTCGGTCACCTGAGGGACTTCGACGGACAAGATCGGCTTTGTCGTGCCCTGGTGGGGACCGCGCGGGGGGGCCGTGGGGCCCGTTCGCCGGTGCCTGGGCCGGCCCGGCGGGGTGCCGCTTCGGCCGGTCCTGACCCGCCGGGGTGCCGCTTCGGCCGGTGCCGGTGCGGCGGGACACGGCCGAGGCCCGTACGAACGTCGTCGTACGGGCCTCGGCCGCTCATCGGGACAGGGCGGGCGTCACCGCATCCGGGTCGCCCACTCCTGCACCTTCTTGATCCGTTCCCGGATCTGGCCGGCGGTCGCCTCCGCGCTCGGCGGCCCGCCGCACACCCTCCGCAGCTCGGTGTGGATCACGCCGTGGGGCTTGCCGGTCTGGTGGACGTACGCGCCGACCATCGTGTTGAGCTGCTTGCGCAGTTCGAGCAGTTCCTTGTGGGAAACGACGGGACGCCGCTCGGCGGGAAGCTCCAGCAGGTCCGCCTCGGTGTCCGGCTTCTTGCGGCTGTGCGCGATCTGCCGGGCCTGCCGCTTCTGCAACAGGAGCTGGACCTGGTCGGGTTCGAGGAGGCCCGGGATGCCGAGGTAGTCCTGTTCCTCGGCGCTGCCGGGGTGGGCCTGCATGCCGAACTCGGCGCTGTTGTACAGCACGCGGTCGAAGACGGCGTCGGACTCCAGGGCCTCGAAGGGCAGCATGTCCTGCTCACCGGTGTCCTCGTCCTGCTGTCTCTCCGCCTCCGCCATCTCCTTCTCGGACTCGGCGTACGGGTCCTCCTCGCCCTGCTTCTTGGGCTTGTCGAGGACGTGGTCGCGCTCGACCTCCATCTCGTTGGCGAAACCGAGGAGGCTGGGGATCGTGGGAAGGAACACGGAGGCGGTCTCGCCGCGCCTGCGGGAACGTACGAAACGTCCCACGGCCTGCGCGAAGAACAGCGGCGTCGAAATCGTCGTCGCGTACACGCCGACGGACAGGCGGGGCACGTCGACGCCCTCGGACACCATGCGGACGGCGACCATCCAGCGGTCGGTGCTCTCGCTGAACTCGTCGATGCGGTTCGAGGCGCCGGTGTCGTCGGAGAGGACGACCGTGGGCCTGGTGCCGGTGATCTCGCGGATCAGCTTGGCGTACGAGCGGGCCGAGTCCTGGTCGGACGCGATGACGAGGCCGCCCGCGTCCGGGATGGACTTGCGGACCTCGGTCAGCCGCTGGTCGGCGGCCCGCAGGACGTTCGGCATCCAGTTGCCGCGCGGGTCGAGAGCCGTGCGCCAGGCCTGCGAGATCGCGTCCTTGGTCATCGGCTCGCCGAGGCGGGCGGCGATCTCGTCACCGGCCTTGGTGCGCCAGCGCATGTTGCCGCTGTAGGAGAGGAAGATGACGGGCCGCACGACGCCGTCGCCGAGGGCGTTGCCGTACCCGTAGGTGTAGTCGGCGGCGGACCGCCGGATCCCGTCGTTGCCCTCCTCATACGTGACGAACGGGATCGGGTTGGTGTCGGAACGGAACGGGGTGCCGGTGAGCGCGAGCCGCCGCGTGGCGGGCTCGAAGGCCTCCAGGCACGCCTCGCCCCAGGACTTGGAGTCTCCGGCGTGGTGGATCTCGTCCAGGATGACGAGGGTCTTGCGCTGTTCGCAGCGGTTGCGGTGGAGCATGGGCCGGACGCCGACACCCGCGTAGGTGATGGCGACCCCGTCGTACTCCTTGCTCAGCGGCCCCGCGCTGTACTCCGGGTCCAGCTTGATGCCTATCCGCGCGGCGGCGGCGGCCCACTGCTTCTTGAGGTGCTCGGTCGGCGCGATGACGGTGATCTGCTGCACGACGTGGTGGTGCAGCAGCCACGAGGCGAGGGTCAGCGCGAAGGTGGTCTTGCCGGCGCCGGGGGTGGCGACGGCGAGGAAGTCACGGGGCTGCTCCTGGATGTACTTCTCCATGGCGCCCTGCTGCCAGGCGCGCAGCTTGCCGGCGGTACCCCAAGGGGCCCGTCCTGGGAAGGCGGGAGAGAGGTGATGGGAGGAGGTGGTGGTAGTAGTCACGATCTCCGGGTTCGACGCTCGTCCAGATATGACAACCGGGCCACCTTACCGGTGCGGTCGCCTCGGCGCGGGCGGGACGAGGCCGTGACCTCGGCCGGTGCGGCGCGTCTCACACATGCCGGATCAGCGTGCGAACCTCGGCAGCGACGCTGCGATCTTGGGGACGTCGAGGGCCCCCTGGCAGACGTCCAGGACGAACGCCTCGGCTTCGTCGACGTCGAACGCGGGGTCGAGCGGGTGTCCGTTCAGATGCAGGAAGACCCAGGTCGCGTGCCAGGCGATGCGCTTGTTGCCGTCGACGAGGCCGTAGTTGCGGGCCAGTGACTCCATCAGTGCCGCCGCCTTCTCCCAGACAGTGGGATAGGCGTCCTGGCCGAAGACGCTCGACTGCGGGCGCAGCAGGGCGGAGTCGAGCAGGCCGTAGTCACGGACCTCACTCGCCCCGAGACGCTCCGCGAGGTTCAGGAGCTGGGGGAGCGTGAGGAAATGCGTCACGCAAGCCTCCGGTTGAGCTCCGCGCTGGCCTTCAGCACGTGCTCGGCCGCCTCCTCGAACAGGCGGGAGTGCTCGTCGATCGCCCTCATCACGGCGGCGTGCGCGAAGGACTGCATACTGCGCCCCTCCGCCTCGGCACGCTCGCGCAGCGCGTCCAGCTCTTCTTCGGTGAACCTGACGTTCAGAGCAGCCATGACGACACGGTACCGCGTGGTACCACCTGGTGTCAGGGGCTTTCCGGGGCGCCGGCCCGTCCCGCCCCCGCCCCCAGCCGCGTAGCCACCCACGCCCCCACCGCCGCCACCCCCGCCATCGGCAGGAAGACCGCCGCGAAGGCCGCCGGATGGGAGCCGGTGGCCGCGTGGGAGGTGACCGCGTGGCCGACCGCGCCGCCGCCCAGGGCCGCGAAGGCAGCGCCGCCCGCGGCGAGGAGGAGTACGTTGGAGAGACCGTCGGAGATCTGCAGGGCGGCCGAGTTCGCGCCCACCTCGTCGGGCGCGGAGAGCTTCATGAGCAGCACGCTCGTCGAGGAGATCACCGCTCCCATACCGAGGCAGCCGACGCCCCAGGCGGCCGCGAGCACCCATACCGGCACCGCCGTGATCAGCACGCTCGGCGCCACCGCGATCGCGAGCGCCACCAGGACCATGCCGAGGACGACGAGCCGCTCCCGGTACGGCTCCGTCCACGGCCGGGCCTGGACGTACGAGCCGAGTGCCCAGGTGAGGCCGCCCAGGGCCAGGGACAGACCGGCCAGGGTGGGGCTGAGGCCCCGCTGGGTGACCAGCATCAGCGGCACGAAGGACTCGGCCGCGATGAACGCGCCGGCGGCGATGCCGCGCAGCAGGACGACGGACGGCAGGCCCCGGGCCGCCCGCCAGGTGCCGTGCGGCAGCAGGCCACGGACGGTGGGCACGAGGAGGGCGACGCCCACGACGGCCGGGAGGAGGGAGAACCAGCGCAGCTCCTGCCCCCCGTACTGGAGGAGCGCCGCGCCCGCCGAAATGCCGAGCGCCAGCCGGATCCGGCGCCGGTCCCAGGGGGCGACGGGCGCGTCCGGGTCGGCGGGGCCGGAGGCGGTGCGGCGTATCGCGGGGAGGGCGAGGGCCAGCGGGAAGACGACGAGGGCGGGGATGCCGAGGAAGACCCAGCGCCAGCCGAGGTGCTCGGTGACCGTGCCGGAGGCGAGGGGTCCGACAACGGAGGGGACGACCCAGCTCGCGGCGAACGCGGCCATGATCGCGGGCCTGAGGTGCTCCGCGTAGGCGCGGCCGACGACCACGTACAGGGCGACGATGACGAGCCCGCCGCCGAGGCCCTGGACGGCCCGGCCGAGGATGAACAGCCACATGACGCCGGCGGTCCCGGAGAGCAGCAGCCCGGCGGCGAAGGCGCTGATGCCGGCGGTCAGGGGGGCGAGTGGCCCGAGCCGGTCGGACCACTGGCCGGCGAGGACCATGCCGAAGAGGCTGGTGGTGAAGTACGCGGAGAAGGCGAAGGCGTAGAGGGACACGCCGTTCAGCTCGCGGGCGGCGACGGGCATGGCGGTACCGACGGCGGTCGCCTCGAAGGCGATGAGCAGGACGACGGAGACGATGCCGATGCTGAGCGCCCGATGGCCGGGGTCGAGAACGGACCCCTTGGTGTCGTCGTCGGCGGCACGGGGTCCGGAGGTGTCGGCGACGACATCGACGCCGGCGTCGGGTTCGGCGTCGGCGTCGGGTTCGGCGCCGGTGTCGGCGTCGCGGGGTTCGAGGGCGCTCATCCCCCCAGAGTAAGAGGTGAAGCGTTGAATGACCCCTGTCAGAAGTCCCGGTCCCGCTCAGCCCATGGACGGGGGACCTTCGGCGACTGTGAACGCCGTGTGGCAGCGGCATGGCAGTCGCATGGCACGGCCCCCGGAACCCTTGAGCCCCTCCCGACCCCGCCCTACCGTCGTACTTGTCGCACCACACGACCGTGTGCCCGAGTGGTTGAGGGGCTCGCCTGCAAAGCGAGTTACGCGGGTTCGATCCCCGCCACGGTCTCCGAACGATCGCCCTTACAGGATCTTCACAGCTGCCCGTCGGGTGTGCCACAGTCCGCCCATGAGCGATCAAGGCACTCGCAAAGTGGCCGTCCTCGTCGGGGTGGGCCTGGCCGGAGTACTGCTGCCCGGCATCACCCTGGGCACGGAGACGGTCGACGCCGTCCTCTCCGTCCTCATCGCCACGCTGGTGATCGTGGTTCTCACCCAACTGATCCACATCGGCCCCTCAGGCCGCGTCCCGCTCCCCGCCCTCGCCGCCTTCGGCCTCGCCGGCTTCGTCCAGGACGCCCTCATCTGGTGGCTGCTGTCCTGGCTGGGCCCGAAGACGTCGGACCTACGGGTCGAGGGTCTCGCGACGATCCTCCTGGCGGCCCTGATCACCCGCACGACGGTCCTGCTCATGTCGCAGCTGACCTCGACGGTGGAGATCGCCAAGGAGGGCTGAGGGGGTGGGCTGCGGCTCCTGCTGCCTGCGTCACTTCTTCTCAGTGAGGACCGGCTTCTCGGGAAGTCCCGCGTTGTTCTCGCAGCCCAGCTGCTTCACCACCGCCAGGCTGACGGAGTGCAGGATCGTGATGTACGCCTCCCGGGTCGCGGCGTTGTTCGGCGGGAGGGAGTCGTCGCGACTCGCGCGCGCCTGAAGCATGCCCTTGATGCGGGCGGGCACCTCTCCGGAGTCCTTCAGCTGCGGGCTGGAGCACTCGAGGAACAGGTACGCCGCCTTGTTGTCCGTGCTCGCCTCCCGCCCCATCCCGTAGAAGTGCCTGCCGGGAAGCTTCTTCCCGGCGTAGAGGTCCTCGTCGCCGTGGTACAGGTTGAACTCGATCGCGAGGTCGGTCTTCCCCTCGACGGGCGCGATCTTGCACATCGCCGGGTGCGACGCCCAGCTGTCGGACTTCTCCTGGTCCCCGATCAGATCCCGCACGCTCTGCTGGAGTCCGCTGGTCGTCAACGGCTGGAACTTCTCGGTCCGCAGCACCGATTCGAGCGCCTTGGCGGCTTCCGGCGAGAGCGTGTCGTCACACTGCCGCGCGGCGGTGACCCGGGGTTCCTCGTCCTCGCCACCACCGCAAGCGGTGAGGAGGAGGCAGAGGGCCAGGCCGGCGGTGACGGATGTAAGCGTTCTTCCCATGGCGTTCCTCGTGGGCATCGGCGGATCAGCCTGTCTCGGGGGCATTGCCGGTCTGCTTCGCGTGGTCGTTACCCGCTCCGTAGCCGTTGCTCACCGACTCGATCATGTCCTGGCGGAAGTCGCTGCTCACCTGGCCGCGGTGCTCGGCCAGGAACCGCTCCATCGGCGACTCGGCACTGTACCGGCCGGCCGTGTACATGGCCGCGTTGTCCTCGTGGATCTGGTCCTCGGTCTTGTCCTTGTGGTCCTCGACCGACTTGTCCGACCAGTCGCCCACGACCTGCCCGGCCAACTGCTCCATGACGCCCGAGCCGGTGTCGACCGCGAGCGGTACGAGGACGGCGGCGGCACCGACCGCCGCGGTGGCGGGCAGAAAGGCGACACCCGCCGCGATGCCGACCGTGGCGCCGAGCTGCACCCAGCCGGCCTTGGCGGCCTGCGCCTTCTCGTACTCCTCGTGCTTCTTCACACCCTCGGCCTCGACCTGGTCGCCGCGGGACTGGTCGAGGAGACCCTGGAAAGTGGCCCCCGTGAACGCGGCGCCCCGCGCGCGTCCCTCGTCGATCTTGCCGTCCGGGCCGACCTGAGCTTCAAGGACGCTGGTGGTGTAGAGGCGCTCCGCCGTGGAGACCGTGGCGTAGGCGTCCGGATGCTGGCCGAGGGTGCTCAGGAACTTGACCGCGTCCTCACGCCCGAACTGGGGGTGGGCCGACGGGTCCTTCGTCGGGCTGAAAACGCTGTCCGAAGTGTTCTTGTCCAGCGCCCAGTTGAGGTCGTCGATGTAGCCGGCGCCCATGTTGCCGAGGCTGTCCGCCAGCGTGGGCTGCCACTTCTTGAGCAGCTCGGGGTCGCCGCCGTACGTCTCTACGACGCTCTTCATGATCCCGGCCGTGGTCTCGTCGCGCTTGAGTTCCGGCGTCGTGTCGTCCCAGGCGTGGCCGAGCGTCGCCGCCTCCAAGGCATGGCCCAGCGCGTCCGGCATGTACGCGGCCGACTTCTTGGCCTCGTCGGGGTCGTGCCCGTCGATGTCGGGGAAGAACTCGTACTTCTCGTTGCCGAAGAAGTCGAGATAGTTCTCGATCTTCTTGCCGTCCTTGTCGTTGCCGAGGTTCAGCTCCCCGCCGACGCTGCCGTCCTTGTTGTACGAGGTCAGCGGCTCCTTCGAGAAGAACTCCTTCGCCGCCTCCGGGCTGTGGCCCAGCGCCTCCAGCATCGAGACCATCGGGTCGAAGCCGGAGCCGTTTACGCCCGACGGGTTGTACTGGTTCTGGAGCCAGCCGCCGCCCATCGGCTTGCTGTTGGCGAAGAGGTACGGGTCCTTCGCGTGGAGCTGGGTGACGTGCTCGGCGATCGGGACGAGGAACTTCTTGTCGTAGTCGCCGTAGCGCATGATGCCGCCGAGC
This sequence comes from Streptomyces sp. NPDC016459, assembly GCF_040632845.1. Classification (NCBI taxonomy): domain Bacteria; kingdom Bacillati; phylum Actinomycetota; class Actinomycetes; order Kitasatosporales; family Streptomycetaceae; genus Streptomyces; species Streptomyces sp. NPDC016459. The sequence goes on from NZ_JBEYCR010000001.1 coordinate 1,124,235, forward strand.
AACTGGTACCCGAACGCCGGGTTGTTGTCGTACTTGACGAGCGGGATGCGCTCCGTGCCCAGCTTGCGCATCTCCGTCGACCACTTGTCGGTCCACGCGTCGCCGCCCTGCGTCGCCGTCGCCAGGTTCATGCCCAGGTTCCGCTGGAGGTCCTGGACGTCGGCGAGGCGCTGCTTGTCGACCTTCGAGTAGTCGTAGGTGTCCGTCGACAGCTGGCCGAAGAACTCGAGCGCGCCCTTCGGCCCCATGCCGTCGTAGAAGGTCCGGGAGAACTCCTTCGAGCCGCTGTTGTCCTTCAGCAGCTCGTTGAGGCGCTCCAGCTCCTCGTGGGAGATGTCCCGGCCCTTCTTCGCCAGGTCGACGGCGCGCTGCGCCTCCTCGGCGTCGAGGCTGGTGTACCTGGGGGCGCTGAAGTTGTGCTTGTCCCCGGTGATGTTGGCCTTGAGCGCGTTCGAGCAGGACACGTCGGCGTCGTCACAGGCCTCCACGATCACGTCGATCCGCCGCTGCATCGCCTCGATGTCCGCCTGCTCCTTGCGGACCATGTCCTGGAAGTCGGGGTCGTGCCGCATCCCCTGGTCCTTGGTTCCGGACAGCGGCTCGGCCGCCACGACCCTGCCGTCGGCGTTCACCTTGAAGCCCTTGGCGGGGGCCTCCGTGTCGACGATCTTCTTGAGGTCGTCCTTCGCCTTCTTGAAGGCGTTGTAGCCGTCCAGCAGGACCTTGTGGATGCCGTCGGCCGCCTTCGCCGCGTCGTCGAACTCCTTCGCGGTCTTGTCCACGAAGGGCTTCGTGACCTCGGCGTTCACCCCGCGCCAGTAGTCGTCCTTGGCCTTCGCCGCCATCGTCGTACGCGCGTCGTCGGCGAGCTGGTCCAGCTTGCCCTTCATCGCCGACCAGTCGTCGGCCGAGGCCTTCATCTTGTCGAGCGGGGCCTGGTACACGTTGTCAAAGGTCAGCACAGCAGGTCCCCCGCCTACTTGAGGTACTCGTTGATCTTGGAGGCCGAGAAGGCCGCCTTGATGTCCGCCTCTTCCTTGGCGTGCGAGGCCGCGCTGTAGTCGAGGTGGTTGGAGATGTTGGCGCAGGCGTCGAGCAGCGTGTTCAGCTGCGAGCTCCACGTCTCCTGCACGGTCGACATCGCGGAACCGGTCAGGAAGCCGTGGCTGGACAGGCCCGACGCCGCTTCCGTGGTGTTCGTACGCGCGTGGTTCCCGTCCTTGACCAGGCGGCCGTGCAGCGCGTAGGCGGCGCTGCCGATGGCTCCGAGCTTGTCCTGGTCGACGCTGAGGTCGGCGCTCCCGCCGCCCCCGCCGCCGGGGTCGGGGGCGACCTGGTTGAGCCGCATGCCCACCGTGTCCGTGGACCCTGACGTGGACGTGGACCGGGCCGACGCCCACTCCTGATCGAACGACATGCTCTCCCCCGCGACGGTGATCGTTCCGGCTTCGCCTCAGCAAGTTCCGTGCCCACGGAAACATGGCGATCGTAGTCCCCTGCGCACCCGTTCGAGCGTCACTCATCGGCAATCAGCACCGTCCGCGAGATCTTCACTGCGTACCCGCGGCCACTTCACCTTCGCAACCCGGACAGCCCGGACTTTCCCGGACGCCCACGCGGCGACCCCGCCCCACCGCCCCTCCCGGGCACGGCCTCCCACCCACGCCTCGATAGGCTCGACCGGCCCCCGTCACCACGGGGCGCACGGACGACGGGGGGCAGGACCGGTGGAACAGTCGCGCAGGGGAGAGGACTTCGCGCGGCGGGCCGTACCGTCCCCGAAGGAATCCGCACGGCCCGTCAGCCGGCCGCCGCAGGAGCCCGCACGGCCCGTCAGCCGGCCGCCGCAGGAGCCCGCACGGCCCGTCAGCCGGCCGCCGCAGGAGCCCGCACGGCCGATCACCCCGCCGGCCGGGGAACCCGTCCAGCGGACCGGCCCGTCCGTACAAGAACCTGTCCAGCGGGCCGCCCCCGCTCCTCAAGACGCGAGCCGCCGCATCGGCCCGTTCCGGCTGATCACCCGGCTCGACCCGGCCCACGCCGCTCCGCCGTGCCGCCGGTTCGTGGCCCGCAGCGAGGACGGCGAACACACCGTGCTCCTCAGCGCCCCGCTGCCGGGTACCGACCCCGCCCGGTTCGCCGCCGAGGCCGAGGCCGCCCGGTACCTCCTCGGCCCCTGGATCGCCCCGGTGACGAGCCTGGCGGGACCCGGCGAGGCGCCCTGGTACGCGAGCCCGTACGTCCCGGCGCTCCCGTTGCCCGTGGCCCTCGCCGTCCACGGCGGCCCGCTGCCCGAGGCGACCGTCCGGGCCGTCGGCGCCACCCTCGCCGAGGCGCTGGTCGCCGCGCACGGCCAGGGCCTCACGCACGCCGGGGTGTCCCCGGCCGCCGTCCTGCTGACCGCCGACGGCCCCCGGCTGACCTGTTACGGCGCGGTACGGGCCGCCGCGGCCGACGGCGAACCGCGCACCGGTCTGCCGGGCCTCGACCCGGGAGCGCTCGCTCCCGAGCAGGCCTCCGGGGGCCGCCCGCGCCCGCCGGGTGACGTCTTCGCGCTCGGTGCCGTCCTCGCGTACGCCGCCACCGGGCACACCGTCCCCGAGCGGGACGAGATCCCGCCCGCCCTGCGCGCGCCGATCGCCTCGTGTCTGGCCCGCGACCCCGCCGACCGGCCCACGGCCGCCGTCCTGACGGCGTCGCTCGCGCCGCCGACCGCGCACGAGACGGTGCTGAACTCGGCCGGTTCCCTCCTGGCCCCCGGCTGGCTGCCGGGCCGGGTGGTCGCCGCGCTCGCCCGCCAGTCCTCCGAACTCCTCGCCGCCGAACTGCCGGTGCCGGCAGGGTCCTGAAACACCCCCTCCCCACGCCGACCGGCCCCCCGCACACGCCTCCCTCCCCCTCCCCGGATCTGACGGACCTGACCTCATGCTGTCGCCCCTGACCCACGACGACCCCACCGCCGTCGCCTCGTACCGTCTCCTCGCCCGCCTCGGCTCCGGCGGCATGGGCACGGTCTACCTGGCGCGCACCCCCGGCGGCCGTACCGTCGCCCTGAAGACCGTGCACGCGCGGCTCGCGTCCGACCCGGCCTTCCGCGCCCGGTTCCGTCTGGAGACGGACGCGGCGCGGATCATCGGCGCTCGGCACGGCGCGGCCGTCGTCGACGCCGACCCGCTGGCCGAGACCCCGTGGCTGGCCACCGAGTACGTCCTCGGTCCGCCGCTCGACGACGCCGTCGCCCTCGGCGGCCCGCTCCCCGAGCCCACCGTCCGCGCTCTCGGCGCCGCGCTCGCGGGGGCCCTGGCGCAGCTGCACTCCTCGGACGTGGTGCACCGCGACCTGAAGCCGTCGAACGTCCTCGTCACCGCGTACGGCCCGAAGATCATCGACTTCGGCATCGCCCGCGCGGCCGGCGACGAGCACCTGACCCGTACGGGGGCGGCGGCCGGCACGCCCGCGTTCATGTCGCCCGAGCAGGCGAGCGGGCAGGAACACCCGCCCGCGGGCGACGTGTTCGCGCTCGCCGGCGTCCTCGTCTTCGCCGCCACGGGCCACGGGCCCTTCGGTACGGGCTCCGCCGCCGACCTCCTCTACCGCGTCCGGTACGCCGACCCCGACCTCACCGGCGTACCGGAAGCCCTGCTGCCGCTCCTGACCGCCTGTCTCGCCAAGGACCCTGCGGCCCGCCCCAGCACCGGCGCCCTGACCGACCACCTCCACGACGGCCACGGCGAGTTCGCGGACCACCTCCCGCGCCTGCTGCTCACCGACATCGCCCGCCGCGCGACGGACGTCTGGCTGCACGCCCCACACCGCCTCCCGGCGCCGGCGGAGTCGGCGGTCGCGGAGACCACCCCGAACACCCCCCTCTCCCGCCGCCGCGCCCTCACCCTGGGCGGCGGCTCCCTGCTGGGCCTGGCGGGAACCGGGGCGGGGGTGTGGGCGTGGCTGGGGTCGCGGGACACGGGCCGGCCCACCGGCGGTGCCCCGGCCCCGAAGGGCCCCAACGCCGTCCCCACCCCGACCTCTGCCGACGGCTCCCCCGCGCCGCTGTGGCAGGGCTCGGTCCTCGACCGCGAGGAGAAGACCACGCAGCTGCTCGCCGGTGACGACGTCGTGGGCTTCGCCGAGACCGTCTCGTTCCGCGCCGTCGACACGAGGACCGGCAGCAAGCTCTGGGAGGAGTCGACCGTCATGGAACCGCACCAGGTCACCACCGACGGCACGAACTACTACCTGTCCGACGGAAACTACGAGGGCCCCGGCGCCCTCAAGATCCGTACGCTGGCGCCGCGCACCGGGAAGGAAGCGGCCCGGACGATCGTGCTGAAGGGGATCGACGGAACGACCACGGAGCTCATCACCGCGTCCGGCGGAATCCTCTTCACCGCTTCGCGTCTGGGCAAGCGGGAGACCGACCCGGACGCGGACAACGTCGGTTGGCACCTGCTCGCCGTCGACCTGCGGACGGGCAAGGAGGCGTGGCGGCAGCCCTACGAGTGGGACGGCGTCCGGCCCTGGCTCGCCCAGGTCGTCGGAGACCAGCTGTTCCTCGGCAAGAACAGCGGCGACCTCGAGACCTTCCTCCTCCAGGCGCGGGACGCGCGCACGGGCCGGCAGCTGTGGAAGCGACGGCTCCCACTGGCGGAGTCCGACGGGTTCATCCCCGGCCATCTCACCTTCGACGACCGGCACGTCTACACGGGCGGCGACCGTCTCCGGGCGGTGCGCCTGACGGACGGGGCGATCGCCTGGGAGTACGGCACCGGCACCGACCCGCTGGGCTACGGGGTCCCCGTCGTCGCGGGCGGTCTCGCCTACACGAACGTGAGCGGGCAGGGTCTCGTGGCCGTCGAGACCACCTTCGGCATCGAGCGCTGGAAGGAGGAACCCGGGAGTCGTCCGCTGACCCCGCGCGCTCTCGTCAAGCCGGTGATCGGCACGAAGTACGCCTACGCCCCTGTACGGGGCGGTCTGAGCGCGGTCGACCTGACGACCCGCACCTCGGCCTGGGTCTTCCCCACGGACGCCACGCGCTACGTCGTCGACCAGGAGCGGAGCCGCATCATCGGGGCCGGGACGTCGTCCGTGGTAGCGATCCCGTTCGAGTGAGCCCCCGCCCCCTGCCCCGTCTCCTGTCTCGACCCCCAGCCACCGAACCGGAAAGCATCTCCTCGTGACCACGCAGCCCCTCGCCGTCGGCGATCCGCTCCGGCTCGGCCCGTACCGCCTGCTCGGCGTCCTCGGCGAGGGCGGCATGGGCAAGGTGTACGTCGGCCGTGACGGCTCCGGAACACCCGCCGCCGTCAAGGTCCTCCGCCCCGAGCTCGCCCACGACCAGCACCTCGCCCAGCGCTTCGTCCGCGAGGCCGACATGGCGCGGGCCGTGACGAGCCGTGGCGTGGCCCGGGTCCTCGACGCGCAGACGGAGGGGGGACGGCCGTGGATCGCCGCCGAGTTCCTCGCGGGACCGACGCTGGACATCGCCGTCCGCGACCACGGGCCGATGGACGTGCCGACGGTCCGCGCCCTCGCCGCCCGCCTCGCCCGCACCCTGCACGACATCCATGCCGCCGGGCTCGTCCACCGCGACCTCAAACCCGCGAACATCGTGCTCACCTCGACGGGCCCGCGGATCATCGACTTCGGCATCGCCCGCCCCGAGCACGGGCTCACCCTCACGACGACCGGCCAGATCCCGGTCACCCCGGGGTACGGGGCGCCGGAGCAGGTCCTCGGGCAGCGCGTCGGCCCGGCGTCGGACGTCTTCTCCCTCGGCGCGGTCCTCGCGTACGCGGCGAGCGGCCGGCGCACCTTCGACGGCGCGCACGTGGCGGCGGTCCAGTACGAGGTCGTGCACGGCGCCCCGGACCTGAGCCTGGTGCCGCCGGAACTCCAGGGCCTCATCGGCCCGTGCCTGGCGAAGGACCCGGCGTTCCGTCCGTCGCCGCCGCAGGTGGCCGAGGCCTTCGCCCCGCCGAAGGGCGCCGACCGCGCCTGGCGCAAGGGGCCACTCGCCGAGGACATCACGCGGCGCGAGACGGCCACGAAGCGCCTGGCGGCACCCGCGGACACCGCCGTCCCCTCCTCCTCGCCGACCCGGCGGCGCTTCCTCACCGGCGCGGCCGTGGGCGTGGCGGTCCTGGGCGCGGGCGGCGGGGCGGGGGCCTGGTGGCTGGACCGGGAGGGTGGGGAGAAGTCACCGACCGCCGACGTGCCGCCCGCCGTGCCGACCCCCGAGGCGGCCTTCGTGTCGATCATCGACACCCCGTACGGCAAGGTCCCCGATCCCCTGTGGGGGCCCCGGCAGGTCGCCGCACCGAACGGCCCCGTGCCGTTTCCCGTAAGGGATGTGGTGATCATGGAGGCGGCCGAGGGCGGGCTGCTCGCGCTCTCCGTGACGGACGGCAAGGAACGCTGGCGGGCCAAGGAGATCGACGCCGCCGCCGGTTTCGTCTCCGTCGCCGACCGGCTCGTCGTGGGCGTGGACAAGAACGGCGTCGCGCACGCCTTCGTCGCCTCCACCGGAAAGCCCGTCTGGCAGAGCCAGAACGACGTCGACCACCTCCTGGCCGCCGACGGCACCCACGTCTTCCTGGTGACCCGGAAGAACGAACTCCGCGCGCTCGACGCCTGGACCCTCGCCACCACGTGGACGCGCCCGATGCCGTCCCCCCGCTTCCCGACGGGTCCCGCGAAGGCCGCGGTGGGCAGGAAGCGGCTGGTGATCCACGGCAGGGACGGCCTCGTGACCGCGCTCTTCACGGAGACGGGCGAGACGGACTGGTACGTCAGGAACCAGGGCACCGACGGCGAGACCCCCGTCCTCGGCGACAACATCGCCTACTTGGGCGGCCGTGTGCTCATGGCCCGCCGGCTCGACCGCGGCGACTATCTGTGGGACGAGGAGTCCACGGGCGAGGAGCCCTGGGAGGCGTTGGCCACGGACGGCGACTACCTCATCGCCGTCAGGGACCACCAGGTCTACCGCTACAGCACGATGCGAGACACCCACCACCCGCTCTCCGACTGGATGGTGGTCATGGACGGTCTGGGCGGGAGCGCGGGTCCCCGCAACCCCCCTGCCGTGGCGGGCTCGACCGTCTGGGCCAGCTCGCCCGACAACAGCCAGGTCGAGGTCTTCCACAAGACCACCGAGGAGAGCCTCTTCACCGTGACGGTCCCGCGCGAGGGCGCCTACCAGCTGGCGGCCGCCGGCAACCGCGTCTTCATCGCCCGCGGCGGCCGGGTCTACGCCGTGCCGGTATACGGCCAGTGAACCGGCTCACCGGTCGACGGCCAGTGAACCGGCTCACCGGTCGACGACCGGTGAGCCGGGCCACGCGTGAGTTACGGACGTCCAGCGGCAGGGCGTGGGTTCAGCCCCGACGTGAACGGAGTACGGATACGGCGACGGCGGCGCCGATCAGGACGGCCGCGCCGATGCCGAGCCCGATCCACAGCCCGGTGTCGCCGCCCTCGTCGCTCGCGACGGATCCGGGCGCGGGCGCGGGCGCCGCGGAGGAGGGATCCACCGGCCCCGGGTCGGCCGAGGGCGGGTTGGCGGGACCGGAAGGCGTGGCGGTCGCCGCCTCGGTGAGGTCGTCGATGGGCCGGACGTCGGCCGGGCCGGGGTCACCGGGCGTCTTCAGCGTACGGAGCGGGCGGATGGCGCCGTACCCGACGAAGTCGCTGCGCTTCTCGCCCCCGGAGGGCTTGGCGATGGTGTTGAGCATGACCTTGAGGACCTGGTTGTTGGTCCAGTCGGGGTGCTTCGACCAGAGGAGCGCGGCGGCGGCGGAGGCGAGGGCGGTGGCGTCACTGGTACCGGTGGACTTGCAGACTCCGCCGTCGTCGCAGGCGGCGACGATGTCCTTGCCCGGGGCCACGATGTCGACCTGGTCGCCGTGCTGGGACATCGGGACGCGCTTCCCCTTGTTGTCGGAGGCACCTACACCGACGACGCCGGGAGTCGCCCCCGGATACTCCACGACGTTGCCCTTGTCGCCGGTGTTGCCGACGGAGGCGAAGACGAGGGCGCCCTTGTCGAGGGCGTACTTCACGGCGTCCGTGAGCTCCTGGGAACCCGACCGGGCGCCCTGCGAGATGTTGATGACCTTCGCGCCGGCGTCGACCGCGAACCTGATGGCCTCGGGGGCCAGCTTGTTGAACTGCTTGTCCGCGTCGGCCGAGCTGCGGTCCTGGTCCGGGGCGGGCAGCCGGACGGGCAGGATCTTCACTCCGGGGGCGAGGCCGAAGGCCCCCGCTCCTCCGTTGGCCTTGCCCGTGCCGGCGATGACGCCCGCCATGCCCGTGCCGTGGCCCTCGACGTCGGTGTGCTCGTCCCCTTCCGCCTCGGGTGCCAGGTCCTTTCCGTCCAGGACCTGGCCTCTGAGGTCGGGGTGGGTGTCCTCCACGCCACTGTCGATCACCGCGACCGTGACGCCCTTGCCCGTGCTGAGCTGCCAGATCTCCTCGGCTCCCATGGCGTCGAGGTGCCACTGCCGGTCTCTGACACCCGCCGCGTGGGCGGGGACGGAAGCGATGCCCACCAGCAGCATCCCCAAGGCGGCCGAGGCGGTGACTCGGGCGCGACTCCGTCGCGTACTGCTGGTAGACATCTGCTTCCTCGCGCTGATCAGTCGATGACGGGCGGCGCCGCGCGGCGGTTGCCCTGCTGCCAGGTCTCCTCGTCCTCGACAAGGTAGTCGGGACGCTCTCCGTTCTGCTCCTCGCGGTCGCGGCCGGCCGGCGTGGAGCCTCCGCGCACGAGGCCGGAGCCACCGGGCGTGAAGGGACGCGCGCCGCCGCCTACGGCACCTGCGGCACCGGCGCGCTGCGCCTTGCCGCCGACGACTCCGCCGGTCTCGCCTGCGAGGCGACGTCCGCCGCTGATGCCGTTCTGTCCGGCGCCCATGCCTCCGCCCATCGCGCCGGACATGCCGCCGCCCATCGGGCCGCGGCCCATGGCCGTTCCGTTGCGGCCGCCGGTCTCGGTGCCGATGACGGTGCTGCGCGGGATGCCCGTCGAGGGACGGCCCGTCTGGGGCACCTGACGGCCGCCGCTGATGCCCTCACGGGGGCCGCCCATGGGGCCGGGCATGCCCGGGAGTCCACGCGGGCCGGTGGTCATCGGGTTGCGCGTGCCGCCGGTGACGGGGCCGGTGGGGCCCACCGGCTTCGGGCCGCCCTTCCCCGTGAAGGGCGGGATACCGGTGGTCGTCACGAACGGAGGCGTACCGCCGTCCGGCTTGGTGACCGGGGGCGGACCGCCGGGCGTCTGCGTCGTCGGACCTGTCGTGGTCGGCGGCAGGGTGTCCACGCTGTCGATGCCGAGGTCCACGGGCGCGTCGGGACGTACCTCCGGACGGATGGTGTGCGTCGGCCCGGTCGGGTCACTCGTCGACGGGAGTGTGATCGTGTCGGGCGTGGACCGCGTGTCCGACTGCGAGCGCGTGGTGTTCGTGCCGGTGGTGGTGTCCGTGCCCGTGGTCCGGCTGTCGCTCGTCGGGTACTGGACGCGCTCGGTCTCGCCCTGCCGGCCACGGCTGGTGTCCGGCGGCACGAACGCCCCCGGCGGCGGCGGGAACGTCGGCGGCTTGTTGTTGTCCATGTGGAAGGTGGACCACTTGTACGCCTCCGAGAGGCGGTCCATCTCCTTCGCCGCCGCCTCCTTGTTCGCCGCTTCCTTGGCCTCGATGGCCGCGAGCTCCTCGCTCGCGGCCATCGAGGAACGGGCGTTGCCGGCGATCGTCCGGGAGTCGGGGTCGTTGCGGTACTTCAGCGCCGCTTCGAGGTTCTCCTTGGCGGAGGCGTGGGACGTGTACCGGGGCATGGCGCTCTGCGCCGAGGCGATGGCGATGGAGTTCTCCTCCATCCACTTCCCGCCGCCCTCGCTGTAGTCCGCGAGCGCCTTCGTCGAATTGGCCACGTTGGTGGCCCACTCGGCGAAGGCCTTCTCGGCCTCGCCCTCCCAGTCCATGCGCTCCATGCTGGACTTCAGCTCGGCGGCGATCTTCTCCAGCTGTGCCGCGACCGACTTCAGCCGACTCGCCGCATCGCCCACGTAGTAGCTACTGGCCTCGTCCAGCCATGTCAACATCTGCTGATGCGACATGGCACGGAAATTGGTTCCGCCGCCTCCGCCGCCCTCTGCAGGCCTCATGCCTCGCCTCTTCCCCGTGTCCCCGAAATTCCGTCCGCTCCGGGCTACTTGTAGTCGCCGCCACCCTCGGTGGTCTCGCCGCCTTCGCTGGCCTGCGCCCCGTTGCCCGCTTCCTTCTCGGCCTTCTGCTTGGCCTCGTAGGTCCGCTGGTGGATCTGGATCATCTTGCGCTTGATGTCGTCGTCCATCTCCTCGAAGCCGTTCTTCGAGGCGACGACCGCGATCCCGAGGCCCTCCAGGCAGTCCTTGAGCAGGCCGGAGAGCTCCACCAGGCGGGAGAGAGTCCCGTCGTACGCCGCGTAGGCGCCCTGGGCCTCGCCCCAGGCGGCGCCGCCGCCGCCGAACTGGGGTCGGGACACCGGCTGGTCCTTCAGCTTCCCGGGACCGGCCTCCGATCCCTGGAGCTGCTCGATGAGGCCCTCGACGCCCTTCCGGAACGTCTCCATGGAGTCGGCGCTGTACTTCACGGCCTGCGCCCGCATCCCGGACGTCAGACCACCCACCTCAGGCAACATGCTCGCGCTCCTCCCCCGTGAACCACCATGCCGTGTACCGCACACAAGTCTAGGAGTTCACTGTAGTTGGGAACGACGACAGTGCGCACCCCGGGGTTGCACAAGCAACGGACATCACACGGTTACGAATTGGGCACGGCGACGGCCGCCTGGGGCCTGATCGGGAGGCGGTTGACCGGGCGTCCGGTCGCCGCGCGCACCGCTGAGGCCACTGCGGCGGGTGAGGTCACGACGGGGATCGCGCTCGCGGCCTTGGCGCCGAAGGGGGCCACCACGTCGCGTTCCTCGACCAGTTTCACGATGCGAATGTCCGGGGCATCCAGGGATGTCGGGAGTGCGTAGCCCGTGAAGTCGGGGTGCCGGACCAGGCCGCGGGCGGTGCGGAGGTTCTCCGTGAGGGCCGCGCCGACGCCCTGGGTGACGCCCGCCTCGATGCGGGTGGCGAGCTGGGCGGGGTTGAGGACGCGGCCGACGTCCTGGGCGACGGCCATCTCCACGACGCGTACGGCGCCGAGTTCGATCTCCACGTCGACCACCGCGCGGATGGCGCAGAACGCGAGGCCGACGAACGCGTCGCCCTGGCCCGAGTCGTCGAGCGGCTCCGTGGGGTGGGGGCGGCACTGGGCGGTGGCCCAGAGTTCCTTGCCGTCCATCGCCTCCGTGACCGTCGTCGAGAGGACCCCGTCGTACGAGGTGATCTTGCCGTCGGTGATCTGGAGGAGCTCCGTCGACATGCCGAACTGGTGGGCCAGCGGCTGCAGAAGCTGCGTACGGACCATTTTCGCGGCCCGTTCCACCGCTCCGCCGGAGACCCATGTGTGGCGGCCGTGGGCGGCCGGGCCCGCCGGCGGCTGGTCGGTGTCGACGGGGGCGACGTGCACCTCGTCGATGCCGAGCGTGTCCTGCACGATCTGGCGGGCGAGGGTCGAGAAGCCCGAACCGGTGTCCACCGCCGAGCAGATGACCGTCGCCACCCCGTCCTGGACCCGTACCGTCGCCGTCGAGACCTCGTCGGTGCCCTCCGCGCCCAGCATGTGCACCATGCCGAGCGCGTACCCCACGCCCCGCCGCACCGCGCCGGGTTCGCCCGCCCCCTCCGGGCCGCCGGGCAGCAGCCAGTCGCCCTCCGGGGTGTCCTTCGGGAGCGGTGGGAGAGGGAAGTCCCGTACGGCGGCGAGGAGTTCGGCCACCGGCGCCGGGCAGGTCACCGTCTGGCCGGTGGGCAGGATGTCACCCGTCGCCATGACGTTCCGCATGCGCAGCTCGGCCGGGTCCACGCCCAGTTTCGCCGCGAGTCTGTCCATCTGCGCCTCGTACGCCGCGCACACCTGCATCGCGCCCTCGCCCCGCACATGGCCGGACGGGGGGTTGTTCGTACGGACGGCCCAGCCTTCGACGAAGGCGTGCGGGACGACGTACGGCCCGCAGGCGAAGGCCACGGCCGCCGCCAGGGACTCGGACGACGAGTCGGCGTACGCGCCCGCGTCCAGCAGGATCTGCGCCTCCACCTTCACCAGGCGTCCCTCCGCGTCCGCGTGGTGCCGGTAGCGCAGCAGGGTGGGGTGACGGTGGGCGTGACCGAGGAAGGACTCCTCGCGCGTGGCGGTGAGCTTGACCGGGCAGCCGGTACGCAGCGCGAGCAGGCCCAGCGGGATCTGGAAGCCCGGGTCCTCACGGTCACCCGTGGCACCGGGGACACCGGTGACGACCAGCTTGACCTGCTCGGGCGGCAGTCCGAAGCAGGCGGCGGCCAGGTCCCGGTCGGTGTGCGGGTCGGTGGACGCGGTGTAGAGCTCCACCCCGCCGTCCGGGCGCGGTACGGCGAGTCCCGCCTCCGCGCCGATCGGCGCCGGGTCCTGGCGCCCGATCCGGTACAGGCCCTCAACCACGACCTCGCCCGTCGCGTCCGGGTCGCCGAAGCGCAGCGGGATGTGCCGGATCAGGTTGCCGTCAGGGTGCAGCGCCTCCGCCGCGAACGCCTTCTCCGGGTCGGTCACCGGGTCGAGCACCTCGTACTCGACGCTGATCGCCGCCGCGGCGAGCCGGGCCGTGTCCGGGTGGTCGGCGGCGACCGCCGCGAGGGCCTCGCCGTGGTGCCGGACCAGGTCCGACGCGAAGACGGGCCGGTCCGCGACCCGGCGGCCGTACGTCGCCGCGCCCGGCACGTCGGCGGCCGTCACCACGGCCCGTACGCCCGGCATGGCGGCCGCGGCGCTGGTGTCCACGGACACGATGCGGGCGTGGGGGTGCGGGGAGCGCAGGATCGCGGCCCACAGCAGCCCCTCGGCCCACAGATCGGCGGCGTACGGGAAGGTGCCCTCGGTCTTCGCCCGCGCCTCGGCCTGCGGGAGCGAGGTGCCGAGGCCGTGCGCGGCCGGTTCCTGGCCCAGCGGCCCGGGGAGGTCCGGTGCCGTGGGTACGGCGGTGGTCGCGTCGCTGCTCACGCCATGCCTCCGTCGTGCGGGTGCGGGATCTGGTGCGGGACACGGGGCTCGTCGGCGCTCTCGGCCGCGGTGGCCGCCGCGGTCGCCTCGCGCTCGTCGACGACGTCCCGCACGGCTTCGAGCACGCCCCGGTAGCCGGAACAGCGGCACAGGTTGCCGGCCAGCGCCTGGCGGGTCTCGAGCTCCGTGGGGGCGTGGTTGCCCTCCAGCAGGTCGTGCACGGTCATGCACATGCCGGGGATGCAGAAGCCGCACTGGACGGTGCCGCACTTGGCCATGGCCCGCTGCACGTCCGAGGGCTCCCCGTCGACCGCGAGGCCCTCGACGGTCCGCACCTCGCTCCCGGCGGCGGTCGCCGCGGGGACGAGGCAGGAGGCGACGAGGCGGCCGTCGACCTGCACGTTGCACGCGCCGCACTCGCCCTGCGAGCAGCCGTCCTTGGCCCCGGCGAGACCGAGACGCTCCCGCAGGACGTACAGCAGCGACTCCCCGATCCAGGACCCGGTCACGGGCCGGTCGGCGCCGTTGACCCGGAGGGTGTACGAGGTGTGGGGGTGCTCGTCGCTGTCCGTGGACGCGTGGACGCTCGCGCTGAGCGTGACGTCGGGGGTGGCGGGGGCGGAGGAGGCGGAGACCTGGGCCGGGATGGAGACCGGGGCGGGGTCGGATCCCGGGGTGGGCAGGGACGCCTGGGCGGGGTCGGATCCCGGGGCCGGGGTGGAATCGGGTTCCGCCGCGGGGGCCGGCACCGGGGCGGTCGCCCTCGCGTCGGGCGCGCCCGTCTCGTCGTCGGTCGGTTCCGCGGGGACCTCCGCCGGCGCGCCCGCCGCCGCCTCGGTCTCCGTCTCGGCGGTCTCCGCCTCCGGGCCCGCGCCCTGCTCCGCGACGTCGGCGTCGGCGTCGGCCGGTCGGCCTTCGGCCTGCGCGACCGGCTCCTCCGGCAGAGCCCACGGTGCGGGCGCGCCGCCCGGCAACGTCGCCGGCGCCTCGGCGTACCGCCGGACGGCCGACGCGGCGAACTCGTCCGGGACGGCCTCGGCCGCACCAGACCCGCCCGCCGTGTCCGGCGCGTCCGGAATCGCCCACTGGCCCGTACCACCGGGGCCGGCCGACGGCGCTGTCTCCGTGAAACGCCACTCGGCCGTCCCGTGCGGGTCCTGCTCGGCGTACGCGAAGTGCTCGACGTGCCCGGCCTGCTCACCCTGACCCGCGTGCTCGACGTGCCCGGCCTGCTCACCCTGACCCGCGTGCTCGACGTGCCCGGCCTGCTCACCCTGACCGGCGTGCTCGACGTGCCCGGCCTGCTCACCCTGACCGGCATGCCCAGCCTGACCGAAGTGCCCGCCCTGTCCGGTCTGTACGGCCTGTCCGAAGTACGGCGTCTGCCCGAGCTCCTGGGGCTGCTCGACGTACTCGGTCCGCCCGAACTCGCGGGGCTGCTCCGCGTACTCGGCCCGCCCGAACTCCTCGGGCTGCTCCGCGTACTCGGTCCGCCCGTACTCCTGGGGCTGCTCCGCGTACTCGGTCCGCCCGTACGATTCGGGCCGCTCCGCGTACTCGTTCCCGTCGAAGTACTGCGTCGTCCGCTCCGCCTGAGCCGGCGGGTGCACCGTCCACGTGCCCGTCGCCGCCGGGTCTGCCGTCGGCATCGGGGTGAGCGGCTGGAGCGGGGTGATCATCGGCGGTACGTAGCCGTGGCCGGGGGCCTCCAGGGGGACGCCGTCCAGCATGAAGTCCGGTGGCAGCTGGACGAACGCGGTCGCGTCCCCGTCGTACCCCTCGCTCTGCGGGATCGGCTCCCAGCCGCCCGGGCTCCCGCCCTGGTTCTCGTGTTCGTCGCTGCTCATGACAGTGCCCTCCCCAGTGCCCGTCGGGCGAGTGCGGCGACGGTGCGCCGCAGGTGCAGTACGGCAGGGGGCAACACGTCGTCGCCCTGCGGGTCCGGGATGCAGGCGGCGGCGACGTACTCGCCGAACGCCGCGAGTGCCTCCGGCGCCAGGCCCCGGTCGTTGTCCCAGTCCACGAGCGAGGCGATCCAGCGCTCCGCCTCCAGCGGGCGCAGCGGCATCGGGGCGACGGCGCCGACCGCGCAGCGCACTCCGCGCCGGGCCGGGTCGAGGACGACGGCGACGGAGGCGGTGGCGCGGGCGGGGCCGGTGCGGCCGGTGGCCTTGAGGAAGACCTGGGGGGCGTGGAGCAGGGGGACGCGGACGAAGGCGACGAGTTCGCCGGGGGCGAGCAGGTCGCGGCCCGCGAGCAGGTGGGAGACGGGGATCTCGCGGCTGCCGAGCGGGCCGAGGACGACCAGGTCGGCTTCGAGGGCGGCGAGGACGGGCAGCGAGTCGCCGGTGGGCGCGGCGGTGACGACGTTGCCGCCGAGGGTGCCCGCGTTGCGGATCTGGGGCGGTCCGGCGGCGCGGGAGGCGGCGGCGAGGGCCGGGATGAGGGCGGCGAAGTCGGGGCGACCCATCCGGGCGTGGGTGAGGCCGGCGCCGAGGAGGGCGTGTCCGTCCTGGTACTGCCAGCCGCGGATCTCGTTGATGCGGCTGAGGCCGACGAGTCCGGCGGGGCGGAGCTGGCCCTTGTTGACGGCGGCCATGAGGTCGGTTCCACCGGCGACGGGGACGGCGGCCGGCATGGCCGTGAGCGCCGCCACGGCCTCGTCGAGCGAGGCGGGCAGCGTCACGGACTGCGCCGTCTGTGGTGCGTGCGTGGTCAACCCGCTGCCCCTTCCCGGTGTCCCGGTGGTCCCCGACTGTGCCCGGCGGTCGCGCCTGCGTGTGGGCGTACCGTACGTGCTCACACGCCGGACGTGGCAACTCTGGCACATCTTCCGAGCGGTCCGGCGCGAGGGTCCGCGAAGGACTGTTCCGTCCGGGACGCCCCGAGGAGCGACGGTAACTTCCGTTTCGCCGCTCTTGGGTGACAGGGGGGCGTCGGGTCTCTCACACGTTCGGGGGCGTGCCCTCCAGGGGGCGGCCGAGGACCCCGGGGCGCCGCTGCCGGGGGTGGGGTCCGGTGGGCGGGCGGTAGTCGACGCCGAGGGCGTCGAGGCGCCGGTAGTGGGTGTTCATCCGGCGCTCGAAGGCCGGGTAGTCGCGCGCCTGCGGCGCGGGCAGCGCGGACCAGGCGACCTCCGCGAAGGCGGCGAGGCGCGGGAAGACCTGGTAGTCGATCCGGGCGCGGTTCTGCATGACCTCGGTCCAGACGTTGGCCTGGGTGCCCAGGATGTGGGCTGCGGCCTCGGGGGCGAGTCCCGGCGGGACGGGCTCGAAGCGGTAGACGTCCTCCAGGGTGCGGACGTATCCCAGCGGCATCGGCTCGTCCTCGCCCGGGGCCTGACGGTGGTCCAGGTACACCTGCTGTTCCGGGCACATGACGACGTCGTGGCCGGCCTCGGCGGCGGCGATCCCGCCCCCGTACCCGCGCCAGGAGGAGACGGCCGCGCCCTCGGCGAGGCCGCCCTCCAGGATCTCGTCCCAGCCGATGAGGCGGCGGCCCCGGGCGGTGAGCCAGCGGTCGAAGTGGCGGATGAACCAGGACTGGAGCTCGTCCTCGCCGGAGAGCCCGAGTTCCCGGATGCGGGCCTGGGCGGCCGGGGACGCCTTCCACTGGTCCTTGGGGCACTCGTCGCCGCCGACGTGGACGAAGGTGGAGGGGAAGAGGTCGAGGACCTCTTCGAAGACGCCCTCGTAGAAGCGCAGGACGTCCTCGGTGGGGGCGAGGACGTTCGGGTTGACGCCCCAGGTGTCCCAGACGGTGAGGGCCGTGGTGTCGACGACGTCGGTGTTGCCGAGTTCGGGGTACGCGGCGATGGCGGCCTGCGAGTGGCCGGGGAGGTCGATCTCGGGGACGACGGTGATGTGCCGTTCGGCGGCGTACGCGACGATCTCGCGGATGTCGTCCTGGGTGTAGAACCCGCCGTGCGGGGTGTCGTCCCAGAGGGGCGAGGCCCGGTGGCCCCACTTGCTGCGGGCCCGCCAGGAGCCTGTCCCGGTGAGCCGGGGATGGCGCTTGATCTCGATGCGCCAGCCCTGGTCGTCGGTGAGGTGGAGGTGGAGGACGTTCAGCTTGTGGGCGGCGAGGAGGTCCACGTAACGCAGGACGTCGTCCTTGGGCAGGAAGTGCCGGGAGACGTCGAGGAGGAGGCCGCGCCAGGCGAAGCGGGGGGTGTCCTCGATGGTCTGCGTCGTGAGGGCCGCGGTGGGCGCGGTGCCCGGGGGCGCCTTGCGGTACGCCTCCGGACCGAGGAGCTGACGGAGGGTCTGGGCGCCCCAGAAGACGCCCGCCGGTCCGCCGCCGACGATCTCGACGACCCGGTTCACCACCACGTGGAGCCGGTACGCCTCCGGGGCGAGGGTGTCGTCGGTGCGAAGCCGGACGCTGTTGACGGCGTTCTCGTCGGCGGTCTCCCGCAGGGGGAGCGCGAAGGCGGCGCCGAGGGTGGTGCGCAGCCAGCGTTCGGTGGTGCCGGTGCCGGGGGCGGCGTACAGGGTCGTGCGCGCGTCCAGGAGGAAGCCGCAGCGGTACGGCCCTTCGACCCGCGCGGGTGCCGGGATCAGGTCCATGGGGTGGGTCATCGCGTCAGTCCTTCACCGCCCCGCCCGGTCCGGAGACCAGACGGCGCTGTACGAGTACGAAGAAGACGAGCACCGGGACGGTCATCACGGTCGACCCGGCCATGATTCCTCCCCAGTCGTTCTCGTCGGGCTTGAAGAAGACGAGGAGGGCCATGGGGAGGGTCGACTGCGAGGTGTCGCTGATGAGGAACGACTTCGCGAAGAGGAAGTCGTTCCAGGTCGAGATGAACGAGAAGACGCTCGTCGCGACCAGGCCGGGGAGGACCAGGGGGAAGAGGATCTGCCACAGGAACCGGGTGCGGCTCGCGCCGTCGATCCGGGCCTGTTCCTCCAGGGCCTCGGGGACCGCCCTGACGAAGCCGCGCAGCATCCAGATCGCGAACGGCAGCGAGAAGGCGAGGTGCGGCAGGATCAGCGAGCCGAGGGTGTTGAGCTGGCCGGCGTCCCGCATGAGGAAGAAGAGCGGGATGGTGAGGGCCTCGACCGGCACCATCTGGGCGATCAGGAACATGATGAGCAGCGTGGTGCGGAACCTGAAGCGGAAGCGGGTGACGGCCGTCGCCGCCAGGAAGGCGATGAGGGCCGAGGCGAGGACGACGGTGCCGGCGACGATCAGCGAGTTGAGGAAGTAGCGGCCGAACTCCTGCTGCGCGAGGACGCGCCGGAAGGAGTCGAGAGACGGGGCCGGGGTCCACGGCCGCGGGTTCGTGGACTGGATCTCCCCCGCCGGCCTGAAGGCGGAGAGGACCATCCAGTAGAGCGGGAAGGCGACGGCGGCGGCGACGAGGAGGGTGAGGGCCTCGGCGGCGAGGCGCCCGGGGCGCCTGACGCGGAACGTGGTCACAGCTCTTCTCCCTGTCGTCGCAGCAGGCGCAGGTGGACCATCGTCACGGTCAGCAGGATCAGCAGCATGACGACGCCGATGGCCGCGCCGAGGCTGTACTCGGACGAGGCGAAGGCCTTCTGGTAGGCGTACACGTTGAGGACGAGGTTCTGGCCGGCGATGCCGCCGCCGTTCGTCATCACGTAGATCTGGGTGAAGACCTTGAAGTCCCAGATGACCGACTGGATCGTGACGACGGCCAGGATCGGCCGGAGCGTCGGCGCGGTGACGGAGCGCCAGATCCTCCACTGGGAGGCGCCGTCGAGGGCGGCGGCCTCCAGGATCTCGGACGGGATGGCCCGGATGCCCGCGTAGACGGTGACCATCACGAACGGGAAGGAGCACCAGACGACTTCGAGGAGGACGAGGGCGAAGGCGCTGTACCGCCCGTACGTCCAGGAGAAGTCACCGAGCCCGAGCAGCTTGTTGACGGGGCCGAAGTCGGGGTCGAAGAGGAAGATCCAGACGGTGGAGCCGGTGACCGCGGGGGTGGCCCAGGCGCCGAGCGCGGCCAGCATCAGGGCGAGGCGGGGCAGGGCACGCACGCGCGTGAGGAGTACGGCGAGGGCGCAGCCGACGGTGAGCGTGGTGACGACGCAGGCGGCGGCGAAGAGGACGGTGGCGAGGAGGACCTGCCGGAACTGGGCGTCGGCGAAGAGGGCCGTGTAGTTGCCGAAACCCTTGAAGGAGGTGGGTTCGCCGCCGCTGACCTGCGCCTGGGTGTACTCCAGGAAGGAGATCAGGCCGAGTTGGTAGACGGGGTAGACCAGCAGTCCGCCGATGACGACGAGGGCGGGCAGGAGGTACAGCCAGGGGGTCCAGGGGTGGTGCCCCCGGATGCTGGTGCGCCGCGCGGCCGGGGCGGTGCGGGTGGGCCGCGTGCCCGGGCCGGCCCCGGCGTGCTTCTCGGTGAGCCGGGTGGTCATGGGTCTCAGCCCGCCGGCGCGAAGGCCGCGTCCATCTTCTTCGCGGCGTCGTCAGCGGCCGTCTTGACGTCCTTACGGCCGCTGACGATCTCCTGGAACATCGTGGGCAGTACGAGGGAGGCGTCGATCCGGCCCCAGCCGGGGGACGCGGGGACGAACTCGGTGCCGGCGCCGAGGGTGTCGATGAAGGGCTTCACGGACGGCTGGCGCCGGGCGGCGGCGGCGCGGACGTCGGTGTACGTGGGGAGGAAGCCCATCGCGTCGAAGAGTCGGCCCTGGGTCTCCTTGCCGGTCAGGGACTTGAGCAGGTCGACGGCGAGGGTGCGGTGCGAGGTGCTCCTGAGGACGCCGATGTTGTTGCCGCCGGCGAAGGCGGGGGCGATGGAGCCCGGGGTGGTGCCGGGCAGCGGGACGACGGCGTACCGGCCCTTGACGGTGCCGGCCTCGACGGCGGCGTGGCTGAAGTCGCCGCCGATGGCCATGGCGGCCCTGCCGGAGGCGAAGGCGGTGACGGTGGCGTTGCCGCCCATCTGGGCGCACTTGGCGGCCGGGCAGTTGTCGTCGCCGAAGAGCGAGGTGTACGTGGTGATCCCCTTGAGGGCGGCCTCGCTGTTGACGGCGGCCTTGTACGAGTCGCCGTCCGCGGTGGCGAGTTCGCCGCCCGCCGCCCAGACGAAGGGCAGGGCGCCGTAGGTGTAGGCGCCCCCGACGGCCATCCCGTACAGCTCGGGCCTCGCCTTGCGGATCTTCTTGGCGGTGGAGACGAGTTCGGCCTGGCTCTTGGGGGCGGTGAGGCCGAGTTCCCGGAACACGTCGGTGCGGTAGTAGAGGGCGCGGACGCCGACGTAGAGCGGGGCGCCGTAGACCTTCCCGGCGACGGTGACGGACCGTTTCGCGGTGGGGTCGGTGTCCTCGGCCTCGTCCCAGGCGGCGAACTCGGTGCTGATGTCGGCGAGTCCGCCGTCCTTCACGTATCCGGCGGTGTCGGTGTTGCCGTACTCGATGAGGTCGGGGGCCGACTTCGGGTCGTTGAAGGCCGCCTTGACGCGCTGGGCGCGGGTCTCGACGGGGATGTACTCGATCTCGACCTTCGCGCCCCGGTGGGTCTTCTCGAAGGCGGCGACGGCCTGGTCGACGACCTGTTCCTTGGGTGCGTTGCCGACCTCCTGGAAGAGCCACACGCGCAGGGTGCCGGTCCTCTCGTCGGTGGTGGCCCTGCCGTCGGACGTCTGGGGGGCGCAGGCGGTGGCGGTGAGACCTGCGAGCAGGAGTGCGGTGGCGGTGACGGGGGTCCCCCCTGCTCGAGCGAAGCCGAGAGCTCGGGGGAGGGCGGGAAGCTTCATGGCGGATCCCCTCAGGAGGCATGCGTTGCATCATGCGCAACGCGCGTTTCGTTCTCCACAACACGCGTGAGGGTAGGCGCGGCCCCGGTGGGCCGACAAGAGGTCTCGACCACTTCGACGGGCGGGAGGCCCCTCGACGGGCGGGAGACCACTTCGCGGGTCCGGAGACACGGAAGCGCGCCCGAAACGGGGAACGGCCCCCGCCGCACGTACCGAAGTACGCGCGGCGGGGGCCGTCCCCGTCGTCAGGACACCGCCGGCGGCCGCCTGCTACTTGCCCTTGCCGCCCTTGCCCTTGTCCTTGTCGCCGCCGCCGGCGCCCATGGATTCGTAGATCTCCTTGCACATCGGACAGACCGGGTACTTCTTGGGGTCGCGCCCCGGCACCCAGACCTTTCCGCACAGCGCCACGACGGGCGTCCCGTCGAGGGCGCTCGCCATGATCTTGTCCTTCTGGACGTAATGGGCGTAGCGCTCGTGGTCCCCGTCACCGTGGGACACCTGCGGCGTCGGCTCGACGAGGGTTCCCGTACCTGACCCGCGCTCGGGCTCGAGAGTGCTCATAAGCGCCAAGGGTACTGAAAGCCGGGGCCCTCAGTTGAGCGACGGGTCGTCGGGGTACGTGGCGATCATCGCGAGCTCCCCGCGCTGCCTGCGGAGCACCTGCCGCCAGAGCGTCTCGGGCCGCGGCGAGGAGACGTCGCCGGGCTCGGACTCGACCACGTACCAGGCGCCCTCACCGAGCTCTGACTCCAGCTGTCCGGGGCCCCAGCCCGCGTACCCCGCGAAGATCCGCAGCGAGCCGAGGGCCGGTCCGAGCAGCTCGGGCGGGGTCTCCAGGTCGACCAGGCCGATCGCCCCGTGCACGCGCCGCCAGCCGAGGGGGCCCTCGTCGCCGGGGATCACGGCGACGCCGAGGGCCGCGTCGAGCGAGACGGGGCCGCCCTGGAAGACGACTCCGGGTTCACCGGCGAGCCCGGCCCACCCGGCGAGGATGTCGCCGACGGTCACCGGCGTCGGCCGGTTGAGGACCACGCCGAGGGAGCCCTCGTCGTCGTGGTCGAGGAGCAGGACCACCGCGCGGTCGAAATTCGGGTCCGCGAGCGCGGGGGTGGCGACGAGCAGCCGTCCTGTGAGCGAGGACACCTCGGTCATGCGGCACATGATCCCGCATCTTCGACGTTCGCGGGGGTTGTCGGGGCGACGGAGGGACGGGATGGCGGGAAGTCGACGAGCGCCGCAGATCAGATCGGTGACCGCGGCGGCCGGGAGGCGGCCCGGGGGCGCCTTGGCGAAGGAAGCGGACGGTGACGCTCCGCAAGATCACGGGAACAGAGGGTGTTGTGCCGAATTCATTACGTCTGACAGGCCCCCCGGGGCATCCAAGAGAGGTCTCATGGCCCCTTACCCTTTTCACTGGCCACCCGACCGACCCACTCCGGAACGCGAGATTCATGACCGGCACAGACGATGTCCTGCTTGTCCACGGCGGAACCCCGCTGGAGGGCGAGATCCGCGTCCGCGGCGCGAAGAACCTCGTGCCCAAGGCGATGGTCGCCGCCCTGCTCGGCAGCGGCCCCAGCCGCCTGCGCAACGTTCCCGACATCCGTGACGTCCGCGTCGTCCGCGGACTGCTCCAGCTGCACGGCGTGACGGTCCGTCCGGGTGAGGAACCCGGCGAACTCGTCCTCGACCCGACGCACGTCGAATCCGCGAACGTCGCCGACATCGATGCCCACGCCGGCTCGTCGCGCATCCCGATCCTCTTCTGCGGCCCGTTGCTGCACCGCCTCGGCCACGCCTTCATCCCGGGCCTCGGCGGCTGCGACATCGGCGGTCGGCCCATCGACTTCCACTTCGACGTGCTGCGCCAGTTCGGTGCCACCATCGAGAAGCGGGCGGACGGGCAGTACCTGGAGGCCCCCCAGCGCCTCCGCGGCTGCAAGATCCGGCTGCCGTACCCCTCGGTCGGCTCGACCGAGCAGGTGCTGCTGACGGCCGTCCTCGCCGAGGGCGTCACCGAGCTGTCGAACGCGGCGGTGGAGCCCGAGATCGAGGACCTGATCTGCGTCCTGCAGAAAATGGGCGCGATCATCTCCATGGACACGGACCGGACCATCCGGATCACCGGTGTCGACCGCCTCGACGGCTACACCCACCGGGCGCTCCCGGACCGCCTGGAGGCCGCCTCCTGGGCGTCGGCCGCGCTGGCGACCGAGGGCAACATCTACGTGCGCGGCGCCCAGCAGCGCTCGATGATGACCTTCCTCAACACGTACCGGAAGGTCGGCGGCGCCTTCGAGATCGACGACGAGGGCATCCGCTTCTGGCACCCGGGCGGCTCGCTCAACGCCATCCACCTGGAGACGGACGTCCACCCGGGCTTCCAGACCGACTGGCAGCAGCCGCTGGTCGTGGCCCTGACGCAGGCCTCCGGCCTCTCCATCATCCACGAGACGGTGTACGAGTCGCGGCTCGGATTCACCTCCGCGCTGAACCAGATGGGTGCGCACATCCAGCTGTACCGCGAGTGCCTGGGCGGCTCCGACTGCCGCTTCGGCCAGCGGAACTTCCTGCACTCGGCGGTCGTGTCCGGCCCGACCCGGCTCCAGGGCGCCGACCTGGTCATCCCCGACCTGCG
Organism: Streptomyces sp. NPDC016459; assembly: GCF_040632845.1. NCBI lineage: Bacteria > Bacillati > Actinomycetota > Actinomycetes > Kitasatosporales > Streptomycetaceae > Streptomyces > Streptomyces sp. NPDC016459. The sequence continues at coordinate 1,147,732 of NZ_JBEYCR010000001.1, forward strand.
CGGCGGCTTCTCGTACCTGATCGCGGCGCTCGCGGCCCAGGGCACCTCCCGGGTGCACGGCATCGAGCTGATCAACCGCGGCTACGAGAACTTCATGGAGAAGCTCGTCGAGCTGGGCGCCAAGGTCGAGCTCCCGGGCCGCGCGCTGGTGTAGGGCGTCACGCCGCCCGTGCGGGCCTCACGGGGCCCGCACGGAGCGCCGCCCGTGCGGGCCTCACGGGGCCCGCACGGAGGCGCAGGGGCCCGCGGCAGGCCCCTGGGGCCCGTACGAGCGCCTTACGGGCCCCAGGCCCGTACAGCGCACAAGAAAGGGCGGCCATCCCCTGAACGGGGTGGCCGCCCTTTCTGCGCCTACAAGCTGCCTTACTTGCCCTTGGCGGCTTCCTTGAGCTTCGAGCCCGCGGAGACCTTCACGCTGTAGCCGGCCGGGATGTCGATCGGGTCGCCGGTCTGCGGGTTACGAGCGGTGCGAGCGGCACGGTGGGTGCGCTCGAAGGTCAGGAAGCCGGGGATGGTGACCTTCTCGTCGCCCTTGGCGACGACCTCACCGACGGTCTCGGCGAGCGCGGCCAGCACGGCGTCGGCGTCCTTGCGGGTCACCTCGGCGCGGTCGGCCAGGGCGGCCACCAGCTCACTGCGGTTCATGTTGTTACTCCCGTGTTCTTCTTGCCTGTGAGGCGTGCCACGCGGCGGAAGCCGCGTGATTGGGTACAGCGAAGCCGATGCTGCCAGGGCCTTCGGACAGTCCCCGGACCCGGGTCTAATGACAGACCCTCGCGCCCAAACACGCATCCTGCCCCCACCAGCGGCGGGAACGCCAATCCGGCACCCCCTGGGGTCACACGAAAAACGCCAGAGCCCCGTGGTGGTGACGTTCTGTCGACTCCGCGAAAACGAAGCGGAGCCGAAAAGCCACCCTAAAGGCGGGTTTCCGGCTCCGCGAATCGCGACGCGCCGTCAGCGCCCGGTCGCCGCCGAGCCGCCGCCCGCGGCCTTCGCCGCGTTGCGCACCGCTCCTGCGACCGCGCCGGCCACCTTGTCGTTGAAGACGGACGGGATGATGTAGTTCGGGTTCAGCTCGTCCTCGGTGACGACGTCCGCGAGGGCCGTGGCGGCCGCGAGCATCATCTCCGTGTTGACCGTACGCGAGTGGGCGTCGAGCAGGCCGCGGAAGACACCCGGGAAGACCAGCACGTTGTTGATCTGGTTCGGGAAGTCCGAGCGGCCGGTGGCGACGACGGCGGCCGTCTGCCGGGCGGCCGCCGGGTCGACCTCGGGGTCGGGGTTCGCGAGCGCGAACACGATCGCGCCCTCCGCCATGGCGGCGACGTCCTCCGCGCCGAGCAGGTTCGGGGCCGACACGCCGATGAAGACGTCCGCGCCGACGACGGCCTCCCTGAGGGTGCCGGTGACGCCCTCGGGGTTGGTGTTGTCGGCGATCCAGCGCAGCGGCGAGTCCGCGGGAGCGTCCACGAGGTCCTCGCGGCCCGCGTGCACGACACCCTGGATGTCGGCGACCACGGCGTGCTTGACACCCGCCGCGATCAGCAGTTTCAGGATGGCCGTACCGGCGGCGCCGGCCCCGGACATGACGACCCGTACGTCACCGACGCTCTTGTTCACCACGCGCAGGGCGTTGGTGAGGGCGGCGAGGACGACGATGGCGGTGCCGTGCTGGTCGTCGTGGAAGACGGGGATGTCGAGGGCCTCGCGCAGCCGGGCCTCGATCTCGAAGCAGCGGGGCGCGGAGATGTCCTCCAGGTTGATGCCCGCGAAGCCGGGGGCGATGGCCTTGACGATCGCGACGATCTCGTCGGTGTCCTGCGTGTCGAGGCAGATCGGCCAGGCGTCGATGCCTGCGAAGCGCTTGAAGAGGGCCGCCTTGCCCTCCATGACGGGCAGGGCGGCCATCGGGCCGATGTTGCCGAGGCCGAGGACGGCGGAGCCGTCGGTGACGACCGCGACCGAGTTGCGCTTGATGGTGAGGCGGCGGGCGTCCTCGGGGTTCTCGGCGATCGCCATGCAGACCCGGGCGACGCCCGGGGTGTAGATCATGGAGAGGTCGTCACGGTTGCGGATGGGGTGCTTGGACGCCATCTCGATCTTGCCGCCGAGGTGCATCAGGAACGTGCGGTCGGAGACCTTGCCGAGGGTCACGCCCTCGATGGTGCGCAGCTGCTCGACGATCTCGTCGGCGTGCGAGGTGGACGTCGCGGCGATGGTGACGTCGATGCGGAGCTTCTCGTGGCCGGAGGCGGTCACGTCGAGGCCGGTGACGGATCCGCCGTGGGACTCCACCGCCGTGGTCAGCTGCGAGACCGCGGTTCCGCTCGCGGGAACCTCCAGCCGGACCGTCATCGAGTACGAGACGCTGGGCGCCGTTGCCATGGCCGAGTTCCTCTGCTTTCCCTGAGCTTCGTTGCTACGCCGCCCCGGCTGGTTGCCCGGCGGCGCCCTCCGATGGTCGCACCTACCTGCCGGTAGCAGGTAATGCGGTCATTTTGTTTTCGGAAAGTAGTTTCCACCATACGAGAACCCATGGGGAAACAGAAGAGGCCCCCGTCACCAGGGGCGACGAGGACCTCGACTTCGTGACTAGGTACGAGAACAAAAGCGTCTAAGTGGCACCGACCCGCCATGCTCGCCTCGCGGCAAGTGGTCCCTCTGGGGGACGAAGGTTGGGCCCGGGGGCTTGGATCGAGCCGGTGCCACCACAAGGCTAACAAACCACCCTGCCAAGTGATTCAGGCGCCACAGGTTGACCTGAAATCGGCCTCGGGTCGGCCCCCGGTGACTCCTGGCGACTCAGTCCCGCAGCAGGTCGGGCACCCCCGCCCCGTCCGGCATGTCGCCCGCACCCGCTACCACCGTGAGCTGCTGCGTCGCACGGGTGAGGGCCACGTACAGCACCCGCAGACCGGCCGGGGACTCGTCCGCGATCTCCGCCGGCGAGACGACCACCGTGGCGTCGTACTCCAGGCCCTTCGCCTCGAGGGAGCCGAGCGCCACCACGCGGTCGCCCAGCTCGGCGAGCCAGCCGGCCGCCTCCGCGCGCCGGTTCATGGCGACGACGACACCGACGGTGCCCTCCACCCGCTCCAGGAGCAGCCGCGCCTCGGACCGTACGGTTTCGGCCAGATCGGCCTTCTCCGGTACGGCCACGAAGCGGGGCTCGACGCCCGTGGAGCGGACGGCGCGCGGCGACTCCTTGCCCGGCATGGCGAGGGCGAGCACCTTGGCGGCGAGCTCGGCGATCTCGGCCGGGTTGCGGTAGTTCACGGTCAGCTCGAAGCGGCGCCGCGGACGGGAGCCGAGGGCCTCGTCGCGGGCCTCCCCGGCCTCGTCCGGGTCCGACCAGGAGGACTGCGCCGGGTCGCCGACGACCGTCCAGGTCGCGTGCCGGCCGCGCCGCCCGACCATCCGCCACTGCATGGGCGTGAGGTCCTGCGCCTCGTCGACGATCACGTGCGCGTACTCGGTGCGCTCGGCCGCGAGCCGCTCGGCCCGCTCGCGCTGCGTCTCCTCCCGTTCGGGCATCAGCTCCTCCAGGCCCGTGAGCTGGTCCAGCGGGTCGTACTCCCGGCGCTTCCTCGGCCGGGCGGGGGCGCCCAGGAGCGTGCCCAGCTCGTCGAGGAGGGCCACGTCGTGGACGGACAGCTCCCGGCGGCGCAGCGAGCGGGCCAGCCGCCGCACCTCGCCCTGGTTGAGGATGCGGCGGGCCCAGCGGCCGAGCCGCCGCTCGTCGGCCATCGCGTCGAGGACCCCGCGCGGGGTGAGCTCCGGCCACCAGGCGTCGAGGAAGGAGAGGAAGGAGTCCTCGGTGGAGACGTCCTCGTCGAAGGAGGAGCGCAGCTCGGCGGCGAGCTCGGGGTCGCTGTGCCGGCCGACGGCGCCGGACTTGGCGTACAGCGCGTCGAGGAGCAGCCTGCGGGCGCGGGGGCGGAGCAGGTTGACGGGGGCGGTGCCGCCGAGGACGTTGTGGCGGATGCGCCGCAGCTCGTCGGACTCCAGCTCCAGGCGGCGGCCGAAGGCGACGACACGGAGCCGGTCGGGCGTCCCGGTGCGCTCCTCCTCGCCCAGGGCGAGCTGGCCCTGCGGTCTCCTGGGCGCCGGGTTCTCCAGGGCTCCGCGGGCCGCCTTGCGCAGCACGTGGAGCATCCGGGAGGAGCCCTTGATCCGGGCGACGGCGGGCTCGTCGTAGGCGGTGGCCTCGACGCCGTCCACCAGCGAGCCGACGGCCCTGATCGCGACCTGGCCCTCCTCGCCGAGGGAGGGCAGGACACCCTCGGTGTACGAGACGAGGAGCGGGGTCGGGGAGACGATGAGAATGCCTCCCGCGTACCGCCGCCGGTCCTGGTAGAGCAGGTACGCGGCCCGGTGCAGGGCGACGGCGGTCTTGCCGGTGCCGGGGCCGCCCTCCACGTACGTGACGGAGGCGGCGGGCGCGCGGATGACGAGGTCCTGCTCCGCCTGGATGGAGGAGACGATGTCCCGCATGGTGTGGCTGCGGGCCTGGCCGAGGGCTGCCATCAGGGCGCCGTCGCCGATCACGGGCAGCTCGCGCCCGTCGAGGGTGGCCCGCAGCTCGGGGCGCATCAGGTCGTCCTCCACGCCGAGGACCTTGCGGCCCTTGGAGCGGATGACCCGGCGGCGCACGACCCGGCCGGGGTCCACCGGGGTGGACCGGTAGAAGGGCGCGGCGGCGGGCGCGCGCCAGTCGATGACCAGCGGCGCGTAGTCGGAGTCGAGGACGCCGATCCGGCCGATGTGGAGGGTCTCGCCGATGTCGGCGGTGTTGTCGGGGCGGACGGCGTCCTCGGCGGGCTCGATCGAGGTGTAGGCGCCGTCGGGCCCCTTCTTGCCGTCCTCGCCGTACAGCAGATCGATCCGGCCGAAGAGGAAGTCCTCGAACTCGTTGTTGAGCCGGTTGAGGTGGATGCCGGCCCGGAAGACCTGGGCGTCGCGCTCGGCGAGAGCGCCGGGCGTGCCGACCTGGCCCCGCTGGGCGGCGTCGTTCATCAGGAACTCCGCTTCGTGGATCTTCTCCTCCAGCCGGCGGTAGACGTGATCCAGATGTTCCTGCTCGACACCGATCTCACGGTCTCTGACCGTGTCCACGGCTTCCTGCGCGGCCACCTAAGGCCCCCTTCTGACGTGCACTGGGCAGCCGTCGAGCGTACGCCACCGGGAGCCCCGTGTCAGGCGCGATCGACTCCCGGCGGCAGATCTCGGGGCGCAGAGGGAGGCGCCGGGCGGATTGCGGGGATTCATGGCCGTGTGGGAGTGGTGGCGGGAGTCTGAGAGGCTGCAGGTATGGACATCGAGCGCAGGAACAACGTCACCGTGACCGGGAACCCCGAGGGACGCACGGTGGTGCTGGCTCATGGGTTCGGGTGTGATCAGAACATGTGGCGGCTGACGGTGCCCGCTCTGGCGCCGGACCACCGCGTGGTGCTGTTCGACTACGTCGGCTCGGGACGTTCGGACGCGTCCGCCTTCTCCGCGGAGCGCTACGCCTCCCTGGACGGCTACGCCAGGGACGTGGCCGAGGTGTGCGAGGCGCTCGACCTGCGTGACGCGGTGTTCGTGGGGCACTCGGTCAGCGCGATGATCGGCGTACTGGCCCTCGGCATGGTCCCGGAGCGGATAGGCGCGCTGATCATGGTCGCCCCCTCGCCGCGTTACCTCGACGACGAGGGCTACCGGGGCGGGTTCGGCGCCGAGGACATCGACGAACTGCTGACGTCCCTGGAGTCGAACTACCTGGGCTGGTCGGCGGCCATGGCTCCGGCGATCATGGGCAACGCGGACCGCCCCGAACTCGGCGAGGAGCTGACCGACAGCTTCTGCGCCACCGACCCGGACATGGCACGTGTCTTCGCACGGGCCACGTTCCTGTCGGACTCGCGGGACGACCTGAAGGGCGTGGAGGTGCCGACGCTGATCCTGGACTGCGCGCAGGACGTCATCGCCCCCCGGGAGGTCGGCGCCTTCGTCCACCGGGCGATCCCCGGCTCCACGCTGGTCACCCTGGACGCGACCGGCCACTGCCCCCACCTGTCCGCGCCGGAGGCCACCAACGACGCGATGACCCGCTTCCTGGCGGGGTTGCGGTGATGTGCCGCACCGGGCACCAGCCCGACCCCTACGGCACCGGCGGCGAGGAGTCCTCGGACATCACGTTCACCGCGCTCCTCGAGGACAGCGCCGAGGAGCTGTACGAGAGCGCGCCGTGCGGCTACCTGTCGACGCTGCTCGACGGCACCATCGCGAAGATCAACGGAACGCTCCTGGGCTGGCTCGGTCTGGAGCGGAAGGCGGTGATCGGCCGCATGCGCTTCACCGACCTGCTGACCGTGGGCGGCAGGCTGTACCACGAAACCCACTTCGCGCCGCTGCTGCGCATGCGGGGCGAGATCGGCGGCATCGCCCTGGAGATGAGGCAGGCCGACGGCGGCCGCCTGCCGGTGCTGATCTCCTCCGCGCTCAAGTACGGCGAATCCGGCGAGCCGCTTCTGATCCGCACCACCGTCTTCGACGCCCGCGACCGCCGCGCCTACGAAGTGGAGCTCCTGCGGGCCCGGAAGGCCGCCGAACAGGCCCGCCGGGAGGCGGAGGCCGACCGCGCCCGGCTGCAGGACGCCCTCGCCGTACTCCAGGCATCGCTGCTGCCCGACACCCTGCCGCGGATCCCGGGGGTGGAGACGGCCGCCCACTACCGCACGGCCTCCCCCGACCGGCTGGGCGGCGACTTCTACGACGTCATCCCCCTCGGCGACGGACGCTTCGCCTTCTTCCTGGGAGACGTGTGCGGCAAGGGCCCCCAGGCCGCCGCGGTCACCTCACTGGCCCGCTACACCCTGCGGACCGCAGCCCTGCGCGACCCCGACCCGGTGGCCGCGCTGACGACACTCAACACCGCGCTCCACGAGCGCTACAGCGCCGGCGACCCGCGGTACTGCACGGCCATCGTCGGCGTCATGGAACCCGATTCCGCCACCGGGCGGGCCGCCGTCCGCATAGCCTCGGGAGGCCACCCGTCGGCCCTCGTCCTGAGGGGCGACGGCACCGCCGACTTCCTGCCCACGCCGGGCGGACTCCTCGTCGGCATCCTGCCCACCGCGCCCTTCGTCACCGCGACCACCACCCTGGGCCCCGGTGACACCCTGCTGCTCTACACCGACGGGCTCACCGAAGCCCGCACCGGCCCCGGCCGCACCGATCTGTACGGAGACGACGCCCTGCGCGCCTTCGCCACCCCCCACGCGGGCAGACCGCCCCAGGCGGTCATCGAGGCCCTGACCGTCCTGCTGGACGGCTTCGGCGACGGCCTGGACGACGACACCGCGCTCCTCGCCCTCGGCGTCCCTACGACCGAGAGTCGGACATGACACCGCTGAGCATCACCACCCGGGACGCCACGACCGGACCCGTCCTCCAGGTCGTCGGCGAACTCGACTACACCACCGCCACCCGGCTGCGGGACATGCTCGCCACCGTCACCCTGCGGCCGGGCCAGCGACTCGTGCTGGACCTGACGGGCATGGAGTTCTGCGACTCCAGCGGCATCACCGCCCTGCTCGCCGCCCGCGCGCACGCCCACGCCGCCCGGGCGGACATCGCCCTCGCCGGCGTCCCCGCCCACACCCTTCGCATCCTGCACATCGTCGGACTCGACCAGGTCTTCACCCTCCACCCGGACAGCGAGGCAGCCACCCGGCCCTGACCCCCGAGGGGGTCTCAGCCGTCGTACTTCGCGTCCGCGGAGGGATCCAGCGCCAGCCGGTACCCCCGCTTCACCACCGTCTGGATCAGCTTCGGTGTCCCGAGCGCCGCCCGCAGGCGCGCCATCGCCGTCTCCACCGCGTGCTCGTCCCGGCCCGCCCCGGGCAGCGCCCGCAGCAGGTCGGCCCGGGAGACCACCCAGCCGGGGCGGCGCGCGAGCAGCCCGAGGAGGGCCATTCCGGCGGGCGGGACGGGCCGCAGGACGCCGTCGACGAGGACGGCGTGGCCCCGGACCTCCACCCGGTGCCCCGCCACCGGCAGGACCCGCGAGCGGCCGGGCAGCTCCTTGCAGAGGAGCTGGACGAGCGGCCCGAGCCGGAACCGCTCCGGTTGGTACGTGTCGATGCCCTCGGCCTGGAGCGGCAGCGCCGTCACGGACCCGACGCACACCGCGAGCACGTCGTGCCGCAGCGCGGCGACGAGTGCGTCCCGTACGCCCTTCTCCTCGGCCCGGGAGAGCAGCGAGGCGGCCGCGGGGGCGCTGGTGAAGGTGACGGCGTCCAGGGTGCCGGCGAGGGCCGCGTCGAGGAGCCGGTCGAGCGGTGCGGTGTCCTCCGGGGGCATCCAGCGGTAGACGGGGACGCCGACGACCTCCGCGCCGGCGGCGCTGAGCGCCTCCACGAAGCCGGGCAGCGGCTCCCCGTGCAGCTGGAGCGCGATCCGGCGCCCGGCGACGCCCTCGTCGAGGAGCCGGTCGAGGACCTCGGCCATGGATTCCGAGCCGGGCGACCAGGACTCGGTGAGTCCTGCGGCCCGTACGGCGCCCTTGACCTTGGGGCCCCGGGCGAGGAGTTCGGTGTCCCGCAGGACGGCGAGGAGTTCCTCGCCGCATCCCCAGCCCTCGGCCGCCTCGACCCAGCCCCGGAAGCCGATCGCCGTGGTGGCGACGACGACGTCCGGGGCGTGGCTGAGGAGTTCCTTGGTGGCGGCGAGGAGTTCGGTGTCGTCCGCGAGGGGCACGATCCGCAGGGCGGGGCCGTGGACGACGGCGGCGCCGCGCCGGCGCAGCAGCGCGATGAGTTCGTCCGCGCGCCGCGCCGCGGTGACGCCGACGGTGAAGCCGGCGAGGGGGCCGTGTTCTTGCTCGTCCATGGGCCCAGAGCTTGACGGCGACGCGTGACAGACTCGGTTCGCCCGTATTTCCTGGTCGTTACGGTCCGCGCCGGGCACCGGAGATCACACCTCGGCGTAGCCGGGCCGGGGCTCCGACGCGGTGACGGCCTCGGCGGTCTCGGGGACCGCGGTGGGGCGCCGAAGGTATACCGCCCAGGTGACGGCCATGCAGGCCGCGTAGAAGACCAGGAAGGCGACGAAGGCGGCGGTGCCGCTGCCGACGGTCTGGAAGGACTGGCGGAAGGCGAGGTTGATGCCGAGTCCGCCGAGCGCGCCGACCGCCCCGATGAGCCCCATGGCGGCGCCGGAGAGACGCCGGCCGTACGCCTCCGCCGCGTCTCCCGAGAGCCCCTTGCGGTGCCCCTGGGCGAGGAAGATCGCCGGGATCATCTTGAACGTGGAGCCGTTGCCGAGGCCGCTGAGGACGAAGAGGGCGATGAAGCCGACGAGGAAGACGGCGAGCGACTCGACGACGGAGGCGTAGATCACCACCCCGGTCGCGGCGGCCATCCCGGCGAAGGTCCCCAGGGTGATGCGGGCGCCGCCGTGCCGGTCGGCGAGGGATCCGCCGACGGGCCGGATCAGCGAGCCGAGCAGCGGGCCGATGAAGGTGAGCGAGGCGGCCTGGAGCGGGGTGCGTCCGAACTGGGTCTGGAGGACGAGTCCGAAGGCGAAGCTGTAGCCGATGAAGGAGCCGAAGCAACCGATGTAGAGGAAGGCCATGATCCAGGTGTGGCGGGCCCGCACGGCCTCCTTCGCGGCCCCGGTGTCGTTCTTGACGGGGGCGAGGTTGTCCATGAAGAGCGCGGCGCACACGGCGGCGACCACGATCAGCGGGAGGTAGACCCCGAGCACGATCCGGGGGTGCACGGCGCCGGCGGTGCCGATGACGAGGAGGCCGACGAGCTGTACGACGGGGACGCCGATGTTGCCGCCGCCCGCGTTGAGCCCGAGCGCCCAGCCCTTCCTGCGGAGCGGGAAGAACGCGTTGATGTTGGTCATCGAGGAGGCGAAGTTGCCGCCGCCGACACCGGTGAGCGCGGCCACCAGGACGAACGTGGTGTACGAGGTGCCGGGCTCCATCACCGCGAACGCGAGGCCCGTGGGCAGCAGGAGCATCAGGGCGCTGAATACGGTCCAGTTACGACCGCCGAAGCGGGCGACGGCGAAGGTGTACGGGATCCGGATCAGCCCGCCGACGAAGGTCGCGGTCGCGATCAGGAAGAACTTGCCGGCCGGGTCGACGCCGTACTGCGGCCCCATGAAGAGCACCATGACCGACCACAGGCTCCAGATGGAGAACCCGATGTGCTCGGAGAGCACGGAGAAGATCAGGTTCCGCCGGGCGATCCGCTCGCCCTTCTCGCGCCAGAAGGTCTCGTCCTCCGGCTCCCACTGCTCGATCCACCGGCCGCCCATGTCGTACCTCCGCGGGTGTCGGGTCCTGGGGCGTCCACAGCCCCGGTCCACCTGCCAGCGAGGCTAGTGAGGTCGCGTTTCGGCCCGATGCCGAGAGGTGACGGGAGCGGAACCTTGCTCTCACCCGGCGCGGGAGGCTCCTGTGAGCGCCTGCGGTCCCGCCCGGTCCACGCCGGGCTCGGCCTCGGGCAGCCAGGAGCCGGGCGGGCGTTTCAGCCAGCTCTCCGCCGCGCCGATCTCCGCGGCGGCGGCCCGCAGGGCGTCGAGACCGGGGTGGCGCAGACCCTTGCGCCACACCAGGCTCACGGGCGACAGGGGTACGGGGTCGGTGAGCGGTCGCAGGACGCAGCCCGGCATGGGCGGGAAGTCGACGACGGCGAGCACCGGGTTGCGGTGTTTGGCCATGATGCGGCGGAACTCCTCGTGGCCGACCGCGAGCGGCGCGGGCGGGGCGACCTCGATGCCGCGCCCGGCGAAGAGCCGGGCGGCCAGGTCGGTCCACTCGGGCGTACGGTCGTTCCCCGCGCCCGCGTAGACCCGTTCCCCGGCGAGGCCCGCGAGCGGCACCTCGGGCAGGCCGGCCAGCGGATGGTCCTCGGGGAGGATCACCGCCATCCGCTCGTACCGCACGAACTGGGAGTCGAGCCGCGCCCGGAGCCCTGCTTCGAGCCCTCCGTACCGGCCGAAGGAGGCGTCGAGCCGTCCGGCGAGGATGTCCCGCACCGCGCCGGTGAGCCCGCTCTCGTAACGGGCCATCAGCTCGTGCTCCGGGGCGAGTTCACGAGCCCGGCGCAGGACGCGTTCCTGGACGAGGCCCGGACTGTTGAGGTCGACGAGGAGGGGCCGGGGTGCGGCGCGGAAGGCCTCGGTCAGCTCGTCGTGGGCGGCGAGGACCCGGCGGGCGTACGGGAGGAGGCGCTCCCCGTCCGGGGTGAGGGCGACCTGCCGGGTGGTCCGTACGAAGAGCTCGGCGGCGAGCTCGCGCTCCAGGCGCCGGATGTCGCGGCTGAGGGCCTGCTGGGCGACGTAGAGGCGGGCGGCGGCGCGGGTGAAGTGCAGCTCCTCGGCGACGGCGGTGAAGGCGCGCAGCAGACGGGGGTCGATGTCGTACGGGGAAGAGGTGGCGGGCACCGCCGCATTCAACAACACAGACGCGTGAATGGCCACCGAACAGGTGTTGGACCCACCCGGCCCGCTCCCCGAGCCTTGACCCATGCCGCACCCGGAGCTCCCCCCGACCCCGGCGGGCCCGGCGCTCGCCCTACGCCACCAGGCCCTCCACTCCCCCCGCCCCCAGGAACGACCACCTGCCGCCCCCGGCGACCAGGGACGACCGCCCTCGGCCTCCGCGCACCACGAACAACCCGCCCCCGTCCCCGGTCCCCTCCCCCGCAACCCCTACCTCCGGCTCTTCGCCGCACCCGGCACCCGTGCCTTCACCGCCGGCAATCTGATCGCCCGGCTGCCCGTGGGCATGTTCGGCGTCAGCGCCGTCATCATGATCGCCGCGGCCTACGACTCGTACGCGCTCGCCGGCGCCGTCACCGCCACCGGCACCGCCGCCGGGGCCCTCACCGCCCCCTGGATCGCCCGGCTCGTCGACCGGTGCGGCCAGGCGCGGATCGCGGTCCCCGCCACCGCCTACGCGGTCCTCGGCCAGCTGGTCCTGCTGCTCTGCGTCCACCAGAGGGCGCCCGTCTGGGCCCTCTTCGCCACAGCGGCCCTCACCGCCACGAGCCCCAACACGGGCGGCATGTCCCGGGCCCGCTGGGCCCACCTCTTCCGGGGCGACCGGGACGCCCTCCACACCGCCAACGCCTTCGAACAGGCCGTCGACGAACTCTGCTTCATGCTCGGCCCGGTCGTCGCCGCGCTCGTCTGCTCGACCCTCTTCCCCGAGGCGGGCACCCTCGTCGCCGCCACCCTCTTCCTCGGCGGGGTCCTGGTCTTCACCGCCCAGCGCGCCACCGAACCGCCGGTCGCGCCCCGCTCCACCGCCGGTTCCCCGCTGCGGGTCCCCGGCATGGTCCCCCTGCTCGCGGTCTTCCTCGCCACCGGGGCGGTCTTCGGCTCCATGGAGGTGGTGACCCTCGCCTACGTGGACGGCCCTCTCGCCGGCCCCGTCCTCGCCCTCCAGGCCGCCGGGTCCTGCGCTGCGGGTCTCCTCTACGGCCGCGCCCGCCGCACCGCCCGGCTGCGCTCCTGCCTGGCCGCGATGAGCGTCCTGATGACGCTGCCGCTGCTCGCCGCCTCGACCGGTTCGCTGCTCGCCCTCGCCGCCGGGCTGCTTGTGGCGGGGATGGCGACGGCTCCCACGATGGTGACGGGCATGGGGATGGTCCAGCGCATGACCCCTGCGTCCCAGCTCAACGAAGGCATGACCCTTGCCGTGACCGCCCTCCTCGGGGGCATCGCGGCCGGCTCCGCCACCGGAGGCTGGGCCGCCGACCACGCCCCGTTCCCCGCCTTCGGCTTCCTGATCCCGGTCACGGCGGCGAGCCTGGCCCTGACGCTGGCCCTGCGCGTCGACCGTGCCGACTGCGGGCCCTCCGCTCGTTAGACCAGTACATTCTGGTACTCGTACCGGCCATCAGGGCACACAGGGGGGGCGGACGCCATGTCCATAAGTGCCGACGAAGCCAGGGCGACCCTGTTCCCCCTGATCGAGCGCGTCAACACCGATCACGACCCCGTACGCATCACCTCCAAGAACGGCGACGCCGTCCTCATGTCGGCCGACGACTACGACTCCTGGCAGGAGACCGTCTACCTGCTCCGCTCTCCCGCCAACGCCCAGCGCCTGATGGAGGCCGTGGCCCGTGACCGCGATCCTCAAGACCGCTACCACTTCCCGAGGCACGGCAGAGGCCCGGCAGTCTGACGACTGCCGGGCCTCTGCCCACATGGGATGAGGTGTCCGAGCGGGGCTACCCCCTCGGACGCTCGGTGGAGATGGCGGGAATCGAACCCGCGTCCAACGGTACGGAAACAGAGCTTCTCCGTGTGCAGTCCGCTACGAGTTTCTCAGCCCCGGAGATCACGCGGACAAGTCTCCGACGGGCTCAGTCACTGTTTGATTTCCCCCTCAGCCCCGTGACCGGGCCGAGAGGTTTAGATCCCTAAATGACGCCAGGATCCGGGTCGGGACCACCCCCGGGCTGACGCTCCTCACAGAGGCTTCTTGTCGTTACCTAAAATTAGGCAGCGAGGGCGAAGCGGGAGTTATCGCTCTTGGAGTTGGCGATTATTGGTTGCGACATATGGTTAACGAGATCATTGCCGCTTCCTCGACACGCTTCCTCTGCATCGGTATCCGCTGTCGAAACCGATCATCCCCATGTTGATTTTTCAAGGTGCACGCCCCTTGCGAGGCGGGCACGGCCCATCGTACGTGACCGACGGCCGCTGTCGCCAGCGTATTACCCGCGGCCGCGCCGCTAGGCGATCTTCGCCGCCCGCTCCCTGCGCTTGGCCGCCGCGATGGCCCGGTTGGTCTCGCGGGTGTCCTGCTTCTCACGCAGGGTCTGACGCTTGTCGAACTCCTTCTTGCCCTTGGCGAGCGCGATCTCGACCTTGACCCGGCCGTTGAGGAAGTACAGGGCCAGGGGCACGATCGTGTGACCCGTCTCCTGGGACTTCGACTCCAGCTTGTCGATCTCCTCGCGGTGCAGCAGCAGCTTGCGCTTCCGCTTCGCCGAGTGGTTGGTCCAGCTGCCCTGCATGTACTCGGGCACATGGATGTTGTGCAGCCACGCCTCGTGGTTGTCGATCTGCACGAAGCCGTCGACCAGCGAGGCGCGGCCCATCCGCAGCGACTTCACCTCGGTGCCCATGAGGACCACACCGCACTCGTACGTGTCGACGATGTGGTAGTCGTGGCGCGCCTTCTTGTTCTGCGCGATGATCTTGCGCTCGGGCGCCTTGTCCTGGTTCTTCTTCGCAGGCTTGCCCTGCACGTTCACGAGTCCCTTTGCCATAGTGCGGTCATTTTCGCACTACGAGCCCCCTCCGAGGCCACTCAATACCGTCTTCGCCCGTTCCTCGGCCCGCTCCCCGGCCGCGAGGTCGGGCGTGATGCCCCGGCCGTCCACCGCGTGCCCGGCCGGCGTCCGGTAGTGGCCGACGGTCAGCTCGGCGACGGAGCCGTCCGGCAGGGCGCTCGGCATCTGGACGGCGCCCTTGCCGAAGGTGCGCGAACCGACCGTGACCGCCCGGCCCCGGTCCTGGAGGGCGCCGGTGAGCAGCTCGGCCGCGCTCATGGTGCCCCCGTCGATCAGCGCCACCAGGGGCCGGTCGGTGTCGCCGCCGCCCTCCGCGTACACGGCCCGCTGCTCGCCCTCCACGTCGTACGTGGCGACCAGACCGCCGTCGAGGAAGGCGGAGGCGGCCACCGCCGCCTCGGCGACCAGGCCGCCCGCGTTGCCCCGCAGGTCCAGGAGGACGCCGGCGCCGGCCGGGGCGTCCCGTACCGCGTCACGCACGCGCGTGCCCGCGCCCTTGGTGAAGGCGGCGACCCGGATGAGCAGGGTCCCGTCGTCCAGGCGGCGGACGGTGACGGGGTCCGTGGCGAGCCGGGCCCGGTGCAGGGTCCGCGTCCAGGCGGCGCGGCCGCGCTCGACGCGGAGGGAGACGACCGAGCCGGGCACTCCGTCGCCGCGCAGCAGGGCGACGACCTCGGAGACCGAGAGCCCGTCGACGGGGCGTCCGTCGACGGAGACGAGCCGGTCCCCGGCCCGGAGCCCGGCCCGCTCGGCGGGGCCGCCGGACTGCACCCGGGTGACCCGGACGCGGTTCCCGCCGGCCCGGCCCGCGGAGAGTCCGACGCCCGTGTAGGCGCCGTCGAGGGCCTGCTCGAACTCGGCGTACTCCTTCTTGTCGTACACCGCCCCCCAGCGGTCGCCGCTGCGGCTGACGAACTCCTCGGCTGCCTGTTTGCCCGACTTCCCGTCGGCCATGGCCGAGGCGGCGGCGCGGTTCAGGGCGGCGCGGTCGACGGGCGCGTCGGCCGGGGGCCGCTGCCCCGCGCGCGTGGACGCGGCAGCGGGATCGCCTCCCGCGTCCTGCCGGGGCAGGGAGCCGGTGGCGGCGGCGGTGGCGAGGACCCCGGCGAAGACCAACGTCAGAACGGCCCCACGGAGTAAGCCGCGGGGCCGGATATAGAGGTGTTCGGTGTCGGCCGACATGCCGCCCACTCTAGGACAAGACGATGGCGCCGCACGGGCTTTGGCCGTACGACGCCATCCGTCATCAGGGGTCTCTTCTCACACCTTCAGGTACTTGCGCAACGCGATGAAAGCAGCCACGGCGGGCATGAGGAGCCCGATGGCGATCACCAGCGGCAGCTTGGCGAAGACCGCGTCCCAGCCGATGAAGTTGACCAGCTGCATCTTCTCCGCGAGGGCGATGCCGTGGTCGATCAGGAAGTACCGGCCGACGAGCAGCAGCACACAGGCGACCGCGCCGCCCAGGAGTCCGGCGAACGCGGCCTCCATGATGAACGGCATCTGGATGTAGAAGCTGGACGCGCCGACGAGCCGCATGATGCCGGTCTCACGGCGGCGGCTGAACGCCGAGACGCGCACGGTGTTGACGATCAGCATCAGCGCGATGACCAGCATCAGGCCCATGACGCCGAGGGCGGCGATGTTCATGCCGTTCATCAGGTCGAAGAGGTTCTGCAGGATGTTCCGCTGGTCCTGCACCGACTCGACGCCCTCGCGACCCGCGAAGGCGGTGGCGACCACCTTGTACTTCTCCGGATCCTTGAGCTTGACCCGGAACGACTCCGGCATCTGGTCCGGCGTGATGACGGAGGCGATGGCGGTGTCGCTGTACTCCTCCTTGTAGTGCTTGTACGCCTCGTCGGCCGACTCGTAGTAGACGGTCTCGACGATGTCCATCTTCTTCAGGTCGGCCTCGATCTGCTCCTTCTGCTGGGCCGTGACCGCACCCTTGGAGCACTTGGCCGCCGCGGCCGACGCGTCGGCCTTGTTGCAGAGGTAGATGGAGACGTTGACCTTGTCGTACCAGTAGTCCTTCATCGTGCTGACCTGCTCGCGCATGAGCAGCGCGCCGCCGAAGAGGGCGAGCGAAAGGGCCACGGAGACGATGACGGCGAAGGTCATCGTGAGATTGCGCCGGAGACCGACACCGATCTCGGAGAGCACGAACTGAGCGCGCATGGGTCTGCTTTCTCCTACTCGCTACAGGCTCAGTGCTGGTATCCGTAGACGCCGCGCGCCTGGTCGCGGACCAGGCGGCCGTTCTCGAGCTCAATGACGCGCTTGCGCATCTGGTCGACGATGTTCTGGTCGTGGGTCGCCATGACGACGGTGGTCCCTGTCCTGTTGATGCGGTCGAGCAACTTCATGATGCCGACCGAGGTCTGCGGGTCGAGGTTGCCGGTGGGCTCGTCGGCGATCAGCAGCATCGGGCGGTTGACGAAGGCACGGGCGATGGCGACGCGCTGCTGCTCACCGCCGGAGAGCTCGCCCGGCATCCGGTCCTCCTTGCCGCCGAGGCCGACCAGGTCGAGCACCTGAGGCACGGCCTTGCGGATCTCGCCGCGCGGCTTGCCGATGACCTCCTGGGCGAAGGCCACGTTCTGGGCGACGGTCTTGTTGGGCAGCAGGCGGAAGTCCTGGAAGACGGTGCCGAGTTGACGCCGCATGTGCGGCACCTTCCAGTTGGACAGCCGGGCCAGGTCCTTGCCGAGGACGTGCACCTGGCCTTGACTGGCGCGCTCCTCACGGAGGAGCAGCCGCAGGAAAGTCGACTTACCGGAGCCGGAGGAACCGACGAGGAAGACGAACTCCCCCTTCTCGATCTCCAGGGAGACATCCCGGAGCGCGGGGCGGTTCTGCTTCGGATAGGACTTGGAGACGTTGTCGAATCGGATCACGGATGCACCACGGTCGGCCGGGAGTAGGTGTGCGTGACCTTACGCGAACGGGGTGACCCCGCGCAGTCGCGGTCCTGGCTTGCGTACTTTATCCTTTTCGCCCTCGCGGGCCGAACGGGGACGATCCGGTGGGGCGCGCCGAAACGCCGTCGAGCTGGCACAGTGGTAGGGGGAACGTCCGGGTACCACCGGGCGTTGTCCTGATGAGCCCCCAGTGCGGGAGGAGGAGAGCGCATGACCTACGACCGACTGGTGTGCGCCAACTGCGCGGCCCCGGTGACCGAGGGCCGCTGCCGCGTCTGCCGGGCGAACCGGGAGCGTCTGACCCCGCAGGGTCTCTCGCCCGCGATGCTGCTGGCGCTGGCGATCGCCCTGCTGGCCGCGCTGGCACTGCTCGCTGCGGTCCGTACGGCCTAGCCGGGCCGCGCGGCGTCCACACGAGCCGGAAAGCACGAGGAAGGGCCGGGGAGGGTTCCCCGGCCCTTCTTCATGCGCTGTCCGTTACGGATCGCGGTCAGACGGCGGTGCGACCACCGGCGACGAGACGCGGCAGCATACGGAAGCCGATGCCACCGGCGATCATGGTGGCGGCGCCGATGACCAGGAACGAGGTCTCGGCCGCACCGGTCTCGGCGAGCTCCTCCTTCGCCTGGCCCTGCTGCACGGGCTGCGAGCCGGCGTTGTTGGTGTCGGTGTTGCTGTTGCCGGTGTCCACGCACTCGGCGCCGTCGAGGTCGACGGTGCAGGTGCCCGGGTCGCCGGAGTCGGTGGAACCGCCGTCGGTGTCGTCACCCGGGGTGACGGGCGAGTCGGTCGAACCGGGGTCGGTGGTCTCACCGGTGCCGGGCGCGGTGGTCTCGCCCGTGCCGGGGTCGGTGGTCTCGCCCGTGCCCGGCTCGGTGGTCTCACCCGTGCCCGGCTCGGTCGTCTCTACCGGCGGAGTGGTCTCCACCGGCGGCGTGGTCTCGACCGGCGGAGTGGTCTCCACCGGCGGGGTCGTCTCCACCGGAGGGGTCGTCTCGACCGGCGGAGTGGTCTCCACCGGAGGCGTGGTCTCGACCGGAGGGGTCGTCTCGACCGGCGGAGTGGTCTCCACCGGAGGCGTGGTCTCCACGGGAGGCGTGGTCTCACAACCGGCGCTCTCGGGAAGGCACGTGGGCGTCGGGGTCGGTCCGTCGCCGAAGGCGCCCACGGCCTGCGCCGCACCCGCCGCGGTGAGCGACGCACCCGCTGCGATCACCGCACCGGCGGCGATGCGCGCGATACGGACTCGCATCTGCTTGGTCATCTGGCTGCTACCCCCAGTAGCTCAACTCGTCATGGGGCAGCGCTCGGGGCAGCGGCAGAGGCGGCTCACGACTGGGCCTGCCCCCGCTCGCACACGCCCCGGAAATGCGCATGCCAGTACGTCACCCTTCCGAGTTTCCGATGAGGCGTCAAGGTCGTTGCGCGTGCGATGTCCGAAAGATCACCGCGCGCCCCACATGCGACGATGCAACTGTGACGTAAACCCCGAACTCCGGGCCCCGCAAGACCAGTTCCCTTGTCGACAAAGCGTCCCGCTCACCCGGATTCCGCTTGCGTCAGCGAATCCGCGGGCCCGGCGCGCGCCTCGGGACAGCACGAGGGACAGTACGACGGACAGCACGAGGGACAGCACGACGACGGGCCCCGCACCGGAGGGTGCGGGGCCCGAAGGTGTGCTGCCGTGGGTTACTTGTCCTGCTGCTTGCGCCAGCGGATGCCCGCCTCGAGGAAGCCGTCGATCTCGCCGTCCAGGACGGCCTGCGGGTTGCCGACCTCGAACTCCGTGCGGAGGTCCTTGACCATCTGGTACGGGTGGAGGACGTACGAGCGCATCTGGTTGCCCCAGGAGCTGCCGCTGTCCTTCAGCGCGTCCATCCTGGCCCGCTCCTCCTGGCGCTGGCGCTCGAGGAGCTTGGCCTGGAGGACGTTCATGGCGCTCGCCTTGTTCTGGATCTGCGAGCGCTCGTTCTGGCAGGAGACCACGATGCCGGTCGGAAGGTGCGTGATGCGCACGGCCGAGTCGGTCGTGTTGACGCCCTGGCCGCCGGGGCCCGAGGCGCGGTAGACGTCGATGCGCAGCTCCGACTCGTCGATCTCGACGTGGTCGGAGGACTCCACGACCGGCAGGATCTCGACACCGGCGAAGGAGGTCTGGCGGCGGCCCTGGTTGTCGAAGGGCGAGATGCGGACCAGGCGGTGGGTGCCCTGCTCGACGGAGAGCGTGCCGTACGCGTACGGGGCCTTCACCACGAAGGTGGTCGACTTGATGCCGGCCTCCTCCGCGTACGAGGTCTCGTAGATCTCGGTCGAGTAGCCGTGGCGCTCCGCCCAGCGCAGGTACATGCGCTGGAGCCGCTCGGCGAAGTCGGAGGCGTCGACGCCGCCGGCCTCCGCGCGGATGTTGACCAGGGCCTCCCGCGCGTCGTACTCGCCGGAGAGGAGGGTGCGGACCTCCATCTCGTCGAGGGCCTTGCGGACGGAGGTCAGCTCCGTCTCGGCCTCGGCGAGGGCGTCCGCGTCGTCCATCTCCTCGGCGAGCTCGAAGAGCACCGAGAGATCGTCGATGCGCCCGCGCAGGGTCTCGGCCTTGCGAACCTCGGCCTGGAGGTGCGAAAGCTTGCTCGTGATCTTCTGCGCCGCCTCCGGGTCGTCCCACAGGGACGGGGCCGCGGCCTGCTCCTCGAGCACGGCGATGTCGGCCCTCAGCTTCTCGAGGTCCAGGACGGCCTCGATCGACCCCATGGTCGAGGAGAGGGACTTCAGCTCTTCTGATACATCGACGACTGCCACGCGTCCAGCGTAACGGCTCCTGGCAAGGAGCCGAACCTTTGACCGCGCCCCCGGGGTGGCTACGGGACGGAGGACTGCTTCGAGTCCTGCGGCGGGGTGTCCGCGTCCCCGGAGGCCAGCAGGTAGCCGCCGCCGCCCAGCGCGCCGGCGACGACGACCGCCGCGACCGCCAGCGTGATCCGGCGCTTGCGGACCGCCTCCGCCTTGTGGCGGGCCGAGCCGGGGCGGCGGGCGCCCGCCGGACGCGGGGCCCTCGCGGTGCCGAGGGGGCCGCCCGAGAGCTCGTCGGGGGCCGGGACCCGCATGGAGGTGTGGGTGTCGCGGTTGGAGTCGGCCGAGGCGCCGGGGACGAGCGGGACGGCCGCCCGGCGCGGGGCGGGCTCACCGCCCGCACCCGTGGCGTACGCCTCCGGCTCCGGTTCCGGCGCCGACGCCGGTTCCTCCGGGTCCAGCTCGTCGACGTCGAGCGGCGGCATGCCCTTGAGCAGCGGCAGGACGTCCTTGAGGCGGGCGGCCAGCTCGGAGGCGCGCAGCCGGGAGGCCGGTGCCTTCGCGAGGCACTGCGCGATCAGCTGCCACAGCTCCTCGGGGATGCCGGGCAGCGGGACGACGGTCTCGGTGACATGGCGGCGCAGGACGGCGCCGGGGTGGCCGCCGCCGAAGGGGGTGAAGCCGGCGAGCAGCTCGTACAGGACCGTCGCGAGGGCGTAGATGTCGACGGCGGCGCGCGGCGGGAGGCCTTCGACGATCTCGGGGGCGAGGTAGTCGGGGGTGCCGATGATCCGGGTGGCCTTGGTGCGGCCGGGGGTGTCGATCAGCTTGGCGACGCCGAAGTCGGTGAGGAGGGCGGGGTGGGCGCCGCCGGGACCGAGCGGGCCCTCCATGTCGAGCAGGATGTTCTCCGGCTTGACGTCCCGGTGGACCACGCCGGCGGCGTGCGCGGCGGCGAGGGCGTCGGCGACGTCCGCGGTGATCGCGACGGCGGCCTCGGGGGCGAGCCGCCGTTCCCGGTCGAGGCGGGTACGCAGGTCGGTGCCGCGCACGAGGTCCATGACGAGGGCCAGGTCGTTGCCGTCGACGACGAGGTCGCGGACCTTGACCACCCGGGGGTGGTCGAGGCCGAGCAGGGCGGTGCGCTCCTGGACGAAGCGGCCGACGAGCTCCTGGTCGGACGCCAGGTCCTCGCGCAGCAGTTTGACGGCGACGGGACCCTCGGGCCCC
Organism: Streptomyces sp. NPDC016459; assembly: GCF_040632845.1. Lineage (NCBI taxonomy): Bacteria > Bacillati > Actinomycetota > Actinomycetes > Kitasatosporales > Streptomycetaceae > Streptomyces > Streptomyces sp. NPDC016459. The sequence continues at coordinate 1,168,988 of NZ_JBEYCR010000001.1, forward strand.
TCGCCGAGCCACACCGTTCCGGCACTGCCCCGCCCGAGGATCTGGTGGGTGGTGTAGCGGCTGCCGATGTTCCGTGCCAAGACTGCTCCCTCAGCGGCTGCGGTTCGCGAGCAAAGTTACGCGTCCGCAGCCGCCGGTCGTCACTTCCGAGGGGAAATCACCCCTCGGAAGTCGATAAATCGGCAGTATTACTGCCCCGTACCGCCGGTAGTACCCCCGGAGCCGGTGCTCTCGCCGATCGAGGAGATCCAGTCGGTGACCGTGGTGATGCCGTCGCCGATGGCCTCCCAGTAGCTCTTGCCCTCGGCGATCCAGTCCTGGAGCGGGGTCAGCTCCCAGACGAGCCAGCCCGCGACCACGAACAGGACGATCATGACCAGGCAGCCCTTGAGGCAGCCGAGGCCGGGGATCCGCACCGGGTTGGCACTGCGCTGACGCGGCGGGCGCGGCTCGCGGCGCGGTGCCGGGGCCTGGGGCGGCGGCTGCGGCGGGGTGTACTGCTGCTGGGGCGGGGCGTACTGCTGCGGGGCGGGCGGCGGCGCGTACTGCTGCGGCTGGTGCTGCTGGTGCTGCTGCTGGTACGGCTGGGGTGCGGGGCGCTGCGGGGCCGGGCGCTGCTGCTGGTACGGCTGCGGCTGCTGCTGCCCGTACGCCCCGGGCTGCTGCCGGTCCTGCGGCTGCTGCGGCTGCGGCTGCCGCTGCGGGCGTCGGCGCAGCGGGTCCTGGCTCGGGTCCAGGTACTGCACCTGCGTCTGCTCGTTGCGGTCGCGGGCGGCCCTCAGCTGGTTCTGCCAGGGGTGCGGCTCCTCGGACTGCGCGCCCTGCCCGGACTGCGGCGGCCGCGGCGGTACGGGCGGCATGACGGCCGTGGGGTCGGCGGCGCCCGCCGGGCCGCTGGTCGGCATGACGCTGGTCGCGCCGGCGGGGTCGAACCGCGGCGGCGTCCCGGCGCCGCTGGGCAGCACCTGGGTGGGATCCGCGGCCCCCGGCGTCTCGGGGACGGGCGCGGGCGCCGGGTCCGGCGCGAGGAGCGCGCCGACGCCGTCCGCAGCCTCGATCTGGGCGGGCGTGGAGTGCACGCCGATGCCCGCGGCGACCGCGCGCAGCCCACGGGCGAGGTTGACGGCGCTCGGACGCCGGTCCGGGTCCTTGCTGAGGCAGCGCTCTATGACCGTCCACAGCGGGCCCGGCACGGTCGACGGGCGGCGGGGCTCCTCGCTGAGGTGCCGGTGGAGGACTTCGAGGGCGGAGCCGCCGGCGAACGGCGGCCGGCCGGTGACCAGCTCGTACAACAGGATGCCCGCGCCGTAGATGTCGACGGCGGAGGTCTGGGGGCGTCCCTCGGCGGACTCGGGCGCCACGTACGCGGGCGTGCCGACGAATTCGTGGGTCCGGGTCAGGCCCGGGGAGTCCGCGAGGCGCGCGATGCCGAAGTCGGTGAGCATCGGGTGCATCTGGCCGCCGTGCTCGGCGAGCAGCACGTTGGCCGGCTTGAGGTCGCGGTGCACGACACCGTCGGCGTGGCTCGCGGCGAGCGCGTCGGCGATCTGGGCGGTCAGGAGGGCGGCGGCGACCGGGGTGAGCGGGCCGCTCTCCCGGATGTACCGGTGCAGGTCGGGGCCCTCGACGAGGTCCATGACGAGCGCGAGGACGTCGCCCTCGACCACCAGGTCGCGGGTGCGCACGATGTTGGGGTGGGTGAGCCGGAGCAGCACGGACCGCTCGCGCAGGAAGCGCATCACGATGTCCGCGTCGTTGGCCAGCTCCTCCTTGAGGACCTTGATCGCCACGGTCTCGCCGGGCTGGCCGGGCACGGCCGCCTCGGCGCCTGCCGTCTCCCGCTGGCGGGCTCGCCAGACGGTGCCCGTGGCGCCGCGGCCGAGCGGCTCCTCGAGCAGGTACTTGCTGCCGATAGGCCGCACGTCGCGCGCTCCCTGCTGTCCGTGGTCGGGGCTGGTCCGGTGATGTCCCCGGGGTCCCTGTCCTCTGTTGTGACCCGTCCGGGTTTCCGACCCACTTTAGTGCCGCCGAACGGGCTGCCGACCGGTCGTCCACAGGCCGGTTCCGGAGCCGGTGGGCGGGGTCACCGGCGGTTCCTCGCGGTGAGGGCCCCGGCCCGGGACGTCGGGAGGGTCCCGGTTCCTGCCCCGGAGCAGCCGGACATCTGTCCGGAGGAAGACGCTCCTGAGGCCGCGACGGTTGCCGGGCACCTTCCGAAGGCATGCCCAACCAGGCACTTTTGCGTCCACAGCCGACCATTCAAGATCACTTCCGGCCGACCCGGGGACGGGCTGTCGGTGGCAGGTGCGAGGATGCCTCCAGCACGTCGCGCCAAGGGGTCGGGAGCCCCCGCGCCGTGCCGACCTGTACCGGACGACGTGTCCGTGTCGGGTGGGGGGAGTCACAGGGCGGTCCCCCTGCCGGGCATGTCGCGCAGAAGGGACCGCTGACGGCGATGCAGATCCGGCTGACCGTCCTCGCGCCGTACGCCGGCCACGGCACCGGGCGCGCCTGCGACGTGCTCGTCACGGCCCCCGCCGGCACGGCGCTCGCCGCCGTGGCCTCGAACCTCGCCGCGGCCGTCACCGGCCCGGACACCTCCGCCTCGGGCACGACCGTGCTCTACGCGGGCGCGGAGCGGCTCGACACCCGCCGCAGCGTCCTCGGCGAGCCCCCGCTGGTCGACGGGGCCGTGCTCTCCCTCCAGGTCCCGGGACCGGACGACCGCGTCGGCGAGACCGCCACCGCCCGGCTGCACGTCGTGGCGGGCCCGGACGCGGGCGGGGTGCACCTGCTGCACGGCGGCCCGATCAGAATCGGCCGTTCCGTCGACGCCGACGTGCCGCTCGACGACCCGGACGTCTCCCGTGCCCACTGCGTCGTGACCGTCGGCGAGGACGGCCGGGTCACGGTCGCCGACCGCGGCTCGACGAACGGCACGACCCTCGACGGCGTGCCGGTCGGTGACCGCCCGGTGCGGTTCGCCCCGGGCGCGCTGCTGCGGCTCGGCGAGTCCGCCCTCCGCCTGACCGGCGCCGGCGACGACCTCCGCGGTACGGACGCGAGGGCGACGTCCCCGGACGGCGAGGGCCATCTGCGGATCGCGCGCGGGGCGGCCGCCCCCGACGGGACGGACCGGACCGAAGGACCCGACCGGCCGGGGCACGCGGGCGTGCCCGGCACGGCTCCCGGGCACCCCACGGACGACGCGACCCACGGCGGCGCGGGCGGTGTCCCGTACGGCGGCACGGGCCCGGACGCGTACGCCGCCCCGTACGACACCGGCTCCCCGGCCGACACGCGCGCGGAGGACCACCAGGACCGCCCCGAAGGCCCCGGCGGCGAGGACCTCGACGGAACCCGCCAGGGCCGGGGCGAGGCCCCGACCTCGCCCACGCGCGCGGGTGGCAGGCGCGGGCTCGGCGCCTGGGCCCGGCGGCTGGCCGGCGGCCGCGAGGAACTCCCGGCACCCGCCGCCGACCCCCGTACCGTTCCGGACACCCACGCCGGCGTCCGGCCCAGCCCCGGCACACGGGACGGCGCGCCCGCGCCCGGCCCGACGGCCGACACCTGGCCCGACCCGGCCACCCTCCTGCTCACCGCCCTCGGCCCCGGCCCCCGACTCTGGGAGCGCGACGAGAACCACGCCGAGTCCCTGGTGGTCCGGCTCGGCACGACAGAACGCGCCGAACTCTCCGGTGTGCCCGTCACCGTGGGACTGCGCGAGGCCGGCTCCCTCGGCCTCGCCGGCCCCGCCGACCGGCTCGCCGGTCTCGCCCGGTCGGTGGTCGCGCAGCTCGCCGCCCTGCACTCCCCCTCCGACCTGGAGATCGTGCTGATCAGCGCCGACCGGAACCGCTCGCTCGACGAGCGGCGCCGGGCCTGGGGCTGGCTCGGCTGGCTCCCCCACGTCCGACCGGCCCACGGCCAGGACTGCCGACTGCTCCTGGCGTACGACCGAGAGCAGGCGCAGGCCCGTACGGCGGAGCTGACCCGACGGCTCGACGACGGCCCGCTCGGCCCCGGCTGGCCCAGCGCCGACCGCGCGTCCGTCGCCGAGGTCGCGGCCCGCCACGAGGGGCCGAGGACGGTCGTGGTCGTCGACGGCGACCCCGGTTCGGCGGCCCTGCGCGAGACGGTGGCGCGGCTCGCCGGAGCGGGAGCGGCCGCCGGCATCCACCTCCTGTGCCTCGCAGAGGCGCCCTCGGCCTCCCCCGTCTCCCCGGTGGCCGCCACGTACGAGACCGCCTGCGCCTCGTCGCTCGCGTTCCGCGAGTGCGGAGCCGCCGTGCTCCTCAGCGGCGACGTGGCGACGGCGCTGCGGCTGCTGCGGACCGCCGGCGGCCGGGTCGCGGGCCACGGCACCGTCGGCATGGTCGACGCGGTCTCCGTCGCCTGGGCCGAGCGGTTCGGGCGCGCGCTGGCCCCCCTGCGTACGGACACGACCGCGGCCCCGGGCGCCCGTGCCGCCGCGCTGCCCCCATCGGCACGGCTCCTCGACGAGCTCGGGCTCGCCCGCGCCACACCCGCCTCCCTGATGGCCCGCTGGGCCTCCGCCGGCGAAGGCACGGCCGTCCTGGGCGCCGGTCCGCGTGGCCCGCTCGCGGTGGACCTCACCCGGGAGGGCCCGCATCTGCTGATCGAGGGTCCCGCCGGAAGCGGGCGGACGGAGCTCCTCCGCTCGATCGCCGCCTCGCTCGCGGCCGGCGGGCGCCCCGACCGGCTCGGTCTGCTCCTGGTGGACGGGGCGGGCGGCGAGCGCGGCGAAGGACTCGCGGCCTGTACGGAGCTGCCGCACGTCACCGAGCACCTGGTCGCCTCGGACCCGGTGCGGATGCGGGAGTTCGCGCAGGCGCTCGGCGCGGAGCTGAAGCGGCGGGCGGAGCTCATCGGCGACGGCCACTTCGCCGACCGCCGCGGCACGCGCGGGACCGATCGGTTGATCGGCCAGCGCGCTCCGAGCGCGGCGGAATCCGTGCCCCAGGGGGCCCGGGTGACCGTCCGCGTCCAGGACACGGGCGACCTCGACGGCCGGACCAGCGGCCGCACCCTCCGCACGGGCGACGGCTCGATCGGCGCCCTGCCGAACACCCGAGGCGGACGCACGGGCGACCCGTACCCCGGCACGGACGACCTCGGCGGCCGCCCCAGCGGCCGCATCACGTACGGCACCCCCGACCCCCGACGGACGAACGGCCGCCCGACGTACCCGAGCGCCCCGGACGAACGCGACAACGGCAGAACACCGTACCCGGGAGACCTCGACGGCAGGGCCGACGGCCGGACGTCCTACCCGGGCGACATCGATAGCCGCGCCAGTGGCCGGACTTCGCACCCGGGCGACCTCGACGCCCGGCCCAGCAGCCGGACCTCGCACCCCGGCGACCCCGCCGGCGGCCGGACGCCGCACCCCCGCGACCTCGACAGCCGCGCCAGTGGCCGGACTTCGTACCCGCGCGACCTCGACAACCGCGCCAGTGGCCGGACCCCGTACCCCGGCGACCCCGTCGGTGACCGGACGTCCTACCCGAGCGATCCCGACAACCGCCCCGGCAGCCGCGCCGCCTACCCGGGCGCCGAGGAGCTCGGGGGGCGTTCGAGCGGGCGGACCGCGTATCCGGGGGGTGACCTCGGTGGTCGGCCCAGCAGCCGTACGCTCCGTACGGGCGACGGCGACCTCAGCGAGCGCCCGGCGGGACGCGTGCCCCGGCCGGGGGCCGAGGATCTCGGTGGACGCGTGCCGCGTGCCGACCACCCCGGCGGGCGCGTCCCCCGCGCCGGGGACGGCTCGCTCGACGAGCGGCCCAGCACCCGGACGCGCCCCGGTGCGGACGCCCTTCTGGCCGACACGCCCAGTGGGCACCTGCCGCGACGGGACGGCGGCCCCCTGGACGACCGCCCGAGCAGCCGCACCCTGCGTACGGGCGACGGTGACCTCACCGACCGCCCGAGCGGACGCGTAGCCCGCCCCGGAGCCGAGGACCTGAGCGGTCACCCCAGCGGACGCATACCTCGGTCCGGAGCCGAGGACCTGGGCGCATACTCCAGCGGACGCGTACCTCGGTCCGGAGCCGAGGACCCGGTCGCATACTCCAGCGGACGCGTACCCCGGCCGGGGACCGAGGACCTCACCGACCGCCCGAGCGGACGCGTACCCCGCCCCGGAGCCGAGGACCTGAGCGGTCACCCCAGCGGACGCGTGCCCCGCCCCGCCGGGGAGGACTCCGGCGGTCGGGCTCCCCGGGCGGCCGGGGAGGAGGCCGGGGGCCGGATCCCGCGCCCCGCCTCCGGCGAACCGGTCAGGGCCGCAGGCCCCGCGTACCTCCCCCGGCTCGTCGTCCTCGTCGACGACTTCGACGCCCTCGTCGCCCCCGCGCTCGGCGCCTCAGGACGGCCCGCCGCCGGCTCGGTCGTACGGGCCCTCGAGGCCGTCGCGCGGAACGGCGAGCGGCTCGGCGTGCACCTCGTCGCGACCTCCGCGCGCCCGGACCGGACCGCCGACACGGAGCTGGCGCACGGGGCCCGGCTGCGGATCGTGCTCGACGCGCCCCCGGTGACCGTCGGCCCCGACGTCCCGGCGGCCGGACGCGGGCGCCTCGGGCATCCGGACGGCCGGGTCACCCCGTTCCAGGCGGGCCGCGTCACCGGCCGCATCCCCCGGACGGCGACGCTCCGCCCGACGGTCGTCCCGCTGGAGTGGGAACGCATGGGCGATCCGCCCACCCGCCGCCCGGTCCGCGAGCTGGGCAACGGACCGACGGATCTGGCCCTCCTGGCGAGCGCGCTCGACCGGGCGGCCCGCTCGGTCGAGGCGACCCCCGTGCCCCCGCTGACCCCCGCGTCCCACCACTGACGTCACGTCACAAGGCAGTCACGATCGTTCGCTTGACACGGAAGGCGGTATTGCGGGGCCCCGCGACGCGGCGTAGACCTGTCGGCACGGGACAGCGACACGCACAGGAGAGACGGGGCAGTGATGCGTACAACTCTTCGTCCACGCAAGGCCGCAGTGAGCATGACGGCGTTCGCCGCGCTCGCCGCACTCGCCCTCGCGGCGTGCGGCGGCGGCGGAGCCGAGAAGGATCCGGGGGACACCGCGCCCAGTGGCGGCGCGCTCCCCCTCCAGGGCCAGAAGATCGAGGTCGCCGCCGTCTGGACGGGACCGGAGCAGGAGAACTTCACCAAGGTCCTGCGGGAGTTCGAGAAACGCACGGGTGCGACCGTCACCTTCGTGCCGGCCCAGGACCCGATCGTGAACTTCCTCGGCACGAAGATCGCGGGTGGTTCGCCGCCCGACGTGGCGATGCTCCCGCAGGTGGGCGCGATCCAGCAGGCCGCCGCCCAGAAGTGGCTGAAACCGGTCGGTCCGGAGGTCAAGGCCCAGCTGGCGGCGAACTACTCCCGCGGCTGGCAGGACCTCGGTGCGGTCGGCGGCACCCAGTACGGGGTCTACTTCAAGGCCGCCAACAAGTCCCTGATCTGGTACAACTCCGCCGTCTTCGAGAACGCGGGCGCCACCGAGCCGAAGACGTGGAAGGAGTTCCTCGCCACGGCCGAGACGATCTCGGCCTCCGGCGTCACCCCGGTCTCGGTGGGCGGCGCGGACGGCTGGACGCTCACCGACTGGTTCGAGAACGTCTATCTCTCCCAGGCCGGTCCGGCCAAGTACGACCAACTGGCGAAGCACGAGATCAAGTGGACCGACCCGTCCGTCACCGCCGCACTGACCACGCTCGCCGAACTGTTCGGCAAGCCGGCGCTGCTCGCCGGCGGGACGAGCGGCGCGCTCCAGACGGAGTACCCGGTCTCGGTCACCCAGACCTTCACCGGCGGTGACCAGCCCAAGGGGGCGATGGTCTTCGAGGGTGACTTCGCCGCCGTCAACATCGCACAGACGAAGGCGAAGATCGGTACGGACGCGAAGGTCTTCCCGTTCCCCACCGTCGGCACGGGCTCCACCCCGGTGGTGACGGCCGGCGACGCGGCCGTGGCCCTCAAGGACACCAAGGGCGCGCAGGCGCTGCTCGCCTTCCTCGCCTCCCCGGACGCGGCGAAGATCTGGGCGGCCGAGGGCGGCTTCCTCTCCCCCAACAAGAACCTGGACCCGGCGGCGTATCCCAACGACGTCCAGCGCGAGATCGCGAAGGCGCTCATCGGCGCCGGGGACGGCTTCCGCTTCGACATGTCGGACCAGATGCCGCAGTCCTTCGGCGGGACGCCGGGCAAGGGCGAGTGGAAGGCGCTCCAGGACTTCCTGAAGAACCCGAAGGACATCGCGGGGACGCAGGCGCGCCTGGAGGCGGACGCGGAGAAGGCGTACCGGGCCGCGGCGAAGAGCTGAGGCCCCGGCATGCCGAGGACCGCCCGCACCCGCTCCGCCGAACTCGACATCACGAGCAGCACCGCCGCCCACCCACGGCGCACCAGGGACAAGGGCAGGAGCAGGACCGTCGCCGCCGGGTTCCTGCTCCCCGCCCTGCTGCTGCTCGGCGCGCTCGTCGTCTACCCGATCGGGTACTCGGTCCAGCGCTCGTTCTTCGACCGCTCCGGCGACTCCTTCGTCGGCCTGGACAACTACATCGCCCTCGTCACCGACGACTCGCTCCGCACCGCCGTCCGCAACAACCTGATCTGGCTGGTCCTCGCGCCCGCGGTCGCGACCGCCCTCGGTCTGGTCTTCGCCGTGCTCACCGAACGGGTGCGGTGGGGGACGGCGTTCAAGCTGGTCGTCTTCATGCCGATGGCGATCTCGATGCTCGCCGCCGGCATCATCTTCCGGCTCGTCTACGAGCAGGATCCGGACCGCGGGGTGGCCAACGCCGTCTGGGTCGGGGTCCACGACACCTTCGCCGAGTCGTCCGTCTTCCCCCGGGCCCGGCCGCTGCCCGTCCATCCGCTGGAGGCGGCCGAGGGCGGCGCGTTCGTCACGAAGGTCCCGGTCCGCGCCGGGGAGCCCGTACGGCTTCCGCTGATCGGGGTGGCCCCCGGGCAGATGCCGGAGAACGCCCGTCCGGCCCGCGAGAACCCGCCCGCACCGGGGACCGTCGCCGGCACGGCCTGGCTTGACTTCACCCGGGGCGGCGGCGGCCGGCCGAACGCCGTCGACCCGGCCGAGCTGGGCCTCGCGGGGCTGCGGATCGAGGCCGTGCGGGACGGAGCGGTGGTCGCCAGGGCCACGGCCGCCGCCGACGGCACCTTCACGCTGCCCGCCGACCGTGTCGACGGAGCCGTACTGCGTCTGCCCGCGAGCAACTTCCGGGAGCAGTACAACGGCGTGGAGTGGCTGGGGCCGTCGCTCGTCACCCCCGCCGTCATCGGCGCGTACGTGTGGATGTGGGCCGGGTTCGCCATGGTCCTGATCGGCGCCGGGCTCGCCGCCGTGCCGCGCGAGCTGCTCGAAGCGGCGCGGGTGGACGGGGCCAACGAGTGGCAGGTGTTCCGCCGGATCACGGTGCCGCTGCTCGCCCCGGTCCTCGCGGTCGTCCTCGTCACCCTGATGATCAACGTGCTCAAGGTCTTCGACCTGGTCTTCGTCATCGCGCCGGGCTCCGCCCAGGACGACGCGAACGTGCTCGCGCTCCAGCTGTACCGCTCGTCCTTCGGTACGGACGCCGATCTCGGGGTCGGTTCGGCCATCGCCGTCCTGCTGCTGCTGCTGGTGGTCCCGGTGATGGTCTTCAACATCCGCCGCCTGCGCCAGGAGGCCCGCCGATGAGCAGTTCCCCCGACGTCCGGTCGTCCCGCCCCCTCGTCGCGAGGGTCGCCGCCCGTGCCGCCGGGGGCGCGGTGCGGGTGTTCCTGGTCCTCACCGGCCTGTTCTGGCTGCTGCCGACGGTGGGGCTGCTGCTGTCCTCGCTGCGCTCGCCGTCCGACATCGCGGCGAGCGGCTGGTGGCAGGTGTTCACGGCCCCGGCCCGGCTGACCACCGAGAACTACACCCATCTCCTGGCGAACGACACGATCACCGGTTCCCTCGGATCCACCGTCCTGATCACCGTCCCGGCGACCCTGCTCGTGCTCGTCATCGGTTCGTTCGCCGGGTACGCGTTCGCGTGGCTGGAGTTCCCCGGCCGGGACTGGTGGTTCCTGGGGGTGGTCGCGCTGCTCGTGGTGCCGGTGCAGGTCGCCCTGGTCCCGGTCTCGAAGCTGTTCGGGGCGGTGGGGCTCTTCGAGACGACCCTCGGGGTGGTCCTCTTCCACACGGCTTTCGGGCTGCCGTTCGCGATCTTCCTGCTGCGGAACTTCTTCGCGGAGATCCCGCGGGAGCTGCTCGAAGCGGCGCGCCTCGACGGGGCGGGCGAGATCCGTCTCTTCACCCGGGTGGTACTGCCGCTGGGCGGTCCCGCGATCGCCTCGCTGGGCATCTTCCAGTTCCTGTGGGTGTGGAACGACATGCTGATCGCGCTGATCTTCGCGGACTCGCAGTCGCCGCCGATCACCGTGGCGCTCCAGCAGCAGGTACGGCAGTTCGGCAACAACGTGGACGTGCTGGCGCCGGGTGCCTTCGTGTCGATGGTGGTGCCGTTGGTGGTGTTCTTCGCGTTCCAGCGCCAGTTCGCGACCGGAGTGATGGCGGGCGCGGTGAAGTAGGGGCCGGCCGGGCCTGCCCGGTCAGGCCGTGAGCGCCGCCACCGGCCGCGAAGGCGCCGACGAGGTCGAGGACGAGTCGGGCTCCCTGCGGAGGGACGGGCCGGCGGAGGAGCCGGTGGCGGCGTACGAGGAGTTCACCGGGATGGGCGCGAAGGAAAGGGGCAAATAAGACAAAGAGGACTACAGTGCGGAGGGATGACGAACGATCACCCTCAGTCGCCCCCCGGCCCCGAACCCCCACCCGGGACCGGAGCCGGCCACGCACCCGGCCCCGGAACGGACACCGGCACCGCGCCCCCGCCCCGGACCGGTCCCGAACCCCCCTCCCTCACCGGGTCCCCCTTCGACTCGGACACCTTCACCTCCGCCACCTTCGTCACCGTCGGCAGCGGCCCCTACCTCGCCCTCGCCTCCGTCTGGCTGCTCACCCGCGTCGGCATGGTCCTGCTGCTCGTCCGCGACACCCTCGGCATCGGCGGGGTCGGCCGCGAAGTGGAGCTCTACCAGCACTGGTACACGCAGTTCGCCCAGGGCACCTTCCCCGTCGGCGACGTCACCTGGCAGTACCCGCCCGGCGCCGGGCTCGTCATCATGTCGCCGGGCCTCCTGCCCTGGCTGACGTACTTCCAGGCGTTCGTCGCCCTCAGCCTCCTCGCCGACGCGGTCGTCACCCTCGCCCTCGCCCGCGCCGACAGTGCCCGCCTCACCCACGGCGCCTGGATCTGGGTCTGCGGCCTGCCGCTCCTCCTGCACCTGCCCCTGGCCCGGTACGACGTCCAGACCACCGCCCTCGCCGTCCTCGCCCTGCTGGCCCTGGGGGCCCGCTCGACCGCCTCCCGACGGCTCGGCGGTGCCCTCGCCGGCATCGGCGCGATGGTCAAGGTCTGGCCGGCGCTCACCCTGATCGGCACCCCCCGGGGCCGTACCAGCCGCGAGGCCTGGACCGCCGCGGTCGTCGCCGCCCTCGCCCTCCTCGCCACCCTGGCGCTCTTCTTCTCCGGGCCCCTCGGCTTCCTGCGCCAGCAGGGCGCCCGCGGCATCCAGATCGAGTCCCTCGGCGGCACGGTCCTCGCGCTCGCCGGGGCCACCGGGGCCTGGCCGGGAAGGGTCGAGTTCCGTTACGGGGCCTTCGAGTACGTCGGCCCGTACGTCTCCACACTCGGCCACCTCGCCCTGCTGCTCACCGTCATCGCCTTCGGCTGGCTGCTCCTGTGGCGCCTCCGCGCCCACCGCTGGACACCCGCCACCCCGCTCGACGCGGCCCTCGCCGCCGTCCTGCTGTTCACCGCGACCAGCAGGGTGATCAGCCCCCAGTACATGATCTGGCTGCTCGGGCTCGCCGCCGTCTGTCTGACGTCCCGGAAGACCGTGATGCGCCCGGTGGCGCTGCTGCTGCTCCCGGCGGCCGCGCTGAGCTCGCTCGCGTACCCCGTCCTATACGACGAGGTCATCGCCGGCACCACCCAGGGGCTCGCCGTGATGGTGCTCCGCAACGGCCTGCTTCTCGCGGCGGCCCTGCTCGCCGCCCGCCGCCTGTGGACGTCGACGGTCACACCCCCCACGGAATGACGGAACGCGGAACGACGCAGGGGCCCCGCCGGAACACCGGCGGGGCCCCTGCGTCTCACACCCCTAGCTGTGCGTACGCAGCAGCGTCCGCATCGTCCGCATCGCCACCGACAGGTTCGCCAGGTCGAAGGTGTCCGAGCCCTGGATCTCCTCCAGGGTCGTCCGCGCGCGGCCCAGGATCGCCGCGTTCTTCTCCTCCCAGGCCTTGAACCGCTGCTCAGGGCTCGCCGTCTCGTCCCCCGCCGCCAAGACGTCCGCCGTCAGCGCCGAGTGCGCCGCGAACAGGTCCTCACGGATCGAGGCGCGGGCCATCGACTGCCACCGGTCGCTGCGCGGCAGCTCGATGATCCGGTCCATCAGGTCGGTGATCCGCAGCCGGTCGGCCAGGTCGTAGTAGACCTCGGCCACCGCCAGCGGGTCCTTGCCCGTGCGGTCCGCGATCGCGACGACATCGAGGATCGGGAACGCGGACGAGAAGCCGGCGACCCGCAGCGCGAGCTCCTCCGGCACACCGAACGCGGTCAGCTCGTCCAGGATCGACTGGTACCACTCCAGATCCGCACCGCGCAGCAGCGACGGCAGCTGCTCCCAGACCTCGTCGACGCGCTCGGCGAAGAAGTCGATGGTCTCGGTGAGCTGGAGCGGCTGCGGCCGGTTGTTGAGCAGCCAGCGGGTGCCGCGCTCGACGAGCCGGCGGGAGTGCAGCCGCATCCGGGTCTGGATCTCGGCCGGCACCCGGTTGTCGAGCGCCTCGACGGCGTCCCAAACCTGGCTGAGACGGAAGACGACGCGGGCGGCGGTCTGGGCCCGGACGATCTCCTCGATCGACGCGCCGGTCTCCTCGCGGAGGCGGTGCAGGAAGGTCGAGCCGCCGGTGTTGACGACGTCGTTGACGAGGATCGTGGTGACGATCTCGCGGCGCAGGGCGTGGTTGTCGACGGCCTCGGGGAACCTCTCGCGCAGCAGCGTCGGGAAGTACGCGTGGAGCAGCCCGCGCAGGTACGGGTCGTCGGGCAGCCCCGTACCGATGAGCTCGTCGGCCACCGTGATCTTGGTGTACGCGAGGAGGACGGCGAGCTCCGGCTGGCTCAGGCCCCGGCCGTTGTTGAGCAGCTCGCGGATCTGCCGGTCGTTGGGCAGGAACTCCAGGGACCGGTCGAGGTTCCCGTCACGGCCCATGCGGCGCATGTACCGCTGGTGGGCGTGGAGGAGCGAGGGCGACTGGGCGACGGCGTTGGCGAGGGCCGTGTTCTGCGCGTAGTTGTTGCGCAGGACGAGCGTGCCGACCTCGTCGGTCATCTCCGCGAGGATCCTGTTGCGCTGCTTCACGGTCATGTCACCTTCGGTGACGAGCCCGTTGAGCAGGATCTTGATGTTGACCTCGTGGTCGGAGGTGTCGACGCCGGCGCTGTTGTCGATGGCGTCGGTGTTGACCTTGCCGCCGTGGCCCTCGGGGCCGCCGGAGCGGGCGAACTCGATGCGGCCCAGCTGGGTCGCGCCGAGGTTGCCGCCCTCGCCGATGACCTTGGCGCGGACGTCCTGGCCGTCGACGCGGATGGCGTCGTTGGCCTTGTCGCCGACGTCGGCGTTGGACTCGACGGAGGACTTGACGTACGTGCCGATGCCGCCGTTCCACAGCAGGTCGACGGGTGCGTGGAGCACCGCCTTCATCAGCTCGGCCGGGGTCATCTTCGTGATGCCGTCCTCGATGCCGAGGGCGGCCCTGACGTGCGCGTTGACCGGGATCGACTTGGCGCTGCGGGGGTGGATGCCACCGCCCGGGGAAAGCAGCGACGGGTCGTAGTCGGCCCAGGACGAGCGGGGCAGGTCGAAGAGGCGGCGGCGCTCGGCATAGGAGACGGCCGCGTCCGGGTTCGGGTCGATGAAGATGTGGCGGTGGTCGAATGCGGCGACGAGGCGGATGTGCTCGGAGAGCAGCATGCCGTTGCCGAAGACGTCGCCGGACATGTCACCGACGCCGACGACCGTGAAGTCCTCGGTCTGGGTGTCGTGGCCCAGCTCGCGGAAGTGGCGCTTGACGGACTCCCAGGCGCCACGGGCCGTGATGCCCATGCCCTTGTGGTCGTAACCGGCGGAACCGCCGGAGGCGAAGGCGTCACCGAGCCAGAAGCCGTACGACTCCGCGACGCCGTTGGCGATGTCGGAGAAGGTCGCGGTGCCCTTGTCCGCGGCGACCACGAGGTACGTGTCGTCCTCGTCGTGGCGGACGACGTCGACCGGCGGCACGACCTCGCCCGCGACCAGGTTGTCGGTGATGTCGAGCAGCGCCGAGATGAAGGTCTTGTACGAGGCGATGCCCTCGGCCAGCCAGGCGTCACGGTCCACGGACGGGTCCGGGAGCTGCTTGGCGACGAAGCCGCCCTTGGCGCCGACCGGCACGATGACGGTGTTCTTCACCATCTGGGCCTTGACCAGGCCGAGGATCTCCGTACGGAAGTCCTCACGGCGGTCGGACCAGCGCAGACCGCCTCGGGCGACCTTGCCGAAGCGCAGGTGGACGCCCTCGACGCGCGGGGAGTACACCCAGATCTCGAAAGCCGGGCGGGGCGCCGGGAGGTCGGGGATGGCCTGCGGGTCGAACTTCATCGACACGTAGGAGTGGCGCTGCCCGTCCGACGTCTTCTGGAAGAAGTTCGTCCGCAGCGTGGCCTTGATGACGGTGAGGAAGGACCGCAGGATCCGGTCCTCGTCCAGGCTCGCGACCTGGTCGAGGGCGCCGTCCAGCTCCTCCAGGATGCCGTCGGTCAGCTCGGTGCCGGCGCGCTGGCGCTCCGGGGACATCCGGGCCTCGAAGAGGGAGACGAGCAGCCGGGTCGTGTGGACGTTGTTGCGGAGGGTGTCCTCCATGTAGTCCTGGCTGAACATCGCGCCGGCCTGCCGCAGGTACTTGGCGTACGCGCGCAGCACCATCGCCTCGCGCCAGGTCAGCCCGGCGGAGAGGACGAGCGAGTTGAAGTTGTCGTTCTCGGCCTCGCCGGTCCAGGTGGCGGCGAAGGCCTCCTGGAAGCGCTCGCGGGCGTCGTCGCCGAACGAGTCGCCGCCGTTGCCGGTGGAGACGGGCAGCCGCAGACCGAAGTCGTAGATCCAGGCGTGCGTACGGTCGGCGCAGCGCAACTCGTACGGGCGCTCGTCGGTGACCTCGACGCCGAGCCGGTTGAGGACCGGCAGGACGGCGGAGAGCGAGATCGGGTCGCCCGTCTTGTAGACCTTGAAGCGGCGCTCACCGGGGGCCGCGACGACCGGCTCGTACAGGGAGAGCGCGAAGTCCTTGCCGCTGGTGCGGACGAGGGCTTCCATGTGGACGAGGTCGGCGACGGCCGCGCGCGGCGAGTGGTCGGCCTTGTAGCCCTCGGGGAAGGCGTTGCCGTAACGGCGGAGCAGTTCGGCGGCGCGCTCCTCGCCGCACTCGGCGTTCAGCGCCTCGGCGAAGCCGTCGGCCCAGGAGCGGGCGGCGTCGACGAGCCGGGCCTCGATGCGCTCGACGTCGGCGTCGGTGAGCTTCGCCAGCTCGGTGCCGGTCTTGACACGGACGACGAAGTGCAGCCGGGACAGGATCGACTCGGTGTTCCAGGCGGTGAAGTCGACGCTGGTGCCGTCGAGCTCCTCCTTCAGGATCTCGATGATCCGCAGCCGGACGCGGGTCGTGTAGCGGTCGCGCGGCAGGTAGACGAGGGCCGAGTAGTAGCGGCCGTACTCGTCCTGGCGCAGGTAGAGCCGCAGCCGGCGCCGCTCCTGGAGGTACAGGACGCTGGTGACGATGGACCGGAGCTGGTCGACCGGGGTCTGGAACAGCTCGTCGCGCGGGTACGTCTCCAGGATCTGGAGCAGGTCGCGGCCGTCATGGCTGTTCGGCGAGAAGCCGGCGCCCTCCAGGACCTCCTGGACCTTGCGCTTGACGACCGGGACGCGACGGACGGACTCGGTGTAGGCGGCCGAGGAGAACAGACCGAGGAAGCGGCGCTCACCGATGACGTTGCCGGCGGCGTCGAACTTCTTCACACCGATGTAGTCGAGGTACGAGGGGCGGTGCACGGTCGCCCGGCTGTTGGCCTTCGTCAGGATCAGCAGCTTGTGCTCGCGCGCCTTGGCACGGGCGTCGGCGGGCAGCCGGCTGAAGGACGGCGAGACGGGGTGGGCGTGGTGCCCCTCGTCGTCGCCCGAGTGGTGCGGGTCGGAGCGCAGGATGCCGAGGCCCGTTCCGGGGACGGCGGACAGGGCGTCACCGTCGACCAGCTCGTACTCGCGGTAGCCGAGGAAGGTGAAGTGGTCGTCGGCGAGCCAGCGCAGCAGCTCGCGGGCCTCCTCCACCTCGGTGGGACGCAGATCGGTCGCCGTGGGCTCGGCCGGGAGGCCGTCGGCGATCCGCAGGGCGGCCTCGCGCATCTTGTCCCAGTCCTCGACCGTCTCGCGGACGTCGGACAGGACACGCAGCAGATCGGCGGTGATCTGCTTGAGGTCGGCGCGGTCGGTCTCGCGGTCGATCTCGACGTGGATCCAGGACTCGGTCAGCGCGTCATGCGGCAGCTCGCCCTGGATCTGGGCCGAGAGGACCTCGATCAGCCTTCCCGCGACATCCCGGCGGACCAGGACCTGTGGGTGGATCACGACATGGATTCCACGACCCTGGCGTGACAGCTCATTGGTGACCGAGTCGACGAGGAACGGCATGTCGTCAGTGACGACCTCGACAACGGAGTGGCTGCTTGTCCAGCCGTTCTCCTCGACCGTCGGAGTGTGGACGCGTACGTTCGCCGTGCCCTGTGGACGGTTCTCCGCGAGCCGGTAGTGGGAGAGCGCGGCACCGAACACGTCGACCGGGTCCCGGTCACCGAGGTCCTCCGGCGCCGTGTGGAGGTAGTAGCGCTGGAGGTACTCGAGTACGGCGTCCCGGTCCGGGCGCTCCCCAGCACCCTCCGGGCCCGTCGGAAGTCGCCCCCCGACCGGGCTGTGCTCAGCTACCCGGGCGGCCCTTTCGAGCAGCTCGGCCTTGGCTTCGTCCAGCTTGGTCTGCATGTCCTCTGACTCCTGTCGCGCGCCGTTGCGTGACGTCGGTGGAAGAAGGGGCACAACGCCACGACGCGGTGATTCCGGTCGAAGACGACGCTATGCCCTGATGAGAGATGCCCGGGTCGTTATCGGCCACGGAGCGCGGCACGCCCGGACGGAGGGGATCAGCGAACGCACGGTCGGCCCGGCCCCTGTCGCGGGCCGGGCGGCAGCCGGGGGCCGCATTGCCCCCTCGGCGTATTGCGCTGATCACGGGAAAAGCCTATCGCCCTCGCCCCCCGCGCCGTCATGGTCCGTATGTGTACAAAAGAGGGGGTGGAAGTTTGACGTTATGGACAGCGACACATGTCCTCTTGGCAAGGCACCCCGCCACGGGCAGCGTGTACCCGAGCACGGGCGCAGCAATGCAGACCGACCATCTGTGATCTGGGAGAGCCATGGCGAAGATCCTGATCGTGACCGGGGACGCGGCGGAGTCGCTGGAGGTGATGTACCCCTACCAGCGGCTGCTCGAAGAGGGATACGAGGTCGACATCGCGGCCCCCGCGCGCAAGCAGCTCCGGTTCGTCGTCCACGACTTCGAGCCCGGCTTCGACACGTACACCGAGAAGCCCGGCTACACCTGGCCCGCCGACCTGGCCTTCTCGGAGGTCGACCCGGGCGCCTACGTAGCGGTGGTGATCCCGGGCGGCCGG
Organism: Streptomyces sp. NPDC016459; assembly: GCF_040632845.1. Taxonomy (NCBI): domain Bacteria; kingdom Bacillati; phylum Actinomycetota; class Actinomycetes; order Kitasatosporales; family Streptomycetaceae; genus Streptomyces; species Streptomyces sp. NPDC016459. Next base: position 1,186,870 of record NZ_JBEYCR010000001.1, read on the forward strand.
GCGCCGGAGTACCTGCGCAACGACCCGGAACTCCGCAAGGTGCTCAAGGCCTTCTTCGACGCGGACAAGCCGGTGGCCCAGATCTGCCACGGCCCCCTCCTGACCGCGGCGGTCGGCGGCCTCGAGGGCCGCCGGGTCACGGCGTACCCGGCGCTTGAACTCGACATGCAGGCGGCGGGAGCGACCTTCCAGGACAGCGCGGCGGTGGTCGACGGCCTCCTGGTCTCCTCCCGGGCCTGGCCGGACCACCCCACCTGGATGCGCGAATTCCTGAAGGTCCTCCGCACGAGGGCCTGAGGCGCGAGGCGGGGCTCGTCGCGGCGGCGGTCTACATCAACGTCTCCGCGACTGCCACCGCCTCCTCGAGCGAGTCCACCACCGGCACGCCCACCCGCTCCAGCGACGCCCGGCTGTGCGACCCCCCGGTGTACAGCACGGCCCGCGCGCCCACGTGCGCCGCCGCCACCGCGTCGTCCGCCGCGTCACCGATGACGACGACGCGGTCCGCCGGGACGCCCTGGAGCGCGGCCAGGTGCCGCACCATGTGCCCGGACTTCCCGTCCGTCGAGGTGTCGACGCGCCCGTCCATGCGCAGGAACCGCTCCGCGATCCCGTGCCGCCGGACCAGGGGGACCAGGTCGGCGTGCGGGGCGAGGGACAGCAGCGACTGCGTCAGCCCGGACGCCTGTCGCGCGGCGAGCAGCTCCGCCGCACCGGAGGTCAGCCCGCAGTTCTCGGCGCGCACCCAGTAGTGCCGGTGGAAGATGCCGTCCATGACGGTCCATTCGGCGTCGGTGGGCAGCCGCCCCATGAGCCGCTCGTAGAACTTGGGCACCGGCACCGTGTACAGCTCGCGGTACCGCTCCAGCGTGATCGGTTCGAGACCGAGTTCGGCGAAGGCCGCGTTCGTCGCTCCGATGACCGCGCTGGTGTCGTCGAGCAGTGTTCCGTTCCAGTCCCAGACCAGATGCTTGCCGCGCAAGCCGTCGTGCTTCCCCATGGAAAGACGGTACCCGGCGGCTGTGACAGCGAAGACTCGCCGTTGGGGTCCGCGCAGGTCAGCCCAGCAACGCCGGAATCTCCTGCACCCCGAACCACAGCAGTTCGTGGTCCTCGGCCCCGTCCACGACGAACTGCGCGTCGTCGTCACCCTGGTCCGCCGCCCCCAGCGCGGCGGCGGCGGCCGTCACGTCCGGCTCGGCGTCGTCCGCGTCGGCGTGCACCGCGGCCGCCTCGGCGAGCGGCACGGCTCCGGCGATCCGGACCTCGCCGATGGAACCGGCGTCGAGCCCGCGGTCGGGGTCCGTGACCGCGTCCTTGTCGGCCACGTCGACGGCGACGACGATCCGGCGCCGGGGCGCGCCGGGGTCGCCGGCGAGGAGGCGCAGGGAGGCGGACGCGGCCCGGTTGAGCGCCGCGTACTCCAGCTCCTCGATGTCGTCGGAGACGTACCACTCGCGCAGGGCGGGGGTCACCGCGTAGGCCGTCAGCGGGCCCGGGCCCAGCTCGCCCGCCTTGTGCGCCTGTGCGAGACCGGGAAGGGTCAGTGGAACGTACACGCGCATGGCTGGCCGCTTTCGTCGACGGAGAGGCCCTCAGGATACGTGGGAGGTCCCCCTTCGGGGATCCGGGCGGCGCTCGCCCCGCGTCCACCTCGGCGTGCCCTTCCGTCCGGCCCTGAGAGCCGATTTTCCGGCGCGTCACCCGGATAGGTGATTCCCGTTCCGACGAGCTTCGGGGACCCGGGCCCTTGCGGGCGGTCCGGGCCCACCCGTACAAGATCCCCAACGGAAGTTACTGACCGGTACCAACCGGTTACGCAACGACAGGGGACCGTCATGACCACCACTCTCAGGACCACCACCCGGACAGCGCGCGCCTCCGCCGCGACTGCCACCGCGACACCACACGTCTCCGCCGCGACTCCCACCGAGACACCGCACCCGCAGCCGCACCCCTCCACCGCGACCACCCGACCCAGCGCCCCGCGCACCCCCCGCCCCCGCACCGCGCCCGGCGGTCCCGCCGGCACCCGCCCGCGCGGCCCCGCCGGCACCCGTCCCGCTGCCGCCACCGCACCCCGCGCCCTTCCCCCGCACACCGTCTTCGCCGAGCGCCTGCTCGCCGTACTCAGCGGGGAACGACCGGTCCACTGCATGCTCGGCCACACCGTCGGCGAGGCGTACGAGCAGCTGGTCCGGATCGCCCCGGAGACGCCCCTGCGGTCCCTCGGCCCCCGCCCGGTCCTGCGCCGCTGCTCGGCCCAGGTCGACACCGACCGGACGGCGGTGGAGGCCTTCGCGACGATCGCCACCGGGCCCCGCGTCCGCGCCATGGCGTTCCGCCTGGAGCGCGGCGCCGACCAGCGCTGGCGCTGCGCCGCGGTCGAACTCGACGGCCTGGGCACGACGACCGGCCGCGCATGACGAAGGGGCGTGCCACTCCGACGGGCCGACGACCCGACCCGACGAAGGGACCGGCCACCCCCACGGCCCACCGACACCGCACGACGAAGGGGCCGGCCACCCCCACGAGCCACCGACCCCGCACGACGAAGGGGCCGGTCACCCGACAGGCGACCGGCCCCCACGCGACGCGTCACCGCCTCAGCGGCACGACGTCACTTCTTACGGCGACGCCCACCGCCCGCGTTCTTCTGGGCCTTGCGGCGCTCCGCCCGGGTCATCCCGTCGCCGGAGTCCGCGTCGTCGGAGGCGAAGTCGCCCTCGACGACGCCGCCGTCACCGTCCACGGTCGGCGCGGAGAAGTGCAGCCGGTCCGGCCGCTGCGGGGCTTCGAGGCCCTTGGCGCGGATCTCCGGACGCCCGGCGGGGGCCGGTACCGCGTCCTGCTTGTCGAGCGAGGGAGCGCTCGCCTGCACCGGGACCTCCTCGACCTGCTGCTCGACCTGGACCTCCAGGTTGAACAGGTAGCCGACGGACTCCTCCTTGATGCCCTCCATCATGGCGGTGAACATGTCGAAGCCCTCGCGCTGGTACTCGACCAGGGGGTCCTTCTGCGCCATGGCGCGCAGACCGATGCCCTCCTGGAGGTAGTCCATCTCGTAGAGGTGCTCGCGCCACTTGCGGTCCAGGACGGAGAGGACCACGCGCCGCTCCAGCTCACGCATGATCTCCGAGCCGAGCTGCTTCTCACGCGCCTCGTACTGCTCGTGGATGTCGCCCTTGATGGACTCGGCGATGAACTCGGCGGTGATGCCCGCCCGGTCCCCGGCCGCGTCCTCCAGCTCCTCCACGGTGACCTTCACCGGGTAGAGCTGCTTGAAGGCGTTCCACAGACGGTCGAGGTCCCACTCCTCCGCGAAGCCCTCGGCGGTCTCCTGGCGGATGTAGTCGTCGATCGTGTCGTCCATGAAGTGCTGGATCTGCTCCTGCAGGTCCTCGCCCTCCAGGACACGACGGCGCTCGCCGTAGATGACCTGACGCTGCCGGTTGAGGACGTCGTCGTACTTCAGGACGTTCTTACGGGTCTCGAAGTTCTGGGTCTCGACCTGCGACTGGGCGGAGGCGATGGCGCGGGTGACCATCTTGTTCTCGATCGGCACGTCGTCCGGCACGTTGGCCATGGCCATCACGCGCTCGACCATCTGCGCCTTGAACAGACGCATCAGGTCGTCGCCGAGGGAGAGGTAGAAGCGGGACTCGCCGGGGTCGCCCTGACGGCCGGAACGACCGCGCAGCTGGTTGTCGATACGGCGGGACTCATGGCGCTCGGTTCCCAGCACGTACAGCCCGCCGAGGTCCTTGACCTCCTCGAACTCCGCCTGCACCGCCTTCTTGGCCCGCTCCAGGGCGCCGGGAAGGGCCGCGGCCCACTCCTCGACGTGCTCGACCGGGTCGAGACCCGCCTGACGCAGCTCGGCCTCGGCGAGGTCGTCCGGGTTGCCGCCGAGCTTGATGTCCGTACCGCGACCGGCCATGTTCGTGGCGACGGTGACGGCGCCGCGACGGCCGGCCTGGGCGACGATGCTCGCCTCACGGTCGTGGTGCTTGGCGTTGAGGACCTCGTGCTGCACGCCGCGCTTGGAGAGCTGCTGCGAGAGGTACTCGGACTTCTCGACGGAGGTCGTGCCGACGAGGATCGGCTGGCCCTTCTCGTGCTTCTCCGCGATGTCGTCGACGACGGCGGCGAACTTGGCGACCTCGGTCCGGTAGATCAGGTCCGACTGGTCCTTGCGGATCATCGGCCTGTTCGTGGGGATCGGGACGACACCCAGCTTGTAGATCTGGTGGAACTCGGCGGCCTCGGTCATGGCCGTACCGGTCATGCCGGAGAGCTTGTCGTACAGGAGGAAGAAGTTCTGCAGGGTGATCGTGGCGAGGGTCTGGTTCTCGTCCTTGATCGCCACCCCCTCCTTGGCCTCGATCGCCTGGTGCATGCCCTCGTTGTAGCGGCGGCCGGCGAGGATACGGCCGGTGTGCTCGTCGACGATCATGACTTCGCCGTCCATGACGACGTAGTCCTTGTCCTTCTTGAACAGTTCCTTCGCCTTGATGGCGTTGTTCAAGTAGCCCACGAGCGGGGTGTTCACCGACTCGTAGAGGTTGTCGATGCCCAGCCAGTCCTCGACCTTGGCGACACCGGCCTCATGGATGGCGACGGTCCGCTTCTTCTCGTCGACCTCGTAGTCGCCGGTCTCCTCGATGCCCTTGAGCGTGTTGCCGGGCTCGCCCTTGGCGAGGCGGGTGACGAGCTTGGCGAAGTCGCCGTACCACTTCGTCGCCTGGTCGGCCGGGCCGGAGATGATCAGCGGCGTACGGGCCTCGTCGACGAGGATGGAGTCGACCTCGTCGACACAGGCGAAGTTGTGGCCGCGCTGGACGAGCTCGTCCTGGGACCACGCCATGTTGTCGCGCAGGTAGTCGAAGCCGAACTCGTTGTTCGTGCCGTACGTGATGTCGCAGTTGTACTGCTCGCGGCGCTGGGCCGGCGTCATGTTGGCGAGGATGCAGCCGATGGACAGGCCGAGGAAGCGGTGCACCCGGCCCATGAGCTCGGAGTCGCGCTCCGCCAGGTAGTCGTTCACCGTGATCAGGTGGACGCCCTTGCCGGAGAGCGCGTTGAGGTACGCCGGGAGGGTGCCGACGAGGGTCTTGCCCTCACCGGTCTTCATCTCGGCGACGTAGCCGAGGTGGAGGGCGGCGCCACCCATCAGCTGGACGTCGTAGTGGCGCTGACCGAGGACACGCTTGGCGGCCTCGCGCACCGTCGCGAAGGCCTCGGGCATCAGGTCGTCGAGGCTCTCACCGTCGGCGTACCGCTGCTTGTACTCATCGGTGAGCGCCCGCAACTCGGCGTCGGAGAGGTTGACGAAGTCCTCTTCGATGGAGTTGACCTGGTCCGCGATGCGGTGCAGTTTGCGCAGGATCTTTCCTTCGCCTGCACGCATGAGCTTGTTGAAGACGGACACTGAGGCTGGTCTCCTTGCCGGTCGGGCCTGGCACTGGGTCTTGTCACGGACGCGAGCGCGGGCACGGCAGGTGGTCCCCACCGCAACGGCCATCGTAAGCGAGACCGCCCTCGCGAAGGGAGGCCCACAGTGCCGGAGCCGTACGTCCGCCCGGAAAGAGAACGCACGAGGTGGGCGGAAGGTGCCGCCCCATCCGAAAAGTGTTCGCTTCCGATCCGGCGGCTCACCACAATCCAGTCATGGAGCCGATCACCCTCACCACCGACCGACTGCGCCTGCGGAACTGGGTTCCCGAGGACGCCGACGCGGTGTACGCCCTCTGCCAGGACCCGGACATCCTGCGCTGGACCGTCGTCCCCGACCCCTACACCCGGCAGGACGCCGAGTTCTTCCTGAACCGGCTCGTGCCCGACGGCTGGCGCGACGACACCGAGTACGCCTTCGCCGTCGAACCGCTGGCCGGCGGCCCGCTGCTCGCCGCCGTCGCCCTGTCCAGCCGTGGCACGGGCGTCTGGGAGGTCGGCTTCTGGCTGGGCAAGGAGTACCGGGGCAGCGGCTACATGACGGAGACCGTCCGCGCCCTCGCCCACTGGGCCTTCACCGCGCTCGGCTGCACCCGCCTGCTGTGGCGTGCCGAGGTCGGCAACGTCGGTTCGCGCGCGGTGGCCGAGCGCGTGGGCTTCGTGATGGAGGGCGCGCAGCGCGCCGGCCTCACCAACAAGGGCACGCTCAGGGACAGCTGGGTGGGCGCCCTGCTCCCCTCCGACTTCGGCCTCCCGAGCCCGCTGCCGTATTTGACGACCCGCGACCTGCCCGCCCAGGGCTGACGTCCGGCCGTGGGCTCGACGGACCTGGACGGGGCGGCCGTACGGCCGGAGGCCGGGCGGGCTGACGTGCGACCGGGGGGCCGGACGGACCTGGGCGGGGCTGACGTGCGGCCGGAGGCCGGGGGCGAGGCTGACCGTGCGACCGGGGCCTGGCGGGCCCGCTCAGGGCCGACGGGCCGCCCGGGCCCGGCTGTCAGTGCCGGGGCCTAGGGTGCCGTCCATGACGACTGTGCCGCGCCCCGCCGCCGAACTGTCCGCCGACGAAGCCCGCCGGATCGCGCTGCGCGCCCAGGGCTTCCTGGGCGCGCCCGACCGTCGCGCCGGAGTGCGCGGGGTGCTGCGCGCCCTGGGGCAGGTGCAGCTCGACACCATCTCCGTACTCGCCCGCTCGCACGAGCTCATCCCGTACGCGCGCCTGGGCGCCGTCGGCCGTACGACGGTCGAGGACGCCTACTGGACCGAGGCCCACGCCTTCGAGTACTGGTCGCACGCGGCCTGCGTCCTGCCCGTCGAGGAGTGGCCGCACTTCGCCTTCCGCCGCCGCGCCTACCGCGGCCGCCCGCAGTGGCACCACGATCTGTCCGCGGGGGCGTACGACAAGGTGATCGACCAGCTGCGGACCGAGGGCCCGCAGACGGCGACGGAACTGGGCGGCGCGAAGAACAAGGGCGAGTGGTGGGACTGGTCCGACGCCAAGATCGCCGTCGAGCGGGCCCTGATGTACGGCGAGGTGGTCGTGGTCGAGCGGCGCGGCTGGAAGCGGGTGTACGACCTGGCCGAGCGGGCCATCCCGGACGCTCTGCTCCACGACGACCTGGACGACACCGAGTGCGTGCGGCGCCTGGTGCGGCAGGCCGGGGAGGCGCTGGGGGTGGGGACGCGCGCGGACATCGCCGACTACCACCGGATCAAGGGCGAGCAGTTCGACGCCGTGGTCGAGGCGGCGGGGCTCGTCCCCGTCACGGTGGCGGGCTGGGGCAAGCCCGCCTGGGCGGACCCGGCGGCGTTGGCCTCGGAGCCCCGCGGCCGGCACCGTACGACGCTGCTGTCGCCGTTCGACTCGCTGATCTGGGAGCGGGCCCGCACGGAGCGGATCTTCGGCTTCACCCACCGCCTGGAGGCGTACGTGCCGAAGCCCAAGCGGGTCCACGGCTACTTCGCGATGCCGGTCCTCGCCGGGGGCCGCCTCGTCGGCCGGGTGGACCCCGCCCGCGAGGGCAGGACGCTCGTCGCCCGGCAGGTGACGCTCGACGGCCCGAGGGCCGTGCCCGCGGTGGCGACGGCGCTGCGCGAGGCGGCCGCGTGGGTCGGCTGCGACGCGGTGTCGGTGGTGCCGGAGCGGATGAACCACCCCGAGCTGGCGCCGGAGTTGGTCCGCGCCCTGGCCTGAGCGGGCGTCCGCCGGGCCTGAGCGGGCGTCCGCCGGGCCTGAGCGGGCGTCCGCCGGGAGACGGCTAGCGGATCTCGAGGATCTTCTCCCGCATCGCGTAGACCACGGCCTCCATCCGGGAGTGGAGCTGGAGCTTCTCCAGGATGTTCCGGACGTGGTTCTTCACGGTGTTCTCCGAGATGAACAGCTCCTTGGCGATGTCCCGGTTGTTCATCCCGGTCGCGACGAGCTTGAGGACCTCCAGCTCGCGGTCGGTCAGCCGGGGCGCGGGCACGAGCCGGCGCTCGTCGGTGCGCTGGATCATCGACTTGAACTCGGTGAGGAGCTTCGACGCCATCGAAGGGCTGATCTGCGACTGCCCGTCCGCGACCGCGCGGATGGCGGTCGCGACCTCGTCGGTGGAGATCTCCTTGAGGAGGTAGCCGGTGGCGCCCGCCTTGATCGCTTCGTAGAGGTCGGCCTCCTCGTCGCTGATCGTCAGCATGATGATCTTCGCGCTGGGGGCCACCTCCTTGATGGAGGTGCACGCCTCGATACCGCCGCGCCGGGGCATCCGTACGTCCATCAGGACGATGTCGGGCAGCAGGTCGGCGGCCTTGTCGACCGCCTCCGCCCCGTCCCCGGCCTCTCCGACGACCTGGATGTCCTCCTCCTGCGCGAGGACGATCTCCAGTCCGCGCCGGAAGAGTGCGTGGTCGTCCACGACGAGGACCCGGATGGGCTCCTTGCGGAATGCGCCGCTGTCCGAATCCGATCCCTCCGGGACCGCACTACCGTGCTCGCGCCCGCTGAGCACCGGTCCGAAGCTGTCCGCCATCGTTCTTCCCCCTGAAGGCCGTGGCCTGAATTCGTTTCCGGTCCTTCAACCGGCACTCGGAGAGCACCGGTTGGCGTGCACGCCATGATTTCATGCCCGGGCGGCGACGGCGTGTTCCATGGACGCACGGGGGTGCCCCTGAGGGCGCGAAAAGCGCTCCAGGGGCACCATAGGGGGCAACTGAGGAGTTGTGGGGTCGGCGGCGAGGCTCCGGCTGTCAGCCGCCGAGCGCGCCGCCGGCGCCTCGGCCCTCGGCGAGCGGGTCGCTCTCCAGATGGATGACGCCGTAGTCGTAGGCGTGTCGCCGGTAGACGACGCTCGGCTGCTTCGTGTCGGAGTCGACGAAGAGATAGAAGTCGTGACCGACCAGCTCCATCTCGTAGAGCGCCTGGTCGAGCGTCATCGGGGCGGCCTTGTGCGTCTTCTCGCGGACCACCAGCGGGCCGTCGCCCTGGACCTCGATCGGGCCCACCATCTTGGTCGGCACCTCGTCGGTCTCGTCCGCGACGAGCTTGCCGTCCCCGTCGAACTGGGCGACGCCGGGCACCACGTCCCCGACCTCGGCCGCCGAAAGCCTGCCGTTTCCACGGCGGGTGTACCGCTTGTCGTGCTGCTTGCGCAGTCGCGCCTCGAGCTTGTCACTCGCGAGGTCGAGCGCCGCGTACGGGTCGCCTGCCGCAGCTTCCGCCCGGATCACCGGGCCTCGGGAGTGGAGAGTGATCTCCACTCGGTCAGACCTGTCGGCCTGCCGCGGGTTGTGTTCCTTGGACACCTCGACGTCGAGGCTGATCACCTTGCCGTCGAGCTTCTGGATCTTCTCCAGCTTCAGCTTCTCGGCCACGTGCTTGCGGAACCGCTCGGGCACCTCGGTCTTGCGGCCCTTGACGACGATGTCCACGCAGAACTCCGTTCCCGGATCGCCCTGGTCGGCTCCTCGGCCGCAGGGCTTCTCCCTTTGCACCAGACTCCGGTGGTTTACCGGAGCTCGGACTAGGCGACTTCACCTCCTCCTCCCCAGTCGACAAGATCCCCACCCCATCGACAAGAGGTTGATTCGCACTGAACTCCTGTCCTGCAGGCGCAACCAGTATTCGTCGAGGCGATGGCTTTCACCATTCCTCTCAACCGAACATAGCCCCTCCGGACGGGTGTCGGCACCCGCTACCGCGACATACCTCCGCACGGGTGCTTTCACCTCTCACCACCTGCAACGATCCAGGTTCCCGAGGAGTTCCGGTTTATTTCGAACGAAGCGGGAGAGGATGCGATTACAGCCGCCACCCGCTGTTCGAATCCGTGCTGCGCCGAACCGCCCGGTAAACCGTTCGGTAATTCAGGAATGAACGGAAGATGGACGGCTCCGATGGCGCGCGCAGCCTCCGCCAGCGAGGCTCCCGTGGTCATCAGGTCGTCCACGAGCACCACCCTTCCCACCGTGAGCAGCCGCCCGCCGCCCGGTACGACCTCCAGGGCGCCGGAGAGGTTCGCGAGCCGCCCGCGCGCCCCGAGACCCGCCTGGTCCGCCACGTACCGCCGCTGCCGCAGCACCGGCACGACCCGCGCCTGCCGCCCCGCCGACCGCAGCCGTGCCGCCGCCGCCAGCGCAATCCGCCGCGTCGGATCATGGCCACGCGCCCGCACGGAGCGCCGGGAGGACGGCACCGGTACGAGGAGCAGCGTGGCGGCCGAAGAGCCCCTGACGCCCCCTGCGGCCGCCTCCACGGCACGGGCCAGCGCGTCGCCCAGGGGGCGGGCCAGGGTGAGCGCCCCGCGTTCCTTGTGGGCGAGGAGCAACTCCCGCACGGCGTCGGCGTACGGCGCGGCGGCATGGACCGCGGGCAGCCCGGCGGGCTCGGGCGAGGGCCGCACCCGCCGCGGTCCCGCCCCTCCCCCGGTCAGTGCGGCCGCGCAGGAGGCGCACAGCTCGGTACGCGGTCTGCCGCAGCCTCCGCAGGCCACCGGCAGCACCAGCCCGGCGATCTCGCGCCACCACCCCCGCATGGCTCCACTCTGCGCCCTGCGCGGCCCCCGGACCACCCCTGTGGAAAACCCCGGAATCCAAGCTTCCGTCCGGGCCCCGAGGAACCTCGGCCGGGACCCCGGAGTACGTCAGGTCCGCAGCCCCACGGCGCCTCCCGCTACCCCGGATAGACGGGCGAGGTGCCGTCCTTGACCACCGGCTGCCAGTTGGTGCCCGGCGCGAGCCGGACGATGCCGTCGTCACCGGAGTCGGCGACCACCGGCGCGGAGTCGTCGTGCGGCACCGAGTCGCCGTGCGGCGCGGCCACCGAGGTCACCCCGTTCAGGCCCGGAAGCACCGAGGTCGCCGACGTCGAGCCGTCCGTCTGCAGGTAACGGATCTGCTGGACCCCGCCCGCCTCCCTACCGACGACGACGAGCCGGCTCGGCCCGGCCCAGGACACGGCCGTCACCGACTCCATCCGGGGCGCGGCGGGCTGGAGGTCGAGCACCGAGACAACCGGCTCCTCCCCCGTGGTCTGCCGCTGGATCCGGCCGATCTGCAGGGTGGTGCGATCGCCGCGGGTGACCACCAGAGCGATCCGGACCCCGTCGGCGGAGACCCGCAGGGACTCGATCCTGGCGTCCTCCCCCAGCCACGGCGTCCGCACCCTGACGGGGGCACCGGTGCCGTCGGGCACCATCCACAGGTGGGGCGCGGCGGGGTCGCGGTCGGCGACCCACAGATCACCCCGGCCGTCCCAGCTGGGCGCGGACAGCCGGTCACCGGGCTTGGCGGCCTTGCTGCTCAGAACCGGCGGCAGGGAGTCCTGCTCCGTGGTGATGGACGAGACGAAGAGATCCCGGCCGCTCTGGCCGACTCCGGCGGCGCGGGTCTCGCCCCGGTCGACGGCGACCGACCGCAGCGGCGTCGTGCCCTTGCCGAACGGGCCGGGCACCTCCACGGGCGTGTTCGCCTCCTTGGCCCCGACGACCAGCATCATCAGCTTGTGGTGGGCGTCGACGAAGTACGGGTTCTCCTGCCGGTCCGTGTTCCTGACCGCGGCGAACTCGGACTTCTGCCCCTTCCCCAGGCGGCACAGCGACTGGCCCGTCGACCCCAGCAGCTCCACCTGCTCGACGCGTACGGAGGTCAGATCGCCCAGGGTGTACAGCAGCTGCGCCGCCATCCGCCGGCACGCCTCGCCGCCGACCCGGTCCGCCTTGGCGTTCAGCGGCACCTTCAGCGTGGACTGGTCGTCGGTCGTCAACGTGGTGACGCCCTTCGCCAGCTCCGTACCGGACGGGAAGCGGGAGTCCACGGCCGGCTTGAGCCAGTTCGTGGGACCTTCGAGGAGCGCCTTCACCGTCTGCGTCACCGAGTCCATCCGGGTGACGGGATCCTGCCGCTGCCGGATGTAGACGGGGTCGGCGACGACCCAGTCCTCCCCGGACGCGAAGTAGTACTTGTTGACCGACCGGTAGTTGCGCAGGAAGTCGGCCTCGCCGAGCACCAGACCGGGCGGCAGGCTGGCGATCCGCCACTCCTTGGACTTGCCGTCGGCGGCCGGCTGCTGCACGACATGGATCGACTGCAGATACGGGGCGGGGCTGACCGGCTGGTACGCGTGCCGGGCGTCCACGGTCGCGATCTTGCGGCCGGAGAGCGGGTAGGCGCGGCCCTCGTTGTCGGGGTCGGCGTTGCGGTCGGCGGCCTCGCGGGCGGGCGCGGTGGTGAGCACCGTGATGCTCTCCTCCGGCTCCCAGGTCCGCGCGGCCTGCTTCGTCAGGTACTTGCGGGCGGTGGCGAATCCGGGGTCGTCACTGGTCATGGCTTCCAGGAAGCCGTCGACGATCTCGTTCGGGTCCGCGTTCGCCCGGGGCGCGACGGCGTAGACCCGGACCTGTGAGTCGCCCTGATTGGCGCCCCGCACGACCTGGACGTCACCGCTGTCGGGCATCGTCGCGCAGCCGGTCGCCAGGAGCCCGCCGCACGCGGCGAGCACCATCGCGCGCGTGCTCCGCGCCCGTACCGCCCGTCCGTCTCGGAAGTCCCGCCCCGCGTGCCCCGCTGGGGAGTCAACGCCCACGTGTCCCGTCCTCCCGCTCCGCGTTCCCGTTCCCGCCGGCCGTCACCGGACCCGGCCCACCGGCTTCACCGTCCGTCGCCTGGCGCGCCACCACCCGTGCGCCGCTGCCGGGCAGGGCCGTCGGGTCGACGGACGCCCGCGACGGCACCGGCAGCCTCGGCGGTACGGCGAGCTGCGCCCGGTCGCCGACGGACTGCGCCGGCACCGCCGTCCGGCGGGCGGCCTCCTGGGCGCGTCCGACGGCCGTCTGCTCACGGTTGCGACGTGAGTCCTCGGGTTCCAGGGGGATGGGGGAGCCCCGCAGCGGCTCGTCCGCGGTACGCGGCAGGGTGAGCCGGAACTGCGAGCCGCCACCGGCCTCGCCCCAGGCCTGGAGCCAGCCGCCGTGCAGCCGGGCGTCCTCGACCGCGATGGACAGCCCGAGGCCGGTGCCGCCGGTGGTCCGCGCCCGCGCGGGGTCCGCACGCCAGAAACGGTTGAAGACGCGCGTCGCCTCGCCCGGCTTCAGTCCCACGCCGTAGTCGCGTACGGCCACCGCGACGGCGCCGCCCGCGGCGGCCAGCTTCACCACCACGTCCCGGCCCTCACCGTGCTCGACGGCGTTGACCACGAGGTTGCGCAGCACCCGCTCGACCCGGCGGGCGTCCGCCTCGGCCACCACGGGCTGCTGGTCGCCGACGACCACGATCCTGGTCCCCTTGCGCTCGGCCAGCGGCTCGGCGCCGCCGATGACCCGGCGCACCACCTGCCGCAGGTCTATCGGCTCGGCTTCCAGGGCCGCCGCGCCCGCGTCGAAGCGGCTGATCTCCAGGAGGTCGGAGAGCAGCGACTCGAAGCGGTCGAGCTGATCGCCGAGGAGTTCGGCGGAGCGGGCGGTGACGGGGTCGAAGTCGACCCGGGCCTCGTGAATGACATCGGCGGCCATCCGGACCGTGGTCAGCGGGGTGCGCAGCTCGTGCGACACGTCCGAGACGAACCGCCGCTGCATCCGCGATAGCTCCTCCAGCTGCTGGATCTTGAGCTGGAGGTTCTGCGCCATCTTGTTGAAGGCCTCGCCGAGCCGGGCGATGTCGTCCTCGCCGGTGACCTTCATACGTTCCTGCAGCCGGCCGGCCGAGAGCCGCTCGGCGATCCCCGCTGCCATCCGCACGGGCGTGACGACCTGGCGCACCATGAGCCAGGCGATGGCACCGAGCAGCACCATGACGAACAGCCCGGCGGTCGCCAAAGTGCCCTTGACCAGGGTGAGGGAGTCCTCCTCCTGCGTCAGCGGGAAGAGGTAGTACAGCTCGTACTGGGTACCGTCGGCGTCGTTCAGCCGCTTGCCGATCACCAGACCGGCCTCGGACGCCTTGCCGCTCGTGTAGTGGATCCTCGTGAACTTCTGGAAGGTGTCCGCGCCCTGCGCGACCGAGTGCCGCAGATCGCCGGGGATGCTCGTGGCGGGGTCGACCTCACCTGAGGCACGCACCCCGCGACTCGCGGTGTCATCGGTGTCGAGGGAGAGCGCCACCACGTTGAAGGCGCTCTGGCCGCCGCTGGCGAGCTGCTCGACCAGCGTGGAGCGCCAGTTCACCGAGGAACCGGTCCGCCCGCCGACCTGCTGGCCGGGTGCCGACGAGGTGGTCGCCGCCCTGTCCTGGGCGGCGGAGAAGCCACCCGCGGCCTGACTCTGGGCGGCCCTCTCCTTGGCGTCGAGCAGACCGTTGCGGACCTGGCCGATGACGACCAGGCCGAGCAGCAGCACCACTCCGAGGGACATCAACAGGGTGCCCGCGACGATCCTCAGCTGAATGTTCCGCCGCCACAGCCGCACGGCGGGCAGCAACGGTCGGCGCACCCAGCGCGCGAAGAGGCGGAGCACCGGTCCACCCGGCGCCCCGTCCCGGAACAGCCGTCCGCCGCGCGGCAGACGACCGGAACGCGAGCCCCCCCGCCCCGGTCCGGCAGTCCGCCCCGTACGGACTCCCGGGTCCCCGGGCTTCGGAGCAGCACTGCCTTTGCTCATGTCAGCTCGGCCCCGCCTTGTAACCGACCCCACGGACGGTGACCACGATCTCCGGGCGCTCCGGGTCCTTCTCGACCTTCGAGCGCAGCCGCTGGACGTGCACGTTCACCAGCCGGGTGTCGGCCGCGTGCCGGTAGCCCCAGACCTGCTCCAGCAGGACCTCACGGGTGAAGACCTGCCACGGCTTGCGCGCGAGCGCGACCAGCAGGTCGAACTCGAGCGGGGTCAGGGCGATGGACTGCCCGTCCCGCTTCACGGAGTGCCCGGCCACGTCGATGACGAGGTCACCGATGGTGAGCTGCTCCGGAGCCGGCTCCTCCGACCGCCGGAGCCGTGCCCTGATACGGGCGACCAGCTCCTTCGGCTTGAACGGCTTCACGATGTAGTCGTCGGCCCCGGACTCCAGACCCACGACGATGTCCACCGTGTCGCTCTTGGCCGTGAGCATGACGATCGGCACACCCGACTCGGCCCTGATCAGGCGGCACACCTCGATGCCGTCCCTACCGGGCAGCATCAGGTCGAGCAGCACCAGGTCAGGCTTGGCCTCCCGGAATGCCGCAAGCGCCTTGTCACCGTCCGCGACGAACGACGGCTCGAACCCTTCACCCCGCAGCACGATGCCGAGCATCTCGGCCAGTGCGGTGTCGTCGTCGACGACAAGAACGCGTCCCTTCATATCGACATCATCCCATTAGCCAATCGTTACCTGCCGTGACCTGTCCCACAGCGCCTCCCCCAGCCTGGACCGCGACCCCGTCGGCCGCACCCCGCTCGGCCCGTCATCGCACGGTTCGCGCATGATGATCGGGTATCCGCACAGTGTGCAGCCTGCCGCTCGCACAATGAACCTCCGGACGAAGGTACGAACGACAAGGCCGGGCCCGCCCACGGGCGGGTCCCGCGTGGCACGATGGCACCCGGCCCGCCGCCGTTTCAGGTGTCGGCCGCCGTGACCGAGCCGGTTTCGCCGATCCGGCACCGCGACCATTCCTCCGAGGTGGACGACCGTGAACGACACTCCGGGCTGGACCTCGCCCGGATCCGCCCCCTCCGACGACCAGGACGGCACCGGCGTTCCCCGGCCCGCTCCGGCCGACGCGAACGGCTCCGGCTCCGCCCCTCAGTGGTCGAAGGACCAGCCGCCCGCCGGCCAGTGGTCCCCGCCCACCGACCGGACCCTGCCCCCGCCGCGCACCCCGGTACCGGGCCAGGGCTGGGGCGGTCCGCCGCCGAACGCCCACTGGGGCCGGCCTCCGGCCGCGAAGCCCGGCGTCATCCCGCTGCGCCCCCTGGGCATGGGCGAGATCCTCGACGGCGCGGTGAAGACACTCCGCACCTACTGGCGCACGGTCCTGACGATCTCGGTCACCGTCGCGGTGGTCTCCCAGATCACGAGCGTCCTCGCCCAGCGGTATCTCGTCCCGGCCGCCCCGGCGACCAACCCGGACGCCACCCCCGCCGAGGCGCTCGAGCAGTCCCTCGACTCGGCCCAGTCGTCCCTGATCGGTCTCGGTCCCGTCCTCCTCGTGACGCTGATGGCCTCCCTGGTCTGCGCCGCCCTGCTGACCGTCGTCATCAGCCGCGCCGTACTCGGCCGTCCGGTCTCGCTCAGTTCAGCCTGGCAGGAGGCCCGTCCCCGCCTGCTCCAGCTCCTCGGTCTCACGCTGCTGCTCGCGGGCCTGAGCGCGGCCCTCGTCCTGACCGGCGTGCTCCCCGGGCTTCTGCTCGGGGGCGCCGCGGGCGCGGCCCTCGTCCTCCTCGGGGGATTCGGCGCCCTGGCTGTCGCAGTCTGGCTCATGATCCGCTTCAGCCTCGCCTCTCCCGCCCTGATGCTGGAGCGCCAAGGCGTGATCCCGTCGCTGAAGCGGTCCGCCAAGCTGGTCCAGGGCTCCTGGTGGCGGATCTTCGGCATCACCCTCCTCACCCAGCTGCTGATCTTCGTCTTCGCGATGATCATCGCGATTCCCTTCGCGATCATCGCCATCACGGTCGACGGCGACGGCTTCTCCGGCCTGCTCTCCGGCTCGTCCCCCACCTTCGGCTGGCCGTTCCTGATCATCACCGGCATCGGCAGCGTGATCACCAGCGCGATCACCTACCCGATCTCCGCCGGCGTCACGGTGCTCCTCTACGTGGACCAGCGCATCCGCCGTGAAGCCCTGGACCTCGAACTCGCACGAGCCGCGGGCCTCCCCGGCTACGGCCCCACACCGGGCGACCACACCGTCGGAGGCTGATGCCGTGACGGTCACCGGGGGAACGGTCACGGCACCGGTGCGACCCCGCGCCGACGGCGACGTACCGGTGGACATCTCCCGCGTCCCGGCCCGCGAGGCCGCGGAACGGGAGCTGTCCAAGCCGATGTACCACGAGAACGACCCGAACCTCCTCCAGCGCGGCCTCGACCGCTTCTGGGAGTGGGTCGGCGACCTCTTCAGCGCGGCGTCCGCGGCCACCCCCGGCGGCGTACTCGGTCTCGTCGTCGTCGTGTTGTTCGGGGCCGCCCTCGTCGCCGCCCTCTGGTGGCGCCTCGGCACCCCGCGCCGCACCCCCGGCGCCACCGGCGACTCCCTCTTCGCCGACGGCCCCCGCACCGCCCGCGACCACCGGGCCGCCGCCGGCCGACACGCCTCCGCAGGCCGCTGGAACCAGGCGGTCCAGGAACGCATGCGGGCCGTCGTCCGCTCCCTCGAGGAGCGCACCCTCCTCGACCCCCGCCCCGGCCGCACCGCCGACGAAGCAGCCGCCGAGGCCGGCCGCTCCCTGCCCTCCCAGGCAGACGAACTGCGCCTCGCCGCCCGCACCTTCGACGACGTCACATACGGCGGCCGCACCGCCGACGAACCCGCGTACCGCCGCATCGAGGAACTGGACACCGCCCTGGAGCGAACCCGGCCCACCCTCGGCACCGCCTCCACGGGGACGCCCGCATGAGCAGCCCCGCCACCGGCACCACCTCGACCGCGCTCACCCCCGGCCAGCACTGGACCCGCGCCCGCGGCGCGGCCCTCGTCCTCACCCTGGTCCTCATCGGCGGCATCGTCCTGGCGACCGTGCAGTCCACCGGCTCCTACGGCGCGCTCGACCCCCGCTCCCCCGACCCCCACGGCAGTCGCGCCGTCGCCGAACTCCTTCGAGCCCGCGGTGTCACGATCACCCTCGCCACGACTCTCGACGAGGCCACGGCCGCGACCGACGGTGAAAGCACCCTCCTGGTCACCGCCCCGGACCTGCTGACGGAGACTCAACAGGTGACGGTCCGCCGGACCCTCACCGGAGTCGCGGGCCGCACCGTCCTCCTCGGCGCCGGCATGCCCTCCCTCCCCACCCTGGCCCCGGACGTCACCAGCGCCACCAGCGCCCCCGTGGAGAACCTGGCCCCTGCCTGCACCTTGGAGGCCGCCACCCGCGCAGGCAGCGCCGAGCTCGGCGGCGAGCGGTACCTCACCGACCCCGACGCCGACATCGACGCCTGCTACCCCTCCGACGGCCTGCCGACCCTGGTCCGCCTCCCCGGCCCCGACGCCACCGACACCGTCCTCCTCGGCTCGCCCGACATCCTCTACAACGACCGTCTCGACCAGCAGGGCAACGCCTCGCTCGCCCTGCAACTCCTCGGTTCCCGTGCTCATCTCGTCTGGTACCTCCCCTCCCTCTCCGACACCTCCGCCGTCGACGCACCCGCCGACGACACCACGGGCAACTTCTTCGACCTGATCCCGTCCGGCTGGCTGTGGGGCACACTCCAACTCGCCCTCGCAGCCCTGCTCGCCGCCCTCTGGCGCGGCCGCCGGCTCGGCCCCCTGGTGACCGAGCGCCTCCCCGTCGCCGTCCGCGCCTCGGAGGCCACCGAGGGCCGAGCCCGCCTCTACCGCAAGGCGAACGCCCGCGACCGCGCCGCCACCGTCCTCCGCACCGCGACCCGGACCCGACTCGCCCCCGCACTCGGCGTCCCCCTCCAAGACGCCCACTCCCCCGAGCGCCTCCTCCCCGCGCTCTCCGCCCGTCTCCCCGAGACCACCGCGGACCCCCAACACCTCCTCTTCGGCCCGGCTCCCGCCGACGACGCCACTCTCATCCGCCTGGCGGACCAACTCGACGCCCTCGAAAGAGAGGTACGCACCTCATGAGCGCCCCGACCCCCGAGACCCCCACGGACTCGGACAGCGCCCGCGCCTCCCTGGAGGCCCTGCGCACCGAGATCGCGAAGGCGGTGGTCGGCCAGGACCCCGCCGTCACCGGTCTCGTCGTCGCATTGCTCTGCAGGGGACACGTCCTCCTCGAAGGCGTACCCGGCGTCGCCAAGACCTTGTTGGTCCGCTCGCTCGCCGCCGCGCTCGAACTCGACACCAAGCGCGTCCAGTTCACCCCCGACCTCATGCCGAGCGATGTCACCGGCTCCCTGGTCTACGACACCCGGACATCCGAGTTCTCCTTCCAGCCCGGTCCGGTCTTCACCAACCTCCTGCTCGCCGACGAGATCAACCGCACTCCACCGAAGACCCAGTCGTCCCTCCTGGAGGCAATGGAGGAACACCAGGTCACGGTGGACGGGACCCCTCGCGCCCTGCCCGAACCCTTCCTGGTCGCAGCGACCCAGAACCCGGTCGAGTACGAGGGCACCTACCCCCTCCCCGAAGCCCAACTGGACCGTTTCCTGCTCAAGCTGACGATCCCTCTGCCCTCCCGTACGGACGAGATCCAGGTCCTCACCCGTCACGCCGAGGGCTTCGATCCCCGCGACCTGAAGGCCGCCGGCGTCCGCCCCGTCGCAGGTCCCGCCGAACTCGAAGCCGCCCGGACCGCCGTCGCCAAGGTCTCGGTCTCCCCAGAAATCGCCGGCTATGTCGTCGATATCTGTCGTGCCACGCGTGAATCCCCCTCACTCACGCTCGGGGTCTCCCCCCGAGGCGCCACCGCCCTGCTCTCCACCGCCCGCGCCTGGGCCTGGCTCACCGGCCGGGACTACGTCACCCCGGACGATGTGAAGGCCCTCGCTCTCCCCACCCTGCGTCATCGCATCCACCTGCGGCCCGAGGCCGAGATGGAGGGGGTCACCCCCGACTCCGTCATCAACTCGATCCTCGCCCACGTCCCCGTCCCCCGCTGAGAACGGCGCCCCATGGCCCTCACCGGACGAACCGCGCTGCTCGCCGCCCTCGGATCGCTCCCCGTCGGCATCCTCGCCCCCAGCTGGACGGGGATGCTCGCGGTGAACGCGCCTCTCTCCCTCGCAATTCTGTGCGACTACGCTCTCGCGGCGCCAGTACGAACGCTCCAATTCACCCGAAGTGGTGACACATCCGTTCGACTCGGTGACGGAGTTGACGTCCACCTGACCGTCACCAACCCATCGCGCCGGACCCTCCGCGCCCAGCTTCGCGACGCCTGGCCGCCCAGCAGCTGGCGCCCCGGCACCGACCAGGAATCCTCCCGCCACCGGCTCACCGTCCCCGCCGGCGAGCGCCGCCGCCTCACCACGACCCTGCGCCCGACCCGACGCGGCGACCGCCACGCCGAAAGGGTCACTGTCCGCTCGTACGGCCCCCTCGGCCTCGCCGCCCGCCAGGGCAACCACGAGGTCCCATGGACCGTCCGCGTCCTACCCCCCTTCACCAGCCGCAAGCACCTCCCCTCACGGCTGGCCAGGCTCCGCGAACTCGACGGCCGCACCAGCGCGCTCACGCGCGGCGAGGGCACGGAGTTCGACAGCCTCCGCGAGTACGTCCCCGGCGACGACACCCGCTCCATCGACTGGCGCGCCACCGCCCGGCAGACCACGGTCGCCGTCCGCACCTGGCGCCCTGAACGCGACCGCCACATCCTCATCGTCCTGGACACCGGCCGTACCTCCGCCGGTCGCGTCGGCGACGTCCCCCGCCTGGATGCCTCCATGGACGCGGCGCTCCTTCTGACCGCGCTGGCCTCCCGCGCCGGTGACCGGGTGGACCTGCTGGCCTACGACAGACGAGTCCGTGCTCAGGTCCAGGGCCGCTCCGCCGGCGACGTCCTTCCCGCGATGGTCGACGCTCTCGCCCCGCTCGAACCCGAACTGGTGGAGACCGATGCCCGCGGCCTGGCCGCGACCGCTCTGGCGCGAGCTCCTCGCCGCTCTTTGATCGTCCTGCTGACGAGCCTCGACGCAGCCCCGATCGAGGAGGGCCTCCTCCCGGTCCTGCCGCAGCTCGCCCAGCGCCACACGGTCCTGGTGGCCTCGGTGTCCGATCCCCGCATCGCCAGGATGGCAGCCACGCGCGGCACGATCGACGGCGTCTACGAAGCTGCCGCGGCCACCCAGACGCAGTCCCAGCGCTCCCGTACGGCGGAACAGCTCCAGCGCCGAGGCGTCACGGTCGTCGACGCCTCTCCCCAGACCCTCGCCCCTGCTCTGGCAGACGCGTACCTCGCCCTGAAATCCGCCGGCCGTCTCTGACACCGGAGACATACCCCTCCGCCGCAAGAGGGCCCAGGCAAGGGACCGTGAACGCAGAAAAGCCCCGCACCATAAGGTGCGGGGCTTTCCCACAATGATTGTTCGGCGGCGTCCTACTCTCCCACAGGGTCCCCCCTGCAGTACCATCGGCGCTGAAAGGCTTAGCTTCCGGGTTCGGAATGTAACCGGGCGTTTCCCTAACGCTATGACCACCGAAACTCTATGAAGTTAACCAACCGGAAATCGGCACAGTTCGTTACTTCAGAACTAACACAGTGGACGCGAGCAACTGAGGACAAGCCCTCGGCCTATTAGTACCGGTCAGCTCCACCCATTACTGGGCTTC